>CAVYSY010000041.1:0-30319 GCA_963771175.1 uncultured delta proteobacterium
AGTGAGCGGATGAACAAGCCCTCGAAGAAACTGCCCTGCGTGGCGCGACCGGAAATGGGGCCCTGCCTCATGCGCGTACCGATGGCTCGAAATTGTATACAGGACCCCGGCCTTCTCGGCCATAGCGCCCCTGAGCCGCGCCGCCGGTTACAGACTCGGGGAGCTGGTAATCCCGAGCCAGGGTGTCAGACGGCTCGTAGGGGACGAGGTGTCGGAACGAGTCCTTTGACACCTCCCGGGTGGAGTAGCCGCCTTCGCGTGCGCTATGACCCGCAATCGTTGTACGCCACGTGCGTTTCGATGAAGCGCACCTCTCCCGCCGTGCGAGGGACACGCATCGCGGCGACCGGATAGGAGGCCACTCCCCCGGTGCCACAACCACCGTTTGGCCACGTCGGGTCTGGCTCTATCTCCTGCACGGTGACAGCGAGCCCGCCGTCGCGCACGGCCACCTCCCGGACGACGATGTGGTAGCCGGGCGAGCCCCGAGCGCCCATCATCGCCACGACGACGAGCTCCCGCTCGAAGTCCACGGCTGGAAGCGCGGGCTTATAAGAGCCCATGCTCCAGAGCTGCTGCCACATGGAGGTCCACGTCTCGGTGTCGCGGATGACCACGCGCTGCCGCTCCTGGAACGGGGTGTTGTATTTGCAGAACCTCCCCGTGTCGTCGAAGTGGTCCGTGCACTCGGGGAGCGGCGGGCGGAGCACCCGAGGGACACCCGCGTCGGGGTCCGTGCTGCCGGCTGCCGTGCGCGGACTGTCGTGGGGGGCGGCTCCATCTGGCCGCCTTCCTTGGGTTCACAACCGGTGGTGGTGAGGAGCAGCACGGTCAAGCCCAAGGTACCTGGCAAAGTCCCGCTCCACGTACCAGGGCAGACCGCGCCCCACCTCAGTCACTCCCGCAGAAACTCGACAGCGGCCCTGGTGAACGCACGAACCTTCTTTTCGGGGCCCTGAGCGACGAGCACCAGGCGCAGGGTGTGTGGGTCTTCCAAGTTGCTACGCAGGCTGTGCTCGACGCCGAGCTTGCTTGCAAACTGCTTGAAGGCGAGACGCATTGGAGTAGACCCGGGGAGGTGTCAAAGGACTCGTTCCGACACCTCGCCCCCTACGAGTCGTCTGACACCTGGGCGGAGGTCCCGTCGAGCCGCAGCAGGCTGTCACGGCCGTTTGACGAGAGCCACAGCATGGCGGGGGGGGAGGAGCCCTCGTCGATTTTCACCTGCCACACCACCGTCACCGTCTGTCCGGGTGACAGCGTCACGGGCCGCGACGAGTATCCGCCGAGCCGCACCCGGCCCGGCTCCATCTGGTGCATCTGTCCGTCGTGCAGGATGAGCGTCGCCGTCGGGAGGTTGCTTCGCCAGGACTGGCTCGGGTGGATGACGAGCGGTGCTCCCTTCTCCTGCATCAGCTCCACCTCCACTTCGCAGCCCGGGTAGTACGGCCGCATCTGCTGCTCGCGCGAGACCGCCCGATGGTGGCAGCTGGTGTCGAGGACCCTCACCATCAGCCTTCCGCCGAGGATGCGCTCGAGTCCTCCCGCTCGCGGCAGCCGCTCCGCCATCTGCCTCACGGCGTGCTTCATCGCTTCGTCCCACCGGGCCTGGAAGGCGTCGAGCCGCGCGAGGCGCTCGCGAACGCGCCCGTCTTCCCACCCCACCAGCGAGGCCAGTGCCAGCAACTCGTCCCGGGCCTGCTCCACCCTCTGTCCGGGGTAGCCCCATTGAGGTTGCATGGGATGCGGGCGCGCTCGCTCCAGTTCAGCCAGCCGCTTGTCCATCGCGGCCACGTACCGGGGTGCCCGTTGATCGACCTGCCGGGGTTCCATCACCACGCAGCCCGTCCACGTGTGGCGCGAGCGCAGCTCGAGTGGGAAGGCTCCTTCGAAGCGCCCCTGGGTGAAGTCGAGGGGCTCATCGATGAGGACGTCTCGATCCGCGACCTCCACCGACACCACGTCCCCCTGGCGCAGCCGCACGGCTGGAGCCGAGAGGTACATCTCAGAGTGGTCCTCGGGTCCCCGTCGCGTCACCATGGGGGTGGAGCCCAGCCGGAGCGTGACTCGCAGGTCGGGCGCGAGCAGCTCGTCGAAGCCCCGTGTCGTCACCACCACCCGGCACACCACCACGCCCGAGCTCAGCGTCTCCATCCGCACCGGCCTGTTCAGCTGCTGGAAGACTCCTTCGAGGTCCGACAGCTGGCGGGGCCTCCTTGTCCTCGGACGAGGCCCACCCGGGCGCGGGCCCCCTGGCCTGAACGGCCAGAGGCTTCGCCACCGTGTCCTCGGGCGGGGTCTTCGCCTCTGGGGGGATGGGCTGCGTGTGCTGGGGCGCCGGTGGCCTCGCATCGGCCCGGACCGGCGTGCCGGAATGGAAGCACCCTGCCAGCACCGTGGCCGCGGCGAGTGCGACCCATGGCTTGCGCGGTGTGCGGTTTCGCCGTGCTCCGGGTGTGGTGGATCGAGTGGACATCTCTTCGCTACCTCTCGAAGAACGACACCTGCTGGAATCGCAGGCCGGCCAGAATCTGCTCCACCCGCGTGTCGGACAGCGACCCGAGGCGTTCACCCAGGCGGGCCTTGTCGACCGAGGAGACCTGCGACACGACCACAACGCTCTGCTTGGGAAGGTTCCCCTCGCCCACCTCGAGCAGGACGTTCCCCGGCTCGTTCGCCCGGTGCAGGTTCGACGTCAATGCACACACGACCACGGTCGTGATGCGCGAGTGATTGAAGACGTCGTCTTGAACCACCACGTGGGGATGGGAGTAGCCCGGGACAGGCCCGCGCGAGTCATCTGGCCCGATCCAGAACACGTCACCGCGGTTGATCCTCACTGGACTAGAGTACCGCGACCGGGGTGTGGTTCACGCCCCCATCGTGGAGGCTCTCATGCGCATCCCCTCATCAAGCATGACGGCACTCGCGTACCTGCTCCTCACCACCACCGGTTGTGAACCCAAGGAAGGCGGCCAGACGGAGCCGCCCCCCACGACAGTCCGCGACGGCGGCAGCACGGACCCCGATGCCGGCAGCACGGACCCCGACGCGGGCGTCCCTCGGGTTCTCCGCCCGCCGCTCCCCGAGTGCACGGACCACTTCGACGACACGGGGAGGTTCTGCAAATACAACACCCCGATTCAGGAGCGGCAGCGCGTGGTCATCCGCGACACCGAGGCGTGGACCTCCATGTGGCAGCAGCTCTGGAGCATGGGCTCTTATAAGCCCGCGCTTCCAGCCGTGGACTTCGAGGACGCGTGGGTGGCCCGATTGGTCAAGCTCAAGGTGCAGCGCCACGAGCGCGACCAACTCGCCCGGCTGCCGCTGGCGGCTTCGGCGGAAAAAGAAAACCCCGGCTCGCCTGATGGCGGCCGGGGCCTTGCTACATCCAGTGGAGGCGGCGGGAATCGAACCCGCCGCCGGAGGCATTCGGCGAGAGCATTCCAGAACGTTTGAGGGTGGTTTTCGTAGGAGTTCCAGCCGCTTACGCCGCCCCCTGCCCCATGCCGAGCTGTGTTGAGAGCGCTCCAGCGCGGGTCTGCTGTAGCAATGTAGCAAGGCACGTCGCGGCGGCCCTGAAGGCCCTGGAAGGGGGCAATCCGGCGCGGGCTGCGACCCTCCTGCGGCTCCTGCTCTCGTAGGCCCCGAACCCCACAAGCAGGCAGGGGCTCCACGGAGTCCCGTGGGAGGCAGACGGTAGCGTGTGCCCTGGCGAGGTGTGGCTGGGGAGGGGCAGGTGGAGGAGCGTGGGTGGGCGTACCGGCGGAGGCAGCCGGAGGGGACGGTGCTGTACGAGGCGGTGAGGGACAACCTCGCCACGCTGCTGGAGGAGGCGAGCGAGGTGGGGCGCGGCCTGCCCCGGTACGTGGAGCGGGACTTCGCCCGGTACCTGGAGTGCGGCGTGCTGGCGCACGGCTTCGCGCGGGTACGCTGCGAGAGTTGCAAGGACGAGCTGCTCGTCGCCTTCTCGTGCAAGGGCCGAGGGGTGTGTCCCTCCTGCAACGCGAAGCGCGCGCAGGTGACGGCGGTGCACCTGGTGGAGCGGGTGCTGCCTCACGTGCCCTACCGTCAGTGGACGCTGTCCTTTCCGCACCGAGTGCGGTGGGTGCTGCTCAAGGACGTGGGACTCGTCTCGGACGTCCTCACCCTCTTCCTGCGCGCGGTGTTCGCCCTGCAGCGCCGGAGGGCACGGCGGCAGGGCCTGCGTGGCGGGCAGGTCGGGGCCGTGTCGTTCATCCAGTTCTTCGGCTCGGCGTTGCAAGTGACGCCGCACTTCCACCGCCGGGCGCAGCATTGAAGCTCGCCCCCCGAGCGAGCAGGCCCCACACGCTTCTTCTAGGGCGGAGCGTCCGCTTCGGTGCTAGGCCTTGCTGCCATGTCCGGCGACTCACCCGTCCCCATCCCCGGCGGCTTGCCCATCCTGCACTTCCCCCCCGAGCTCCCCATCTCGAGCGCGGGTGGAGGACATCACCGCGGCCATCGCCGCCCATCAGGTCGTCATCGTCGCGGGGGCCACCGGCTCGGGGAAGACGACGCAGCTGCCGAAGGTCCTGCTCGCCATGGGGCGCGGCCGCCCGCGCCAGATTGGCGTCACCCAGCCCCGGCGCATCGCCGCGACGAGCGTGGCGGCGCGCGTGGCACGCGAGCTCGGCACGCAGCTCGGCACGGACGTCGGCTACCAGATTCGCTTCGACGACCGCTCGTCCCGGCGACGGCCGTGAAGTTCATGACCGACGGCATCCTGCTCGCGCAGATCCACGGCGACCCGCTCCTGCGCCGCTACGACACGCTCGTGCTCGACGAGGCCCACGAGCGCAGCCTCACCATCGACTTCCTGCTCGGGTGGCTCAAGCGCATCCTCCCCAGGCGCCCCGACCTCAAGGTGGTGGTGAGCTCGGCCACCATCGAGACCGAGCGCTTCTCGCGGTTCTTCGGGGGAGCTCCGGTCATCCAGGTGGAGGGCCGCACCTTCCCGGTGGACGTGCTCTACGAGCCGCCCCCCGAGGACGCCGAGCTCGCCGACGCCGTCGCCGACGCGGTCGCGAACGTGCTCTCGCTCGACCCGGACGGCGACGTCCTCGTGTTCCTCCCCGGCGAGCGGGAAATCCGCGAGACCGAGAACGCGCTGAACGCGCGCGAGCTCCGCGGCACGGTGGTGCAGCCGCTCTATGCGCGCCTGTCGGCCGCCGAGCAGGCGCGCGTCTTCGCCAGCATCCCCGAGCGCCGGGTCATCCTCGCCACCAACGTCGCCGAGACGTCGGTCACCATCCCGGGCATCGTGTACGTCGTGGACACGGGGGTGGCGCGCCTGTCGCGCTACGACCCGCGCTCGGGCACCACGCGCCTGCAGATCGAGCCGATCTCCCAGGCCAGCGCCGACCAGCGCAAGGGGCGCTGCGGCCGCGTGCGCGAGGGGATCTGCGTGCGCCTCTACGACGAGGCGAGCTTCACCTCGCGGCCCGCCTTCACCGACCCGGAGATCAAGCGCACCGGGCTCGCGGGGGTCATCCTGCGGATGAAGTCGCTCGGCCTCGGCGACGTCGAGGACTTCCCCTTCCTCGACCCGCCCCAGCCGAAGGCCATCGCCGAGGGCTAGCGGGTGCTCGAGGAGCTCGGGGCCATCGAGGGCAAGGAGCGCACCCTGACGCCGCTCGGGCACCAGCTCGCGCGCTTCCCGGTGGACCCGCGCATCGCGCGGATGATCCTCGCCGGCGCCGAGTACGGCTGCCTGGACGAGGTGCTCGTCGTCGCCGCGGCGCTCAACCTGCAGGACCCGCGCGAGCGGCCACGGGAGCTCGCGCAGAAGGCGGACGAGCTGCACCGGCGCTTCCGCGACGAGCACTCGGACTTCATGGGGCTGCTCAAGCTGTGGGAGTTCGTGCGCGAGGCCGAGGGCGCGGGGCACGTCGCACCTGCGGCGCGTGTGCCGGGACAACTTCCTGTCCTTCCTGCGGGTGCGCGAGTGGCGGGACGTCCAGCGCCAGCTCGAGGAGATCGTCCGCGAGCTGCGCCTGCCGCGCAAGGGCCGGGGCGCCCCGGCGCGCGGGAGACGCCCTGCACCAGGCGCTCCTCACCGGGCTCCTGTCCCGCATCGGCCAGTGGAATCCGGAGCAGCGCCACTACACGGGCGCGAAGCAGACGCGCTTCATGCGTTCACCCCTCGTCGGCGCTCGCGAGGAAGCCCCCGGCCTGGGTGATGGCGTTCGAGCTCGTGGAGACGTCCCAGCTGTTCGCGCGCACGGTGGCGAAGCTCGACCCGGAGTGGCTCGCGGCGGCGGCCCCCCACCTGCTCAAGCGCAGCTACTCCGAACCGCACTGGTCGGAGAAGTCCGCGCGCGCCGTGGTGAAGGAGAACGCGACCCTCTTCGGGCTCGCAGGTCTTCAAGGAGCGCCCCGTGGCACTACGCCAGCATGGACGCCGCCCGGGCACGGCTGATGTTCCTCGAGCATGCCCTGGTGCGCGGCGAGTACCGCACGCGGGGGGCGTTCCAGGAGAAGAACCGCCAGGTGCTCGAGCGCGTGGCACGCCTGCGGGACAAGGCCCGGCGCAGCGAGCTGCTCGACGAGCGAGGCGCTGCTGACGTTCTTCGACCAGCGCGTCCCGGCGGACGTGACGGACGGAGCGAGCTTCGAGGCCTGGCGCCGCAAGGCCGAGGCGGCCGACCCCGACGTGCTCGTCCTCTCGATGGAGGATGCGCTCGCGCACGACCCGGGCCTGTCCCCGGCGCACTACCCGGACGCCCTCACCCTGCACGGCGCGTCCGTGCCGGTGACGTACACCTTCGACCCCTCGGCCGAGGACGACGGCATCACCCTGAGCGTGCCGCTGCTGCTGCTCGCCCAGCTGGTCCCGGGTGAGCTCGACTGGACCATCCCCGGGTGGCAGCGGGAGAAGCTCACCGCGCTGCTCGAGCAGGTCCCCCGCGCCCAGCGCAAGCAGCTGGGGCCGGTGCCGGACCTGGTCGACCGTCTCGAGAAGGAGCTGGTGCCCTTCCGCGGGCCGATGATTCCAGCGCTCGCGCGTGCGGTGTCCCGGCTGTGCGGCGTGGACGTGCCCGAGGAGTCCTTCCGGGCGGATGCCGTGGCGCCGTACCTGCGCATCACGCTCCGGGTGCTCGACGAGCGGGGAAAGGAGCTCGCGCGGAGCCGCGACGCCGACGCGCTGCTCGAGCAGTACGGGGGACGTGCACGGGCGGCGCTGCGCAGCGTGGCACCGGCCTCGGACTGGGAGCGCAAGGGGCTGACGGCCTGGACCTTCGGCGAGCTGCCCCCCGTGGTCACCCGGCGGGTCGGCGGGCTCGAGGTCCGCAGCTACCCCGCGCTCGTCGACCGGGGCGCTGCCGTGGACCTGGTGCTGCTCGAGACCTCCGCCGCCGCCGACGCGGCCACGCGCACGGGGGTCCGCCGGCTCCTGATGCTCGCCGCGCGCGGACACGTGGCCGTCAGCGCCGCGCGCATGCCGCCGCCCTTCCCGTCCCTGGACGGCGCGCCGCCCGCGCGGGGCCAGGCCGACGCCTTCCGGGCGCTCGTCCTCGCACGCAGCGTCGACGATGCGTTCAAGCTCGCACCGGGCGCGCCGCTGCCCCGCACGAAGGCGGCCTTCGAGGCGCTCGTCCGTGAGGGCTCACCGCGCATCGAGCGTGCGGCCCGGGACTGGGCGGACGGCCGTCAGGGCCACCTCCTCGGCGCTCGCTGCGACGCTCGCTGCACTCAAGGCCGCATCACGGGGGCCGAGCGGCGCGGCGGCCGTGCGGGACATCCGCTCGCAGCTCGGGCACCTGTTCCCCGCGAACCTCATCGAGTGGATTCCCTTCTCGCGCCTGCTGGACTACCCGCGCTACCTCCGCGCGGCCCAGGCACGGCTGTCGCGTGCGGTGGCGAACCCCGGCAAGGACGCAGGGAAGGCCGCGCCCTTCACCCCCCTGTGGGAGACCTTCCTCGCCAGGCGCGCCACCGTGCGTGACCAGGAGGCGGCGCAGGAGCTGCGGTGGGCCTTCGAGGAGCTCCGCGTGGCCATCTTCGCCCCGGAGGTGACGACGCCCGTGTCGGTGACGGTGGCGAAGGTCGGCGCGGCCCTCGCGGCGCTGCGCTAGAAGCGAGCGGCTGCGCGGCCGAGACGAGCGCATCGGCATCCTCGAGGTGCTGCCGCCGCCCCCGGAAAGGTGTCAGGCACCTCGTACGGGCCTCGGGTGGCGGCCAGCAGTCCATGGTCGTCGTGTCGCGCTACGACTCGGAGCCGAACCAGGGCAGCCGGCGCGTGCGAGGCACCTTCATGTCCTTCTAGCTCAAGCACCTGGACTCCCAGGCGTCAATGACGATGCACCCCATGGACCTCATGTACGCAGGACGTGCACGGAAAGCGGGAATTGAAGTGCTCCCGGAAATGTCAGACCTACCCGGTATAAATCCCCCTACGTGACGCCACTCAGGGCGTCGCCGAAAGGGTGCATTTCCAAGTGCATAAGTCATTGATTTCTCTCGGGCTTTTGATCGGCATGACAGGGGTCGGCTGCTCGGGTCTCGACGAGGCCGAGGCGCTGGACTCCTCCGTGTCGGCGGACACGACCTCTCAGGTCACCCGAGCCCTGATCACCAACGTCACCGGCACCAGCCCGGTGACCTTCGTTGCCATGTCGGGGAACGAGACGAAGCCGTACGATCAGTCGGCCACGTCGGTGGTGGCGTACACGCGGGACTCAACGACTGGGGAGTTCACGACCTACCCGGGCACGGGCTCGGCGGACGGCACCCTCTCCGTGCCGAGCGTCCCCTCCGGGCGCATCTACCTGAAGCTGGGTTCGCGCTACCTGGTGAGCACCGGACGCTCGTTCGATCTGGGCTCTACGGAGTGGGGCCGAGATGGCGCCTTCGCCTCGCTGTCCACACTCGTGACGGTGTCCGCCACCGGCCTGTCTCCCTGGCAGTCGGGGGACTTCCTGGACATGTATTCGCTGAACCCAGGCGCGTTCGGCTACATCGACGGCAGCGCGACGGGGTTCCCCCAGGCGGGCGCTACGTCGCTCTCCGGGATGAGCTTTGATTACGCCAACATGCTCAATCCGGTGCTGCTCGACAGCAGCCGCGGGGATGTGTTCTCACTGGCGCAGATGCGGCTGCAGACGAGCGCGAATGGGGTGCCCTACCGCGCCATGCACAAGGTGCTCGACACGAGCATGACGCAAGTAGAGGGCCAGCCCGTCACCGTCAGCGGCACCTTCACCCAGCCCGTCGCGACGGGTACCTTCGGGGTGGACTGGAGGCGCTCGGCCTTCGAGGCGATGCGCACCCAGGTGAACCCAAGCGCGGTCAGCACGTACAACGAGCTCTGGATGTCCGCCCGGCCGGCCGCGCTGAGCTCGGCGCTCGCATCCATCAGCGGCCCGCCGCTGCTCGTGAAGCTCAATCCTGACGCGCAGCGGACCGACATCGTCACGGGGAACATGACGTACAACAACCCGCTCCCAGCGACGTGGCAGAAGGTGGCGCTCGTCGCCGCGGGCTTTACGAAGAGCTACGCGCTGGGGACCGCGACGCCCTACACCATGAGCGTGGACATCCGCGTGGATCAGGAGGCGAGCGCGTTCGCCGCCGCGCCTGTGCAGCCGATCATCGGGCCGGTGCAAGCGCCCCAGGTGAACACGCGGGGCGCGTTCCAGAACCTCACGGGCGTGGGGACTGACGCCTCCCTGCGCTGGTCCAAGCCGCTGGTCGGCACGGCCACGAACTACGTGGTGAACATCTACCGGCTGGGCGTGAGCAATGGCCGCACCACCGTCACGCGAGTGGCGGCGCTGCACACGGATCTCCAAAGCGTGTATCTGCCCCCAGACGTGCTGCAGGCGGGCCAGACGTACTTCGCGGAGATCCAGAGCTGGTACCAGCCCGGCTCGGACCTGGCGACGAGCCCGTACAAGCGCTCGCTGCCTCGAGGCCGCGCCAGCGTGCTCACCGGCATGTTCAGCCCGTAGGCGCTGAAGTTCCAGGAAGGGAGCGAAGCCCGCCTCCTCCCTTCCCGCAGGCCCAGAGGGCAACCCCAGCTCCGCCACCGGGACGCTCTTGAAGTCCAGCACGGAGCCGCCCTTCGCCGAGCCCCGTCGTGACGGAGGGCTCTCGCCGTGACACCTCCAGGGCACCACAAGGATCGGTCAGATGTATATAGGTCCTCATGAGGACTCGGCGGAGCGTTTCGGTCAGCGAAATTAGTGAGATCATGGATGGCGCGTTCTTCTCGGCGAAGAGCCGAGACGGCGCGCGCATCGGCGTGAAGTTCGACGCCGCGGACGGAGAGGGCCAGCTCAGCATCACCGTCGCGCTGTATGATAAAGGGGACAACCTCTCGAACCAGCGTCAGTGGGAACTGCCGGTTCCGGCAGAGGTGCAAGCCGATGTAGAGCAGCTGAGGGCGTTCGCCGAGGGCTACCGGCGACTCGCCGGCGCGCTCGACTGGGAAGGTCTGTACCCGGAATATTTCCCCGCTTGGCCCTTGCTGTCAGTCGATACGCTCCGGTCGCCCGAGGATTTCGAGCGCGTGCTCGCCAGCCCAGTCCTGCTGCGCGACACGATGGCCAGACACTGGGTGGAGTCCTGCCGCGCCAAGCAGGATTTGCCGCCTCTGCCGCTCGAGGAGAGTCGCAGCCTGTATGCCCTCAGTCTGGGAATGTCAACGCAACAAGAGCTGGAGCTGCACCTGGCGACGCTATCGAAGTCGCGGGCCGATGTTGTGCCCTATCTGCTCACGCTGCTGGAGCAATGGGCGGACGAGATAGACGCTGCGGGCTGCGACGGCTGGGTCGCCCAGGACGGCGGATCGTTGCGGGAGCACCTCGCGGAGTTGGCCTCAAGTTGGCTGGGCGAACGCGCCGATACAGCGCAGTCAGAGCGGCTTGCGCAGCTTCGGGAGCGCGGGCTCATCAAGGCGCCGCCGCCCGACTACGACGCACTCTTCGCGGCCACCGAGCATGCGGGACTACACCGACGTACTGGCGATGACGCTCGCGCCGAGCGGTACGCTGGAGAGCCCGAGCGGCAGCTGGGGAATGCACGTGATCGGGGAGCACAAGATCGCGGTCTTCGCCTCGGGCCTGGGTGACGGGTTCTACGAGGTGCTCGCGGGAAGAGACGAACTTGGCCGGACGATCAGCCTGTTGACCGATTTCGGTGTGTTCCCATAAGTTCGCCAAAACGACGCCCTATCCTATATCAAGACTGGCCGATGGTCATCCCGCTCATTGGGCCCTTCAAATGGTGTGACAATCGAAAGCCGGGCGGAACAAGGGCCGACCTTTTGAAGAGGAGATGCAAATGACCCAGCGCGTACGAGTTCAGAATTTCGGGATCACGCAGGACGGATTTGGCTCAGGCGAGGGGCAGAGTCTGGAGCACCCATTCGGTAGTCTAGATCCCATGAAGCTCATGGGCTGGGCGTTCGCGACGTCGAGTCCTCCTTTTGGTACCAACGCGGACGGTAGCCGGGGGCTCGATGACTATTTCAGGCGCGATTACGACCGAAACATCGGCGCCGAGATCATGGGTCGGAACAAATTCGGGCCGCAGCGCGGACCCTGGGAAAACGAGGCCTGGAAGGGCTGGTGGGGTGACAAACCGCCGTTCCACACGCCGGTCTTCGTGCTGACGCACTTTGTCCGCCCTTCATTCTCGTTGAGCGACACGACCTTCCACTTCATCACCGCAAGTCCGAAGGAAGCGCTGCGGAGAGCGAAGGAAGCAGCGGGAGGCAAGGACGTCCGCATCGGCGGGGGTGTCGCCACGATCCGCGAGTTTCTCGCGGAAGACCTGATCGATGAGATGCATATTGCCGTTGCGCCGATGATCGCGGGCAAGGGCGAGCGTCTTTGGGAGAGCTACGATCACCTGCTCGATCGCTTCCATCTCGAAACGATCCCGAGCCCGAGCGGCATCACGCACCTGTTGTTTTGGCGGAAGTGAAGTGCTCCCCTCGAGATCGTCCTCGTCTTCGCACGGCAAAACGGCATTCAGGGAGATTCGGAATGGATTGCCCGACTTAAGGCACAGCGTGTCATCTCAGGCAGCTCATGCAGCGCCGAAGATGTAGTCGAACTGACGATTGTCTGGCGAAGTTAGCGCCGAACCTCCGCGGCTACAGTCTCCATTCGTCCTGAAAGTCTCGCGCCGTCATGATCGCTATTCCCGAAACTGAACCCAGCTCGAGAAGATGTTCCCCCAAGCAGGTGAGGAGGAGGCGAGCGTGGCGCTTGAAGCAGCGGGCAGGAAGGAGCGGATGAAGGAGAGGCCGTCGGGAGTGGACTGGGCGGAGGTGCTCAGGAGGACGTTCGACTTCGACGTATTCGCCTGCGTGAGGTGTGGAGGCCGGCGGCGGCTCTTGGCGTACGTGAAGCAAGCGGGAGCAGTGCGAGCTATTCTGGAGCACCTGGGCTTGCCCACGGCAGGTGCCAGCCTGACCCCGGCGCCAGCGCCACTAAGGCCGCGTGGTGTTGAGGCCCGCGCCGCCACAGCCAACAGGCCCAAGCCCCCTGCTCCCCTGCGCTGCCCCTGCTGGCAGGACGGCCGGGGCCGACGTTGCTCCATGATGCGGCCGACTCGGGCTAACAAGCCCAATGGCTACTTTCTCGGCTCATACCGCATCGCTACCGCCCCCGAGCCGAACTCCAGCCGGCTCACGAGCCTCAAGTCGATATGCTTCGATAGCCCCGCGAACAACGTCGGCCCGTGACCCGCTAGCCTGGGCTGCACCACGAACTCGTACTCATCGATCAATCCCAGCTCCGCCAAGGCCAGCGGGAGCTTCACGCCTCCCACGAGCAGTCCCTTACCAGACTCCCGCTTCAGCTGCTGAACGGCGCTCCCTAGATCCCCGCGCACGAGCTCCGCGTTCCAATCGACCCGGTCCAGGGTGCTCGACACGACGTACTTCTTTGCCGCGTCGATCGTCCGGGCGAAGGGTTCCATCCAATCAGGCCTCGCTCCCGTCCGCGCCGGCGGCCGGAACGCTGCCTCCATCATTTCGTAAGTCACCCGCCCAGATGCTCATGGGGCTCACCGCCCGGTGGACGACCTGCAGCGGTCGGCCCTCGTCGTTCTGGCTGTTCCAGGCGTAGTGGAGCGCGTCGGCCACCTGGGCGGCGATGTAGACGGCATGGGCCGGTGCGAGCGTCCTGCCCAGCAGCAGCGCCGTCTCCATGGCCGTCGCCAGGAAGAGGCCCGGGGTGTGCTCCATCACCACGTAGGGCTCGCCCTGGTGCTCCGCCAGCTCGTACACCTGGGCGATGCCGGGGTGGTGCAGCCGTGTGGCGAGCTGCACTTCCTCCACGGCTCGCTGGCGGCGCTCGTCCTCGGGCGGCATCTCCACGCGCTTGAGGATGACGAGGCACGGAATGCGCTCCCCGTGCAAGGAGGTGCGCCGAGTGATGGCCATGGGGTCATGCGCGTCCGCCAGCGGGGCGACGAAGGTGTAGCGGTACTCGGGCCCCTCGAAGAGAAGACCGTCAGGACCCGTGGGGCGGATGGGGAAAAGGTATCGCCGCGCTCCGGCACGGGGAGGCCGCCGGTCTTCGCTGGAAGCACTACGATCCGAACACCCGGTGGCAAAGCTCAAGGTGCAGCGCCACGAGCGCGGCCAGCTCGCCCGGCTGGCGCTGGCGGCTTCAGCGGAAAAAGAAAACCCCGGCTCGCCTGATGGCGGCCGGGGCTTTGCTACATCCAGTGGAGGCGGCGGGAATCGAACCCTCGTCCGAAAGCCTTCCGTCCTTCGACCCTACGTGCGTAGTCCGCGATTTGTTACGTCCCCCAGACTCCCACGGACGGGATTCTGTGAGCCGGTCCTGGATGATCTCACCGCCGAGAGTCCAGGCACCCTCGTCGGCCAGCCCGCATTATGACGGTCCTACCCCACCCCACGGGCCGAGAGCGGGAGGACCGCGCACTAGGAAACTGCTAGTTAGGCAGCCAGCGCGAGCTCAACGTTGTCGTTGGCTTTTGTGTCTGTGTCAGTGGTTTTACGAGCGAACCAACAAGCTCGGCACGCGTCTCGAACTTCCATGCCCCCGTCGAAACCAGGTCGCCCCCTTCGGGCACTTCAACTTCACTCACTTCCTCGTTGCTGCATTCACCATAACCGCTGACGGGGCCGGGTCAATCCTCCTGACGCCTCGCGATGTCGTTCTCCAACGCCCCCGCTCGATGCCCTCCCGCTCGCGGGAATAGCAAGTAGGCTGCGCCGTTCCTTGGACCCCCAACGTAGGTGCTTCCACCACCTGAGGACACGCATGCACCGAAGGTTCCTCCCCCTCCTGCTGCTCCTGCTGGGCACGGCCCTGCCCGCCACCGCCGAGCAGCCAGCCCCCTCCCCCTTCTTCCCCTACCCCATGAAGGTCGACACGCCTGGCGAACGGGCTCACGGTCGTCCGCGTGCCCTTCAACTCGCCGGGCCTCGTCGCCTACTACACGGTGGTGCGCGTGGGCTCGCGCAACGAGGTGGAGCCGGGCCAGCACCGGCTTCGCCCACTTCTTCGAGCACATGATGTTCAAGGGCACGAAGAGCTTCCCCGAGGGCGAGCGCGAGAAGGTCATCAGCACGCTCGGCTTCGACGACAACGCCTTCACCTCCGACGACGTCACCGTCTACCACTCGTACGGCCCCACCGCCGGCCTGCGAGAAGCTGGTGGAGATCGAGGCCGACCGCTTCCGCAACCTCGAGTACTCCGAGCCGTCCTTCCAGACCGAGGCCCTCGCCGTGCTCGGCGAGTACCACAAGAACGCCGCCCAGCCGTACCTGAAGATTGAGGAGGAGCTCGGTCGCACCGCCTTCACCAAGCACACCTACCAGCACACCACGCTCGGCTTCTACGACGACATCAAGGCCATGCCCCAGGCCTACGAGTACAGCCGCAGCCTTCTTCGAGCGCTGGTACACCCCGGACAACGTCCTGCTCGTCATCGTCGGCGACTTCGACGACGCGCAGCTGATGCAGGCCGTGCGCAAGCACTACGGCCCGTGGGACCGCAAGAGCGCCATCCCGTCCCCGTGCCCGCCGAGCCGCCGCCAGACGAAGCAGCGCGCCGTCCACATCGACTGGCCCCAGCCCACCCAGCCCCGCCACATCTTCGCCTGGCACACGCCGGCCGCGCGGCTCGACACCTCCGACGCCGCCATCCAGACCGTGCTCACCGACTACCTCGTCGGCCCCACCAGCCCGCTCTACAAGGAGCTCGTGCTGGAGCAAGCAGTTCGCCCAGCAGATTGGCAGCGACTTCTCCATCCACCGCGACCCGCACCTCTTCAGCCTCGTGGCCGTCCTCAAGGAGGAGGGCCACCGCGCCGCCGTCGCGTCCGCCTTCAATGCCGCCGTGAGCGAGCTCGCCACCGGCAAGGTGGACGCCGCCCGCGTCGAGGCCATCAAGAGCAACACCCGCTACGGGCTCCTCATGGGCATGGAGACCGCCAAGTCCGTGGCCACCCAGCTCTCCTGGTACGCCGGCATCTACGGCACGCCGGACGCGCTCGCCCGCCACTACCAGAAGGTCTCCGAGGTGAAGCCGGCCGACCTGATCGACCTTCGCCAAGAAGTACCTCACCGCCGCCAACCGCACCGTCCTCACCCTCACGCCGGCCGGAGGCAAGAAGTGATGCGCTCCTTCATCTCCCTGCTCCCTCGCCCTCTCCGCCGCGCTGTGCCTCGGCGCCTGCGCCACCACGCCCCAGCCCGCTCCCACGGCCGAGGCCCCTCCGCCCCAGGCCCCGCCAGCCGGCGCCGGCCCCCGCCGAGCCCAAGGTCCCGGACACCGTGGCCGCGGTGCCCCTGAAGCAGCCCGCGCCCCTGCAGGTCGTCGTGCAGGCCAACCCGGCCAACCCCATCGTCAGCTTCCGGCTCGTCTTCCACACCGGCTCGGTGGATGACCCGAAGGGCAAGGAGGGCCTCACCTCCCTCACCGCCGACGTGCTCTCCGAGGGTGGCACGCAGAGCCTCACCTCCGCCCAGCTGCTCGAGGCCCTCTTCCCCATGGCCGCCGAGCTGAGCGCCACCGCCGACAAGGAGTTCACCGTCTTCGCCGGCCGCGTCCACAAGGACTTACCTGCCGCGCTTCCTCGACATCTTCACCGACGTGCTCCTCGCAGCCCCGCCTCTCGACGCCCAGGAGTTCGAGCGGCTCCGCGCCCGCGCCCTCAGCGACGTGCGCAACGAGCTGCGCAGCGAGAACGACGAGGCGCTCGGCAAGGTGGCGCTCGACGCGCTCCTCTTCGCAGGGCCACCCCTACGCACACTTCGTGGGCGGCACCGAGAAGGGGCTCGAGTCGCATCACCCTGGACGACGTGAAGGCCCACGCCGCGCGCGTCTTCACCCAGGACCGGCTCGTCATCGGCCTCGCGCGGCCCGGTGGACGACGCACTCGCAGAAGACCGTCGTCTCGCGCCTGTCCGCGCTCCCGGCCACCGGCGCCCCGCGCGTGGAGCTGCCTCCCGTGCCCGCCACCGGGGGCCGCGCCGTCGTGGTGCAGAAGCCCACCCTCTCCACCGCCGTCTCCATCGGCTACGTCACGTCCCTGCGCCGCGGGGACCCGGACTTCTTCCCCGTGGCCTTCGCCCTCTCGTACCTCGGCGAGCACCGCCAGTCCTCCGGCGTGCTCTTCAACGAGCTGCGCGAGAAGCGCGGCCTCAACTACGGCGACTACGCCTACGCCGAGCACTTCATCGAGGACGCCCGGCACCACCTACAACCGCACCAACGTCGCGCGCACCCAGCAGGACATCTCCCTGTGGATCCGCCCGGTGGAGCCCGGCAACGGCATGTTCGCCACCCGCGGCGCGTGTACTTCCTCGACCGGCTGGTGAAGCAGGGCATCCCCCAGGACAAGTTCGAGCTCAGCCGCGGCTTCCTCACCGGCTACACCCGCCTGTGGGAGCAGACGGATCAGCGCCGGCTCGGGCTACGCCATCGACTCGCTCTTCTACGGCACGCCCGACTTCCTGGAGCAGTACCGCGCCGCGCTCGCGAAGATGACCCCCGAGTCCGTGCAGGCCGCCGTCCGCCGGCAGCTCCGCCCCGAGGCCCTCAACTTCGCCTTCGTCACCCAGGATGCCGACGGGCTCGCGAAGCTGCTGAAGGAGCAGCCGCCCTCGCCCATCTCCTACGCCTCTCCGAAGTCCCCGGAGCTGCTGACGGAGGACAAGGCCATCATCGCCTGGCCCCTGCCCGTCCGGGCCGACGCCATCCAGGTCGTGCCCGCGCTGTCCTTCATGGAGAAGTAGCGCACGGCTGTAGTCCGGCCGGGCACTCCCGGGGGTTTTCTTCCACCCCCCGGGAGCGGGTGGTAAGAGCAACCGGGTCGAGGTCCGATTTCCGGGCCTCTCCCTGGGAGCGGACCTTGCGAAGCGCAGCAACCCGACTCGCAGTGGTGTGCCTGCTCCTGGCTGGCGCCGCGGCGTGGGCGGACCCTGAACCATTCACCCGCGGCTTCGACGCCGTGCCGCTGAAGGCCACGCCCGCGCAGAAGAGCGGCATCGCCCTCGAGGGCGCCGAGGCCGAGCCCGCCCGGAGTTTCCGGGGCGCCCTGCTCTTCGACTACAACCAAGGCATCCTCGCCCTCAAGCTGGGCGACGAGAAGCTGGGGGACCTCATCCCCTACCGGCTCGACGCGCACGCGATCTTCGCGTGGCAGCTCCACCGGCGGCTGGAGCTCGCCGCGGACGTGCCCTTCACGCTCGTCCAGGGTGACAACTTCCAGCTCCTGCGCGACGCCCTCAATGCCCCCGACTTCCCCGGCGCCGCCGGCGTGAGCGCCCAGGGCTTTGGCGACGTGCGGCTGCAGCCCCGCGTCTTCCTCCTGCTGCCCGAGGACTTCCCCGTGGGCGTCGCGCTCTCCGCCGAGGTGCGCCTGCCCACCGGAGATGGCGACAGCTTCCTCGGCGAGCGGAGGCGTGCTCGTGGCCCCTCGGCTCGCCGTGGAGCGTGCCTTCGGCCCGGTGCGCCTGCTCGGCAACGTGGGCCTGCGCCTGCGTCGCCCCGCCCAGTACCTCAACCTCTACGTGGGCAACGAGGTGACCCTCGGCGCCGGTGGCATCGTGGAACTGCCCGACATCGGCGGCCTCACCGATGTGCAGGCCATCGCCGAGATGCACATCGCCACCCCCACCTCCGCCCCCTTCAACTTCAGCCAGGCGGACTCCCTCAAGACTCCCTGGGAGGTGCTCGCCGGTGTGCGCGCCCGCGTGTACCAGAACTGGGGCCTGGAGCTGGACGTGGGCCGCGGCGTGGCGCTCGGCGGCGGCTACGGCCGCGAGGAGCTGCGCGTCATCCTCGCCCTCCGCTACGACGAGACGTTCATCGACTCCGACGGCGATGGCGTGCCCGACTCGCGCGACAAGTGCCCCACCGAGGCCGAGGACGCGGACGACTTCAACGACTCCGACGGCTGCCCGGACCCGGACAACGATGGCGACGGCATCATCGACGGCCAGGACCAGTGCCCGAACTCCGTTGGCGACAAGGCCCACGGTGGCTGCGCCGACGCCGATGGCGATGGCGTGCCCGACGGCCAGGACCTCTGCCCCGACAAGGCCGGCCCCGCGGATTATGACGGCTGCCCGGACGCCGACGGTGACGAGGTGCCCGACAACGTCGACAGGTGCCCCGACGAGTCCGGTCCCCCCGAGAACGATGGCTGCCCCATCGACAACCCGCCGCTCGTCGTCATCGAGTCGGATCGCATCCGCATCAAGGGCAACATCCTCTTCGAGACAGGCTCCGCCAACATCCAGAAGCAATCGCTCAAGCTGCTCGACGAGGTGGCCGTGGTGCTGGACCGCAATCCGGAGCTCGGGCCCGTGGTCATCGAGGGCCACACCGACAACGTCGGCTCGGATGCCCTCAACCTGAGCCTGTCCCAGCGGCGTGCCCAGTCCGTCTTGAACTACCTCGTCTCGAAGGGCATCGACGCCAGCCGACTGCGCGCCAAGGGCTTCGGTGAGTCCAAGCCCATCGCGACCAACGCCACCCCGCTCGGACGCGCCAAGAACCGCCGCGTCGATTTCCGCCTCATCCGGTCCGAGATCGAGACGCCCGCGCGCACCGTGCCGGCGGACAAGAAGGGCGACACCGGGAAGCGCTGAGGTGTCCGAGGCGGGCCCTCCCCACCAACGGAGAGGAGGGCGCCCCACCGTCCTCTCCCCTGGCATGCGGGGGAGCGCGAGCGCGGCATTCGCTTGACGCTCCCCACCCCAGGTGGGACGTTGAAATACGCCCTTGCTCGCGGCGCCCTCGGGCGCGGCGGAGGACGTCCACCTCCGCGGAGACAAGCCTGGCCACGACCCCGCCCCAATTCGTCCTCGAACGCAACCAGCAACTGTCGCGCTCCCTCCTCTGGGGCTGCCAGCGGGCCTTCTACGAGCGGCACGGCATCGAGGCCTGGCGTCAGGGCATCATCCCGAACTTCATCACCAGCAACCCCGTCATCGCCCGGGCCTATGCCCAGGTGGTGCTCGGCTGGATGCGGGACTGGTGCGCGGGCTCCCGGGGAGAGGGCGGCCGGCCCTCGGCGCCGGACCCGAGCCAGCCCTTCTACCTCATCGAGCTCGGGACCGGGTCGGGGCGCTTCTCCTTCCACTTCCTGGAGGCCTTCCGCCGGCTGCATGCGCGCTCCCAGCTCCGGGACGTGGCCTTCCGGTACGTGATGACGGACCTGTCGGAGCGCAACCTCGAGTTCTGGCTGTCCCATCCCCGGCTCCAGCCCTTCCTGGAGGAGGGCCTGCTGGACGTCGCCCGCTTCGATGCCGAGCACGATGAGCAGCTCGTGCTCCGCCGGAGTGGCACCGTCCTGGCGCCGGGGACGGTGGGCAACCCGCTGACGCTGGTGGCCAACTACTTCTTCGACAGCCTTCCGCAGGACGCCTTCACCCTGAGCGACGGCGTCATCCACGAGTGCCTCGTCTCCGTCTCCTCCCCCCAGCCCGAGCCCGAGCTGCCCACGCCGGACCTCCTGGAGCGGGCGACGGTGACCTTCGAGGACCACCCGGTGGAGGGCGCCCGCTATGGGGACCCGGAGCTGGACGGCATCCTGGAGCACTACCGGGAGCGGCTGGACGACACGACGGTCCTGTTTCCCTCCGGCGTGCTGCGGTGCCTCCGCCGGCTCCAACGGCTCACGGGGGACCGCCTGCTGCTGCTCTCCGGGGACAAGGGCCATGCCAGCGAGGACGAGCTGCAGGAGCGCTACGCCGGCGTGAGTCTGGTGCGGCACGGGGGGGCCTTCTCGCTGATGGTGAACTATGACGCCATCGGCCAGTACTTCCGCCTTCGGGACGGCCAGGTCCTCCGTCCCATCCACCGCCACGCCAGCCTGCACGTGGGGGCCTTCATCCTGGGCCAGCCGCCGGACGGCATTGGGGAGACGGAGCTGGCCTACGAAGAGTCCATCGAGTGGATGGGGCCAGACGACTACTACATCCTCACGAAGCGGCTGGAGCAGCACTTCGCGGCGATGACGCTGGAGGAGCTCCTGGCCACCCTGCGCTGGAGCGGCTGGGACTCCGGCACGCTGATGGATGCCTTCTCCGCGTTGATGGCCCAGGTCGAGTCCGCGAGCGACGCGCTGCAGCAAGAGGTGTGCTGGGCCCTCCAGCAGGTGTGGGAGACGGACTATCCCATCGGCGAGGAGGAGGCGGACCTGGCCTTCCACCTGGGGCTGCTGTTCTACGCGATGAGCCGCCCCGTGGAGGCCATGACGTTCTTCGACCACTCGCTGCGGAGGTGCGCGGACGAGTCTGGCACGTACTACAACAAGGGGATGTGCCACATCCGCCTGGGGCAGGACGCACAAGCGCGGGAGTGCTTCGAGAAGGCGCTGGCCCTGACCCCCGATTTCAGCCAGCCCCGGGAGATGCTCTCCGAGATGCAGTCCCCCGGCTGGCGCCAGGGGCCGGAGGAGGACGTATAGTGGGGGACCCTCCTCCCCTACCCCGGAGTTGCGATGTCGAAGAGTCCCCGTCTGGCCCCCCAGGGCCAGAGTCACCAGGACGTCCTCGCCCACATGCGCGAGCTGCGCGCCGAGGATGCCCGCTGGCAGGAAGGGCGCACGTGGAGCCTCGTCTACAACGCGGGCGAGGACATCCGCCGGCTGCTCGCCGAGGCCTACACGGAGTTCATGTCCGAGAACGGACTCAGCCCGCTGGCCTTCCCCAGTCTGCGCCGCTTCGAGGCCGAGGTGCTCGCCATCGGTGCGGAGCTCTTCCACGGTGACACCGCCGCCGGGACGATGACGTCCGGGGGCACCGAGTCCATCCTCATGGCCGTCAAGACGGCCCGTGACTTCGCTCGCGCCGAGCGCGGCATCACCGAGCCGGAGATGGTGCTGCCCGCCTCCGTGCACCCGGCCTTCCAGAAGGCCGCCCACTACTTCGGGGTGAAGGCCATCAACGTCCCGCTCGCCCCGGACTTCCGCGCGGACGTGGAGGCCATGCGCGCCGCCGTCGGCCCGCGCACCGTGCTCGTCGTCGGCTCGGCTCCCGCCTACCCGCACGGGGTGATGGACCCCATCGCCGAGCTCGCCGCCATGGCCAGCGAGAAGGGCGTCCTCTTCCACGTGGATGCCTGCCTCGGTGGCTTCCTGCTGCCCTTCGCCAAACGGCTCGGGCATGAGCTGCCCGACTTCGACTTCGCCGTGCCCGGCGTCACCAGCCTCTCGGCGGACCTGCACAAGTACGGCTACGCCGCCAAGGGCGCCTCGCTCATCCTCTACCGCACACCCGAGCTGCGCCGGCACCAGTTCTTCACCTACTCGGACTGGTGCGGCGGCATCTACGCCTCGCCCTCCATGGCGGGCACCCGTCCCGGCGGTGCCATCGCCGCGGCCTGGGCCATCCTCAAGTACCTCGGTGAGGAGGGCTACCTGAAGCTGAGCCGCACCGTGCTGGACACCGCGCGCACCCTGCGCGAGGGCATCTCCGCCATCCCCGGGCTGAAGCTCCTCGGGCAGCCCCGGCTCAGCGTCTTCTCCTTCTCCTCGGACACCCTGGACGTCTACGCGCTGGGGGATGCCATGGAGGCGCGCGGCTGGAAGCTGGATCGGCAGATGGGGCCGCCCGCGCTGCACCTGATGGTGACGCCCGTCCACGCGACGGTGGCCGAGCCCTTCCTCGCGGACCTGCGCGCGTGCGCCGCCAGCCTCGCCTCGGGTGAGCCCGCCCCGGACGGCAGCGCCGCCATGTACGGCATGCTCGGCGCCATCCCCGACCGCAAGGAAGCGGACGACTTCATTCGCCAGTTCATGGACGCGATCTACGAATGACGGGGACAGCGCAGGCACTCGTCCTGGTGGGCTTCCCGGGGCTCGCCCTGCTCGCCGCGCGCTACCTCAAGCCGGTGGCCTGGGTGGGCCCGGTGGTGGTGTGCTACGCAGTCGGCATCGCCCTGGGCAACATGCCGGGGCTGGCGCTCCAGACCTCGGTGAGCCTCTCGGTGAGCGAGGTCGCCGTGCCCCTCGCCATCCCCCTGCTCCTCTTCGCCACGGACGTGCCCCGGTGGCTGCGGCTGGCGCGCTCCACGCTGCTGTCCTTCGGCCTGGCATGCGTGTCCGCCATGGTGAGCGCCACGCTCGTGGGCCTCGCGTTCGCGGACCGCTCGGACGAGTGGTGGAAGATGTCCGGCATGTTGGTGGGCGTCTACACGGGCGGCACCGCCAACATGAACGCCGTCGGGCTGGCACTGCGCGTCCGCGAGGAGACCTTCGTCCTCCTCAACACCGCGGACATCGTCGTCTCCAGCGCCTATCTCCTCTTCCTGGTGACGGTGGCGCAGCGGATCGCCCTCGCCTTCCTGCCGCGCTTCCCGAACTCCACCGGCTGGGATGAAGCAACGGACGAGGAGGCGCGACAAGCCTCGGCCCTCACCTGGGCTCGGGCGCGCGGCATGGCGCTGGCCTTCCTGCTGGCTGCCGCCATCGTCGGCCTGTCCGCTGGAGGGACAAAGCTGGTGCTGGGCAGTCTGGAGGCGCCGGTGGTGTTGCTGCTCATCACCTCGCTGGCACTGGCCGCATCCCTGGTCCCGGCCGTGCGGTACCTGCCGGGCAGCTACGCACTGGGAGACTATGCGCTGCTCGTCTTCTGCGTGGCCGTGGGCACGCTCGCGGACGCGAGCAAGTTGCACGAGACGGGCCTCTTCGTCTTCCAGTTCTGCGGTGCCGTGGTGGTGCTGTCCGTGGTGCTGCACTTCGCCCTCGCCGCGCTCTTCCGCATCGACGCGGACACGGTCCTCATCACCTCCACCGCCACCATCTTCGGACCCGCCTTCATCGGCCCGGTGGCCCGCGCGCTGCGCAACCGCGAGCTGCTCGTATCTGGACTCACCACGGGCCTCATGGGCTTCGCGGTGGGGACCTACCTCGGACTGGCCGTGGCGTGGATGCTGCGGCCCTGATGCACCCGGAGGCTTCCATGCACCCGAATCGAACGACGTGGGCAGTGGTGCTGACCGCCGCGCTGGCCTCGGCCCCGGCGTGGGCGGAGGACGCCTCGGACGCGAAGACTCCGCGCACGGGGTGGGGCGTACAGGGCCTGCCGCTGGTCAACTTCAACAGCGACGAGGGCTTTGGCTATGGCGCACGGTTGCTGCTGGTGGACTCGGGCGATGGCACCCAGGCCCCCTACCGCCATGCCCTGACGGCGCAGTTCTTCCAGACGACGCGCGGGTTGGCCATGCACCGCCTCATGCTGGACGCGCCGCGCTTCCTCTCGTCGCCCTGGCGGTTGGGAGTGGACGTGAGCATGCTCAACGACCGCTTCTCGCCCTACTTCGGCCTGGGCGGTGCGTCGACGTACGAGCCGGCCTTCGCCACCTGTGAGGACCGGGAGGCGCTGAAGCTCAATCCGAACGTGTGCCCGGGCAACCCGGACTTCCGAGGCCTGCGCTACTACAACTTCGAGCAGCGAACCCTTCCGAGCGTGGTGCTGAACATGCGCCGGCCGCTGAGTGGCCCGTGGCAGGTGGCGGTGGGCTACCGCTTCCGCCTCACCACGGTGAACCCGCGCTACAGCAGGGAGGACCTGGGACAGGAGCGGGGCTCACGGTTGGTGGAGGACGCTCAGGCAGGGCTTCTCACCCATATGAAGGAGGACGTGCCCGGGTCGGGTCGCTTCCGCACGGCGGAGGTGACGGCGGGCCTGCTGCTGGACACGCGAGATAACGAGCCGGCACCGGTGCGCGGCATGTTCCACGAGCTCGCGGCACGAGGGGCCGCGGAGGTGACGGGGAGCGCCTTCCGCTACTGGGGAGCCACGGCCAACCTGCGCTTCTACCACCCGGTGTTCGACGAGCGGCTGGTGGCGGCCCTGCGGCTCTTCGTCGATGTGATGGGCGGAGACGTGCCCTTCTTCATGCTCTCCTCTTTTGGCGGCGTGGAGTGGCGCGATGGATGGGGCGGCATCGGCGGCGTGTACACCGCGCGCGGCATCCTGAAGAACCGGCTCCAGGGGCAGGTGAAGGCGCTGGCCAACGGTGAGCTGCGGTGGAAGGTCCTCTCGGTGGCGCCGTGGCAACAGCGGCTGGACTTCACCCTCATCGCGTTCCTCGACGCGGGGCAGGCCTGGGCGGACCTGCGCCTGCTCGACGGTGGCCTCCCCCGGTACGCGGGCGGCGGCGGGCTGCGCATCGCCTGGGAGGACAACTTCATCGTCCGGCTCGACTACGGCGTCAGCCCTCGCGACGGCACCACCGGCTTCTACTTCGACTTCAACCACCTGTTCTGACGGCGAGGTTCAGACTCCCTGGCGGACCGGCGGAGGTCCCCTGGTTGAGCGACCTCCTCGCCCAGTGAGGACCTGCCCTTCCTGGCGCGATTGACGAAGAACGGCATCGGGCTGGACGAAAAACGGCAGCCCGGTGCCCGAATGCGGCGGTGGCCAGCCACGGTCCGTGGGGCGCGCTCCTCTGAAAGGAGGCGCTCGGCCATGGGGCGAGCAGGCGAGCACGGTCGTTGCACAGGGCCGCGCGCATGCACCTCAAACCCAGACACCGACTCCGTCCGCTGTCGTCCCTGCTGCTCTCGCTCGCACTCGGCTGCTCCGGCTCCGCGCCGGAGCAGGACTCATCCCAGGCCCCCGCTTCGCAGGCGCAACGACTCTCCTCTTCATCCACGCGCGCGCTGCCTCCCGGGCTCGCGCCCTCCCGGGTGAAGGACATCCAGGTCGGCACCGATACGCGGCTCGCTTCCTGGGGGAAGGGCTCCTATTCGGGGCTGATACCCAACACCGCCTCCCTCGGCTCGACGTTCTATTTCACGGCCGTCGAGGAAAGCACGGGCGAGGAGCTCTGGCGGACGGATGGAACCCGGGAGGGCACACGGCTCGTCCGGGAGCTCATTCCCGGTATCAACGGCAAGCGCATCAGCGAACTGGTGACCCTGGGAGACACCCTGTTCGTGAGCACGGATACCGCAACCCCCGACGGAGCCCTATGGAAGAGCGACGGCACTCCCGAGGGCACCGTCCGGTGGGAGCTCGGGGAGAAATGGAAGAGTCCCGGCAACCCCGTCGTCTGTAACGGCGCGCTGTTCTTCCAGGACTTCAACCTGGCGGGTGCCTGGAAGGGCCTCTGGAAGAGCGACGGCACCCTCGAGGGAACCGTCGAGATCTCCTCGCGGGAGTGGTTCTTCGGCTTCGAGCCGTCGAACCACTTCGCGTGCGCGAACGGAACACTGTTCTTCGTGACATCCGGCGACTCCGAACTGTGGAAGAGCGACGGCACCGCCGAGGGGACGGTGCTCCTCGGGAATCTCGGCTACCTCGGCGTTCCCTGGGACGACACTCCCCTCATCTTCGCCGCGGGCTCGCGCGTGTTCATCTCCGGTTCCTACATTGGAGGAGGACTCTGGGCGAGCGACGGCACGCCCGAGGGCACCACGCTTCTTGGCAGTGGAGGGACGGGAGACAGCCTGTTCTACGCCGATTCCCTCACCCCCGTCGGAGAGACCCTCTTCTTCATCGCCAGGGACTCCCTGTTCCGGCAGGGGCTGTGGAAGAGCGACGGCACCGCGGCCGGAACCCAGAGAGTCGCCGAGCTCCCCCAGGATGGCCCGCCACCCCGGTCTCGTGGCCTTGGGAGACACCCTCCTCTTCTCGGTGGCGAGCACCCTCTCCCGGAGCGATGGCACACCCGAGGGCACCGTCCTCCTCGAGGACCTCGACTTGAACATCATGCCGCGGGAAGGAGCCCGCCTGCCTGACGGCCGTTGGCTCATCATCGCCCAGAAGGGCTTCGGCACCGCCTTCTCGCTCTGGGTGACGGATGGGACCAGCGCGGGCACGACTCCGCTCCAGCTCGAAGGGGGACAAGGCTTCACGCAAATCCTGGGTCTGAGGAGCCACGGAGACCAGGTGGTGTTCTGGGCGGAGGATGGCATCCATGGAATGGAGCCCTGGGTCACGGATGGAACGCCGACAGGTACCCGGATGCTCCGCGACATCTTCCGGGGCGACTCCTCCAACCCCCAGAGGCTCCTGGACATGGGAGGCACGCTCTTCTTCACCGCCTATGACTCCGAGCATGGCCGGGAGCTGTGGAAGAGCGATGGCACCGCCGAGGGCACCGTCCTCGTCAAGGACACCAGCCCGCTCTTCTCGGACATCGGCCCTGGGGGGCTGACGCGCGTGGGGGAGACGCTGTTCTTCTTCTCGGGGAACCAGCTCTGGAAGAGCGATGGCACCGAGGCCGGGACCCTCCCGGTCTACACCCGCCTGCAGAGCAATGCCCTCGGGGCGCCGAGCAGCCTGGGGACGTCCCTCTTCTTCACCACATGGAGCTCCGCCTTCGGCTGGGAGCTGTGGACGAGCGATGGAACCCCCGAGGGCACCCTGCTCTTCACGGACATCAACCCCGGCCAGGGGAGCGCGAGCCCCACTGCCGAGCAGTACGGCATGCAGGTTTTCAGTGCCGGTGACGCCGAGGAAATTGCCGAAGCCTCTTCCGCCATGTTCTCAGGCAAGATAAAGGGGCTTGAAATTGCGCGGCTGCTGGGTGCAGCCGGTGAAGCCGTACCGCAGGAGTGGTATCAGACCGCCGCATTGCTTGAAATCACACCCCGGCAAGGTGGAAGAACGCCCTGCTGAAGGAGTGAGAAAGCGGTGTGGTGCCGGTCTTCCACTGCAGCCAGGAAATTCCCTGCAACCCCTGTACGTCGGTCTGCCCGCAGGGGCTGATCGAAATCGATCCGGAGGATATCCGTAAGGTACCCGAATTCCTGGGAACTACACCTGCAGAAAGCCTGCATCGGCTGTGAGAAGTGCGTCAGCATCTGCCCGGGTCTGGCGATCACGCTGGTGGACTATCGGAAAGGAGCAAGATGCCATTGTAAGTCTGGCGCATGAGTACCTGCCGGAAAGTATCCGGGCTGGAGATTTGGTGACCGTGCTGGATGTGGACGGCGGCATTCTGGGCGAAGTGCCCGTTGAAAGAGTGCGCTCGATCCGTAAAAACGAGCATACCCTGATGGTTAAATTGCGCGTGCCGCGCCGGATCGCCAGATTGGTGGCCGGTATCCAGGTCCAACAGCCGTGGGTCTCACAGGCCTTACCGGAAGCATTGGAGCACATCGCAGATGATGCGATTGTGTGCCGCTGTGAACGGGTGCGTGCTTCAGAAATTAGAGCGCTGATCCACCAGGGTTACCGTGATCTGAATGAAATCAAGATCATCACCCGTGCCGGTATGGGCGCATGCGGCAGCAAGACCTGCCATGCCCTTCTACTGCGCCTGTTTAGGGAAGAAGGCATCGCATTCGATGAACTGATCAGACCAGGTTAGACGGCCCTTGTTTGTGGAGACCCCATTGGGAGCATTCGCAGGGATCCGTGAGGAGAAGCCATGAAACCCTCTGAAATCTATGATGTCATCTGATCGGAGCCGGCAGCATTGGCACTCCAGCAGCCATGTACATGGCTGCGGCTGGCCTGAAGGTGCTCGTGATCGAGAAGTTTGCCAGCGCCGGACAGGGCTCCAACAAGGCTGCCATTGGCGGTGTGCGCGCCACCCATTCCGACCCGGCCAAGATCCGTTTGGGTTTGCGCAGTGTGGAGATCTTCAGCACCTGGGAGCAAACCCACGGTCAGGATATCGAATGGCGCAGCGGCGGTTACTGCTTCGTGGCTTACACCGAAAGTGATGAACGCAAATTGAAAGATCTGCTGAACATTCAGCAGTCTTTTGGCTTAAACATCAGCCTGGAAAGATGCGCAGGAAATTCGAGAAATAATCCCGGATATCCAACCGGTCGACCTGCCGCGGCGGCACATTCTCCCCTGAAGACGGGCACTGCTCCAACCTGTTGGCCAATCATGCATTTTTCCAAATAGCCAGCGCAGGCGGGTGCTGAATTCCATTTTCAGGAGAACGTCCTCGAGATTACAACTGATCACCAGCGGGTAACTGGTGTAAAGACAGACCGGGGCCGCTACCATGCTGCTGTGGTCATCAACGCTGCCGGTCCATGGGCAGCACAGGTGGGTCAGATGCTTGGCATCGACCACCCGGTCAGACCTGACTCGCACGAAGCCGGCATCACAGAGCCGGTCGCACAATTTATCAAACCAATGATCGTCGATATCCGTCCAGGGCAATGCTCGGCCAATGTTTACTTCTATCAGCAGAGCACCGGTCAGATCAACTTCTGCCTGACCCAGACCCCCAGATTTGGGGCTATAATTGCCAGGAAACCAGCGAATTCCTCCCATTGGTTTCCCGGCGCATGATCGAGCTTGTTCCCAGGCTGGCCGCGATCCGGGTCCGGCGGACCTGGCGAGGCATGTATCCGATGACACCGGATGGGTCGCCGATCATTGGACGGGACGATCAAATGGACGGATATCTGATGGCGATCGGAATGTGCGGGCAGGGCTTTATGTTTGGTCCGGGTGTGGGTGAACTGCTGACCCGCATGGTGATGCAAAAGGATTTGAATGATGAAGACCAGCAAATCCTGCATATTCTCAGCCCCAAAAGAGTCATTTATGGGCAAAGAAACGCTCAAGTAAGCCATCAAAGCATACAACCAGCGCACACGAAGGTGCTGCACTAGTCCACAGAACGCATGGAAAAGAGACAACTTGGATCATCGGATATTGAGATCACACCAATCGGTTTGGGTTGCTGGCAGTTTGCCAACAGCGGGCCTGGCGTTACCAGCTTTTGGGAGAACCTTCCTCAGGATGTGATCGACCGGATCATTGCCGTTTCAATCGCCGGTGGAATTAACTGGTTTGACACTGCGGAGGCATACGGGAAAGGCAATTCCGAGAACTGCACTCACCATCGGGCTGCATACCCTGGGGGTAAAACCAGATGAGGTCGTGATTGCCACAAAATGGCAGCCCCTCTTCCGGACCGAACGTTCGCTTGTGAATACAATCGATGAACGCCTGAAGGCATTGAATGGTTACCCGATTGAGCTCCATCAGATCCATCACAGTTTCAGCTTCTCATCGATCGAAAAGCAGATGCTGGGATGGCTGAACTCCTCCGTGCAGGCAAGATACGTTCAGCCGGTGTAAGCAACTTCAACGCCAACCAGATGCGCAAGGCACATACCATTCTCAAGCGCGAGGGTTTTCCCCTTGTCTCAAACCAGGTCCAGTACAACCTGGTGAACCGAAAAATTGAGATCAATGGGCTGCTTGAAACAGCCCGGGAACTGGGAATTACGATTATCGCCTACTCGCCCCTGGCACAGGGTATCCTGACCGGAAAATATCACCAGAAACGTGAAGATATTCAAACACGTCCGGGACCGCGCAAGTATTTGAAGTCCTTCCAGGAAAAAAGCCTCGAGCAAACTGCCCCATTGATCCATGAGTTGCAGGTGATTGGACAAGCTTACAACGCCACACC
This sequence comes from uncultured delta proteobacterium, assembly GCA_963771175.1. GTDB lineage: Bacteria > Myxococcota > Myxococcia > Myxococcales > Myxococcaceae > Archangium. Next base: position 29,870 of record CAVYSY010000041.1, read on the forward strand.
TGCCCAGGTAGCACTGAACTGGTTAATCCACGCGCATGGCAACCTGGTGGTTGCCATCCCTGGCGCTACAAAGGTGCAGCACGCAGAGGAGAATGTCAAAGCTGCCGATTTCCACCTCACACAAACCGAAATCGACCGGTTGGGGGAAGTCTCAGCGGATGTAATGGGGTGGAATAAGCTCTAATTAACCATGGTCCTTCAAAACTGCTCTTTGAGGAAACCCTCTGAATGAAGTTACCAAGCTGCGACTATGATGTAATTGTTATCGGTGCAGGACCGGCAGGTTCAACAAGCGCTTACCACCTGGCGGAAAACCAGCACAATGTCCTGATTTTGATCAGCAGCAGTTTCCCCGATATAAAGCATGTGGTGGGGGTTTACCCTTGCATACGCTGAAGGAATTGCCTTTTGATCTCACGCCCGCCCTTGAATTCTCCTAGCAATACGTGG
>CAVYSY010000042.1:0-24038 GCA_963771175.1 uncultured delta proteobacterium
GGGAGCACGTGATGATTCGCCGTCCTCTGGGCAACACCGGCCTGCAGGTCTCCGTGCTGGGCTTCGGCAGCGGGGCCGGCGGGAAGCCCGGAGCTGTCCGAGGCCGAGGCCGAGGCGCTGTTGAACGGGGTGTTGGACGCGGGCATCAACCTGCTCGACACGGCGCCCAGCTATGGGATGTCCGAGGAGCGCATCGGCCGCTGCCTGCGGGGGCGGCGGCAGCAGTTCGTCCTCTCCACCAAGTGCGGCTACGGCGTACCCGGCGTGGAGGACTGGACGGGCTCCTGCATCACCCAGGGCATCGACCTGGCCCTGAGCCGGCTGCGCACGGACTACCTGGACCTCGTGCACTTCCACTCGTGCCCAGTGGAGGTGCTGGAGCGCCCCGGGGTCGTGGACGCGCTCCGGCATGCCGTGGAGCAGGGCAAGGTGCGCGTGGCCGCCTACTCGGGTGACAACGCGCCCCTGGAGTGGGCCCTGCACTCGGGGGCCTTCGGCTCGGTGCAGACGTCCGTGAATGTCTTCGACCAGCGGGCGCTCGACCGGGGGCTGCCCGTGGCGCGGGAGAAGGGCATCGGCGTGATCGCCAAGCGCCCCCTGGGCAACGCGCCCTGGCGCTTCTCCGAGCGCCCCGCGGCCCGCGACATCGCCACCTACTGGGACCGGATGCGCGCCATGGGCCTGGACACCGAGGACCTCGACTGGAGCGAGCTGGCCCTGCGCTTCGCCGCCTTCGTGCCCGGCGTGGCGAGCTGCATCGTGGGCACCACGCGCACGGAGAACCTCCAGCGCAACCTGCACGCCCTGGAGAAGGGCCCGCTGCACGCGGAGCTGGTGGACCGCATTCGGGATGCGTTCCGGCGCAATGACCACGGTTGGGACGGGCTCATCTGACGATGGCTCGGATTCTCAGGCCTCCATGCCCTTGGATGCAGAGGTTGCCGTGAGCCAGGAACGCTGGGTGTTGTCTCCTGAAGTTGCTGGGGAGCTGGGGGATGGCACGAGATTGGATTCGTCTGTTCAGCCTCCAAAGGTGTCCCGCTTTCATCATCGCTTCGAAGGATGGTTGGGCGATGAGCTGCTAGTGGACTGTCCGCGAAGTAATTCGACATAGTCAGGAGTGATGCCTGTCCACCCAATCGTGCATTTTGGGACGGGTCCAGGACCAAGTGAAGGGGTGGGCGTAGAGGCGGTTGTACTCGGGCCAGCTCGCTTCGAGGTGGGCGATGAGCTCGGAGCGGCTGGTCCAACTCCCTCGCTGGAGGTAGCGCTCTCCGAAGGCGCGCAGCAGTAGTTCGGCCTGGTTGAGCCAGGAGGAATGGGCCGGGGTGAAGAGCACCCGGACCTGGGGGTAGCCGTGCCGCAGGAAGTCATGCGTCTCCTGGGCAATGTGGCTGGAGCCATTGTCCCAGATGAGATGGATGCGTCGCGCCTCCCGGTGCTCTCCAAGCAGATGGGGCAGCACGGCCCGCAGACAGGCCCCGTCGTTGCGCTCCAGGTGCCAGCCCCGCATCCGTCCGGTGTGCACCACCAGCTTCGCCAGGAAGTTCACAGTGCCATGTCGGATGTACTCGAACTCCTGTCGCTCGATGAGACCCGGCTCCATCGGGCGCGTAGGGCGACTGCGCTCCAGCACCTGGAGATTGGGGAGCTCGTCCAGGCACAGCACCACCTCGCCCCTCTCGGCCAGGGACTGCGCGCGCTCGTAGCACCAGAGAACCTTCGCCGCCTTGTGGCGGAAGGTGTCGTCGGGGATGGGAGTCTTCCAGTAGCGGGAGCGGTGGGGTTGCAACGCAGCGTCCCGAAGGATGAGCGCCACGGTCGAGTGGGAGAGGGTCGGCGCGATGCCCTGAAGTCGAGCCGCCAGGGCCAGGCTGCGAGTGGACCAGTGGGTCATGTGCAGGCCAATGCCCGCTGGCTCACAGCAGGCCAGCCGCTCCACCTCGACGCGCTGGAGGGGGGGAAAGCCGCCGCGGGCGGCCTGGGCGAGGCGCATCATCGACGACCTCTACGCCCCGTTGCTCGAAGCGGCGGCACAGGGCCCAGATGGTCGTACGGTCCAGCTCGAGCCGGTCAGCCAGCTCCGAAACGATGGTGTCCGGCTCGTTCATCGCCAGCAGAATGCGTGCCCTGCGCGCGATGCGCTGCTCGATACGTCCGTCTCGTACCAGAGCCTCGAGGTAGGCGACCTCTGCTGGTGAGAGGTGGACAAGTCGCGGGGGGCGTCTCCTCATCCCACAGAGCTATGCATTCCCTGCGACTATGTCGAATTATTTCGCGGACAGTCCACTAGCGGGTAACTGCGCGTCCTGCTTGGGGTTTTCTATCGCCCTGCCCACGGGTTCGAATCCTGTCGAGGACAACCCGGTGAGCCCGAAAGCGGAACCTGAGCACGGCCAGCGCGAGCTGTGCCGAGTCTCAAGGGGCTGCGCGCCCGCCAATCTCCGGGAAGCGCTCATAGGCTCGTTTGAGCGCGTCCAGGTGAGCGGGGTTGTCCAAGTCGAGCGGCGCGTCGGTGAGCTGAACAACCCAACCGCCCGTCGCGGTACGCCGTGAGCGCGACAGCAGCTCCGCATCGCGGGCCGGGTCCGGAAAGCCGATGGCTTCTGCGGCAGCGGCGGACCAGAAGTTGAGCCACCCGAGGTAATAGGGAATCTCTGGCGAGCGGATGTGCTCGAAGAGCTTCAGGGCGGGCAACCCCCGGCGTGGGGACGGCGGCCCTTCAAGCGTGGGTGCCGTCTGATACGCGATGTCCCCCGCAGCGTCGTCTGGCGTTGCCTCCCCCCAGAACGCACGCGCCCCCTCCGCTACGCCCTCAAGCACAGCCGCCGCTGCCGCGATCACGGGCTCGTCCAGTGGCAGTTTTGCATGCACTTCAAACTGGTCCTGACCGCCTGGGCTGAAGAGTCCCGATTTTCCCATTCCCCAAACCGTCACGGGGTAACTCTCGTCCCCGTTGCACACCAGAGGGAATCCCCCGTCCTCAATGCTTTCTACGAGCCACGCATCGCGCTGCGGCAACGCGGCAAGCCGTCGCCTCTCGGTAACTCTCCACTCCAGGCGCAAGCCGGGGAGCGCCCTCTCCATTCCATGGACGCTATCGAGCGCGCGGCGGTCGTTGCCCACGAGCGCAGGCGCGTAGACGATGATTCCGAGTCTTTTCCGCTTGATCATCGTTTGCACCCCGTGACGACGACATTGAGGCGCCGGTCTTCTCGCAGCAGCGCGTCTTTGTGCGCTTGGGTGCTCACCCCAACGACATAACCATATCCACATGCCGCCGCAGCTTTTCGCTGCTTCTCTATTTGAATCATTTCCTTCTTAATTTCCTTGTCTTGAACAAAGTCAGGGTATTCGTCAAATCGATGGGTCTTGACTTCCCACAGCACACGCACGCCGACTTGCAGCGCATCGAAGCTCACGCCGCCCACGAGCACATCCATTCCGGGATAACGGTTGGGCGGAAACTGATCGGCGCACCTGTTATGCGGGTCATCCTCGCCCGCGTGCGGTTCCGGTATGGGCTCGCACCTGCGACGGCGCTCTCGCTCCGAGGTCTCGATGGGCCCCAGAGGGGGGAAGTCCGGCCCTTTGGGCTCCGGCTTGGGCCTTTTTTCCGGCGAGGGCTTCGGCGGGGCGGGCGCTGTTTCAGGCACGGGCCGCGTTTCAGGCACGGGCCTTACCTCGGGGTGGCCCATATCCAGCGCATACGCATCCAGGGCCTCTTTGATGGCGAATCCCACCACCACCACGCCCGCGACGATCACCGCTCCCACGACGATCTCCGGTGCCGCCAGCACGCAGACCCCGAGCCCCACTGCCGCGCCCGCGGACGCGACAGAGCATCTTCCGGTGAGATCGTGAAACTCGACCCGGTCGTGGTCGAGAGCATGAAAGCACCGCTCCGCCAGCTCGGGCCAGGGCTGGGAAGCCTCGCGGACGGCGCACTGCCCCCCGTCCGTCCAGGGCAGCGCCGCCGCTCGCTGGAGGTTGGCGAGCCTCGGGTCTCGGGCCGCTGGCTCCCTTGGGCTTGGCGCTGACGTAGCGCAGGCCGAGACAAAGAGCAGAAGCGCGATGCAAGCGCGAAAACGCACGGTCACGTCCTTTCATCAAGCGAGGGGGCAGGCTCAAGGCGGGCCAGTTGGGGAGTATGCCAGCACGCTCCGACAGCGACGAATGAGCACGCGAGGGGGAGCGGTAGGAGGCCGCCCATGTTGCGTCTATGTCGCGTGAGCCCGCGGAATGGGGGGGACGGGGCGGGACTACAGGGGACGCGGCGGGATAGCAGGGCCAGGTGTCAGACGACTCGTAGGGGGCGAGGTGTCGGGACGAGTCCTTTGACACGTTCTCCGACACGTTCTCCGCTACACTCGGAGTCCCCATGGACAACCTCGCCCACGCGCTTGTCGGGGCCACGTTGGCGGAGACGGGCCTCAAGCGGTGGACGCCGCTGGCCACGGCCACGCTCGTGCTGGGTGCCAACCTCCCGGACGTGGATGGTTTCATCACCTTCGCGGGCATGGACACCGGGCTGCTGTTCCGGCGCGGCTGGACGCACGGTGTACTGGCCCTGGTCGTGCTCCCGTGGCTGCTGGCCGGCGCCATGCTGCTGTGGGACCGGCTCGTGCGGCGGCGGAGACACCCGGAGGCACCGCCCGCGCGCCTCGGGCCGCTGGTGGCGCTCGCCTACCTGTCCGTGCTCACGCACCCGGTGCTCGACTGGCTCAACACCTACGGCGTGCGCCTGCTCATGCCCTTCGAGGGCACCTGGTTCTACGGCGACGCGCTCTTCATCATCGACCCCTGGCTGTGGTTGCTGATGGCCGCCGCCGTCGTGCTGGCGCGCACGCACTCCCGCCGCGGTGTCACCTTCTGGGCCGTCCTGGGGCTGGCGACCTCGGGGCTGGTGCTCGTGCCGGAGCTGGCGCCGCCGGTGGCGAAGGTGGCCTGGGGCGTGGGCGTGGCCCTCATCCTCGGGCTGCGGCTGGCCCCGGGCGTGCCGGTGCGACACGTCGAGCGCGTGGCGGGCCTCTGCGTCGCGGTGCTCCTCGTCTACATCGGCGCGATGCTCGTCGGCACACATGTGGCCGAGCGGCAGGCGGCCGAGTGGCTGCGGGCCCAGGGTCTCCCCGTGGAGCGTGTCATCGCGGGGCCGTTGCCCGCGCGGCCCTTCGCTCGGGACGTCATCGCGCTCACGCCCGAGCGCTACGTCTTCGCGGAGGTGGACTGGCTCGCCGACGAGCGCCTGCGCTTCAGTGATTCGCCGCTGCCGCGCGGGGCGCCCGGGCCCATCGTCGAGGCCGCGCTCGCCGCGCCCCAGGTGCGAGGCTTCCGCAACTGGTTGCGCTTCCCCTCCTGGCGGGTGCACCGCATGGACGAGGGGTGGCGCGTGGAGCTCCTGGACGTGCGCTACTCGCGGGCTCGTGACACGGGGATTGGCATCGCCACCGTCACGCTGGACCGAGAGCTGCGCCCCTTGGAGTAGGAGCGGCGCTCGAGCGGCCACCATCCGACCCCAGGCACGGCCGCCGCCCGTGGTGAACATAATAGTATGTCGTTGTCTCAGTTGAAGGAATGGCTGGAGCTCGTGGCTGCGGTGCTGGCCCTGCCCGCCGCCTTGTTCGGCCTCTATCTGCTGGCGCGCTACTGGCGCGGGAAGGTGCGCAAGGAGGCGGGCGAGGGCCTCGCGCGCGAAAAGGAAATCGCATACCTGGCGGCACTGGATAGGCACATGCAGGAGCTCAATCGTCCGCTTCGCTACCAGGAGGGCGAATTCACGCCGGGCGAAGGGCGCCTGGTGGAGCAGGAGCAGGTCGCCATGCGGTACGTGTTCCGACGCTCCACCTCGGCCGATGAAGCGGGCCTGACGCCGGGAGAGATCCTCGACAGCGACCGCACGAAGGCGGTGCACAATGTCGTCGACCTGCTGCGCAAGAGCCACCACCCGGTGGTGCTGCTGGGGGATCCGGGCAGCGGCAAGAGCGTGACGTTGCGCCAACTCGCGCAGACGTTGGCGCGCGAGCCGGGTTTCACCAGGGCGCTGCCGGTCCTTCCGGTGTACCTGCACCTGGGCAGATATCGGCAGGTGGGCAAGGGCGGCCGGCCAGTCGACTTCCTCGCCTTCATCAAGGAAGAGCTGAAGAACTTCGTGCCGCTGGGAGAGTATGTCCTCGCGGCACTCGACGATGCACTGGCCCAGGGCCGGGTCTTCCTCCTGCTCGACGCCATGGACGAAATGCCGACGAGGCAGTTCTCCGAGCGCGTCGACGCCATCAAGAACTTCCTCATCGAGTATGGCGCCCGAAACCGCGTCATCATCGCGTGCCGTCGGCGCGAGTACGCCGGTGGGCTGCCGCACAGCGAGTTGATCATCGAACCGTTCAGCCCCGAGCGCATCCGGCAATATCTGGAACGCCACTGGGCGCTGTATGCGGACAGGCTCGGAGCCCTGGTGGAGGAGCCGCAGGTACGGAAGCGGTACTTCGACATCGCGAGGCCGGGGCATCCGCTGTTCGCCTTCGCGACCAACCCGTTCTCCCTGAAGCTGATCGCCAACCACTTCTTCGCCAACAAGGGCACGGTGCCGCGGGCCCATTCGGAGCTGTTCGAGAGCTACGTCTCGCGTCGCCTGGCCGTCGCGGCGGCGCGGCAGCAGCTTCCACAGGCCAGGCAGGAGCTGATTCTTCGCCACTGGGAGGCGTTGGCCTTCGCGGTGTTGCGCGGCAGCCTTGGCACCTATCTCAAGAGGCCCCCGGACGGCACCGTCGCGGTGGCCGGCGCGCGCGAACAGGAGCTGGAGGCCGCCATCAGCGCGGGCGTGCAGAGCGGACTGCTGCGTGAAGAGCGTGACGGTGCGGTGCGCTTCGAGCACCATCGGCTTCTCGAGTATCTCGCCGCGAAGTTCTGGGATGGAGACGACGAGCACCTCACCATCTCGGCGGAGCATCTGCGCAATCCGTGGTGGCGCGAAACGCTGGTGATGCGGGCTGGAATCACGAAGCGTCCGGATGCACTGGTCAGGGGGGTCGTGCTCGCGATCGACCGCGGCTACACCTCCGCTCTGGGCTTGCGCTTCAGCGGCGAAGGAGCACCGGCGTCTGACTCGCCAGACGACTCCGTGGAAATGCGCCTGAACGGCATCGTCGCCATCGAAGTCGCCCTGGCGTGCGCGCGACAACGCGTGACGGAGCTGGCGACGGACACCTTCGACGGATGGCTGCGACCGCTGGCCGACGCGGTGGCGCAGCAAGGAACGCTGATTGAACAGGTGCGGCTCGCGCGATCGTTGCAGGGGTTTCCTTTGTGGTTCTCGCACCATGCACTGGCAATGCTGGCGCAGGTCGACTCCGATTGGCTGGCAAGAGAGGTGTTCTCGGCGATCGAGCGCAAGGACTATCGAGACCCGCACTTCGGCGACATCCTCATTCATTTCGTGAAGTCGACACGCAGCACGCTGATCGTTTCCAGGAGGCTGTACGCCGCTCGCACCCTCTCGCTCGTGGCCTGCCTCAAGGCGGCTCCGCGTGAGGCGCGCGGCGCGCTGCTGTGGGCCATGGCCCGCGAGGTCGCTTTCCTCGGCGGTATCTGCGTCATCAGCGGGATGGTTGGGTTGTACATCTTCAGCATGGGCAGCGAGCAGCACACGCTGGTCCTCGTGGGACTCGCGCTCGTGTTGTTGGTGTTCTCACTCTTGTTCTCGGGAATCCCGCTGACGCTGTTCCTGGTGATGGTGTCCGCGGGGCTCTTCTGGATGCTGCCGCCGCGCACCGCGGGGAGATTGTCATTGCTCGTGCTCGGCTACCACTGGGGCATTGGAACCGAGTTCCAGCGCTTCAAATGGATCTCCAATCCGGTTCGCCGCTATTTCGGCTCGGTGCTGGCGGTGCCACGCTGGTTTCGCTGCGTTCTCTGGTTCATGGGCTTCAACAGCCTCTACATCTTCCTCTGGGCGCAACTGCGGCCTGGACCGGTCCCATGGTGGCAGAGCCTACCGGCGGCGGTGGTCAGCGGCCTCGTCACGGAATCGCTGCTCACCTGGGTGCAGAGGCGCCGAACGCTTGCGCTCGTTCACGGTGAGGAGCCTGCCGCCGATGAACAGGCCCGGCGCGCCCATGTCGACGCCTGCCTGGCGCGACTGCATCGACCGGTGCTGCCTCATGAGGGGCAGCGGATCCTCGAACATGTCGTCAAGCTTCCGTTCGCGGAAGCCGAGCTCATCGGCAAGCTCAAGGAACTCGCCGCGAGCGAGGAGTTCACTGTCCCGCGCGATCAGATTCTCCAGGCCATCGATCGCATCGACCTGCGACGTCGCCAGAAGACACTCGAACAGGCCACCGCGTAGCCGGCCAAAGGTGTCAACCGCCACGCTGGAGCGCGAGGAGCGCCCCCCTGTCACCCTCCTGCCCTGGCGAGGTGCCATGCACCTCCTCCACTCCGACGCGCGCGCCCCTGGACAGACTTCCCTTCGCGGGTGGGCCGTCACGACATTTCCCCGGAGCCCCCCAGGAGGAGTGAAGCCATGGCCAGCAATCGCGGTGTCGTCTACCTCGGTCCCGGGAAGGTGGAGGTGCGGAACATCGACTACCCGAAGATGGTCAATCCGAAGGGAAAGCCCATCGAGCACGGCGTCATCCTCAAGGTCGTCTCCACCAACATCTGCGGTTCGGACCAGCACATGGTGCGTGGCCGGACCACCGCTCCGCCGGGACTCGTGCTCGGTCACGAAATCACCGGAGAGGTCATCGAGAAGGGCAAGGACGTCGAGTACCTGGAACTGGGCGACCTCGTCACCGTGCCCTTCAACGTGGCCTGCGGACGCTGCCGCACGTGCCGGGAGCAGCAGACGGGAGTGTGCCTCAACGTCAACGCGTCACGTCCCGGTGGCGCCTATGGCTATGTGGACATGGGCGGCTGGGTGGGTGGGCAGGCCCAGTACGTCATGGTCCCCTACGCCGACTTCAACCTCATCCGCTTCCCCGACAAGGCTCGGGCGCTCGAGAAGATAAAGGACCTGACCATGCTGTCGGACATCCTGCCGACCGGCTTCCACGGCGCGGTCTGCGCGGGAGTCGGGGTGGGGTCCTCCGTGTACGTCGCGGGCGCGGGGCCCGTCGGGCTCGCCGCCGCGGCCTCGGCCCACCTGCTCGGTGCCGCGGTGGTGATGATCGGCGACATCAACCCGGAGCGTTTGCGGCACGCGAAGTCCGTGGGGTTCGAGCCCATCGATCTCACGAAGAGCGACAAGCTGGAGGAGTTGATCGCCGCGGTCGTCGGCGTGCCCGAGGTGGATGCCTCCATCGACGCGGTCGGTTTCGAGGCGCGCGGCCACGGCGCCCAGCACGTGACGGAGGCGCCCGCCACGGTGCTCAACTCGCTCATGGCCATCACCCGGGCCGGTGGCGCCATCGGTATCCCGGGGCTCTACGTCACGGAGGACCCGGGCGCGAAGGACGAGGCCGCGAAGCAGGGCAACCTGCGCATGCGCTTCGGGCTCGGCTGGGCGAAGTCGCATCGGTTCTTCACCGGGCAGACGCCGGTGCTCCGCTACAACCGCCAGCTCATGCAGGCCATCCTCCACGACCGCCTGCCCATCGCGAAGATCGTCAACGCCACTGTCATTCCGCTCGACGAGGCGGTGCGCGGCTACCACGAGTTCGATACGGGCGTGGCCCGGAAGTTCGTCATCGACCCCCACGGCATGCTGAAATGAGAGCCCTCTCCCCTCTCCTGGCCTTTCCCTACCGCACGGCACGTCAGCCCTGCTTGCTACGAGCTCCCGATCGGGCTCGCGTCCCAGTCTCGTGACAAGAGCATCGCGGTGGAGGAAGTGGCTTCTGCCCGTGGCGGCGCTGGGTCTGACCCTGCTCCCACGAGCCTCAAGGGGTGGAGCGCCCGCCGATTTCCGGGAAGCGCTCGTAGGCCCGTTTCAGCGCGTCCAGGTGCGCGGGGTTGTCCAGGTCGAGCGGCGCATCGGTGAGCCTGACAACCCACCCGCCCGTCGCGGTGCGCCGCGCCCGTGAGAGCAAATCCGCGTCGCGGGCGGGGTCCGGAAAGCCGATGGCCCGTGCGGCAGCATCCGACCAGTAGTTCAGCCACCCCAAGCGATGCGGAATCTCGGGCGAGCGGATGTAATTGGGGAACCTGAGCGCTGGCAGCCCTCTCGGCGGGACCCCCGGCTTACGCGCCGGATCTCTCGTCTGCCGCGAAATCTCGACGGCTGCGTTGAACGGCGTCGCGTGCCCCCAGAACGCGCGTGCGCCCTCCGCGACGGCTTCCAGCACATCCGCTGCCGCAGTGATGCCGGCCGCATCGAGTAGCAGCGTTGCACGGACTTCAAAATGCGACGGGCTCCCTGCTGCAAGGCCATTCGGGTTTTCCGATCCGGCAAGAGTCACGAGGTGGTCATCGTTATCGTTGCAGAGGAACGGAAACCCTCCGTCCGTGCTGTTTGCCGCGACCCATTCATCGCGGTGAGGCAATGGAATAAGGTCTTCCTTTCCGGAAGTCGTCCATCCCAGACGCAAGCCCGGAAGCGCACGTTCCATCCCATGGATGATGGTGGGAGGTCGCGCATCGCCCCGCACGAGTGCTGGCGCATAAGCCATAATACGAACATCAGTCGGGTCGACCACCATGTCAGCACCAATCCATGACGACAACCTTAAGGGTCTGATCCACCAGCTCCAGTGCGGCCTTGTGCGCTTCGCTGTGAACGCCGAGGACAAATTCGTAACCACACTCTTCCGCAAGCCTGCGCTCTCGTTGTATCTCCGGCAGCTTCATTTCGATGAAGAATTGTTGAGATCGACGACTGTGCTTGTCAAAGTCATCCGTTTTGACGTCCCACAGCGTGCGCACGATGAGTTGCAGCCCGTCGTAATCCTTCCCATTGACGCGCACATCCCAACCGGGAAAGCTGTTGAACGGAATTCTGTCGGCGCACTTGTTATGATCGTCGTTTCCGCCTCGGTGCGGCACCGGGATGGGCTTGCACTCCGGGCGGCGGTCTCGCTCCGTGACTTCGACTGGCCCCAGAGGAGGGAAATCCGGTCCTTTTGGCCCCGGCTTGGGCTTTTGTTTCGGCGAAGGCTCCTGTGGGGTGGGCTTCGTTTCAGGCGCGGGCTTCACTTCTGGCAGGGGGCGCGTTTCAGGCACGGGTCTTGCCTGGGGACGGCCCCTCTTCTCCGCGTAAGTATCCAACGCTTCTTTGATGGCGAAGCCCACCACTACAACGCCCGCCACAATCACCGCTCCCACCACCAACTCCGGGGCCGCCAGGACGCAGACCCCGAGCCCCATTGCAGCGGCACCCGCAGAGGCAACAGCGCATCGTCCTGTGGGGTCGTGAAACTCGATCCGGTCATGGTCGAGGGCATGAAAGCACCGCTCCGCCAGCACGGGCCAGGGCTCGGAAGCCTCCTGAACGGCGCACCGCCCCCCGTCCGTCCAGGGCAGCGTCGCCGCTCGCTGGAGTTTGGCGATCCTCGGGTCTCGGGCCGCTGGCGCTCTTGGGCTGGGCGCTGACGTAGCGCAGGCCTGTGGAGGGCTCCCAGGGCGGTAGCGGTGCCAGCGGGAACGAGTCCTTTGACACCTTCCCGGAGACACCTTCCCGGCCTCTTCCCGGCCCTGGCACCGCGCTGGCGTGGGACTCCTCGCCAGGGCGCATGGTGGGCGCAGGGTGGAGCGGGTCCTCGGGAGCCTGTCTAGTAAGACAGGAACTCCTCCACATCTTAGGGGGAGACCTCGCGAGCGCTCCATTGGGCCCCCCATCTCCAGCACCGCTCTCCCCCCAGCAGGCGCAGATGCTCTCTTTCCTGCGCGTCTCGCTCCTGCTCGGGCCGCCGTTCACCGTCTTCTATGGGGTCAGCGCGCTCCTGCTCCGGCAGCTCGACCTGGCGCTCATGGCAGGCGTCCTCTCCGTCGCCGGGTTGCTCACCCTGCTTGGGAGTTGGCTGGCACGGAAGGGGCGCCTGGAGGCCGCGGCATTGACCGCGGGCTACACCGTGCTCGGGATGGCGGGCCTCTTCGTCCTCATCCTCCCGGGACTGTACGCCGCCGATCTCATCCTGTGCCTGCTGGGCGTCGTCTGCGTCCTCCCCCACGTTCGCGGTTGGCCCCTGAAGCTCTATCTCTTCGTCACCGTGGCAGCCATGGTGCTGGTGGTGCTGGTCGCCACCCCGAGCCCCCGGCCCATCCCGCTCCCCAATGCGCTCCAGCACGGGCTGCTCCTCGCCAGCATCACCGTCCCGGGGAGCCTCATCTGTTTGTTGTTGTGGCAGTACAGCACCCAGCTGCGTCGGCAGCTCCAACACATCCAGTTCCTGAGCCATGCGGGTTCCCTGCTGGCCTCCTCGCTGGCGCTCGACACGACCCTCCAGAGCGTGGGCCAGCTCACCGTTCCCTGGTTCTCGGACTGGGGCCTGCTCGATCTGCTCGACGAGGCCGGAGAATGGCGGCTCGCGGCGCTCATTCACGCGGACCCCAGGGCCGAGGCAACCACGCGCGCACTGCTGGAACGGCAAGGCGGCGCCGGGGCCCCACCCGCCGGCTCCTCCGATGGGCTCGAGCCGTGCTCCCTCACCCTCTCCGGACAGGACTCCCTGCCCGGGATGGAGCCGCGCCGCGTCGCGCTGCTACGGGCGCTGGGGCCGGGCTCGCTGCTCCTGGTTCCGCTGGTGGCGCGAGGACGACACTCCGGAGTCCTCACCCTCGGCCGTACCTCCATGCGGCACCCCTTCACCGGGCAGGACGCGGTCCTCGCGCAGGAGCTGGCACGGCGTATCGCGGTCGCGGTGGACAACGCCCGGCTCTTCGAGCAGGCCCAGGGGGCCATTCGCGCCCGCGATGAGTTCCTCGCGATTGCGTCGCATGAGCTGCGCACCCCGCTGACGCCGCTGCTGCTCAAGCTGCATACCCTGCGCCGGAGTGTCGGGGCGCTGCCCCTGAGCCAGGAGGCAACCACCTGGATGGAGCAGCAGTTCTCGGTCATCGAGCGGCAGGTCCACCGGCTGGTGCGGCTCCTCGAGGAGATGCTGGACATCTCGCGGATGGAAGGGGGCCGGCTGCGGTTGGAGCTGGAGCCGGTGGACCTGGCGGCGCTGGTGCGGGAGCTGGTGGCGCATGGCGAGGAGTCGGGAGCGGTGGCGCGCGGCAGGAGCGAGGTGCGGCTGACGTTGCCGGAGGAGGTGATCGGGCGGTGGGATCGGCTGCGGCTGGTGCAGGTGATCACCCACCTGCTCTCCAACGCCTTCAAGTACGGCCAGAACCGGCCCATCGACGTGGAAGTCCGGCGGGAGGGCACGCTGGCGATGCTGGTGGTGAGGGACCGGGGCATCGGCATCTCCCGGGAGAACCAGGAGCGGGTGTTCGGGCGGTTCGAGCGGGCGGTGTCCGTGCGGCACTTTGGCGGGTTCGGCCAGGGGCTCTACATCGCACGGCAGGTGGTGGAGGCGATGGGCGGCACCATTCGTCTCGAGTCGAAGCCAGGGGAGGGCTCGACCTTCACGGTGCTGCTCCCGCTGGCTGGCCCGGCAACGTCTGCACCGTGAGCCCGCGAGGAAGGTGTCACCCCGCCTGGCCCCGGAAAGGTGTCCCAGAAGGGTGTCAAAGAACACGAGCGATGCGACCGGGCACGACTCGCGGCGGGAAGGAGAACCTGGGGAAGCAGGCAGAAAAGTCCCCCTGTCTCCAGCGAGCCGCGGCTTCTCGGAATGCCGAGACGAAATCGCGATACCGCTCGCGCAACTCCCGCGGGGCCTGGCGCGTGGACGCATGTCCCTGCCACTCGGCGCACCGCTCCACCAGCCCCTCCTTCACTCCATGGGCGAGCACGTAGCGCAGCCGGCCCACCAGCGCCGTGTCGTCCAGCACCGGCTCCGCCGAGTAGCGCCGCTCCCAGAAGCCCCGCGAGCGCTGCCCCCCGTGCCCACACCAGCAGATGGAAGTGGTTGGATGAGAAGGCGAAGGCATACAACCGCACCGTGCCGGCGCTCTGTTCCACTGCTCGCGCCAGTACACCTCCACCACGCAAACCCTCGGAAAGACTTGGAGACCGGTGGGTTCACCCGTCCACGCCGAGTCTTGTTCGTATTCGGGTTCAGCTTATCGAGTTCTTTGACACCATCCTCGGACACCATCCTCGGGATTCCCGCCGCTTCCATGCGGAGTCACCCTCATCAGCATGTCAGCCCCTCATGGTTGCCTCCCCAACCTTGAACTGCACCGGGAGGAACATGTTGGCCACGAAAGGACGTGGAACCAGGACGAAGAGCACCTTGGGGCTGGCGGGTTTTCTCCTGCTGCTCGTGGCGACCCTCAATGCCCAGGCGGAGCCGCCCTCCTCCACGCTCCCTGGCCGTAAACCAGACTCCAAGGAGCCCTGGGGCGCTTTTCTTGGCCGGGCCGCACATGAGGCCATTGGCAGAGCTTACAGCGTACAGCATCCCTCCAACGTCATCTTCCTCAACACCGTCAGTCTCGCCGACATTGTGAGGGAGGGGGAACTGGGGGATCCCAAGCGACTTGCTGAGTTCGTGAGGCTCTGGCGCCCGGACATCACCGATACCCGCGCCCTCGTGCTCTTCGAGATCAAACCGGACGATGAGGAGTCGCGCAGGGAAGGGAGAGACCAGGCGAGGCGCTATCTGGCGGCGCTCAATGATGCCGTCGAGCCTGACAAGAAGCTCGCGGGAGGCACCGGCTTCGAGGGGGCGCTATTCCTCGAATTCGAGAACGGGGGAGCACTCTGGCAGTTGTCCTGGCGCACGCCAGAGCCCGGAGTGACTCTGTACCGCTGGAGCTACCGGCGCGAGAAGCCCAATGCTTCCTGGAAGGAGCGGGCGGCCCAGAAGGCAGAGACGTTGCCCAAGGAAGAAATAGAACAGCGCGGTGAGTTGGCGGAGCAGGCGCTCCGAGCCGCCTATGGAGGGGGCGAACGCCCCAAGAGCTTCCAGGGTCAGGTCTACCTGCCTGTGGACTGCCGCTGAGCGAGCGGGATGCGTCTGCCGCCCTTGGAGCGAACGAAGTGCCTGGCGATGGAGGAGCACCTGGCCGCTGTGCTAGGGCAAAAGACCATGACCCCGGAACAGTCCCCAGTGCTTGAGTTTCCAGCTTGGCTCTACGGCACAACCGCCGCCATCCTCCGCAAGGTGAGAGCCGAGGGCCACTGGTGGGCCCGGGAGTACCTCAAGACCGGTGCATTTCCCCGGCCCAGACAGATGCGCCAGGTTCCGCCCGGAGAGGTGCTGGTAATGCACTCGGGGGCCGATTTCGACTCGACCCACCCGCGCTGGCGGGTGCACATGTTTCTCAGCGTCTTCACCAGCCTGGGCGAATGCGTCCAGGAGGAGGAGCGTCAACGCACGGCAGAAGCCTTCGAGTCCTTCTGCCTGAGCACCCCTTGGGGCGCCCTCTACCACGCCGTGTCTCCGCCCCCGCGGCGGAGCGCTGAGCGCATGGCGAACCGGCTCGCCTCTGTGCTCCGCTTCTGGGATGTGCTCCAGGGCCCTCGCTATGTGTACAGGTTGCCCGACACCCACCACACCATCGACGACCTCATGGAGTACATCTACCGCGAGACCCTGGAGGCATGGTGCCCCGAAGGCCCGGCCTCGGTCCGCGAGCACATGGCCCTGACGGTGGAGCGCATGGCTCGCGCTACCCGAGAGGATTGCATGGAGGCTGTGCTCCGGGTGATTCCTGTCTTGGTAGAGGTGGATACCGAATTCAAACACCCCGAGGTGCTCAGCGACCCGGACTTCCTGCGCGAGCGCCTCTCCGCGCTTCCCCTGGAGAGGTTCGAGGCTCTCTCCAGCGCCTACAAATACACCGTGACCGTGCAGTTGGCTGCCTCGGACAGGGAGTTGGGGCGGCATTAGCCTTCGTAGGAGGGAGGCCGGGCCGGAGTGTGCCCCAAGCGAACTGCACGGCCTCTCCTCCGGCCCGGCGGACATGGGATAACACTCACCCCATGAACGCCCCCGCCCGAACCCGCTGCTCTCCGACCGCGACGTCGACTTCCTGCTCTACGAGGTGCTCGACGCCGCGCGCTGTGCCCGCTGCCCGACCTTCGCCGACGCACTCGCGCGAGACCTTCGACCTCTTCCTCGACAGCGCGCGCCGCCTCGCGCGCGACGTGCTCTTCCCCACCTACCGGCCCATGGACGCCGAGCCGCCCGTGCTCCGCGACGGCCGCGTCCACGTCCACCCGGCTGATGCGCAAGCTGTACCCGCAGCTGGTCGAGCTCGGCCTGCTCACCGCCACGCGGCCCGTCGGAGGTGGGCGGCCAGCAGCTGCCCCTCACGGTGGACTCGCTGGCCTCGGCCTACCTGATGGCCGGCAACCTGAGCGCCTACGGCTTCGTCGGGCCTCACCACCGGCGCCGCGCACCTCCTCGAGGCGTTCGGCAGCGCCTTCGCTCAAGAGCGAGTTCATGACGCGGATGTACGCCGGCGAGTGGACCGGCACGATGGCGCTCACCGAGCCGCAGGCGGGCAGCAGCCTCGCCGACGTGCGACCACGCGCGCACGCCCGCCGGAGCGACGGCACTACCGCATCAGCGGCTCGAAGATCTTCATCTCCGGCGGCGATCACGACTTCACCGAGAACATCGTGCACCTGACGCTCGCGCGCATCGACGGCGCGCCCGCGGGCAGTCAAGGGCATCTCGCTCTTCGCCGTGCCGACAGCGCGGCCCGAAGGCGGGCGCGCTCGTGGCCAACGACGTCCACGTCGCCGGGCGTCATCCACAAGATCGGCTGGCGCGGGCTGCCCAGCCTCGCGCTCAACTTCGGCGAGGACGGCGACTGCCACGGCTGGCTGGTCGGCGAGCCCAACCAGGGGCCTCGCGCTACATGTTCCAGATGATGAACGAGGCGCGCATCATGGTGGGCCTGAACGGCGTCGCCACGGCCTCGGTCGCCTACCACGAGTCGCTCGCGTACGCGCGGACGCGCCCGCAGGGCCGCCCGCCTGGCGCGAAGCGACCCGACGCGCCGCAGGTGCCCATCATCGAGCACGCCGACGTGCGGCGCATGCTGCTGCGGCAGAAGGCGATCGTGGAAGGCGGTCTGTCGCTGCTGGCGGCTGCACCGCGCGCTACGCGGACCTCGCCGCGCACGCGCCGGACGCGGAGGAGCGCCAGCGCGCGCCGCTGCTGCTCGACCTGCTCACGCCCATGGCGAAGACCTTCCCCGCCGAGAGGGGCTTCGAGGCCAACGCGCTCGCGGTGCAGGTGCACGGCGGCTACGGCTACTCGAGCGAGTACCTGCCCGAGGCGTGGCTGCGCGATCAGAAGCTCAACACGCATCCACGAGGGCACCACCGGCATCCAGGGGCTCGACCTGCTCGGGCGCAAGGTGGTGGCGGGCGGGCGGCGCCGCGCTGCGGGCCTTCTCGGAGGAGGTGGAGGCGCACGGTGGCGCGCGCGCGCAAGCGCGGGCGTGGAGGCCGCGTGGGGCGCGCCGCTGCACAAGGCGCTGGCCGAGGTGCCGGAACTCACGATGGAGCTGGGCGCGCGCGGGCATGGAGGGCGACGTCGAGGGGATGCTGCGCCACAGCGCCGACTACCTGGAGCTGTTCTCGATGCTCGCGGTGGCGTGGCAGTGGCTGGTGCAGGCGGCCGCGGCGCGCGAGGGGCTCGCGCGCGGCGGCGAGGGCGGCGACTTCTACGAGGGCAAGCTGCGCGCCGCGCAGTACTGGATTCACACCGAGCTGCCGCGGGTGCGGACCTCGTGGCGCTGTGCCGCGGCGGGCGAGGACTCGTACGCCCGCATGCGGCCCGAGTGGTTCTGACATGTCCGTCTCCTTCCACCTGTGCCAGCCCGGCCGCGGCGCCTCCTGTGGGGCCTGCTGCGGCCTCTACAACTTCCGCGACCACTCGCGCGCCACGCTCACCGAGCGCCTCGCCGAGCAGACCGCCACCTTCCGCCCGCTGCCCAAGCAACCCGAGGCGTACCAGCCGCGCGGCCCGGGCCCTGCTGGAGTCCCGCCACGCCACGCCTCCCCTCTTCCCCGCCGTGCGCGTCTGTCCGCTGCTCGGCTTCCTCGACGCGGAGCACACGCGCGTGGGGTGCCTCGGCCACCCGAAGGTGACGGGCGGAGAGGACCTGCGCGACTGCGGCGTCTACCGCGCCGACATCTGCGAGACCTTCACCTGCCCCTCCTTCACCTGGCTCTCGGACGCCCAGGCGCGGCTCGTCCAGGCGGCGTGCGCGGACTGGTACCTGTACGGGCTCGTCATCACCAACGTGGAGTTCGTCCGCGGCTGCCTGCGCCTGCTCGAGTGGGAGCTCCGCGGGGCCCGTGGACCCGGAGGCCCTCGCCACCCAGCCCCGAGGCGCTCGAGGCCGTGCGCCAGCTCTTCTCCCTGAAGGAGACCGCGCCCGACCGGGGCACCCACGCCGCCGTCTTCGGCCGCTTCACCCCGGACACCGAGGGCGAGCCCGTCTCGCGCAACCTCGACTTACGCCGCGCTCGGAGCGCGCGCCGCCCCCGAGGACGAGGTGGTGCTGTGCCTCGGGTATGTCCCCTCCCCGCCTGGAAGAGCTCACGCGGGCCCGGGAGCTCGTCCGGACACACGTGCGGGCCGTGGCTCGCGCCCTGGGAGCCTGACACCATGGACAACCTCACCCACGGGTTGCTGGGCCTCGCCCTCGGCGCGCTGCGCCGGCCCGACTCTCCCGCTGGCTCCCCGCTCTCGCCCACCGACAAGGCCGTCCTCCTCGGCTCCGTCCTCGCCGCCGAACTGTCCGACCTGGACACCCTCCTGCCGGCGGCCAACTCCGTCGACCACGCCCTGCGCGCCCACCGCGGCCTGTCTCACGCGCTCGCCTTCGCGCCCGTCGTCGCCCTCGTCGCCACCGGGCTCTCCCTGCTCGTCTTCCGCCGCGCCCGCTTCCTTCCCGTCTACCTCTCCAGCCTGCTCGCGCTCGGCGTGGCCCACCTGCTGCCCGACCTGTGGACCGGCTGGGGCACCCGGCTCCTCCTCCCCTTCTCCGACCAGCGCCTCACACTCGACTGGACCATGGTGGTGGACCCGCTCGTCACCCTCCCCCTCCTCGCCGGCGCGGCGTGGGCCTGGCGTCGCCGGGTCCACTGGAGGCGGGCCCTGCTCCTGGGACTCGCATGCTCGGCCGCGTACGTCGGCCTGCGCGGCGTCCTCCAGGCGACGCTGACCTCCCGGGTGCGCGAGGCCTCCACCCAGGCGGAGCGGGTGCAGGTCTTCCCCGCGTGGCTCTCGCTCACCACCTGGCGCTATGTGGCCGTCCTCCCCTCCGAGTACGTGGCCGGGACGGTATCCCCGGGCGAGCCCCCGCAGTGAGAGAACGCCCGCATTCCCCTGCCCACCCCGGACGCACTCCCCACCGCCGTGCGCGCCGTGCCCACCGTGCACGAGGCGCTCGCCTGGGCCCGCTTCCCCGTCATCTCCTCGGCCCCCGGCGCGAACGGACGCACGGCGGTGCGCATCGGAGACCTGCGCTACCACCTGCGCGGCGAGCCGACGCTCGCGTTCGTCCTGGAGCTGGGACCGGACCTCGGCGTGACGGAGGCCCGACTGGAGCGCGGCGGCAGCGCGCGAGAGTTGCTCCAGCGCTGGCGCGCACCAGGCGCTGTCGGCTCCGGACGCTAGCGAGGCTCCACCACTGAACGGAGCTCCGGGGGGAGGCTTGTCACGCTGGCCCCGGCTCCCCACCTTCCCCCGGGAGAGTGTGGGGAGGGTGGGATGGCGGAATGGGCAGTGGAGTTGGGACTGCTGGGGTGGTGTGTCCTTTTGTTCGACGGGATGCCGGAAGCCGGGGCCGGAAGGTGCGGCCTGCGACACCTCCACGCCCACGGAGGCCTGCGCTCCCTCCGAGGCACCACCCATCCAACCCGTCGTCACCGTCCACCTGCCAGAGCTGGAGCCGAAGGCCCCCGTGCTCGAGGCTACCGAGCCCCCCGTGACTCCCGAACCACCGGCTGGGGCGAGCGGAATGGACGAGGAGCCACCTCCCTCGCGGCTGCTGGAGACGGACTCCGCCACCTGGGAGCGGCGAGCCCCCCCATCCCTCCACTGCGGACGATGACAAGGCGTCGTTCCGCGAGGCCGCCGCGGCGGCACGTGAGGGCGACATGAGCGGCACCCCCCTCCAGCCTCTCGAGCAGGTCACCATCGCCACCGGCACCGTGGACGGACCGGGTGAAGCGCGTGCGCCCCGGCACCCTCGAGGTGAGCGATGACGAGGGCAACGTCTACGAGCTGCGCATCGACGGTCGCAGCCGGGGCCTTCGCCCGGGGCCGCCACATCCCCCTGAGGACCCTCTCCGAGGGCATGCCGGTGCGCGCCTCGTTCGACCTGGTGGGAGGCGGCGAGAGCCTCGCGCGCGACATCGAGGTGCAACGGTAGAGGGGCCCCGCAGGCCCGACGGGCGGCCCCCCGAGGAGGACCGCCCGCCGGCTGAACCCATGTTGTCCGTCGAAACTACGGCTTGGTGTAGTTGATGGCCAGGTTGTAGGTGGCCGCGGTGTAGCCGCGCACCATGATGTACGCGCTGCTCTGGCCCGCCGGCACCGTCAGGTCGCACGTCTCGGAAGCGCCCGAGAGGTACGGACGGCAGTTGTAGGTGGTGGTGGTGGGCGCCGCGCCGAAGCGGACGTACAGGTCCGGGTCGCCCGAGCCCGTCATCACCACCTTGAACTGGGTGCCAGCCACCACGCTGTACGCGCCGTAGTTGACGCTGGCGCCCGAGGCCACGCTGCCGCTGGCCGTCTCGGTCGTCGGCGTGCCGCCGCCCGAGCCGCCACCGCCGTAGAGACCCGTCAGGGAGACGCCGGAGTAGGTGGAGTAGGCGCGCACCATCACGTGCCAGGTGCCCGCGGCGGGGTTGGTGAAGGTGCAGTTCTCGGCGTTGCCGGCGGTGTAGGGACGGCAGTCGTAGGTGCTGGTCGTGGGCGCGGAGCCGAGGCGCACGTAGAGGTCCGCGTCTCCCGTGCCGCCGCTGGTGCTGAAGGTGAGGCTGGTGGTGCCGGCGGGGACCTGGAGGGTGAAGTACCGCGCGGCCCCGGTGGCGGCCGAGAGGTTGGAGACCGGGACCCCGCTGGTCAGGGTCGTGGTCGGGGGAGGAGGCGCGGGCACGCCCACCGACGGCCCAGGCCTTGGTCACCGCGTCCTGCGTCGCCGCGTCGTAGCCGAGCGACGCCGCCGCCTGAACCGTGTACGTCTTCGCCTGATCGAAGGTCGTGCTGGGCGTCATGAAGTTCGTGTTCGCGTGGTAGAAGATCCGTCCCGCGATCTCGATGCCCACGCCCGGCACGCTCACCGTCGTCTTGCTTCGCGGGTGCGTCCCGCCGGTGGACAGCAGCTTGAACGCCAGGTTGGCGATGCCCGAGTTCAGGTGCACGCCGCCGTTGTCGCCGGTGCCCGTGTAGCGCTCGGGGTAGTAGTCGTAGCTGGAGCCGTCCTGGGTCGGATTCGCCATGTAGCGCAGCGCATCTCCGCTGGTGCCGGGCGTCCAGATGTCCTCGCCGATCTTCCACACGTCGGCGTCCATGGCCCACCCGCGCGTCCAGCTCTCGCAGACGGCGGCGAAGATGTCGCTCATGGCCTCGTTCAGCGCGCCGGACTCGTTGGAGTAGATGAGGTCCGACTCGCTGTCGGTCACGGCGTGGGTGAGCTCGTGGACCGTGACGTCCAGGTCCTCGCCCAGCGGACCGGAGTCCACGCCGTTGCCGTCGCCGTAGACCATCTGGGTGCCGTTCCAGAAGGCGTTCACGTAGTTGCTGCTGTAGTGGACCGTGCTGCGCAGGAGCGCGCCCGCGCCGTTGTAGGAGTCGCGGCCGAAGACCGTCTGGTAGCAGTCGTAGGTCGTGCCCAGGTGCCCGTAGTTGCGATCCACGTGGTTGTCGCCGGTCGCCGCCGCTCCCTCGCTGCGCCGCAGGGTTCCGGGGAGGGTCGATCCGTTGTTGGCCGTGGACGCTGCGGTTCTTCGCCGTGTGGATGCGCGAGGGCGTGCCAGCTACGCCCGCGGACGGCGCTGACGTAGACGAGGTCGTCGACCGGCAGCCGTTCGGCACCCTCGCCCATCACCCGCACCTCCTAGGCCAGCCGCAGCTGCTGCCGTCGGCCTTGATGTAGACCAGCCGGGCCCCGCCCTGCGCCTCGGCACCGAGCGCCTCGGAGCCGTCCACGGCAGCGCGCTGCGCCGCCTCGGCCGCCACCCGCGCCTGGGAGGCCACGCCCTGCACCTCACGCAGCGAGCTGTTGGCCGCGTACACGTTGCCCTCGGCGTCCGCGTGCAGCAGCATCTCGCCGCCAATCACTTCCCGGCCGTTGAGCACCTGCTGGAAGCGCAGGAACTGGTGACCGCGGGAGTCCGTCGAGGCGCGCTTGAAGGTCAGCTCCTCGCTGCTCACCCGGAACACCGGCGGAATGCTCGCCGCCGTCGTGCGCAGCTCATCCTTCGCGCGCTGCATCACGCTCGCGGAGCCCACCGCCGGCAGCCGGCCCAGCTTGCCCGTCACCATGTAGGGCACGCCGGCCTCGCTGCCCACCACGCGCGCGTCCTTGAAGTTCGCCAGGGCGGCCTGGATGTCCACGTCCTTGTCACCCGCGCGGACGGCTTCCTCGTTCACCTCGGTCGTCGAGCCACAGGCAACGAGGCTCGCGCCCAGCCACGCCACACACAGAGTCCTGAACATGCGATTAGCCAATTCAATACCCCTCTGAAGAAGAGGCGTATTTCTTGACATACCAACAACCCGTCAATCAAGGGGCTATGATGGATTTCAGGAATTTTTCTGTTTTACGGACTGTAAACGTATCCTCGCGGCCACTTGCCTCCTCCTTCCGGGAGTGGGAACGGGGCGCGATTTCTTCCCGCGGGGCCTAGGGGTGCTGGCCGTGTGGGTGCTTTCGGCACTGGCCGCCTGTGCCCCGCGCAACATCCGCCCCGAGCCCCCGCTCCCGCCGCGCGTCACCGTGGAGCAGGCGGCGCAGCTGGTGCCTCCGGAGGAGAAGGACCGGGAGGGCTGGGCGGAGGACGTGATGGCCGCGCTGGAGGCGCACGGGCTGTCCCGCTGGCCGAGGCGGTGTGCTCGGTGCTGGCCGTCATCGAGCAGGAGTCCGGGTTCAATGCCAACCCGGCGGTACCGGGCCTCGCGCGCGTCGCCCACGGGGGCTCGAGACGCTACGCCGCCCGGCTCGGCCCGCTCGGGCCACCGGCCGATGAGGGCGCTCCTGCGAGGTCCGGGCCCAGGGCCAAGAACGCGGCAGAGCCTCGAGGCTCGCCTCGAGCAGGTGCAGACGGGCGGGATCTGGACCGGCTCTTCCGCGAGCGGCTGGCGTACTACGAGGCGGAGTACCCCGAGGCCGTGCCGTGGCGGACCAGCTCGGCGGGCTCGCTCTTCAAGTCCACGCGGCTGGAGGACCTCAACCCCATCACCACCGCCGGCTCCATGCAGGTCTCCGTGCAGTTCTCGGCGGACCTCGCTGGCGAAGGCCGAGGAGCGCGAGCGTCCCACGCACGAGGTCCGCGAGGCGCTCTACACGCGGAGCGGCGGGGTGTACTACGGCACGGCGCGGCTGCTCGGATACGAGGCCCGGTACCCCGAGCCCCTCTTGCGATTCGCGGACTACAACGCGGGCCTCTATGCCTAGCGCAACGCGGCGGTGCAGCAGCAGGTCGGCCGAGCTCACGGGCCTGACGCTGGCCCGGACGGGGACCTGCTCGCCTACGACAAGCAGGGGCGCCCGGTCGACACGGACAGCCGCTCGCTCCAGGCCTTCTCGCCTTCCGGAGCACCGGTGCGCCCGACCTGAGCGAGCGCGAGGTGCGGCGGACTTGCTCCAGGAGAAGAGATCGAGCTCGAGGCGACGGACACGTAGGAGGCCCTGCGGCGCACGTACGAGGAGGTGACGGACAGGTCCCTCGTACGCCCGTCTCCCCGACCGTGGGCCTCCGCAGCCCGAAGATGGCCGGGGCGCGCTCCACCGCGTGGTTCGCGCGCTCGGTGGACAGGCGCTACCAGCGGTGCATGGCCCGCTACTCCGCGCTTCCGAAG
>CAVYSY010000043.1:0-18463 GCA_963771175.1 uncultured delta proteobacterium
CTAGGAGTTCGACAATCGTGGCCTGCTCGTAACCGGAGGTACGGGCACATAAGTTCCCGCAAGTCCTTCTGAGTTTAGGTTGTAATTCCCAGCAGATGTGCGCGTGACCCGCGCGAGCAGACTGCGGACGGGCGGCGATTCAAGCGCGAGGCGGAGTGAACGGGTATTGCCTCGGCAGACAGCCGCAAGCGAATCAAGTATGAGGCGTACAGCCCAACCCTGCTGGGCCTCAGTAACAACGGCAAGTCTGCCTACATAGTCCGGGTTGCCGTTGGTTCGAACCACGAGGAGTCGCCTTTCTGCAATGCAAGGCGTGCGATTTCTTCAGAGGGGAGCCGGGCGTACTTCAGCTCTGTAGGGTCGATCCGTACTCCAAGAACATTGGGGATTCGCAGTACAGGTAGCCCAGCCGTATCAGTGTTGCATTTCGTTGAAGTCCCATAGCGGCTGTCTACAACGAGGTCGCCAAGGCGAACACATTGCCATCCGCTCGGAAGTAACCCAACCTCAGACTCCACAAATCTGTTATGCCGCCCCGGAACCCCCCGTGTTATCAACTCCCCTAACAGCCCTTTCTTGACCACCTCCAGTTGGTCGATGACGGCTTGCGTCTTCTCGATAGTATCGTCCATCGAGGAAAGGATTTCGGCAATTTTGCGCTGCTCGGAAAGAGGAGGAATGTTCCATGAGAGGCTGCCAAAGTCTTCAAAACTGGCCTTTCGCCTCCGGACATTCGCTTCCTGGGAAATGTCTGCGTATCTCGGTAGCATTCCCGGCCAGCGAAGAAGCGCCTCAAGAAAATCTGGGTTTACAGTCGAATCGGTCTGGAAGACGTGATAGGCGGGGGCTGATGATGCCTTCCTCGACCCGCTTCTGCCGGCCGATGCTGCCGCTCCAAAGAACCATGGGATCATACGGCAAACTCCCCGTATTTTATTCGCTTATAGCGCGCTGTGTCCTTGCTCGCTATTCGCCTCTTGAATTTCTCACTCTGAAGTAGGAGGCAATGGTCTTTCGTTACGGAAAGAATGGGGAACTCCTCTGATTCGGCGCGACGAACAACCTCCCGGGCAGAATCCCGAATCGTCGTTTTTGCCAGCCGTTAGGAGTCATACCCAAGCTCCTTCAGAAAAGCGTTCATCTTCGCCTCAGCGGCGGCCCGCTCGGCCTCCAGCTCGCGCAGTTTGCGCACGGCTTCGGCCACGTCCACAACGTGCTCGGCTCCTAGCCGTCTCCACGTAGCGGCTGATGTTCAGGTTGAAGTCGTTCTTCTCGATCTCCTCGAGACGGCACGACGCGCGCGTACTTCTCCACGTCCTTGAAGGCGTGGAAGGTCGCCGCAATCTTCTGCACGTCCTCGTCGCGCAGGTAGTTCTGGGCCTTGCCCTCCTCGAACTCGCTGCGACGGCGTCGATGAACAGCACCTTGCCCTTGCGCTCCGGCGGCTTCGCCCGGTTCAGCACCAGGATCGCGGCCGGGATGCCCGTGCCGTAGAACAGGTTCGAGGGCAGGCCGATCACCGCCTCGACCAGGTCCTCCTTGAGCAGCCCCTTGCGGATCTCGCCCTCGGCGCCGCCGCGGAAGAGCACGCCGTGCGGCATGACCACGCCGAGCATGCCCGTCATGTTGATCGTGGCGACCATGTGCTGCACGAAGGCGAGGTCGCCCTTGCGTCTTCGGCGGGACGCCGAAGCGGAAGCGCCCGTGGGCATCGTGCCTCGGCCACCTCGCGGCCCCACTCGTCGAGCGAGAACGGCGGGTTGGCGATCACGCGGTCGAAGAGCATCAGCTCGCCGCCCTCGCACGAGCTTCGGATCGCGGATGGTGTCGCCCTTCTCGATGCGGCGCGTCGGGCAGGCCGTGCAGGAGCATGTTCATCTTGCAGATGGCCCAGGTGCCGAGGTTCTTCTCCTGCCCGTGCAGCGACGAGGTTCTGCGGGTTGCCGCCGTGGCGCTCCACGTACTTGGCGCACTCGATCAGCATGCCGCCCGAGCCGCAGGTCGGGTCGCAGATGCGCATCCCCTCCTTGGGCTGCGAGCAGCTCGACGATGAGCTGGACGACCTTGCTGCGGCGTGTAGAACTCGCCGCCCTTCTTGCCGGCGTCGTCGGCGAACTTCTCGATCAGGTACTCGTAGGCGCGCCCGAGCATGTCGGGCTCGGAGAGGTTGGCGTTCCGCAGGTCGAGCTTGGAGAAGTGCTGCACCAGCCGCGCGAGCACCGTGTCGCGGTTCTTGGCGTCGCCGAGCTTGCGCTCGTCGTTGAAGTCGATGCCCGCGAGCACGCCCTCGAGCGCTGGCGTTCTGCCTCCTCGAGCGCCGCGCACGCCTTGTTGAGCGCCTCGCCGATGTTCGGTGGCGACCTTCTGGAGCTCGCACCAGCGGGCGCGCTTCGGCACGAAGAACTGGTGGTCGTCGCGGTCCTCCCGGCGACCTCGGCGCGGCTCGCCCTCGGCGATGAGCTTCTCGGCCTCCTCCTCGAAGCCGTCGGAGAGGCGCTTCAGGAAGAGCAGCCCGAAGATGAAGTTCTTGTAGTCGGACGAGTCGATGGAGCCGCGCAGGATGTCGGCGGCGCACCAGAGGTAGCGCTCGAGCTGCTCGACGGTGAGCCGGGCCGTGGAGGGCAGGGCGAGGCTGGCCTGCTCCGGGGAGGAGTGCTCGCGAGCGGGGCGGTGGCTCGGGGAGGAGGGAGGGGGCTGGGCCGGAGCGAGCCCGTCGCCGAGGATGCGCCGCACCAGCACGTCCTTCTCGCGCCCGCCGCGGTCCAGGCCGAGGGCCTCGCAGATGGACTGGAGCTCCTCGCGCTTGAGGCCGGCGAGCAGCTCGGCGAAGTCCACGGAGCGCGAGTGGACGAGGGCCTCGACGTGGTTGCCGACGACGCGCCGGTCGGCGACCTCGAGGCCGTAGCGGTTCGTCAGCTCGCCCAGGCGGTCGCGCCCGAGCTGCCCGAGGGCCAGCCGGCGCTTCGCCGGAGATAGAGCGGTGCTTGCCAAGACTTCCTCCCCAACAGGTGCGGTCACCGATGACCGGAACGCCAGGGGGTCTAACATGGAGAGGGCGCCAGCCCGAGGACCGAGGCGCCTGGCTTGACGGGCGTCCTCGCGTTTCCGTGTACTCCCGGAGCGACGGCTCGCACGCCGCGTCGCTCCTGGAGGTGCGCCGTGTCTCTCCGTCTTCCTGGCCCGCGTTCGTTGGGCGCGCGGCTGCGCCCCCTGCTGGGCGGCTGGCTTCTGCTCGTCCTCTTCCTGTTCTCCGCGTGCGCCACGGGCGGCCCTCGCGGCGGCTTCATGGCGGGCTATCGCTCCAGGGCGCTCGTGCCCCCACCGGCCCCGCGAGAGCGAGTGGCCGACACGGTGGAGCCCGGCCTGGAAGGGGCCATCGTGTACGAGCTGGGCTTCCTGGAGCCGGGCGCGGTGGCCACCCGGCCGGTGCCCATCCCCCCGGCCGAGTTCCAGCGGGCCGTGCAGCGGCTCTACCGGGAGGTGCGGCTCGGGGGGAAGACGCCCCGGGAGGCCGCCCTCGAGCTGCTGCGCCTCCTGCCGCCGCCGCCAGGAGGAGAGGAGACGGTGGCGAGCGCGGGGGACTGGCGGCTGGAGATGTACCGGGGCCGGGCCTACACGCTGGTGCCGGAGAGGCAGCAGGGCCCGGTGGCCCTCACGCCCGAGGCCGAGGAGGCGCTGAGGGCGAAGTACCTCGGGTGGTGTGAGGGGCAGGGCGGCGGCGACTGCATGGGCCTGCTGGACGACGGGCCCTACCTGCGCACGGACGACCGGCGGACACTGGCCCTGGCCCTGGCCTTCGGCAACGTGCTCGACGAGACGCGCGCGGCCCTGGCGCGCGAGCTGCTGGACGTGCGGGCGCTCGTCTCCATGGTCGTCTGGACGGTGGCCCTCTACTGCATGATGTGGCTGGTGCCCGAGCCGACGACCAAGGCGGTGGCCGCCAGCCTGACCCTCCTCCTCATGGGCTACCTGGGCCTCGAGACGGTGTACGGGCTGATGGACGGCTGGGCCCGCATGGCCAACGCGGCCCACGAGGCCACCACCTTCGCGGAGCTGCGCGCGGCGGGCGAGGAGTTCGGCAGGGTGCTGGGCGAGGACTCGGCCCGGGCGATGATTCTGGCGGTGGCCACGCTCAGCGGACACACGCTGGGGCAGGTGGCCTCGCGGGTGAAGTCGCTTCCGGGCTACTCCATGGCGGGGGCGCAGTGGGAGGCACAGGGCGGGGCGGCACTGCTGGCGCCCGAAGTGGCGGCGGAGACGGCGCTGGTACAGGAGACGGCGCTGGCCCGGGCGGTGGCGGCGGCGGAGACGGTGGCCACCTCTCCCCAGGGCCCCCTGGCCGTGGTGATGTTCAAGAAGGGGATGGGCGGTGGGGCGGGACAGGCCCCGGGAGGCCGCTCCGCCACCACCGTGCTCCGGCACCGGGGCGGCAACCAGCAGGTGGCGCTCAGCGATGGCCAGCGCTATCACTTGTCGCGCGGCAAGTCGGTGGCGGACATCCCCGCCGAGGACGAGGTGGGGGACATGCTCCAGGAGGCCGTCACTCGGGCCGCCAAGGAATGGGGGCCCCACAGGCTCTCTCGCGAAACGAGCGACGCCATCAAGAAGCCACTGGAGCAGGGCGAATACTGGCTGGCGCGCCTGTTGGAGCGTGAGGCCCGGGGGCGCTTCGTGCATGCCAAGGTGGAAGCACAGTTCCAAGGGCGCCTTCAGTTCAACCACCAGGGAGTCGACGTGGTTGACCTGAGGACGGGCCGCAAGTACGAGATTCTCTCCGGCACGGAGTCGAATCTGGCGCGGCACGGCCGGCGCATGGCGGGCGAGTTCTTCCGGATGCTCACCTTCTGAAAGGGGCGGCCATGGGGTGGCTTGGAGAACGTCCTCATCGAGGACAGGGAGATTGCAAACGAGCGGTTCGAGCTGACGGACAAGGATTCGCTCTATTTCCTCGGCCCCAATCTGACGCTGCGCAACTGCACTGTCGTCTTGAAGGTGTCCCGCCAGTCGCCTGCTCATCAGCGGGGCCCGGTTCATCGACTGCACCTTCGAGGTGAAGCAGGAGCTGAAGAACCATCAGGAGTGGGTGTTCGCATCTCTGAAGGGCTGCCGCTTCAAGGGGCGCTTGTCGGGGTGCGATTTCGGGCACTGGCCCGAATACGGGGGTGAACCGTGGTATCAGCAGGGCTCCATCGAGGACTGCGACTTCACCGGGGCCCGGCTGAATGGCTGCCGCTTCATGGGTTGCGACCCGGCCACCTTGCGCTTTCCCCACGTGGCCCTGCTTCACCATCCTGGACCCCATTCGCCGCGCCCCTGAGATTACGCGGCGCCAAGTGGCCGGACCTGTTCGGCCGTATCGTTGTGGAGGATCTCCACAACGAACCACCCCCACGGTGGCCGTGACCTACCACGCCCCCACTGTCGCCAAGCAGCTTGAGACCACCGAGGAAGAACTCAGCGCCGTCATCGAGAAGTTCGACTGCATCGTCTACTGACGCGGACGAGATTCTCTCCGGAACGGCGTCGAATCTGGCGCGGCACGGTCGCCGCATGGCGGGCGAGTTCTTCCGGATGCTCACCTTCTGAAAGGGGCGGCCATGGGGTGGCTCTGACCACCACGAAGCCGGGCTCCGCGTGAAGTCTCCCCGAGCAGGACTTCCTTCACGGCAGGTGCGGTCACGTCGCCCTGTCGCCGGGTGGTAGCCTGGGGGAGACGTTGCCCGGGAGGGGCCAGATGCTCGCGGTGGTGTTGTTGCTGCTGGCGCAGATTCCGT
The DNA here is from genome assembly GCA_963771175.1 of uncultured delta proteobacterium. Classification (GTDB taxonomy): domain Bacteria; phylum Myxococcota; class Myxococcia; order Myxococcales; family Myxococcaceae; genus Archangium. The sequence goes on from CAVYSY010000043.1 coordinate 5,775, forward strand.
GCGCGGCGAATGACATGACGGTGGTGTGCAATTGCAAGCAGGGGGCGGTCGGCGCGTGCGACACGCTGCGGCTGAGTGAGCCGCAAGTGGTCGCGGAGATTGAGGCCGCGGTGCAGGCGGCGGCGGCGGCGCAGGGGGCACAGAAAGCGATCGAGGCGATTCGGGCCGAGGGCGAGACCTCCCCCGCCTCGCCCGAGCCGCCCGATTGCAAGGGGCAGATGCATCACGTCATCTCCCGGCCCATCGCCGAGAAGCTGAAGAAGCATGAAATGCTGAGCGGTCATTACACGCCGAGGGACCCACGGTTCGTCACCCGGGCCGTGGATGAACAGGCTCACTGTGGCTACCAGGAGTGGCACCGGAATGTGGACGCCGAGGTCATTGAGTGGCTCGAGCAACGCTCCAAGGCGACTCCCAAGGAGTTCGAGGCCTTCCTTCGGGAAGTCTACAGGCGGCCCGACATGCTCAGGAGGTTCCCTCGTGGCTTCTGAGTCCGTTGCCTCCCCACGCTTCTTCGTCCTGAAACAGGGGGTCACCTTTTCCCGTTACGACGCGGATGTTGAAGATGTCGAGCCGGTCCACCGCGGAGCGGGTCCCCGCTGCCCGCGGTGCGGTGATCCCATCGGCATGAAGCCATGGCTTCCGCCCCACCGAGCAGAGTTGGTGCTGCATGGCGAGGAGCTCGGGGACTTCATCAAGGTCTTTGGGAATGACCTGCTGGTGTCCGAGCGGTTCGCCCAGGCCTTCCGGGAGGAGGGGCTCACGGGACTGGATGGCTTCCACCCGGTGGAGGTGGTGCGGGTGCGCCGGAAGCGGCGAGGCCCCAAGCCCGCTCACGTTCCCCGGTATCTGCTCGTCAGGGTCTGCTTCGGCCGGGCGGCGGTGGACGTGGCGCGCAGCCGCATCCGCTATGTCAGGCCTCCCACCTGCGAGGAGTGTCGCTCCGAGGGTATCGACGCCATCCACGGCTTCACCCTGGAGGAGGGCACCTGGAGGGGCGAGGACATCTTCCATCCCCGAGGGGGACAGGGAGTCCTGACGGTGTCCGAGCGGTTCGAGCGTTTCGTGGAGCGGCACGGCTTCACCAACCTGCGGATGACGCCCACGGAGGAGTACGTGTGGAACCCGCTGGGCCGTCCCCCTCCGTGAGGTCTCTCACCCCGCGGGGCTCGCGCCGGGGGGCTCGGGCGTCTCCGCCTCGGGCGGCAGCACGTAGGGCCCGAGCGTGTCCCGGTACTCGCGCACCAGGGTCTCGGGCGCCCGCACCTTCCGGCCCGTGAGCATCGTCTGCAGCATCATCGCGTTGGCCACGCCCTTGCCTCGCACGTGGTTGTTGGTCACCACGTACACGTCGCTCACCCGCGGATGCGCCGCCATCTCCTTCGTGCGCTCGGCCCAGGGTTTCAGCTCCTTCGCCGTGTACAGGTAGTCGTAGCGCTCCAGCACGCTCGCCGTCTTGCGGAACCAGTTGCGGTAGTTGCGCCCATGCACCCGCACGTAGCCCACCGAGGACGTCACCCGCGCGCTCGGGCCCAGCGAGCTCTTGAAGAGCGGTTGGTCGATGTTCACGAAGCCCACGCCCCGCTCCGCCAGTTCCTCGAATACGTCCCGCTCGTTCCACGACGCGTGCCGCACCTCCAGCACCAGCGGCCAGTCGGAGAACTCGCTCACCAGCGCATCCAGCCAGTCCCGGTTCTCCTCGGTGTTGCGGAATGACCAGGGGAACTGCATCAGCACCGCCCCCAGCCGCCCGGCCTCCTGCATCATGTCCAGCCCGGCCCGCGTCTGGCGGACCTCCTCCGCCGTCCACACCGCGTCCCGCTCGTGGGTGAAGCGCTTCCACAGCTTCGCGGTGAAGCGGAAGTCCGGGTTGAAGTCCGTGCGCTCCAGCCAGAGCTCCACGTTGTGGCGGCTCACCGGCCGGTAGAAGCTGGTGTTCAGCTCCAGTGCGTCGAAGTACCCCGCCAGGAAGGCCAGCGGGTCGAACCCCTTCGGCTTCGGTTTCGGGTACACCACCCCCGCCCAATCGTCGTAGCTCCATCCCGCAGGGCCGATGCGAATCACGCGCGCGCCTCCTCTCGGGTGATGAAGAAAGGTGGGGCTGGCTTCGACGCATCGCAGCGCGAGCCTGTCCGGCTGTCCTGGGAGGAGGGAGTCGGCCCGTGGGGGGCTTTTCACTCCTGGTGCTTCCCCAAGCCTTCTTCCGCAAAGGCTGCGCGCCCGCCGGGGGCCACCGCAAACACTGCGCTCGGGGCCCGCTCCAACCCACTGAATTCCAAGGGAATAGGCGTTGGCGCTCCGCATGCAATAGGAGAGGTCGTCACGACGGCTCCAACGGGGAGCCAAGCAAGAGGCGCGAAGATGAAGCGAGACCTGCAGATCACCTTCCGTGGAATGAACCCCAGCGATGCCCTCGCGGCGCACATCCGCGACAACGCGGACAAGCTCGAGCAGTTCTTCGATGGCATCACCGGCTGCCACGTGGTGGTGGAGGAGCCGCACCGGCATCATCAGCAGGGCAAGCATTTCCACGTCCACCTGGACCTGCACGTGCCCGGCAAGAACATCGTGGTCGACCGCGATCATGGTGAGCGCGCCGCGCACGAGGACCCCTACCAGGCCGTGAACGATGCCTTCGATGCTGCCCGGCGCCAGTTGCAGCACTACGCCGAGGGGCTTCACGCCCACCGTTGAAGCGCGTGAGGGGCGGCCAGGCTAGAGGCCACCGCCTCGACCCGCTCCCAGAAGGAGCGGGTCCATGAGCGACGGGGGAGGGCTCCATCAGGGCCTTCCCCCTTTCGCTTTTCCGGGGGCCTCAGCGGCGGGTGGCCTCGAGGTAGGCGATGTTGCCGATGTCGTCCCGGAAGAGCCGCTGCGTGGCCAGCTCGTTCCGGGGGATGTCCTGGAGCCACTCGCACAGCTCGGGCTCCTCCCGGTAGAGGAGCCACCAGTCCATGAAGGCTTCCATGTACGCCTTGCAGCCCCTGTCGAAGGCGCCGTCGGTGTAGTTGGCCAGCAGCAGCCGCCCGCCGGAGCGCAGCATCGAGAAGAGGATGTGGCTCAGCCGGATGGCGACGGGCTGGGGCAGGTAGTCGTAGAGGCCCGCCGCGTAGATGAAGTCCAGGTCGGAGAACGTCTGCTGCCCCTTCAGCAGCGCCTTGACCGAGCCGGGGACCGCCTCGACTCCGAGCGGCACCAGCTCGCGCTGGACCACGGCCAGGCTCTTGGGGTCCTGGTCGAGCGCCAGGAACCGGCCGAGCCGCCGCTCCCGCACGGCCTCGGAGCACTGGGCCTCGCGCAGGTGACCGCAGGCCACCGAGAGGACTCGCGCCTCCGGGAGCTCTTCCGCGAGCTCGTCGAGCCGCCGCGCCAGCATGTCCCGTCGCCAGCGGAGGCTGATGGCACTCGGCTGCTCGTACATGAACTGGCAGAGCTCCTGGCCCAGCCTCGAGGCGCGGGTCCGCTCCGGCATCTCCGTCTGGTACATGAGGTCGAGCAGCACCGCGTCTCCCGCGTACCCGCGCGGTCTCGCGAAGCTCCTGCGCGCGATGGGATCCTGGTGCACGAGCTCCCGGATGGGGTGCGAGAGACAGTCCTGGCAGAAGCGCTTCCAGTCCTCGTGGACCATCACGGAGCGCGCGTGCCCCAGCGTGGAGAACAGGGTCCACATGCCCCGCGTCGTCTCGCCGCCCGCGAGCGCGTCATGCGCCCGGTCCAATCCCTCCCAGTGGAAGTCCCACCCGTCACCAAGATGCTCTGGCAGTCGCCGCTCCACCGACTCGCCACCATACGTCCCCTGCCGCGTGCTCTCCCCACGGGTGAGCTCTGCCATGTCTGTCCTCCAGGCTCGTTACATGCTGAAGGGCAGAACACTTACGGTTCGCACTCGCAGTCTCAGGCGCAAGGTGTCCGCCTCGTCGCCATCCCAGGACTCGATGGGAGGCACGTTCCTCGCTTCGCCTGGCACCCAGGGAAGCGCGCGGGGGGGCCGCGTCAGGCGCGCGGCTCCCCGTCGTGCAGTGACCGTTCCGCGAGCACCCGGGCGGTGCGGTGCAGTCGCTCGGCGCCCATCCGCATCAGCGCGCCCTTCATTCCCGGCTGGCTGAAGATGTGTCGCTCGCACGCCGACCGGTCCAGCCGCAGCAGGACGCACGGAACGTCCGTCCGCACCATCGCCGTCACCGGCCTGTCCAGCAGCAGGGAGATCTCCCCGAAGACATCGCCCTCGCGCAGCTTCGGGTAGGTCGTCTCATGCCCGCCCGGGTGCACGTGGTAGGGCGTGCACCGGCCGCGCAGCAGCAGGTAGACGGCGTCTCCCATGTGCCCGGCGGTGAGCAGCACCTTGCCCGCCTCCACCCGCTGGAGCTGGAAGTCGCGCGCCACGGCCCGCTTCTGCTCGTAGCTCAGCAGGGAGAACATCGGGTGGGTGCGCAGCAGGTTGTCCACCGCGCGCTCCCGGTAGAAGGACTGCACCGCCAGCTCCACCAGCGGGTGCCGCCGGGACAGCTCCGCCATCCGCGTCCGCGTCAGCTCCAGCACCGTCGAGGGCGCCGTCACCTCCACGCTCGCCAGCCGGGGCGCCTCGGTGATGAGCGCCGTCTCCCCGAAGACGCCTCCCTCCACCAGCGGCAGCACCTCCTGGGGGGCCTCGGCCTCCCGCTTCAGCACGAGGTCCGCACGCCCCTCCACCATGAGGAACATCGACGTGCAGGGCTCGCCCGCCTGGGCCAGCGTCTGGCCCGCCACGTAGGTGCGCACCTCCATCGCCTCGAGCAGCGCGAGGAAGGCGTCGCGGTCCAGCTTGGAGAAGATGGGCACCGGCGCCGGGACCTCCCTGTCCGGGAGGAGCTCGAACTCGGCGGGTGCCGCGCCGCCCTCCACCGGGCGGGGAAACGACCCCGAGCGCTTCGTGTAGAGCTCCGCGAGCAGGGCCTGCGTCCGGGTGTGTCGCGGCTCGAGCCGCTGCAGGGCCTTGCAGGCCGCGATGGCCCGCAGGGGCCGACTGCCCAGGGCCCAGGCCTTCGCCAGCCCCTCGTAGCCCGCGGCGGCCTCCTCCGGACGGCCCTCCTGCTCGAGCTTCTGGAACTCGGCGAGCGCCACGTCCAGTCGCTCCCGGGCGGCGAGCTGCCCGGCCTTCTCCCGCTGCTGAAGAAGTCTCTCTGGCAGGTCCACCATCTGCGCTCACTCTCCCCAACGCCAGACACTACCATCCTTTCCTGGATTGCCTATTACCGTCAGGAGTCCAGGAACGGGACGGGTTGCCCGACGAGGGATGGAGCGGAGCTCCACGGAAGCGCCGTAGTCAGGGGGTCCAGGGGTTTGTACTTCCCCGGGAGTCCCGAGCGTCAGGCTCGGAACTTTCTTTCCCCGAAAGTGCTCGGAACCGGATGGTGTCCCTCGTACCGAGGGGCGTGAATCCTGGCGCCCCCTTCGGACGTCCTTAATTTCGGCCCTGCAAGCTGTCCCTTTGTCGGGGTGGTCGGGGGCCGGAAGGAGGGCGTGTGGGCGGACACCAGTCAGGTATCGAGGGCAGGTCCATTTCGCGGGCGGGGGGCGGCGCACGGCCTCCGGTGCTCTCCCCGCCTCGGTCCGAGGCGACTGCCGTCAGCGTCCAGTCCGCGCTGGGCTCGGTGCGCCCGGACGACATGGACGCCATCTTCGACGATGCGCTCTTCGGCGCATCGGCGGAGGCCATGACCGTGGAGGCCGCGCTCGTGGAGGCCGCGCCCGTGGCGGTGGGCTCCATGGAGTGGTTCCTGGAGCGGGACGCGCAGCCCGCGGGGCCGTTCCGCCTGGAGCGGCTGCGCGAGCTGTGGCACCACGGCGCGCTCGGCCCCGACACCCTCTGCTGGTGCGAGACCTGGTCCCAGTGGAGGCCGCTGTCGAGCGTGCCCGAGCTCGTGGCCGCGCTGACGGACGCGGGGCTGCCCACGGTGGCGGCCGGCGCGGCTCCAGCCCCGGCGAAGGAGGACGCGTCGACGGCGAAGGTCGTCTCCGCGCTCCCCTCGCTCGTCGCGGAGGAGGAGGCATGGATGCGCAAGGTTCAGGCTGAGAAGGAGGAGGCGAAGGAGGAGGCGCGCTCGGCGATGCTCGACACCTCGAGCGCTCCCGTCGCCGAGCCCGTGCTGCCTCCGCACTTCGCACCGCTGCCCGTGCCCGTGCCCGCGCCGCCCGTGGTGGCTCCGGTGCCCGTGGCTCCGGCCGTCATCCCCGCCCTGGTGATGCCCGAGGCTCCCGTGGCCCCCGAGCCCTCGCGGCGGGTGAAGGGGCTCGTGGTCGGCGCTCTGATGGGCGCCACGGCCGTGGGCCTCGCCATGGGGGCGTTGCTCCTCCTGCCGCGGCTCCGGAGCGCTCCGGAGCGGGTGCCCGAGGCCGCCGCGCAGCCGGTCGCCGTGGCCCCGGAGACGCCGCGAGAGGCCGCTCCCGTGCCGGTCGCCGCCACGCCGCCACCTCCCACGCAGGAGCCCGCTCCCGCCGCCCCGCGGCCGAGTGCGCCCGTGGTCGCGGCGGCTCCGGCGGTGCGCCCGCTCCGGCGGTGCAGCCCGCTCCGGCCGCGCCCCAGCCTCCTCCTCCGGCCCCGGTCGCGCCGGTGGTCGAGAAGCAGGAGGCCAAGGTCGTCACCGCCTCGGCGCAGGTGCCCGCTCCCGCCCCGTCCGAGCCGTCGCGGAAGGTCGCCGTGGCCGCGGTCACGCCCGTGGTGCGTGAGAAGCCCCAGGCCGTCGCGGAGGAGCGCATCGCGCGGGCCGCCGATTCGGCCCTCCAGCGTCGTTCGCAGCCGCCTCCCGCGCCCGTGCCCACGCCCACGCCCAAGCCCGTGTCCTTGCCCAGGGTGGGTAAGGCGGTGGCGGACGACACCCCGGCCGCGGACCCGACCAACTTCGACGACTCGCTCGACAAGGAGTTCGAGAAGGAGCTCTTCTCGGGCCCCAAGTCGGAGGATTCGCGCTCCAAGCGCACCGTCTACCTCCCGCCCGAGCCCGGCAAGGAGCTGCCCGAGTCCCTCTCCACCTCGGACGTCATGCAGGTGGTGGGCTCGCACAAGGACGGCATCGTCTCCTGCCTCGAGGCGCACGAGCCCCCGCGCGACCCGGACACCGACAAGGGCCGCTTCGTGTTGCGCTGGCGCGTCCAGCCGAGTGGCACGGCCTCCGAGGTCCTCATGGAGACCGAGTCTCTCAAGGGCACGCCGTTCGCCCGCTGCATGGAGGCGCAGGTGCGCTCGTGGAAGTTCCCGCGGCACCGCGTGCAGAGCCGCGAGCCGGTGCGCTTCCCGTTCACGTACTGAGCGGGCTCAGCGCGCGGCGAGCTGGGCGGCCTTGAGCAGCGCTTCCACCATGGGAACGCTGCTCGCCTTGCCCGTGCCGGCGATGCCGTAGGCCGTGCCGTGGTCCGGCGACGTCCGCGGCACGGGCAGCCCGAGCGTCACGTTCACCGTGCGCTCGAAGTCCAGGGCCTTGGCCGGGATGAGTCCCTGGTCGTGGTACATCGCCAGCACCACGTCGTAGGGGAAGTGCTCCACCTGGGCGAAGAGCCCGTCGGCCGCCAGGGGCCCGTGCGCGTCCACCCGCAGCTTGCGCGCGCGCTTGATGGCCGGTGTGAGGACCTCCACCTCCTCGCGCCCCAGCAGCCCGCCCTCGCCCGCGTGCGGGTTGAAGCTCAGCACGCCGATGCGAGGCGCCCGGCCCACCACCGGCTTCAGGCTCCGCGACAGCAGTTGGAGCTGGCCCACCAGCCGCTCCACCGTCAGCAGCCGGGAGACTTCCACCAGCGGCACGTGGTTCGTCGCCAGCGCCACCCGCACCCGCGGGCCGTCCATGAGCATCAGCACCTCGCGGCCGAACGCCTCGGCCAGCACCTCGGTGTGCCCCATGAAAGGAATCCCCGCGCGCGAAATCTGCTCCTTCGACACGGGGGCCGTGCAGAGCGCGTCCACCTTGCCGGCTCGCGCCGCCCCGATGGCCGCCTGGATATAGCCGTACTGGGCCTTGCCGCCCGCTCGCGTGGGCTTGCCGGGGGCCCGGTCCTTCTCGGCCAGCTCCGTCACCACGCAGACCGTGGGCCCCGTCACCCGGGCCAGCGTGTCCGGCGTGGCGCGGGCGTACTTCTGGAAGAGGGGGAAGCGCTCCAGCGTGGGCCCGTCTCCGAAGACGACGGGCGTCAGGGCCCGGCGCACCTTCGGCGAGGCGAGCGCCCGCGCGGTGACCTCGGGGCCGATTCCAGACACGTCTCCCAACGAGATGCCGACGACGGGACGCTCGCTCACGCGCTACCCCCTCCCAGTGGGGCGCTCAGATCTTCACTTCGACCGAGGCTTTCTGCCGCAGCTCCTGCACGTACTGCTCGACGAACTTCTCCGTCTTCTGCATCTTCAGCTTCGACTCCAGCTCGCCCTTCACCTGCTCGAAGGGAGCCACGTCCACCGCGCGCCGCTCCTCCACCTTCAGCACGTGCCAGCCGAACTGCGTGCGCACCGGCTCGCTCACGCCGCCCTCCGGCAGCGCGAAGGCCACTCGCTCGAACGCGGGCACCATCACCCCGCGCCGGAAGAAGCCCAGGTCCCCGCCATCCGCGGCGCTCGGGCCCTCGCTCTTCGCCTTGGCCAGCTCCGCGAAGTCCACGCCCGGCTTGCGCGCCTCCTCCACCAGTGTCTCCGCCTTCTTGCGCGCCGCCTCCACCTGCTCCGGCTTCGCGTTCGGGTCCACCTGCACGAGGATGTGGCGCGCATGGACCTCGGCGTCGCCCGACTCCAGCTTGGTGTACTGGGTGTAGGCCGACTTCAGGTCCTCCTCGGACACCTTCACCTTCGGGCTCACCTTCATCTGCACCAGCTTCATGCGCCCCATCTGCTTGCGCAGGAACTCCTTGTAGGCCTGCACGGTGAAGCCCTCGCCGGCCAGCAGTCGCTCGAACTGGGCGTCCTCGGTGGCGTTGTTCTGCCGGCGCACGTCGGCGATGGCCGCCTCGAGCTCCGCGTCCGTCACGCCCAGGCCCAGCTCTTGAATCTGCTCCTCCATCAGCTTCTCGCCGATGAGAGCGTCCAGCGAGGCCTTGAGCAGCCGCGTCCGCTCCTCGGCCCGCTTCTGCGGATCCCTCACCGCGCTGTTGAGCCGCGCCATCTCCGGCGCCGCGCGCTTCTCCACCTCGGACAGCGCGATGACGTCGCGGTTCACCACCGCCGCCACCCGGTCCACCAACTCCGCCCGCGCCACCGCGCCGCTCAAGAGCAGCGCCGCCACCATCGTCCCGATCAGCTTCTTCATGTCCTTCCTCTTTCCGTGCCCTCGATGGGGACGACTATTGCTTCGCCGCCGGCTGGGTCGCCGGCCGCCCGCGGATGGACTGCAGCGTGGCCTCGTTCACCCACACCTTGGCCTTCGCCCGCAGCTCCTGCTCGTATTTCGCCTGCGCCTCCGCCCGCCGCTGCGCCAGCAGCTTGCTCTCCACCTGGGCGCGCACCTCGGTGAAGTCCAGCTTGCGCCCCGCCCGCTTTTCCAGCACCCGGAACAGGTGGTAGCCGTACTCCGTTTCCACCACGTCGGACACCTGGCCGGGCGACATCCGGAACACCACCTCGTCGAAGGCCGGCGGCATCTGCCCGCGAGGGAAGAAGCCCAGGTCGCCCCCCACCTTGGCGTCCGCGCTCAGCGAGTGGCGGCGTGCCAGGTCGGCGAACTTCTTGCCTGACTTGAGCAGCGCCTGCACCTTGCGCGCGTCGTCCATCCCCTTCACCACGATTTGAGCGGCGCGCACCTGCTCGGGCTCCACGTACTCCGCCTCGTGCGCCGCGAAGTAGCCGCGCAGCTCCTCCTCCGTCAGCGCCACGCGCGTGTACACCTCGCTGGCGAAGAGCTTCTCGATGATGAGCCGGGCCGACTCGCGCGCCTTCAACTCCGCCATGGAGAGCTGCCCCTGGGCCAGCACCTCGTTGAAGTTGCCCGCCGGGTAGTCACTCGACAGCCGCAGCACCCCCCGGTCCACCTCCTCGGGCGTCACCGTGACGTTGTGCGTCCGGGCCTCCTGCAGCAGCACCATGCGGGAGATGAGCGTGTCCAGCAGCGCTCGCTTGAAGGGCTCCACCTCCTCCGGCGTGCGCTGGGGGGCCTCGGTGGAGGCGAGCTCGCGGCCCAGCTCCAGCTCGAAGTCCGCGCGGGCGAGCACCTCGCCATTCACCGTGGCGACCACGTTGGCGTCCGGGTCCTCCTTGTCCTTCTTGGGGCAGCCGGCCAGGCCCACCGCGAGCGCCAGGGTGGCGAGCAGCGGGGTGGCGCGGACGAAGGCACGGCGCATGGAGGGGCTCCTCTGGTGGAGGGTCACGGTTGGCCCACCGGGGCGGAAGGGAAAGGGGAGGGCGCGGGCATGGTGCCGGGCGGTGGACCGCTCGGGGGCAGCATGGGGGCGCTCATGTCCACGTGGACGCGCGAGAGCGCCGCGGTGTCCACGGTGAAGCCGGCGCGGCGCTCCAGCCCGGAGAGCAGCTCCGACCGGCCTGGGTGCGCTTCTCGTTGGCGAGCCGGCCGGCAATCTGCTGACGCACGTCCTCGAGCTTCAGGTTCAACGCGTCCTGGTGGCCGGTGAGCTGCAGCACGTGCAGCCCCGCGTCCGTTCGCACCACGCCGCTGAGCGCGCCCGGGCCGCTGGCGACGAGCGCGCGTGCGGCCTCGGCCACCTCGGGCCCGAAGTCCTGGGCGAGCACCTCGAGGGAGCGGTAGCGCAGGTCCCCATCCAGCGGCTGCGTGCGCGGCTCCTCGCTGTGGGCCCGTGCCAGTCGCCCGAAGGCGGCGAAGTCCTTGGCGGGCAGGGCCTTCGCGTCGGCGAGCAGCTTCTCCGCCTGGGCGCGCGCCGCCGTCTCGCGGGCCGCGTCCGTCCGGGGGGCCGCCAGGAAGATGTGCGAGAGGCGCACCTGCTCCGGTCTCACGTAGTCCTCCTTCTGGCGCTCGTAGTACGCGGTCACCTCCGCGTCCGAGACGGGAGGCTGGGCCTCGTCGAGCTGTGCGCGCATCAGCCGCGTCACCAGCGCCCGCTTGGTGCTGGCCACCACCTCCGGGTCGTTCTGCAGCCCGCGCGCGAGCGCCTCCTGCACCAGCAGTTCGAAGCGCGCCAGGCCTTCCACGTACTCGCGCTTCTGCTCCAGCGTCTGGTAGCGCGCGCGCAGCGCGGGGCTCATCTCCTCCAGGCGGCGCTTCAGCTCCTCGGCCGTCACCTGGTCCGCCTTCCAGGAGGCCACCGCCGGGCCGCTCGGCTGGCGCTCATGGCGGAAGTCCACCACGGCGTGGCCCGGCGCGGGGCGGCGCTCGCAGCCCATGAGGGTCAGGAGGGCGAGGGCGAGGAAGCGGGAGGCTGGGGACATGGCGTGCGGGCCCGTGGGGTAGCACGCCGGGGGGGAGCGGACAACCGGGCGGCCCCTGGGGCCTCAGGGGCGAGCGCGTGCGCGGACAGGAACGCCTCCACCAGCGGGAAGATTTCGTCCGGTGCCCGACGCCCGAGCACCAGGTCCGCATGCCCGTAGTCCTCGGCGAAGCCATGGCCGCGCCCGGCCACCACCAGCTTCACCGGCCCGCCGAGGTGCTCCTGGGCCCGCGCCACGGCCAGCGGCGGGGCGAGCAGGTCCTTGCTCCCCGCGATGAGCATCACGGGCAGGCGCACCCCGGCCAGTGGCTTGCGGTAGCAGGTGCCGTCCGCCATGCAGAAGGAGTCGGTGGTAATCCAGTGGGCGAACTGACGCACCACGCCGCCGTAGACGTCCTCGTGGGCACGTTGGCCATGGCCTTGCGCACCACGTCCGGCTCCATGTTGGAGGTCAGCATCATGTAGCGGGTGAGCGGCCCTGGCGGCGCGCCGAAGAGGGCGATGCCGGTAATCCGCCGGGTGGGAATCATCTTCAGCCGCAGCAGCGGCTCGAGCCGCTGGATGAAGTGCTTGAGGCCCGGCTGCACCGCGAAGGAGAAGGGGCTGCCCATGGCCACCGCGGCCGGCACCGGCGCCTGCGGGTTTCGCGCCAGATGGCCGTAGAGGGTGAGGCCTCCCTTGGAATGACCCACCCAGAGCACTTGCTTCGCCCCGGTGGAGAGGACGGTACGCAGCGCACAACGGACGTCGTGCTCGGCCTGGTCATCGAAGGAGGCGTCGCCGCACGGGCCGGCGAGCCCCCGGCCGCGCAGCGCCAGCACCCACGCCTCGAAGCCCGCGCGGGCCAGGTAGCGCGCCAGGCTGTAGCGCTCGTCGAAGTCCATGTGGAACCGGTTGGCGCCCAGGCCGTGGCAAAGGATGACCGGCTCGGCGTGCCGGCGTTCTCCTCGGGGGTGGTAGCGCCCCAGGGCGATGGCCGCCCCGTCATCGGTGGGCACCCGGTACAGCTCGTCCGGACGGAAGGGCAGGGTGGCAATCCTTCTCCGTCTGACTTACAGCCCGGGAGAAAAGATCTGCCATTCGCGTCAGTCGGGGCCCATTTCGGTTCGTCACGACCGGAATCTAATGTCCCGGGTGGCGAGTGCCGCGTTGAAAAATCTGGCGCACCCACATGTCGGCCGGGCGGTTGCAAGGGTCTTATCTCGTTCAATCCGGGAGGCTCGTGGATGCGGCAAAGCCCGACACTTGCGGAAACGTTGTCATCGACAAAAAAGGGTGCCCTTCTTCCCACCGACACCCTCCTGCGTGCCGCGAGTGATGGAGCAGCGGGGCGTCTGGCTGCT
>CAVYSY010000044.1:0-203721 GCA_963771175.1 uncultured delta proteobacterium
CTTACAGGCACCTTTCGGTGAGCCGCCCCCGACAGGAGGAGTGGCTGGAGGGGTGCTTGAAGGTGGCCCAGGAGAGGGCACGCGCCATCGTGCGAGAGAAGTACCGGCGGAGCTATGGCAAGGCCGCCCTGCTGCTGGCGGCGTGTGCCGAGGTGCTCCAGAGACGAGGACAGCAGGCGCGGGCCCAGGAGTTCCTCCGCCGCTTCCGCGAGGAGTTTCCCCGGCACAGCGCCTTCCAGGCGGAAATGGATGAAGCCAGCCCGTCTGGCCTCAAGGCTCCGTTACTTCAATCTGGACCTGGGCGGTCTCGAGATGATCGGAATCATCGAGGACATGGAGGGTGATGGTATGGATTCCGGTGATGCCACCGGCCCTGTAGCTGAGCGGCTCCAGGAGGTGTGACTCGGAAGCCGCCACGGGAGCAAAGGTCTTGCATCTCTTCTGAGACGATTGGCCGCACGAGTTTTCCGCGAAGCCGTCGGCGTTTCGATCGGACGTATAATAATACGAAATCGTGCCTCTGTGCAGCACGCGCGCATTCACGGAAATCTCACCCTGTCTGCCAATGCTGGCGGTGCCCTGGGCGTTCTCGTCTCCCGCGAAGACCTCGAGGATCTGCGGCGGGGAGCACGCGCCCTGGAACGCCAGACAGAAGACAGTCATCAACAACACTCCGCGGGTTTTCATGGGACCCTCCCTTGCAGGCTCACGTTGTCCGGTCAGACTTCTCAGTTGCGGCAGATGTTCAGCATGGCCAGCTGCGGATTGGGTCCGCAGACCTCGTCGAGGCGAGCGCGCGCATTGACATAGCCGTGCTGGAACGCGGTGACCCGCTCCGGGCAGCTCCCGTGACCCGCGGGGTTGAACCAGGCCCAGCTCGGGTCTCCCCCCGCCGCAGAGTGAAAGAAAGGCCGCGTTCAAGTCTCCCGGTTGCAGGTTCCCGACGGATTCCTCCACGGCGGCGAAGATTCCCGCCTGGCAGTCCGCGTGCAACTCGTTCTGACGGCCGAGCCTCATGGGGTTGGGGGAGAGCCCGTTCCTCGCCTGGTTCAGGTGACCCCATTCGTGAGCGATGATAACCACAGGGGCGAAGTTGTTGAACTGCCGCTCCTGGAGGTTGAGGAAGTTGTAGTCCCAGGAAATCGAATCACTTAGCACGCAGTAGAAGGCATTGTTGGGGCCCAATGCACCGCATGCTCCGATGGAGCCCTCGCGCCCATACGAGCAGATGCCGTTGGTCGGATAGGTGCGCCAGAGCGTCATGAGTCGATTGACCACGAACTGGGCGGTCGGACCGATGCCATTGCAGCTCTGGGGTACCAACCACTGGGACTGAGGCATTCGAAGGCACGCGTTGGGCGTGGCCACCGCGGGCACGGGCTGGAATGTGACCGCGCCCGTGGCCTGCTGGATGGGCGGAGCCGAGGGAGGAGGCGCGACGTTGGACTGCTGTTCCCACGAAGAGAGATCGTACTCCATGGAGGTCGAGGTGGAGCAGCCCGTACTTGCGGCGAGAATGACGAGAGTCCAGATGGGTTTCAGTGGGGGTCGAGTGTCCATTGTCGCGCTCCGACTGACCAAGTCTTGTTAGAGGGTGTATCCCACGAGGGCTCCGATTGCCGTCCCTGTAAAGCTCGCCAGCGGAACGGAGGCGGATGCGCCGACCTTGAAGTGGTCATCGATTCCGTAGAACGCATCCACGCCCAAGAACAACTCCGGCGCCTTCATGTCAGCGCTCGTCGCGAACAGCCTTCCCGTCGCTGAAAGCCCCTTTCCACTACCAAGCGAGCCAGCAGCAAAGGCGTAATACCCAACCCGCTCCCGCGTCAGCCTGGGGGAGGCCGCGAAGCTGACTTCCACGAAATCCAACCACCGCACCTTCGTGGCCAGCTCGACGTTGACCTCATAGATATTGGCCAGTATCAGCTTCGGGGAGACCGCCAGCTCCACCATACGCTGCTTGCCGTCACCCTCCTTGACGGGTGTCAGGCGAGCGAACACGTCGAGGGTCGTCGTTCTCTGAGCCGCTGGCTCGGAAACCGCTTCTTGTCCAAGCACGAAGAGGCTCTTGCCCTTCAGCTTGACTCCCGCCCTGGGGCTCGCGGGCAGGCTCTTCATGCTCAAATCCGCTGACAGCGAAGCTCCAACCAGTCCCGAGCCCGCAGCCAGGTCACTGCCGAACTGGAATTGAAGCATCGGCAGCCGCTTTTCCACGGCGGCGCTGACTGGAACCTCGGCATCCGGCGGTACAACGTTCTCGGTTACACCCGGTTCCTCGACATCAGGTCCGGACAATGACTGCCCAGGGTAGTCAATCTGTGCTTTCGCCACAGAGCCCACCAACAACAGAGAAAGCAAAACAACCCGCATGACCGCTCCTTGGAATGACGATGGAGTCGCCGACGCCGTACGCCCAATCACTCTCAGCACCAACGCGCGAGAACTCTGACAGGGCGCCCCCGAAAAAGCGATTACACACCATTACACAGCAGTCACATCGAGGCGACGGTGACGCCAATTCCTGGCAGCACCTCAACCCAGGACACCGAGGGAAAACCCGCTTCTTCAAACATTCGCAGGAACTCCTCGCCCGTGCGGTGCCGCACGAATCCCGGGTCGGCCAGCACCGAGAGGGGCCGGGCCAGCTCGACAAACCACTTGGGCCCCGGGTCCGCCACGAAGGCCTTGCCTCCCGGTGCCAGCACCTCGCGGAAGGCTCGCGCCGCCGCCGGTCCGTCCGGGTAGTGGTGGAAGGAGAGGCAGCAGACGATGGCGTCGAAGTACCCCTCGAACACCTCGGGAGGTTGGGCCACGTCCGCCTGGAAGAAGGCCATGTTCTGGCTTCCCGCCTTCCGCGCCGCTCGCCACGCCGTCTCCACCATGCCCCGTGACAGGTCCGCCGCCACCACCTCGCCCTCCGGCAACAGCCGCGCCAGTCTCAACGCCGAACCCCCGGGCCCCACCGAGGGGTCCAACACCCGGGCTCGCGGCGACAACGGCCGCATCAACTCCACCACCTCGTCGATGATGGGCTCCGAGAACGGGCGCACCACCGCCTCGTAGAGGCTCGCCAGCCGGTCGAACTCGCGCACCTCCTGGTAGCCCGTCGGCTCCTCCGGGAGCAGCACCGGCTCCGGATGCCGCTCCGACAGGAACCGGCCTCCTCCGCTCGGCACTCCGGGCACCAGCGCCGCCCCCAGCGTGGGCGCCACATGCAGGCCCAGTCGCTTCAGCACTCGCGCGGGCTCGAAGACATGCACCCGCCAGGACAACAGCGCCAGCGCCATGGCCTGATCCAACAGGGGGCGTCCCCAATGCATGTCGCTCACGAAGGACTCCCTCCCCGCTGTCTTCTCTTCCCAGACGCGGCCATGACGCGGAGTATGCCTCCCCATGACCTCGTCTGCCTCCTTCGTCGGGACCGACCGCTTCGAGGTGCGTGCCCTCCTCGGCGAAGGAGCCACGGGTCGCGTCTACCGCGTCCTGGATCGCGAGACCTCCCGCGACGTCGCTCTCAAGACGCTCCGCCTCCCCGCCGCCGAGGCCCTCTACCGCCTCAAGCAGGAGTTCCGCGCCCGCGCCGGGCTCGTCCACCCCAACCTCCTCCAGCTCCATGAGCTCTTCGCGGAAGAGGACCGCTGCTTCTTCACCATGGAAGCCATCGAGGGCGTGGACTTCCTCCACTGGGCCCGCGGAGAGCTGGCCCTGAGCGGCCCGCGCGGCTCGACCGTGGATGACTCCACCCCCGGCACCGAGTCCCTGGAGGGCCTCGCCGACCAGGCGCCCGTCCCATCCGAGCCGCGAGCCGCGTCGGCGGGCCAGACGCTCTCCTGGGAGCGGCTGTGCCGGGGCCTCGTCCAGCTCTTCCAGGCCCTGCACGCCCTGCATGCCGCGGGGCTCGTCCACCGGGACGTCAAACCCTCCAATGTGCTCGTCACCCCCCAGGAGCGCGTCGTCCTGCTCGACTTCGGCCTCACCACCGGGCAGCACGCGCCCGGTTCGGAGTCACCCCGCTCCCGCCGCCCCGTGGGTACCCCCGCCTATATGGCTCCCGAGCAGGTAACGGGCGAGCCCGTCACTCCCGCCGCCGACCTCTACGCCGTCGGGGCCATGCTCTACGAGGTGCTCACCGGCGCCCCCCCTTTCGCCGTGCTCGGCGGCAGCCCCCTGGAGCACAAGGTGCACCGGCGCCCCCCGCATGTGCTCGAGCTCGCCCCCCAGGTCCCCGAGGCCCTCGCCCAACTCGCCATGGAGCTGCTCTCCCTCGCGCCCGAGCGGCGCCCGGGAGCCGTCTCGTGCTCGGCCCGACTGACTCCGGGCTCCACCCCGTCCACGCCTCCCCTGGCCTCCACCGCCCCGGGCTCCCTCTTCGTGGGTCGGGCGGACGAGCTGGAGGTGCTCACCCGAGCCCTCGCCGACGTGGCCGAGCAGGGCCAACAGGTCACCCTCCACCTCCACGGCCCCTCCGGCATCGGCAAGTCCACCCTGGTGCGGCACTTCCTCGCCCACCCGCCGCCGGCCCGCTCGCCCCTCGTCCTCCAGGGGCGCTGCCACCCCCAGGAGAGCGTCCCCTACAAGGCCCTCGACGCCACCATCGACGCCCTCGCCCGTCACCTGGAGGCCCTCCCCCTCCCCGAGTCCTCCGCCCTGGTGCCCGCGCGAGCCTCCGTCCTCGCCCGGCTCTTCCCCGTCCTCGGGCGACTGGCCGCCTTCCAGCGCGGGCCCACCCTCGAGCCCCTCCCCGACGCCACCGAGCTGCGCCGTCAGGGCGCCCAGGCCCTCCGCGAGCTGTTCGAGCGTCTCGCCCGGGGACCTCGCCCACTCGTGCTGTGGATAGATGATGCGCAGTGGGGGGATGCCGACTCGGCCCTCCTCCTCGAGGAGCTGCTGCGGTCCCCCGCGCCCCCCCTCCTGCTGCTCCTCACCTCTCGCGATGAGGACCTCGACGCCAGCCCGCTGCCGCGCCGCCTGCTGGCACGGGCTCGGCCCGGCGAAGGCGCCCAGGCGCGGGAGTTCGTGCTCGGAGCGCTCCCCGCCCGCGACGTGGGCACGCTGGCCTCGGCCCTGCTCGGCTCCGAGGACACCAGCCCCCAGGTGCGCGCCATCGTCGCCCAGGCCGAGGGCAACCCCTTCATCGCTCGCGAGCTGGCGCACCATGTCGGCGCGCAGGCCGCCCCCGAGAGGCCCGACGCCCTCGGGCCCCAGGTGGACGTGGCCCGGCTGGTGCTGGAGCGCATCCAGGCCCTCCCCGAGGAGCAGCGCGCCCTGCTGGAGGTAGCCTCCCTGGCCGGGCGCCCGCTCGCGCGTGGCGTCGCCCTGCGGGCCGCGGGGCTGGATGAGGGCGGCCGGGTGCTGGTGGGCTCGCTGCGCGATTCGGGGCTGTTGCGCGAGGTGCCGGGCGAGGGGGAGCCGGGCCTCGGCGCCTACCATGACCGCATCCGCGAGGCGCTGCTCGGCGCGATGCCGCGAGCCCTCCGTGCGCGACGGCACCGCGCCGTGGCCGAGGCCCTCGCCGCACGCGGCTCCAAGGACGACGAGGCGCTGTTGCTGCACTGGGAAGGCGCCGGCGAGCCGCTCCTCGCGGGCCGTCACGCCGTGCGCTCCGCGGACCGGGCCGCCGAGGCCCTCGCCTTCGAGCACGCCGCCGCGCTCTACCGCAAGGCGCTGGAGCTGCTCGGGGAGCAGGCGGACCGCCCCGGCCTCCTGGAGCGGCTCGCCGAGGCCCACGCCCACCTGGGGCAGGCCCCGGAGGCGGCCCACCACTACCTGGAAGCCACGCGGGCCCTGGGCGGCGCGCTGGAGCAGCCTCGGGTGAGGGACCTCCAGCGGCGCGCGGCCGAGCAGTACCTCAAGAGCGGCCGCTTCGACGACGGCTGGCGCGAGATGCACGCCGTGCTGCGCGCGCTCCGCGTTCCCATCCCCCGCTCCTTCTTCTCGGCGGTGTGGGCGGCCACCTGGCGCCGGCTGCTCTTCCTCACGCGCCGGTTGGACCTGGAGTCCCCGACCGCCGCGCCGCCCCCCGAGGAGGAGCGTCACCGTCTGGAGGTGCTGTGGACGGCCTCCACCAGCTGGGTGATGGTCAACCCCATGCTGTCCGATGCCTTCCGGACGATGCACCTGCTGGGGGCTCGACGGCTGGGCGAGGACCACCTTTATAGGGCCCTGGCGCTGGAAGCGACCATGCTGCTCCACATGGGTGGCCGGTTGATGGAGGCCATCGCCGGACGGCTGCTGGAGAGGGTGCGGCGGCGGGTGGAGCGCACGGGCACCCCTTATGACCGGGCCTGGTACGCCCTGGCCCTGGCCAACCGGGGCTATACCCTCGGGCTCTGGCGCGAGGTCGTGGAGGCCGGCGAGCGCGGCGACGTCCTCTTCCGCGAGCACTGCCCCGGCAGTGCCTGGGAGCGCGTCACCCTCGCCATCTTCCACCACCACGCCCTGGCCATGCGCGGCGAGCTGCGGCACCTCGCGGCACGGCTGGAGTCCTTCGAGCACGAGGCCCGCCAGCGGGGAGACCTGCACGCGCGCTGCGAGACATGGCTTGGGGAGCCGGTGGTGGCGTGGCTGGCGCTCGACCGGGCGGAGGAGGCCCGCGCCCGCGCCGAGGAGGCCCTGGCCGCCCAGTCCCCCCGGACGTCCGACTGGCCCGAGAACGCCTACCGGCGCCAGCAGTTCGCGAGCCTGATCGCCACCGTGTACACCGCGCACTACCGTGGCGACCCCTGGCCGGCCTGGACAGCGGTGCTGGCGGAGTGGGCCCCGCTGCGAGGCTCCTTCATGCTGGCGCTGCGCACCACGGGACTCAACCTGCGCCACATGCGCGCTCGGGCGGCGCTGGCGGCCGCCGCCACGCTCACCGACGCGCGCACCGCGCCTCCAGAGGGAGTGGACCCTCGCTGGCGGCGGCCGGCGCTGCTGGCGGACGTGCGCGCCCAGCTCCGGGTCATCGAGAAGGACGCACTGGGCTGCGCTCGCCCCATCGGCGGCCTGTTGCGGGCGGGGCTGGCGTGGCTGGAAGGGGACGCGCCGGAGGCCCTGCGGCGGCTGGAGGAGGCCGTGGAGGGCTTCGCACGGGAGGACATGGCCCTCTACCGGGAGGCCGCTCGGTACATGCTGGGAGCACTGCGCGGCGGACCCGAGGGGCGGGCCCTCCAGCAACGGGCCCGCGAGTGGATGGAGGCGGAGGGCGTGGTGCGTCCCGAGGCGCTCACGGCCGCGCTGGTGCCAGGAGTCACCCCCTGGCCTCAGCGCGCACCGACTCAGCGGCCCTGAGGCGGGCGGGTCCGCTCCAGCAGCGTTCGGAGCTGCCGCAGCACGGCCAGCAGCCCGTGCGTGGCCAGGGGCGCGTACAGCTGGCCCCACCCGGCCACCTTCCGCAGCAACACGTCGAAGGAGTCCCCCATGCCGGGCACCTTCGTGAGCAGCGAGGGGAGCAGCTCGAAGCCCAGCAGGTCCCACGGGTGGGGCCGGCCCGCGAGGAAGTTCCGCTCGTCCTGCCGCTGGAGCAGCTCCAGGTCCGGCAGCTCGTTGCGCTCGGGATTCCAGATGCGGCAGTAGTCCCCGAAGGGCGTGGTGGGGAAGAGGCCCTTCTCGTAGGGATGGGATTGCGAGGAGCCCTGGCCGGAGCGCGGGGGCCTCAGCACCCGGCCCGCATGGTGCACGGAGCAGTGGTCGAGGATGGCGTTCACCGCATGCCGGGCGGACTCATTGGCGGACTCCATCGTGGTGAGCCGGGTGAACGTCTTCAGCCACGTGCCGGCGAAGACGAGCCGGCCGTAGTGCACCGGATAGCCTCCATGCGGGGCCTGCCAGACGTGCTTCTGGGAAGCCGCGTCCCATTCCGGAGGCGGCGGGGCCTGGGGCGTGGGATCCCAGGGCTCGGGGCCGGGCCGGCGTTGCCAGTCCCCGACGATGGGCACGAGGTAGGGCGTCTTGTTCCTCAACAGGCGCCGCTCCTTCTCGTCCCGGCTGTACTCGAGGCCCTCGTCGATGTGGACCCAGTCGGGCTCCGGCAGCACGAAGTCGGCGGGCTCCTCGCCGGGACCGCGAGAGCGCAACCCCTGGCGCAGCTGGTGGAGCACCTCCTCCTTCAGATCCTCGGGCGAGCACTCCCAGGCCGCCTTCTTCAGACGCCTCGACGGCGTGTTCCAGTCGCCGATGTCCACGCTCAGGATGGACTGGTAGGCGCTGAGCTTGCCGACGGGACGGTCACCCCACACCAGATGGCTGCAGATGGCCGACAGCCCCCACTCCGCGTCCTGGCAGTAGAGGTAGCCGTCGAAGACGTTCACGTGCCTGGCGAAGAAGAACTGGATGCCGGAGATCGTCTGGAGCCTGTCCCAGGGGTCCTTGGGGTGCATCATCTCCGGCTGGCGCTCGACGGACTGGAGCGAATCCCTGGCGGTGGCCGCGACCTCGCGGACCTGCTTCCGAAGCAGCTCGGCCACGCCCACGTTCAGCCCCTTCGTCACCTCCATGGCGGAGAGCAGATCCGTGGCCACGACGAAGTAGATGGGCATCTTCGCCCCCTGCTCGTCCTCCTCGGACCCGTGGAGCTGCTCGCGCTTGTCCTCCTGCTCGAAGGGGCAGGACACCCGCGCGACGAGCCGCTCGCCCGTCCACTCCAGCGTCTGGAAGCTCGCCGCAGAAGAAGCGCACGCCCAGCTCTTCCAGGTGCTTGCGCCAGTGGAAGAACCACGACTCGCTCGTGGGCCCGTTCAGGGTGCAGTTGTTGCGCGATGTGGGGACGAGCGCCTGGGTCAGCAATTGGACGTAGGTATTGCCGCAGGTGCGCGCATCCCCTTGCTCTCCGTCGAGAGCCGCCAGCACCCGGCTCGAGGAGGTCACCAGCTCCTTGAAGGCCTTGCTGTAATGATACAGGCGCGAGCCGTTCCTCGGGTCGAGGCCCTCGAGGTAGCCCCACCACGAGAGGCCCTCCAGCTCGGCGGCCCGGCGCTGCGAGCAGGTCGTCAGGTAGCGCATCACGCGCAGCGAGAACTGGACGAGGTCCTGGGAGGTGATGCGCAGGTTGCCGATGTTGCTCAGCCCGTACTCGGCACGCGACAGGACATCTCCCACCCGAGGCGGCTCCCAGCTCAAGAGAAAGGGAGCGCTCTTCTCGCCGAACATGCCGATCTGCGGCAGGGAGACGAGATTCTCCAGGATGGACCCCCCGGCCGGCTGCCCGGTGACGTCGTACAGCGGGGTCCGCTCCATGGTGTCGAAGACGTGGCGGTAGAAGGAGGGGAAGAAGCGGTAGCCGTGCTCACCAGGGAGCTGGTGCCGGTAGGCGAGGACGCGCACCCAGTTGCGCGTCACCGGGGCCAACCCCAACCAGGAGGAGGCCTGGAGCTCGCTTTCCGAAGTCTCCACCGCGTCCGCGAGAGGCGATCCGAGCTCCGTCTTGAGGAGCTCCTGTGTCTCCATGGCCAGCCGCGAAGGCACCGACTTGTCGGGCCCCGTCGGGTCCACGGCGGCGGAGGCCGCACGGAGGCGCCGCTCCCCCTCGTCCAGCTTTTCCTGGGCCGGGTCGGAGAAGGACTGGATGAGAATCCTCACGTCGCACGGGGTGCCGAGCTCCGTGCGGAAGTACCCCGCCTCGCCGAAGAGCTTGATGTCCCTGGCGGCCTTCGTCAGTTCTCGCTCGGAGCGCGGCGTGAGCGCGAAAGAGCCGTCATCCGCCTGCTTGTACTCGAGCCAGAACACGGGGAAGTAGTCGTGGGACTTGGGGCCCTGGCCTCGCGGGGGTCCCACCTCGATGGCGTCCAGTCTCTTGAGTCCCCCGAGGAGCTCTCCGCGAATGCTGTCACGGAGCTCCGCGCCCGCCTCGACCGGGAGCCCGAGCGGCGCCTCCCCGGGAGCCTTCTCCACGTGGAAGTAGAGCTTCTGCTTCTCGGCGAGCGCGAAGTACTGGGTGCGGGCGCAGGCCACCGACCGACGGCAGCTCCATCATGCCCTGAGGACCCAGGGCCTCCTGGCGCTCGTAGAGGTGCACCTCGAAGCCGCGGATGGCCAGCTCGTGGGCCGCCGTCATCCCGGCGACGCCACCGCCATAGACGTAGACCCTGGCGGGTTTCTTGTCTTCCTTCTTGGAGGAGGTCTCGGTTCGCGGCTCGCCCATGCTCGCAATCATGCCACTCGCGAGCAGCCTTCACGCAAGCGTCGCAACAACGCGGCGAAGCCCGGACACCGCACGGCTCCCTGCACGTAGAGCAGCAGCCCCTCGTGGAGCCGCAGCAGGGTGTCCAGCGGCCCCACCACCTCCACCGCGTCCTCGAGCACCGCCTCGGTGAGGGATCGCCGAGCATCCAGCACGTCGAGCAGCGTGCGCCGGTGGGTGGCAATCCGCGCCGACTCGTCACCCGTGGCGGCTCGGAGACGGGCACGCCGCGAGGTGAAGTCGATGGCGAAGCGCTCCTCCTCCACTGTCACCGCCACGGACAAGCCCACCAGGCGACGCGCACATCCTCGCGTGGGCCTCCGGCTGCTCCCGGAGGAGCACCGCGAAGGACTCGGCCAGCAGCATGGCCACCAGCCCCTCAGCCACGGACGAACTCGAAGACACCGGGCCCCTCCAGCGCCACCGACTCGCCCCGCACCCGCCCGTGCAGCGACACCGGGCCCAGCACCTCGTGGATGGTGGTGAGTCGCTCCAGCGAGCCCTCCGCCGGCAGCAGCAGTCGCGCGGCCTGCCCGGGCACGAAGGAGAGCCGCAGCTCATCCCCTCGCCCTCGCGCGCACACCTCCAGCCGCCGGGGCAGGTCCGCCGCCGAGCCCGGAGCCAGCAGGGCCAGGGGACGCGGCAGGCTGAAGGAGCGCCCGGGCTGGAAGCAACAGGGCGCCGAGAAGTGCAGCTCCTCGTCGCGGAAGACACGCAACGGCTCACCTCCGTACCAGAGGAAGAGAGCCTGGTAGCGCGCGGCGGTGCGGCCCCGGTCCGCCATGCGCACCAGCACCGCGCTCCACGGGCTGGACGCATGCCCCGGCAGCACCGAGCCCCACTCCCAGCTGAAGTCATCCCCCCAGCGGAAGTGGCCCCAGTTGTGGTCATGGTAGGCCGACGCCCCCTCCACGCGCACCGTCCGCCCTCCCACGGTGAGGGTGCCCCTCGCCTCCAGGCGCGGGAGGAAGAGCCACGAGATGGGACGCCGGGGCGCGAGCAGGTGCTGGGACGAGAGCACCGGGAGCGTGAGGGGAACGAGCTCCAGCTCGGCCGAGACGGGACGCTCGCGCAACGCCATCGACAGCCGCCAGACCCCATCCTCGAAGCGCAGCGTGTTGCGGCCGAAGCGGGCCTCCAGCCTCCCCGCCTCCACCCGTACCTCGTGCTCCTCGAAGCGCTCCACGTCTCCCTCCCAGCCCTCACCGTGCGCCAGGACGATGAGGCGGGCGACCTCCGCCGGCAGCAGCCGCCCCGGCTGGCTCTCGTCCACGAGGCTGAAGTTGACGAGCAGGTCCACCCCCTCGGCGTGGACGATGAAGTGCTGCCACTCCTTGTGCTCCCCCCGCCCGCCCAGGCGCGAGGGCGAGCGCCGGAAGTAGTCGGTGCCCGCCAGCATCGCGGCGAGGCGCTTCGGGTCGGGCCGGGGAGGAATCATGCGGCTCGGTGCGGAAGGCTCAGCGCAGCAGCTCGCGCGGCGACGGCGGCTCCACCCGCATCTCCGAGGCGCCCGTGCTCGAGGAAGGCGTGTGCGTGGCCCGCAGGGGCTCGAGGTGGCCCAGCACCGTGCGGCGCATCGAGACCAGCCCCAGCAACAGCAACACCAGCCGCTCGTCTCCCTCCCGGGGAGCATCGGCTGGCGGCTCGGGAGCGCCCTCCATGGGCCGAGGCAGCAGGCGCTCGAAACGGTGCGACAGCGAGACGAGCCCCAGCAGCAGGTGCAGGAAGGCATCGTGCTCGTCGAACCCGCCGCGCAGCTCCTCAAGGAGCGCCATGGAGGTCTCCCCTCGCGTCCCGCAGCCGGCGCACCAGGGTCTCCAGCTCGGACGAGGAGGCCGCCTGGAAGAGGGCCTCCAGGTACGTGGAAGGCACCACCGTGGACGCGTCCTCCTCCAGGAGGTTGAGCGCGAGCGCATCCCACAACTGGCGGCCATCGCGCACCAGCTCCGAGCCGGCCAGCGCGCTCTTCCAGGCCGCCCCCTCGGGCGTGGTGGCGAAGCGCCGGCCCTCGGCCACGAGCGCGGAGAAGGCCGCCTGCGCCGCCAGGGGATGCTGGAGCAACAGGCCACGCAGCCGCCGCAGCACCCCCAGCAGCGCGTCGCCCCCGGAGTCCTCCGCCGCGCCCGGCTCCGTTCGCTCCACGGGAGGGCTCACGTGCTCGACGAGGAGCTGCTGGATGCGACGCAACTCCTCGAACAGCAAGGACTGAGAGCGCAGGAAGTCGAAGAGGGGAGGCGGAGCGCCGGAGTCGGCCATCACTTCACACGCTGGAGAACGTAGGTGAGCAGCGCTTGTAACAGGTCGCGATGCGCCGACGGAAGGAGCCAGCCGCCGCACTCGGCGAAGGCCTGCTCGGCCCGACGCAGCCACTCCCGCGCCACCTGGCGGGCGTACTCCAGACTGCCGTGACGGTGGATGAGCTCCAGCAGGAAGCGCACCTGCTCCGGCGTCTTCTCCTCCACGGGCGGGGAGGACGAGGTCCACGCGCCACGGAGCCGCTCCCGGCCCGAGGGCGTGAGCTCCCCCTCCGCCACGAGCCGTTCCAGCAGGGGCTCCAGCGTGGAGCCCGACGCGGGCGATGGAGCGGAGCCCGGGCGAGGCAGGGAGAGGATGCGCTCGGCCTCGGCGCGCTCCTCCGGGCGGACGTGGCGCATCATGTGCAGCATCATGAGGGTGCGCTTGCCCTCCCACAGGTCCCCGCCAATCTCCTTCCCATACGCCCCCAGCTCTCCGCTCAGGTTGAGCACGTCATCCTGTATCTGGAAGGCGATTCCCAGACAGCGGGCGAACTCCGCCAGCACCCCGGTGCGCCGCGCGTCCTGCCGGGCGGCGATGGCACCGAGCGTCACGGGGGTGATGAAGCTGTACCAGCACGTCTTCTGCTCCACCATGCGGACGTAGTCCTCGTCCTCCAGCGCCCATGTGCCGCGGCGGATCCACTCCAGCTCCAGCGCCTGCCCCTCTGCGGACTCACGAGCCATGCGCGTCACGGCCTGGAGGATGCGCAGCGAGGGCCCCAGGCCGATGAAGCCGATGTTGTCCAGCAGCGGCTGGAGGGACAGGGCCAGCATGGCATCGCCCACGTTGATGGCCACCGGCACGCCATGCAGGTGGTGCAGCGTGGGACGGCCCCGGCGCAGCAGGGACTCGTCCTCGATGTCGTCGTGGATGAGGAAGGCGTTGTGGTACAGCTCGAGCGCCGCCGCCGGACGCAGCGCCGCCTCCAGCGGCCCGCCCAGCGCCCGGCAGGTGGCGATGCAGAGCGCGGGCCTCAGCCCCTTGGCCTCACGCAGGGGGTACTCCAGCATCAGCTCGTAGAGAAAGGCGGCCCGCGGGCGATCCACGGGCACCAACCGGCGGATTTCCTCGACCACGAGAGCGCGGCACTCTTCGAGGTAGCCAGTCAGCAAGGTGCTGGCGCTGAGTGTGTCGGGCACCGAAGAGAGGCTACCATGGGGACCCCCCCGAGCTTCCGACGGCACTTCACGCACCATGGGAATTCTCGAGCAGACGGAGAGCAAGCGCAGGTTCTCACTCGGCAGCAGGTGTCTGCTGGGGCGCCATCCCGCGTGTGACATCACGCTGGAGGATGCGCGAGTCTCCGGCGAACATGCCAGCCTGCACTGGCGGGGAGATGGCTGGGAGCTGCGAGACCTGGGCAGCCGCAACGGCACCTTCCTCGGGGGGCGAAAGCTGGGCTCCGGGGAGCGGGTGGCGCTGGAAGCGGGACAGTGCTTCGTGCTCTGCCCCGGGGGCATGTGCTTCCAGCTGGTGGACCCCGGCCCTCCGGCGGCACGGGCCCGTCAGGTGGTCCGTCAGGAGGTCCGCGAGCTCTCGGGCTCCCTGCTCGTCCTGCCCGACGACGAGGCGCCCCTGGCCAGTCTCTTCCGGGATGCGAGCGGGCGCTGGGTGCTCGAGTCCGCGCATGAGCAACGGTACGTGGTCGACCAGGAACGGCTGCGGCTGGGGGAGGAGGAGTGGCTCCTGGAGCTCCCCCACGGTCACGACGGAGACGCTAGAAGGGGAGCTGCTCTGCCTGGATGGGGTCCACCTGAAGATTGGCGTCAGTCGCGACGAGGAGCATGTGGTGGTGACGGTCGTGCACGGCAACCAGCACCAGGTGCTGTCGCCCCGCTCCTACCACTACCTGCTGGCGACGCTGGCACGGCTGCGGCTGAAGGACCGTGGGCTGCCGGAGTCCGAGCAGGGCTGGGTGGACCGGGAGACGCTGTGCCGGATGCTGGCGACAGATGACAACAAACTGAACGTGGACATCCACCGCGCGCGCAAGCAGCTCAGCACCCTGAGCATCCAGGACGCCGCGAGGGTGGTGGAGCGGAGACCAGGAACCGGGCTGGTGCGGCTCGGCATCCAGAGCGTGGAGGTCTTCACCCTCTGAGCACGCGCGCGGCCCTGGAGTACGCTCGCGCCCCATGAGCACTCGCGCGACGAGCATCTGGGGTTGGGGTTACGCGGACAAGTTCCCCGACATCGAGGCACGGCGCTCCCTCGCGGAACAGGTCTCCGCACTCCTCGGCGGGCCCGCACTGGAGCCCCGCGAGCCCACTCCGCTCGACGCACTGCGGCTCCCTCGCCCCCGTGTGGCTCCGCCCGAGTCCCTCGCGGCCCTGTGCTCGGCCGAGGACGCGGATCGTGCCGCGCATACCTATGGCAAGGGCTACGGGGACCTCGTGCGCGGCTTCCACGGGGACTTCTCCCCGGCTCCCGACTTCGTCGCCCATCCCCGCTCCGAGGACGAGGTGCGCGCCGTGATGGACTGGTGCGGCGACAACCGCGTGGCTCTCATTCCCTTCGGTGGAGGCACCAGCGTCGTGCGCGGCGTGGAGGCCGCCATCGGCAATGGTTTTCAAGGTGCCGTGTCCCTCGACATGCGCCGCATGGATCGCGTCGTCGAGGTGGACCCCGTCTCGCGCGCCGCTCGCATCCAGGCGGGCGCCACCGGCCCCGTGCTCGAGGCGCAGCTCGCCTCCCACGGCTTCACCCTGCGCCACTTCCCGCAGTCCTTCGAGTTCTCCACCCTCGGCGGGTGGATCGCCACGCGCGCCGGTGGCCACTTCGCCACGCTCTACACGCACATCGACGACCTGGTGCAGTCCACCCGCATGCTCACCCCGCGCGGCGTCCACGAGACGCGCCGCCTGCCCGCCTCCGGTGCGGGCCCCTCGCCGGACAGGCTCGTGCTCGGCTCCGAGGGCACGCTCGGCGTCATCACCGAAGCCTGGGTGCGCCTTCAGTCACGCCCTCGTTTCCGCGCCAGCGCCAGCGTCCACTTCGCCGACTTCGCCGCCGCCGTGCGCGCCGTCCGCGAGCTCTCACAGTCCGGCCTGCACCCCTCCAACTGCCGCCTGCTCGACGCGCAGGAGTCCTTCCTCAACGGTGTCGCGGGCGATGGCTCAAGCGTGCTCGTGCTCGCCTTCGAGTCCGCCGACCACCCGCTGCACGCGTGGATGGAGCGTGCGCTCGCCATCACCGCCTCGCACGGTGGCGAGTGCCGCGAGGGGGCCCGCTACCGCGCCGATGAGCCCGGAGCCCAGGCGCGCTCCGGTGGGGCCGCCGAGAGCTGGCGCTCGGCCTTCATCGAGGCCCCGTACCTGCAGAACGTCATGGTGAGCCTCGGCGTCATCGCCGACACCTTCGAGACCGCCTGCACGTGGGACCGGTTCGACTCGCTCCACGGTGCCATCCTGGAGGGCATGCGCGACGCCCTGGAGCGCGTCTGCGGTGGTGGGCTCGTGAGCTGCCGTTTCACCCACGTCTACCCGGACGGGCCCGCGCCCTATTACACGTTCATCGGCCCGGCGAGGCCCGGTGGCCAGTTGGAGCAGTGGATGGAGCTCAAGCGCGCCGCCAGCGAGGCCATCAGCTCGCATGGCGGCACCATCACGCACCACCACGCCGTGGGTCGACTGCACCGCCCCTGGTACGACCGCGAGCGCCCCGAGCCCTTCGCCCTCGCGCTCGAGGCCGTGAAGAGAGCGCTCGACCCCCAGGGGATTCTCAACCCGGGCGTGCTCATCGGGCCCTGAGGGAGGGACCCGCTCACTCTTCGTAGATGACCTCGACGGGCTCACCTCTGATGAAGGACTCCAGCCTCTCCCGGCTGGAGACAGTGAAGGCATTGTAGGTCGCCTCCATGCCATCCTCGAGCTGCTCGTTGTCCCCGGTACGGCTCTTGAGCGAGGGGGCACAGGTGAGGATCTTCCGGATGCCTCCGTATACCTGTCTCGCTGGCTTGCCGTTCCAGGTCAGAGTGTCGTCGTCTCCTTCCTCCAGCTTGCCAAAATATTCCGCTTTGCGACGAGCCTCGGCCCCATTGGGGGCCTCGATCAGGTAGACGTTCTCCCAGATGTAGAACTCGTCCTGCGGCTCGTCCTTGAGCTGGAAGTACATGACGACACTGGCCGCGTACCATCCCATTGTCCGCTCCTCCCCGATCAAAAGACATCACAGGCCAGCCATCACTCCGCCGTCCACTGTCATCACGCAGCCGTTCACATACGAGGCGCCGTCCGACAGCAGCCCATCGGCGTCCCCGACAGCCCGTTGATCGACGAGACGTTCACCATCGCCCCGCCCCCCGCCTTCACCATCTCCGGAATCTCATACTTCATGCACAGCCACACGCCCTTCAGGTCCACCCCGAGCACCCGGTCGAACTCCTCCTCGGACAGCTCCGTCAGTGGCGCCAGTCGCATGTCCCCCAGCGCGGCGTTGTTCACCGCCAGATCCACCCGGTCCCACTTCCCCACCACCGTCTCCACCATCCGCCGCACGTCCTCCCCTCGCCCCATGTCCGCCTGGATGTAGAGCGCCTCCACTCCCTCCTCGCGCAGCGCCCGCTCCGCCGCCTCGCCGCGCTCCTTCGTCCGGCCCGCGATCGCCACCCGTGCTCCCGCTCGCCCCAGCTCCCGCGCCGCCGCGAGTCCAATGCCCGAGCTGCCCCCCGTCACGAGTGCCACCTTGCCAACGATTCCCTGCATGAGTTCTGCCCCCCTGGGTCCACTGAGAGTGGCCCGCCCACCTCTCCTCCTCCCTCCGCAGTCCCTCCCGTCTGTCTGCTAGCGGGCAGAACACCGCGAACACTGCACACGGGATGAATCATTACAGCCACCCTCCCTCCCGATCACCCGACGGACAGGGGACAATGGCCTCGCCGTCATGCTCCCGCGGGGGGACATGTCCGGGGTGACGTTCCAGGGGGCCACCCATGTCCGCATCCACTGCCGTCAGCCCCAGGTTCATTGAATCGGACCGCGAAGAGGCGACCGATCAACGCGAGACCCTCGCCCCCACACTCCCAACTCCGGACCCCGAGGTGGACGCGCTGCTGGGCACGTGCATCGGCAGCTTCCGCCTCACCCGCAGGCTCGGCCAGGGCGGCATGAGCACCGTCTACCTCGGGGAGCACGAGGGCATCGGCAGCCGCGTGGCCATCAAGCTGCTCCACCGGAAGCTGGCCAACTCGCCCCACGTGCTGCGCCGCTTCCACGTCGAGGCGCGCGCCGTGAACCTCATCGGCCACGAGAACATCGTCAACATCATCGACATCAACCCCGCGCCGCCCCGGCCCTACCTCATCATGGAGTACCTCGAGGGCGAGCCCCTGTCGGCGTTGCTCTCTCGCGGGCCCGTGCCCGCCGAGGTCGCCGTCTCCCTCATCTCCCAGGTGTGCGACGCGCTCGAGGCCACGCACGCGCGCGGCATCGTCCACAGAGACCTCAAGCCCGAGAACCTCTTCCTCCTCCAGCGCGGCCATGGCCCCGCCTTCGTCAAGGTGCTCGACTTCGGCATCGCCAAGCTGCTCGACGACGAGCTCGGCACGGACACCGGGGAGGGCGCCATCATCGGCTCGGCCAACTACATGGCGCCGGAGCAGTCCCGGGGCGAGCCCGTGGACGGTCGCGCCGACCTCTACGCGCTCGGTGTCATCGCCTACCAGCTCGTCACCGGCAGGCGGCCCTTCGAGGAGAAGTCCCTCACCGCGATGCTGCTCGCCCACCAGTCCAAGCAGCCCCTGCCGCCCACCGTCCACCGCTGCGATCTCCCGCCCGGGCTCTCCACCCTCATCCTGCGCGCGCTCGCCAAGGACCCCGAGGAGCGATTCCAGAGCGCCTCGACGATGCGCGGCGCACTCCAGGTGGTGCTCGATGGGACTCGCCACAAGGGCCCGGCCCTCACGCCTCCGCCCCTGGCCCCCCTCCCCATCCACCACCCCTCCCTGACCCCCCTCCCCATCCTCGTCACGTCAGGCCCCCCCGGCACCCCGCCCGAGCTCCTCACCTGCTCGGACCTGTCGCGCGGCGGCATGTTCCTCTGCTCCGAGCGGCCCCTCCCACCGCTGCTCTCCCAGCTGGAGGTGGCCCTGGAGCACCCGGAGGGAGACCTGCGGTGCACCTGCGAGGTGGTGCGCCACGTGAAGCCCGAGGAGGCCCACCCCTGGGGCCTGGCCCCTGGCTTCGGCGTGCAGTTCGTGGAGCCGTCCCTGCCCTTCCGCGCCGCGGTGGCGCACCTGATGCTGGGGCAGCCGCTGAGCACCCTGCGTCCCCCGAGAGACCCCGCCGCCGATGCCGAGGCGGAGCAGGTGCTCGCCCCCTACAGCACCCGTGGCACCGAGGACCTCTATGACCTCCTCGCACTGCCGCCAGACACGGGCTGCGAGGAGGTGCGGCTCCGAGCCCGCCGGGCCCAGCACGCGCTGGAGCGGCTGCGCGAGAGCCCCATCTCCCCCACCCTGCGTGCCCGGGTGAACACCGTGCTCGAGCGCGTGCGCACGGCCAGCGAGACGCTCGGCCAGCCCCAGCGTCGAGCCACCTACGACGCCGAGCGGGGCAACTTCCTGGGCGTGGTGCGCTGTCTGGCCGCGGGGCTCACCGTCACCCAGATGGAGGAGCTGCGCCGCGACTTCCTCGCCCGCCGCCCCGACACCGAGCGGTTCCTGCGCATCCACCTGTCCACCGCGCAGACTCACGAGGAGGTGGGGCTGCTCCCCCACGCCCGCGCGGCCTACGAGCGCGCCCTCATCCTGGACCCGCTCTCGCTGGAGCTGCACAGGCGCTACCTCGCGGTATGTCAGAAGCTCGCGAAGGTGCCCGAGGCGTGACTCCCGGCGCGGCGCGACCCCGTCCGTGCTAACTCTCCCGGGCCCCCATGTCCTCCACCGCCTCCGAGCCCCAGCCCTCCACCGTGCCTCCCCAGGTACGGCGCGTGGCCCTGCACGCCGTGGCCTCCGGCCTCACCCCCCTCATCCCCGTCCCCTTCCTCGACGAGTACGCCCTGCGCCGCGTGCGCGAGCAGATGGTGCGCGCCCTCCTCCGCGAGCGCTCGCTGTCCACGACGGACCGGACGGTGGCGGTGCTCGCCGGCCTCTACCCGCGCCACGGCAGCCGCGTGCAGCAGTTCGCCAGCAAGGCCGCGCTCTTCTCCCTGCGGCTCACCTGGCGCAAGGCCTACCGGCGCCTGGCCACGGCCCTCTGGGTGAAGGACTGCGCGGACATGGCCTCGCTCTCCCTCCACCACGGCTACCTCCTGCAGCACGCGCTGGAGCGGGGAGACCTCACCGCGAGCACCCTCACCGAGGACACCGCCCGCCGCGTCCACTCCGCCATCGACGCCGCCTGCAAGGAGCTGGACGCACGCCCGGTGAACCAGGTGCTGCGCCGCCTCTTCGCCGGCAGCCGGCTGCTGCTCGACGAGCTCACCAAGGCCCTGGAGCTGTGGAATGGCGCCCCCCGCACGCCCTCCCAGGGCGAGGAGCAGGAGGTGGACTCCCTCGCCGAACGGCTCGCCGCCGCCATGTGGGAGGAGCGCGGCTACTTCCAGTCCCTCGAGTCCCTCTACGTGAAGCACCTCCGGGCCCGCTGAGGCGGTGGAAATCCCTTACGGACCGCCCCGCCCCCTCCGGCATAGACTCCCAGGTGACACCATGGGTTGCCCTACCTGGGGGGATGCATGTCCGACCTCTTCGATGCCGTCCGCCGCGGAGACACCGCCGCGGTGGAGTCCCTGCTGGACGCGAACCCGAAGGCGCTCAGCCGCGGAGATGCCCAGGGCATGACGGCCCTGCTGTGGGCCGCCTTCCATGGACATGCGGAGCTGGTGCGCTGGTTGCTCGCGCGTGGCGCGGACGCGACGGTGAAGGACCCACGAGGCGCCACCGCGCTGATGCTCGCGGCCGAGCGCGGTCACCTCGAAGCGGTGCGTGTCCTGGTGCCCCTGGCGGGCCCGGACGAGCGCGGCGAGGCGCTGCGGCACGCGGTGGGCGCGGGCCGGACGGAGCTGACGTACTACCTGCTGGACGAGGCGGGCGCGGCGCTCGAGTACGGCGGGACGGACGGCAAGACGCCCCTCACCTGCGCCACCCTCTCGGGCCACGGCGCGCTGGCCGGGGAGCTGCTGCGCCGGGGCGCGAACGTGGAGGCGCGCAGCTCCACCTTCCTGCCCTTGGAGAACCGCGAGGAGTCCGGCTGGCACCCGCTGCACTACGCGGCGGACCGGAGACACCCGCTGCTGGTGCAGCTCCTGCTCGACGCCGGGGCCCGGCCGGACGCGGAGACCCCCGAGGGCACCACGCCGCTGATGCTCGCGGTGCGCAGGGGAGACGAGGACGTCGTCCGCCTCCTGCTGCGGGCCGGGGCGGATCCGCTGCGGCAGAACGCGCGCCACGCCTCCGCCCTGTCCCTGGCGCGCATGCACGGCAAGCGGGGCCTCACCCGGCTGCTGGAGACGCGCATCCACGACTGGCCGCTCGCGCCAGTGCTGCCCTTCCCGCAGCGCCCGCGCGGCGGCCCGAGCTGAGCCCCCTCACTGCGTCATACCGTCAGTGCAGCAGCGGCCCCGCTCCGCCCTGGCCCGCGTCCGAGCCGCCCTGGATGCGCGTCACCGCTTGCTTGAAGCTCGCCATGTACCGGCGCAGCCGCGGGCTCATCTCCACCCCGGGGCTGTCGTAGCGCGCCAGGCACAGCGTCACCGCCCGCCCTCGCACCGCGTTCTCCCCCGGCTCCAGCGGCGCCTCCCGCTGCGCGTTCCCGAACACCAGCCAGTCCAGCTTCCACAGCCCTTCCAGCTGCTTGTCGAAGTGCGCCTCCATCTCCTCGCGCAGCCCCTCGGGCAGCCCCCGCACGTCGCTGTACTCCGCGCAGTCGCGCAGGAAGCCGTCCACCACCGCGTCCTCCTCGGGGTGCTCGGTCAGCTCCTGCGAGAAGGACAGCGCCATCGCCCCCTCCAGCAGCCGCGCGAGCTCCTCCCCGCACGTCACCAGCGCGAGCCGCGGTTCATCCTCCGCCAGCTCCACGCCCTCCTGGCGCAGGAAGGCCTTCCCCGCCAGCGTGTCGAGTCTCAACCTGATCGCCACGTTCCCCTCCCGGAACCGCGGCCAGAGTACCGGGGCCTTCGCCTCCGTGGCAGGCATTTCCCGATGTGAGGAAACTTCTTCCCGGCACTTACGAAAATGGAAGCAGGTTTTCCCACTTCCAAAAAACGAGCGCCCCCCATGGTCTCCATCTCCCGCTCCACCGCACTCGCACCGCGCGTCGCAGCCTCCTCCGCGCCTCCCACGCTCCGCGTGGACTCTCGCGGGCCCTCCGTGGTGACGCTGCAGAAGAAGCTGAAGGCCGCGGGCTTCGACCCCGGTGCCGCCGATGGCTCCTTCGGTCCCAAGACGCTCGCCGCCGTGAAGGCCTTCCAGAAGGCGCGTGGCCTCGCCGTCGACGGCGTGGTGGGCCCCAAGACCTGGAGCACCCTCAACGCGGCCACCGCCCCCAAGCCCCCGGCCCCCGCGTCCTCGGGTGGCTCGGGGCCCACCCTGCGCGTCGGCGCCCGCGGCGAGCCCGTGCGCGCCCTGCAGAACCGCCTCAACGCGCTCGGCTACAAGGTCGGCACCGCCGATGGGGACTTCGGTCCCAAGACGCTCGCCGCCGTGAAGTCCTTCCAGAAGGCCAAGGGCCTCACCGCCGATGGCGTCGTGGGCCCCAAGACGTGGGACAAGCTCGGCATCAAGGTGCAGGCCCCGTCCACGCCCCCCTCCAGCGGCGGCCGCGTCGTCACCGGCTACGTCCACGGCGTGCCCCGTCAAATCACCCTCGCCTCCATCCCCGGCGGCAAGCAGATGCGCTCGGACGCCGCCGCCGCCTTCAACCGCATGCACGCCGCCGCGAGCCGCGCCGGCATCAACCTCCCCGTCGTCAGCGGCTTCCGCACCATGGAGCAGCAGCGCGACCTCTACCGGAAGTACCTCAACGGCACCGGCAACCTCGCCGCCAAGCCCGGCTACTCCAACCACCAGGGCGGCATCGCCGTGGACGTCACCGTGGGCAGCACCAGCTCCTCCACCTATAAGTGGCTGGCCTCCCACGCCAAGGAGTTCGGCTTCGTCCGCACCGTCCCCTCCGAGCCCTGGCACTGGGAGTTCCGCCCCTGACCGGCGTTGTCTGAAAACGCGGCACTTCCTGTCCTTTCCCAGGACAGTTGGGGGGTTGCATCGCAACCCCCCGGTTTCACGGGATTCTCACCCGCTGGGAAGACCCGGAGCTGACACGGCCCGAGATTGACTGGAGCATCAATGCTCCACTTCTCCCATGTGACGCGATGCGTCGTCCTCGGAGCGGTGACGCAACGGGTCTGGCGCGAGCCTTGCTGTGATTGCACGGAACACTCGGGGACAACTCGAAACACCCGACGTCCCGTTCTCTCACGTCCCCGAGGCACGCCGCTCCATCGCATCCCCTCATCCCACCGCCCTGACCGGACGTCGTCCGGCAGGGACCCCCCAGGAGTCCCCATGAAGAAGCTCCACACCCTCCTTCTGGCGCTGTGCGCCGCCGGGCTGGCCACCGAGGCCCACGCCGGCGCGGCCAAGACGACCTACCCCGTGGTGTTCGCCCACGGCATGGGCGGTTTCGACAACATCCTCGGCTACGACTACTGGGGCGACGACTACGGCATGTTCGTCGGCGACACCTGCCAGTTCCTCGAGGTGGGCTGCAACGAGGACATCAATGGCAGCCAGCAGACCTTCGTCGGGCAGGTGCAGCCGTTCAACAACTCCGAGGTGCGGGGCCTGGACCTGGCCAACGACATCGAAGGCTACATGGCCAGCGTGGGCACCACGCGCGTCAACCTGATCGGCCACTCGCAGGGCGGCCTGGACGCGCGCAAGGCGGCCAAGGTGCTCTACACCCGCAAGGGCTACACCGTGGTGAGCGTGCTCGTCAGCGTGTCCTCGCCCCACCGCGGCTCGCCCGTGGCCAAGTACATCCTCGACCTGAAGCCCGGCGTCACCAGCGTCATCGCCGCCCTGGCCACGTTCTACGGCAACGTCGTCTACCAGTCGGGCAATGACGCCTACGCCGGCGCCAAGCAGCTCGTCTACAACGACTACAGCTCCACCGATGGCATCACCACCGGCGCCAAGGCCTTCAACGTCAACAACCCCATCGACTCGCGCTACGCCTCCCGCTACGTCTCGCTCATCACCGCGCAGAACGGCATCAACGTGAACCCGGCGCTGTACCTGCTCAGCGAGTTCATCTTCGACATCGACGGCGACGGCTACTGCCTGGACGACTGCGACAACGACGGCGCCGCCGGCAAGGGCGACGGCTACGCCAACGAGTCCGATGACGACGGCCTGGTCGGCATCAACTCGCAGCAGATGGGCTACCGCCTGCGCTACAGCGAGTCCGTGCTCGGCTTCGACTCCGTCGGCACCGACACCAACGTCCCCTACATGGGCAACATCAACACGCCCAGCGCCTCCTCGCAGATGACCTCCACGTCGAGCGTCATCAACCAGGACCACATGGACGTGGTGGGCGTGGGTCCGGACACCTTCGACGAGCCCGAGTTCTACGCCGCCATCATCGACTACATCGCGTACTTCGACTGAAGCACGCCCCCTCCCGGAGGGCCCCCGTGCGCGCGAGGGCCCTCCGGGAGTAGCCTTGCCCCACCACTTCCGCCCCCTGCCGGAGATGAAGTCCCCATGAACCGTCGGAAGGCCCCCCTGCTGGTCGCCCTCGTGCTGCTCGTCGCCGGCTCGGCGCTGCTCGTCTTCAAGGCGCGCCCGGCGCAGGAGCCGTCCCCGGAAGCGGCCCCCGCGGGAGGCTCGGCGAAGGCGGCACAGCGGGCCGAGAGCGGCGGAAGCGCGGCGCGCACTGTCTCTCCGGGCGCTCCGATGGAGAGCACGCGCGGGCCGGTCCGCCCCGCCGAGGACATCGTCTCCTACCTGCGCAACCGCTTCGGCGCCCGCATCCACGACCCGCACACGCAGATGCGCATGCTGGAGGACCTCATGCGCCACTTCCAGAAGCTCAACCCGAGCGGCTGGGAGGCGGACCTGCTGGCCACCCTCAAGCTGGCCTTCCCCGAGCTGTACGAGGAGCTGGCCGCGCGCCTGCACCAGCGGCTCGACTACGAGAAGTGGATGAAGGAGCACCGCGACGAGCTGCAGCAGAAGCCCGACGCCGAGCGCCGCACCGCGGTGTGGGAGGAGCGCAACCGGCTCTTCGGCAAGGACGTGGCGGAGAAGATCTGGGCCGGCGAGCTGCGCAACCAGGCCGTGGCGAGCTCCCTGTCCACCATCGACGCGCTGCCGGATGCCACCGTCGGCGAGCGGATGGCGAAGTACAAGCAGAGCCTGGAGCAGACGTACGGCAAGGACACCGAGGCGTACGTGAAGCTGCACCAGCAGGAGCTGATGAACCACTTCCTGGACCTGGGCTCGGTGCAGAAGGAGCTCGCGACGCTGCCGCCCGACAAGCGCGCGGAGAGCCTGCGCTCCATCCGCCAGGACATGGGCCTGGACGAGGAGGCCCTCAAGCGCTGGGACGAGCTCGACAAGATGCGCGACACCCGCTGGGAGGTGGGCTCGCAGTACATGTCCGAGCGCGAGGCCCTGGCCCAGCAGTACTCGGGGACGGAGCTGGAGACTCGGTTGATGGAGCTGCGCTCGCGCTACTTCACCGAGGAGGCGGAGGTCATCGCCGAGGAGGAGGCCAGCGGCTTCTTCCGCTTCACCCGCCCCCGGCAGTGGGGCCGCAACTGACGAGGGCTCAGCGCGCCGTGAAGCCGCCGGCCATGACGAGCTCGCTGCCCGTCACGTAGCGCGAGGCGTCCGAGGCGAGGTAGAGAATGGCCTCGGCGATGTCCTCGGGTTCGCCCATGCGGCCCAGCGGCGAGGCGGCCTCCAGCTTCCTCCACGAGTGCAGCGGACGAAGGGGGCGACCACGCCAGGTCTTCGACGAAAGAAGTAGGCGCAGGAGTTGAGCTTGGCCCCCTGTTTGGGTGGGCAAGGTGTGGCCTATCCTTCAGGGTTGTTGCACCTGGGGGAAAGGCCAGCGCCATGGCGAGGGAGTACCGGAGTCCTGGGACGGGGGAGGGCGGCGGTACGCGGCTCGAGGCGGCGCGGAGCTCGCGTGGCGGGCCGTGGTGGGCCCTGCGTGCGTTGGCACTGGTGGTACTCGGGCTGCAGACGGCGTGCGCGACGGGCTACCCTATGGACGGGACGCTCACAGGCACGGCGCACAGCTGGGGGCGCGCGCAGCGCGAGGGCCAGGCGGCGGCTGCGGTGTGGTCCGACGCTCCCAGCGAGGACCTGGAGGCCGCCAACCTCCGGCGAGCGGCGACGCTGCCCTGGACAGATGGGGGTCGGTGCGTCGTCCAGGAGGCCTCGCAGCCCTGGCCCGTGCTGGCGGAGCGGTGCTACCAGGTGCTCGACCACGAGCGGGTCCGGTTCAGGGACACCACGGGGCGGTGCGCGGTCGCCTCTGCTGGCGCCGGCGCCGTCGGTGTCGGGCTGTGCGTCCTGGCCGCACCGGAGATAGTGGTGGGAGCCATCATCGTCGCCGGGGTCGTCGTGGTGGGCTTCGCCATTTCAGAGGCGCTGGAGGCGTACGAGAAGAGGGGCCGGCCCCAGGTGCGGCCGCCGCCGACGCTGCCCGTGCCGGACACACGTCCTGTGCCGGAGACACGGCCCGTGCCGGAAGCGCGGCCGGTGACAGAGACGAAGCCCGCTCCGCCGGAGCTCAAGAAGCAACGGCGTCCCAAGCCGGAGCCCGTCGGAGAGGACTGGCCGCCAGGGCCGGCCCCCGAGCCCACCGACAGGGAACGCGACCGCAAGTGCGAGGCCATTCCGGTGCCGCATTCAGGCGGAAACAAGGCACACAACACGTGCGCCGACTGGTATCCGCCCAACCGCTGGCCCGGGATGGATGCACGAGTAGACGGTAGGAACTTCGACGCGCTTCAGGTGGGAGTGCGTGTGCTGTGGGAGATCAAGGTCGAGAGGTTCGACGGGTACAGCGACTTCTTGAAGAAGATTACGGTCGAGAAGGAGATTAAAGAGTTTAGGGAGTACCGAGACATCGCGCTCGCCTGTGGATATGCCTTCAAGGTTGGGGTAATCAGCGAGGCCCACAAGGCCGCGCTCCTGAAGAAAGACCGCGGCTTCGATATCGTCGTCACAGAGTGCAAACGATGACCAACCGAGCCGAGCTGCATCTCCACGTCTACGCGCCAGCACTCACCACCGACGACGGACGTCCACTCGCGGCCGTTGAAGGGATGGAGCGCGCACTCCCCGGATTGCGGTTGGCGTGGCGGCTCTCGGACGCGGGGAATCCAATCCTGCTTTCGCAGCGCGCAGCGTGGCTGGCTGAGTCAGCGGCGGACGGCGAGTTCGGGTTGTTGTGCAATGGCGACGAGAGCTACCCGGTGACAGTTGGCGGGCAGCGAGAGAGCGCAATTGCGAGTCCGGGGCGCGAGCCGCTGCTGATTGTCCACGCCGTGTTGCCGCAGGATGAAACCGTTGTCGCTGCGGCCGTGAGCATGCTGGAGAACGTCGCTGAGGGCGTGCGCGCCCGGTGGGGCGTCGTGGCGCCCGGCCCCGTGAGGTTGGTCATCGCGGAGCAGACGGGCCCGAAGTCGGGGGGGCCGGAACGACCTCCTCACGGACTGCCGATGCTCAAGCTCCCGTGGAACATCCGCTCGCCCAGGGTTCCCCAGTACCTTGGGTGGCTCAACTACTGGTCCGCCACCGCCGCGGAGGCCATCGGCTTTCCGGACCCCTCCCGCGACGCGGAGCTGCTGGCCCGGGCCCGGCGCACGGCGTCGGGTGGGTGGGTGGTGAGCCTCACCGAGGCGCCGCTCGACCTGGACAAGCCCGCCCACGTTGAGGCGCTCAAAGGGGCCTACGAGCGCTTCCCGGAGATCGGTGGGCGTGCAGAGACATGACCTAGCTGCGATGGAAGGGACGCACCCATGAACTCTGGGCCTGTGGCGCCTCATGGCGCCTGTTATGCGTCCCTGTCCCTCTGGCCGATTCCCCGACACGCTCCTAGGTGCGGGGGAGCTGCTCGGCCGAGGAGTCGTGTCAGCCTCGGGCCGTGAGCACCAACAGCCCTTCATTCCGAGCCTGCGCCATTCGGAGTGCTCGGGGAATGAAGGCAAACAGGTCCTCTGGGTTGGTGCTTTGGTTGTTGCCTCGGGCCAGCCAGCTCTGGGCGCGCTCGAGCATCTCGGAGGAGGGGTGGTCGAGCAGTGCAGTGACGGCGCGCAGGCGTTCGCCGACGTCACTGGGCGCTGCGAAGAGGGCGCCGAAGTGGCCCGGCAGGCGCTCCGCCCGGTCCGGTCCCAGGCCGAAGTACAGGGCGGCGGCCGCTGGCGTGCGGTCGGCTATGAGCACGCTGGCGTTCTCCTCGGTGGGCTCGATACCCCACTCCTTGTACTCCGCGCCGGTCATGAAGAGCCCTTCACCAAGGGCTCTCATGCCAGCGGGGCGGAAGATCTCGTCGAAGGTTTCGGAGTCCTTGGTCCTCTTCCACGCGTCAGCGTCGTCAGGGTCGGGTACGAGTTCGGGGCACAGTGAGCTGGGGGTCTTTCGCCAGCGGGCGAGCACCCGCCGCGCCGTCGCGCGCACAGGGGAGGCGGTGACAGCCTCGGAGAACCGCGCGGCGGCCGCGGGGACATGCTTGGGGGGGATGCACAGAGACAGCCATAGGAAGCTCACACCCATGACCAGAGAGTACCCGGCCCGCAGGTGGGGCTGCGAGAGCTTCCGGGAGTTCGGTGGGCGCGCATAGGCCCCGGGGAAGGTGTCAAAGGATTCGTTCCGACACCTCGTCTCCTACGAATCGTCTGACACCATTCCTGGGCCCCCTTCCTTTGGAATCTCTCTTCGACGATAGGGTCTGGGGCGGTACGTTCCCGTTCGCAGCTCCTCGGCTATCCGCGCCAGGAACTCCTCCCGGCCCGTCTCCTCGATGCGTTCGAACGTACGAGTTCTTTGACACCTTCCCCGGCTTCGGCGCCCGCATCCACGACCCGCACACGCAGATGCGCATGCTGGAGGACCTCATGCGCCACTTCCAGAAGCTCAACCCGAGCGGCTGGGAGGCGGACCTGCTGGCCACCCTCAAGCTGGCCTTCCCCGAGCTGTACGAGGAGCTGGCCGCGCGCCTGCACCAGCGGCTCGACTACGAGAAGTGGATGAAGGAGCACCGCGACGAGCTGCAGCAGAAGCCCGACGCCGAGCGCCGCACCGCGGTGTGGGAGGAGCGCAACCGGCTCTTCGGCAAGGACGTGGCGGAAAAAATCTGGGCCGGCGAGCTGCGCAACCAGGCCGTGGCGAGCTCCCTGTCCACCATCGACGCGCTGCCGGATGCCACCGTCGGCGAGCGGATGGCGAAGTACAAGCAGAGCCTGGAGCAGACGTACGGCAAGGACACCGAGGCGTACGTGAAGCTGCACCAGCAGGAGCTGATGAACCACTTCCTGGACCTGGGCTCGGTGCAGAAGGAGCTCGCGACGCTGCCGCCCGACAAGCGCGCGGAGAGCCTGCGCTCCATCCGCCAGGACATGGGCCTGGACGAGGAGGCCCTCATGCGCTGGGACGAGCTCGACAAGATGCGCGACACCCGCTGGGAGGTGGGCTCGCAGTCATTCCAAGAATAGGGAGCGAGCAGGAGGCTCCCCTACTTCAGGCGGACTTTGTGCCGCTCCGCCGTGGCGTTGGGCCGTCCCATGAAGGTGTCGAGAAGGCGTTCCTCCACCCCCACCTCTTCCCAAACAGAGGCGCGCTCAAGGCCGATGCACTCTTGCGGTTCCGCACGTCTCTCATTGCCGGCGGTGTCGAAGATCAAGCAGTCGCGGAAGTTCCCCCGGTCCTGCATGAACTGAACGATGGGTTGAGAAAACTGCTCTTCCAGCTTCCTCCACCCGAGGACTTCCCACCCCCTCTCGTCCATATGGCGAACAGCCATCTTGAAGAGGATGGGCATGGAGGCAATCCGGTCCAAGTCAGAATCCGGAGTGTCGGTCCTATAATCGTAATAGGCATCATGCGGCATGTTCAGCACCCGGCCGTAGCCAAAGGAGCCGTCTGCGAGAGGAATTCTCAAGAACGACCCGGGCTTGTAGAGGCGCGGCATCTGCTAATATCCCGTGTATGGGTGAAGTAGGCCCCACAACTCCGTGGCGGCATCGTGAAACCATCGGCCTCGCGGATTGTCCTTCGCCACGCCGCGTACGGCATTCTCGGTGCGATAGGGCTCTCCAGTGTCGGAGCGGGCGCCTCCCAGGGAATCAATCAACTGCTGCTCTCTCCCGCGAATCCGCCAATACGCGACGTCATCATATCTCTGGCCATAGTCAATGGCGCTCCCAACATCGAACTTATCCCCGGGAAGGTGTCAAAGGATTCGTTCCAGCTCTCGGGGTGGACGGCCATCGCCCACGGGAGACGGTCGGCCCGCGGCTCCGACACGGGCGGCGCTCTGGCACGGCTCCTGGCCGTGCCCTTGCATCGCGCCCCGTCGCACGTGGGGGCACGAGGCCCTCCCGGAGGAGATGACGATGGAGCGCTCGGGAATGAATGAGGTGTTGGAGCGGCTGCTGGGACTGGAGGGCCTGTGCGTGAAGGGCGCGAGCCTCGAACGCGAGGGACTGGTGGTCCACGCCCGGGTACGCCTCCCCGCGCCCCGGTGCGGAATCTGTAACGACTTCCAGCCCCCGTATGGCTGGCAGCCCGTGCGCCGATGGCGGCATCTCACGCTGGAGCGCACCCCCGTGTGGCTGAGCTACGCGCCGCACCGCGCGAACTGTCACGCGCATGGCGTCCGCGTGCAGCGGGTCCCCTGGGCGGCGCACGGCGCTCGCTGCACCACCGAGTTCGAGCAGATGATTCCCTGGCTGTGCCGCCGCATCGGCATTGCCGCCACCTGCCGGATGATGCGCATTCCGTGGCGCACCGCCGAGCGCCTCCAGTCTCTGTGCGTCATGCTCATGCCGGACCTGAAGCGCATCGAGGAGCACTACGTCATCGGCGCGGACGCGCTGTCGCTCCGAAGCCATGCGCGGGAACTGGCGGCGGTGCTGGAGCAGTTCGGGAGGCCCCAGCCCATCACGATGACGCTGCCCTCGCTGCCCGCGAGTGCTTGCTGAGAGCCTAGCCGAGCGCACGCAGGGGATGGGGATGGGCCGGGAAGGCCCGGGGAAGGTGTCAAAGGATTCGTTCCGACACCTCGTCTCCTACGAATCGTCTGACACCATTCCTGGGCACCAGGAGGTATTCGGTTCCCTAAGAGACACACTCGGTGCTCTCGACAGCGGAGCCGCCCCCTACGAACCGTCTGACACCCAGCCCCGATAGAGCTTGCCCACGCCCGAGCCTTCTCGGCTGCCGGCGGGCTCCTGGTTCAACCACTCGTCGTGAATGGAGGTGACCTCCAGGCCGTCCCCTGCGTCGAGCCCGATCCCGGAGGTGCCGACCTCGTTCTCGCCGGTGGTCTCGTAGACGAACTTGAAGTACCGGGAGCCGCTGTCGTAGCAACGGATGGGAAAGCGCCAGAAGGGCCGTCCGTTCACCTGCTCGCCCATGCTGAGGAACACGTCGTCGCCCTCCCGCTCGATCACGATGTCACAGCCGTAGTAAGCGCTGTGGCCCCGGAACACGAGGCCCTTCCGCAGCAGGTCGGGGACGGGTTGGCGCGCGGTCTCGCGGTAGCGCTCCGCGTTCTCGAGCTTCTTCGCGTCGACCACGCTCACCATGCGATCGCGGCCGACCCCGAACAACTCGGCGTAGTCGAGCTCCCCGCCGCTCGTCTTCAAGGAGTCGGGCACCGGTTGTCCGTAGAGGTGATTGAAGAAGATCCTCGTCAGGATCTCCGGGACGCCGGCCATCTCGCCGTTCGTGAGGATGGCGACCCCGACGCCCATATCGGGATCGAAGCGCACGCACGTCGAGGCCCCCAGCTTGAACGCTCCCGAGTGGCTGAAGGAA
Source organism: uncultured delta proteobacterium (assembly GCA_963771175.1). Classification (GTDB taxonomy): domain Bacteria; phylum Myxococcota; class Myxococcia; order Myxococcales; family Myxococcaceae; genus Archangium. Next base: position 31,452 of record CAVYSY010000044.1, read on the forward strand.
TATGCGTTGAGCGCGGCCGAGCCCACATTCCGGAAGGACTGCTCATCGGAGTAATCGGTGACGATCCACCCGAGCGAGTACCCCTTGGGATTGGGCTTCCGCTCGGGGAATTGATCGCCGAAGCGCTTGTCCAAATGGGCCCCGAGGAACGTCGCCATATCCCGCGCCGAAGAGAGGAGCGACCCCGCAGGCGCCTGCCGCGTGGGGTTCCGTTCGTGCTCTTTGTCGACCATCCTCCACGACCACCCGAGGCGATCGTTCGGCAGCGGCGCGGTGGGCATGAGCAGCCACGAGCCCCGGTGAGGAATCACCCGATCCCCCGCCTCGCGGTCGAAGGCCGACGTGAAGACGTACGTGGAGCGATTCATTCCCAGCTTCGTCAGCGCGTCCTTGGAGAAGTTCTCCCAGTCGGTCTTGGCGATGCCGCGCGCGGCGCCCAGGCAACCCATGGTGAACCCGAAATTGGTGTAGCGGTGCACGCCCGGTTGGATGCCGGTCTGATGGTCCATGATGTTGCGGAGGAGCTGATCTCTGGGCATCGACGGGTTCATGTCCTCGATGAGATCTCCGGCGTGATCGGGCAGCCCGGACAGGTGGCTCAACCACTGTCGGAGGGTCGTGCTCCCCGCCGCGTGGGCCAGTTTGTATGGATGCTTGCGCTCATTGTCTTGATACACGACCTCGTCCCACTTGGGCTCTCCGCCCGTTCTGTCGACGAGCAGTGTCGTCGAGACGGACTTGGACACCGACGCGCAGGGGAACAACGTATCGGGGCCGGGCGTCGAGGAGGGATCGTCGAGCCTCTTCACGCCGTATCCGAAGTAGAGGACCTGGCTCGTCGGGCGGTGGACGACCGCGATCGACAGGCCGGGTGTCCAACACTCCCCCCATGGCCCCTGGCGGGTGGCGAAGTCCGCCGCCTCCTTGAGCACGGCGACGGCCGCGTCCACCTCGGCGGCGGTGCAGTGCCTCGTTTGCGGAGGCGGAGGGTCTTTGAGGTATTTGACGGCGTCGTAATCACTATTTTTCATCGTACGACTACATATGCGCGCCCGGGCACCGTCAATAGGAAGAGCCTGTCTGAGAAGGTGTCAAACACCTCGTAAGCGGCGGGGAAGGTGTCGGGGAAGGCGGGGAAGGTGTCAAAGGATTCGTTTCGACACCTCGTCTCCTACGAATCGTCTGACACCATTCCTGCCGCCACCTCGGGTCTGATTTCGAGCTGGGCGTGGGCGCAGGCCCCATCATCGGAGCAAGAACGTCCGGTGGGCCTCCGCGAGCCCATCGAACGCGGCCTGTTGCCGACGAATCGCCTTGAGGAGATCCATGCCGCAGTGAGGACAGTACTGCAGCGGGAGCTCCATCATCACCTTGATGCCGAGGGCGCGCCCTTGCTCATCGCGGTTCAGGCGCCCCATCAGCTCTCCGTGCTCCTTGCCCAGCGCCCCCAGTTCCTTCAGCTGCCACTCCGTGAAGGGTCTCGCCTGGACGACGAACCGGCGATAGTCCCCATCGCGGAAGGCCACCACGCCCAGGCCCTGACTCCCAGTGGTCGCGAGCATGTTCGTCAACCATTCGCAGCCTTCGAATTCCATGACCGATTCTCCGGGGAAGGTGTCGGGGAAGGTGTCAAAGGATTCGTTCCGACACCTCGTCTCCTACGAATCGTCTGACACCCTTCCTGCGCAACCTCCGAGGCGCGTCACTCCGCCCAGGTGAGCACTTCCACCATGCGCACGAAGAGCCGGTCGTTGCTGACGGCGGCCACCACGAAGCCCGCCGACTCGCCCGGGCCGCCCCGGCCCATGGAGCGCCAGCTCGAGATGTAGAGCCGCTGGCCGGTGCCCGAAACCTGCTTGAGGTACGCCACCGCCCCATCCACCTCCGCCGCGGTCGGCGTGCCCGAGTACGTGCGCTGCTGCAGCCGGGTGCGCAGCTCGGCCTCGGTGACGGGCTCGAAGAAGTACGGATAGTCGTAGTAGCTGCCGAAGGCCCACCCGTACGTCTCCAGCAGCGTCACCTGATTGGCCTCGCCGTCGCCCTCGGCGATGGAGCCCTCCTGGATGCGCGAGCTGCTCGCGAGCGGTCCGCTCGCGCCGTACAGCTGGGCCGGCGTGCCCGACACCGCGTCCATCCCCAGCGGGTTTCCGTAGTCCGCCGCGTCGTTCAGCTCGTGGAAGGCGTTGAGGTACGTCTTCGCATCCGCCGCCACGCCGGTGAGGAAGGTGGCATTGCCCACCTTCGTGGCCAGGTGAGCATGCTCCGCCGAGTCCACCCAGTAGTCCGAGGCGAAGGCGTCGAGCGCGTTCACCATCTCCGAGCGGGTGACCGTCGTGCCACTGGTGCTGGTGCTGGCACGCGCGGCCGTCATCCTCGAGTCGAAGAGGGCAATGTTCGCGGCGCTGTCCGCCAGGGCGGCAGGCGCGGTCAGCAGCGCCAGTGCGCCGACGAGGGACTTGAGAGAGGAGCTGGACTTCATGGGGGGGGACCTCGCGAAGGCCGGGGGGGCCAGTAGGGGGGGGGGACTTCATCGAAGTTCCTACTATCGTTCAGAATGGCAGATCCAGCGGAAAAATCATGTTTCACTGCTTTTGCGGGTTCGTGACACAGGCTTCAAACGGCGCGACGCAGGGCGTCGAGGAGGGCGTCCAGGTCCGCGTCGGTGTGAGGGGATTGATGAGGGTGGTGCGCAGCTACACGCGCCCGCCGAGCGTGGTCTGCACCAGGTAGAAGTCCCCGCGGGTGACGAGCGACTCGCGCAGACGCACCTGGAGCGCGTCGAGCGCCGAGGCGGGGAGGCCCTGGGGGGGGTGTGGCGGAAGCAGACGATGTTGCAGTCGGGCGGCATGGCCAGCTCGAAGTCGCCGGAGGACTGGAGGCGCTCGGCGAAGCGGCGGGACAGGTCGAAGGGGTCGGTGACGGAGTCGGCGAAGAGCTTCGTGCCGAGGGTGCTCAGGCAGGTATACAGCTCGAGGGCCATCATCTCCTTGGTGCACTCGAGGGTGCGCAGCGCCACGTCGCTCCAGCGCCGCGTGTCCTGGCCGGTGAAGAGGTCGGAGGCCTCCTGGGCGAAGGCCTCGAAGGAGCGGTGGCCCTCGCCATTACGAGGTGTTTGACACCCATTACGGGGACACCCATTACGAGCCATTACGAGGTGTTTGACACCTGGGCCGGCGCCTGGGCCGCCTGGGCTGTGGCCGCCTGGGCCGCTCTCGAACAGCCTGCTCACTGCCCGAGCGATTGGGGCGGCGGCTTCACGCTGAACATGGGCAAGTAACACTCACCCTGGTGCTCGTAGAGGTTATCCGGGCAGGGGCCCTTCAGCTTATGAGGCACCCAGCAGGCGCCGATGAGCTCTACCTCGGTGTAGCGCGTGCAGGGGGGACGTTTCTGTCCTTTGAAGGGCTCGCGTGGGAGAGGTCGGGCGAGCACGAACTCTCCCTGGGGCGTACTGTCCGCGAGCCAACCGTCGTTGACAGGGTCTGGCCTTCCAGTGGCCAGCGGAGCGCTCACTCCAGGCGCCAGACCGTTCGGCGGTTGGGACACGGGAGCCAGATGAACCAGGGTGAAGAGCAGGGCGCCCACCACGACGGCACCAGCCAATCCCACGTGCCACCAGGGGCGCCGGGGCGCGGGTGAGGCGGAGAAGGCGTGTGCCATGCGCCCCACGGCCTTGTGCACATCCTCCAAGGTGGACACCAGCGACTCCACCGATTGCCTGTCGGGAGCCACGGACCTCGGGGTTTGCTCCACCTCCATGGCATCGTAGCCAGACGTGGAGATGATGCGGACCCGCAGGTCGATCAGCGGCTCCGCCCTCTCCTCATCCCTGGCGGCGGGCTTGAACACCAGGGCCGGCGCCCCACTCGTCTCGTGCGTGGCCCGGTAGAGCTCCCCCTGGCCGCAGTCGTCCTGCGGCACCTGCTCCTGGAGTTGATACGGCCCCACCTTCCCCGCTTCCTCCCAGCTCAACTCGGGCTTCTTCGGCTCATCCATGCGCGATCCTCGCTGGCCTCCACTCCTGCCCGAGGCCCTGCCCCCGTGCTCGCATGGAGCCGAACTCATGCACCAGGAGGCATGCGGTTCCCTCAGGGGCTCCCTACTCAACAAGAGACACGCCAGAGACGGTGTCCAGAGAGGGTGTCAAAGGATTCGAATCGCCCAGAGACGGTGTCAAAGGATTCGAATCGCAGGACTTGAGCCAGAACGAGACTCGGCGTGGACGGGTGAACCTACCGGCTCCCAAGTCTTTCTGCGGACTTGGAGTTGGCCCACAGGGTGCATCCGGCCTGGCCGAGCGCACGCAGGGGATGGGGATGGATGGGCTGGCCGTTGAGGATGTTCCAGGAGGAGGGTCTCTATTTCGTCACGTCCAGGTGCTTCCAGGGACGGCTGCTGCTGCGTCCCAGCGCGGAGGTGAACGAGGTGGTTGGAGGCGTGCTGGCGCGAGCCGTCCAGCGGAGCGCCGGTCACGTGCGGCTGCACGCCTTCACCTTCGCTTCCAACCACTTCCACCTGCTGGTGTGGGCGCGGGGGGCAGCGCTCTCCGCCTTCATGCAGTACCTGCGTGCCAACCTGTCCAAGAAGCTGGGGAGGTTGGTGGACTGGAGCGGCGGTTTCTGGGAGAGGCGTTACTCGGCGGAGCCGGTGCTGGACGACGGGGCGCTGGTGGGGCGGCTGCGCTACGTACTGGCCCATGGGGTGAAAGAGGGGCTGGTGGAGAGAAGCACCGAGTGGCCGGGCCTCACGTGTCTACCGCAATTGCTGGGGCCGGCACGGCGACTGTTCCAGTGGTTCAACTGGACGAAGCGCTGGACCAAGAGGGGGAGCGAGGACATGGCAAGAGCGCAGGGGCGCTTTGCCAAGGAATGGGCTGAGCCAGTGGCGTTGGAGGTGGCTCCCCTGCCGTGTTGGGAAGGCCTGGGGGAGGAGGAGAGGCAGCGTGCGGTGCGGGGACTGGTGGAGGAGGTGGAGGCCGAGGCTCGCGCACGGGACAAGCCTGTCCTGGGGGCGCGAGCCGTGAAGGCCCAGCACCCGCATACCCGGCCCGAGCAGCTCAAGCGCAGCCCGCGGCCGTTGGGGCATGCCTCCACGCGCCAGGCGCTGAGGGAGTTGCGCGAGCAGTACCGTGCCTTCGTCGCGGCGTTCCAAGAGGCGGCGGCTCGGTGGAGGCGGGGAGACTTCTCGGCGAGCTTTCCTCTCTACTCCTTCCCGCCGCGTATCGTGCCGGGTCGTGTCGCGCGAATCCTTTGACACCCTCTCCGGACACCCTCTCCGGGCACCCTGCCTACCGGGCAAGCTCTTCATCACCCCTCCTCTCCGGGGCAGGGGAGTTCACTGCCGGGCGTGGGCATCGTGCCGCGGTGTTCCTCTCTGTCGTTGCAGTCGGAATCCCGTCTGCCCCCGGGGGCTCATGGTCGCGAGCGCATTCGGACGAATCCTTGGCGCATGACTTCCTGCCCACGAATCCTCGTGGCCGTGGTGCTCCTGCTCGGTGGCACACGGTGTATGGACAAGCAGCCGCCCGTGGTGGATGACGGGTCTCCCCGGGAGGTGCTCGAGCCACCTCCCGCGGCGCCCGCGACGCCGCCGCCGCAATCCAGGTCGAGGCGGGAGGTCATGTACCGCTTCCTGGACGAGGGGGACCGGGAGCGCGCCAATCTCCTCCTCGCCAACCGCTGGCCCGTCACACGTTTCCCGGACGTCGAGCTGCCTCCGTCACCTACGTGGACGGAGGATCCGTTCCGCGAGAAGTTCTGGCGCTTCGAGTTCTACGGGCTGCGCCCCTTGCGCCACCTGATGCGGGCCTGGCTCGACACCGGGGATGACCGCTACCGCGTCCGGCTCACCGCGGTGCTGGAGAGCTTCGTCGCGCACGGTCATGACTCCGCGTTCGCCTGGGACAAGCACACCACCGCCTACCGGGGTATGTCCCTGGTCAACCTCTACGTGAAGCTGAAGTCGCGCGGGGCGCTCCCGCCCGGGTTGGAGCAGGGCCTGCGCGAGCGCATCCTCGAGGTCGGCTCCTTCCTCCACGACCCCAAGAACTACGAGCCCGACTACAACCATGGCCTCGCCGAGGCCGGGGCGCTGCTGCTCATCGCGGAGAACTTCCCGGAGTCCCAGGCCGCCTCCTCCTGGCGCACCACGGCCCTCGCGCGGCTGGACGGGCTGCTCGCTCAGGTGCTCGACGAGGACGGGGTGGAGGTGGAGCAGTCGCCCTTCTACCACTTCTATTTCATGACGGGCTTCTGGGAGATCTACCACTGGGCCCGCGAGAACGACGTTCCGCTCTCGCCCCAGGCGGAGACGCGCATCCGACAGATGATCCGCTACGCCGCATACATCACCCTGCCCGATGGGAACGTCCCGATGCTCGGCACGAGCGTGGCGCGCAACGTGCGCAAGTCCCAGGACACGCCCCGGTACGCGGAGATGGCCGCCCTGGACCCCGCCTTCGAGTACGCGCTGACGGCAGGCCGCTCGGGCACGCCGCCACCGGAGACGCGGATGCTCTTCCCCTCCTCGGGGCAGGCGGTGCTGCGCTCCAGCTTCGGCACGGCGGCGGACTTCCTCCAGCAGACGCACGTGATTGTCGACGTGGGCCCGTACCGGACGCTCCACAGCCACCTGGACGCGCTCGCGTTGCAGCTCTACTCGGCCGGCCGGACGCTGCTACCGGACTCGGGCCACTTCTCCCCCGAGCCCGGGCCCGACTTCGACTACTTCAACAGCACTCGCGCCCATAACACCGTGGTGGTGGATGGGCGGGACCAGCGCGTGGGCGCGGCCCGGGCCGGGTTGTCCACGGGGGCGGGCGGTTGGGCCTACCAGTCGGGCGCGCACGAGCTCTACGACGGTGTCGTGCACCGGCGCGCGGTGTTGTTGCTCCGGCGCGACCTGGTGCTCGTCGTGGACGACCTGAGCAGCGCCACCCCGCATGTCTACGAGCAGACCTGGCACCTCTTCCCCGAGGCGGAGCTGCGGGTGGAGGACCTGCGGGCGACGGCCCTCGAGTCCGGCTCGGGCCGGGCACTGCTCACCCTGCACCAGTTGATGCCCGCATCCGGCTTGGACCTCCAGTGGCGCAAGGGGCGCACCGCGCCCCTCGACGGGTGGTACTCCGCGCGCTTCGAGATCAAGCTCCCCAACTACGCGCTGCATTACCAGCGCAAGGCTGCGCAAGCGGTGTACGTCACCGTGCTGGCCTCGGGCGAGCTGGCGAGCCTGCCCCTGCAAGGAGGGGCGCGGGGCGACACCCGGAAGCTGGAGGCCACCGTGTGCCTGCCCTCGGGGGCTGGCTATCACGTCGCCATCACGAACCTGACCGGGCCCGGGGAGGGGGTCACCGTGGACGAAGTGCCCGCCTCCTGCCAGGTGCCCGCCCTGGACTCGCGGCCGTAGACGGGGACCGGAGCTCGATTCTCACCTTCGTCTCGCGCTCTGGACAAGTCCACCTCGGCTCCCGCCAAGAAGCCCGGCACCGTCTATCGGGTAGAGGGGCCGGAGAACCAGTGCGTTTCCTTCGACAACGGAAAGCCCCATGTCTCCAAGTCCTTCCATACCAAGACGGTGATGAAGGCCTCTGACATGCTGGGGCGGTTGGTGGACTGGCGCGGCGGTTTCTGGGAGAGGCGTTACTCGGTGGAGCCGGTGCTGGACGACGCGGCGCGTGTGGGGCGGCGACTGCGTGTCGTGCCGGGTCGTGTCGCGCGAATCCTTTGACACCCTCTCCGGCGAATCCTTTGACACCCTCTCCGGGACACCCTCTCCGGAATGTCGAGTTTGACACCCGTCCGGCCCTTTCGAGCACGGCAGAAAGGGGAGCTGCCCATACGTTGGAGGGAGAAGAGGAATGGTCGATGCCCCTCCGACTCCTGACGTACGAAGCAGTCGACGAACTCTACGAAAGCCGACGCACGCAGATCTGGCGAGGGCATCGGCTGGCGAGCGGTGAGCCGGTCGTCCTGAAGGTCCTGAAGCCCGAGGCGGCCACCGACAGAGAGCACGCCCGGTTCAGGCACGAATTCCTGCTCACCGCCAGGGCCGAGCTCCCAGGGGTCATCAAGACGTTCAGCCTGGAGTCCTTCGACGGAAGCCTGCTGATGGTGCTGGAGGACATCGGCGGCGAGTCGCTCGAGCGCCTCTGCGCACGGACGCCGCTCTCCCTGCCGCGATTCCTGGAGCTGGCGATCGGGCTCGCCGACACCGTGGCACGGCTCCACCAGCGGCGAATCATCCACAAGGACATCAATCCGGCGAACATCGTCCTCGCCCCAGAGACCGGCGAGTATCGGCTGATCGATTTCGGCATCGCCGACGAGCTTCCCCAGCACGAGGTCGCCCCGCGCCCACCGGCCGCGCTGGAAGGGACGCTCGCCTACATCTCGCCCGAGCAGACGGGGCGGATGAACCGCGCGGTGGACTACCGCACTGATTTCTACTCACTGGGCGCGACCTTCTACCAGCTGCTGACGGGGCGGTTGCCGTTCGAGGTCGACGACGCCCTGGGACTGGTGCACTGCCACATCGCCGGAACACCGAGGGCGCCGCATCTGCTCGATCTCCGGATACCGCAGACGGTTTCCCGCATCGTGATGAAGCTGATGTCGAAGCGGGCAGAGGACCGCTACCAGAGCGGCTGGGGGCTGAAAGCGGACCTGGAGAGGTGCTGGCGGGGACTGCGCGAGGAGGGGGGCGTCCCGGACTTCGAGCCCGGCCTGGAGGACTTCGCCGACCGGCTCCAGCCGCCGCAGAAGCTCTACGGACGCGAAGAGGAGGTCGGCCGCCTGCTCGCCGCCTTCGAACGGGCGGGCGCGGGAGGACGCGAGCTGCTCCTCGTGGCCGGCTACGCCGGCGTGGGCAAGACCACGCTGGTGCGCGAAACGCACCGCCCGATCCTGGAGAAGCGAGGGAGCTACATCGAGGGCAAGTTCGATCAGCTCCAGCGCAATGTGCCCTATTCCGGCTGGATCCAGGCGTTCGAGGGGTTCGTGAACGACCGCTTGATGGAAAGCGAGTCGGAGTTGGCGCGCTGGAGGCGAGACCTCCTGAGCGCGGTGGGAAGCAGCGGCAAGGTCCTGACGGATGTGATTCGGAACCTGGAGCTGGTCATCGGAGCCCAGCCCGCCGTTCCCGAGCTGAGCGGCGCCGAGGCGCAGAACCGCTTCAACTACCTGTTCCTCGCGCTCGTCGGAGCCATGGCCACGAGGGAGCATCCGCTTGTCGTCTTCCTCGATGACCTGCAGTGGATTGATGAGGCCTCGCTCGGCCTGCTGCGGACCCTTCTGACCAGCAGCGGCATCTCGAGCGTCCTGGTCATCGGCGCCTATCGCGACAACGAAGTGAACGCGCTGCACCCGCTGATGAGGACCGTCGAGGCCCTGCGCAAGGAGGAGGCGAGGTTCGAACTGCTGACTCTCGGGAACCTCTCGGAACAGACGGTCGACGAGCTCGTCGCCGATACCCTGCGGGATGAACGCTCGCGCACCAGGCCGCTCGCCCGTCTCATCTACTCGAAGACGGGAGGCAACGCGTTCTTCACGCTCGAGATGCTCACGAGCCTGGCGGAGCGGCGGGCCATCTCCTTCGACGTCGAGAGCCGACGCTGGCAATGGGACATCTCCGTGCTCGAGCGCATGGAGATCACCGACAACGTCGTCTCCCTGATGCTCGGGAAGCTCCAGAAGCTGGAGTCGAACACGCGCCGGGTGCTGACTCTCGCGGCGTGCATGGGTTTTCGATTCGACGTGTCGAACCTGAGCACCATCGCCCGGCGCTCCGAGGACGACACACGGGAGAGCCTGGAGCCCGCGCTGCGCGAGGGCCTCGTCGTGCCCGCGGGGTCGGAGTTCCAGTTCGCGCACGACCGCGTGCAGCAGGCGGCCTATTCGCTCATCCCCGAGGCCGACGAGAAGAAGACGCACCTGGAGATCGGTCGGCTTCTGCTTCGGCGTCCCTCGGAGCGCGACCACGAGGAGCAGCTCTTCACCGTGGTCGATCATCTGAACGTCGGAGCCGGGCTGCTCGAGACGGACGCCATGAGGCTGGAGCTCGCCGGCCTGAACCTGCGGGCAGGGCGCAAGGCCAAGGCCTCCGCCGCGTTCGCCGCGGCCGCGAGGTACTTCGAGGCCGGGGTGGCGCTGCTGGGCGAGGAGACGTGGGCGACCGACTACCGACTGACGCTCGACCTGCACTCCCTGGCGGCGGAGGCCGCCACCCTCGTCGGCGATTTCCGGCGGACGGACCTCCACTTCGACGCCGTCGTCCGTCACGCCCGCAATCCAGCCGACATGGTCGCGGCGTACATGAGCAGGATGATGGCGTTTTCGGCGCAGGGCCGGCTTCCGGAGTTCATGGATTGCGCTCTGGACATTCTCGATCGGCTCGGCGTCCACGTGGAGCCGCACCCGACCGCCGAGGACATCCAGCGCGCGCTGGCGGAGGTCAGGTCAGCCTACGACCCGAAGGCCATCGGGGCTCTCATGAATCTTCCGAGCGCAACCGATCCCTTCGCGATGGCGGCCATGTCAGTCCTGGATATGGCGACAGGCAGCGCCTACAGCGGCAGACCGGACCTGTACGTGTTGTTCGTGTGCCAGCAAGTCAAACGCACCATCGAATTCGGCATCACTCCCGAGTCGATGCGTTCCTTCGCATGCCTGGGATTGCTCCTTTGCGGACTGCCGGGCGGAGACGTGGACCAGGGCTACCAGTTCGGCATGCTGGCAATGGCGCTCGCCGAAAAGGCGCCGTCCTCCGTGAGCGCCCCCGGGGCCATGGGCCTTACGGCGGGAATGGGCTTGCACTACAAGCGGCACCTGCGGGATTCGCTCGAGCTGCTCGCCCCGCTCTATCCTCGTTTGAAGGAGAGAGGGGATTTCGAGTTAGCGAGCTACATTGGCTGTTGGTACTGCTCCAACGCGTTGCTCTCCGGCAAGGAGCTGGTCGAGCTCGAACGCGAGATGGCCGCGTACTACCGGGACATGAAGCACATCCGGTCTGAAGTGGGCATCCGCTGGTTCTCCGCGTTCTGGCAGGCGGCGCAGAACCTCCTCGGACGTTCCGCCTGTCCGTGGGTCCTGGACGGCGAGGTCTACGACCGACGGGAGATGCTGCGCGTCATCGTGGAGACCGGAAACCTCTCCGCCCAGACGGCCCTGCACGTCAACACCCTCGTGCTCTGCTACCTGTTCGAGCGCTACGACGAGGCGCTCGCCGCCTCCACCCTGGCTGAGGAGAACAAGGCCGGGATGGTCGCCATGCCCATCGAGCCGGTCTGGGTTTTCTACGACTCCCTGACCCGGCTCGCGCTCTGTTCCCGGGCCTCCCCTTCCGAGAAGGAGCGCCATTTCGAGAGAGTGGCCGCCAATCAAGCCTATCTGGAGCTGAGGGCCCATCACGCTCCGATGAACTTCCGGCACAAGTGGCACCTGGTGGAGGCGGAGCGGGCCCGGGTGCTCGACGACCAACGGGCAGCCATCGAGCACTACGGCCGCGCGGTCGCCCTGGCGCGGGACAACGGCTTCGTGCAGGAGGAGGCGCTGGCCGACGAGCTGGCCGCACGGTTCTGGGCGGGCGCGGGGCAGGCGGACTACGCGCGGCTACACCTGGAGCGGGCACACCGCGGCTACGGGCGGTGGCAGGCGTGGGCGAAGGTGAGCGCCCTCGAGGCCAGCCACCCCGAGCTCGCCGCGCGGCCGGCCTGGCCGCCGGGTGAGCCGGGCGCACTCGACCTCGAGACGGTGATGAAGGCCGCGCACGCGATCTCTCGCGAAATCGAGCTGGACCGGCTGCTCGGCACCGTGATGCGGATCGTCATCGAGAACGCCGGGGCGCAGAGCGGAGTCCTGCTCCTGGAGCAGGACGGCGAATGGATGGTCGCGGCGAAGGGAGACATCGGCGCCCAGGAAGTGGAGAGGCCGCTGCCGGTGGGCCTGGACCAGAGCGACCGGGTCTCGCCCGCCGTCGTGCGCTTCGTGGCCCGCACCCGGGAGCGGGTGGTGCTGGACGACGCGGCGAACGAGGGGAGGTTCCTCGGAGATCCGCACATCCGACGGGCGAGGACCCGGTCGCTGCTCTGTGCGCCGCTGTCGAGCCGCGGCAAGCTCGTCGGCGTCCTGTACCTCGAGAACAACCTGGCGACGGGCGCGTTCACCCGGGACAGGGTCGAGCTCCTCGAGATGCTCCTCTCGCCGGCGGCGACCTCGCTGGAGAACGCCCGAATCTACGAGGCGCTGAGAGAGAGCGAGGCCAAGTACCGCCGCATGGTGGACACGGCCACCGAGGGCATCTGGGCGCTCGGGCCGGACGACACCACGACCTTCGTGAACGACATGATGGCCGGGATGCTCGGCTATTCCAGCGAGGAGATGCTGGGCCGCCCGTTGAGCGATTTCATGTTCGAGGAGGACGTGCCCAACCATCTGGAGAGGATGAGGAATCGTCGCCGGGGACTCTCCGAGAAATTCGAGCGAAGGCTGCGCCGCCAGGATGGGCAGGCGGTGTGGCTCCTGACCTCCGCCACCCCCATCTTCGACGAAGCGGGTCATTTCCTGGGCTCCTTCGCGATGTTGACCGACATCACCGAGCGCAAGCGCGCCGAGGATGAGCTGCGCGCCGAGCGCAGGATGTTCGTGGGCGGGCCGACCGTGGTGTTCAAGTGGAAGGCCATGGAGAGCTGGCCGGTCGAGTACGTGTCGCCCAACGTCGCGAACCAGTTCGGCTACGTCCCGGAGGACCTCATCAGCGGCAAGGTCCAGTATTCCGCCATGGTGCACCCGGACGACCTCGCACGCGTGGTCGCCGAGGTCTCCGCGAACAGCGAGCAGGGTGCGTCTTCGTTCGAGCAGCTGTACCGCGTTGTCCGGAGCGACGGGGTCTATCGGTGGATCAACGACTTCACGACGATCGTCAGGGGGCGGGATGGCTCCATCACCCACTATCTCGGGTACATCGTGGACATCACCGAGCGCAAGCTGGCGGAGGAGGCGCAGCATCGCTTGAATCGCGAGCTGCGGGCCCTCAGCAGCTGCAACGAGGTGCTGCTGCGGGCGGTGGACGAGCAGGCCCTGCTCGACGACATCTGCCGCATCGTCTGCGACGAGGCCGGCTACCGCATGGCGTGGGTGGGCTATGCCGAAGACGACGACGCCAGGACCATCCGCCCCGTCGCCTGGGCCGGGCTCGAGAGCGAGTCCGACGAGCACATCAGGCGCTCCTGGGCCGACGAGACCGAGCAGGGGCGAGGGCCGGCGGGCTCCGTCATCCGCAGCGGCCGGACGCTCCACATCCAGAATCTCACGGCCGTCCAGCAGACGGCCCCCTGGCGGGAAGACGCCTTGCGGCGGAGCCATCGCGCCCTCGTCGCCCTGCCGCTCAAGGACGAGAGCGGCAAGGGCTTCGGTGCCCTCTTGATCTACTCCTCGACGCTCCAGACCATCACGCCCGACGAAATCCGGCTCCTCGAAGAACTGGCTGGGGATCTCGCGTTCGGCATCGGCGTCCTGCGCGCCCGTATCGAGCGTAAGCGGGCCGAGCGCGCCGTGGCCCTCATGAGCTTCGCCCTGAACAACGTCCACGAGGCGGCTTTTCTCATCGACGAGCACTCGCGCTTCCAATACGTCAACGAAGAATCGTGCCGCATCCTGGGGTATTCGCGCGACGAGCTGCTCGGCATGGGAGTGGCGGACGTCGACCCTGACTTCCCCGAGTCCCGGTGGCCCGGTCATTTCGAGCGGCTCCAGGCCGAGCGCGCCCTCACCTTCGAGGGCCGCCAAAAGGCGAGGGATGGCCACGTCTTCCCGGTGGAGATCAACGCCAACCACTTCGAATTCGACGGTCAGGGCTACAACATGGCCCTCGTGCGCGACATCACCGAGCGCAAGCAATCCGAGAGGGAGCGGGAGCGCCTGCTGGAAGACGTGCAGCGAGAGCGGAGTCTGCTGGGAGTGGTCCTCGACACCGCCCCGGTCGGCATCACCGTCTATCTGGCGCCGGATGGCCGCCCGAGGTTCTTCAACAAGGCCGCCGAGAGAATCCTCGGCCGACCCGTGGGACCGCCGGAGCTGAGCATCGCCGAGAGGGCCGGCTTCCACGACCTCAGCCTGCCCAGCGGCGAGCCGTTCCCGGCCGAAGAGCTGCCGCTCACTCGCTCGTTGCGCGGGGAGATGCTCGCGGGCGTCGAGTTGCTCGTCCGCCAGCCCACGGGTCGCGAGGTAAGCATCTTGGAGTACTCGGCCCCCATCCGCGACGCCGAGGGACGCATCGAGGGCGCGGTGCTCGCCTTCCAGGACATCACCCCCATCCGGGAGCAGGAGCGGCTGCGCGAGGAGTTCATCGCCGCGGCCGCCCACGAGCTGAAGACCCCGGTCACCGTGATACGGGTCTACGCGGAGGCGCTGCGGCGCTGGGCTCCAGAGGGGCGCGAGGGGCGCGAGGCGCGTGCCATCGAGGTGCTCAACGCGCAGACCCACCGCATTGATCGCCGGGTAAAGGAGATGTTGGAGGTGGTCCGGTCCCGCAACGCGCCGACGGTGCTGATGCGGAGCCGCTTCGACCTGGGCGAGCTCGCCGAGCACATGGTTGAGAGGATGCAGGCCCTCACGACGAGCCACCGGCTGTCCTTGCGTCGCCAGGGTGCGATTCCAGTCGAGGCCGACCGCGAGCGCATCCAAGAGGTGTTGGCGCGCCTGCTGGACAACGCGCTCGAGGTCTCACCGCGGGGCGGAGACATCGAGGTCCGGGTGTGGTCGCAGCACGGAGAAGCGCTGGTTTCGGTGCGCGACCAGGGAGTCGGCATACCGAAGGAACGACAGCCGCACGTCTTCGAACCCTTCTACGAGGCATTGCCCTCCGGTGCCCCGGGCTATCGCAACGTCGTGAGTCTGAGTCTGTACTTGAGCTGGCTCGCCATCAGTCAACACCAGGGGCGCATCTGGCTGGAGAGCGAAGAAGGGAAGGGCTCGACCTTCTCCTTCTCGCTGCCGTTGGCGAAGAGCGGCGAAGAGGAGCTCTCGGCACCGGCTGGAGAGCAACAGCAAAGCTGACGGGGCTCAGCGCGCGGTGAAGCCGCCGTCCACCACGAGCTCGCTGCCCGTCACGTAGCGCGAGGCGTCCGAGGCCAGGTAGAGGATGGCCTCGGCGATGTCCTCGGGCTCACCCATGCGGCCCAGCGGCGAGGCGGCCTCCAGCTTCTTCCAGGCCTCCTCCTCGCTGCCCACCTGCTGCACGAAGCCCTCCCACCAGTCCGCGTTCTGCCAGATGGGCGTGCGCACCCCGCCCGGGAACACCGCGTTGACCCGGATGCCCTCCGGTGCGCACTCCACCGCCACCGCCTTGGTGAGCATGCGCACCCCGCCCTTGCTCGCCGAATACGCGCTCGTCCCCGGGCTGCCCACCAGCCCCGCCACCGAGGACACGTTGATGATGGAGCCCCCGCGCGTCCCCAGCCGCATGGTGCGCACCGCGTGCTTGGTGCCCAGGAAGACGCTGTCCAGGTTCACCGCCATCTGCTCGCGCCACTCGGCCAGCGTCATCTCCGCCACCGAGCGCGACACCTCGATGCCCGCGTTGTTCACCAGCACGTCCAGCCGGCCAAAGGACTCGAGCACCCGGGAGATGACCTTCAGCCACACCGTCTCGTCCGTGACGTCGTGCGTGACGAAGATGGCCTGACCACCGGCCGCGCGAATCTCCTGCGACACCTGCTCGCCCGCCGGCGAGATATCCGTGGCCACCACCTTCGCGCCCTCTCGGCCAAACAGCAGGGCCGTGGCTCGACCAATACCCGACGCCGCCCCCGTCACGAGGGCCACCTTGTCCTTCAATCGGCTCATAGCGGCTGTGCAACCTTCCCTATCCCTCGGGGGAGGGATTTCAGGGCAGGGGCACCTTACCTGACTTGCACGATTTTCCAGCCCCGTAATTGGGGACGGGTGCGGGAGACGCACACCCGGAGTGAGGCCCGCGCGCTACCGGCCCCGGGAGCGTCCTCCGCCCCGGCTGGTGCCGCGCCGCTCGGGGCTCTGCCTCGCGCCTCCCCGCTGCGCGCCCTGTCCCTTCGTCTTACCGCGTGACGGGGTGGAGCGAGCCGTGCGGCCCGCCGCACTCCGGGGGGCCCGACGCTCGCCACTCGCCGCCGTGCTCTTCCGGGTCGCCCGGCGCGGAGCGGCCCGCTTCGCCGCGGCCTCGGCCAGCTTCTGGTGATGGCGCGACGGCCCCACCTTCTCACCCGTCTCCAGGTCCACCGTCTCGCGGGCGATGAGCTTGTTGAAGTTGCTCCGGTGGCCGTGCGCGTGCGCCGAGTACACGAGCGCCAGCTGGTTCTCCTCGAACTTCTTGAAGAACTCGTCCCAGGAGATGGGCTCCAGCGTCCCCCTCCCCGCATAGCCCGGGAAGTCGATCCGCAGGATGCCCGTCTGGTCGCCCTTCGCCGTCCCCATCACCATCGACGGACGGCCACAGCGCGCATCCGCCCACTCGCGAATCTCCTCATGGTCAATCGTCACCCGAGAGCTCTTCATCGTCATGGCGCACCCCCTGTGCATGAGCGCCGCGCCTGACAGCGGCCCTCCCAGCAAGGGTGCACCTCGTCGACTCCGGGGACTACCCGTGTCCCCTCGGTGCAACCTCCCTGGGGCCTCGCGTGGCGGGTGTTGCCTCGGAGCCCGAGCGGACGGGCGGGGCCCTCACTTCCCGGTGGAAGAGGGGAGGGCGGCTCCGTGGCGGGCCAGGTCCTCCGGCGTGTTCACGCTCACCACCGAGCGCAGCTCCGCGTCCACCGCGCGCAGGGCGTCCTCGGGCAGCAGCTTCGCCCGACAGCGGGACAGCAGGCTCCTCAGCGAGGGCTCCTCCCCCCTCAGTGCCTCGCCCCAGGGGCCGGACAGCGTCTTCCGGTAGAGTGCCAGCAGCGGCTCCACCCGGCCCCCCACCGTGAAGCACACCGCGTCCACCTCCGGGCCTCGCGCCTCCAGCAGCGTCCGCACCGCGGCCCCGGTCACGAAGGGCATGTCGCACGCCACCGCCAGCACCCACTCCGTCCGCGCTCCCTCCAGCGCCGCGTGCACCCCGCCCGGCGCCCCCCTCCCGCGCACCACGTCCTCCACCGCTCGCAGGTGGAAGCGCACATAGGGCGCCGGGTCGTTCGCCACCAGCAGCACGTCCCCGAAGAGGCGCCCCAGCTCCAACAGCCGCTCCAGCACCGGCCTCCCCTCCACCTCCAGCAGGCCCTTCGCCACCCCGCCCAGCCGCTCGCCCCGGCCGCCCGCGATGACCGCCAGCGTCACCTCCGGGTACTCTGGCCCGCTCCGTCTCCTTTCACTCACGCCGTGCCTCCTCGCGCCTCGCGCCTCCCCGTGCTCCGTCCGCTGGTGGAGGCTACCTTCTCCCCGGGCCCCCACCCGCCTTCCCCTTGGGCTAAAGCTCGCCGCACGACGCCCCCCACCATGCTCACCCCGCTCGCCACCGCCCGGAAGGTCGCCCTCGACGCGCTCCGCCCCGCTCCCCCCGAGCCCGTCCCCCTCCTGGAGGCCCTCGGCCGCTTCCTCGCCCGGGACGTCGTCGCCGCGCGCTCCCTCCCCGGCTGCCCCGTCTCCGCCATGGATGGGTATGCCGTCCTCGCCGAGGAGACCGCCGGCGCCACCCGCGACCGCCCCACCCGCCTGCGCGTCGTCGACACCGTCTACGCCGGCCACCTGCCCGTGAGACCCCTCCGCCTCGGCGAGGCCTCGCGCATCTTCACCGGCGCTCCCCTCCCCGAGGGCGCCAACGCCGTCGTGCGCCAGGAGGCCACCGTCCCGGGGCAGGGCTTCGTCGACATCTGCGTCTCCGTCCCGCCCGACAAGGACATCCGCTCCGTCGGCGAGGACCTCCTCGCCGGCACGCCCCTGCTCCGCGCTGGACAGCGCCTCGAGGCCTCCGTCCTCGGCGTGCTCGCCTCCATGGGGGACACCCGCGTCCTCGTGCGCCCTCCGCCCCGCGTCGCCGTGCTCGCCACCGGGGATGAGCTCGTGTCTCCCGGCGAGAGCGCCCTCCCCCACCAGGTGTACGAGAGCAACCTCGTCCTCGTCGCCGCCCTCGCCCGCGAGGCCGGTGCCCTGGTCGTCGCCCTGGAGCGCGCCCGGGATGAGGACGCGGAACTGCGCGCCGCGCTGATGCGGCTCCTCGACAGCGCGGACGTGCTCATCACCACCGGCGGCGCCTCCGTGGGCGAGAAGGACCGCGTCAAACGCGTGCTCGCCGAGCTGGGGGCCTCGTTCCTCGTGGACGGCGTCGCCCTCAAGCCCGGCAAGCCCGTCGCCGTGGCGCGGCTCGGCACCACCGCCGTCGTCGTGCTCCCCGGCACTCCCGGCGCCGCCACCGTCGCCTTCGACCAGCTCGCCCGGCCGCTCATCCTCCGATACCAGGGCGTCTCCGAGGAGCGCCAGCGCGTGCGCGTCCGCCTCGAAGAGGGGCGCCAAAAGCAGGCCGGCCTCACCTACCTCATCAGCGCCACCCTGGAGACGCGCGAGGACGGCTCAGCTCTGGGCCCGCATGCGCCAGCAGGGCGGCGGGCACATGCTGCAGAACATCGGCGCCGAGGGGTACGCCGTCCTCCCCCCGAGCCGCGCCGACTTCGCCCCCGGCGACGAGGTGGACTTCGAGCGCTTCGACCGTCCCCGCTTCCTCCCCGTGGAGTCCTGATGCAGCCGCCCGCGCTCGCTGTCGTTGGTTGGTCCGGCTCGGGGAAGACGACGCTCCTCACGCGGCTCGTGCCCGAGTTGCGCCAGCGGGGCCTGCGCGTGGGCGTGGTGAAGCACACGTCCGACGCGCACCCGCTCCACCGCCGGGGCAGCGACACCGCGCGCTATGCCGACTCCGGTGCCGCGTTCGTCGCCTTCGCCACCCCGGCCGGCGTGCAGCTCTCCTTCCCCATGCCTCCCGACGACGTGCTGTCCCTGCTCTCCCGCTTCGCGGACACCGTGGACCTGGTGCTCGTCGAGGGGTGGAAGCACGGGCCGCTGCCCAAGCTCGAGGTGTGGCGCGAGGGGCTCGGGCCGCTGCTCGCGGCGACGCGCCAGGACGTGCTCGCCGTGGTGGGGGAGGCGCCCGTGCCCGAGGGGATGAGACGCTTCTCCCGGGATGACGTGTCCGCGATCGCCGACTTCCTCCAGCAGTGCCTCCGGGACGGGGGGTTGCGCGCGACGGAGGACACATGAGTGAAGACACGCGCCCCCTCCCCCCGGGCGTCACCCGGCGGCCCGTGGTGCGCTACACCTCGGGCGGCCAGCTCGCGCCCGCCGAGCCGGACCCCGTGGCCCTCGAGGAGCCGCTCGACATCCGCCTCAGCGGGGACACCGTGGCCATCACCATGCGCACCCCGGGAGCGGACCGCTTCCTCGTCACCGGCTTCCTCTTCGCCGAGGGCCTCATCCACTCCGCCGAGGACCTCGGGACCCTGGCCCACTGCGGGCGGCCCGGCGAGGAGGGTTACGGCAACATCGTCGAGGTGACTCCCGCTCCCGGGCTCGTCATCGACCTGGAGAAGGTGGGCGCCACGAAGCGAGGCACGCTCACCACCGCGGCCTGTGGCGTGTGCGGCCGGCGCTCGGTGGAGGACTTGATGGCCTCGTGCACCCCCGTGCCGCCGGGCCCGGAGCTTCCCGCCTCGGTGCTCGCCCGCGCCACCGAGCACCTGCGCTCCGTGCAGCCCAACTTCGCCCACACCGGCGGAGTCCATGCCGCCGCCGCGCTCGACGCGGAGGGCGAGGTGCTCGCCGCCTTCGAGGACGTGGGCCGCCACAACGCCGTGGACAAGGTGGTGGGCGCGCTGCTGCTCCAGCACGGGCTGCGCTCGGCGCGGGCCTCACGGCCGTCCACCTCGCGAGCCACCGTGCTCGTGGTGAGCGGGCGCGTCAGCTTCGAAATCATCCAGAAGGCCACCGTGGCCCGGGTGCCCGTGGTGGCCAGCGTCTCCGCGGCCAGCTCGCTCGCCATCGACCTCGCCGAGCGCGCGGGCCTCACGCTCGCCACCTTCGTGCGCGAGGGGCGCTTCAACCTCTACACCCACCCCGAGCGCGTGCGCGTCCACTTGGATGATGGGCTCCGCGAGTGAGAGGATGGGACACTCCCTGCCTCTCGTCGTGCCAGGAGCGTCGCCATGCCCACCATCTCCTCCAAGCTGCCGGCCCCCATCACGACAAAGGCCTCCGCGCCCGCGCCCAAGCAGGTGCAGGCCCCGCCGCCTCCGCCGCCTCCCCGGCCCGCGCTGAACACGGGCACCAGCAGCTTCCAGCCCGCGTCCACCTCGCGCCCGCCCGTGTCCCTCTCGCCGGCTCCCGCCACCACCCTGCGCAACGAGCGCCTCGGCGATGGGCAGACCAACTGCCTGGAGCGCGCCAACCAGCTCGCCCGGCCCGGTGACACCGTGGTGCTGCTGGCGGATCGCCGCGATGCCTCGGGACATGCCGTGGTGCAGCACAAAGATGGCTCGGTGACCGACCCCAACCTGCCCGGCATGAGCTACCCCAGCCTCGCCTCGTGGCAGGCCGCCAATCCCCAGTACCACCAGCCGGTGGGCATCCCCCAGCAGTCCCTCTCCCAGGTGCTGCGCACCCCGCCCGGCCCCCAGCGCGATGCGCTCATCCGCGAGCTCGGCCTGGGCGCCATCGCCACGCGCGCCGTGGCCGACCCGCCCGAGAACCGCTTCGTCACCCCCAATGACGGCGGCCTCAACGTCCGCACAGAGGCCGGCACGGAGTACGAGTCGCGCGGCTACGTCCAGGACGGGCAAATCCTCGAGGTCACCGGCCCCACCGACGCGGAGGGCTGGGCCCCCGTCTCCTTCCTGCCTCCCGGCGAGGACGAGCCCATCACCGGCTATGCCCACATCGCGGATCTCACCGCGCCGGTGAACGAGGCGGAGGCCGAGCAGGGCCTGCGCGCCCAGGAGGTCTACGTCCACCAGACGGACGCCGAGATGGAGGTCTCCTTCGTCCCCGAGGGCAGCACCGACCCCGTGGCCGGCAACGGCGGCAACGCCAACTGTGGCCCCTCGTCGCTGGTGATGGCGTTCCGCCTGGAGGGGCTGGAGCTGCCCGCCATCCCCGGCGTCGAGCACAACGGCACCGACGGCGCGGACGTGCAGGCGGCGCGCTTCGCCATGTACGGCATCTACGACGGCGCCAGCGCGCCCGCGAACGAGACCCAGACGGAGAACTGGGCCGGCCGCGATGGCGTGGTCGAGGTCCCCAACCCCGACGGCGGTCCGTCCACCTACCAGTACGCGAACATGAACCTCACCTATGCCCAGGGGGGAGAGAACAGCCAGAACACGGGCTTCGGAGGCATCCACCGCGCGGTGCACGCGGCGGGCGGCTACTCGGAGGACGTGCTGCCCCGGTCCGGCGAGACGATGAACGACGCCATCGCCCGCGAGCTCGCGGCCGGGCGCACCGTCATCATCTCCGGTGACTTCACCATCCCCGAGCAGCAGCCGGTGATGGCCGGCGAGGGCCAGCCCCACAACGCCGAGGGCCACCTCCTCAATGAAAACCAGGAGGTCGTCTACCAGACCGTCTACACGCCCAAGACGGACACCTGGACGCGCGGCGGCGGCGCCACGCAGCACCTCGTGGCCATCGTCGGCACCGTGGGCAACGCCGAGGACGGCACCCTGCGCTTCCTCGTCAATGACCCCATCCACCCGAACCAGGGGCCCATTCTCGCCACGCCGGAGCAGCTCGCGTCCTTCATGAACGCCTCCAACGCGGGGGCCGTCGCCATCGGCGGCACGGACGACCCGGCGCTCCAGTAACTCAGGCCACGGGCCCGGGGACTACAGCAGCTGGCACTCGTAGACGCGCAGGTTGTCACACCGCGAGCCCGTGCAGGCCAGACCCCGCGCGTACCAGCCCGAGGGCAGGCTGTACGTGTTGGGGAACTCCTCGGAGAACTGGCGATCCGCCCAGCGGCACGAGCCAGTGCCGCGGTTGGTGACCCGCGTGCACTGGATGGAGATGTCGTCGCAGTTCGAGCCCCGACAGACGAGCCCCGTCATCCACCACCCCGCACTGCAGGTCCGGTAGTTCGTTCCTTCTTCGGAGAAGTAGCTCGTCCAGGACGTATCGCCGAAGGTCGCGCCCACCGAGCTGCAGTAGGCGCCCACGTTGTCGCAGTTGCCTCCCGTGCACCTCATCTGGTTGATGAGATTGCCGGCACCGCACCCAATGGGCTGGAACTCCTCGGAGGTACTGATCGTCCAGCCGTTGATGACGCCTTGCGCGAAATCCGAGTAGTCCACCGCGTTCTCGAGAGGGTCGGGCGGCAGCTCATCCTCCGACGCCGCACCGCCACACGCCAAACCGAGGGTGGCCAACGCCGACACCGCCGCCGCGAACAGTCCACTCCGTGTATTCATATTCCGCATTCCTCAGGGTGAGAAAACACAGCCAGGAGCCGAGCCCCCCCGCGAAGGCCGTGGCGGTCAGCGAAGGATGCTCGAGCAGGGGGAGGTGGAAGCTGTGATGGGCCCGCACTCCAGACAATGCGACCGAGAGGGCAAAGCGAGTGCATGCTCAACGACAGGAGAGCGCGGATGTTCAAGGTGGAACGGCGCGGGCGAGGGCGTAGGCTCCTCCCGCCATGGCCCCGACTCCTCCGCTGCTCGATGACATGCTCGTCTTCGCCGAAGTGGTGAGCGCGGGTGGCATCACCGCGGCGGCGACGCGGCTGGGGTTGCGCAAGTCCACGGTGAGCCGACGCCTGGCGGCCCTGGAGGAGCGGTTGGGCACGCGACTGCTGGAGCGCAACACGCGACGGCTGCGCCTCACCGAGTCCGGGCGCGAGTACCACGCGCACTGCGCCCGGCTCGTCGCCGAGGCCCGAGAGGTGAACCGGGCGCTGAGCGAGTCGCGCCACACGCCCCATGGCACGCTGCGCGTGGTGACCTTCTCGCTGCTCGGCGAGTTGCTCGCGCCCGTCATCGCCGAGTTCCTCCTGCGCCACCCCCAGGTGCGCGTGGAGGTGTCGCTCGCCCAGGCGCACGTGGACCTCGTCGCCGAGGAGTACGACCTGGCCCTGCGCACCGGGCCGCTCCTGGACTCGTCGCTGGTGGCGCGGCGGCTCGGGAACGTGCGCACCGGCTATTACGCAAGCCCCGCCTACCTGAGCCGGCGCGGCACGCCCCAGTCGCCGGATGAGCTCGCGGGCCACGAGTGCGTGCTCGTCGCCGAGCCGGGCACGGACGAGGTGTGGTTCTTCACGGGCCCGCGAGGCGCTCGCACCGTGCCCGTGAGCGGGCGGCTGCAGGTGCCGAGCGTTCGCGCCGGCCATGCGGCGGCCCGGGCCGGACTCGGGCTGGTGCGCCTGCCCACCGTGCTCGTCGCGGACGACGTGCGCGCCGGGGTGCTCGTCCCCGTGCTGGAGACGGTGACTCCGCCGGGCCTCCCCATCTACGCCGTCTACCCCAGCAGCCGGCAGCTTGCCCCCAAGGTGCGCGTCTTCCTCGAGACGCTCGCCCAGCGCAGCGCCGCGCTCCCCTGGGACAATCAGTGAGGGGGCTCTTCGCGGAACAATCCATTGCGCGCCGGGCTCTCGTCCGGCCAGCGCGCCACCGTTAGTTCTCGTCGTGGAAGGTCGGGCAACGGCCATGGAGGCCGCACGCCCGCACAGACGAGGGACACGCCATGGCAGGAGACATCATCCACTTGAATGACCCGGACTTCCGGCGCGAGGTGCTGGAGGCCGAGGGGCCCGTGCTGGTCGACTTCACGGCGACCTGGTGCGCCCCGTGCCGTGCCATCAACCCGACGGTGGAGGCGCTCGCCTCGGCGTACAAGGGCCGCGTGAAGGTGGCCAAGCTCGACATCGACACCAACCAGGCCACGGCGCAGGAGTACGGCATCCGCTCGGTGCCCACCCTGCTCCTCTTCAAGCAGGGCAAGGTGGTGGGACAGATTGTCGGCGCCGTGCCGCGCGCACGCATGGAGAGCGCGATTCAGCAGGTCCTCTGACCCGCGCGGCTCATTGGGGAGGCCGGGTCCCAGCGCCTCGCAGTCGCTCCAGCTCGGCCTGGAGCTCCGCCAGGCGCCGCTCGGCCTCCTCCCGCCGCCGCGACTCCGCCTCCGCGCGCCGAGACTCCTCCTCCGCGCGCCGCTGCACCTGCTCCAGCAGCTCGTGGGACTGCAGCAGCAGCGCGTTGCCCGCCCACAGCCGCAGCTTCCCCTGCGCCAACTCCAACTCCAGCCCCAGCACCTCCGAGCGGTAGCGGCCCGCCTCCGGGGGAATGCGCTCGTACCGCCTCGCCTCGGGCACCGGCAGCCGGTACGCCTCCAGCCGCTCCCTCGCCCGGTCGTAGATGAAGTATTCGGGAATCCCCAGCCGGGCGTAGCGCTCCACGTTGAACTCGGCGTCCTTCTTCCGGTCGCCGCCCACGTGCACCTCCATCACCCACTCCAGCCCCTTGCCCTCCTGGCTCACCACCCACTTGCTGCGCGGGTGCGTCGGCACGTCCCGCACCGCCACCAGGTCCGGCGCGAAGCGTCGCTCGCCCGGGTAGTACACCGGCAGCTCCGTGCCCAGGTACACCTGCCGCCGCTGCCGCGAGAAGAAGCCCCGGAGCACGTCCAGCGTCTCCATCTTCGCCTGGGAGTGCAGGTCCCCCTCCGGCATGGCCATCTCGTCCCACGTCACCTCGCCGGGCAACGCCTCCACCACCCGCTCCCGCTCCTCCACGCTCATCCGCTCCCACTCTTGCTGCGTGGGCGCCCGAGGGAAGGCGTCTCCACGCTCCTGTGCGCGCTGTGCCATGCCCCAAGCCTGGGGTGGCTCCTGGCGCGCGTCAATCGCCCCCGCCCGCTGCCTCAGCAAGTGTCGGGCCGGACACCCCAAGCCCCTGGCTCCGAGCGGAAGGCGCTCGCGGCCAGCTCCGGCTCCGTCTTCACCGTCTCTGTTCGCGGACGCCTCCGGTAGCGCCTCTCGCCAGCCGCCGACAGGGGCCGTAGGAGGTTAGCGAGAGGACGTACCAGGGCCCGAGCATGTCGATGAGAGCGGGCGCTCCAGCAGGTCCTCGGACTCACGCCGCTCGGGGCGCGAAGAATCGCGCCCGGAACTGCTCCAGTGGGGTGGTCCAGTGGTCCTCCCACTCCCGGGAAGGTGTCGGAGGATTCGAGTCGCCGGACAACTCCTTGAAGCGACTGGAGGAGCCGGAGCGCCATCCGCCTGGAATGTGTCGGTGGACCCGAAGACCAACAGGACGGGAGGGCTCTTGAGCGAGCCTTCCCGGCCCAGTTGGGCAATGCTTGGAAGCATCCCATGCCCCACCCCAACTGGCTCGACTCCATGAAGCCGGCCTTCCTCACGGGGTTCTCGGCCCTGCCGAAGCCCGAGGTGGCCCTCGTTCCCGCACTGTGCCTGCTGCTGCTGGTGCCGGTCCTGGCCCGAGCAGCCCCACCTGAAGTCGAATCCCGCCTTTCGATACTGCAGACCGTGACTGTGCGCGAACACCACAGCCCCACGCATGGCAGTGGGCTCAAGCTCACCTTCAAGCGCCTCCCGCCAGACCCGCTCCTGGCACGTTTCACGAGGGAGGAAGCGAGGGCATTCGTGGAGGCCATGGAGACGGCATTCCATGCGCCCGGGTTGCTGTCAGGGTCGCCCGCCGCGAGGAGATTGCCGACGTGTGTGGTCTCGGGAGCCATGGGCTGTGGCCCGCCGGCGAGCACGCACTCCTCGGACCTGGAGAGGAAGCTGCGCGCGGACTACGAGGAACTCTTCGGCCCTTCCTCGCTACCGCTGCCGTCCTCCCTGGAGAGCAGCCGATGGTTCCAGGCACTCAAGCTCTCGCCCCGCTACATGGACGAGGGCGCGCGCGAGGCCGCCATGGAATTGCTCGGCTCTCCCACCGTCGCATATTCCATGGCCCTGTCCATGATGCTGTACATGGCGGCGTGGGCCGCGCCGGAGCCTGCATTGAAACACCTCTATTCCTTGGAATGGGGGTGACTTCGGTGATGTTGCCTGGGACTGCGTGCGCTGCTTCTTCGGGCGAGGGCCGCCTTGAGGCGCCGCGCGAGGGCGGGGGTCAGCCGGAAGCAGAAAGAGCCCTTCGGCAGGTCGCGCTCGGGCGTGAGGACGTGGGTCTTCACCCAGTAACGCACCGTGCTCTCGGAGACTCCGTACTTCTCGATGAGCCCACGGGTGGTGTAACGGCCATCTGGGAGACGCGCTGGCAACCGCGGGCGGCCAGAGAAGCCCGGCTGCTTCCCGGGTCTGTAGCCATGGCTCTGCGCGTTGGCCAGCAGCGCTTCCAGTTCGGGCGTCAGCTCGAACCAGAAGGGACCTCGCTTCTTGCTGCGCGCCGGTGTGATGCGCCCCTGCCTTATCCAGTAGCGGACCATCGGAGCCGATACCCCGTAGCGCGCTGTCAGGCCATGCATGGAATAACGTCCTTGCTCATCTCGCTCGGGCAAGGGCCCAGTTCGCCCCCCAGGACCATGTCCTGCTCGGATGCCATGTCCCCGGCGAAGCGCCCCCACCGTCGTGCTCTTGAAGGAGCGACCCAGGCCGTTTTTCAGGCCGAGCCGGTTGAGTTCAGCCGCTATCCGCGAGTCGCTGTACTTCCGAGCAGCCATCCTCCGGACGGCGGCGAGCACTGTCTTCGACGTCTTGTGGGAGTCCGCCAGGGTGGGTCGAGGTGCCAGCAATTCGCTGATGGCACCTGTCTTCCAGAGAATGCGAATGCGGGTTGCTCGCTCAGGCACGTCCACTGGAGAAAGCACGACATCCTGGATGAGGAGTCGAAGCATCCGCTTCTTGTCCACGGCTGCCGTGGTGGGGGCGTTCCACAGCCTCGGCAAGTCTCGAGCCAACGCGAGGATGCCTTTCTTGTCCTGTGCCGAGAGCTCGAGCTTCTGCCTGCCTTTGGCCTCCTCGTACGCATGCTCCACCTGAGCAAGCTCCTGGAGTTTCTCGTTCCAACGTGTCTCCAGCGTGCGTGCCACTATCCGGTTTTCCGGCTCGACAGCGTTGTACTGGCGCTCGGCACGCTGGGCCTCGTAGCGCGCGCGCTCCAGACGCAGTTGCCATTGCCGAGCCAGGCTGTCGGCCTGCCGCTCCACCTCCTTGAGCACGGCGAGCGAAAGGTCCAATTCGGGCGGAGCCATCGCCTGGAGAAAAAGCTCAACCACCTTGTCGTCAATGCGATGCGCAACGGTGGACCAGCAGGGGCCTTCGCCGTACGCGGTCCGCAGGCACTCGTAGACAGGGGTATTGGCATGGGGGAGGCTCGTGTACATCCGCCGTCCACACCTGCCACAGAGGACAAGTCCCTGCAGCAACGCCTCGCCATTGCGAGCCGCACCGCGCTTGTGGACTCCATGGAAGCGGATTCCATTCTCCTCTATTCGTCTCAGATTCTCCGTATATTCCTCCCAGGAGATGTACGCCGGGTGGGCATCCCTCACGAAGGCGTGCCACTGCTCGGACGCAGCGAGCCGCTCATGCTTGCTCCGCACCTCTCCCTCCACCAGGACGCGTCGTTCGCGATTGCGGCCCCATACGTAGGCCCCCGCGTAGGTGGGATTGCGCAGAATATTCAGCGCGTGCTCGGTGGTGAGTGGATGCCATTGGATTTCGGCGTGGCCGCCGCGATGGGCATGTCGCGAGGGAAAGAGCAGCCCGTGGTGGTTGAAATAGCGTACGGCGCGAGCCACACTGCCATCCAGGCGGAAGCGCTCGAACAGGAGGCGGATGGCTTTCTGTACCTGCTCGTCCGGGTCGAGCACGAGCGCGCCATTGTCGAAGACATAGCCTGTTGGCGCGGGGTAGACGAGCTCGCCTTTCTTCGCCTTGTGCAGCAGCCCTCCGCGCAGCCGCTGGCGCATGAGGTGAATCTCGGCGTCGCTCATGGTTCCCTTCATGCCGAGCACCAACCGGTCATTGAAGTCGCTGGCATCGTAGACGCCCTCCTCATCGATGATGAGCGTGTCGGCCAGCGCGCACAGGTCCATCAACCGGTGCCAGTCGGCCGAGGAGCGCGCCAGGCGCGACACCTCCAGCGAGAAGATGGCACCCACCTTGCCAAGACTGACGTCGGCGGCCAGTCGCTGGAAACCCGTGCGGTGCGCGGCACTGGTGCCACTCTGGCCGAGGTCCTCATCGATGACCTCTATGTGGGCGCTGTCCCAGCCAAGCTTCTTGGCGAGCTCGACCAGTGCGTACTGCCGCTCGGTCGACTGCTGGTGCTCATGGACCTGCATCAGGGTGGACTGGCGGATGTAAACCAGCGCCGGCCTGTCCAGGTGCTCGGACCGAACCTTCTCGCTCATCGCCTACCTCGCGTCGGCTGGGGGAGGGCCTTTCCAGCGCCTTCAGCAGCACGCTGGCCAGGACGCCGAGCCACTCGTGCTTCATCGCCTCTGGTAGTACGGCGTAGAGTGCGCCGGGGGGGCCCACCTGGGGTGGGCTCCCGGAGCCGCTTGTCTGCCGGGCTGGCTTCTTGGCCCTTCCCATCGGTGCTGTTGCTTAGGTCATCAATGAGCGCGCGTAGCTCGCGCAGTGCGCCCGGGTGCAGCTTTGGACACTTCCCACCAGCCTTGAGCGGCGCTGCCCGGGGGCGCAGGTTGGTCCAGTCAACAGGGAGGACCGCCGGATGCCCATCCGGGAAGAGGACGTTGACACAAGGGCGGCCGAGCTTGCGCTGGTATCCCAGCA
This sequence comes from uncultured delta proteobacterium, assembly GCA_963771175.1. Lineage (GTDB taxonomy): Bacteria > Myxococcota > Myxococcia > Myxococcales > Myxococcaceae > Archangium. Next base: position 60,141 of record CAVYSY010000044.1, read on the forward strand.
GCGCTAGCTCGCGGCCTTCGAACGGATGGAGCGGGTGGGTGATGCGCACCGAATCTAACGGCGGCTGCATCCATGACGGGGTATTTTGGAGATGGGCTTCCCCGAGCCCGTCTTCTCCAAGTCGTTCGCCGGGGCAGTGACCCTCTGGCTGTTGATGACATACACGGCGACGGAACTCTACACCGTGGGGAGGGCCTGCCTGGAGTTGTACCGCGAGGCAGAGGCAGCGCGGAGCGAGGAGCAGTTGGAGGCGGTAGCCGCACGCTTTGGCAAGGCGATAGGAGGCGTAGGACTACGGGTGCTGGTGACAGTGGCAGGCGCAAAGCTCGCCAGCGCTCTGCCGGAGGTGCCCAAGGGAGGGATGTGGGCACGCCTCTCGCCTCCACGCTTTGCTTTCACGGGTGGGGGCGCCCGAATGGCTTTACGGTGGGGGCGGGCACACGTGCACAGGTGACCGTGGCCGACGGAACGGTGGTGCTCATGGGGGTCACGGCGGCGGCCGCGGCCAGTGCGGTCGTCAAGGCCCGGACAACGGGGGCCTGCGCCGAGTCCAAGAAGGACGACAACCAGGCACACCATATCGCCACGGACAAGAATGACACGTCGGAGGTCAGCGGTGGCCCCTGGACGCCCCGGTTCAAGGCACTCTTCGAACGGGCCGGGATGAGCCTCGACGATCCGGCGAACATCCTCTACCTGCAGAACCACAAGGGTCCTCACCCCGAAGATTACCACGCGGAGGTCTTCAACCGGCTTCAGGATGCGCTCGAGGACTGCCAGACTCAGCGAGAGTGCAGACGTAAACTCATGGACGCTCTGGATGAAATCGCAGGTGAGCTTTGCACACCTGGGTCAAGACTCCACAAGCTCGCCACGAAGACACGATGAGCGCTCAAAGCAGACACTTCGAACTGCGGGACGACATGAGTCTTCCTGGCCGTTGGGTCTTGAAGCACGCCAGTCTCGATGATCAGGGCCGGCGACTGGACCCGTGGCAATTCAAGAGGGGAACGTCCATCACCTTGGAGGGAAAGCCCATCCTTGGCATCGCTCACCCCGGGCAGCCGCTCGATTTCAGCCTGACCGAACTGGCAACGCCCGTGGTCACCCAGCGCGTTGTCGCGCTCTTCGAGCGTCTGGGCCTCCAACAGGAGGTCCAGTCCATCCCGGCGCAAGTGGAGGGCTGTACGGAGCCCTACTTCATCCTCAATGCCCTGCGGGTTCTCCGGTGCATCGACGAGGCCCGGTGCGAGGAGGTCAAACTCTGGGAACCCAGGCACGGGGACCCCAACAGGGTGGGCGAGTATCGCAATGTCGTTGGAATGAAGGTCGACCCGAAGAAGATAGGGGATACCCACATCTTGCGTCCCTGGGGTTGGAGGGGAGCGCTCATCGTCTCGGAGCATGTGAAGCAGGCCCTGGAGCAGGAAGGCATCACCGGGACGAAATTCATCGAGGTCTGACCCCGTGGGACCGAGCGGAGGCGTTCCCTCATCGCCTCCGGCGCCCGGACCCGGCCAGCCAGTCCTTGAGGGCGATGGGCAGGTAGAGGACGACGAGCGTGGCGAAGCCCACGCCGACGAGGGAGAGGATGTACCAGGGCCAGGGCCCGAGCTCGTCGATGAGCGAGGGGAAGTCCGGCCTGCGCCCGATGAACAGGTAGTTGCTGCCGAGCAACAGGTTCAGTCCGAAGATCGCCGCCGTATACGCGAGCATCCAGCCCGCCACGCGCCACAGCGAGCCCCACGTCGGTCGGAAACCCTCCACCACGGTGAAGTAGACGCCGGTGGTGATGATCCCCCCGTGAACGCTCATGGAGGTGAAGAAGTACAGGTGCGGGTAGCCGTAGATGCCGACGTTGGACGTCACCAGCGCCTGGAGCGCGCCGCCGATACCGAGGAAGTAGATGAACTCGTAGAGCAGCCGGCTCCGCGTCAGCAGCAAGGCGATGCTGAGCAGGGCGGTCAGGTCGCACAGGTGAAGGGGGAGATCAACGCGGACGTCCCAGAGTCCGACCAGCACTCGCCACACGGCGTGCGCGCCGAAGCACACGGAGATCAGGGCCGCCAGCCCGAGGCGGAAGGCGCGGCGCCCCGCATCGCCCAGCACGCTCCGCAGCGGAACGAGCGCCACGTTGACGGCCAGTACGATTCCCAGCACGACGAGGTGCGGAGGAGCGAACATCTTGAACTCCATCCCCTCCGGGTGGGCGCTGAAGTCCACGTCTCGGACTCACGCCGCTCGGGTCGCGAAGAACCGTGCCCGGAGCTGCTCCAGCGGGGTGGCCCAGTGGTCCTCCCACAGGACACTCGCCATCTCCGGCGAGCTCCTGCCCCGCTGGTACGCGGTGCGAATCCGCCGCAGGTACTCGCGCTTCGGTACCGTCACCTGCTCGTTGCTCCACCCCGCGAACACCGCGAAGAGCGAGGTGGGGGTGCCCAGGTTCCCGAACTGGAACGCCTGCAGCTCCATCTCCCCCAGCATGTCCGTGCCGTAGCCGGTGAGCAGGTGGTGGAGGTCATGGCTCTCGCGCATGCGCTTGCCGAGGTACTGGCCATCGCTCATCTCGCGCGCGAGGGTGAAGATGGGCTCGACGCCCGGGTTGCCCTCGTAGAAGCGCGCGAACTCGCGCCCGAGCGTCCCCGGGGGCAGCTTCGCGAGCGCCTCGAAGTCCACATGGCCCCTGCAGAGCTCGGGGCGCTGCCCCAGGAGGCGGCGGCCCGCGGGGAGCTTCGCGAACCCCCGGGCCATGGAGGCCAGCTTGCCGCCGTCGAGCGCGTCCTGGAACAGCATGCCGTAGACGGGCTCGGCGGGGTTGCGCATCAGCACCCGGACGGAGAGGACCCCCACCCGGAGGCGGGTGAAGAGGGAGGCGTTCGGGGGAAGCGACGGGTACTGCGAAGCACGCTGCTCCATCGAGGCTCCTCGCGGACTCGGACTCCAGGCGGGCCCCCATCGGAGCGCGCGACAGTCGACACTGTACCCGAACCCGGGGGAGGCGCTGGCTCACGGAGTTCGCCCCTCCGGTCCCCCGGAGGCAGTGGGCACGAGGCCCCATGCGACGCATCGTGACGCCCTGCAATCCCATGAAGGGGGAGGGGAAGCATGCGTGTCTGGCTTCGTGTGGCGTGGGTCTGTACCCTGGTGGTGGGATGCGGTGGACCACTCCCGGAGGAGTCGCCTCCGGAAGAGCCCTCGCAAGAGGTCACCTCGGACGAGGGCGCTCCGGACGAGGTGTCCGAGCTGTGGAAGAAGCCGCCGAGGCTCGGCACGCCCTTCCTGGTGGAGGACATCTTCCCGCCCCCTTCAACGCCCCCAACCTTTCCCATCCTGGGGCCTCTGCCCACGAACCTGGTGGACTTCCGGGGGACGCTCTTCTTCGCGGCCAACGGCAACGCGCTCGGGGCGTCGGCGCTGTGGCGCAGCGACGGCACGGCCCCCGGTACCTTCCCGGTGGGCGAGCCCGAGGCTCCCGGCTCCGTCGGAGAGCTGCTCGTCGTGCGGAACCGGCTCTTCTTCACCGCGAGCGATGCGGCCCACGGCTCCGAGCTCTGGGTGAGCGACGGCACGTCCGCGGGCACCCGGTTGCTGAAAGACATCACCCCGGGCTCCGAGGACTCGACGCTGGGGGCCTTCACCCGGGTGGGAGACACGCTGTTCTTCTCCCGTCGGCTCCCGAGCGACCCGCCCGGCGAGGAGCGCCTCGAATTGTGGAAGAGCGACGGCACCCGGTCCGGCACGGTGCGCGTGAAGGAGCTGGGCCCGGGCTTCATCCTGTTCAACACGGCAGCGCTGGACGACGACACGCTCTTCTTCGTCTTCAATGATGAGGCGCACGGCGTCGAGCCGTGGGTGAGCGATGGCACCTCCCGGGGCACCCGGCTCCTGAAGGACATCGTCAAGGGCCCCGACAGCTCGTTCCCGGACCGCCCGACGCCGGTGGACGGCACCCTCTACTTCTCCGCCGAGGACCCGGCCCACGGGCGCGAGCTGTGGCGGACGGACGGCACCACCCGGGGCACCGAGCTGCTCGAGGACACCGTGCCAGGCCCCACGGGCTCGGGTGCGCAGCCCATCGCCCTGTTCAAACGGCGCCTCTACTTCGTGACCTTCGACACCGCGGACCGAGGGGCGCGGCTGCGCAAGCTCAACCCGGACCCCACCTGCCGTCCGCGCTCGACCGTCGTCGAGGACCTGCCCAACCCCTTCCCGGACCGCCCGGAGGTGGAAGCCTTCCTGCCCTCCGGCGGCGTCGCCGAGGTGAACGGCAGGCTGCTCTTCACCCTCGCCTACTCCACCTCCGGGCCCGCGCTGGCGGACGTGCAACTCTGGGCCACCCGAGGCACCCGCTCGACCACGGAACTGCTGCGCCGACGGCTGCTCAACGCCATCGACGTCCCCACCACGACGCTCGCCGCCGTGAACGACCGGCTCGCCCTCTTCGCCGCCGCGGACGACGAGCACGGTCAGGAGCCGTGGGTGACCGATGGCACGCCCAGGGGCACCCGGCTGCTCGCGGACATCCGCCCGGGTGGCAGCTCGTCGTTCCCGATCGAATTCACGCGCTCGGGCGACTTCATGTTCTTCGCCGCCAACGACGGCATCCACGGCCACGACCTGTGGGCCGTTCCCGTCGAGGACAGAGCACACCGGAACGGACGCTGAGCGGGGACTCTCGGAGGACAGGACCCCCCTCCGGGCTCGGTCTGGAGAAACCTGTCCGACAGTCGGACAGGTTTTTTGAAAGCGCGCCCGGGAGGTGTCCCGCATTCTCCCAGCAGGGCGACTCAGCGAGGCAGGTACTTCTTGAAGGGGCCCCGGCATCCGAGGGCTCGGCCTCGCGAATCCTCCCGGCCCGAGGCTCAGCCACGCGCGAAGGCGTCGCTGACGATGCGCGCGCGCCTCGTCGACGATGGCGTCCAGGTGCTTCGCGTCGCGGAAGCTCTCGGCGTAGATCTTGTAGACGTCCTCGGTGCCCGAGGGCCGCGCGGCGAACCAGCCGTTCTCCGTCACCACCTTGAGCCCGCCGATGTCCGCGTCGTTGCCCGGGGCGCGGGTGAGTCGCTGGCAGGATCGGCTCGCCGGCGAGCGTGGTGGCGCGCACCGCGTCCGGGCGAGAGCTTCTTGAGCGCCGCCTTCTGCGCCGAGGTGGCCGGCGCATCGATGCGCGTCGTAGAGCGGCGCGCCGAACTGCTTCGTCAGCTCCCGGTAGTGCTCGCCCGGATCCTTGCCCGTGCGCGCGAGGATCTCGGCCGCCAGCAGGTCGAGGATGATGCCGTCCTTGTCGGTGGTCCAGACGCGTGCCGTCGCGGCGCAGGAACGAGGCGCCCGCGCTCTCCTCGCCGCCGAAGCCGAGCGAGCCGTCGAGCAGCCCGTCGACGAACCACTTGAAGCCCACCGGCACCTCGACGACGCGCCGGCCGAGGTCCGCCGCCACGCGGTCGATCATGCTGCTGGACACCAGCGTCTTGCCGACCGCGGCGTCCGCGCTCCAGCCGGGGCGGTTGCGGAAGAGGTAGCCGATGGCCACGGCCAGGTAGTGGTTGGGGTTCATCAGCCCCACGCTGCGGGTGACGATGCCGTGGCGGTCGGAGTCCGTGTCGTTGCCGAAGGCGATGTCGAAGCGGTCCTTGAGCGCGACCAGGCCGGCCATGGCGTAGGGCGAGGAGCAGTCCATGCGGATCTTGCCGTCGTGGTCCACGCGCATGAAGCGGAAGGTCGGGTCGACCGTCGGGTTCACCACCTGCGATGGTCAGGCCGTAGCGCTCGGCGATGGGCTCCCAGTAGGCGAGGCTCGAGCCGCCCAGCGGATCGACGCCGATGCGCAGCCTCGCCGCCGCGGATCGCCTCCAGGTCGACCACGTTGCCGAGGTCCTCCACGTACGGGGTGATGAAGTCGTACGGCTGCACGGTGGGCGCCGCGCGGGCGCGCTCGTAGGGGATGCGCCGCACGCTCCGCGTTGCCCGCGCCGAGCAGCTCGTTGGCGCGCTTCTCGATCCAGCCGGTGACGTCGGTGTCGGCGGGGCCGCCGTTGGGCGGGTTGTACTTGATGCCGCCGTCCTCGGGCGGGTTGTGCGAGGGGGTGATGACGATGCCGTCGGCGAGCCCCGCGCTCGCGCCCGCGGTTGTAGGTGAGGATGGCGTGCGAGATGACCGGCGTGGGCGTGGCGCCGTCGTCGTGAAGCGCACCTCGACGCCGTGGGCGGCGAGCACCTCGAGCGCGGTGCGCTGGGCCGGCTCGGAGAGCGCGTGGGTGTCCATGCCGAGGAAGAGCGGCCCGTCGATGCCCTGCTGCCTGGCGGTACTCGCAGATGGCCTGCGTGACCGCGAGGATGTGCGCCTCGTTGAAGCTGCGGCGCGCGGCCGAGCCGCGGTGGCCGGAGGTGCCGAAGGCCACGCGCTGCTCGGGTACACGGACGTCCGGGCGCTCGGCGTAGTACTGCGCGCGCAGCGTCTCGGGGTCGATGAGGAGGGATCGGGAGGAAGCTTGCCAGCGAGCGGATGGGCCACGCGGCGAATCTACCGCCGCGAGCGCGGCCGTGAGGGCCCTTGTTTTCGCCAAGTGTCGCCTCGGTCACGAGTCCGGGGCGGTGCGTGGCGAACGCCTCGCGCTAGTCACGGTTCTGCGAGCGGTTGACCCGCTCGTTGTCGCTCGGGAAGCTGTCGCCACCGAACTGCTGCTGGTTGCCCTGGAAGTCCTCCTTCTCGTAGCCATGGGTGTCATCGCGCTGGGACTTGTCCTTCGCCTCGTCCTGGGTGTCCGTGCCCATGGAGCCGCCAGTGCCCCCGTCCTCCTGCATGGGCTCGGTCGGTTCACCGCGCTCCGCCGCCTTGTCCGACTTGCACGCGGTGCCGAGCGCCATGGTGCCTGCGATGAGCCCCGCCAGAATCAGCTTCGTCCGGGTCATGAGGTGACTCCCTGTGAGCGTTGAGGTCCGCCGTTCCCTGGTCGGGAACGTGGGCAGCAGGTGCCCCCCCGGCAGGGAGCCCCCTCCCGGCTGGCCGCTCATCGGGGTGGCACCGCCTCGCTCGCTCCTCCTGACGCATCGCGACTCGCTGGGTTTGAGTCTTTTTCGTGAACTCCCCGTGGACGAAAACTCCGCCACTGGTACAATTTTCCAACCATCATGAAGCTCTCCGCCCCGGTTTCCGTGGATGACTCGCTCTGGCCGCTGGTCATCGTCCATCTGGTGGGCACCGCGTCCCTGGCGGACTTCGAGGCGTACCTGGAGAAGCGCCTCGAGTTCCTTCGCCGGGGCCAGCCGCACCTCGTGGTGGTGGTCGTGGACGCATCGCGGGGCATCACGATGCCCACCGAGCATCGTCACAAGCAGGTGGAGTGGTTGAGCCGGCACGAGGAGCTCATCCGCCAGACGCTGCTCGGCGTGGCCTACGCCACGGACTCGGCCCTCTTCCGGCTGACCCTGAGCCTCGTCTTCCACATCAAGTCGCCCGCCTACCCGTACGTCATCATCCCCAGCCAGGAGCTGGCCGTGGCGTGGGCGGCGAGCCGGCTGGACGAGGCGGGCCTGCACGCGGACGCCGAGCGCATCCGCTACCACTTCGGGCCGCTGCACCACCGGAGCCATGCCTAGGGTCCGCCCGCGCGTCCGACACCACGCCTTTCCCGAATGGCCCCTATACTGCGCGTCAGGGGGTACTCCACCACATGAGCAGCAAGCGCATCCTCGGCAAGCGCATCCTCGGGATGATTCTCGCGGGGGGTCAGGGCACGCGCCTGGCTCCTCTGACGTCCAAGCGCTCCAAGCCGGCCGTCCCCTTCGGGTCGAAGTTCCGCATCATCGACTTCGCCCTCAGCAACTTCGTCAACTCGGGCGTCTACTCCATCTACGTGCTGACGCAGTTCAAGGCGCAGTCGCTCACCGAGCACATCCAACGCGGCTGGCGCTTCGGCTCGGGCCTGCTCGACGACTACTTCATCACGCTGGCGCCGGCGCAGATGTACCTCTACGAGGAGCTGGGCAACGTCTGGTACCGGGGCACGGCCGACGCCATCTACCAGAACCTCCATCTGGTGGAGAACTACCGCGCCGACGACGTGGCCATCTTCTCGGGAGACCACATCTACAAGATGAACGTGGCGCACATGCTGGAGCAGCACGAGGCCCAGCGCGCCGACATCACCATCGCCGCCTACCCCACGCCGGTGGCGGAGGCCTCGCGCTTCGGCGTCATGCAGGTGGACGAGCGCAGCCGCGTGCTCGAGTTCCAGGAGAAGCCCCAGGAGCCCAAGGCGATGCCGGGCAAGCCGGGCATGGCCCTGTGCAGCATGGGCAACTACATCTTCAGCCGGCAGCGTGCTCACCGAGTTGCTGGAGGTGGACGCGCGCACCGAGGGCTCGCAGCACGACTTCGGCAAGGACGTGCTGCCGCGGGCGCTGCGCGACGGCTACCACATCCACGCGTACGACTTCCAAACCAACCCCATCCCCGGCCAGACGCGGCCCAACACCTACTGGCGCGACGTGGGAACGCTGGAGGCCTACCACGAGGCCTCGATGGACCTCGTCTCCATCAACCCCGAGTTCGACGTCTTCAACCCGGAGTGGCCGCTGCGCAGCGCCGTCGAATACAGCCCCCCGGCCAAGTTCGTCCACGAGGCGGGCGAGCGCGTGGGCCGCGCGCTCAACTCCATGGTGGCCGGCGGCTGCATCATCTCGGGCGGCACGGTGCGCGAGAGCATCCTCTCCCGCCGGGTGCGGGTGAACTCCTACGCGCTGGTGTCGCGCTCGGTCCTCTTCGACGAGGTGGACATCGGCCGGCACGCCCAGGTGAAGAACGCCATCATCGACAAGGGCGTGCGCGTGCCGCCCGACACGAAGATTGGCTTCGACCTGGCGGCCGACAAGGCGCGCGGCTTCACCGTCACCGACAACGGCATCGTCGTGGTGCCCAAGGGCTACAAGTTCGACTGAGGCCGCACGGAGGCGGGCTCCTGGCCTCGCGAGGGGCCGGAGCTCCGCCTACCGCAGCGTCACCTCGCGCGCCTCCGGGTAGCGCACCTGCTGCTTCTTCATCTGCCCGGCGATGACGGCGAAGACCTCGTAGACGCGCTTCCGCGTCACCGGCAGCACCACCCTCGGGCCCGTGCCCACCATGGTGCCGTCCACGAAGACCGGCACGCCCTCGGGGGCATTCACCACCAGGCACTCGCAGGCCCCCGCCAGCGTCGACAGCGCCTTGCGCGCCACGTCCATGCCGATGCCGAAGTTGATGGCGCTCGCCCCTTCAATCCCAGCGGTGACGATGCCCACCACCGTCCCCCGCCAATCGAAGATGGGGCCGCCCGAGTTGCCCGGGTTGAGCGGTATCTGCGTCTGGAAGACGGGGCGCTCGGCGCCGTCCGGGTAGATGTTGGACACCATCCCGCTGTTGAACGTCCACACCGCGCCCCGGCCGTGGCCCACCGCCCCCACCCAGCTCCCCACCCGCACGTCCCCCACCCCGCCCAGCGGCGGCACCGGCGTGTCCTTCAGCGGCACCCGCACCAGCGCCACGTCCACCTCCTTCGCGCCCCGCTCCACCACCGTGCCCTGCACCTTGCGCCCGTCGTGGAGCACCACCTCCACCTTCTCGCGCCCCTCCACCACGTGGGCGTTGGTGAGCACCAGCCCGTCCGTCCCCACGAAGAAGCCGCTGCCGAAGCTGTCCCCCTTCGAGATGAACACCACGCTCGGCGTCACCTTCTCGAAGAGCGCCTGCTGCTGGCGCTCCATCGCCAGCAGTGCGTCCTCCTCCGCCCGGGCCGCGACGGACAGCCCCAGCACGAGCGCGACGAGCAGGTGCCTCACAGCCGCACTCCCACCACCAGCGCCCCGCCGCCCCGGGGCAGCAGCGCCCCGCCCACGCTCACCTCCACCCGCGTCCCCCGGGTGCGCGCCGGAGCGGGCGCCTCGGCCAGACCGAGCTCGCCCTTGAGCTTCTCGTTGTACTCCTCGGCCAGCCGCCTGGCCTCGAGCACCTCCACCGGGTGGGACTGCAGCGCCGCCCCCACCACCATGGCGACCGCTCCCGCCGTGCCCAGTAGGATGCCCGGGATGAGCAGCTCCTGGTGCTCGCGCTGCAGGCAGTCGTACGAGGCGGCGTTCTCGCGCACGCACCGGCCGCCAATCCCGCCCAGCATCATCGCCGTGCCGCCCAGCGTCACCGCGCCACCGCCCAGCAACAGGCCCAGCCGCGTCCCGCTGCGCGCACGGTAGCTGTCCGCGAGGTCCGTCCGGCCGATGGCCTGGTAGAAGGCCTCGCCCTCCAGCGGCACCCGGCTCTTGCCCTGGTAGGCCACCGAGAAGCGTGACACCACCCCGCCGTAGACGTTGACGAAGGCGCCGTCCTCGAACCAGACGTACTTCTTCTCGTACTCGGCCTGGGCGTCCTTCGCCACCCGCGTCACCGAGTCCACCGTCGACTTCGCGGTGTTGGTCAAGGCCCCGATTCCCCCGCCGGCTCGCGTGGACACCGCCTGCCCCTGCTGCGCACTCAGCGCCGCCAGCACCTTGCCCGCCTTGTCGTAGAAGGTGACGACCGCGGTGGGCGACGTCCCGGCGGCTCCCGCGAAGACGCGCACCACCACCACCGTGTCCACCGGCAGGGCGGCGACCTTCCGCACCACCTGCGCGTCACTGTCGGCGGCGAGGTTGCCCAGCGGCGCGTCGTTCATCACCAGTTGGGCCCGCCCCGAGTCGCGCAGCGCCGCCTCCACCGCCGAGGCGGCCGCCCGGCTCTCGGCGGCGGGCTCACCAGCCCCGGCCACCAGCACGCCCCGGTGGGAGCTCTCGAGGTAGCTGCCCGTGGCCTCGGGCGGGAAGCTGTCCTTCCACTCGGCGGCGAGCGCGGGAAGGGACAGGAGGAGGAGGAGCGCGGCGGTGGCTCGAGCGGACATGGCGTATCTCATGGGAGGGAAGTTCACCGGCACTTGAGCGTGGAGTCGTAGCTCTCGGTGCGGCAGGTGAGTCCGGAGCAGCACTCGGCGCTGGTCGTGCACGAGCTGTATTTCTGGGTGCAGCAGGCGCCCGCCTCGCAGGTCTTGGTGTACGAGCCACCCGCGTTGCAGTCCATGCAAGCGGCGCCACCCTTGCCGCACGTGAAGGAGGTCTGATTCGCGAAGGGCCGGCAGGAGCCGTACTCATCGCAGCAGCCGGTGGAGCAGTTCTGCGGGTTGCACTTCGGCTCGCACCTGCCCGTGGCGCCGCACGTCTGGCTGTACTCGCACTGCTGGCAGCTCCGCCCTTGCAGGCCACAGGCGCGGTCGACATTGCCCACCTGGCACACGCCGTCCGCGTCACAGCAGCCATCCGCGCACGTCTCGGCGGTGCACTCCCAGGGGGTGCACGCCGGCAACACCACACTCAACAACGAGAGCAGCAACGCTCGCGCAAGCACGCTTCGAAGAAGATTCATGGGGTGCGCTACAAATCGCAGCCCCCACATTCGCCTGTCAACCCATCGCCGCTCGTGCTCACACGAGCGGGGCGAGCAACTCCAGCAGCCGCTCCACGTCGGCCGCCGTGTTGTAGAGGTGCGGCGACACGCGAATGCTGTCCCCGCGCACGCTCACGTACACCTGGCGCGCGGCCAGCTTCGCCGCCACGTCCGGCGCATAGCCGCCCCGCCGCTTGAGGCCCACCAGGTGGCCCGCCCGCTGGGACTCGGGCGGCACCTCCAGCCCGAGCGCCCTCGCCCCCTTCGCCACCCGTCCCGTCAGCTCGCGCAACGTCTCCTGGGTGTTGTCCACGCCCCACGCGAGGAGCTGCCGCAGCGCCGCCATCGCCATGGGCACCAGCACGAAGTTGCTGCGCTCGCCCACGTCGAAGCGCCTCGCGCCCGGCTGGAAGTCGTCCCGGTAGTCCACCAGCCGCGAGAAGTCCTCGCTGCCCCCGCGCAACAGCCAGTTGTGCTCGATGGGTCGGCCCTCGCGGAAGCGCGGCGCCACGTAGAGGAAGCCCAGGCTGTAGGGCCCCATCATCCACTTGTAGCCCGCGGCCACCAGGAAGTCCGGCCGCACCTCCGCCACGCTCAGCGGCAGCGCGCCGAGCGACTGCGTCGCGTCCACCGCCAGCGCCGCCCCCACCTCGCGCGCCCGCTCCCCCACCCGCACCAGGTCCACCCGCCCTCCGTCCGTCCAGTGGCAGTGCGGCACCGCCACCAGCGCCGTGCGCTCGTCCAGCTCCGCCAGCAGCGCGCGCGTCCAGTCCCCGTCCTCGGGCCTGCCCACCGCCACCACCTGCCCTCCGGCGCGCTCGGCCAGCTCGCGCCACGGGTACACGTTGGAGGGGAACTCCTCGGCCAGCACCAGCAGCCGCTGGCCCACCCGCACCGGCACGTTGGCCGCCGCCACCGCCATCCCGTAGCTCACCGAGGGCACCAGCGCCACGCCGTCCGCGTCCGCCCCCACCAGCTCCGCGAAGAGGCTCCGCAGCGCCTCCGAGCCCGTGAAGAAGTCCTCGGGCCGGATGAGCCACGGCCTCGCCTTGGCTTCCACCGCCTCCTTCCCCGCCTCGGTCACCGCGCGGAGCTGCGGAGACATATAGGCGCAGTTGAGCCAGGTGACATCGTCGGGCAGGTCGAAGCGGTGGCGCTGGGAGGGAAGCATCATGGGCGCGCGAGCATAGCGTGCCCGTCTACAGGCGGGAGGCCGAGGCGTACCCGGCGAAGAGCTCGCTGGTGAGACGCCCGCGCTCCCCGCCCTCGGCGCGGCGGAGGTAGTCGTTGAGCACGTGCCCGGCCTTGTCCCGGTGCTGCGCGGCGAAGCGCAGGTTCATCCGCGAGCGCCTCACCCCACTGCCCCCGCGGTGCACGAAGACGACGGTGCCGTCGCGCTCCACGGCCTCGATGACGCCCACGTGCGTCAGCCCGTCGTTGCGCAGGCCGTCGCGGTTGCGGTCGTACGTCTCGCGGAAGAAGAGGACATTCCCCGGGCTCGGGTTGCGCTGGTGCAGGGCCCCCGCGCGCTGGGCGCGCCGGTAGATGGCGCTCACCGCGTTCTCCCCGGGCAGCGTGCCCTGCGACAGCAATTCGATGCCCACCGAGTGGTAGGCCAGCCGCACCAGTCCGGAGCAGTCATCGGGCACCTTGCCCTGCGCGGCCAGGGGGCGGCCCACCAGGGTGCCCACGCGATGTGCGACGCGTCGCCCCCGGGTGAGCTTGACGCGAGGCCGCTTCTTCTTCGAGGCAGTGGCCTTCGCGACGACCTTGGTGGGCGTCACCGACGCACCCGGGGCGGCCACGGCGGGAGCCGTGCCCAGCACCCCGAGCACCAGTGGGAGCAGGAGATTGCGAAGCATCATGCGCTCGGACGAGCGTACCGCCCCGCGCATTCACCCGACCAGGGGCCGCACCCGCGCCTACATGCGACCGCCAACGACTACGTGCGCAGGCGGCCCAACAACCAGCCTCCGCCCACGAGCCCCAGCACCGCGCCCAGCACCCTCCCCGGGCGCCCGCGCAGCCGCGACTCCACCACGTCCACCCGGTCCGCCATCAGCAGCAGCATCACGCGCCGCACCAGGTGCTCCGGAATCTCATACGCCCTCCGGCGCATCCGTCCGCTCAGCCCCCGGGGCGGTGCCGCCGTGCCGAACGTGGGCGTCAGCTCGTCCAGCCCCACCCGCTTGAGCACCGGGAAGTCCGGCGGCGGCTGGCGCTCCGGCACCTCCCAGTGCGCGCCCTTGCGCACCGGCGGCTTCAGGAGCATCGGCACGCCGGGCCGGTTCCTCGGGTCTCCGTCCACTCCCCATCCGGGGATTTTCGTGTGCTCCGGGTCCGCCATCTCGCGCCTCCTCTCACGCATGCCCGTGCGGCAGCAGCACGCACTTGATGCACCCATCCAGCTTCTTCTCGAAGAGCTCGTAGGCCCGCGCCACCCCGCCCAGCGGGAAGCGGTGGGTGATGATGCGCCTGGGGTTGAAGCGCCCCTCGCGGATGTGCACCAGCAGGTGCGGCATGTAGCGCTTCACGTTGCACTGGTTCATCCGCAGCGTGAGGCCCTTGTTCATCGCCGTGCCAATCGGCACCAGGTTCCACGGCGGCCCGTACACGCCGACGATGGAGACGGTGCCGCCCTTGCGCGCCGCTTGAATCGCCCAGTTGAGCGCCGTGGGCGAGCCCGCCTCCAGCTTCAGCTTCGCCCCCAGCACGCTGTGCAGCTTGGAGCCCTCGGCCTCCATGCCCACCGCGTCGATGCACACGTCCGGCCCGCGCCCTTCCGTCATCTCCTTCAGGGTGGGGACGATGTCCTCGCTCCTTGAAGTTGAGCGTCTCCACCAGGGCGTACTTGCGCGCGAACTCCAGCCGGTAGGGGATGTGGTCCACCGCGATGACGCGCTCCGCGCCGAGCAGCCACGCGGACTTCATCGCGAACAGGCCCACCGGGCCGCAGCCGAACACCACCACCGTGTCCCCGGCCTGGATGTTGCCCATCTCCGCGCCCTGGTAGCCCGTGGGGAGGATGTCGGTGAGGAAGAGGACCTCCTCGTCCTCCATGTCGTCCGGAATCCTCATCGGCCCCACGTCCGCGAAGGGCACGCGCACGTACTGGGCCTGCCCGCCCTCGTAGCCGCCCGTGGTGTGCGAATACCCATACACGCCCGCGGCCAGGTCACTGTTGGGATTGGTGTTCTCGCAGTTCGCCGTCAGCCCGCGCTGGCAATAGAAGCAACTGCCGCACGAGATGTTGAAGGGCACCGCCACCCGGTCCCCCGGCTGCAGCGCGCGCACCGAGGAGCCCACCTCCTCCACCACGCCGACGAACTCGTGGCCGAACGTGCAGCCCACCCGCGTGTCCGCCACCAGCCCGTGCAGCAGGTGCAGGTCCGAGCCGCAGATGGCCGAGCGCGTCACCCGGACAATCGCGTCGTTCGGGTGCTCGATGACCGGGTCCGGCTTGTGCCCCACCTTCACGCGGTAGGGCCCTTCGTACACCATCGCTTGCATGTCGCCCTCTCCTGTCCCGCCGCCCTCCCGGGGCGGGGGTGATGGACTCCCTCGCACTGGGGAAGGTGGCCCCCCGGCCGAGTCGCACCGTCAAGCTAGGCACAGGGTCGGAGAGGGCGAGCCCGGAGGGACCCACGCCCGGCCCCCGTTCCGGCCCAGTGACGGCCGCCGGAGGGCTCTTCCGCTCGGCAGCCTCCCGGCGTCCCCACCGGAGAAGTCGCACGCGACCTTCTCGGAACCGAGCGGTCCTCCACCCGCCTGGACACGGGGGACACGTCGACCGTGGAACAATGGACACGCCGCCGACGCTGTTCGCCATTCATCGGGGTCCCGAGCGTAGACTCGACTCCTTCCGCGAGGAGCCGCGCCATGTTGCCCTACTTCCCCTTCGCGCAAGACACCTACGCGATGACGCTGGGTGTGCGTGCGCTGCGGCCCGAGGAGTCCCTCATCGAGGTGGACGCGCCCCACTACCGGGACGAGCTCGCGCTCAAGGCGGCCCTGCTCGCCGACAACCCCCGCGCCCACTTCCAGGCCGAGCCCGGCACGGAGCCACTCCAATGGGAGACGGTGACGGAGGTGCTCCCCGTCATGGCGCGCCAGTCTCCCCAGCACTTCACCCTGGAGGTGGAGGGAGAGCACTGGCGCTGGCGCAACCACCTGCTCGGCACGGAGACGCGCTTCACCCCGGGCGAGGCGGACAGCCTGCCCCGCGCCCCGCTCGACTGGCTCGGCCTGCAGGTGCAGGAGGACCTGCTGCTGCTGGACGGAACGCGCGAGGGCTTGCCGCTGGTGGCCGGGCAGCTCTGCTTTCCCTCCATGTGGTGCCTCGACGACAAGCTGGGGCGCTCGCTGTTCGAGGTGCACGCGCCGGTGCCGGGGCTCAACGCGCAGCTCGGCGCCGCCACCCAGCGGCTGATGGAGGGGCTCAAGGCCGGGCGCTCCGTCACCCGGTGCAACTGGGCCCTCACCGTCACGGACCGGCTGGACCTCGCGCCGTGGACCCTGCGCGAGTGGGTGCACCTCTTCGAGGGCCTCACCGCGCGCGACGCGGGCGAGCGGTGCTTCCTGCGGCTGGAGCGGCAGACCCTCACGCGCATGCCCCGCACGGGCGCCATCCTCTTCACCATCCACACCTACCGCGCCCCCGTGGCCACCGAAGTCACGGACCCCGAGCGCCGCCGCCGCCTCGCCCACGTGCTGCGCACCGTCCCGCCCGAGGTGAGCGACTACAAGCGGCTCACGCCCCTGCTCGCGCCGCTCCTGGCGTACCTGGAGGCCGAGCCCGTGCCCCAGGCCGCCAACTCCTGAGCATGAACAGGGTCCTCGTCGCCGCGTTCATTGGCTCCCTCGTGGATTCGGCGCTCGCGGCCGGGAGGTCGGCGGGTCCCGGCGGACAGAGGACCCTCCGGGCTCGGTCTGGAAAAACCTGTCCGACAGTCGGACAGGTTTTGGAAGAACGCGTCCGGGAGTCCGACGTTTCTCGAGCTACATGACGAGCGGTGTATCCGCCTCATGCCCTGACCCCGCTTCATCCCGAAGGCAGGCGAGCGAGAGGAGGCGCCTCCTCTCGGGAGCCCTGGTCTCCTGGCCGAAGCATCCCCACCCTGTCCGGAAGGGACACCCTCACGAGGAGGCTGGGCGCATGGAACGGACCGAGGTGCTGACAGCGGCGGGTTTAGGCGTCGTGGCGGGGATGCGGTCCGTCAGTGCCCCCGCCTTCCTGAGCCAACGGCTCGTTCGGGACAGCGGGGTTGCCGGGGGACGCCTCGACCGGGCGCTGTCATCGAAGGCGGGCGCGTGGACGCTCGCGGTGCTGGCCCTCGGCGAGCTCGTGGGCGACAAGCTGCCGAAAACTCCCGCGCGCATCGCGCCCCCCGCACTGGCAATGCGGCTCCTCTCCGGCGCCGTCGTGGGCGCGGCCGTGGCCCGGCGGGACAAGCGCCCCGTGCTCGGCCCGGTGCTGGTGGGCGCGGCCGCCTCGCTGGCCTCCACCTTCGCGTTCTACGCGCTCCGCAAGTTCGCCACGCAGCGGCTGCGCGTCCCCAACGTCGTCGCGGGCCTGCTGGAGGACGCGCTCACCGCGACGCTCGGCGTCCGATTGCTGGCGGCACTGAAGTGAAGTCCCGGGCGGCCGGAGCCCCCACTCAGGGCCTGGCCTGAGCCCCACCGCCGCCCAACCAGAGCGCACCCAGTGCGAGCGGCACCGCGTCGAAGGGCTCGGCGCGCACCACCTCCCCGTTGCCATGCGTCGCGGTGAGGAGCCAGCCGGCGGGCTCTCGCCGGAACACCTCCAGCGTGCGCGTGCGCGGCTCCACGAGCCAGGCGTGCGCCACGCCTTCCCGGTGGTAGATGGGCAGCTTGCGCGTCCGGTCAATCCGGGCGGTGGAGGGCGAGAGCACCTCGCACACCCAGTCCGGAGCGAGCGTCATGAAGGGCTCGTCCGGAGCATGGCGGCTCCGGCAGTCGCTCGTGGCGCCATGCCGCGAGGTCTGGCACGAGGACGTCCCGGCCGAAGTGCAGCTCCGGCTCATACAGAATCCACCACCCGCCGGGCCCTCCGCTTCCAATGGAGAACGGGTTGAGCAGCATGGCACTCAACACGGAGGTGGTATGGGCATGCCCCATGGCGGGCCTCGGCGAGGCCACCAGCTCGTCCTCCAGAATCTCCCCCACCCAACCGACCGGCAGTGCCTCGATGTCCTCGTAGGTCGCCGGCTTCTTCCCCTTCCCCATCTCTCGCCTCCTGGTGGTTCCAACACGGGCGGGACGGTGCCCCATCCCAACTCCCGCAGTCTACCCGGCCGTCTGACATCCCAGGTAGGGACGAGCAGCCCCCGCCACGCCAGGCTCCAGCCCTCGGAGGACGGCGCACCGTGGGCGTGGAGCCTCCGATGACCGGGTAAGCTGACTCGGACACTTCGCGGGAGAGACAGGGATGGGCGACACACCTCCATGGAGCGGCGGCAGGCTGGGGCCGTACCACCTGGGCAGGCGTTACTGGGACCTCGGCCCGTACCTGGGGCGGCTCCACGAGGCGCACAACCTCGAGACGGGGGCCTTCGCCGTGGTGCTGACTCCGGGGCAAGGGGCTACGTGGAGCGAGCGCACGGCCTGGACGGTGCGCGCCACGAGCGGAGTGTTGCCCTCGCTCATCTCCGTGGAGCTGGAGCACGCGCCGGATGCGGAGGCTCCCGCCTTCCACGAGCTGCCGCTGATGTTCGACCTGCTCACGGGCACGCTGGGGAACCTCCGCACCAGGGACCGGGCGGAGGTGCATGCCCACCTCACCCGGAAGCCCCGGGGCGCGTGGCCGAGGCGACTGCTCGCACGATGGCCCTGGCTGCTCGCGGGAGCCGGAGTCGCCGTGGCGGCGGGGCTCACGCTGTCGCTCTGGCCACGTCCTCCCGACCCCGCCGAGGCGAAGCAGTCTCCGGGGATGGCCGAGGCCGCGCTCGACGAGCCCATCGCCTTCATCGACATGCAGGACGCCACACCGAGGTCATCGGCTACCCGATGCCGGATGCACCCTTCAAGGAGCAGCAGAAGCCGCCATGCCTCAAGGGGACGGCGGTGGAGCTCCGCGGCGGCTGCTGGGTGCAACTCAAGCAGGACGCTCCATGTCCCAAGAGCACCGCCGAGTTCGAGGGCAAGTGCTACATGCCCGTCCGGAAGAAGGACCCGCCACCAAGCTCCTTCCAGCCCTGAGGTGCCGGGCGCGGTTTTCAAAAACCTGTCCGACTGTCGGACAGGTTTCGCGACACGCGGCCCGGGGAGTCCCCCTCACACGATGGCGGCCAGGGGCTCGGGCCCGGCGTCGAGCACCTCGCGCAGCCGCCGCAGGCCCCGCTCCAACTGCGCGCGCGTGCGCGGCGCTCCAATGCACACCCGCACCGCCGCCGACACCGGCCCCGCCCCCGCGGTGAACAGGTCCCCCGACGTCACCGACACCCCGGCGCGCCTCGCCTGCGCCACGAACTCCTCGCTGCGCCGGCCCGCCGGCAGCCCCAGCCACAGGTGGTACAGCGGCACCCCTCGCACCCGCAGCGCCTCGCTCCCGAGCACCTGCCGCGCCAACTCCATCCGCTCACGCACCTCCCGCCGCTGGCGCACCACCAGCTCGTCCGCCGTGCCGTCCTCCACCCAGCGCGCCAGCACCTCGGCCATCAGCGGCGTCGTCATCAGCGAGGCCAGCCCCACCTCCTCGGCCAGCCGCTCGCCCCGCGCCCGCGCCGGCGCCACCAGGTAGCCGATGCGCAGCCCCGGCGTGAGCAGCTTCGACACCCCGGCGATGAAGTAGCTGGCCTCGGGCAGGAACGCGGCCAGCGGCGGCGGACGGCGCTCCGGCAACAGCCCGTACGCGTCGTCCTCCAGCACCAGCACCCCGTACCGGCGAGCCACCTCGGCGATGCGCTTGCGCCGCTCCTCCGGCAGCACCGCCCCCGTCGGGTTGTGGCACGTGGGCTGGGTGTAGAGCAGCCTCACCCCGCCCCCCCGACACACCGCCTCGAAGGACTCGGGCACCAGCCCCTGCGCGTCCATGGCGATGCCCTGCAGCCTCAGCTGGAAGCGCCTCGCCAGCACCTTCAGCCCCGGGTAGGTGAGCGCCTCGGTGACGAGCGTGTCCCCGGGTTTGGTGATGGCCGCCATCGCCACCTCCATGGCGTGCTGTCCTCCCGCGCACACCACCACCTGCTCCGGCTTCGCCTGCAGCCCGAAGCGCGCGGCCCACGCCGCTCCCGCGACGCGGTGCGCATAAGGACCCGCCGCCGGCTGGTACGCGAGCAGCTCCGCCAGGCGCGACGAGCGGCCCAACTCCTCCAACGAGCGACGGAGCGCCTGGCTCGCCGGGTCCCCCTCGGGCGTCGCGGGGGCGTTGATGCCCAGCTCCACCGGCGAGTCGTCGCTGGCATCCATCGGGAGGGGCATGTGCGCGGGCACCGCGAGGTCCCTCACGTACGTGCCGCGACCCACCTCGCCCTTCAGCAGGCCTCGCTTCTCGGCCTCGGCGTAGGCGCGCGTCACCGTCCCCACCGTGACGCCCACCCGCTCGGCCAGTTCCCGGTGCGTGGGCAGTCGGGCGCCGGGGGCCAGACGCCCCGCGTCAATGTCCTCGGAGAGCGCGTCCGCGATGGCCCG
Organism: uncultured delta proteobacterium; assembly: GCA_963771175.1. Taxonomy (GTDB): domain Bacteria; phylum Myxococcota; class Myxococcia; order Myxococcales; family Myxococcaceae; genus Archangium. The sequence goes on from CAVYSY010000044.1 coordinate 80,230, forward strand.
GTACAAGGGCCCGCTGCGTCCCCGGAGTTCCGGCGTCCAACTTGTCATGGTGACAATCGATACACTTGACGGAATACGGCTCACCCCGTAACTGATTGTCTCGATTCTACCCGGGGATTGTCACCCACAATCGTCGGGGGAAGCGCGGGCCACTGGGGCAGTCCCGGGCCCCGGACGGAGAGCACCCCGTCCCCTCAGCACGAGGAGCCGAAGCATGTTGCCCATCGAAATCCAGCGCGCCGCCACGCTCAAGTCCAAGCCCTCCACCGAGGGCCTCGGCTTCGGCAAGTACTTCACCGACCACATGTTCCGGATGGACTACGCGCCGGAGCGCGGGTGGCACCAGGCGCGAATCCTGCCGCACGGCCCGCTGGGCCTGGACCCGGCCGCGGCGGTGCTGCACTACGCGCAGGCGGTGTTCGACGGCTCCAAGGTGTTCCGCGGCAAGGACGGGCTGCTGCGCGCCTTCCGCATCTCGGACCACTGCAAGCGCCTGGCGACGAGCTGCGAGCGGTTGAGCATGCCGCCGGTGCCGTTCGAGGTGGCGCGCGAGGCGATTGAGTCGCTGGTGAAGGTGGAGGCGGACTGGGTGCCTGGCGTCCCGGGCACGGCGCTGTACGTGCGGCCGACGGTGATCGCCTCCGAGGCGTTCCTCGGGGTGCGCCCGGCGGACAAGTACATCTTCTTCGTCATCCTCAGCCCGGTGGGCAGCTACTTCGCCGGCGGCGCCGAGCCGGTGCGCATCTGGGTGGAGCAGGAGCACACGCGCGCGGCGCCCGGGGGCCTGGGTGGCGCGAAGGCGGCGGCCAACTACGCGGCGGGCCTGAAGGCCTCGATGGAGGCCAAGAAGCGCGGCTACGCCCAGGTGCTGTGGCTGGACGCGCTCGAGCACCGCTACATCGAGGAGGTGGGAACGATGAACCTCTTCGTGCGCATCGGCGATGAAATCATCACCCCGCCGCTGGACGGCACCTTCCTGCCGGGCATTACCCGCGAGAGCGCGCTGCAGCTGCTGCGCGACTGGGGGATGAAGGTGAGCGAGCGCAAGCTGTCCATCGACGAGCTGCGCGAGGCGCACAAGAAGGGCGAGCTGCGCGAGGTGTTCGGCACGGGCACCGCGGCGGTCATCTCGCCGGTGGGCGCGCTGGGCTTCGCGGACGGCGAGCTGCGCATCGGAGACGGCAAGGTGGGCGAGGTCTCCCAGCGCCTCTACGACACCGTCACCGGCATCCAGTACGGCACGCTGCCGGACCGCCACGGGTGGATGTCCGTCATCAAGTAGTCGCGGAGTGGTAGGACTCGGGCCCGGGGCCGCATCAGCCCCGGGTCCGTTGCGCGGTACGCGGTCCCAGCAGGTCGAGACTCCCACCCGAGAGGACTCCCGATGGAGCCGAGGAACCCGGACTACGCCCAGCAGGTGGCGGACATCTTCCGCAAGGCGGCGTTCGTCACGGACGTGGGCTACGAGTTGGTGCGCGTCACCCCCGGGCAGGTGGAGACGCGGCTGAGGGTGAAGCCCCGGCACCTGCAGCAGGACGACGTCATCCACATGGGCGTGCAGGCGACGATGGCGGACCACACCGGAGGCTCCGCGGCGGGCTCGCTCATCGCCGCGGACCAGATGGTGCTGACAACGGGCTTCACCATGAACCTGCTCCAGGCGGCCGTGGGCGAGGAGCTCCGGTGCCGCGCGAAGGTGCTGCGCGCCGGGCGCACGCTGTCCGTGGTGGAGTCCGAGGTGTATGCCGTGGCCCGAGGCGAGGAGACGCTCGTGTCCAAGGCCACGGTGACGCTGGCGGTGCTGGCCAGGAAGCGCTGAGCTCGAAGGGTGGGGGTCTGCCGGGCTCGGTTTCGAAAAACCTGTCCGACTGTCGGACAGGTTTGTGAAGAACGCGCCCGGGAGGTCGGCGGTCCGAGGAGCCGAGGCTGGCGTGTGCGGTCCAGAGGCACTGTGTTATCCCCGGCGCATGAACACGGATGTGCTCCTGGAGACTCGCGGGCCCATGGGCCTGGTGACGCTCAATCGCCCCAAGGCGCTCAACGCGCTCGACCTGGGGATGATCCGCGCGCTGCACCCGGCCCTGGAGGCCTGGGCGAAGGAGCCCGCGGTCAAGGCGGTGGTGATTCGTGGGGCCGGAGGTCGCGCGTTCTGCGCCGGTGGTGACGTGCGCGCCGTGGCCGCCTCGCGGGGCTCGCCCGCTCCCGAGGGACAGGAGCCCCTCTCGAGCGCCTTCTTCCGCGAGGAGTACCGGCTCAATCATCTCATCCACCACTACCCCAAGCCGTACCTCGCGCTGGTGGACGGCATCAGCATGGGCGGAGGGCTCGGGCTGTCCGTGCACGGCTCGCACCGAGTCGTCACCGAGCGGCTGGTGCTGGCCATGCCCGAGACGGCGATTGGCCTGTTCCCCGACGTGGGCGGCGGCTGGTTCCTCCCGCGCTTCCCGGGCGAGGCGGGCACGTACCTCGGGCTCACCGGCACCCGGTGCAATGCCGCGGACGCGATGTGGCTCGGGTACGGGACGCAGCTCGTGACGCACGACAGGCTGGACGCGGTGGTGGACGCGCTCGCGGCGGCGGACTGGAGCTCGGGGCCGGCGCGCGACGTGGCCACGCGGGTGCTGTCCGGCTTCGCCACCGAGCCCGGGGAGTCCCCGCTGCGGGTGCACGCGCAGGCCATCGACCGGTGCTTTGGGAGGGACCGGGTGGAGGACATCCTCGGGGCGCTGGAGGCCGAGGGCACGCCGTGGGCCGAGGAGACTCGGGCCACGCTGGGGCGCATGTCGCCCACGAGCCTGAAGGTGACGTTGCGCCAGTTGCGGCTGTGCCGGGGCAGGAGCTACGACGAGGTCGTCACCGTGGAGTACCGGCTGAGCCAGCACGTCACCGCGCTGCCGGACTTCCGCGAGGGCATCCGCGCCGTGCTGGTGGACAAGGACAACCGCCCGAAGTGGAACCCGCCCACGCTGGCCGAGGTGCGGGACGCGGACGTGGAGGCGTGCTTCGCGCCGCTCGGGGACAGGGACCTGGTGCTGGCCGCGCCGAGATGAGGGACGAGCTGGCGCCTTGGACCACCGGGGTCGAGGGGAGCCATGCTCCCCAGCACCATGAGAACGCCCCTCCGGCCCCCATTCCTTCGCTGGCTATCCCTCGCCACGCTGTTGCTGTCCGCGTGCGGCACTGCGTCTCCCGCCACGTTCGCTGGGGCGGATGCGGAATGGGATGAAGCCATCGAGTGCGAGGAACCGGGCGCTGACCAGTGCGTCGTGCTCGCGTGCGACGGCGAGCAAGGTGAGTGCGGCGTCTTCGCCTGCGAGGACGTGGACCTGGAGGCGATGTCGCGCGCGCCCCTGGCCTACGGCGCGGAGCTGGCGCAGGGAGGCGCCTATCGCCCGCCCTTTCGCAGCCCTGGGACCTCTCGCAACTGGAGGCGCACGGGACTTCGGGACGGTGCTCGGCCCCGGCTGACGTTCCACTTCCGCTACCGCGATGGCTACCTCCCGGCCTTCCCGAGGCTCGAGGGCAAGCTCATCAAACACCACCTGTTTCCCCAGGCCGCTGACCTCGCGGCGTGGTTCAAGAAGCAGGGCATCAACCCTCACGATTGGACGATGGTCATCCCAGAGCACGTGCACCTGCGCATCCACAGGGGCGGCGGGCGCGGCGGCGCGTGGAATCAGGCCTGGCGCGAGTTCCGGGATGCCAATCCCACACGCCGGGTACCGCCTGCGGAACTCATGGCCAAGGCCTTCGAGCTGGCCTACCGCTTCGATATCGTCGGGCCCCTCATCCCCTACGGCCACACGCTCGTCCCGCCCGGGCCCCAGATGTTCGCCCCATGAGGACCAGACAAAGTGAACAGGATGCCATGAAGTTCTATCGGATTCGGGAAGACGAGGCGCCGCGTTACACGGGCAACCTGAACGCCACGCATACATGGGGGCTGCCCGGCGTCGACTTCATTTGTCCTAGCTGTAACACAGGAGGAAAGATGACGGCGGCGCAGTACCCGTGCATGGACCTCTCCAGCCTGCCGGAAGAGGAGCAGAAGAAGCTGTCCGACCCATGGCCCGTGCCGCGCGAGGAGTTCGCCCGGCTGCGCGAACTGGTACGCCCGCTGGCTCCTCCGGGTGCAGAACTGGAGTCAGGAGCGGAATTCGGCCCGCTGACGGGGACGGCCACCGGGTACTTCGGCCAGCTCTTCATGCAGAACCCCTGGTCGCTCTACCTGCGCCGCGAGGCGCTGGAGAAACTGCAAGCCGCTGGGATTCGCGGCCTCCACGGTTGCCCGCTCAACGTGCGATTCCGGCAAAAGAACCATCCCGAACTGCTGGAGCTTCAGCTCGAGCGACGTGGCCAGTTCCACCCCGACTGCCTGCCGCGGGAGCTCGGGCCACCGTGCTCCACATGCGGCCTCGGCAAGCGGTACAGCCTCCCGCAGCCGCCCATCCTCGCCGCCGCCTCGCTGCCCGAGGACCTGGACGTGTTCCGGCTCGCCGACTGGTCCACGCTCATCGTCGCCAGCGAGCGAATGGTGGACGCGGTACGGCGGCTGGAGCTGGACGGCGTGGTGTTCCACGAGTTGGAGACTCGCTGACAAGTGCCGCTTGGACCGCCGGGGTCGAAGGGAGCCATGCTCCCCGGCACCATGAGAAAGCCCCTCCGGCCCCCATCCCCATTCCTGCGTTGGCTGTCCCTCGCCACGCTGTTGCTGTCCGCGTGCGGCACTACGTCTCCCGCAACGTTCGCTGGGGCAGAAGCGGAATGGGATGAAGCCCTCGAGTGCGAGGAGCCGGGCGCTGACCAGTGCGTCGTGCTCGCATGCGACGGCGAGCAAGGTGAGTGCGGCGTCTTCGCCTGCGAGGACGTGGACCCGGTGGCGGTGGCGCGCACGCCCCTGGCATACGGCGCGGAGCTGGCGCAGGGAGGAGCCTATCGCCCGCCCTTTCGCAGCCCTGGGACCTCTCGCAACTGGAGGCGCACGGGACTTCGGGACGGGGTGCGGCCCCGGCTGACGTTCCACTTCCGCTACCGAGATGGCTACCTCCCGGCCTTCCCGAGGCTCGAGGGCAAGCTCATCAAACACCACCTGTTCCCCCAGGCGCCCGACCTCGCGGCGTGGTTCAGATGGAATGGTATCAACCCGCACGATTGGACGATGGTCATCCCGGAGCATGTGCACCTGCGCATCCACAGGGGCGGGGGACGCGGCGGCGCGTGGAATCAGGCCTGGCGCGATTTCAAGGAAGCCCACCAAGGACACAAGGTGCCGCCCGCGGAGCTCATGGCCAAGGCCTTCGAGCTGGCCTACTACTTCGATATCGTCGGGCCTATCGTGCCGTACGGCCACACGCTCGTGCCAACCGGGCCCCAGATGTTCGCTCCTTGAGGCCCACGCGAGGCGAAAAGGACGTGATGAAGTTCTATCGGATCCGGCAAGACGAGGCGCCGCGCTACACGGGCAACTTGAACGCCGCGTACAAGTGGATGCTGCCCGGTGTAGAGCCTTGTCCCGGCTGTGGGCTCGGCAGAAAGGGCACGGAAGCGAAGTATCCGTGCGTGGACCTCTCCAGCCTTCCGGAGAAGGAGCAGAAGAAGCTGACCGACCCGTGGCCCGTGCCGTACGAGGAGTTCGTCCGGCGGCGCGAGCTGGTGCGCCCACTGGCCCCCCCGGGTGCTGAACTGCAGTCCGGGACGGCACTCGGCCCGCTGACGGGAACAGCCACCGGGTACTTCGGCCAGCTCTTCATGCAGAACCCCTGGTCGCTCTACCTGCGCCGCGAGGCGCTGGAGAAACTGCGAGCCGCTGGGATTCGCGGCCTCCACGACTGTCCGCTCAACGTGCGCTTCCGGCAGAAGAACCATCCCGAGCTACTGGACCTGCAACTCGAACTGCGCGGTCGCTTCCACCCCGACTGCATCCCAGCAATTGACCCCCCGTGCCCCACGTGTGGCGAAGACAAGGGCTACCCCCTCCCGCAGCCGCCCATCCTCGCCGCCGCCTCGCTGCCCGAGGACCTGGACGTGTTCCGGCTCGCCGACTGGTCCACGCTCATCGTCGCCAGCAAGCGCTTGGTGGACGCGGTGAGACGGCTGGAGTTGGACGGAGTGGTGTTCCACGAGTTGGAGACTCGCTGAACTGCGGGGTGAACAGCGGGCCGCACCGGTTCTATCCGGCCCGGCGAGTGCCTTCGCGCAGCTCCGTGTCGAGTCGCTCCACCAGCGTGCTCCACGCGACCGTGTCGCCGGGCTCGCCCCGGTAGCGCGCCTCCCGGTAGTGCGCGAGGAACGCCGCCGCCACCTCCGCCACCGCGTCCCCTCTCGCCGCGCGCAGCCGGGACAGCAATTCGTCATCCGTCTCCGAGGGCAGCGGCACCAGGCCCACCCTCCGCTTCAGCGTCTTCAGGTAGCGCGCGTAGGCCTCGGCCAGTTTCGCGTCCCGCGTGTCCAGCGCCCCGCGCCGCGCTCGCGCCCGTCCGCCCCGCCGCCGCGCCCGGAAGCGCCACACGACTCCCGCCGCCACCAGCAGCCAGAACACCGGCGAGCGCCCCACCGCCCTCACCTGCTCCAGCGGCTGGTAGCGCACCGCCGCCACCACTCGACGGAAGAACGTGCCCACCGCTCCCGTCAGCTTCCCGAGGAAGCCCGCCTTCGACAGCCCCAGCGCCTCGTCCCGGCTCCGCCACGGTGTCGGGTCGAACGCCACGAAGCGCCCCTCGTCCGCGAGGTACACCTCCACCCAGGCGTGCGCGTCCCGCTCGCGCACCAGCGTGCTCCCCGTCAGGTCGTTCGGCTCCTCGGGCGCGAAGCCCCCCACCACCCGCGCCGGCACGTCCAGCGTGCGCAGCAGCGCCGCCATCGCGCTCGCGAAGTACGTGCAGTACGCCGCGCGTCGCTCGCGCACCAGCACCGCCAGTGGGCTCCCCTCTCCCCGCAGGTCCACGTCCAGCGAGTACAGGAAGTGCTCGTGGAAGTAGGACTCCAGCGCTCGGGCCTTCTCGCGCGGCGTGCGCGCCTCGCGCGTCAGGGACTCCGCCAGCGGGCGCAGCTCCGCCTCCAGCGTCTCCGGGAGCGCCGTGAGGGACTCCCCGGGCACGCTCTCCGCGGGCAGGCGCTCCCGCGCGTCCGTGTGCAGCGCGAGCGTGGTTCCCTCCAGCCCCTCCCCCTTCAACACCCAGCCGCCCAGCACCTCCAGGGGCGCCCCCTCCACCTCGCGCGTCCCCGCCGGCGCCGGCAGCCACGCGCCCAGCGGCGCCAGCACCGTCATCGCCAGCAACCGCTCCGCCTCCGCTCCCTTCGTCGGCGGTGCCAGCCGCGTCCTCGCCAGCTCCTCCGAGGTCGTCCACCGCTCGCCATCGAACGCGTCGAATACCCGTGTCCGCAGCCGCTCGGGGGCTCCGCCGGAGACCACCAGCAGGGGTTTCTCGGAGCCTCGCCGATTGCGGGACACGGCGCGGATGCCCACCTCCGACTGGAACTCCGCGCCGGTGGGAGGGCTCGTGCCGCTCGTCAGCCGGTACACCGCGTCCACCAGCATGCCCTCGCTGGCGTGGACGGTCCGCCCCAGCACCACCGACAGGCCCGCCAGCAGCACCGTGAAGACGGCGAAGCCCACCCCGCCGCGCCAGCCCGTGCGCGGGAGTCCTCCCTCCACGTAGGCCACCAGCAGCACGCTCAGCACCACCGCCCCCAGCACCCACTGCATGCCCGGCAGCGTCCGCACCCGCATGCTGAGCGCCACCAGCAAGCACGCGTACGTCCACGCGTAGTAGCGGTTGCGGCCCAGTCCGCAGAGCACGGACAGCCCCACCAGCGCTCCGCACAGCGGGCCGAAGATGGCGGGCGGGAAGGGCGCCGTCGGCGGCGTGCTCACCCAGAGCATTCCCAGCCCCGCCCCGAAGCCCAGCGCTCCCGCCAGCAGCAGGCGCCCCGGGGTGTAATCGACTCGCACTCTGGCCAGCGTGGCGCCCACCAGCACCACCATCATCGGGGCGCACAGCAGCCACCGCTCGTGCGCCACCGCGTGCAGCGCGAGTGCCGCGAACACCGGAGTCAGCTCCACCAGCCGGCCGAGCCGGGACACGTTCTCGACGGGCTCGCTCATGACAGCTCCACCACCTCGTCCGGGGCGAGCCCCGTGGGCTTGCGCTCCGGCCGCACCGAGAGCACCCGCACCGCCACCCCGTGCGCCTTGAGCTTCTCCACCAGCGCCGCGCGCGAGGGCTCCCAGTCCATCACCACGAAGACGACGGCCGAGAGCTGGCTGGACTCGGGCAGCAGCGCGGACTCCAGCGCCTCCAGGTCCAGGCTGTCCCCCGGCTCCAGCGCGGCGAGGATTTCGAGAATGTGCTCGAAGTGCGCCAGCGCGCGGCCCGCCTGGAAGTGGAACACCTGGGGCCCGGCGGCGAACAGGTCGATGATGTACTCCTGCCGCGCCAGCGCGTCCGCCATGCCCGCCGCCAGCGAGAGCGCCTTCTCCAGCAGCGCATCCTCCTTCGCCGAGCGCGACTGCACGTCCAGCACCAGGGCGAGCCGGACGAAGAACTCCTCCTGGAACTCCTTCACCACCAGCCGGCCGGTGCGCGCGAAGGAGGGCCAGTGGATGTCCCGGGTGCGGTCCCCGTCATGCCAGTCGCGAGTGCCGAAGAACTCGGTGGACTCGCCCACCTGCGAGGCCACGGCGATGCCTCCGGGCTGGTAGTTGCGCCCGTGCGGCACGTCGAAGGACTCGAGCGGGGTGAAGCGCGGGTAGACGAGCACCCGGTCCCTGCCCGGCGAGCGCCTCGACCACTTCACCAGCGCCGAGGGGAAGAGGCTCGCGGCCTGGAGCGCGGACAATTCGTAGACGCCGCGGGTGGTGCAGGTGAGGCGCAGCGTCACCTCGGTGCGCTCGCCGGGCGCGAGCGAGTCGATGACGGGGGGCTCGCCCACGGAGCGGAGCTCGGGGGGCAGGTCGCGCTCCTCGATGACGAGGTGGCGCACGGTGCGCCGGCCGGGGTTCTCCACGCGCACGCGGTAGGTGAGCGTGTCCCCGGCGGACACGGGGGGCGGGAGCAGACGGGTGAGGGAGACGCGAGGCCGGAAGGGCAGGCCCACCACGGCGGCGGCGAGCAGCGCGGAGACGGAGAAGGAGAAGAAGAGGATGAGGGGCGCGACGAGCCCGCCGAGCAGCAGCAGCGCCGCGGCCAGCGCCGCCCACAGCACCACGCGGCCCACGGGGGTGAGCAGGCCGTGGTACCGGTCCTTGAGGAAGCGGATGAACCCGTGCTCCTCGGCCGGCATGAAGAAGGACCAGCGGCGACGTCGGGCCATGCGCGGCGTTTTCCTCGGGAGCCAGGAGGGGACGGGACGGGAGTCGGCCCGCATTGGAGCAGACCGCCACGCCCCGTTCCAGGGACCGGAGGACCACCAGGCGAGCAGGCGTACTACACGCGGATGGACTTTGTGCGCAGGTGACCCGACCTGTGACTGTCCGGCCTGCCGTCGTGCGCATTTCGGCCTAAACTTGAGACATGGACCCGCGCGCATCTCCTACGGCAGGCCTTCCCGAGCTACGGACCGGATTGGGATGCGGCCATCGAGGCCGGAGTCGATGTGTCCCTGCTGGAGGAGAACCTGCGCCTCACCCCCACCGAACGGCTCGAACAGCTCCAGCGAATGACCGAGCTGTACGAGGCCCTGCGTCCGAAGGAGTCGCCCGACGATGCAGCGGACACCCGAGCTGACCGGCAGCGAGGACCTCAGTAGCCAAGATCGAGTTTCTGCGCCTCGGCAGCCAGCTCGCTCAATACCTCCTCCTGGCGTTGCTCCTCTCGCCGCTTGTAGGCAAACAGCTCCTCGAAGCGGATACGGCGATGAGCCCCCACCTTGTGGAACGGAATCTTCCCCTGGTCGAGCAGCCCGATGAGAAAGGGATGCGACACGTTCAACAGGTTGGCTGCTTCCTGGGTCGTCAGCGTGGCATCGAGTTCCATGTCAGCTCCTGTCTCCGGTCCACACCTTACCTGAAAGGTAACTGGAGCCATCCGACTTTCAAGAGCTGAAAGGGGCTCGGGTACAGGGAGCGAGGCGGCTACCTCGGCACCGGCACGGAGCCGACCAGGTCCTTCGTCATGGCCCGCTTGTCCGCTCCCGCGTAGCGCGCCCGCGTGTCCAGCACGAGCCTGTGCGCCAGCACCGGCACCGCCAGCACCTTCAGGTCCTCGGGCAGCACGTAGTCCCGCCCCTGCATCAGCGCCCTCGCCCTCGCCATCCTCCCGTACAGCAGTGCCCCTCGCGTCGACACGCCCAGCCGGATGCTCGGGTGTCCGCGCGTCGCCTGCACTATCCGCAAGAGGTAGTCCGCCACCGACTCCTCCAGCTTCACCTCCTGCACCCGCCGCTGCAGCTCCCCCACCTCCTCCAGCGAGCACACCGGCGCCATCCCCTCCAGCGGCGGCGGCCCCGAGCGCGTCATCAGCAGCGTGCGCTCCTCGTCCTCCGGCAGGTACCCCAGCGACAGTTGCACCGCGAACCGGTCCAGCTGACGCCTCCGGCAGCGGATACGTGCCGTGAAACTCCACCGGGTTCTGCGTCGCGATGCACAGGAACGGCGGCGCCAGCACGTGCGTCTGCCCGTCCACCGTCACCTGCCCCTCGCTCAGCGCCTCCAGCAGCGCCGATTGCGTGCGCGGCGAGGCCCGGTTGATTTCATCGGCGAGCAGCACGTTGGCGAACAGCGGCCCCGGCCGGAAGCGGAACGTGCCCTCCTGTGGGTTGAAGATGGACGCCCCGACGATGTCCGTGGGCAGCAGGTCCGGCGTGAACTGCACCCGCTTGAAGCTGCCTCCGACGCTCAGCGCCAGCGCCTTGGCCAGCGTCGTCTTCCCCGTGCCCGGCACGTCCTCCAGCAGCACGTGCCCGCCGCGCCGCCACCGAGCACAGCAGCAACTCCAGCGCCTCGCGCTTGCCCCGGATGACGCGCTCGAGGTTGTCGACCAGCCGGGACACCAGCACGCGCGTCGGAGCCGCTCGCTCGGGGACAGGGACCTTCACGGGGGAAGAGGACATTTCGGACGCGCAGCGTAGCAGCCACGGGTAGGCTCCCGACACTCCATGGCCGCCTCCGCCACCGTCCGGGACCTGTTGCTGCTGCTGCGGCGCAACCCGGACTACCGACGCCTCTTCTGCGCCACCGTCGTCTCCCTGCTCGGCGACTGGTTCGCCTTCGTGGCCATCAGCGGCTTCGTCACCGAGACCACCGGCCGCCCCGGCTCCTCCGCCGCCGTCTTCGCCGCCAGCGTCCTGCCCGCCTTCCTGCTCTCCCCCCTGGCCGGCCTCATCGCCGACCGCGTGGACCGCAAGCGCCTCATGGTGGCCGTGGACCTGCTGCGCGTCCTCCCCGCGCTCGGCCTGCTCGCCGCCCTGCACTGGCGCTCGCCCGTGCTCGCCATCTCCTGCGTGGCCCTGCTCGCCGCCCTCTCCTCCTTCTTCGACCCCGTCGCCGAGGCCTCCGTCCCCAACGTCGTCGCCCCCGAGGAGCTCTCGCTCGCCCAGGCCGCGCTCGGCAGCGTCTGGGGCACCATGCTCTTCATCGGCGCCGCCGTGGGAGGCCTGGCCACCCTCGCCTTCGGCCGCGAGGCCAGCATCCTCCTCAACGCCTCCACCTTCCTCGTCTCCGCCCTGCTGGTGTGGGGCATCCGCCGGCCCCTCCAACACCACGGCGCGCCCTCCACCCAGGGCGTGGGGGCCCAGCTCGGCGAGGTGTGGACGCTCGCCCGCCAGAGCCGGCTCACCCGCTCGCTGCTCGTCACCAAGGTGGGCGTGGGGCTCGGCAATGGAATCGTCGGGCTGCTGCCCGCCTTCGCCACCGGCCGCTTCGAGGCCGGAGACGTGGGCGTGGGCACGCTGCTCGCCGCGCGCGGGCTGGGGGCGCTGCTCGGGCCCTTCCTCGGCCAGCGCTGGGCGCGCGACGACGGACGGCGCCTGCTGCTGGTGTGCGGCGCCTCCATGGTGACGTACGGGCTGGCCTACGCGCTGCTGCCCCTCGCCCCCTCGCTGCCCCTGGCCGCCGTGTGCGTGCTGCTGGCCCACCTCGGCGGCGGCGCGCAGTGGGTGCTGTCCACCTACGGCCTCCAGGTGTCCACCCCGGATGGGCTGCGCGGGCGCGTGCTCGCGCTCGACTTCGGGATGGCCACGCTCGCCGTCGGGGTGTCCTCGCTCGCCGCCGGGGCCGCCGCCGAGGGCGTGGGCCTCGCCGCCGCCTCCTGGGGCCTCGCCGCCGCCTCGCTCCTCTATGGCACCTGGTGGCTGTGGTGGACGCGCGAGCTGTGGCGCGGCTCACGCGGACGTGCTCGCCCGCTTCCGCCCCTCCCCGCGTCAGCCGGGCTGAGACAGGAAGCCCGAGGACTGCCACGCCGCACGAGCAGCGGAGCAGGCACGTGCCTCGCCGGGCTTGCCCTCGACCTCAGGGGGTGAGTAACTTTCTACTCACGCGAACGAAGGTGAGCCATGTCCCGCTTTCAAGCCCAGACCAACGCCGTCCTCGATCAGGAACTCGAAGAGCTCCGGAAGCGACTCGGACTGGCTCCAAGCCAGAAGGCGGATCTCCTGCGCGAGGTGGCGTCTCTCGCCGCGTGGGTCGTCCGGCAGGCGGAAGAGGGGCGCAGCGTGGAGGCCCGGCGAGGCACCGAGGTCGAGACACTCACCCATCCCGTCATCGAGCGACTGCGCGCGCGCCATGAGACGGCGGAGGTGCCGCGCATCACCCTCACGAACGCCGAGGCGGAGCGGCTGGCTCGCATCCTCGACCGGGGATTCGAGCCGACGCCCGCGCTGCGCGCCGTGCTCCAACGCCTCGCCAACCCCAAGCGCCGTCCACCGAAGCTTCGTTGGAAGAAGACGGCGTGACCGATGGGCCTCCGCGTCGAGCCTCTCGGGCGCCAGCACCGCACGCTGCTCAAGGGCTTCCAGAATCAGCACGACTCCCTCGTCGAGTACCTGCAGCGCTATGCGCTCCGGCATCTCGAAAAGGACCTGTTGGCGAGAACCTATGTGGCCATCGATGAGAGCCCGGAGGGGCCACGTCTCGCGGGCTACTTCAGTCTCTCGACGGTGAGTGTGGAACGGAGCGCGGCACAGAAGGTACCCACGCTCGATCGGCTCCCGCGATTTCCCATTCCCGGGTGCTGCTCGCGCGGCTCGCCGTGGACCAACGCGCCCAGGGACAGGGGCTCGGGCGATTCCTCTTCGAGGAAGCACTGGGCCTGACCCTCGAGCTCGCGCAGTCGGGCCCCGTCGCGTTCCGCCTCTTCGTCACCGATGCCATCGACGCTCAGGCGGCTCGCTTCTACGAGCGGTTCGGCTTCACGCGACTGTCCGACGAGTACCCCTGCCGCATGGTGCTCGACCTGCTGCCCTTGCTCACCACGACCGGCACGACGTAGGCCGCCGAGTCCCGCCCCTCCCCGCGTCAGCCGGGCTGAGACAGGAAGCCCCACTCCTCGCCGGCCACCCGCCTCATCGCCTCGACGACGTGCAGGTGGAGGGGCCCGTTGCTGATGATGAGCCCCACGGTGTGCCGCAGCTCCGTGCCCTGCGTGAAGTCCACCGCCCGCCCATCCAACCCCGTCACCTGGCCTCCCGCCGCGCGCACCAGCGCCGTGCCCGCCACGTGGTCCCAGATTTTGTGCGGGCTCTTCCTCGTGTCCCGAGGCCCTCGCACGTACAGGTCCGCCGCCCCCGCCGCCACCAGCGCGTACTTCACCATCCCGTCGTAGCGCTTGATGCGCCGCACATCCAGGCCCGCCTCCGCGTACACCCGGTCGGCGATCTCCCGCTCGCGCCGCCCCATGACGTAGCTCTCCACCGCGCGGATGCTCTTGGGGTCCACGCGGTCGGAGACGTGCAGCGCGCGCGGCTCGGTGCCGTCGGGGGCCTCGAGCGGCTCGGCCCAGGCGCGGCCCCCCTCCGTGAAGAAGAGCGTCCCGCTGTCATCCAGCGGCGACAGGGGCACGCCGATGATGCCGTCCACCGGCTGGCCCTCCTCCAGCGTCCCCACGCAGACCGCGTACGCGCGCCCGTGGATGAAGCCCTCCGTCCCGTCGATGGGGTCGATGACCCACGTCCGGTCCACCCGCCGGTTCCGGCCATGGTCGAGCCAGCGCACGAAGTCCGCTTCGCTCACCAGCTCGCCCAGCAGCTTGCCCACCAGCCGGACCACCTGCTCGCGCTCCGCCTGCGGCACGGTGAGGAAGGCCTCGCCGCCCTCCTCGGCGATGACGCCGTCCCCGGGGAAGTGGCGGCTGATGGCGCGGCACAGCAGCGCCTGCGCGCCGTAGTCCGCGACGGTGACGGGGCTGGCGTCGCTCTTGCGGGTGACACCCGCCTGGGAGGCCTGCACCCGGCGGCTCAGCTCACATGCCAGTCGGACCGCATCGATGATGGGTTGTAGCTCGCGCACGCTCGGCTGCTCCATGGGGGGAGGGCTCCTTCTCTCATGGAGAGGAGCTCCTCGAAAGCAACTCTAGCCATGCACTGTCAGGAGAGCAGCGGAGCGGGCCCGGTCCCTGGCTCGTGCGACTTCAGCGCCTCCTCCCGGGTCCAAGGAGCCCGATCTTCAGGCTGGTTGTACTTCTCCTCCAGACGGCGGCCCCCCTCGAGGAGGGCGGTGTCGCCGGGACCGGAGCCGCTCACCCCACCGCCCTCGAGGCAGCCCCCGAGCCCTCCAGCATCCGCCGCGCGGCCGCCACGGCCTGCTCGAAGGCCTCGCGCCCTCGCGGGGACATCGCGGCGAGCCCACAGGGCACGTGCGGCAGGTCCTCGTACAGGTCCAGGGTGACGGGAATGCCCTCGGTCCGAGCGCGCTCGGCGAACTGGCATACCGCGTCCCGGAAGAGCTCCACGCCGCCCACCTGGACGTAGAGCGGTGGCAGCCCGCGCGGCGAGGCGTGCAGCGGTGAGACGCGCGGGTCCGTCAGGTCCAGGGGCCCGGCGTAGAAGCGACCCCACTCGACCAGCCCCTCGCGCGTCAGCAAGTCATAGGGCGCGTTCTCCACGTGGCTCGCCGCCGCGCACGAGAGGTCCACCCAGGGCGACAGCAGCACCGCGCCCGCGGGCAGCGGCTCGCCGGCCTCCACGAGCGCCCCCAGCAGCGCCAGCGTCAGCCCGCCACCCGCCGAGTCCCCGGCCACCACCACCCGCGAGGGCTCCACGCCCGTGCTCCGCAGCCACCGCCACACGGCGAGCGCGTCCTCCAGCGCGGCCGGGTAGGGGTGCTCGGGCGCCAGGCGGTAGTCCGGCACGAGCACCCGGACGCCCGTGCCCACCGCGAGGCCGGAGGTGGTCGCGCGGTAGGAGCGCGCCGAGCCCATCACGTAGCCGCCGCCGTGGAGGAAGAGGAGCACCGTCTCTCCCGCCCCCGCCTTGGGCGTCACCCACATGGCCGACACCCCGCCCGCGTCCACGCTGCGAGAACTCCACGAGCTTCTGGGCCGGGCTCCTGGGAGTCAGCTCATCCATCACCTTCCGGGTCGCCTGGATGGTCGGGACGTCGCGCATCAAGGGCATGCCGCGCAGGAAGGCCGCGAAGGTCTCGACACCATGGGACCAACCGGGACGCAGCGGACCATGGCGCACGCGGCGCAGCGTGGTCCGAGCCGCGGCACGGGCATAGCCAAGGAGCATCTGGAGACGGGTCATGCCCACCAGCCTACGCGAACCCGACAAAAAGGCCGTTCGAAGAGGCTTCCGTTATGCTCCCCCGACCACTTCACGGAGCCGAACATGAGAATCGTCCTGGCGACCTTTGGAAGTCGAGGTGACGTGCAACCCTTCATCGTCCTGGGACAGGCGCTCGTGCGCGCGGGTCACCAGGTGGTGCTGTGCGCCTCGGAGGATTTCGGCGGATTCGCCACGGAGCATGGGTTGTCCTTCCATGCCCTCGACGCCTCCTTCGAGGAGTGGTTGCGCGACAGCGCACAGGGCACGGGGAAGCTGATGGAGAACATGCGCCGGTCCCTCGCGCGCCGCCTGGAGGAGCTGCCGAAGGTCGTCGAGGGCGCGGACCTGCTGGTCGCCACGGGATTGCTGGTGGAGGCGCGCTCGGTGGCCGAGGTGCTCCGGGTGCCCTACCGCTACGTCGCCTTCTGCCCGCGCGTCCAGCGCTCGCGCTACCACGCCGGTCCCTCCTTCCCCGTGAACCACTCGCCCCCGTGGTTCAACCGCCTGTCGTGGTGGTTCACCCGCGTCAGTTGGAACAAGTTCGTGGGCGAGCCCATCAACGCGTGGCGCGTCCGGGCCGGGCTCGCGCCCACGAAGGACGTCTTCAACGAGGCCGTGACCGAGTCGACGGTGCTCGCGGCGGATCCCCTCCTGGCGCCGCTGCCGCCGGACCTCGTGGAGAAGACGTTCCAGCCAGGCGCCTGGATGATGGACGACCCGAAGCCGCTGCCGGACGAGGTGGAGGCATTCCTCGCGGCGGGCGAGCCCCCCGTCTACATCGGCTTCGGGAGCATGTTGGATGAGGACCCGGTCCGCACCACGCGCGAGGTGCTGGAGGCGGTGCGCGCGGCCGGAGTGCGGGCGCTCGTCGCGCGAGGCTGGGCGGGGCTCGGCGGCGAGTCCCTGCCGCCCGAGGTGCTGGCGATCGGCCCCGTGTCCCACGGCGCGCTGCTGCCGAGGGTGCGGGCCATGGTGCACCACGGAGGCGCGGGCACCACGCACGCGGCGGCTCGCGCGGGCACTCCGCAGGTGGTGGTGCCGCACCTCCTCGACCAGTTCTACTGGGCGGATCGGGTGCAGGCGCTCGGCCTCGCGCCCAAGCCCATCAAGCGCTCGCGTCTCACGGCCCCGCGGCTGGCCGAGGCCCTGCGCTGGTGCCTGCGCCCCGAGTCCCAACAGCGAGCCCGTGAGCTGGCCTCCCAGGTGCGCACGGATGGCGCGGAGCAGGCAGTGGCACTGCTCACGAAGGAGGCGCCCCCGGTGAAGACAGACGCGCGCATCCGGCACGGAGCGTGAAGGGTCCGCCAGGTCGGGCGCTGGGAGTCCTCGGGGCTCCCGGCCCCCGCCTTGTCCCGGACCGCCTGGATGGGGCACGGTGAAGGAGAGACCTCCCATGCCCAGCCCCATCCCTCCCGGACGGCGTGCCTCGCTGGCCGCCTTCGCTCTCTGGGCCGTCGCGGCCGCCTGCTCCACTCCTCCCGACGCGCCCCAGCCCTCCTCGCCCAATACCCTGGTGCGGCTCGACGCCGAGGCCCCGGGCACACACTGCGCCTCCGGTGGCACCGCCATCCGCATGGGCCCCGACTCCAACGGCAACGGCTCCCTCGAGGAGGACGAGGTCTCCTCCTCCCAATACGTCTGCGATGCCCTCACCGAGGAGTCCATCCACTTCGGCAACCTCCAGGTCCAGTCCAGCGCGGACCTCGCGAAGCTCGAGGGCGTCGAGTACCTCGTCGGAGACCTCTTCATCCGCGGAGACCTCGTCCCCGAGGTGCACCTGCCTCGCCTCCAGCGCATCACCGGTGCCCTCACCGTCGGCTGGGAGGGACTCGTTCCCCTCGAGGACGGCGGCAGCCTTCCCCCCATGAGCACCCTGCGGCTCCCCGCCCTGCGCTCCGTGGGCAACCTCCTGCTCACCCTCCCCTATGTCCAGACGCTCGACCTCTCCGCCCTGGAGAGCGTCGGGGACATGGTGGAGCTCACCTCCGTCGGCACGCTCACCGCCGTGGACCTCCCCGCCCTGCGCTCCGTCGGCGGTGACTTCTCCTTCCACTACACCGCCCACTTCGCCGCCTCGCCCCAGTCCCTGCGCGCCCCGCTCCTCGCCTCCGTCTCCGGTGGCTTCCTGCTCGACTACAACGCGCAGCTCGCCACCGCGGAGCTCCCCGCGCTCGCCCAGGTGGCGTGGCTGTCCGTGCAGGGCAATGCCTCGCTGAGCGCCCTCGTGCTTCCCGCGCTCGAGCGCACCGGCGCCGTCACCGTCTCCCAGAACGAGGTGCTCTCCACGCTGTCGCTCCCGAAGCTCGGCGGCGGCTCCGGCGCCACGCTCGTCACCGCGAACCCCGCGCTCAGCCAGTGCTCCGCCCTCGCACTCGAGGTGCAACGCCGCCGCGCCGGTTACCTCGAGGCCGTCCTACGCGAGGCCAACCAACCCGACACCTCCTGCGCTCGCAACAGCGCCAGCACCTGCGTCCCCCTCTCCCTCGCGGACGGCTCCACCTCCTATACGGCGTGCTACGCGGAGCAGGACTTCGCCCAGGCCAGCGCCGACTGCGCCAGCGTCCTCCCCGGCGGGCACCTCGCCGTCTTCGAGACGCAGACCGAGTTCCTGCGCCTCCAGGAGGCCGTGAAGGGCCGGCTCGCCGTGCCCACCAGCGTCTGGCTCGGCTACTCGGACCAGGACACCGAGGGCTCCTTCCAGTGGCTCCTCGGAGGCTCCACGTACGCGCCCCAGGCGGGAGACTCCGCCTTCTGGTCCCCCGGCGAGCCCGATGACGCGGGTGGCGAGGACTGTGTGGTGCTGCTCGGCCTCACCGGCGCCGCTGGGAACTTCGTGCCCGGGTACGCCAGCGACACCGCGTGCTCGCTCCCGCGCCCCGCGCTGTGCGAGGCGCCCTGACACTCGCCGAGAATGTATGTGTCCTCCAGGGAGCGTCACTGGGGTGAGCCACGACCCGGGGGGTGCGGACTCGGGCCCGGACCATCTATTGTCGCGGCCCCCCCGGCGCAGGAGGCCCCCACCATGCCCAAGGAACACGTCGATACGCAGAACCTCCAGGTGCAGAACCTCCCCGAGCAGCACGACAGCCTCCAGCCCATCGCCGACAAGGTGACGCTCGTGGTGACGCAGGCCTTCGGTCCCGGCGGCGACAGCCTCATCGGCCTGTCGGACGTGAAGTTCAACGGCTACCCCTCCGTCACCCTCCTCGTGCGCACCCCCGATGGGCGCGAGGGGCTCGTCCACCTCTCGCCCATTCATGGCGACAAGCGGAAGACGGGCTTCATCGACATCACCCCCGGCACCCGCTGCACCCTGCTCTGCCCCGTCACGAAGCGCCCGCTCGACAAGCTCGGCCCCGCCGACGATGGCAGCGGCGCCGACTACTACGCCCTCTACCTCACCTCCAAGCTCTCCAAGGGCCACGCGGTCGCCGTCACGGACCTCTGGGACCACTTCCACTCGCGCATCGTCGATGACGAGGCCGTCATCTCCTACTGGGCCCAGACGCACTCCGTGGGCTGAAGCGCCCGCGGAGCCCGCTGTCGCCAGCTAGCGAGGCAGTTGCCAGGAGCGCTACTGAGACAGGTCGTCCAGCACGTCCGAAAGAGTGCTGGCCTTCAGGGCCCGGTCGAACCAGCGGTCCAGGGTGGCCATATCCTTACAGGTGAGGATGCGCTGCCGGGCCTCGTCGGCGACGGGCACACCGCGTGCGGCGAGAATTCGCAGCACATCCTCCGCCCGCCCCCGCGCCAATCCCCGCCGCATCCCCCGCTCAATGAGCTCCTCGCCGTGGCTTCGCATCAGCTCCTCCGCGCGTCGCGCATCCACCACCGAATGTAGCACCCGCCCCGTTGCTTTGTGGACCGTGCTGTCGCCGACGTAGAGCAGGTAACGCACCACCATGCCCAGGTGCTCGGCGCCCTCGGGGGCAGCCCGCACCTGCGCGAAGAGCGCGATCCAATCGGGTAGCCGCTCGGCCAACTCCTCGGTGCGCCCATAGCGCAGGGCCAGCCACGCCAGCTTCACCAACGGCGGGCCCGCACGCGCCCTCAATGCCTCCTCCCGCTCGGCCGTCAGGTCGTCCAGCAGGTACTCGAAGCGCGGTACCAGTGCTCGCCAGCGTTCCCGCTCCTCCTCCTCTTCCGGCAGCTCGAAGAGTTCCTCCACCCGGCGCGGCGCCGTCCAGGCCCCGCCCGTCCCGTGGTACATGACGAGCGGGAGGATGATCGGCAGCCGCGTGCTCTCCGGATGCTCCTGGCGCCACAGCTCCGCCAGGCGCACCACGTAGCGCAGCATGCGCCACGCCATCCACCTGTCCACCGAGGACTGATGTTCGAGCAAGACGTAGAGCAACAGGGGCCGACCCGTGCGCAGTCGGGCCGAGAAGAGCAGGTCGCTCTCGGTCTTGCGCAGCTCCGGGTCCACCACGCTGCCCGACTCCTGCCGCAGGGTTTCCCAGTCCACCTCCGCCACGACGTGCGAGGGCAAGGTGGCGCGCAGCTCAGCCGCGGCGCGCTCGGGGTGGCCGAAGGTGTAGCGGACGAAGAGGTCATGGGGTCCGGACATGCCAGGGGCGCCCCAAGCACGCGGCGGGCCACGGGCACCTCCGAGACAGCTGGCAGCCCGCCTGCGTCCGCCCTCGGCGCCCACCGTCCCGCCCACAAGACGCACTCGACCGGAGGCACGCCCCCCAGCAGGTCTTCTTCGTCATGAAGGAGGGCGTGGTGTACCGGAACGACCGCGGCCCGGCGTCGTCCGTCGTCGCCCGGTAGTGGAAACCCCACTCCCCAGCGAACGGGTCCTCGGCTCACCACGGACCGGCGGCGTCGGCTCGTATGGCGCGGAGCCTCCCGTGACGATGAGCCACAGGCCGCCGGCAATCCCTCCAACTCCGAGGAGAATCCCCCCGGCGGCGAACTCCACTTCATAGGACCGGCGACGGTGACCGTGGTGGGGTTCCCTCGCGAGGGATACGCCCGCGGCCAGGAAGATGGCACCGAGCACGAGCGCGACCACCCCGCCCTTGCGGCCCGCGCCTCGGATGCCCTCGACGAGTACGAAGAAGAAGTCCATGGACGCGCCCCGTTCTATCCGGCCCTCGCCAGGACCGCGAGGTCACTCGACGGGGAGGACCTGCCCGTCGCGGGTGATGCGCACGACGTAGCTGATGTTGGTGTCCGGGTGCTCGCGGCAGTCCAACTCGAAGGGGGGAACGTACTGGCCCATTGGGCTCTCGCCTCCCTCCGCGCTCGGCGGCGGGCGGAGGTAGGCGAAGTCGAGCTGATGCCCCCTCGAGGTCGTCGCGATCACCAGGTCTCCCCGCGCATCGAAGGCGTAGGCCACGGGATTCCCGGGCAACGGGGCGAAGGGCTCCAGCACCCAGGTGCCCTCCGGTGTCCGGGTGATGCGATCCACGTGCCCGGAGCAGACGCCCATGTGACACAACCCCTGGAGCACCACTGTCGTTCCGTGGAGGTCCAGCGCGCGCAGGGGCTGGTGCTCGTAGCGGTTCCCGTCGTCGAGCTCGGTCACCCGCTCCTGTTCCCGCACACCGATCCACCCACTGAAGTCACCCATGGGACGCGCGACAAGGCAGGCCTGTCCCATGGGCATGAGGATGTTGCTGGGAGAATCGCGCGAGGGGCCGGCGCAGGGCCCCGAGGTCCTGAGCGGCTCCGGGGGCATCCCCCACAGGATTCGAAGGGGAAGCCGACCGGTGCGCCGGCGCAGGGCCCACCCGTCGAGGTACGGGATGAGGCGAGGGCAGCGCGGTGTCGCCGCGGCCTTCCACTCGCCGGAGAGCTGATACCGGGCCACGGCGGCGGCCCACCGGACGTCCTGGGAGCCATCCCTCCGTGCCAGCTCCTCCAGTTGGGGCAGGGCCGCCTTCGCCTTCTCCCTGAATGTACCGAGCGCCCTCGCGGCGACCTTCTGGACTCCGGAGTGGGGGAGCTCCAGCGCCCGCCGCAGCGGCTCGATGGCCCTCTCGTCTCGCAGCATCCCAAGCAGATACGCGGCCCGCTCCCGCTCGCCCGGCGTTCCCCGCTCCAGCAGCCCGAGCAGCGCCTCCGTGGCCTCGGCGGGCGGCGCCTCGTTCATGAACAGGAAGTCCTCCAGGGCGCGCTGGCGGCAATCCAGGCGCGGGGACGAGAGCTGCCGCAGGAGGTGGGGGACCACCTCCGGCCGTCTCCGCTCGACCAGGGCCTGGAGCGCGATGGGGGTGAGTCGCTCGTCTCCGCGAGCGAGGGCCGCCAGGAACTCCGGCACCGCCTCTTCCCGCGAATCGTCCGCGAGCACCCGGAGGAGCGAGGCGGCATGGGGCAGGCACCCATCGAGGACGACCTGGCACGTCTTCGGAGCGGGCTCCTGGCACGCGGCACCGGAAGGACGCCGGAGCGAGGGCTCCGCCAGCTCGCGCCGCAGCAACTCCTGGAGCCTGGGGACGAGCTCCGGCGGGAGAGAGCAGAGGGACGGGAGGCGCCGCTTCAGCGCCGGCTCGAAGGCCTCGGGGTGCTCGAACACCTCCACCATCAGGGGAGCCAGCGTGCGGTCGAGACAGGGCAGGACGGGCTCGGAGGCGCCCTCCTGGAGGTGGCGGCGCACGAGGGGGAGCGCGCGTGGCTCATCCAGATACACGAGAGCGGCGAGCGCCGGGCCTCGGGGCTCCCGCTCGTGGAGCGCGAGGAGGGCGGGAATGGCCTCGCGCGCCCCCCCGTGCAGCTGGGCGAGACTCCAGGTGGCGCCAGCCCGTACCCCGGGAGACGGATCCGACAGGAGGTCCACGAGGCGGGGCACGACCTGGGTCCTCCAGCGTTTCAGGTTGTCCGCCGCGCAAGACGACTCGAGAGGAAGCCCGCCCCAGGAGTTGGAGGAGTCCGGGCCCTGGGCCTGCGCGTTCTGGAGCAGCGCGAGGCACTCGTCGGCGCTGGTGCAGCACGACGCCCAGTCCTCCGCGGTCGCGAGGCGTCGGGTAGTACACGCGGGCCCGGTGAGGAGCAGGGTGCACAGCAACATCACCAGCGGCCGGGGAGTCGAAGTCGTCGCGGAACGCATCTCCCCCTCATTGTGGGGGATTCCGCGCCCGCGTACACCGTGCGGCACCTCCCGAGCGTCAGTCCGCCCGCGACTCGGGCGCGGCGTCCTTCGCTTCCTCCGGCAGCAGCTTGCGCAGCTCGTCCGCCATCTTCCCGAGCTTCAGCGCCGTCGCCGTCACGTCCGTGCCCATCTGCGAGTACGTGTCCACCAGTTCCAGCAGCGTCGCGCACCCCTGCGAATGTGCGTCGTCTGCTCCGCCTGGCGCTCCGCCTCGCCCGAGCTCTTCTCCATCAACTGCTGGTTCTGCAGCACAATCTCCCGGATGGAGCGCAGCGTCGTCCTCGCCGACTCCAGCACCGGCTGGAAGCGCGCCGTCGTCTCGCGGATGTGCCCCACCGCCTGCAGCGTCTCGGCCATCTGCTTGGACACCCCGCCCACCACCTCCCCAATCCTCCCCGAGCTCCGCCCCGACTCCTCCGCCAGCTTGCCCACTTCCTTCGCCACCACCGCGAAGCCCCGCCCGTGCTCCCCCGCTCTCGCCGCCTCTATCCCCGCGTTGAGCGCCAGCATGTTCGTCGCCGCCGCCATCTCCTGGATGGTCTCCACGAAGCCGTGGATGCGCTCGGAGCTGTCCTCCAGCTTCTGCACGCTCTGCGCGCTGCGCCCCACCGCCCGCGCGATGTCGCTCATGCTGGTCTCCATCCCGCTCACCAGCGTGTCCACCTCGCCCGTGTAGCGCTGCGCCTCCTCGGCCTGCGTGGCGCTCGCCCGCGAGTGCCGGAACAGCGCTCCCGCCGCGCTCGCCATCTGCTCGCTCGCCGCCGCAATCCTCAGCGCCGACGTCCGCACGTGCGCGGCCTGCTGCGACATCTCCGAAATCGTCGACGAGAGCACCTGCGCCGAGCTCGCCAGCGTGCGCCCCGTCTCGACAATCTTTCCCCGCGACGCGTGCAACTCCTGCATCGCCTCGGCCATGTCCCGCCGCAGGTAGAACTGCTTGCGACGCCCCTCGTGCAGCGCCTCCAACAGCGAGCCCACCGCCAGCAAGCCCACCAGCAGGGTGACGTCCAGCGCCAGCGTGGCGGAGAGAGGCGCGCTCGACAGCACCAGGGTGAACGCCACGTGCGCCAGCGCCAGCAGCCCGTAGAAGCCGAAGCGCGCCGCCCGGCCCAGCGGCAACACCGCGGGCCCCGTCAGCACGTTCAGGAACATCATCACCACGTGGTAGCCCGTGCCCGCCGTGCCACTCCGGTAGAACACCCACTCGTTGCCCATGGCGTACAGCGCCACGCACCAGAACCCCAGCGCCGGCAGGTAGCGCTCGTCCACCACCCGCTGCACGGACGCCAGCACCAGCGCCAGCAGCACCCACGGCAGCCGCAGCAGGGCCATGTGCGCCAGGCTCACCTCCGTGCCCCCAGCGCTCATCGCGAACAGCACGTCCAGCGCGAAGAGCACCGGCGTGGACACCAGGCCGACGAGGGACAGGTGCCGGAGCCGGGAAGGCCCTCGCGTCAGCAGGAACTCGCGGTAGGCCTCCTGGGCCTGGGGGGAACGGGGGGTGGTTTCCATGTGCCCTGCCACGGGTCCGGAGACCGACTCTCCGACTCCCGTCGGCACCACCGTATCAGATCACCCCGCCCTCCCCGGCGCCCGCATTCGCCTGCCCGCTCGCCCTCCGCCCCGCCGGGCGTCCCTCTCCCTACACCACCGGCAATTCGCGCTGCACCGGCCCCGGGGGGAAGGCCGCCTCCAGCCGGGCCAGGTCCTCCCGAGTCAGCCGCAGCCCGTCCGCCGCCGCGTTCTCCCGGGTATGCGCCTCGTGGCTGGCCTTGGGGATGACGAAGAGCGGGCCCCGCCGCGTGAGGAACTGGAGCGCCACCTGCCTCGGGGTGACGCCGTGCGCCCGCGCCACCGCCGCCAGCACCCGCCCGTCCACACTGCCCGAGTCGGGGAAGTCCCCGCTCCCGTAGGGGCTGTAGCCCACCACCGCCACCCCGTGCCGCTCGCACCACGGCAGCACCCGGTGCTCGATGTGCCGCTCCCGCAGGTGGTACAGCACCTGGTTGCACGCCAGCCGCCCCGGCCCCGCCAGCGCCAGCACCTCCTCCAGGTCGCCCACGTCGAAGTTGCTCACCCCCCAGGCGCGGATTTTTCCGTCCTCCCGCAACCGCTCGAAGGCGCGCACGGTCTCCTCCAGGGGGTGCGCCCCCGGCCAGTGCAGCAGGTAGCAGTCCAGGTAGTCCGTCTTCAGCCGCTTCAGGGAGCGCTCGCACGCCTTGAGGGTGCCCGCGTAGGTGGCGTTGTTGGGCATCACCTTGGACACGAGGAACACCTCGTCGCGCCGCCCGGCGAGCGCCTCGGCCACCAGCTCCTCCACCTCGCCGTAGCCGTACAGCTCCGCCGTGTCCACGTGCGTCATCCCCAGGTCCAACCCCACCTGGAGAGCCCGGACGGCGCTCGCC
The DNA here is from genome assembly GCA_963771175.1 of uncultured delta proteobacterium. Classification (GTDB taxonomy): domain Bacteria; phylum Myxococcota; class Myxococcia; order Myxococcales; family Myxococcaceae; genus Archangium. Next base: position 105,430 of record CAVYSY010000044.1, read on the forward strand.
CGCTCATCCCCCTCCATCTGCCAGGTGCCCTGGCCGAGCACCGGCACCGCCACGCCCGTGTTCCCGAAGACGCGCTTCTCCATGGTGTCTCTCCCCAAGGCCCCAGCGTCTCGACTCCCGCCCCGGCCCGGTACGCCCGCTCGCCTGCGTTCCCTGGCGCACAACCCCGCGTCTCCCCCCTGGAGAGCCAACGTCTGGAGCGCCAGCGGTCGTCCCTCCCGCTCGCTAGCGCCCGGGCTTCACGGAGTAGGCGCCCGTCCGTGGGTCCACCGACACCCGGGGAGGGCGCCGCGTCTCCTCGAAGAAGCGCCAGCCCGGCTCCAGGCCATGCCAGAAGGCCACCAGCGCCGGGGTGGCCCCGGGGTGCTCGGCGAGCGCCGCCAGCCCCTCGGCGTCCAGCCGGCGAGGAAAGATGTGGATGGGCACGTCCCGCCTCATCTTCGTCCGAGCGCCCAGCACCATCAGGTACAGCTCCTCGATGGGGCCGTCCTCGATGGCGATGCAGCCGATGCTCAGGCAGTTGCCGTGGATGTAGATGGCGCCCCCCAGCGGCCGCTCGCCCCGGAGCCGATCCGCCTCGTTCGGGTAGCTCACCCGCATGGACAGGTGGAACTGGCTGCGCGGGTTGAACTGGTCGAGCGTGTAGAAGCCCTCCGGCACCTGCTCATCGCCCTCGCGCCGCTTGGGGCCCACGTCCCCCGAGGCCGCGCAGAAGGAGAACGTCTTCACCTTGCGCAGCGGCTGGCCCCGAGCCCCCGCCCACACCTCCAGCACCCGCTCCTGCTTGAGGGCCCGCACGTACATCTCCTCGGGAGGCCAGGAGACACCGGCCGCCGCGAAGGCCTCGGCCACCGCGCGCTCCTTCGCCCGCCGCGCCGCCTCCACCCGGTCCTTCGCCTCCGCGGAGAGGGCCGCCACCAGTCCCAGCAAGAAGAGCAGTCGCGCCATGCCTCCCTGGACGCCTCGCGAGGCCTTGGCGTTTCACCGGAGGACGTGTGCTCCTGTCCCCGGCCGGGCCCGCTTCACCGGCCTCGCCGCCCGCCGCCCATGGTGGTGAACCAGGCGGAGCCGGCGCGGTCGTCGTCCTCCCCGGCCGACGCCTCGAAGAAAGGGTCCCCGAAGGAGGCGTCCTCCTCGGCCACGGGTCCCCCCTCCTCGTCGATCGACTCCAGCGCCATCGACAGCCCCACCCCCAGGAAGCCCAGCAGCGCCGCACCGGCCAACGCCAGCTTCAGCTTCATCCTCCGCAGCCTCTGGGCCTCGCGGCGGACATGGAGGAGTTCTTGACGGCGCTCCTCCTGCTCGGGGGTGGGTCTCCGTTTCAGGGGGAGCCGGATGACGGGGGCGAGTCCAGGCTCATCGGGGGGCATGCGGCCATTCTAGCCCAGGCCGCACGAGGAGGAATAATGCAGCACGTCCGGACGACCGCTCCTCCTCGTATCCGCCCGGCAACGAGCATCCGGAACGAGGCGGGCCCCTGGCGCATCCCACCGTACGGCCGTGTGCGCTACGCGTTCCAGGGACATAGCGTGGAGCCGTGCTGGCCCTACATCCGAGCCCGACAGCCCCCGCGTCACTGCGCGCCATCGCCGCACTGTTGCTGCTGTGCCTCGTGGCCTGCGCCGGCCCGGCACCGGGCATGGGCACGCTGCGCTACGACACGGGAGGGGCCTCGCGCCTCCACCAGGGTGCTCCCGCTTCGCGCTTCGCTCCCTCCCGGGCCTCTCGTGACCTGAGCCCGGAGGAGGCCGCGCACTGGAAGGCCGTGGAGGAGAAGCTGGAGGAGTACCTCCAATGGGGCATGCGGTTGATGGAGACTCATGCCGCGCACCTGCGCCGCATCGCTCCCGGCCACCTCCTCACCGAGCACCCCCTGCGCGAGAAGTCCCTCGACGCCCTCATTCGCGCCACCCTCGCCTGGGCCTACTCCCATACCGAGGACCCGGACTTCCTCCGCCGCAGTCCCTCAGAGGTAGCCCTCTACCTGCTGGCCAGCCGCTCGGCCCTGTCCACCGCCATCGAGCTGGGCAAACGCGCTCCGCCCCACCTCGACTACTCGCCTCCTCCCGAGGACGCGTACACCGACGAGGAGTTGGTGGCGGAGCTGCTCATCGGCTTCACTCCCGTCCTCGGTGATGCCACGGACCTCGCGGCGGCCATCACGGGCGAGAGCTACACCGGCCATCCGCTCAGCGACACCGAGCGCTTCATCCATGTCCTGGGCGCGGTGCTGCCCTTCGCCAACGGCAAGCTGCTGACGAAGGGCGGAGAGGCGACGCTGGGGAGGGTTGCGCTCGTCACCGGCAAGAGCATTCATGAGGTGCGGGTGCTCTCCCGCGTCGCCTCCCACCTGAGCGCCGAGGACGTGCAAGAGATTGAGCGCGTCCTCCAGCGGGCCGCGGACAGGGGCGGGATGCTGGCGGATGAGGAGCTGGCCTTCCTGGAGCGGATAGCCGGCAAGCTGCAGAAGCCCTTGAGCGAGGCCGCCGAGTCCCTGCGTCGTGGGGAGAAGTTGCCGCTCCTGGGCGCACGCACCCTCGCGAATGGCACTCGGATGCTGCCCGGTTCCCCCGAGCACCTCGCCCAGCGCTGGGTGGACTACCAGTTCCGCCACCCGGGCAAGTACCAGCGTTTCTCCTATGCCGTGGACCCCGAGTGGGAGCGCCTCTACCGCTCCATCCTCGCCAACAAGCCGGCCGGAAATGCCTTCGAGGACTCCATCCTCAAGGCCCAGAGCTACGAGAAGAACGCCGCGATGATGATGCCCCCACCGGGCAGAATGGAACAGGGCTTCATCCCGGACTCGGTGCGCGGCAACCCCGCCGAGCTGGTATGGGGTCAGCCCTACCGTTTCATCGAGGCCAAGGGCCGCCAGGAGCTGGCGCTCACCGGCAACATCAAGGCCATGATCGAGTATGTGCGCGAGCACGGAGGCCACATCGAGCTGTGGATTCGATCCGCCCAACACCCGTCAGGCAAGACTCGCCTCACGACACCTCTCCAGGACGAACTGAACGAGCTCATTCGCGATGGCAAGGCGGCCATCAGGTACTCTCCGTAGAAGTCACCTCGCACATGCGACACTTCGAAACCGAAATTGAACTGCCCCCGGGCCTTCTCCCGACCACTGTCGTGCGGGAGTTCCTCCGGCTCGGCCTCGAGCAGTATCGGTGGTTCACCCCCATGCGGTACGGCACGGGCACTCTCAGGCATGAGCTCGACCCCAAGCACATCGACTTCGATGCGCTCCTCGCCTTCTACGAGGAGCGCGAATGCCTGTGCATCGCAGCCAAGACAGACCAGGACTTCTTCTATCTCTCCCCCGCGAGACCCGAGAGCCAGCGCCGTATTGGCAGGCTCAACCTGCACACCCGCCCCAAGAGTGCCAACAAGCCCGCCTGGCGTGCCGCGCACATCGAGCAGGTGACCGAGCTTATGCGGCTCCTGCGTTCTCCATATGCATTCGCGGGCCTCGATGAGGACATCGAGAGCAAGACCCAGCGGCTGGTGCCCGAAGAGGTGGGTCAGAGGCTGGACTTCACCGTGCGCAACTACAGCGAAGGGCTCGCCGGGCTCTTCTGGCGCAACTTCTTCGGGCCTCCCTTCGTGCGCATGTTCGGCGAGCGCCTCGCCTCTCTCCCCGCCGAGTACCGCCAGGACCTCGGCAATGGCCTCGTCCTCGTCCAGCCCTACGCCCTCCCCTCCGACGCCGGCACCGAGCAGGGCAACGCCCAGGAACGCTCCCTCATCGAGCACCTCGGGCCCGAGTGCTTCTACGACCACTCGCGCCACCTCAAGCCTTCCCGCGTCCCCGTGCTCGAGGACTCCGGAGCGTGAACGTCCGCCCGGGGATGTGACAGGCTCCCGCGCCATGCTCCCGTACGAAGCGCTGGAGGCCCTGGCTCGCGAAAAGCTTCCCCAGGCCGTGTTCGACTACTTCGCCGGCGGCTCGGGCGAGGAGTCCACCCTCGCGGACAACTCCGCCGCCTGGGCCCGCCTCCGCCTCCGCCCTCGCGTCCTGCGCGACGTGTCCTCCGTGGACACCTCCACCGAGCTGCTCGGCGTGAAGCTCGCCGCCCCCGTGCTCGTCGCCCCCACCGCCTTCCACTCGCTCGCGCACCCCGAGGCCGAGCTCGCCACCGCCCGTGGCACCCGCGAGGCCGGCTCCCTCCTCGTCCTCTCCTCGCGCGCCTCCCGCCGCATCGAGGACGTCGCCGCCTCCGCCGGTCCCTGGTGGTTCCAGGTGTATGTCTTTCGCGACCGCGGCCTCACCCGCGCCCTCGTCCAGCGCGCCGTCGCCGCCGGAGCCCGCGCCCTCGTCCTCACCGGCGATACCCCCGCCGTGGGCCGCAAGCGCCGCAACCGTGGCGACTCCACCCTGCCCCTCCCCGACGAGGACTTCCTCGCCAACCTCGAGGGCCTCACCCACCGCTCCCTCGCCGAGCAGGCCTCCGACACCTCCTTCGCCGACCTCGACCGACTGCGCGAGGACTCCGGCCTGCCCGTGCTCGTCAAGGGCGTGCTGCGCGCCGATGACGCCCGCGAGTGTCTCCACCATGGCGCCGCCGGCCTCATCGTCTCCAACCACGGCGGCCGGCAGCTCGATGGCGCCCTCGCCACCGCCGACGCCCTCCCCGAGGTGGTGGAGGCCGCCGACGGCCGCGTCCCCGTCCTCGTCGACGGCGGCGTGCGCTCCGGCCGGGATGTGCTGCGCGCCCTCGCCCTCGGGGCCCGCGCGGTGCTCCTCGGCCGGCCCGTGCTGTGGGGGCTCGCCACCGGAGGCGCCGACGGCGTGCGTCAGGTGCTCGACTCCCTGCGCGAGGACACCGCCCACGCGCTCGCGCTCGCCGGGGCCAAAGACATCTCCTCCGTGGGCGCGGACCTGCTCGCCCCGCCCCGCCGGCCCTGAGCGCGCCTCACGCCCGGGACCGGGCGGGTGGATTCCGTACCGAGTCAGAGGCCGGTGCGGCGGGCTTCGAGCCGCGCCTGCACCTCGCGGATGATCCGCACGCAGAGAAACGCCGCGGCGATGGTGCTGACGGACCAGGCGAGCCCCACCCCATGCGCGACGAGCGGCGGAGTCAGCAACGGCAGTCGCCCGTGCATCCGTCCCACGACCCGCGAGACAACGAACGTCCCCCACCACAGGCCCAGGTGGAGCGAAGCGGCGAGGGACCGCCCCCCACCTCCTCCACGATGCTCCGCACCACACGGAAGGGCTTCACCAGGTTCACGAACGGCACGAACCAGCACCCCACGGCCCACCCGGGTGTCGCCCCCACCTCCCGGCCCCAGGCGTTCAGTTGCCGGACGACCCGGTGCAGCCACATCAGGTAGAGGATGGGGGTGACCGGGAGGATGAACACGCCAGGAATGGAGAGGAGTATCTCCAGGGTATCGACGGTATCGCTCGCGCCGGGCACCAGGAGGCCCCAGAGATAGATGAGCAGGCCCGCCACTCCCACGCCCGCCGAGAGGCGAAGGAAGCGCACGGCCCACCTGGCGCGCGCCCCCGAGGAAGGGACCGCCGCCACGTTGCGGCCGATGCACTCCCGACACAGCCCGCCACCGCTCACGCACGGAACGCAGAGGTATCGCCCACAGCGCTCACACGTCGTCACCGCGACCCGCGTCGGGTGCCGGGGGCACATCGGCCGGGGGGCGGGTGAAACCTCGGAAGCGCTCGTCATGATGCGTGACTAGGAGCTTCCGGAACCCGGGTCAACCCGCCGAGCCGCTCAGGCCGCCTGCTGGGGCGCGGCAGCCTCGGGCTCGGAGGACAGGTCCTCGGGAGCCTCCTCCGGCGAGGAGGAGGGCGCGAAGTTGGCGAGGGCCGCGCTGGAGAGGATGAGCACCCCGCCCAGCAGCAGCGAGGAGTCCACGCGCTCGCCGAGCATCACCACGCCCAGGAGCACGGCCACCAGGGTGTCCAGCACCGGCATGGCGCCGACGACGACGAGCGGCATGCGCGGCAGCAGCCAGAAGAGGAGCTGGTAGGTGAGGGCGGTGGCGCCCACCGCGAGGTAGGCGATGGACGAGCAGGGCGCGGGGCGTCCAGTGGGCGGGCAGCTGGGACTCGAAGGCGAAGGCGCCGGCCAGCAGCAGCACGGAGCTGCTCAGCGTCTGCACGCACACCGAGAGCCCCGTGGACACGTGCCCCAGCGAGCGCCGCACGAGGATGTTGGCCAGCGAGATGGAGACGGTGGCCACGAGCGTGAGCAGGCACCCGAGCACCACGTGCCCGGAGAGGCTCAGCCCGTGCAGGTGCTCGCGCTGGAGCGCGAGGATGCCGACGAGCCCCAGCCCCGCGGAGACGAGCTTGGCCGGGGTGAGCGGCTGGTCCGGCAGCAGCATGCGCCCCACCAGCAGCAGCCACACCGCGTAGGTGGAGAAGAGGAGCGCGGACCAGCTCGACGGAATCCACTGCTGGGCGATGAAGAGCAGCGCGTAGGGGAGGGCGATCTGCAGCACCCCCACGCCCATCAGCATCCACCAGGTGCGAGCCCCCAGGCGCACGCGGAGGATGCCGCTGAAGGGCAGCAGCACCAGCCCGGCGAGCATCATCCGCGAGCCGGCGAAGAGCAGGGGTGGCAGGTCCTCGAGGCCCAGCTTCACCACGGACCAGGTGGAGCCCCAGAGGACGAAGCAGGCGATGTAGGCGAGGAACAAGCGAGCGCGGGACGCCCCGGGAACAGACATGGCGGCGCCCCCTACCATGCACGCCAACCCTCCGCCATGCACCGCGCGTCCAGAGCCGGGCCGAGCCGATGCGGATTGCTTGAGGCTACGAGAAGGGCGAGCGAGCCCACCTCACGGCGAGCCACTCACGCTGACGCGCTCCTGGACCATCTCGAGGTCGTTGCCCACGGGCATCACGGCCTTCTCCACCATGCCCTGGGCGTCCACGGTGAGGGTGGCCTTCACGGGGCCCGTCTCCACCGTCACCTCCCGGCCCTCGGGGGACTCCTTGCGCCACACCTGGAGCAGCGGCGCCACCGGGTTGGCCGAGGGGCTGTAGGCCTGCAGCGTCAGCTCCTTCTTCTTGCCCGGCACGAGCTGCTCACGCAGCAGGCGCGCGGTGCCCGGGTCCGTGACCAGCTCCTGCGAGGCGGTGAAGGTGCCGTTCAAATCCTTGCCGCTGTGCTTGCCCTCGTAGCGGTACTCGCGGCCCTTCACCTGCTCGAGCGACATCTGGATGTCGAGCTCGCCGTTGGTGGCCCGGGCGTAGTCGCGCGCCACCAGCCGGCCCTCCTTGTCCGAGAGCTCCGTGGAGACGGTGTCCTGCACCATCATCTCCCTGGGCGAGCGCGGGAAGAAGAGGCTCATCTCCACCTCCGTCAGCTTCGAGCCGCCCGCGGCATCGCGCACGGTGCGCTTCTCGAAGCCCACCGGGTGGCCCTGCACGCGGATGACGTGGAACTCGGAGTAGCGCGGGGCGGGCTTCGTCTCCCCGGCGCTCTTGAGCGAGCTGGCCAGCCCACTCGTTATCCGCTTGAAGCTCTCCGAGTAGCCCAGCTCGTCGTGCGAGCACACCAGGGGCACCTGCTCATGGGTGTGGACCATCAGCTTGGCCAGGCCCGCCGCCTTCCCCCGCGGGGTGTCCACGAGGTACCGCGCCTCGGCGTACACGGTGGGGGTGTCGGCGACGAGCCGCACGTCCGTGGTGCGCGCGAGCTGGATGTCGGTGTGCTGCCCGGCCATCTCCAGCATGCGGTAGATGGCGCCCCCCGCGTCGAGCGGCTCGGAGTAGACGAAGCACGTCACGGGGCTCCGGGTGCCCACGGGGACACTGAGGATGAGCAGGCCCTGCTGCTGCTGGAAGGAGGGCGCGGCCGAGGCCTCCACCTCTCCCGTGAAGGAGCCATCCGGCGCGGACACCTGCTGCTTGGAGAGCGGTGGAACCTCGCGCGCGGCGAGCGCCTCGAGATCGACCTTCTGCGCGGAGGGGCTGGCCGGAGCCGGGGCCTCCGACGACTCGGAGCGAGCGGGAGTCGCGGAGGGGCCGTCGGTGGGGGGCTCGGACCTGGAGGAGGCCGTGGTGGCACAGCCGGTCAGCAGGCCCAGCAGGAGGGTTGTGCGCAGCCTCATTCTCGGTGTCTCCGGAAGGTGTCGCGGGAGCCAGCATGGCTCCGACGCGCGCGCGGCACGGTAGCGGGCGGACTCGGGGCGGTGCCAGCCGCGCGAGGCACCCACGAGGCTCGCGCGGAGTGAACGCGCCCCCTCGGGTGCAGCCCGCGTGGAAATGCACAGCCCGCGTGTGGAGCTCGGTGCCCGAGCGCGCTCGCTCGCTCGTCCACCAGCCCTCAGTGCCTCGTGAGCTCGAGCTGCTGGCGCAACTCCTCCAGGTCCACCGACAGCCGCTCCAGCGTGTGCCGCATGGGCTGCCTGGGCAGCTTCACCCAGCCCACCGCCGCGCACACCGCCGCGAGGACGAAGACCGCTCCCGCGACGAGAAGCGCCCCCGCCCACAAGGGCAACGCCAGCGCATCCGCTCCCGCCGTGAGCAGCAGCGCCAGCCCCACCAGCGACAGCGCCGCCGCGCCTCCCAGGAACACGCCCGCCAGACGCGCCGCGCGCACCTCCTCGGAGAGCTCCACCTTCGCGTGCAGCAGCTCCGCCTTCGCCAGCAGCCGCGCCTCGTTCATCGCCCGGCGGACGAGCTCGTTCGTCGACAAGCCCGCCTCGGGAGTCATCCGGCTCTCCACGGCCTTCCTCCTCTCGCCCGACGCCGCGCGGCGTCACCTCACGTCGCCCTGTGACTCCGCTCGGAGGCGACGTTCAGGATGGACAGCACCACCACGCCAATGGCCACCCCGAACGTGAGCCACAGGAACCAGCCCACCACCCCGCCCTGCACCAGGGCGACCACCCAGAGGGCCAGCAGCCCCAGTCCCAACAGCAGGTAGAGAATCGGCATGGCTCCTCCTCAGATGCGGCCGAGCACCCCGAGCAACAGCCTCGGAGCCACGTCCGCCGCCGTCAGCTCCAGGGCCCGCTCCCGCTCTGACTTCTCGACCGGCTCGGCCTCCACCGGCACGGCGGGCGGGGCGGCGCGGGCCTCGACCGTGCAGCTCGGCTGGCTCGCCGTTCCTCCTGCCGCGCCGAGGCCCACCACGGCCAGCGCTGCCATCAGCGGGTGCAGCATCCCGTCCTCCCGGAGCCCATTCCGTCCGGTCAAACGTGGGACCCTGAACGGTTCCCGGCAAGGCAGGGCAGCCACTTCGAGCCCGCCTGACTGCGCAAGCGGTGGAGGCCTGGATCATCCAGCGCGGCTGGCCGGCCGCCTCCCCTGAGAGCTGGCGATGGGCCGCTGGGGACTCCGCACCGACCACGCCGCCAGGGCCACCGGGCACCACCTCCGGTCATGCTTTTCAAAAACCTGTCCGACTGTCGGACAGGTTTTTCGAACTCGAGCCCGGAGGGTCCCCCTTCCTTCGCGCGATGTGGGGACCCCCGGACGGACTCTCCGAGGAACTCAGGCCTCTGGAGCGTCGACCAGGACCTCATAGGGATCGCACTCGACCCTGCGATAGGTCCCTTCGTCGATCGCGAGCGTATGGAACTCGTCCTCCCCCCGGTCGTTCTCGAAGTTCACTTCGATCCACAGTTGTCCGTCCCCGTCCATCATCCAGACCTTCCACAACAGCCTGGAGTCGATCATCCGCTGGTACACCTCGCTCGTGTCGGCGTGATGGGCGAGCTCCGGGTCGCTCGGGGGTCGCTGGTCCTTCGGCCGCCGCAAGTCCTCCGGAAGGGTGTGGACGCGAATCAGGAAGTCGATCGTCTTCTTCGTCATGGCGACGGATTGAACCACCGTGCCGCCCTCGGATGAGAGGAAAACCCTGCGCAGTTGCCCATCCAGAGCGAGCCCGGCTCAGCGCTGACTCATCAGTTGCAGCCCTGGCTCGACAGCCAGTTCACGCCACGCGCCCGCTCGTTCGTGCCGTTCGAGCCGCCGTAGTCCACGTTCGAGAAAGACATGGACACGTAGCTCCCCGTGGACTGGTTCCGGATCTCCATCGTCATGTTGTTGGGGATGAGCGCGGTGGAGTTCGGGTAGTTCGCACCGATGTAGTAGCGCAGCCGGCCGGTCGGCAGGCTCCCACACGTGGCCATCTTGTTCTCGAGCTGCGCCCAGTTTCCACGGTTGAAGTTGGCATCCTGGGGCACCAGGTTCGCCCGGCCCCCCCAGCCCCCGAGCTGCGAGCCGATGAGGTGTCCCCCGTCATAGTCGTTGCTGGGGTTTTCCGCGTCGCCCCACTGCCCCACGCTCGTCTGACAGGAGTCGATGCGCGGCGCGGCGGCGATCAGCGGCAGGTACTTGTACGCCCGGTGCGGCCGGCCCGAGCCGTCGATGAAGAAGTACTCGCCGTCGAAGTTGTGCCAGAGGTTCCGGTCGCCCGACGGGAAGTACTTCGGGCAGTCGCTGATCAGCGCCTGGGAGACATCCCCGTGGATGACGTACCCGACGCCGTAGGCCTTCATCGCCTCACGGATCTCCTCCTCGGTGTGGCTCTCGAAGAACGCCACGAGGCCGCTCGGGCCACCGAAGTCCTGCTCGAGCTGACTGGCGACGCCTTCACCGCCCAGGTCCGTGTCCGTGGCGCCGCAACCGCCGAGCAACAAACCCAACACCGCCGCGACTGAAAGCTTGTTCATGGTGCGCATTCGTCCTGCTCCTTCTGTATCGGGTTCGCTGACTTCGCGTTCCCAAATACCAAGAAAGCAAGAGGCGCACTGCAAAGGTTCTGCGAAAATCCGCTGCCTCGGGGAAGGGGAAGGCGGCGGTCGTGGTTCAGCTCACCAACACATACTACGCCGAGCCATGGCGGCTGGGTGAGGCCCGGCTGACCTCCGATTGGACATCGCACACGGCCAGACCATTCGCGCTTCGCATGAACCGGGCGGAGATCGTCCCCGGGGCGTCGGGAGCGCTCGCGGTCGTGGCCGACAAGAGTGCCTTTGCTTCGGAGAAGGGCATGGTGAGCCTCATCCTGGAAATCTTCCGCGATGACGGGCTCCAGCAACTGGCCGTTTCGCTGGAACCTCGTCTGGTGCGGGAGTAGGAGCGGCGAATGCGCATGATCCCCATGATGAAGGCCCTCTTCCTCTTCGCGCTTCTCCTGCAGATGTCCTTTGGATGTGCCACGACCCCGGCGGCGGTGGCGTTGCGTCCGGATGGGACTCCAGGTCCGCAGGAGTGCCCGGAGGAAGCACAGAAGGCGATGCGGTATGTGCGGATGTATGTCGGGGACGCGGCATGGGTGGAGCTCGATGCCAACCAGATGGGAGCGCGGCCCATCACCCTCTATGACGGGCCCATCGAGAGCGTCTTGCAGGACGAGCTCGGTACGCTCGATTCGGCAAGCCGTCTATACGGATGGGTCTGGACGGGAGGACCGCAGGTCGTCATCCGGTACTACGAAGCCCATCTCCCGAGGGGCGACAAGGTGCCCATCTGCGCCGTGGCCCGGCTCGGGGATGGTCAGCTCAGGAAGCGGCCCGAGTCGAAGCCCGGGACCGCCATCCTCGACTTCTCCATCGCCTCCGCCTTCGTCGTCGAGTCGTTCCGGTGACCTGGGGCACGCTCGCCCAGCCCGCTAGACGTCCGCGCCCCACGGCCCCTCCTGGCCGCGCTTTTCAAAAACCTGTCCGACAGTCGGACAGGTTTCTGGAGAGCGCGCCCGGCGGGCCCCCCTGTTCTCCGAGCCCCACCCGCCCCTCCCAGCCACGACCAGTCCACCAAGTGGACAAGCTTCTCAAGACCCAGACCCAACGCTCAGTCTGGGAGAACCTTGCCCAGGAATTCATCAGTTGCCCATCCAGAGTGGGGAGCCCGAGCCCGGGGGCGCCGTTCGCGTCGAGGCGGGGCGCTTGGGCTGCAACTCCTCCGGGATGCCGTCCGGCCTCGACATGTGGATGCGTGTCATCGCGTCGATGAGCGAGACTCCCATCAGCAGCAGCAGGAACACCACCGACACCGGCAGCATCACCCGCCTCGCTCCCGGCTGCTCGACGAGGTGCATGAAGAACATCGCCACCAGCACCGTCTTCACCACGGCGATTCCCAGTGACGTGGGCAGCGAGAACGGCCCCAGCGGCACCTTCGTGCCCAATATCCACGTGGCCACCGTCAGCACCACCAGCACCCCCCACACGCCCACGTAACCCCACGCGGACTTCTCCTTCTTCTCCTCCGCCATGGTGCGCCCCCCTCACTCCACCAGGTACAGCAGCGGGTAGATGAACAGCCAGAAGATGTCCACGAGGTGCCAGTACATGCCCCCCACCTCCACCGGGATGTGGTACCCGGCCGAGTACTTCCCCGCCAACGCTCCCCACGTCAGCCAGCCCAGCACGCCCAGCGCCACCAGCATGTGGACGGCGTGCAGCCCCGTGAGCAGGAAATAGAGCGTGAAGAACAGGCTCCCGCCCTGCACCGGCAAGTCCTCGAGGCGGTAGTACTCGCCGGGCAGCGCTCCCTCCGTCCCAGTGCTTCCAGTACTCCCAGCCCTTGATGCCGAGGAAGCCCAACCCCATCACCATCGCCAACACCAGCACCAGCGCCGTCAGCAATTGCTTGTCCTGACGGATGGAGTGCACCGCCAGCACCACGAAGAGGCTGCTCGTCACCAGCAGCAGCGTCTGCACCGTGGCCCACTCCGTCGCCAGGTGCTTGCTCCCCTCCCTGAACACGTCCGGGTAGTAGTACCGATACACCGCGTACCCGACGAACAGGTTCGCGAACAGCAGCACCTCCGTCCCCAGGAACACCCACATCCCGAGCTGCGCCGCCTTCGTCTGGTTCTCCCGGCTCCCGAAGTGCTCCTCCCACGGCGACTCAGTAGACACGCGGCGCCTCCGGGACCGTGTAGTCGTGTACCTCGCGCTCGAAGCTCGGCGGCTCCGTGTAGTTGTGCGGCGCGGGTGGCGAGCCGCTGAACCACTCGTAGCCGCGCGAGCCCCACGGGCTCGGCGTGCTCACCGGGCCGTACCTCAGCGACCACAGCAGGTAGACGGCGATGAGCCCGAAGCCGAACGCCAGCAGAGACGCCCCCGCCGTGCTCAGCACGTGCAGCCACTGCATCTCCGGCGGGTATTGGTAGTAGCGCCGCGGCATCCCCATGTTCCCCAGCAGGAACTGCGGCAGGAACGTCACGATGAAGCCGAAGATGATGGTCGCCGCCGACAGGAAGGCCCAGCGCTCCGGGTACAGCCTCCCGAACATCTTCGGCCACCAGTAGTGCAGCGCCGCCAGGAACCCCATCAGCACCGCCCCCACCATGATGTAGTGGAAGTGCGCCACGATGAAGTACGTGTCGTGCCAGTGGATGTCCAACGACGTCGTCGCCACCGCCACGCCCGTCATCCCCCCGAACATCAGCAGGAAGATGAACCCCAGCACGTACAGCAGCGGCACCTTCAGGTCGATGGAGCCCCCGTACATCGTCGCCACCCAGTTGAAGATTTTGATGGCCGTGAAGATGGCCACCAGCATGCTCAGCACCCCGAAGATGCCCGAGCTGAACGTGGACTGCCCCGACACGAACATGTGGTGGCCCCACGAGAAGAACCCCACGAAGGCAATCCCAAACGAGGACGCGGCGATCATCTTGTAGCCGAAGATGTTCTTCCGGCTGAAGGCACACACCACCTCGGTGATGACCCCCATCGCCGGCAGCACCATGATGTAGACCGCCGGGTGCGAGTAGAACCAGAACATGTGCTGGAACAGCACCGGGTCCCCTCCTCGCGATGGGTCGAAGATGCCCGAGCCCATCACCCGCTCGAAGAACACCAGCAGCAGCACCATCCCCAGCACCGGCGTCGCCACCACCTGGATGACCGACGTGCCGTAGAGGGCCCAGACGAAGAGCGGAATCCGCGTCCAATGCATCCCCGGCGCGCGCAGCGTGTGCGTGGTGACGATGAAGTTCAGCCCCGTGATGATGGTGGAGAAGCCAATGATGAACACGCCCAGCAGGATGGGCGTCAGCGCCGTGGGCGAGGTGGTGCTGTACGGCGTGTAGAACGTCCACCCCGTGTCCGCTCCGCTCCACAGCATGCCGAACAGCGTCAGCGCCGCTCCCGCCACGTAGAGGTACACCGAGGCCAGGTTCAGCCTCGGGAAGGCCACGTCCTTGGCCCCCAGCATGATGGGCAACAGGAAGTTGCCGAACGCCGAGGGAATCGCCGGAATCATGAACAGCCACACCATCGTCACCCCGTGCAGGGTGAACATCCGGTTGTAGGTCATCGGGGTGATGATGGTCGGCCCCGGTGTCAGCAATTCAATCCGCAGCACCATCGCGAAGATGCCGCCGAGCAGCAGCGAGAGGATGACCATCACCAGGAACATCACCCCGATGCGCTTGTGGTCGCGCGTCAGCAGCCAGCTCCTCACCGTCGTCTCGTGGTCGAGATACGTGAGGGCCGGCTGACTACTTCCCGCCGACGGGTTCATATTCGGGCCTCTCCGACCGGATGGTCTCCAGCCGCGCGCTGCGCAGCGTCTTGATGTACTCGACCAGCGCCGCCACCTCCGCCGCCTCCAACTGCCCCAGGAACGACGGCATCACCGGCTGGAACCCCGCCACCACCTTCGCCTGCGGCCTCATCATCGACTCGGTGAGGTAGGCCTCGTCCGCCACCACCGTCTCGCCGCTCGTCAGCCGCTCGCGCCGTTGGTACAGGTCCATCCACGTCGGCCCGATGTGCTCCGTCCCATCCACCGAGTGGCACTTGAGGCACCCCTTCTCCGCCGCCACTCGCTCGCCCCGCTCGGGCAGCGTGCCCCGCTCCGCGTACATGAGCTCGCCGTGCGGCACCTGCGCGTCGTAGAGCGCCGCCTGCCGAGCGGGCCCGCGGGGCTCCTGGGCCTCGGGCGCGCTGGGGCTCGCGTCCCGGCGTGTCACCAGCCCCCGCCGCTGCTCCTGCATCCACGCCTCGTAGTCCTCCGCCGAGAGCGCGAGGACCTCGGCCCACATCTCCGAGTGCTTCAGCCCGCAGTACTCCGCGCACATGACGCGGTAGCGCCCCGGCTTCGTCACCTCGAACCACGTCTGGGTGTAGGCCCCGGGAATCGCGTCCTGCTTGATGCGGAACGACGGCACGTAGAAGGAGTGGATGACGTCCTGACTCGTCAGCAGCAGCCGCACCGGCCTGCCCACCGGCACCCGCAGCACCCCGAGGGAGTTGGGACCCTCGGGATAGGTGAACTTCCACATCCACTGCTTCGCCACCACGTACACGTCCATCGCGTCCGGCGGCGGCGTCTGCATCCGGATGAAGTCGTGGTAGCCGATGAAGAACCACACCAGGAACGTGGTGAGCGGCACGCCCACGAAGAGCGCCTCCCACCCGAACGTCCCCACCACCTTCGGCGTGACGTCCGTCTCCGAGCGTCTCCGGTAGCGGATGAGGAAGTACGCCGCCGTCCCGAAGATGAGCGTGGCCATCACCATCGCCGCGGTGATGATGACGTAGTGCAGGTGGTCCACGTCCTTCGCCACCGTGGACGCCTGCTCCGGCAGGAAGAGGATTTTCCGGAAGAGTTCCTCCAGGACTCCCGAGTCCGTGCTCGTCGTTCCCGCGGAGGCCGCGTCTCCGTGGGTCATCGCGTGCCTCCGTCCCGCCGCCCGGCCTGCTCGGACACGACGCGCTCGATGGCCTGTTCGATGGGCACGTGCACCACGCCCGCGTCCCGGTCCACCCACCCGTACCCGTGCAATCGCTGGCGCTGCCGCTCCCGCTCCTCTTCCGCCCGGGTGTCGAGCTGGATGAGCCCCGTGTTGACGATGTTGATTTCGGCCTTGCCCAGCACGGGCGGCGTGTAGGGGCCCGCGGGGTTGAGGTGCCGCAGCCGCTCCTGGAGCTGCGCCCACGCCCCCACCACGAAGAAGGTGAAGACGATGAGCGCTCCGGCGAGGACGGCGGCCACGAACCGGCCGCTCACCGCGTCCCGCTGCCGCTCGGGCGTCTCCCACTCCACCTTGGGCTCGTCGTCGCGGCTCATTCGTCGTACCCCAGGGACTCGTGCAGGTAGGGGTCCCTCACCGGCACCGTGGCGTGGCCTCGCAGCCGCCACAGGGTGAAGGCCACCGCCACGCCTCCCACTCCCACGAACGCCGCCACGTCCGCCCAGTGCACCCGCACCGCGTCCGGGCTCACCACCGGAATCACCAGCCACCACGTGTCCACCGCGTGCGCCGCCAGCAGCCACACCGCCATCACCGTCAGCGTCCGGCGGTGTTGCTTGAAGGGCCTCGACAGCAGCACGAGGAACGGGAGGAGGAAGCGCGTGTTGACGATGAACAGCGCCACCGGCTCCCACGCGCCCCTCGCGCGCAGCACGTACCAGGGCACCTCGTGCGGCAGGTCCGCTATCCAGATGAGGAAGAACTGGCTGAAGGCCATGTAGGCCCAGAAGACGCTGAACGCGAGCAGGAACTTGCCCAGGCTCGCCCGGTGCGAGTCATTGACCAGCTCGCCATACAGGTTCGGCCCCCGCGCCAGCGTCGTCGCCAGCGTCAGCAGCGCCAGCGTCCCGACGAAGGCCCCCGAGAACCAATACAGCCCATACACCGTGGAGACGAAGAGCGGCTCCAGCGACATCAGCCAGTCCAGCGACGCGAAGGACATGGCCAGCGCCACCACGGGCAGCGTCCCCGCCCCCAGCCACCACTGCCACTGCGTGAGCTTCAGCTCGCCCGTCTCGTCCTGCCTGCGGGACCAGCGCAGCAGCAGCTCGCCCACACCGCTCCACACCGCGAAGTACACGAGCGAGCGCACCGCCCAGAAGGGCAGGTTGAGCCACGTCCGCTTGTGCTCGAGCTTCTTCAGGTCCTTCCCGGACAGCGGCGGCGACGGGTTCGTCCATGGGTAGAGGTGCGAGGCCCCCGCGAGGATGGGAAGGAAGAGCACCGCGAAGAGCGGCAGCGTGGCCGCCATCGTCTCCAGCATGCGGCGCAGCACCACCGGCCAGCGCGCCTTCGAGGCGTGCCAGATGCCCAGCAGCAGCAGCGCCGCCACCGCCATCCCCGCCCAGTACGCGAAGGCGAACAGGTACGAGAACAGCGCTCGCCGCGTGTCCACCGCCCAGCCCACCGCCGTCACGCCCAGCCCCACCGCTCCGAGCGCGGCCGAGGCCAGCAGGGGCACCCGCCCTCCCGTGAAGCGCTCCATCACCTTCATGGCGCGCCCTCCTTCTCCAACCCTGGCCGGACCTCGGGCGGCACGTCCTCCAGCCTCGCCCGCTGGCTGCGCTGGAGTGCTCGCACGTAGGCCACCACCGCCCACCGGTCCTCGGGCGACAGCTTCTCCGCGTACGCCGGCATCAGCCCGAAGCCCTCGCTGATGACTCCGTAGTAGTAGCCGTCCGGGTATGGCGGGAGGTCCAACAGCGACGGCGGCTCGCGCAGCCCCATGTTGCGCCCCACCTGGCTCTCCCCGTTCCCGAGCACTCCGTGGCAGGTGGCGCAGTAGACCTCGAACCGCCGCTGCCCTCGCTCCACCGTCTCCCGCGTGAGCGTCAGCGGAATCTCCCCCACGAAGCCGGCATCCGGTGCCTCCCTTCCCGAGAGGAACAGCCGCGTCTTGCCTCGCCGGCTCGTCGGCACCGTCCCCGGCGGCGGCTGGCGCATCACCCGGTCGTCCGCGAAGAACGCGTTCTCGCGATAGGGCAGCGCCTTGGGCTGCCGCTTCATCCCCGCCCAGCCCTCCACGTCTCCGGGGCAGCCGGCCAGCAGCCACGCCATCGGCACGAGGAGGAGCGGGCGGCTCATTCCTTCTCCTCCACCACCGACGTCTTCTTCGCCGCCAGCTCGCCCAGGTGGCGCAGCAGCACCTCCGCCTCCTCGCGCTTCGCCGTGGTGACGCTCACCCAGAAGCCCCCGGTGGAGGCGGTGCGGAAGGACTCCAGCTCGAAGAGCGGGTGGTGCGGCCTCGGGAAGCGGAACAGCCACATCAGCCCGAAGAAGAGGGTGAGCGAGGCGAACAGCACCATCGTCTCGAAGGTGATGGGCACGAAGGCCGCCCCCGCGTGCGGCGGGCGGTTGCCCACGTTCAGCGGCCAGTCCCACGCGTTGGTCCACCACTGCACCCCGTACCCCACCGCCGCCCCCGTCAGCCCCGCCACGAAGGCGAACCCCCGGATGGGCGAGGGCGGCAGCTCCAGCACCTGCTCAATCCCCTCCACCGGGTACGGGCGAGAAGACATCCAGCGTCTCCTTCGCGTACCCCAGCTCGCGCAGCCGCCGCAGCGCCCCCAGCACCTCCCTGCCCGAGCCGAGCTCGCCCACCACCCAGTAGCGCATGGCTCAGGCCTCCTTCCCGCGCTGGGTGCGCTCGCGTGCGGCCTTCTCCTCCAGCGCCTCCTTCAGCTCGTGGTGCAGCGCCTTCACCTCGCTGATGGGCACCGGCGGGACGAAGCGCAGGAAGAGCAGGAACAGCAGGCCGAAGAAGCCCATCGAGCCGAACAGCAGCCCGAAGTCCACCCACGTCGGCGAGTACCCCTCCCAGCTCCTCGGCAGGAAGTCGTGCGCGAGCGACGGCACGATGATCATGAACCGCTCCACCCACATGCCGGCGTCCACCATGAGCGCGACGAACCAGACCACCACCACGTTGGTGCGCAGCCGCGCGGACCAGAAGAGGTGCGGCAGCAGGACGTTGGCGAACATCTGGAACCAGAAGAGCCAGGCCCAGTGGCCGGTGCGCCTGAAGGAGAACGCGGCCATCTCGTACTCGTCGCCGCTGTACCAGGCGAAGAAGTGCTCCTGGAGGTAGCCGTAGGAGACCATCACCCCCGTGGCCAGCAGCAGCTTCGAGAGGATGTCCACGTGCTTGTGGGTGATGACGTGGTGCAGGCCCAGGGGCTTGCGCACCGGCAGCAGCAGCGTCAGCACCAGCGCGAGCCCCGAGAAGATGGCGCCGGCCACGAAGTACGGCGGGAAGAGGGTGGTGTGCCAGCCCGGCACCTGCGAGATGGCGAAGTCGAAGCTGACGATGGTGTGCACGCTGAGCACCAGCGGCGTCGCCAGCCCCGCCAGCAGCAGGTAGCCCGTGCGCCAGTGGTGCCAGTGTCTCGCCGAGCCCGTCCACCCCAGCGAGAAGAGCCCGTACCAGAACTGCCGGCGCGGCGTGGGGGCCCGGTCCCTCGCCGCGGCCAGGTCCGGCAGCAGCCCGAGGTACCAGAACATCAGCGACACGGCGAAGTACGTGGTGATGGCCACCACGTCCCACGGCAGCGCGCTCTTGAACTGCGGCCACAGCGCCATGGTGTTGGGGTACGGCACCAGCCAGTAGAAGACCCACGGCCGGCCCAGGTGCAGCAGCGGGAAGAGGCCCGCCTGCATCACCGCGAAGAGCGTCATCGCCTCGGCGAAGCGGTTCACCGACGCGCGCCACTTCTGCTGGAAGAGCACCAGGATGGCCGAGATGAGCGTCCCCGCGTGGCCAAACCCAATCCACCACACGAAGTCGATGATGCCGAACGCCCACGCCACCGGGATGTTGTTGCCCCAGGAGCCGATGCCCGTCCGGAGCGTCTCGATGATGGCCAGCCCGAAGAGCCCCGTGCCTCCCAGCGTCAGCAGGAACAGCGCCCACCACACCCGGCCCGGCTCGCGGTGGATGGGGTGCAGCAGCGAGTCCGTCAGGCTCTCCGCGCCCTGCGCTCCCTCGATGAGCGGACGCGGCTCCAGCGGGTCCTTCGTCGGTGTCGCCGAAGCCTCCCCCTCAGCCATGTTCCAGCTCCGGGTTCGGGTTCTTCAGGCGCGACAGGTACGCGGTGCGCGGGCGGGTGCCCAGCTCGTGCAGCACCGCGTAGTGGCGCTCGTCCCGGTGGCGCCTCGCCACCTCCGAGTCCTCCTCGTGCAACGAGCCGAAGACAATCGCCTCCGTGGGGCACACCTGCGCGCACGCGGATTCGAGTGAGCCGGTGTCTATCTTCCGCCGCTCCTTGCGCGCCTCGATGCGGGCCCGCTCAATCCGTTGCACGCAGTACGTGCACTTCTCCATCACCCCGCGCATCCGCACGGTGACGTCCGGGTTGAAGCCCAGCTTCTCCAGCTCCGTCACCTTCGGCCGGTAGTCGAGGTAGTTGAACCGCCTCACCTTGTACGGGCAGTTGTTGCTGCAGTACCGCGTGCCGATGCAGCGGTTGTAGACCATCTCGTTGAGGCCCTCGTCCGAGTGGACGGTGGCGTTCACCGGGCACACGTACTCGCACGGCGCTGTCTCGCAGTGCTGGCACATCATCGGCTGGGGGATGGCCTGGGGCTCGTCCGGCGCTCCCTCGAAGTACCGGTCCACCCGCAGCCAGTACATCTCGCGCCCCCGCCCCACCTGCTCGGGCCCCACCACCGGGATGTTGTTCTCCGCCTGGCACGCCACCACGCACGCCCCGCAGCCGATGCACCGGCTCAGGTCCACCGCCATCGCCCACTGGTACGGCTCGTCCTTGTAGGTGAACGGGTCGTACAGCTTCGGCACCGGGCCCTTCAGGTGCTCCAGGTAGTGGGGCCTCTGCTTCTCGAAGTCCTCCACCGTGTCCTGGACGGCGATTTCGCGGCCCTGCATCGACCAGTGCTCCTGCACCGTCGCGTACCTCTCCCGGCCCTCCACCTTCTCCACCGTCAGCCCGTCCACGAACCACGGCGCGTCCAGGTGCCGCAGCAGGTACGCGTTGACGCCGAGTGTCCCGCCCACCGCCTCCGGGCCCTCGCGCCCCCAGCCGAGCTCCAGTGACACCGTGTCGTCCGCGTGCCCCGGCAGCACGTACACCGCCGCCTCCAGCCAGCGGCCTCGGAGGGTCAGCTTCACCTTGTCCCGGGATTGCACCTTCAGGCGCTCGGCCGTGCTCGGGCTCAGGAGTGCCGCGTTCGTCCAGGAGAGCTGCGTCAGCGGGTCCGGCATCTCCAGACAGCCACGCGTTCTGGGCGTACCGTCCGTCGTCCAGCTTGTAGCCGGGCAGCAGGTTCAGCTCGAGCTCCCGCGAGGGTCGGCGCGCGAAGCGCCGGACGCTCGACTCCACCGCTCCCGCGTCCACCGGGGCCGTCACCGCCGGCGCCGCCGTGTCTGGGATTGTCCCCACCGCCAGCGCCTGGTCCCACGCGTCCTCGAAGGCCGCGGCTCCGCCGCCTCGCGCGCCGCGCCCAGTGGCCCTTCACGAGCTGGTAGGACGACTGGTCCCCCACTCCCGCGAACGGGGCGAGCACGTCCAGCTCCGTCAGCCCCTGGAAGAGCGGTTGGATGAGCGGCTGGATGAGGCTCGCCGTCCCGTCCAGCGCCCGCGTGTCGCCCCAGGACTCCAGCACGTGCGCCGCCGGGAGCACCCACGCGCACTGCTTCGCCGTCTCGTCCTCGCGGAAGGCCAGGTACACCGCGTTGGGCACCGCGCCGAGCGCCGCTCCCAGCGTCACGCCCACCGGCGCCGTGTAGACGGGGTCGAACGCCGTCACCACCAGCGTGTCCACCCGACCCGCGCTCGCCGCCTCGGCCAGCTCGCGCAGCACCTCCGGCCCGCTGCGCACCGCGTCCAGCGTGGGCTCGTGGTGGGTGACGAGTCCCGGCTCGCTCCCCAGCGCCGCGTTGAGCGCGTGCGCCACCGCGTGGACCCGGGGCGGCTGTCTCTCGCCCGCCACCACCACCGAGCGCGCCCCGTTCCGCGCGAGGTCCGCCGCCACCGCGCGCACCTCCCTCGCCTTCTCCGGCCAGCCTGGCTCCAGCTCCCGGAAGCGCGTGAGTGTGGGCAACTTGTGGGTACGGGCCAGCTCGCCCAGCACCGCCAGGGCGAAGCGCTCCACCTCCGAGGGCTTCATCCGGAAGCGGTGGTCCGCGTTCATCCCCGTCACGCTGGAGTGGCTCTCCGCCACGTACAGCCGGCTCATCGGCCCGCGCTCCGGCGTGCGCGTGCCGGAGAACTCGCGCGCCTCGCGCAGGGAGAAGGGGCCCCGGGTGAGGAAGTCCGCGTCCAGCGAGAGCACCACGCGCGCCTCGTCGTAGCGCACGCGCGTCTCCAGCGGCCGGCCGAAGGCCAGTCTCGCGCCCTCGTACACGTTGTCCCGCGAGAGGGCGTGGTACGTCTCCACCCGCGCCCTCGGGAAGCGCTGGCGGATGCGCTCGAGCAGCTCGCGCCTCGTGGGCGAGGACGAGGGCTCCAGCAGCAGCCACAGCCCCTCGCCTCCGTTCGCCTCCAGCGCTCGGGCGCGCTCCGTCTGCTCTTGCAGGTACGCCTTGAGGGAGCGCGGCGTGCCCCGGTGCCTCACCCCGCGCACCCGCGAGGTGTCGTAGAGGTCCACCAGCAGCGCCTGGGCGAGGGGGTTGGTGGCCCCGAGGCTCGCCGGGTGGTCCGGATTGCCCTCCACCTTCGTGGGGCGGCCCTCCCAGCTCGTCACCACCAGCCCCGTCCCGTAGCCGTCCCGAGGCCACGCCGTCGCGTACGTGTTGGGCACCCCGGGCGTCACGTCCGGCGGTTGGTGCGTGTACGGCATCACCTTCTCGGGCGGCGGCTTGCACGCGGCCAGCCCCGCCAGCGCCGCGGTGGTGCCCGCCAGTCGCAGGAAGCGGCGCCGGTCCAGGCCCTGGGGAGGCTCGGCGGCTCCAGGGGGGAACTCGCGCTCGGCGGCCCGGGTGGCTTCCGGCTCCCCTCGCCACTCCTCCAGGCTGCGCCAGGCGCGCGGGCGCTCGGCGTCACCCGCTCCACCGGCGGCTCCGGCCCGGGGCGAGTCCTGCAGGACGGGCAGCGGGTAGCGGTCGGTCAGCGGTGGCATGTGGTGCAGTTCGTCCGGGGCTGGACGTCGTAGAGGCGGGCCAGTTGCTCGGGCGAGGGGTCGCCCTCGCGGTGCCGCCAGCGCAGGGAGGTGATGGCTTCCAGCGGGCGCAGGTGGGGCGTCGGCTCCCGGTGGCAGTCGAGGCACCAGCGCATGGTGAGCGGCTGCGCCTGCGGAATGGACGGCATCAGGTCCACCCGCCCATGGCAGGTGACGCACCCCACGCCCTTGCTCACGTGGATGGAGTGGTTGAAGTAGACGAAGTCCGGCAGGTCGTGGACGCGGTTCCAGGGAATCGGCTGGTTGGCGAAGTAGAAGGCGCGCACCGGCTCGAGCAGCGGGCTCGCGTTCCAGATTTGAGCGTGGCAGCCGAGGCAGGTGGAGACCGAGGGGTAGCCCGCGCTGGAGGAGACCTCGACGGTGTCGTGGCAGTAGCGGCAGTCGATGGCCTCGTCGCCCGCGTGGTGCCGGTGGTCGAACTGCACCGGCTGCGCGACGGGCTGGCGCATGTTCACCATCAGCGGGCTGCGCGAGTAGAGCAGCAGGAAGCCCACGCCGAGCACCGGGGTGGCCAGCAGGCCCGCGGCGGCGACCCTCGCGACAGTGTTCGCGCGACGTGTGAAGACCCAGGCCATAGAGAGCGCCTCGGGTCACCGCGCGCGAGGACGCGTGGCTCCGAGGGCTCTCGACCCTAGGGAGGGCCGCCGGGTGCGACAACGCGCGCGTCGCGGGTGCTTCCAGTTGTGAACCGAGACCCCACCCGCGATGTCCGGAATCGCGCGTCTACCGCGGCGAGGGGGGCACTTCTACGAGGCGCGGTCCTCCAGCACGTCCGAGAGGGTGGTGGCGTTCAGGGACCGGTCGAACCAGCGGTCGAGGACGGCCAGGTCCGTGCAGGTGAGGATGCGCTGGCGGGCCGCCTCATCGACGTGCACGCCCCGGACGTTGAGGATCCGCAGGATGTCCTCGGCACGCCCTTGAATCCGCCCCTGCTGTTGCCCCTCCTTCCGCCCCTCCTCACGGCCCCTCACGAGGCCCTTTGGAGTCCCTGCTCGAGTCCCTTTTGGAGTCCCTGCTCGATGAGTTGCTCGCCATAGCTCCGCATCAGCTCCTCCGCTCGTTGCGCACCCAGCACCGAATGTAACACCCGCCCGGCCGTTTCACGGACGGCCTCGTCCCCCACCCACAGCAGGTAGCGGATGACCACCACCAGGTGCTCGGCCCCCTCGGGGCCTGCCTGCACCTGCGCGAAGAACGCCACCCAGTCCGGCAGTCGCCGGGCCAACTCCCCGGTGCGCCCGTAGCGCAGGACCAACCAGGCCAGCCGGACCAGCGGCGGGCCCGGGCGTGCGCTCAGCGCCTCCTCCCGCTCGGCCGTCAGGTCATCGAGCAGGTATTCGAAATGCGGCACCAGCGCTCGCCAGCGCGCCCGCTGCTCCTCTCCTTCCGGCAAGTCGAAGAGGTCCTCCACCCGACGCGGTGCCGTCCAGGCCCCCCCGGGCCCGTGGTACATGACGAGTGGGATGATGAGCGGGAGCACCGTGCTCTCCGGGTGCTCCTGGCGCCAGCGCTCCACCTGGCGCACCACGTAGCGCAGCATGCGCCACGCCATCCACCGGTCCACCGAGGACTGGTGTTCGAGCAACACGTACAGCAGCAGCGGGCGGCCCGTGCGCAGTCGCGCAGTGAAGAGCAGGTCGCTCTCGGTCTCCCGCAGCTCCGGGTCCACCACGCTGCCGGGCTCTCGCCGCAGGGACGCCCAGTCCACCTCCGAGACGACATGCGGGGGCAGCACGGCGCGCAGCTCGGCCGCCGCCCGCTCGGGGTGGCCGAAGGTGTAGCGGGCGAAGAGGTCATGCGGTCCAGACATGGCGAGCCGCGCCCAAGCACGCGGCGGGCCAAGGGCTCCGCGACGAGTCCTCCGCAACGAATCCTCTGACACCTTCCTGGGGGGCATCCCGTGCATCCCGTTTGGCGGGGAGCACTGGTTTCACGTATCGTTCGCGTGAAATTGTCCATCGCCGCTAGACAGCCGGGCCGAGGGGGACTTCCTTGCGAAACGCCTACAACGACTTCCTGAGCGCCCGTTTCTTCCCAGGGCTGGATGGCCTGCGCTGCCTGAGCATCGTGGCCGTGGTGGCCTACCACGTGGCCGCCAGCCACGGAGGCCTCATCGGCCGCGGCTACCTGGGCGTGGCCCTCTTCTTCGCCATCAGCGGCTTCCTCATCACCACGCTGCTGCTGCGCGAGCGCGACAAGGTGGGCCACATCTCGCTGCGCGGCTTCATGGCCCGGCGCGCCCTGCGCATCTTCCCCCTGTACTACGCGGTGCTCGGCCTCTACGTCGCCGTGGTGTTCTTCGCCGAGAAGGACGCCATCGTGCGCGCCGACTTCTTCTCCAACCTGCCCGCCTTCCTCACCTACACGTCCAACTGGTTCGTCCCCCAGTACCCGGACAAGCGCGTCATCTTCTACTTCGCCTGGTCCCTGGCCACCGAGGAGCAGTTCTACCTGATGTGGCCCCTCGTCCTCCGCCTGTCCCGGCGCGCCTGGGTGCCCGTGCTCTTCATGGGCGGACTGCTCGCCGTGTCCCTCGGCACGCCGGTGCTGGTGTCCGCCGGGCTGCTGGATGGCGACGTGCTCGGCGTGCGCATGCTCACCAGCATCTCCGCCTCCATCTGCATGGGGTGCCTGGCCGCGTACGCGGTGCACTCGCCCAGGGGCTTCGCCCGCGTGTACCCGGTGCTCGGCCAGGCCTGGAGCGTGCCTGTCATGGCGATGCTGATGCTCGGCGCCGTGGCATGGCACGAGGCGCCCGCCTGGCTCACCTCGCTCACCATGGTGGCGCTCGTGGTGGCCACCTGCATCCGCGCCAGACAGCCGCTCTCCGCCCCCATGAGCCACCCCTGGGTGCGCTACGTGGGCACCGTCAGCTACGGCGTCTACCTGCTGCACATGCTCGTGCTGAACGCGGTGCGCCGCGCGGTGCCGGACCAGGGCACCGTCGTCCAGTTCGTGCTGACGCTCGCCCTCAGCGTGCTCGTGGCCGGGTTGAGCCACCGCTACTTCGAGAGCTGGTTCCTCAAGCTCAAGGGCCGCTTCGACTGGCGCGGGCACGCCGCCCCCGAGGCGCCCCGCCCCGCTCCGGCCGAGACTCCCGCCCCCCTGCCGGGCCTGGCGCCCGGGCTCGCCGCTCCCGCCGAGCCCCGGGCGTAGTCCCCCCTCCGGCCGCGTTTCTCGGAAACCTGTCCGACTGTCGGACAGGTTTTTTGAAACCGGGCCCGACCCCCGGCCCCGGCAATGCCTCCCCAGTAATGTCAGACACCTCGCGTAGGGTTTTCTCCAGATGATGATGGAGCGCGAGGTGAGCCATGAGCTGGATTGTCTATTTGATGGGCGCGGCGGGCTTCGACTCGGTGCGGGACTTCCCCGAGGGCTGGTCTCCTCCGCCGCTCGGCCCCCGCGAGGCCGTCATCCGCCGGCTGCGCGAGGCGCTCCCCTCCGTCTTCTTCCCCACCCCCGCCGAGGGATGCTTCCACGGTGACGGCTTCTCCATCACCTTCGAGCTCGGCCCCTGGGAGCAGACGCCCCGCGTGAAGCTGCTCGTGCACGGCGCGGGCGATGAGGTGCTGGACGTGATTGGCCGCGTGTCCGAGGCGCTCGAGGTGCGCGCGCTCGACACGGGCCTGGGGGACTTCATGCGCTTCCGCAGGGACCCGGACACCGGCCGCCACGTCTGGCGCGATGCGCCCACCCCGGGCCAGTGGATGGCTCCGGCCTGAGCTGCCGCTGGGGCGGGGGTGCACCCCCAGCCCTCGTCCAGCACACCCGGCTCGACTCCCGCCAGGCCGAGAACGCCCTCCTCTCCACCCTCGCCTTTCCCATTCCGGGCGAGCCCCGGCCACTCCGCCTGCTCTCCGGCGTGACGGCTCCGGCCCGCGTTGCCCCCCGCCGGAAGCCTCCCCACGGTTCTCCAGAGCGGGTGCCCGGCCCCCGAGGCACCCAAAAGGAGCGGCCATGGCCAAGATGATTCGTGAAGTGATGACGCGCGACGTGGAGGTCATCAACCCCAACGACACCCTCCGCGACGCCGCCGAGAAGATGCGCAGCCTCAATGTCGGCGCCATTCCCGTCTGCGACGGCCAGCGCGTGCTCGGCATGCTCACCGACCGGGACATCGTCGTGCGCGCCATCGCCCTCGGGCGGGACGCCAACTCCACCCAGGTGGCCGACGCGATGAGCTCCGGCATCGCGTACTGCTTCGACGACGAGGACGCCGACAGCGTGCTCGACAAGATGCGGGACAAGCAGATTCGCCGCTTCATCGTGGTGGACCACAACAAGAAGCTGGTGGGCATCGTCGCCATCGGCGACTTCACCGGCGCCGTCAGCGAGCGCAAGGTGGGCGAGGCCCTCGAGGGCATCTCCGAGCCCTCCACCCCCAACCTCTGACGCGGCGGACCCGGCCCGCCCCCTCGGGCTCCGGCCGGGCCTCGTCCCGTCGCCCTCCCCGGGCCGTCCTCCGCCCCTCCCGGTCGCTACCCTTCCCAGAGAGGTGACACCGTGAGCGGAGCCATCCGAATCGCCACCCTGCGGGGCATCCCCATCCGGCTGCACTACTCCTTCCTCCTGGTGCTGCCCCTGCTCGCCTGGCTCTTCAGTCAGGCCTTCCGCAACGCCGCGGCCGCCGCCGACGTTCCTCCCGAGCGCCTCCTCGGCCACCCGCTCGCCTGGGGCCTGGGGCTCGTCCTGGCCCTCTTCCTCTCCGTGCTCGTCCACGAGCTGGCCCACTCCTTCTACGCCCTGCGCAAGGGCGGCCAGGTCTCCGACATCACCCTGCTGATGATTGGCGGCGTCTCGCGCATCACCCGCATGCCCGAGGGCCCCCGCCAGGAGGCCGTCATGGCCTTCGTGGGGCCCCTCACCAGCCTCGTGCTGGGCGGCGCCTTCCTCGCCGCGTACACGCTGCTCGTCGGCGCGCGCTCCTTCAACCTCCAGTTCGCCGTCTTCTACCTGGGCGTCCTCAACCTCTTCCTCGGCTTCTTCAACCTGCTGCCCGCCTTCCCCATGGATGGGGGCCGCGTCCTGCGCGCGCTGCTGACCCCGCGGCTGGGCCGGGTGCGCGCCACCCAGGTGGCCGGCATGTTCGGCAAGGGCTTCGCCCTGCTCTTCGGCCTCCTGGGCCTGATGGGCGGCAACTTCATCCTCCTCATCATCGCCTTCTTCGTCTTCATGGGCGCCGAGGCCGAGTCGCGCGAGGTGCTGGTGCAGTCGCTGCTGGCGCGGGTGCGGGTGCGAGAGCTGATGATGCCGCGCACGGCCTCGGTGGAGGCGGGCGACTCGTTGGAGGAGGTGGCCACGCGCATGCGGACGGAGCGGCGGCGCGCGCTGCCGGTGGTGGAGAACGGGCGCGTGGGCGGGCTGGTGACGCTGGCGGCCGTGCGGCAGGTGCCCGCGGCGCGGCGCTCGCACGTACGGGTGCGCGAGGTGGCCGAGCCCGTGCCCGCGCTCACCCCCGAGTCCACCGCGTGGGACGCGCTGCGCGAGATGGGCCAGCGCCGGCTGCCCCAACTCCCCGTGGTGCGGGAGGACGGCACCCTGGTGGGCACCGTCACCCAGGACGACGTCATGCGCGGCATGGAGCTGCGCGAGCTGGAGGACACCAACATCTCCGGCCCGTGGGGGCTCGGCCCGCGCGAGCGGGAGTCGCCCACCTAGCTCCCGGGAAGCTCCGGCCCTCCGCCCGGCGGGCCGAGCGCCGCCGCGAGCACCCCGAGGGCGCGTCGCTCCTCCCGGCGCACCCCACCGAGCAGCCCGCGCACGCCGCTGTTGGCCTGGGCCACGCGCCAGCCCACGTCCAGCAGGCAGCGCTGGAGACGGTGGGCCTCGCCCAGGCCCAGCCGGTGCGCCACCCGCGCGCACAGCGAGCCCAGCGGCGCCACGTCCGGCGGCGCCTCCACGGGGCCCTCGCGCCCGGCCACGCCGTGGAGCCCGTCCAGGCGGAGGGCCTCGCCGCAGACGCGACCCACCAGCGGGCTGCGCGAGTCGAGGTGCCGCGAGAGCTCGCGCCGGAAGGCCTCGCGCGCCCGGGGGCGCACCGGGCCGCTCGCGGTGGCCACGCACAGGAAGGCGCGGCGGGGCGCGTCGTGGAAGACCCGCCACTCCTCCTCGGAGAAGCCGCAGCGGGAGAAGGCGGCCGGCACCGGGGTGAAACGCGTGGTGGCGGGCGAGTCCCACACTTCCGGCCTTCCCAGCCGCTCCAGGAGGCTCACCCCGGCGCGCCTCACGTAGCGCTGCACCAGGACGAGCCCTCCTCCCTGGCCGCGCTCGCCCGCCTCGACGCGCACCCCGTCCGTGCGCCGGCCGCCCACCTCCAGCTCGCAGTCGAGCGCGATGGCGTAGGCCTCCACGCCCCGCCGCGGGTCGTTGATGATGTCGTCCGCGAGCGCCAGCGCCCCCTCGGTGTCCTCGGCGCCGAGGCCGAAGTGGAGCCACCGGCCCCCCGCGTCCAGCACCTTGAGGACCGGGGTGAAGGCGAGCGCCACCGTCCGCGCCACCTCCAGGCCATCCTCCAACGCGTGGAAGGCCAGGTCCCTCAGTCTGTCACTGGCAGGTAAGAGCGCTTGATGCATGCATCCCCCCATCGATGTCTGGGATTCCCGCCCGGCACGTCAGCGCCCAGGAGCCACCCTCCCGACATCGCCGTAAGTGCGCTCATGGTACGCACGCCCCTCGGGCGCGACGAGTCGGCGCCGGCGCTTCTCCCGGAAAACCAACACCCGGGGGCCAACTCGTGTGCGGTGCAAGGCATTGGGCCGCGAGGGAGCGCCGCGGGGTGGAAATCCTCTCATCCGCCAAGGAGCTGCGAGCGCCCGGAAATGGACAGGGCACGGCCGTCGACGCCGTGGCCGCCCGGGAGTGTAGTGTCACACGCGGGGCTCGCGCGTCGGGGCGGGGAGGCTCCCCCGACCGCGGTCCTCTTCCTAGCTTGGGAGCCACGATGCGAAGCACCAGTGAGGCCCGACGGGACACGGGCCGGCAGGAGCCATGCCCCTGGAAGGCCCGGGCGCTCGCGGAGCTCTCCGCGGCGCGCGCGCGCCTGCTGCGGATGCTCGAGGGCCTCCCCGAGGACGCCCTCGTGCGCCAGCACTCGCCCCTCATGTCCCCCCTCGTCTGGGACGTGGCCCACGTGGCCAACTACGAGGAGCAGTGGCTGCTGCGCCGGCTCGGCGCGCCCGCCCTCACCGACGCCGCCTTCGACGCGCTCTACGACGCCTTCCGCCACCCGCGCGCCACGCGCTCGGGGCTGCCGCTGCTCTCACCCGAGCGGGCCTTCGCCTACGCCGCCCGCGTGCGCGAGGCCACCCTCTCCTGGCTGGACGCGGTGCCCGAGGACTCGGACGAGCCGCTCCTGCGCGGCGGCTTCGTCTTCGGCATGGTGGCCCAGCACGAGCAGCAGCACCTGGAGACGCTCGCCGCCACGCTGCAGCTCATGACGAGCCACGCGTACCGGCCCGCCGAGCGCCCGCGCCCGCGTCCCGGCCGCGCCGCCCCCTACGAGGTCTTCATCCCCGGCGGCCCGGTGCGCCTGGGCAGCGACGAGGCGTGGGCCTACGACAACGAGCGCCCGGCGCACGCCGTGGACGTGGAGCCCTTCCTGCTGGACTCGCACCCCGTCACCAATGGGGACTACCTCGTCTTCGTCGAGTCCGGCGGCTACGCGGACGCGCGCTGGTGGGCGCCGAAGGGCTTCGAGTGGAGTCGCGCCGAGGGCCTGCGCCACCCGCTCTTCTGGCTGCCGCAGGAGGGAGGCGCCTGGCTGCGGCGGCGCTTCGGCCACGTGGAGCCGCTCCCCCGGGACGAGCCGGTGCAGCACGTGAGCTGGTACGAGGCGGACGCCTACGCGCGCTGGGCCGGCAAGCGCCTGCCCACGGAGGCCGAGTGGGAGAAGGCCGCGACGGGCTCGGACGGGCAGGCGCGCACCTGGCCCTGGGGCGAGGCGCCGCCCACGGCCGCGCACGCCAACCTCGGCGGGGACACCTGGGGGCCCTCGCCCGTGGGCGCCTACCCCGCGGGCCAGTCCGCCGACGGCGCGTGGGGGCTGCTCGGAGATGTCTGGGAGTGGACCTCCAGCACCTTCGCCGGGTACTTTGGATTCAAATCATTTCCGTACCGGGAATACTCGGAGGTGTTCTTCGGGCCGGAGTACCGGGTCCTCCGGGGCGGAGCCTGGGCGAGTGCCCCCGTGGCCGTGCGCAACAGCTTCCGCAACTGGGACTACCCCATCCGCCGGCAGATTTTCGCCGGCTTCCGCTGCGCGCGCGACGCGAGGTGAGGGCACATGACGGAGCTGAGGAACGGGGCGGGGACGGGGCTGGAGCGGGAGGCCCCGGTGACGGTGGAGGTGCACGTGCGGCCGGGGGACGCTGCAGCGCGCGCTGCGGGCCGAGGTGCTCGCCGGGCTGTGCGGGGACTGCTGTCCGAAGGAGCTGTCGCCGAAGTGGCTCTATGACGAGCGCGGCAGCGAGCTCTTCGACGAGATTACCCGGCTGCCGGAGTACTACCCGACGCGGCGCGAGCGGGAAATCCTCGAGGCGCGCGCGGGCGAGGTGGCGCGGGCGAGCGGGGCGGACACGCTGATTGAATTGGGGAGCGGGAGCAG
This sequence comes from uncultured delta proteobacterium, assembly GCA_963771175.1. Taxonomy (GTDB): domain Bacteria; phylum Myxococcota; class Myxococcia; order Myxococcales; family Myxococcaceae; genus Archangium. Next base: position 136,864 of record CAVYSY010000044.1, read on the forward strand.
CGAGAAGACGCGGCTGCTGCTGGACGCGATGACGCGGGCGGGGACGCTGAGGCGCTTCGTGCCCTTCGACGTGAGCGAGAGCTTCCTGAGGCAGTCGGCCGAGGCGGTGGCGCTCGAGTACCCGGGGCTGCGGGTGCACGCGGTGGTGGGGGACTTCGGGCTGCACCTGGGGAAGCTGCCGAGGCAGGGCCGGAGGCTGGTGGCGTTCCTCGGGGGCACCATCGGCAACCTGAAGCCGGCGGAGCGGGCGCGCTTCTACGCCGCGCTGGCCGGGGGGCTGGAGCCGGGCGAGGGGCTGCTGTTGGGGACGGACCTCCTCAAGAGCCGGGAGCGCCTGTTCGCGGCGTACAACGACAGCGCCGGGGTGACGGCGGCCTTCAACCGCAACGTGCTGAGCATCCTCAACCGCGAGCTGCGAGCGGACTTCGCGCCCGAGTCCTTCGAGCACCTGGCGCCCTTCGACGAGGAGAACGGCTGGGTGGAGATGAGGCTCATCTCGACGAGGCCGCAGGTGGTGCGGCTGCCGGCGCTCGAGCGCCTCGTGAACTTCGCCGAGGGCGAGGTGCTGCGCACGGAGGTGAGCTGCAAGTTCCGCTCGGAGCAGGTGGAGGCGGAGCTGGCGGCGGCGGGGCTGCACCTCACCGAGCGCTGGACGGACGCGGCCGGGGACTTCGCCCTCTCGCTGGCCCTCAAGCGCTGACCGCCCGCGGCGCGACCCGGAGGCTGGCACCACTCCTCCTGGCGCGGATTCCACACGAGGACCCCGACGTGATGGGCGCGAGAGGGGGGACCCTCCGGGCGCGCTTTTCAAAAACCTGTCCGACAGTCGGACAGGTTTTCACGGAACGAACCCGGCAGGGCCCCTTGGCTCCGGAGCCCGGGGAGCCGGTTGCGCCCCCTGGCGCCGCGCTCGGTGCTGGACAGGTATCCACCAAGAGCAACAGACGCGACTGCCTCCCCTATTGGGCAAGAGGGGGGCCTGCCGGGCGCGCTTTTCAAAAACCTGTCCGACAGTCGGACAGGTTTCTGGGCATGCGCCCGACAGGGTCCCCGGCTTCGGGTCCCCGGTCTCGGGTCACTCCATTCCGGGTGCCCCCTATCTCGGGGTTGGACGGGCATCCACCGAGGGCGACCCTGAAGAGGCTCCCGAGTCCTCTCGCGCTCCTGCCCTCCTGTCTGGCCCACCTGCTGCAATGTCGGCGAGCAGGAGAAGGAGATGGAACACCAGGAACAGACGAGGCTCGTCGCGCGCATCGAGGAGGAACTCGAGCGCATGATTTCGCGTGAAGCAGTCCATCCGAGTGGGAGTCTGCCCTCGGAGGAGAAACTGGCGCGGAGCTATGGCGTGGCGAGGGGGACCATTCGAGAGGCAATGCTGCGTCTGTCCGCGCGCGGGCTTCTCGTCCAGCACCCGGGACGCAGGGCACGTGCGGTCGCCCTCGAGAGAGTCGTAACGCTCGAGAGTCTGGGCGTGGCACTCCACGACCTGGGAAGCGCGCGTCCTGAGAGGCGGCGCCTGCTGGAGGGGTACTTCGAGCTCAAGCGGGAGACGACGCTCGAGCTGCTGGCGCGCTGCTGCGAGCACGCGTCCCAGCAGGAGCTGGAGCGACTCGCGGATGCCTGCTTCGCGCTGCGTGACGGCGCGCGCTGGGACGACGGCACCAGACGCTGGGTGGAGCAGGAGTTCGAGCTGCTGCGGCTGGCGGCCAGTGCGGCGAACCGCCCCGGGCACTACCTCCTCGTCCAGTCGCTGGAGCGGGCCTTCCGGGGGATGACCGGAGTCGTGCGGCCCCTGCTCGCCGCGGACGCGGTCCGCCAGTGGGCGGAGCGAGCGATTCCCTGGCTGACGGAGCGGGACGTGGAGGCACTGCGGCGCGAGCTGCCCCCGCTGCTGCTCGCCTGTGAGGAGCACGTCCTCGGGAGCCTCGGGTCGCGGTGAGACGGGCCGGGAGGGTGCGAGGCGACCGCGCCACCACCCTCCCCGGCACGCGGGCCTCTGGTAGAGGGTGTCCCATGAACAACTACGAGCCCTTCCTCTCGCTCGGCCTGGCGCTGGCGGCCGGCTTCCTCATCGGCCAGGAGCGGGAGTACTCGGCGCCGGACCCGCGCGAGGGCAAGGAGTCCTTCATCGGCGGCTCGCGCACCTACCCGCTGGTGTCGCTGGCGGGAGCGGCGTCGGCGCTGCTGGCGCGAGAGCTCGGCCCGTGGCTGATGCTGGTGTCGTTCGCCGCGGTGGTGGCACTGCTGGTGGTGTCCTATGCGGGCGACGTGAGGCAGGGGCGCTCGCACGGGCTCACCTCGGAGGCGGCGCTGCTGCTCAGCTTCCTGCTGGGCGCGCTCGCGCTGACGAAGGGGGTGCTGGAGCCTGCGCGGGTGAAGGTGCTGACGGTGGCGAGCCTCACGGTGGTGGCCACCACGCTGCTGTCCATGAAGCCGGCGCTGCATGACTTCATCGGCAAGCTGCAGCGGCGGGACGTGTCGGCCGGGGTGCGGCTCCTCTTCGTGGCGGTGGTGGTGGTGCCCCTGCTGCCGGAGGAGGCGTACGGGCCGTTCGGCGTGCTCAACCCGAGGCAGCTCGGCTGGCTGACGCTGCTCATCGCCGGCATCAGCTTCGCGGGCTACGTGGCCATCCAGGCGCTGGGCTCCCGGCGCGGGCTGGTGGTGACGGGGCTCATCGGCGGGCTGGTGTCCTCCACGGCGGTGACGCTGTCCTTCTCGGGACGCGCCAGGGGGGCTCCGCGCGAGCTGCGCCTGGGGTGCGCGCTGGCGGTGATGCTGGCCTCCTCGCTCATGTTCGCGCGGGTGATGGTGGAGGTGGCGGTGGTGCACCCGCCCCTGCTGCGGCTCGTGGCGGTGCCCATGGGAGCCATGGCGCTCACGCTGCTCCTGGCCAGCGCCCTCCTCTACCGCCAGACGCGCGAGGTGCGCGGCGAGGGCGCGCAGGTGGAGTTCTCCAACCCCTTCGCGCTCGGCTCGGCGCTCAAGTTCACCCTGCTCTTCGCGGGGGTGCTGCTGGGCTCGCGCGCGGCCACCGAGTACCTCGGCAGCCGGGGCGCGTACCTCGCGGGCCTGCTGGCGGGGCTCACCGACGTGGACGCCATCACCCTCTCCATGGCGAAGCTGGCGCAGGGGGGCTCCGTGTCCGAGCAGGTGGCCGTCACCACCCTCTTCCTCGGCACGGCGGCCAACACCCTCACCAAGGGGGTGATGGCGGCGGTGGTGGGCGGGTGGAGCTTCGGCCGCCAGGTGCTGCTCACCTTCGGCGCCACGCTGGCCGTGGGCGCGGGGGCGCTCGCCGTGACGTACTGGTGGTGAGCCCGTCACGCACGCCCCTCCGAATACGAGCGGACAGTTGGCGTCGCGGAATCGAAAGCCACCCGACACTCAACCCGGACTTTCGACGGAGACCGCGTCCCCCCGCGACGGACGCGACATAAACTTCCGGAAGCACTGAAGCCGCACCATCGGACGTACCCATTCGGCCCGAGAGGTTTCAACACGTCCACCAGCGAGCCGGCCGTCCGGGGGGAAGGGTCGACGCACTGGTGCCAAGGGGGGATTCACCGGGCGCGCATCCGGGGGACATGGGGCCCCGGGTTGCCGCGCCCGGTGTCTTTGCGGGCTCCGGCGCTCAGCGAGGCGCCTGGTACTCGAGACCGCGGCAGGCCTCGGTGGCCAGGGACACCTCCTCCGGGGTGACGCCGGGGAAGGTGGCGCACAGGAAGAGGTCCTTCCCCAGGCGCCGGGCGCCGAAGAGCGCCGGGTACTGCGCCCCACGCCCCCATCCGCCAGCTTCGGCGCGAGCGTCACCCGGACGAGCGTGAAGTCCTCGCCTCCCTCCTCCAGCTCCAACGAGCGCTCGAAGCCCTCGAAGGTCTGCCCAGGGACTCGGCGAGGGCCTCGGCGGAGGGCAACTGCGCGCCCTGGCCGCTGCGCAGGTCCACCCGGAGCACCGGGTGCCCCGGAGGGCCGAACTGGAAGCTGCCATCCGGTGCCACCTGCGCCGTCCAGCCCGGAGGGCATGGGCACCTTCACGCCCATCCGCCGCGGGGGAGCCGGCCGCCCTTCCGGAACTTCCGCCTCCGGAGTGACGGTCGACTCCTCCTCGCTCGGCCGCGAGCGCTCCCCGCAACCGTCGCAGCCGGACGCCAGCATGGCGAGCGCCACCAGGGCGGCGCGGACATGCGGGCGCCCGGCGGCGCGCACTACTTCTTGCCCTCGCCACCCGGCGGCGGCGGGTTCTTCCCGAGGTTCTCCATCTTGCTGGTGCCCTCGAAGATGACGCCGCGGTCCATGGTGAGCGCGGGCGACTCGAGGTTGCCCTTCACGCGCGCCGGCGCATGCAGCTCGATGAGCTGCGTGGCCCGCACGTTGCCCTCCACGGTGCCGTTGATGATGACGGTGCCGGCGTTGATTTCCGCCTGCACGCGGGCCCCATCACCGACGACGAGCACGTCCTTGGTGAAAATCTGGCCGTTGAACTTCCCGTCGATGCGAACCTGCCCCTCGAAGGTGAGCTTCCCCTCGAACTCGCTGCCCTTGCCCAGCAGCGTGTGAACCTCACCCGGACGCGTTGCCACCGATTCATCCTCCCGTCTGCCGCCTAGTAGCGGTACGTTGATTTTTTCGTCTTTCTTGCCGAGGAGCGCCACGCGCTACTCCTTCCTGAGTACCTTCAGGATTCGATCGAGGTCATCGTACGAGAAGTAGTCGACCTCGATGGTGCCTTTTCCACTGCCCTTCTCCACCAGACGCACTTTGGTGCCCAGGGTGCGCTGCATCTCCTCCACCAGGGACTTCACCTGGGGGCTCTGCTTCTGCGGCCTGGCCGACTCCTTGGCCTTGGTGCCCTTGGCCTGCTGCACCAGCTTCTCGGTGTCGCGCACGCTGAGCTTGCGGGCCGCCACCTGCTGGGCCAGCTCCGTCATCTCGGGCAGGCGGGGCACGCCGAGCAGCGCGCGGGCGTGACCGGCGCTCAGCGCGCCCTCGCCCACCATGCGCTTCACGTCCTCGGGCAGGCCGAGCAGGCGCAGCGCATTGGCCACCGTGGAGCGCTCCTTGCCGACGCGCTGGGCCACCTGCTCCTGGGTGAGGCCGAACTCCTCGACGAGGCGGTGATAGCCCTCGGCCTCTTCCATGGGGTTGAGGTCCGCGCGCTGGAGGTTCTCCACCAGGGCGAGCTCGAAGGCCTCGACCTCCGTCACCTCGCGGATGATGGCCGGAATCTCGTGGAGGCCGGCGAGCTGCGAGGCGCGCCAGCGCCGCTCACCGGCGATGATTTTGTAGCCGTCCCCATCCTTGCGCACGAGCACCGGCATCAGGACGCCCTGCGCCTTGATGGACTCGGTGAGCTCGCGCAGCTTCTCCTCGTCGAAGTGGCGGCGAGGCTGGAGGGTGTCGCGGTGGATGGCCTCGATGGGGAGCTTCGTCACGCCGTTCTTCGGCGGGGCGACGGGCTCGGGAGGAGCCACCACCGCCACCGCGGCTGCGGGAGGCGGAGCGGCCTGGGGGATGAGGGCGGAGAGGCCACGGCCCAACGCCCGCTTCTGCTTGTCACCATTCACCACTGCGTCGTCTCCGCCGGGGTACGCCCCCGGCCCGCTGCACCGTGACGAGAGGGCTCGTCCGGTCGGGTCCGGTGCTTCGCCGCCGCCGGGTGGACCCGCTGAACCGGCGTGCGGGCTCGAAGAGAGGAACTGCTCCGAGCCGTGTCCTACGGTTGCCGCCGGGTGGACTCCCCGGAGCCGGGTGCTTCGTCCGCGCCCACCTCCCTTGAGGATGCGGGCGGGGGAGGGCCTGCTCGGAGCCCGCCTATATAAGGATGCGGGCGGAGCGGGCTCGCGAGCTAGGCGACCTTGCGAGCGGGAGGCGGCTGGGACTCGCGCTGCATGATTTCGCGGCCGAGCGCCAGGTAGCTCTCACAGCCCTTGGACTTGATGTCGTAGAGGATGATGGGCTTGCCGAAGGAGGGGCACTCGGACAGGCGCACGTTGCGCGGGACGACGGCCGTGAAGACCTGCTCCTTGAAGAAGCCGCGCACGTCGTCCACCACCTGGTGGGCGATGTTGGCCCGCGCGTCGAACATGGTGAGGAGAATCCCCTCCATCTTCAGCCCCGGGTTGAAGGCCTGCCGCACCAGGTCGATGGTGTGGTTGAGCTGGGAGAGGCCCTCGAGCGCGTAGTACTCGCACTGCAGCGGGATGAGCACCGAGTCCGCGGCGATCAGCGAGTTGAGCGTGAGCAGCCCGAGCGAGGGCGGGCAGTCGATGAGGATGTAGTCGTACTGCTCGGCCACGGGGCGGAGCGCGTCGCGGAGGCGGAACTCGCGGCGCTCCTGGCTGACGAGCTCGACCTCGGCGCCGGTGAGGTCCGGGGTGGCGGGGACGACCTGGAGGTAGCGCAGCTCGGTGGGGTGGATGAGCTCGCTGATGGGGCGACCGCCGAGGAGCGCGTCATAGACGGTGCCCTGGAGCGACTCCCGCTTGAGCCCGAGCCCGCTGCCGGCATTCCCCTGGGGGTCCATGTCGACGAGGAGCACCTTGCGCTCAGCGGAGGCGAGGCTCGCGGCGAGGTTGATGGCGGTGGTCGTCTTACCGACGCCGCCCTTCTGGTTGGAGATGCAGATGATTCGACCCACGTGGCCCATCCTTGCGACGCCCCGGGAGTACCGGGGGCTCTGCGGGGGAGGCATGTACCGGACCCGCATTGATCCACCAAATCGGCGTCTGATCCAGTCCACGACCGGATCAGACTTCTAGCTCGCCTGCCTGACATGCCTCCGGCGTGAGAACCCCGTCCGCCCGCGGGAGGATTCCCCCACTCCGGCCGGAAAAGAGACGGAGAGAGGGGCACGGCGGGCCCGGAGGAGCGCCGGGAGCCGCATCCGTGCATCAAAGACTCGCACACGCACCAGACCCAGAGAGGACCAGCGACTGGAGGCGAGCACTGGCGGAAACACGCGCATCGGAGAACACGCCCCGAAAGACAGCCCCCGGCGAGGGGCTGGCCCGACCCCACCTGGATGACCGATCCACCGCCCCGCCCGATGGGCGTTCCACGTGGAACACGCACCGAGGGCCCGTCACCCGGCGGAGCGTCCGCCCCTGGCCGGTGCGGGCGGCCCTGGCGCGACTCATGAGGAACCCACGCGCCACCTGGGGGACACACCACGCTCCTGTTGGGCCCGCCCACGCGCCAGGAATGGGCCGGCACGTTCCACGTGGAACACGGCCGCTTCGACCAGGTCGTCTCCCTTCGCCCAGCGTGTTCCCGGAACCGACGACCGAGGCCAGCGGCCAGAACTCGCGAATACACCCTCCACCAGGACCCCCGCCTTCCGCCCCGATGGACTCTCCCCATGTGCCAGTGAGTGGGGACACGTTCCACGTGGAACACGGCCGCGCCGACCGCCTCCGCTCAGCCTCCCCCGACGCGCTCCCGGAACCGATGGCCGAGGCCAGGACAGAACTGGTGGGCCTCTCGTTCCGCCTGGGGCCCGCCTCCCGTCCTGAGGGATTCGCCCGTGAGCCGGGAAGCGGGGACGTGTTCCACGTGGAACAAGAACCGCCCGCCCTTCACCTCCGCTCCGAACATGCTCCGGAGCTGGCGGCCCGTGCCTCAACGCAGAACTGGCTGAAACACGTTCCACGTGGAACACGCCCCCTGGCGCAGCCCCTGGTGAGGGGAATCGGGCGGCACGTTCCACGTGGAACAGGGATGCGAGGCTTCCACCACCGCCAGCACCCGCCCCCAGCCGACCGGGTTGGCTGCCCCATCGCCCTGGCGAGGACTGTTCCACGTGGAACACGCACGGTCAGACATGGCTCCACCACTCGCCGCTGTCCGCCGGTCCCCGACCGAGGCGCCCGCCCTGATGACAGGGATTGGGCGGCTCCTTCCCCCGCCGCTGACTGGCTCGAAGCCGACTCCCCCGCGCACGTTCCACGTGGAACATCGCCCGCCGCACGCGCGACCCTCATTCCCTGCCAGGGACGAGCAGCCCCTCCTGTCTTGAATGACCGGGGAGGACAATCCCCAGGCACGTTCCACGTGGAACACATTCCGGTGGAAGGGGTCCCCCACCCCTCGCCTCGCAACGCACGCCTCCCAACCAGAAACCAAGCGGCCCTCCCCCTCCCCGCGAAGGGTCGAGGCACGAACCTCCCAGGTTTGTTCCACGTGGAACACAGGCCGGAGGGACGAGGTGCCAGTTCCACCCGCGTGGCCCTCTGCCAGGGATGGAGTCGCCCTCCCCCTCCCACGAGAGGTCGAGGTGAAACACCTCCCAGGCACGTTTCACGTGGAACACGTTCCGGCGGGGCGAGTCGCCCGCCCCACCGCCACTCCCACTTTCCGTTGCCAGGGATTGAGCCGCCCTCCCCTGCGCCGGGTTGCAGCGCGGACCACTCAGGCACGTTCCACGTGGAACACGCTCCGGCCGGAGGGCTCCCTTCATCGCGCCATGACTCCCCTCCTGGCGGGAAACGCGCCTCGCCTTCTGTTGCGGACGCAGGGGTCGAGGCGAAGAACCTCCCGGTCACGTTCCACGTGGAACACACGGGGTCGGACCCCGGCTCCGTTCCGCCCCGGAGCTCCGTCTCCCGCCCCCAGGCATCCGCCCACGCCACGCGGGGGGCGCGGAACGTTCCTCGGGTCAACGCCTCCCGGGCGTTCCGGGCGCTCCCAGCAGCACCGCCCCCAGGGCGCGGATGACCCGTTCAATTATCTCCGCGTAGTTCGCCAGATGCGGCCGCAGGTGCTTCATCAACTCCGTCTGGCTGTTGGAGAGCAATCTCTCGAAGTCCATGCCGCTATCGAGCTGGGTCTTGTATTGCCCCAGCAGCTCCGTGCGCATCCGCGCATCCAGGTCGCTCCCCGCCTTCAACGCCCCCAGGAAATTCAGCGCCGCATCGACAGCGCGGCCCGCTTCCTCTCCGAAGTACAAGCGGGCGAGCAGCGGCTGCATGAAGCCAGTTCCGGTGGGCCAGCCACGCCGTCAGCACGGAGCCGACGATGGCGAAACACGCGGTGATGTAGGGGGCGAGCGACTGCACGACCTGAAGCGCGTCCGTCCGCATCCCCCCGCCTCCTCACCGCCCGTGTCGCCCCCACGCTCCTTCCAGAACCGGGCGCTCGCACCGCCTGTCTCGAAGAGAACCTCCGCTCCGCCCCGCACACCACTCGGGCGAAAACCCCAAGCTACTCAGCGGTCTCCACTCCCACCACGAGACCCTCGGGCCCTCTCGCTGTTCCACGTGGAACACGACAGCCCGGACACGGTCTCACTCCCTCGGGGAAGTCACCGAGGAGGCTGGAGGGATTCCTCTACCGGTCGGAGCTCAACGAGCGGCTGGACATCGGATTCAACCGCTTCGTCTGGGGGCGCGAGGGCCGAACGTGGTGTTCGCTCCGCTCCGCGCTCGCCGCATGACTCGGATGCGGGCGCGGGCCGCGCAAGGGCGAGGAGCTCCTTCTCGGGCTCAGGGTCCGCGAGCAGCCTGGAGCCAGACGCCTGGAGCGCTGGCCTTCCGCCTCGAGGACACCCCGCGCAACACCGGAGACCTGATTCGCTCGTACCGGGCGGGCGGGCAGCCTCATGTGCCCGTCCCGCTCTCGGGGAGAGGGGGCCTCGCTCGGGTTCAACCCGGGGTGTGCATCACCATCGGCCGGAAACCGAGCACGAGCTGATCTCCATCCTCCTCGATGAATCCCACCAGCACGGGCAACGCCGCGTAGAGGTCCTTGTACTCCTCGAAGAGGAGGAACCGTCCACCGACCTCGGGCGCCAGGGAGACCACCGTGCGCGACTCGCGCGGAACCAGCCGCACCTTGCCCGAGAGCTCGCCGCCCGCGGTGAAGAGCCGCAGTCCGAGGTCCATGAAGTCGGCGACTCCGTACTGGTAGCCCACCGAGGCCTCGGGTCCGACCTCGTCGGTGCCGTGGAGCTGCACGGTCCCTCGGATGTTCCAGCGGCTGTTGCCCGCGCCCAGGGTGTCGGCCGTCTGCAGCGCTCCCGCGGTGACGCAGCCCCACGATGAGAGACAGGAGCAGAGCAGGAGCAGGACTCGGAGTGGATGCATGAGAGTGAGAGGAGCCTCGAGTGCGGGTTGGAGGTGCATCGACGCGAAGCCTACGTGCCCCCAGCGCCTCTTCCGGAAAGAGGGTTGCCAGATGGAAGTGCTTCGCTGGCACCCTGCCCAGAAATAGAAAGAGGCGCCCGCCACGAAGCGAGCGCCTCTCTTGATGTCCGGGAGGAGTTCGGGGTCCTCCCCTCCCCTGCTCCCGCGTTACTCCGCCTTCGCGAACACGGCCACCTGCCGCTCCGCGCCCGAGAACGGCAGCCGGTAGGCGCGCGCGGACACGACGCTGCAGGCCCCGCTCCCCGGCCGCGCGCTCGCAGCTCGTCCTCGCCGGCGCCTTGCCCAGCATCGCCACCACCCGGCCTCCCGGCGCCACGTAGGCCGGCGCCAGGTCCAGCCAGTCCGGCAGGTCCATGAAGGCGCGCGCAATCAGCACCGGTCCGCGCGCGGCAGACCCTCGGCCTCGGGCTTGCCCTCGGCGCGCGCGTGCACCGCCTCGCACCCCGTGAGCCCCAGCCGCCACGGCCACCGCCGCCTTGAGGAAGCCCACCTTCTTGCCCACCGCGTCCACCAGCGTCACCGCCAGCGACGGCTGCGCCATCTTCAGCGGCAGTCCCGGGAAGCCCGCTCCGGCGCCCAGGTCCAGCACGCGTCGCCGCGCCCTCCACCTCCGGCAGCACCGCCAGCGAGTCCAGGAAGTGCTTCTCCAGCACCTCCTCCGGCGCGGTAATCGCCGTCAGGTTCACCTTCGCGTTCCACTTGAGCAGCTCGCCCATCAGCCGGAACAGCCGCGGCGGCACGTCCTCCGCCACCGTCACCCCCAGCGCCCGGCATCCCTGCTGAAGCTGATCGGCGAAGCGCGCGTTATCCACAGCCGACCTCCTCTACCCGGGGTCTCAACCCCTCGGAATCACTCGCACCCAGGGGTGCCCCAGAGTTCTCCACACCTTGTCCACAGCCCCCTGTGCGATCAGACGTCGCACTCCCGAGGGCCACCCGTCCCGCCCAACCCGCTCCCGCTTCAGCGCCACCAGCAGCAGCGAGAAGCGCCGCCGGGGTCAGCCCCGGGATCCGCCGCGCCTGCCCCACCGTCGCCGGCCGGTGCTGCGCGCAGCTTCTCCACCGCCTCCGCCGCACAGCCCTCGCACCGTCCCGTAGCGCGAAGTCCCCCGGGATCCGCCACGCGTCCCACGCCTCCGCCTCCCGCGCCGCCGCCCGCTCCGCCTGCACGATGTAGCCCTCGTACTTCACCTCCACCTCCACCTCCTCCGCCACGTCCGCGGACAGGGCCGGCCAGCCCTCCGGCCTCTCCGCCGCCAGCGCCGCGTACGTCACCTCGGGCCGCTTCAGCCGCGCCGCCAGCCCCGTGCGCTTGAGCCGCGCCACCTCCTCCGCCACCGCCCGGCCTCGCGCCTCCACCCGCTCCAGCACCTCGCGCGGACACCAGCCCCACCCGGTGCCCGTGCTTCGCCAGCCGCAGGTCCGCGTTGCCCTCGCGCAGCTTCAGCCGGTGCTCCGAGCGGCTGGTGAACATGCGGAAGGGCTCGTCCACCCCCTTCGTCACCAGCTCGTCCACCAGCACCGCGCCGTGCGCCTCGTCCCGGCCCGAGCACCAGCGCCGGCTCGCCCGCGCACCTGCAGCCCCGCCTGAATCCCCGCGTACAGCCCCTGGAACGCCGCCTCCTCGTAGCCCGAGGTGCCGTTGAGCTGCCCGGCGAAGTAGAGGCCCTCCACCGCCTTCGTCTCCAGCGTCGCGCTTCAGCTGCGTGGGCGGCGCGTAGTCGTACTCCACCGCGTAGCCGTAGCGCACCACCTCCACCTGCTCGAGCCCCGGGATGGTGCGCAGGAAGTCGAGCTGCACGTCCGCCGGCATGCTGGTGGAGAGCCCCGCCGGGTACACCAGCGGCGAGTCGGGGCCCTCCGGCTCGAGGAACACCTGGTGCCGCTCGCGCGCGGCGAAGCGCACCACCTTGTCCTCCAGCGACGGGCAGTAGCGCGGGCCCCGGCCGACAATCTCCCCCTGGAACAGCGGCGAGCGGTGCAGGTTCTCGCGCAGCAGCCGGTGCGTCTCCGGCGGTGGTGTACGTGAGCGCGCAGGTGACGGCGGGCTGGCGCGGGAAGGTCCCCTCCCCCGCAGCCCAGCGCGTGCGCGAGGAGAGCGGGCGCGGCGGCCAGTCCCCCGGCTGGGGCTGCACGCGCGTCCCAGTCGATGCTGTCGCGCACGAGGCGCGCCGGAGTGCCCGTCTTGAAGCGGCCCAGGGTGAAGCCGAGCGAGCGCAGCGAGTCGCGACAGGCCGCGCGCCGCCTCGTCGCCCGAGCCGCCCGCCCACCTCCTTCTTCTCGCCCACGTGCATCAGCGCCTGGAGGAAGGTGCCGGTGGTGAGCAGCACCGCGCGCGCCGCCACCTGCGTGCCGTCGCCGAGCACCACGCCCGCCACGCGCCCGCCCTCGGCCGACCACGGCGGACACCTCGCCCTCGTGCACGGTGAGGTCCGGGTTGGGCCCACAGCACCGACTGCATGGTGCGCGCGTAGGCCTCCCGGTCGCACAGCACGCGCGTGGCCTGCACCGCCGGGCCCTTGGAGGCGTTCAGCGTCTTGAAGTGCGTGCCCGCGAGGTCCGCCACGCGGCCCATCTCGCCGCCGAGCGCGTCCAGCTCGCGCACCAGGTGGCCCTTGGCCGTGCCGCCCACCGCCGGGTTGCAGCTCATGACGGCGGCGCGCTCGCGCTTGAGGGTGAGGCCGAGGGTGTCCAGGCCCATGCGCGCGCAGGCGAGCGCGGCCTCGCAGCCCGCATGGCCCAGGCCCACCACGATGACGTCGTACCGCTGCTTCATTCGCCAGGGGGGAGGGCGGGCAGGCGACTCGCGCTCGCCCGGGTGGAGCCTCACTTCTCACGCGATGGACGGGGGAAGGCAAGTCAGCTGAGCAACGTCACCGCCATGGAGGACCGTTCCTCCCGCCGCCCCACCGGGCCGGCAGGCAGTCCGAGCCGCGAGAGTCCGTGGGACGGATACTGCAGGTCCTGAGTCCTCTGAAGAAGGTCCGTGCAGAAGGGGGGGCCGCCGGGCGCGTTCTTGAAAAACCTGTCCGACAGTCGGACAGGTTTCTGAAAAGCGCGCCGGGAGCCAGACCCGTCGGTTCCGCTACCGACCGCTGGGCCCGAGCCTCTACCGTCGCCGAATGACCTTTTCGACACAGACGATACAAGGGCCCGCGGGGCGGCTCGCCGTCACCACCGCAGGTGAGGGAGGGGTGCCTGTCCTCTTCGTGCACGGCAACAGCGGCAACCGGACGCAGTGGGCGGCGCAGCAGGCGCACCTGAAGCAGCGCAGTGTGTCCTTCGACCTGCGGGGCATGGGCGAGTCGGAGCCGGACGCGGCGGGCCGCTACCACTACCGGGAGCTGGCCGAGGACGTGGGGGCGGTGGCGGACGCGCTGGGGCTCGAGCGCTTCGTGCTGGTGGGGCACAGCCTCGGCTGCGCGGTGGTGGCCGAGTACGCGGGGCGCCATCCCGAGCGCGTGGTGGGACTGGTGCTCGGAGACCCCGGGGACAGCGTGAAGGACCTGCCGCCGCAGGTGGTGGAGGCCTTCCGAGCGATGTTCCACCCGGAGCGCTACGAGGCCGGGCGCCTGAGGTGGTTCGAGCCGTTCCTGCGCGACGCGAAGCCGGAGACGCGCACGGCGGTGCTCGACTCGCTGTGCGCCACGCCGCGCGAGGTGGTGTACGGGGCCATCTGGAGCATGTTGGAGCTGGACCCGGCGGAGCAGCTCGCGCGCTACCCGGGCCCGAGGCTCGTCATCGCCGCGGCCCATACGCTGGAGACGTTCGGAGACAGGGCGCTGCACCGAGTAGTGCCCGGAATCGAGCTGAAGGCACTCTCGGGGGTGAGCCACTGGCTGATGATGGATGACCCGGAGGGCTTCAACGCCGCGCTGGACGCATTCCTCCTCCGAGTGGCTTGACGGTGCGGGATGCTCCGAGGGGAAGTCGGACCTCCACTCGAACCGGAAGGACTCCCATGCGGAAGACATTCACGCTGCTGCTGTGCCTGCTGTCGGCGGGCTGCGTCACGGCGCAGGCCACGACGGGCTCGGTGCCGAAGGAGCGCGCCACCGAGTGCGTGGCGCACTGCGCGGCGTTGGACATGAAGCTGGCGGCGGTGGTCATCATCCGCAGCTCGGCCGGGTGCGTGTGCGAGCCGAAGGACGCGCAGGGGGGTGTGTCGAGCGGCACGGCGGCGGCCGCGGGGGGAGCGCTCATCGAGGAGGAGGCGTCCCAGCAGCAGGCGGCGCAGCAGCGGGCCAGCTACGCGAGCGGCCATTAGGCCCACCGACGGGAACACGCCCGAGCATGGGCCTGAAACCATCCGAGGAGACAGTCGCCCGTGAGTGCACCCGGGCCACGACACCGGGACGGAGGTAACCTTTCCCGTTGTCCAGGGCTACACAACATCCCAAGTAGGGCGTAATCTGTCCGTATGAACCCTGGAGCCAGCGAGACTCCCTGGAGCCCACTTGAAGAGGCACGCCCGGCTGCTCATGCTCGGAACATGGGCGACAGCCGGAGGAAGGCCACCTACGCGGACCTGGAGGCAGTGCCTCCGCACCTCGTGGCGGAACTGGTGGACGGCGAGCTGTACGTGAGTCCCCGGCCGGCCTCGCTCCACGCGGCGGCGACAGCGGAGCTCTTCGGCGAGCTGCGAGGCCCATTCGGAAGAGGACAGGGCGGGCCTGGAGGCTGGCGCCTGCTGTTCGAGCCGGAGTTGCACCTGGGCGAGGACGTACTCGTGCCGGACATCGCGGGCTGGCGCCGGGAGCGCATGCCGAAGATGCCGCGAGTGGTGGGCTTCACCCTCGCGCCGGACTGGGTCTGCGAAGTGCTCTCCCCGTCCACGGCGAAGCTGGATCGGGAGAAGAAGATGAAGGTCTACGCCCGAGAGGGCGTGCGCCACCTGTGGCTGGTGGACCCGCTGCGGCAGGAGTTGGAGGTGTACGGACTGGAAGGCAGCCGCTGGGAGCGGCGAGGCACGCACACCGGCCAGGAGCAGGTCCGCGCCGAGCCCTTCGAGGCCCTCGCGTTGGAGCTGGCCCTCCTCTGGGAGGAGTGAGCCCGGGACATGAGCGCCAGCCGAAGGAAGGCGACCTACACGGACCTGGAGGCGGTCCCTCCACATCCGGTGGCGGAACTGGTGGACGGCGAGCTGTACGTGAGTCGCCGAACGGCCTCGCTCCAGGCGCGCGCGACGGGCGCGCTGATACGGCCAGCTCGATGGGCCTTTCGATCGAGGACGAAGACGGCCCGGGTGGCTGGCTGCTCCTCCTCAGGCCCGAGCTTCACCTGGGCGAAGACGTACTGGTGCCGGACATCGCGGGCTGGCGCCGGGAGCGCATGCCGCGGATGCCCGACGTGGTGGGCATCACCCTCGCGCCGGACTGGGTCTGCGAGGTGCTCTCCCCACTCCACGGCGGTGCTGGACCGGGAGGAGAAGGTGTTGGACCTGCGGAGATGAAGATGAAGGTCTACGCCCGGGAGGGCGTGCACCACCTGTGGCTGGTGGACCCGCTGCGGCAGGAACTGGAGGTGTACGAGTTGGACAGGCAGCCGCTGGGAGCTGCGGGGCACGCACACCGGACAGGCCCAAGTCCACGCCGAGCCCTTCACGCCCCTCCTGTTGGAGCTGGGCGAACTCTGGGAGCTCTGACCCGTGAGGCCGGTCGAACCTTCGTGGTACACCGCCCGCGTCTGACGCCGAGGTGGGCACCCTTCAAGGAACGACATGGCCACGAAAGCTCGGGGAAAAGCACAGCAGGCGAAGCGGGTGACGAGTCCGGCGCGCACAAGCAGCCCGCCGTCTCCGCCCGTGTACTTCCTCTCATTGACCCTTGAGAACGTGCGCTGCTTCGGGCCCAAGCAGACCCTGCAGCTCTCCGATGGTGAGGGACGCCCGGCGAGATGGACGGTGATTCTCGGCAACAACGGCATGGGCAAGACGACCCTGCTGCAGGCCCTCACCACCTTTGAACCTGTTGTGCTTGGACGAGCAGTCTGACGGGACCCCCCACTACGTGCCCAAGGGGTCATCCAGCACACTCGCTTGTCCTGGTCTCCGATTCGTCATCTAAGCGGATGACGCCCGCACTTTCCGTCGTGCTCACGGCTGGGACAGGCCGATGGCCGAGGGAGCCGAACAGGCATCGCAGAGCACCATCGTTATTCATTGACGGCCAACGAAAAGGGTCCACTGCCAGAGGGATTCAAGAGCCCTTCATCAATTTGGTGTGTTACGGCTATGGAGCAACTCGCCGGATGGGGGCTGGCTCATTGTCCGCCCCGAAAGAGTCCCAGCCCAGCGACAGCCTCTTCTTCGAAGATGTACCGCTGAGGAACGCGGAAGAGTGGCTCCTGCAAGCCGACTACGCGGCCAGCAAGGAGTCTCCCGAACAGGTCAAGCAGCCACGGAGAGGCGCGACCGTATCAAGCAACTCCTGATCGACCTGCTCCCGGAGGTGAGCGACCTTCGCTTCGCGCCTCCCGATGCGAGCGAATCCCTGCGGCCCGGGTGGAGGTACAGACCCCCTACGGCTGGGTCGCGATGCGGAGCTTGAGCCTGGGATACCGAACACTCATCGCCTGGATGGTGGACCTCGCGAGCCGTCTGTTCGAGCGCTACCCCGACAGTCCCAACCCGCTGGCCGAGCCGGCGGTCGTGCTCGTCGATGAAATCGACCTCCACCTGCATCCGAAGTGGCAGCGCCAGCTCATCGGCTATCTGACCGAGCGTTTCCCCAATACCCAGTTCATCGTGACCGCGCACAGTCCGCTCGTCGTGCAGAGCGCCACGGATGCGAACATCGTGGTCCTGCGGCGCGAGGGTGACCACGTCGTCATCGACAACGACGTGGAATCCATCCGAGGCTGGCGGGTGGATCAAATCCTCACGAGCGACCTGTTCGGATTGGAGACGGCTCGGCCGCCCCAGATCGAGGAACTCCTCAAGGAGCGAACCGCGCTCCTTTCCAAGCCCCGCCTGACCACCAAGGACAAGGCCAGACTGCGCGAACTGGAATCCGCTATCGGGCCTCTGCCCACGGGTGAGACGAAGACCGAACGAGAGGCGCTCGAACTCATCCAGCGCGCCGCCGCGCGCCTGAAGGACGAACGAAAGTGATTCGCGTCCGCAAGCCGGCCGAGCCGCCCGAGGTCCTTCGCACGAAAGGAGCCCGCTCCCGGCGTGCCCTGAGCGCGGCGTACTCGCGTGCCTCTCGGGGCTACGAGACCGGCGAAGAAGTCCTTCGAGTTCGACTCGGCCATCTACGCCCATGCGGACGTCAAGCAGTCGCTCCGGGAGGCCCAGCACGACAAGTGCGCCTTCTGCGAATCGAAGTTCGCCCACATCTCCTACGGAGACGTCGAGCACTTCCGTCCCAAGGCGGGGTGGCGCCAGGAGGAAGGAGAGCCACTCAGTCGGCCCGGCTATTACTGGCTCACCTACGAGTGGTCGAATCTGTTCCTGTCCTGCACGCTCTGCAATCAGCAGTTCAAGAGGAACCTCTTCCCGCTACAGACGCCCGCTCGTCGGGCTCGGAGCCATAAGGACGATGTGATGGCGGAAGACCCGCTGCTGCTCGATCCAGCAGTGGACGTCCCCGAAGCCTTCATTTCGTTCCGGGAAGAAGTGCCATACGCGGTGGATGGCAACGCACGCGGAGAGGCGACGATTCGCATCCTGGGGCTCCGGCGCCCGGAGACTGGCCGAGCAACGGAGGGAGCGCCTGGGCTATGTGAAGGCGCTCCAGAATCTCGTCCGACTCAATGGCCCAGAGGCCGCGGAGGCCCAGGAACTGCTCCAGCACATGCAGCGGGATTCAGCGGCGTATGCCGCGATGAGTCGCGCCTTCCTGCGCTGAGGACCTCCTGAAACACGAAAGGTGAGAACCGCCGCGACCCGAGAGGCCGCGCGACCCTCACCCCGTGCCTCTCCACGGCTCACCGGAATGAATCGACCACGAAGATGGAGGCGTTGGAGTACTCGATGATGGCCGTCCCGGGCTTCGACTCGGGGCGCTTCTTGAAATGCTCCCCGAACCGGGCGACCGCGCAAATGGGCACGGTGTCTCCGTCCGGGGGCTTCGCTTCGTAGTACCGGACGACCACCAGCGGTCCACTCGTCCACACCCGCCCGTAAAGCCGTGTGGCGGGTTCGAGCGTGCCCAGCGAGCCGTCGAGGAAGCTCTCGACGGGCCCGTCATAGAGCGTGATGGGGCTCATGTCGATCTGGTTGGCGTCGAGCTCCACGTCGGAGGCATCACTGACGTGCATCCGAAGAATCCGCATCGTCTTCAGGGCTTCTTCCGAGCACTTCTCCGGTCCGGGGCTGCCATCCGCCCTCAGGGACACGCCCGCCGAAGGGCAGCCCAGGGTCGCAAGAGGCAGGACGAGGAAGGGGAGTAGACGTGCTCTAGTCGATGGCATGATGGGGGCTCCTACTCGCGCACGAGGCGTTCATCGAGAAGAACGTAGGCCTGCCTCCAGCCGTCCTCGCGGTAGATTTCCAAGAGCAGCCTAGCGCTCCCGATCTCCGTCTTGAAGGCGCTTCCGTCCACCACGACGGCCACATGCCCGGTCTCGCCAGGGGCGATCTCGTCCCGGTCCGCGCGCAAGGCGAACTGCTGCTTGTCACCGAACACATAGGGCTCGCGGCTCCTCTCCCGGGCGAATCGTCACCAGGCGAGCCTCCCGCAGGCTCCACGGCTTCGAGGGGTTATCGTTCGTCACCGTGAACAGGACCGCGGCCTTCGCCTTGCCCGCGTAGACCTGGACCACCGTTGTCACGCCCTCTTCATCCTTCATCACGCGCTTCCCGCGTAGCTTGAACGGGGTCTGCGTGATGGCACCGGAAGCCAGGAGCTTCGCGAGCGCATGGTCTGGCGTGTCCTGCCGATAGAACCGGCGCACATCCTCCCGGAGAGCGTCTTCCCGCGCGCGGGCGTTCTTGAGCTGGTCCTGGAGCGCCTCGCGGGTATCCGGCTCGAGGAAGACGTTCACCTGTTGGTCTGGCCACTGCCCTTCCTCCCGCGTGGCCCCCACGAGGGTGAAGGGCACCTCGGTCCCATCCGCGAGCATCACCACCAGGATGAATCGGTCCTCGGGCTCGAGGGGCTGCAGCGGCTCGACGAGCACCCTCTTGCCGGCACACGCCACCGGCTCGAAGCGGCCTTCCCAGCCCAGCATCCGGGTTCCCGCCGCGACACAGGGTTGCTGAAACCGGAGCACGGTGGCCGCTTCGGGAGTCACGTACAACCGCTCGACCCGCTCATCCTGGCGACCGAAAACGTAGGCGCTCCGCACGTTGACCTCGCGTCCACGAGCGACGGCCACGGACGCCATGAGGACGACCAGCAGGGCAGACCGGAGAGGTAAGGAGTCCCACATACGCGGGCCAACCTATCCGATGGTGCGAACAAACCTCCAGCCCCCGGAAACACGAAGGGTGAGGGCCCTCGCGACCCGAGTGGCCGCGCGACCCTCACCCCGATGCCTCTCCCGAGAGGAGAGGGAAAGCGCCTACGGCGCGGGCGGAGTAGGCACGGGGGCCTTGGCCTTCTTCTCCGCGCCCGCGAAGTCACCGGCCTTGACCACGGTCACCTTCTTCCAGTCCAGGTGCCGGGCGAGCGCGGCGCGCACGTCGTCGGGCTTGAGCTCGCTCATGCGCTTCTCGAAGGAGGCGTCGAAGTCGAGCGTGCGCCCGTAATACAGGTAGGACGCGAGCGTGCGCGCCAGGCTGCCGTCATCCGAGCGGCCGGTGCGCCGGTACTCCAGGAGACCCGCGCGAGCCTTTTCCAGCTCATCGGCGGTGAAGCCCTTGAGCAGCACGCGCTCCAATTCCTCGCGCACGGCGGTCTCCAGCTTCGCGGCGTTCTGCGGAGCGTAGATGGCGTAGGTGGAGAAGGAGCCCACGGGGTCGATGGCGCCCGCGTTCAGCCCGCTGCCCACGTTGTACGAGAGCCCATCCTGCTGGCGCACGCGCGTGGCGAGGCGCGAGTTGAGGAAACCACCGCCGAGCAGGAAGTTGCCGAGCACCAGTGCGGGGTAGTCCGGGTTGTCGTCGCGCAGGGAGAGACCCTGGCCGGCGAGGAAGAAGGCATTGGCCTTGTCGGGAGTCTCCAGCATGAGCGCCTGGGTGCCCGGCTTGTAGGGCTGGGCGGGAACACGGGCGTAGGGGGCGGGGCTCTTCCAGTCGCCGAGGAGCTGGGCCACCTGCTTCGGGAGGGCCTCGGCGTCGAAGTCGCCCACGGCGGCGAGCTCGCCCTGCGAGGCACCGTAGAACTCACGGTAGAAGGCGCGCACCTGCTCGAGCGTGGTGCCCTTCACGCCCTCGAGGGCCTCGTCCAGGGAGTCCGCGTAGTACGGGTGTCCCTTGGGGTAGGGCGAGACGGCGCGCGAGTAGGCGATGCGGCCCTGGGTGCCGGGCTCGCTGCGCTGGGACTCCAGGCCCGCCAGACGCTCCTCCTGGAGGAGGGCGAACTCCTTGGCATCGAAGGCGGGCTCGCGGAGCACCTCGGCCACGAGCTTCATCACCTCGGGGAGGTTCTGTCGGGGGGCCTCCATCCAGACACTGGCGCCGGTGGCGCTGCCGTCCACGCCCACGCGGGCCTTGAGCTTGTCGAAGGCGTCCTTGAGCTCCTGGCGGCTGTGCTTCTTCGTGCCGCGCATGAGCATCATGCCGGCGTACTCGGCGGCGTCACTCCGGCCCCAGACGGCCTTCTCGGTGCCCCAGCGCAGGTTGAGGGAGACGTTGACCATCTCGCCGCGAGTCTTCTTGGGGAGCAGGGCGAGCTTGAGGCCGGCGACCTGCGAGCGCTGCACGCGCTTCTCGATGTTGGCGGGGGAGGGGTCGAACGCCTCGCCAATGACTACCTCGCCGCGACCCTTGTAGCCCTGGAGCATGGCGGCCACGTCGACGTGGGCGGGCATCTCGGAGCGCTCGGGCTTCGCGGTGGGGAGGAACTGGCCGAGCGTGCGATTGGAGGGCTTGAGGTAGCTCTCGGCGATGCGGGTGACGTCGGCGGCGGTGACGGCCTCAATCCGGTCGCGGTGGAGGAAGAGGAGGCGCCAGTCGCCGATGGCGGCCCACTCGGAGAGCTGGATGGCGGCGCTCTCCGAGTCGTTGAGCATCAGCTCCACGTACTTGAGGAGGGCCGTCTTGGCGCGGTTCACCTCGTCCTCGGTGAAGGGAGTGCGAGCGGACTCCTCGACGGTCTTCAGCAGGGCGTCGCGGGCGGCGTCGAGGGACTGGCCCTCGCGGACCTCGGCGGAGAAGGCGAGGACGCCGGGGTCGTGGAGCTGGAAGTTGTAGGCGTCGGCGCTGGAGGCCTTCTTGGTCTCGACGAGGGCCTTGTAGAGGCGGCCGGAGGGGGCGGTGCCGAGGATGTGCGTGAGCACGTCGATGGCGGCGAAGTCGGGGTGGGCGCCCTGGGGGACGTGGTAGACGGCGGCGAGCGCGCTCACATCGCCGACGCGGCGCAGGGTGACGGAGCGCTCGCCGTCCTGGGTGGGCTCCTCGGTGTAGGTGACGGCGAGGGGCTCGGCGGGCTTGCGGAGGCGGCCGAAGGTCTTCTGGACGAGGGAGAGGACCTTCTGGGGCTCGAAGTTGCCGGCGATGACGAGCATGGCGTTATCGGGCCGGTAGTACTTCCGGTAGAAGGCCTGGAGCCGCTCGATGGGGACGTTCTCGATGTCCGCGCGCGAGCCGATGGTGGACTTGCCGTAGTTGTGCCAGAGGAAGGCGCCGCTCATGACGCGCTCGAAGAGGATGCGCGAGGGGTCGTTCTCGCCCTTCTCGAACTCGTTGCGCACGACGGTCATTTCGCTGTCGAGGTCCTTCCTGGCGATGAAGCTGTTGACCATGCGGTCGGCCTCGAAGGAGAGGGCCCAGGAGAGGTTCTCGTCGGAGGCGGGGAGGGTCTCGTAGTAGTTGGTGCGGTCGAGCCAGGTGGTGCCGTTGGGGCGGGCGCCGCGCTGGGTGAGGGCCTGGGGCACGTTGGGGGTGGAGGGGGTGCCCTTGAACATCAGGTGTTCGAGCAGGTGGGCCATGCCGGTCTCGCCGTAGCCCTCGTGGCGGGAGCCGACGAAGTAGGTGACGTTGACGGTGACGGTGGGCCGGGTGGGGTCGGGAAAGAGGAGGACGCGGAGCCCGTTGTCGAGCCGGTACTCGGTGATGCCCTCGACGCTGGTGAAGGGGGCGAGCGCACCGGCCTTCGCCTTGCCGCGGGGGAGGGGAGCGACCTGCGCCGAGGGGGCGGGCTGCGCGGAGGGCGAGGGCCCCTTGGCGAGCGCGGGAGCGGAGGCGAGGAGGAGGGCCGCGACGAGGAGTCGGAAGCGGGAGGGAAGGGACATGCGGGAGACCTGCTTGCGCGAAGGGTTCCGGGACTGCGAGCAGAAGCTACCAACCGGGCATGCCCGGGTCGTGTTCCCGACGAGCGGAAGTGACGGCGAAAAAGCCCGGGGCTGAACGAAGCGGGGGGAGGACGTCGGGCAGGAGACCGCTCGGGCGGGGCGGTGCATGCTCCCTGGGCATAAGAGACGCCTTCTGTTGCTGCGCATGACCCTGGCGCTGTGCTTCGTGGTGCCCACCTCGTGCGCCACGTCTCGGGCCGTCGCCCCTGATGGCGAGCGAGCCCGCGCGGAGCCCAAGCGGGTGAGGGTCGACGAGCTGTCGGGAGACCGGCTGCGGCTCTCCTTCGAGCCGGTGGCACCCGACCCATCTCTGGAGGTGCTGTGCCTGGAGGAATCAAAGGAGGTGCTCGTGCTCCTGCACGAGTCCCTGCCCCAGTGGGAACTGCACTTGCGAGAGGAGTACCTCTTCCGTTTCGGCGATGCTGTTCACCAAGGCCTTCGTGGTGGCGCTCACGGTGCGACTGTCATTGTTGGTGGGCGCACTGGAGCTCACCCAACTGGCCCGAGCATGCCTGCGCCTGTACCAGGAGGCCGAGGCCGCGCGGACGGTGCAGGAATTGGAAGCAGCGACGGAACACTTCGGCAAGGCACTGGGAGGCGCGGCGCGCATGGAAGACGATGGCTCCATCAACCAGCCGGTCCAAATCTCCATCAACAAGCGTGCGCGGTAACACTCAAGCGTACTCCGCGACCTTTGGGACATGCCTCAACGCGCCAGGCCCTGCGGGAGTTGCGCGAGCAGTACCGTGCTTTCGTCTCGACATTCCGAGAAGCCGCAGCGCGCTGGCGGCAGGGGGACTTCTCGGCCCGCCTCCCCCTCTACGCCTTCCCGCCGCGCACCTTGCCCGGTCACGTTGCTCGAGTTCTTTGACACCATTCCCGACACCATTCCCGAGACCGCCGCCCATCCAACTCCTCCTCGCCCCGCCGGAAGGTGCGCTCGGCCCCACCCCATACGCAACTCCTTGAAAACGCGCGCACGCATTCCCGGCCCGATTGAACGCCATACATTTCCGGTGCCAGCCATCGCATATCTGGATTCGCACAGCCGGAGGCGATGGCGGCGTAGCTTCACCGGGCACACCCACCATGGAGGTAGCGACCCTCCACCAGGAGCGCCGCGGCACCGATGGCAGCCCCCCCGCGTCCATGCGAAGCTGCGCGCACGGGGCCGTCGCATCTCCGAGAAGCGCGTCGCTCGCCTGATGCGGCAGGGGGCCGGCAGCACGCGGAAGGCGCCCGGAATAAATACGTTATGCCGGATTAAAGGCACCTCCAATGGGCTAGATAAACCAGTTTACCGGATTAAAAAGCGCTGCTGGCGCGATTTAAATCCGTTATAAAGGATTATATGGAGCTCCATCTCCAGGCGCTGATCGACGGGTCGTGGCAGCGGGCAGCGCTGCTTGAGTTCCCTACGGTCAGGGAGGATCGACGCGGAGGATGCACCTTCGAGTACGAGCACGAGTACCTGCTTCGGTGGATCGCCGACCCGCCGCCGCTTGCGGCGGTAAGTCTCAATCTACCGGTCGAGTTCGGCCCCAAGGTCTGGCGCCGTTGGCCGGCGTTCCTCGATGACCTGCGACCGATGGGGAGTGCCCGTGGCTGGTGGCTGCGGCGACTGGACCTCGCGGATGAGGCGGCGAGTGACTTCGAAATCCTGCGGAGTGGCACGATTGCGCCGGTCGGCAATCTTCGAATCGAGGAGTCGGTTCCCGCGAAGAAGGAACCTCCCAAGCGGTTCCCTCGCCAGGTCGTCATCGACCGCGAGAACGCCTTCATCGAGTACGCCGCCAAGGCCGGCGCGCAGGTCGGAGGCGCGACAGGTGCCGGCGGCGATTCGCCGAAGCTCCTGCTCCGCTGCGACGCCGCGGAGCAGGTGTGGATCGACGTCTGGCAGGATGACCCCGCCTGTCCAGATCGGCATTACCTCGTCAAGTTCGCGCGCAGCCGCAGCGAACGCGACCGAAACATCCTTCGGTCGGAGTACGTGTATTACAAAGCGCTCGCAGAGCTCGGAGTCGAAACCATTGCGCAAGAAGGGCTCGCGCTTCACGAAGGCCCCTCGGGCCCGAGCCTCTGGCTTCCCCGCTTTGACGTCGCGCGCCGAGACGGCCGCGAAATCCGGTACGGACTCGAGTCCCTCTACTCGCTGCTCAAGGCTGAGCCAGGCTCTTTCCAGAAGCATCAAGCGGCATTGAGTGCACTGAAAGACGTCGTTCCCGCGACGGTTTGGCCGACGGTGCGCCTCGAGTACCTGAAGCGCGACCTGCTGAATCTGGTGTTCGGCAACTCGGACAACCACTGCAGGAACATCGCCGTGCTCAAGACGGACAGTACCGTCCGCCTCGCGCCCATCTTCGACTTCGCGCCGATGAGGATGGACCTCGAAGGAATCACCCGCACCACGACGTGGGAAGGGTACGAAGCCGGCGGAGATGTCGACTGGGATGGGCTCCTTCGAAGCTTCGGCCCAGATGAGACGTCGTTGCGCGAGGGCCTCCACGACCTCGCTTTGCGCCTTCGCAATCTCCGCGAGCTCCTCGCGAACCTCAGGCTGCCGGATGAAACGCTGAATTTCGCGGGGCTGGACTTCCGCAGCATCGAGAAGCGCCTCCGCACGTGGAGTCTCCTATGAAGCGCGCCGACGTCGCCCGATTGACTGCGCTCGAACGCAAGGCGCTGCTGGAAGAGCTCGCTGCTATGGTCGCCACCGGAGAGTTCGGCCTCGGAGACGCCTCGCGCATCCTCCGCAGCACGATGCTGGGGATGGACCGGAAGACCTTCGCACAAGCCGTGAGGCTCTCCACCAGCGTCGTAGCGACGCTCGAGGACGATCCGAACGCGAACCCGACGCTCGAAACGCTCAACAAGGTCTTCGCGCCGTTCGGCGGAAAGGTCGCGTTGTCGTTTCCCCGCCTCGAAGAGCCACCGCCGCCCGACGATGCAGAGAGGCAGCGGCGAGAGATGCTCCGCGCCGCGCTCGCGAAGAGCAGGCGGCAGCGGCGGCGCTCGACAGAGTCGTAAGACCAGTCACGGCTCCGCTCATCACGGCCCGGGAAGGGAAGGGTGTCAAGGGAAGGGTGTCAAGGGAAGGGTGTCAGACACTTTGTACGGCGCGTCGTCATCCAGGGCTTCAGCGGAGAGTTCCTCGGGGAGTACGAAGTGGACCCCGTGTTCCAGGAGGACATCCGCATCCTCCCGTCACCGTGAGGGCTCCGCGAAGGGACATGTAACCGCGCACCGTCCTCATCACCGACGACCACGCCCTGGTGGCCCCGTCAACGTTCCCGTCCATAGGAAGCACGCGGCGGGTGCCAATGAGCTTCGGAATGCTCGACCAAATTCGGGAACCTTTGGCTCCTCCCGGTGTCTCTGCGGCGACACTCGAGAGGGGGAGCATGGCCATCACACCGGTTCGCCATCCGTCAGGACCCATTTTTCTAGTCGCACTCATCATGGGACTCGCCGCACGTGCGGCTCCCACGGCCGAGGGCACGCCGGAGCGCGTGGAGGCCACTCCCGATGCGCGGCTCGCGGCGCTCTGTCGCGTCTGGGGCGCGGTGGAGCACTTCCATCCGGCCTTGCCCTCTCGGGACATCGACTGGGACGCGGCGCTGGTGGAGACGGCGCCCCGGGTGATGGAGGCCCGAAACCCCGAAGCCCTCTCCGATACCCTCCAGGGGATGCTCGGCAGGCTCGGGGACCCTGTGACGCGGGTCGCCCGGCAGGCACCGGCCGCCCCCGCTCCGAGCGCGCAGAGCACGCCCCTCTCTCGGCAGGTGGGGGAGGTGCTCGCGGTGGACCTCGACCGCCGCTTCGGGAACTTCCAGGAGCTCTACATGGCGGTGTCCTCGCTGGGCCCCGAGCTCGCGAAGGCCCGCCGCGTCGTCGTGGACCTCCGAGCCAGTGGCGCCGACGAGGCCATCTGGATGGACCAGGCCCTGGGTTTCCTCGCGGGCGCGCTGCCCTCTGAACCGGTGACCGGCCCGGGTGAGCGGTACCTCCAGCACTCAGGCTACCGGATACAATTCGGCGCCACCTCGGGTGGCTACGGCACCACGATGGACCTGAAGCTCGCCGAGGGCTTCGCCTCCGCGCCCGGTGCCCCCCAGCGCTCCGTGGCCTTCCTCGTCAACGCGCGCACTCCGCTCGTCCCCCTGCTGCTGGCCATGGTGGGCTCCTCCTCCCGCACCTTCCTCGTCGCGCAGGGCGCGCTCGACGAGAGCTCCGCCGTCAAGACGATGGAGTTGCCCCTCGCCGGTGGCCACCGCGCCGTCGTGCGCACCTCCGAGCTCGTCTTCCCCGAGGGCTCGCAAGGCCTGCGCGCGGATGTCACCGTGCCCGCGAGTGCCGACGAGGGAGAGCTGGGCCCCGCCTTCCAGGCCGCGCTGAAGCTCGTCCGCACGGGCAAGGCGAAGACCCCCGCGCGCCATGCCGCACAGCGGGCCGGATTGCCCACGTGGCACGCGGAGGAGACCTACGCGGAGCAGGAGTACCCCTCCCCCGGCCTCAGGACCCTGGCCGTCTGCCGCTTCTGGAACGTCATGCACTACTTCCACCCGGACCCGAAGGCGCTCGGCGACTGGGACGCGGTGCTGCCCGAGTTCCTCCGCAAGGCTCGCGAGGCCGCGGATGCCCGCGCATACGCGCTCACGCTCTATGAGCTGTCCGCCCGCGTCCATGACGGCCACATCTTCCTGGCCGAGCGCGGCACCGTCTTCCGCACGCTGGGCGAGGCGACCGCCCCCATCCTCCCGCGCTACGTGGAGGGCCGCCCCCTGATGACGGAGCTCCTCGATGTCAACGTGACCCGTGAGGCCGGGCTCGTTGTCGGGGACGAATTGCTCACCGTGGATGGACAGCCCGTGGAGGAGCGGGCCGCTTTCCTCCGGCGCCACCTCGCGGCCTCGACGCCCGCCGCCCTCTCGTTGAAGGTGGCGGAGATGCTGCTCGCCGGGCCGGATGGCTCGCAGGTCTCGTTGCGCGTCAGGTCCGTGGATGGCGGGCAGAAGGAGGTGAAGCTGCTCCGCTCCCGCGCCTTCCTCGCGCCCTTCCGGCAGCCCTCCGCCGAGGGCGAGCCCTACCGGACGCTCAAGGGCAACCTCGGCTATGTCGATCTGCGGCTGCTCCGGGTGGAGCAGATCGACTCGATGCTGGAGGCCCTGCAGGGGACTCGCGGCATCATCTTCGACATGCGCGGCCAGCCCCAGAGCACGGCGTGGGAGCTGGCGCGCCGCCTCAACGTGAAGGGCACCGAGCACGCGGCGGTGGTTGCCCGGCCCCTGGTGTCCTCCGGCCAGCGCCGGGAACTGCGGTTCTCCGACACGGAGCTCTCCCGAGCCCAATCCCCTCGCTACACCGGCCGTACCGTGATGCTCGTGGACGAGCGTGCCTCCAGCCAGGCCGAGTACACCGCCATGATGCTCCAGGCCGCCGCGGGCACCCGGCTCGTGGGAGCGCCCACCGCGGGTGCCGTGGGAGACACCACCAACGTGTGCCTGCCTGGGGCCGTCTGCGTCCTCTTCACGGGCCAGCTCCTGCTCTACCCGGATGGCCGTCCGGTGCAGGGCGTGGGCGTCACTCCAGACGTGGAGGTACGGCCCACCGTGCAGGGAATCCTCGCGGGACGAGACGAGGTCCTCGAGCGGGCGATCTCAACGCTTCGCGAGTGAGACGCGATGTACCGGGGCCCTGGACGTGGTGACAGCGACGTGCCCGCGGTGCGGGATTTCAGGAAGGCTTTGGGCCCACGAATCGCGCGCTGACCGGCTCTGGCGGTCGAGCAGGTGTTCCGGCACCCCGAAAAGGTGTCCCGAAAAGGTGTCAGACACTTCGTCTCGGCCCCCCTCAACAGGGCTCCCATTCGTCTTATGCTTCGCGCGCATGAGACTCGTGCTCCTGGCGTCGCTCGGTTTGCTCCTCGGCTGTGCCGTTCCCCACAAGAACGCGCGGTACTCGAACTCCGCACAGGAGCAGGGAGACGCGCGGGTCGGTCAAATCCTCTCGTCCGAGTGGTCGTTCGAGACGTCCTCCTTCTGGCTCGAGGGGCCCGAGGGGCTCATCTTGATCGACACGCAGTTCCTTCCGTCCGCGTTGCGGAAAGGGATTGCCTACGCCGAGGGGGCCACGGGCAAGAAGGTCAAGCTGGCCATCGTCCTGCACCCGAACCCCGACCGTTTCAACGGAACGGCCTGGCTCGAGAAGCGCGGAGTCCCGGTCGTCACCTCCGAGCAGGTCCGCGAGCGCATTCCCGAGGTCCACGACAGATGGGCTCCCGCCCTCTTCGAGAAGTACCAGGCGGGCGGGTACCCCTGGAGCGTCGTGCTCCCCGACAGCTTCGGAAGCAGCACGACGGAGCTGAGCGCGGGGGGCCTCACCGTGAAGGCGCACGTGCTTGGCGGCGGGTGCAGCCCGGCCCATGTGGTCGTCGAGTGGGAAGGGCATCTCTTCGTCGGGGACCTGGTGGCGAATGGCACGCACAGCTGGTTCGAGAATGGCCGGACCGACGCGTGGCTCGAGCGCCTGGACGAGCTGCGCGCGTTGCACCCGAAGTGGATCCACCCGGGGCGCGGCTTCACGGACGGGCCCGAGCTGCTCGACCGGCAGACGGACTACGTCCACACCGTGGTCGAAGCGGTCGCGGCGGAGCACCCACGGGGCCGGCCCACTCCGGAAGCGTTCGCACGCATCACGGAGCGGGTGAACCAGCGCTACCCCGACCACCACTACCCCGCCTTTCTGCCGATGGTCCTGCGCGCGGAGTGGGCGCGCCAGGCCGCCCTCCTCGCCGATTCACGGTAGGCACCGGCGGGCTGCCATGAGCCCGAGGGAAGGTGTCAAAGAACTCGTTCAGCGGCCGATGACGTGACGCACACGCTCGACCCCTCACACAGGCGTGCGCGTCCGCTTCCTACTCCCCGAGCGATTGGGGCGGCGGTTTGGCGCTGAAGACGGGCGCGTAGCACTTGCCCTGGTGCTCGAAGAGCCCATCCGGGCACGGGGCCTTGAGGGCGTGCTCCATCCAGCAGCCGCCCACGAGTTCCACGTCGACGTATTTCCTGCAAGGGGGGCGCTTTTGTCCCTTGAAGGCCTCGCGCGGCAGAGAACGGGCGAGTGCGGGCACTCCCGCGTCCGGGGTATCCATGGCGCTGGAGAATGAGTACGGATTCGCGTCCGCCGTGAGCACCTCGTCGCTCGTGAGCACCTCATCGCTCATGAGCGCGGGCGGTGTGATTGCCAGGGACTCCGGGCCGCTCGGCGGTGGAGCCTCGAAGGCCAGATGCACCAGCGCGATGAGCAGGACGCCCACTGTGGCGGCGCTCACCACGCCCAACCCCAGGTGCCACCGGAGGCGGGGCGCGTGGGAGTCGGATACGGCGCGGACCATGCGCCGCACCTCCTCGAGCACACCGTCCAACGTGAGCAGCAGCGACTCCGCCGACTGCCTGTCCTGGGCCCTGGCCCAGTCGGTGTGCTCCACCTCCATGGCGGAGTAGCCTCGAGAGGCCCAGGAGCCGAGGAACACCCGCCAGTGCTTCCCTGGTGCCTTTGCCTCTTGGGCGGCGTGCTTGCGCACCAGGGCCGTGGCCCCGCTCGTCTCGTGCGTGGCCAGATAGAGTTCCTCCTGGAGGTCAGTGGACTGCTGTACCTGCTCCTGAATCAGGTACGGCCCCAAGCGTTCCGGTTCCTCCCCGCTCGTTTCGAGCTTCTTCTCCTCGTCCATGCGTGCTCCTCACGAGCCTCCGCGCCTGCTGGAGGCCAGAGGCGGGTGTTCGCATGAACCACGCCCGACATCCAGGAGGTACTCGGTTCGTCAGGTGGGGGCCTACTCACAGGTGCCCTGGCGCGTTCACCTCCGCGCTGGGACACAGTTGGGCGCCCCACCTCGCGGCCTCCTTCGGCGGGAAGGGTGTCCAGCAAGGGGGGCCGGGAAGGGTGTCAGACACTTTGTACGGCCTTTGCAATGGCCGGTTCTCGATACCCATCGGTGAGAAACCTACCCGCCGTTGGGCCCTCCCGGGCCGTGTGGCTCGCCACTGCTGGGGCCGTCCTGAACGTGCAGTCGTTCCCGCTGCGGTTCCTGTCCGGGGCTGCAGAAAGGGTCGGAAGAGGAGAGACACGGCGGTGCGAGCACTCTGGGGAGGTGGAGGCAGGCGCGCAGGGGAAGCCTGTCATGGGAGCGCGAGCGGTGCAGAGCAGCCCAGCACGGCCCGAGCGTCTCAAGCGTACTCCGCGGACCTTTGGGACATGCCTCAACGCGCCAGGCCCTGCGGGAGTTGCGCGAGCAGTACCGTGCTTTCGTCTCGACATTCCGAGAAGCCGCAGCGCGCTGGCGGCGGGGGACTTCTCGGCCCGCTTCCCCCTCTACTCCTTCCCGCCGCGCACCTTGCCCGGTCACGTTGCTCGCGTTCTTTGACACCATTCCCGGCGGTCACACGTGCGCCCCCTGACGTGTCAGTGACGTGTCAGCGACACGTCAGGAGGCACCCCTGAGTCGCCCGCTCTCCTCGTGCCCAAGGGGAAGCGCACGCGTTCCGCTTGGAACCGGTTTCAGTCGGATCCTCGGGCAGACCTTCGCACGAGGAGAGAGCTGCCGGATCCCTACCGAGATCGGCCCTGGCTGGCCGCGTTTGCACCAGGCCCCGCGCAACTCGCTACCCGAGGAGATGGAGAGATGAACGACGTGGGCGGTATCTCGAAGCGGCATCGCTCTGTATGGGATTGATGGTGTTGATGGCCACCCCGGCCTGGGCTCAGAGAGGACAGCCAGCTCTGGCTCGACTCCCAGAGCGGCGCCCCCATCAGCAGCACCGTGGTGCTCAAGAAGGACCGGCCGTATTTCCTCACGATGAAGGGGACGCTATAGCGCGTGGGGTGGCCTCTCCTCCCCCGGCGCGAGGTCGGGCAAGCCGGATCCCGCGCCCCTGTTCCCGAGCCCGAAGGGAGCGAACAAGCTGGTCGGCATCGACCCCGAGTTCGTCTACGCGTGGCCCAAGGGCTCCGGCCTGGAGAAGGGCACGGAGCCTTCTCCCCGGAGGAACACCGCCATCGAGGTCAGCCTGGACGGCGGGAAGACCTGGAAGCACCCGGCCAGCACGGCGTCCTTCAACGCGGCCGAGCACGAGTACAACTACGAGCTGGACGGGAGGCGACAACGCGGTGCAGGTGCGCCTCGTCGACAAGCCCTACGGCGACAACTACTGGGCGCGTGCAGCTCTCCGTGCAGCCCGCGGAGGAGCTGTGGCTCGACTCCCGGAGCGGCGCGCCCCGGAGTGCCACAGCGAGAGGGTGCTCAAGAAGGGCAAGCCGTACCGCTTCGAGCGATGCAGGGGACCTTCAGCACGTGGGGCAGCATCGCCACCCCTGGCGCGAGGTCGGGCAAGCCGGATCTCGCGCCCATGTTCCGAGCGCGCAGGGAGTGAATCAGCAGGTCGGCATCGACCCCGAGTTCGTCTACGCATGGCCCCAGGGCTCCAGCCTGGAGAAGGGCACGGAGCCTTCTCCCCGGAGGAACACCGGCACCCTCGAGATCAGCCTGGACGGGGGGAAGACCTGGAAGCACCCGGCCAGCACGGCGACCTTCAACGCGACCGACCACAAGTACACCTATGAGGTAACGGGGGACGACAACGCGCTGCAGGTGCGCTTCGTGGATCAGCCCTACGGCGACAACTCCGGGCGCGTGCGAGCTCTTCCTGCTGCCCGCGGCCTGAGCAGACCGCCAGGGGACCGGCCCCGGGGCTCCAGGTTCTTCGGAACCTGGGGCCTTTTGGTTCCCTCCGGACCGGGCTGCACACCCTGGGGTGCATCAGGAGCACCCCATATGACCACCGTGAAAGTCGGTTCCTCCAAGCAGTGGTAGACGACCTACGCCGGTATGAGCTCGGAATAGGGGACAACGACCCTCTCCCACCTCCAGAGCATCCGTATCCGGAGTACGTGGCGGAGCTCGAGAGGGCGAAGATGCACCTCGCAAACAATCCCAGGCTGGCGCCCGCGGTCGAGCTTCTCAAGCGATTCGTCAGTTTGGGAGCCCGAGATGGTGTCAAAGGACTCGAACCGCAGGACTCGAGCCAGAACGAGACTCGGCGTGGACGGGTGAACCTACCGGCCCCCAGGTCATTCTGAGGACTTGGGGTTGGCCCACAGGGAGCATCCGGCCTGGCGGCGCGTACGCAGGGGATGGGCTGGCCGTTGGGGCATGCCTCCGCGCGCCAGTCGCTGAGGGAGTTGCGCGAGCAGTACCGTGCCTTCGTCGCGGCGTTCCAAGAGGCGGCGGCTCGGTGGAGGCGGGGGGACTTCTCGGCGAGCTTTCCTCTCTACTCCTTCCCGCCGCGTGTCGTGCCGGGTCGTGTCGCGCGAGTCCTTTGACACCCTCTCGGGGGTGGGGAGGGCGACGCGCCACACCGCCTGAGCTCGTCAATCCTAGATGGGCACGCTCTCGGGGCGACTGATGAAAAGGGCATCGAAGAGGGTGGTGTGGGGCGGTTCCTTGGGCTCGACGATGAGCGGGACGGGAGTGCGGGCGAGCTCGCGAGGAAGGGCGGTCACCCCGAACGTGGCCTCGAGCTTCCTGGCGACGACCTCGGCGGGAGCCTGCATCTCGGGTGGAAGCGACTCCAGGAAGACCCGCTCTTCAACGCGCTGCCTGCCGCTGTAGTGGAGGTGCAAGCCATAGATGGCGTAGACAGGCGCCAGGATGCT
This sequence comes from uncultured delta proteobacterium, assembly GCA_963771175.1. Taxonomy (GTDB): domain Bacteria; phylum Myxococcota; class Myxococcia; order Myxococcales; family Myxococcaceae; genus Archangium. Next base: position 170,109 of record CAVYSY010000044.1, read on the forward strand.
GACACAGCCGACGACGCACCAGACAACTGGCTGCGGTGGTTTCTCCACTTTCGGGTACACGGCACAACGAAAAGACGCATTACACGTGGACGTGAAGTTCCCGACATTCAGTCCTGGCAGCGCTGCCTGGAGGTCATCCACGAACGCGTCCCACTGGTCCATCTTCTTGCGCTCTTGCACCCACAGCGAGAGGAAGCGCTCGGCCTCGGGGCTGTTCTCGCGCCTGAGATCGAAGTCCTTGTCCGCACGGTAGTAGTTGTGGACGAGGGCAAGCAAGGACTCCGCCGAGAGGGGAATAGGGCTAGAATTCAATGACATGGGGCGTTGTTTCCTTGTCGCACAGGGTCGTGACTTGGGAGCCGAGTACGGCACGATTCAGAATCGTGTGAAACGTACTCTTGAAGTCCTGACACACGAGGCCGGGGCTCGGAGAATTGGGGAAGCCAAGCACGATTCTTCCGGCCTCGTTGGCGCAATCAGCGGCGATGCGCTGCGCAAGTGCTGTGGAGATGGACCCATCCGTTTGGGTCGCCAGGGGCATCTCGACTCCAAACTTGCAGAAGAAGGTGTTCCAGGTGGCGGTGTTGACGATGGGGACGTGCAGGCATGCGGCACGCCATCCGCCCGAGCCTGATTTGGGTTTCTTGACGACCGTGACGAACTGAAAATGGTGGGGCTGGTAGTGGTTGATGCTGCACCCCGCGAGGAGTGGAAGCATGACGACGAACAGGTTCCGGAGCGGGAATGCACGTCTTCGCGCGGGTTGCCCTGAAATGCTCACGGTGTCACCTCGGCCCAGCGGGGATGGTTGCCCGCGAGGGTAGCAACGTTCATGCGACCCGCGCCCCCGTCTTCCGCCGACTGCGGGCGCGCGTTCTGGAGCGGACGGTCACGGTATGGCCCAACGGGGATGTGGAGGTGGACTCGAACCCGAGACGGTGTCAAAGGACTCGAACCGCAGGACTCGAGCCAGAACGAGACTCCTCGCGCCAGGCACTGCGGGAGTTGCGCGAGCAGTACCGTGACTTCGTCGCGGCGTTCCAAGAGGCGCGACGAGCTTTCCTCAACCTCGCGTCTCCGGTGAAGAATCGGGCGTCCGCTCACATCGGAGACGACATGCTGATGTTCTCGTTGGTGGCCGTGGTGCTCGCGGCCGAGCCGCCCCCCACCTCCACGCCGCTCTACCCGCCGGCGGAGGCCATCGCCGACGCGCTCTCCGGGCCGCTGGTCCCGATGGTCGGGGATACTGGCTTCGGTCCCAACGAGCGGCTCCCGGACTGCTTCTACCGAAACGACCGTGTCATCGTCATCAACCGCTACTGCGGCAAGCGGGAGATCAACACCACCGGCATCCAGATCATGCACCCCGAGCGGGGCGTCCTCTACTTCTACGCGGAGGCGAGCGCGCCGATCAGCTCGCTCACCCGCGAGGACTACGAGCAGTGGCGCATCGAGGTGCGCGACCCGCTGCCCGGACTCCGCGTCGACCAGTCGCTGGCGGAAGTGCTGCAGTGGATGCACCGGAGAACGCGCGAGGCGCAGCAGGTGTGTTGGACCGGCTTCGGCTCGCCCGGCGGCGTCCCCACCGGGTGCCACTACAAGACGCCCGAGCTCAAGCAGGCCTGGATGGACGCTCATGACGCCCTGCTCAAGAGCCCGCCCCCTGGCTGGTACGAGCTCGTCCGGGAGATGCGCGGACTGATCGGCAAGAAGCCGCCGCCGGTGAAGGCCCCGCCCGCCGCCGACACCGCCGGACCCGGGCCCGCGCGCATCGTCGTCCGGGTGTTCGAGTACTTCACGCACCAGCCGGTGGTGGGCGCCCGCGTCCTCTTCCGCGAGCTGGACGGCGCCGGGGAGCGCGTGGGAGTGACCGACGCCAGCGGCAAGGTGGCGGTGCGGACGCCGAGCACCCGCTTCGAGCCCGTGAAGGTCGAGCTCGAGGGGCTGCTCCCGCCCGAGGAGCTGCGGCCCATCTGGAGCGCGTTCAAGACGCTCGACCCGACGCGCCACGCGCAGGGGAAGGACGAGGTCCGCTGGGAGCTTCCGGTCGTCCGCCGGGCGTGGCTGGAAGCGAACATGAAGGTCCGGACCCGGGAGCAGGCCGACGCCGTGGCCGCCGACTGGGGGAGCGAGTGCGGGCCGGGCGGTCCCAGCGCGGTCGAGTTCCGCGAGGGCGCCTGGCACTACACCTTCTCGTGCCTGGAGATGTACGTCGACCCGTGGAAGGGGAAGGGCGGCGGGCGCAAGCTCCAGCCGGCTCCTCCCAGCGCGGCCCCGCTCTACCCGCCGGCGGAGGCGCTGGCGGACGCGGTGTCCGGTCCGCTGCGGCATGTGGGGACCACCCTCTGGTACGGCCGCTACGGGATTCCTTCGTGCATCTACCGGAACGAGAAGGTCTTCGTCATCAACTCGTACTGCACGCTGAAGGAGCTCAACCGCACCGGGGTCATCGTCATCCACCCCGAGCGCGGCGTGGTGCAGCTCAAGGCGCGCGGCGTCCAGGACAAGCCGGTCAGCACGCTGAGGCGCGCGCAGTACGCCGAGTGGGGGTTCTCGTCGACGGATGGCCAGCGCGGCCTCACCCTCGATGCGAGCGCGGACGCGCTGGTCGCCTGGGAGGAGCGGCGCCACCGCTACTACCGAAATCCCGGCTGCGGGGCGGGGCAGGCCGGCGCGTCCTCCAAGATGCGCGGCAAGTGCGAGGAGAAGACGCCAGGGTTCGAGGCCTGGTGGCGGGGCGTGTATCCCCCCATTCTCGAGGCGCCGCCCGAGAGCTGGTACGCGCTCGTGAAGGACCTGCGCCAGCGCGCGCGCAAGGACGGGAAGCCGGACCCGCGGCTGGCGAAGGGCGCCCCGGAGGAGTGACCGGGGCTTTCTTTGCTGGCATCGCACCGTGCGCGGCGAGGTCGCCCGGGAAGGGTGTCAGACACTTTGTACCCTCCGGGAAGGGTGTCGCGGGAAGGGTGTCAGACACTTTGTACGGCCTCCACGCCGGGAAGGGTGTCCGCGGGAAGGGTGTCGGGAAGGGTGTCAGACACTTTGTACGGGCCACCCTCTCGGCGACGTGTCCGACTTGATGCCCTTGCCCCGGAAGTGGTGTCAAAGAACTCGACGCGAGGCTGGAACGCGAACGGTCCACGGCCTGGACGGGTGAAACTCCCAGGAAGGGTGTCAGACACTTTGTACGGGCCACCCTCTCGGCCCGGGAAGGGTGTCGGGAAGGGTGTCAGACACTTTGCACGGGCGTGTACCTCGAGGGGCCGCGCGGCCTCTCCACCGACCGGGCGCCCTGCTCGGGCGGCCCCTGTCAGCGGCCCTCCTCGGCCCCTCCGCTCCAGCCCTCACCCTCAACACGGCCTCTATTCCGCCTATGCGCTCTGTGACCCCTGCCCGGGCGACAGTGCGCGCATCGAACGTGGAGGGGCTGTTCTCATGGGTTGGCATGCCCGAGCGAGACTCGCCTACCGCTGGTGTTCCTTTGCCGGCGCGTTGCCGGGTGGGAAGCGTGCATGGGATGCTCATTCGAGAATGAGCGCCCACCGTCTCCTCACCTGCCTGCTGCTGGCCTTGCCGCTGCTCGCCTGCCAGGCGCATCAGGCTCCACTCGCTCCGGGCGACTCCCTGCCAGTCGAAAGGTTCAATCAGCTCATCAACGAGAGGCCCCGTTGTGCCTCGGTGGTGGAGTGCACCTCCATTGCCAGCCGCGAGCCGGCGCTGTTCTCGTTCATCCTGGACCTGACGCTACCCGAGCTGCCGCTCCCCAGACTGCTGGATGGGTTCGAGTACCAGCATGAACGCCCGGCGGTGACGCGCATCGTCCATGCGCAAGTGTGGACGCTCCTGGAGTCCTCCCTGAAGGAGGCCGCCGCGCATCCCTCCCGGCAGGTCGTGCCGTCCGAGCTGATGGAGCGCATGTTCGTGCTCGCTGAGCAGGAGCTGCGATCTCCGGGACCGGAGCGGTTCCCGGTGATGAAGTTGCTGAAGGCGCTGGCGGAGTTCCCCCAAGGTCGCGCGTGGCTCGTGCAGTGGTGCTTCTCGGGGGAGGATGCGGTGGCGGTCGCCGCCAGTCTCGTCCTCGTGGAGCTCGAGCCCGAGCCCACCACGGCGAAGGACTCCGCGGTCTCCTCCCGAGCCATCGAGGTCATCTGGCGGTGCTTCCTCGTGCAGCGGCCCCAGGGCTCCTGTCTGCCGGAGCTGGCACCGCCCCATCCGTTCTCGGAGCGCATCACCCAGGCCGTCCTGGCCCTGCCCGTGTTCCACTCCCGGCTCATCGCACTCATCGAGACGGACGCCGAGCAGGGCTCCCTGTACCCGGGGGACCTCGACCTTTACGAGGTGCTCGTGCGCGCCCCGCTGCTCGAGGAGAAGCTCCTGGCCTGGTCCGAGCACCCCTCTCCCACGGTCGCCGGTCTCGCGAGTGACAGGGTCGTCCGGCGGCGTCGGGACCCCGGCGGGAGCGAGTGGCCGCGCGTCCGGCGTTTCTTGCTGCGGTACGCGGCGAGCGGTAGGGCTTTCGTCTCCCTGGCCACGGCCAGGCTGCTCGGTCACGAGGGCGAGTTGTCCGCGGAGGAGGTGGCGCAGGTGATCGCCCTTTCCCGCTCTTCTTCGAAGGACGTCCGTCTGGCGAGCATTCATCTCCTGGTGCGGCTGACGCGGGAGCATGGCTCGGCCCGCCTGGCTGTTCTCGAGGTGCTCCAGCGCGATGAGGTGGGGCTGGTGACGGAGGCGATTCGGCGCCTCGTCGAGCTGTCCTCGTCTCGCGAGACGCACGCCCCGGACTGGTACTCGCGTACCGTGGCCGAGTGGTTCCTGAAGGTCCCGGCCCATCGGTTCCGCGAAGAGGCCTGGCGGGTCCCCCTCTGGTGGGCACTCGAGCAAGTCGAGGTCGTGTTCCGGCGGCGCTTCAGGCCCTTTGTGAAGACGGAGCCGGTTCTCGCTATCTGCGGCGGCGATCTCGGCGTGAATGAGCTGGAGGAACAGGCACGGAAGAATCTGCTCGCATTCGGGGTCGAACAGACGCCGTCCCCCTCCGCGTGGGAACTGGCGGAGCGCCGTAGGAGCGACGAGCGGGCCGAGGCGCGGGAAGTCGACACGCTGCTGCGCGCGCGCGAGCGGTTCTCGCGGTTCCATGATTGGCGAGAGGGGCGAGGCTCCGGCTGGCCGTGACGAGTGGCACTCCGCGGGCGGGTCCGGGAAGGGTGCCGGGAAGGGTGCCCGGGAAGGGTGCCAGACACTTTGTACGGGGACACTTTGTACGGGCCACCCTCTCGGCGACGTGTCCTCGGCGACGTGTCCGACTTGATGCCCTTGCCCCCCGGGAAGGGTGTCCGGGAAGGGTGTCAGACACTTTGTACTCCGGGAAGGGTGTCCGGGAAGGGTGTCTCCGGGAAGGGTGTCAGACACTTTGTACGGGGAAGGGTGTCGGGGAAGGGTGTCAGACACTTTGTACGGGGATACTTTGTACGGGCCACCCTCTCGGCGACGTGTCCTCGGCGACGTGTCCCCGGGAAGGGTGTCAGACACTTTGTACGGGCCACCCTCTCGGCGACGTGTCCGACTTGATGCCCTTGCCGGAAGTGGTGTCAAAGAACTCGACGCGAGGCTGGAGCGCGAACGGTCCACGGCCTGGACGGGTGAAACACCCTGTCTGCTCGTCTTTCCAAGCACTTGAGGGCTGGCCCACGGGGTGCATTCGGCCTCGCACCGTACGAGGGGGAGGGGATGGGCTGGCCGTTGAGGATGTTCCAGGAGGAGGGCTACTACTTCGTCACGTCCAGGTGCTTCCAGGGACGGCTGCTGCTGCGTCCCAGCGCAGAGGTGAACGAGGTGGTGGGAGGCGTGCTGGCGCGAGCCGTCCAGCAGAGCGCCGGCACCGTGCGACTGCACGCCTTCACCTTCGCCTCCAACCATTTCCACCTGCTGGTGTGGGCTCGGGGAGCAGCTCTCGCCTCCTTCATGCAGTACCTGCGCGCCAACCTCTCCAAGAAGGTAGGGAGGCTGGTGGACTGGAGGGGTGGTTTCTGGGAGCGGCGCTACTCAGCGGAGCCGGTGTTGGACGACACGGCGTTGGTGGGGCGACTGCGCTACATCCTCGCCCATGGAGTGAAAGAGGGCCTGGTGGAGAGAAGCACCGAGTGGCCGGGCCTCACGAGCCTGCCGCAGTTGCTGGGACCGGCGCGGCGGCTGTTCCGATGGTTCAACTGGACGAAGCGCTGGGGCGAACGGAGGCGCCAGGACATGGCCGCGGCGCAGGGGCGTTTCGCGCAGGAGTGGGCCGAGCCGGTGGAGTTGGAGGTGGCGCCGCTGCCTTGCTGGAAGAGCTCGAGCGAAGAGGAGAGACAGCGCGCGGTGCGAGCACTGCTGCGGGAGGTGGAGGCCGAGGCCCGTGCGCAGGGGAAGCCTGTCATGGGAGCGCGAGCGGTGCAGGAGCAGCACCCGCATACCCGGCCCGAGCGTCTCAAGCGTACTCCGCGACCTTTGGGACATGCATCCACGCGCCAGGCCCTGCGGGAGTTGCGCGAGCAGTACCGTGCTTTCGTCTCGACATTCCGAGAAGCCGCAGCGCGCTGGCGGCAGGGGGACTTCTCGGCCCGCTTCCCCCTCTACTCCTTCCCGCCGCGCACCTTGCCCGGTCACGTTGCTCGAGTTCTTTGACACCATTCCCGGGACACCATTCCCGGCGACACCATTCCCGGGCCAACGCCAGTCATTCGTGAGCCGGTCACGGAGTATTTTGTCAGACATCGAGGCAGCGCGGCTCACTCGGGAGTGAGCCGTGCCACGTCATTCCTCCACGCCCCAGAGCCCCACGGTCCCATCGCCCTGGCCCCAGGCGATGAGGCGCCCGTCTGGGGAGAAGACCGCGTGACTCGACTGCATGTCATTGTCGTCCGAGTGTTCGTACAGGATGGAGCCGCTGTGGAAGTCCAACACGGAGAAGCCCGTGCCCCCTGCCGCCAGCAGCGCGCCGTCCGGGCTGAAGCTCACGTTGTTCGTCCCGATGGATTCCATCTTCCGAATCACCTCCCATCGCGTGAGGTCCAACGTGGAGAGGCCGTGGGAAGGAGTTCCCGCGACAAGCAGTGGCTCGGAGGGATGGAATGCCACGCTCCATACCCAATAGGCCTCCAGGGGGACTTCCTTCGTGAGCGTCCCCGTGGCCACATCCCAGATGAGGACACTGCCGGGGGCGCTCTGTCCCTGATGGCCCGCGCCGGCGGCTGCCAGCCGGCCATCTGGCGAGAGCGCGCACCCATAGAGCAGACGCGTGCGCTTCTCCAGCTCCCCCACCCGCTGCCACCGCTCTACATCCCACAACCATGCGTCCCCGTTACCGCCCGTGATGAGCAACGTTCGTCCATCGGCGGCCAGGGTGAGACCGCTCACGCCCGCGCCCAGGTCGTGCTCGCGCCGGAGCGCTCCGTCGACGGCCGACCACTCCTGCAGCACGCCTCCAAGTGTCGCCGAGAGCACCCGGTCAACCCCGGCGAGCACCACCGCAGCCGCCCCGTTCTTCAGGGATAGGGACACCGCAGGGGACTCGGTCCGCTCGGAGAGCTTCCACCAGCGCATCCGGTCCTGGCCCCGCTGCTCCGTGGAGCTCAACCACCGGCCGTCGCCGCTGAAGCCCAGGTGCTGCCCTGAAGGCCAGGGCGGCCCGCCGGGTCCCAGTCGTCGCAGCGGGGCCAGGCGCCCGGCATTGGTTGTATTCAGAAGTTGCTGGCTCATGTGGCTCTCCGTGGCCAGGCCGAGACACGAGGGCAGCCGGACCTCGCCGCTGCCCCCGTGTCCGCCCTTGTCGTGGTTCACAACAGCGGGATGTGGGTCTCGTCTCCCCAATACAGCATGAGCTGCTTCAGCTCTGCGGCCATTGTGCGCTCGGCGTTGCAAGTGACGCCGCACTTCCACTCGCTGGTACCGGACGGCGTCTTCGTGCCGGGGGAGGGCGGCGTGCGCTTCGAGGCGTTGCTTCCGCCCACGCAAGCCCGGGAAGTCAGAGGACTCGTTCCCGGGAAGGGCGCGCTACCTGGCCGCGACACCTTGCTCGATGACCTTGGCCGTCTGGCCGGCCGCCTCGAGCGCGGCGTTGACCGCGTCGCGTGGGCCGCTGATGACCACGACCATCCGCTCCTCGGCGAGATCAGCGGCGGCCGCCGCGGCGACCGCATCCGGCGTCGTCGCCGAGATCGCCGCGACCTGTGCGTCGGAGAAGGACAGCGGCAGCGACATCACCGCGGCCGTCTCGAGCTCGTCGGCGCGGACGGTCGCCCCGGCGGAATCGGCGAGCGCCCGGCCGAGCGCCCGACGTCGGGCGCGAACGAAGTCCTCGGCGAGCGTGCCGACCCGCGTCCGAACGGTCGCCAGCTCACCGACGAGCGCGACCAGTGCCTTGCCAGAGCGATCCAGCTCGAGCTCGCCGGTGACGAGCAGTGCGCCGCCGCCGATGCCTCCGAGGTAGTCAACCGAGACACCGTAGCTGGCTCCGAGCCCCTCGCGGACGACGCGCATGCGATCCTCCAGCATCGCGCGGAGCACCTGGCGCGCGGCGACGTCACGAATCGGATCCGAGGCCGTGGAGAATGCAATCGTGACGCCCACCTGGGTCGCGTCCTCGTCGACGACGGCGACCCAGCTCGGCCCCTTCGCCGGATTACTCGGCGGTACCCTCGCGGGAGGAGGCGGCGCCTCGCCGTCCCACCCGCCGAAGAGCTCTTCGATCGTCCTTCTCATCACGGCGACGTCGAAGCCACCCGAGACGATCAGCGTCGCGCCGTTGGCACGGTAGTAGCGCTCACGGAACTCCTCGAGCTCGCTGACGGAAATCTTCAGGATGTCGGCGGGGCGGGGGCGACGTCTCGCGTACGGGTGATCGGCGCCGAAGAGGCGAACCCTGAGCACGTGGCCACTGCGCGCCTCCGCGTCGTCATCGTGGTCGTGGGCTGCGCGGGCTCGGCTCTGGAGCTCGGCGACATCGTCGTCCGGGAAGATGCCGGCGTCGAGGAGCCAGAACAGGCGCCAGAGGTGCCAGTCCGCGAACGTCGCGATGCCGCGCGCCGAGAACACCGTCGCCCGTTCCCCGACGCTGACGTCGAGCCGCGTGCCGAGCTCGCTCGCGAAGGTGATCCGCTCGACGTCGATGCTCCGGTAGAGGCGGTTGGTATCGTTCGCGAGCAGTCGCGCGGTCAGCTCCGCGAGCCCTGGCGAGTCGACAGGATTCTCCGCCGAGCCGTAGGGGAACACCAGCCGCGCGTCGACGAGCGGGGTGTTGGGGTCCGGCGCGAGCAGCACGCGCATCCCATTCCACAGCGTCATCTCCTCCACCTTGCTGGCGACACGCGACGCACGCGTATCGAGCGGGCGGCTCGCCTCGGAGGGGTCGACCGGTGTGCGCCAGGGTTGGAGGTCGTGCTCGCGGTGGCGCGTCGGGACCTCGGCGCGGGTCGAGAGCGCCTTCTTTCCGCTCGGCCGGACCAGCGCGACGTGACTGTGCGTGCGGCCCAGCGTCGCGTTCGCGTACATGGCGATGTCGATGATCGTCGTGCGGTCGAGCTTCTCGAGCTCCTCGAGGAAGAACCCATTGTGGTCGGTGTACTGGGGGAAGTCAGCGAGCCAGGAGCCGGCCCCGTCGAACGCGTCATAGGTGCCGACAAGGCTCGTGCGGAGCTGGGCTCGGGAGGCTTCGATCATGCGCTTGCGCTCGTTGACGAGCATCGACGCGGCGGCGAACACCTTGTCGACCGCCTCCTCGAGCCGCGCCGGCTCCGACACCGAGACGACCGCGGTCAGCAGCGGCGCGCGCACTCCGCCGAACAGCGTGACACCGGCGTTGGTGATCCACTTCTCGCGTTCATCCAGGGTGCGCAGCTCGGTGCCGAGCATCGTCGCGACGACCGCGTGCAGCGTGGACTCGCTCGCCCCCCACGAGGGTGCGCGGAAGAAGATGAACGCGGTCGCCTCGTCGATGTCGGCGGTGTGCGTCGACGTTCCGCCGGTGAGCTCCGCCGGCTCGAGCGGAGTGCGCGCGACGGTGGACTTCCGCTTGAGCCCGCCGAACGCCGCGCGCACCGCGTGGATTGCCTTGTCGGTGCGGAAGTTGCCGGTGACGACGAGGATCGCACGATCGGGCGCGTAGTGCGCGGCGATGAAGGCACACACCTCCTCGCGCGTCACCTGGGCAATCTCCCGCGAGCTCACCCGGCGCCCGTAGGGGTGCTGCTTGCCCCACAGCGTCGCCACGAGCTCGTCGTGCAGGGTCTCGTGGCGCGAGTGGCGCCATGAGTCCTCCGCGAGGACGACGTCACGCTCGCGCTCGAACATCGCATCGTCGATCCGGTCGCACGTCACCTGCATCCGGCGCGCCTCGATCGCGACGAGCTTCGCGAGTTGCTCAGCGAGCGCCATCGCCGTGTAGTGCGTCTCGTCGGAATTGGTCCACGCGTTGTAATAGAGCGCGGTGTCGGAGAGCTCGTCCGCGATCGTCGGGCCACCGGCCTCGGCTCTCGCGGTGAACAAGAGGTGCTCGACGAGGTGGGCCATCCCGGCGCGCCCCGGCGGATCCTCGGCGGCACCGACGAGATATCGGACGTCGACGCCGACGAGGTTCGTGCGCGCGTCCTGCATCAGGGCGATCGTCAGCCCGTTCTGCGCGCGCATCATCACGATGCCGTGGTCGATGCGGAAGTCACGCTTCCCGCTCTGCAGACTTCCGAAGCGGGGCGGCCGCGCGGCCCGGAGGCCGGTACAGGCGGAGAGACAGATGAACGCGACCACCCAGACACAGCGAAAGGACGGGACCCTCATCAATGCGACTGTACGGGAGTGAGAGTCGGGTCCGCAGGGAGGCCCTCGCTGCCACTGCTCGAAGCTCAACATCCCGCCTGTCACTCCTTCAGGTTCGGGAGTGGCCCCGTGCAGTCATCGCCACCACGGAGAGGCATGACCTCGTGAGTTCTCCACCCGGACGGTACTTCCGCCGTGGTATGGAGCGACCGCATCGGGCTTCCAGTCACGCCACTCGGGCGTGGTAGGGAAGAGCGACGAGGAGCAGCGCATGACGGCCACGAAGAAGCTCCCCCAAGCAGGTGCGGAGGAGGCGAGCGTGGCGTCCCAGGCAGCGGTCAGCAAGGAGCCGATGACGGAGAGGACGTCGGGAGTGGACCAGGCAGAACTGCGGAGGAGGACGTTCGACTTCGACGTATTCGCCAGCGTGAGGTGTGGAGGCAGGCGGCGGGTCATAGCCCGTACGGCCCCCGTCAACAGCCCTCCTCGGCCCTTCTGCCCCCCTCAACAGGGCCCCCATTCGTCTTATGCTTCGAAGCGGGCGCATGGACTCGGAAGCACTTCGTCGCGCCGGTCGGCTACAACCCGGAGAAGGACGTGTTCATCGTGATGGAACCGTCCGAAAGGCCCCTGTCATGACCCTGAAGCTCTATGCCCACCCGTTCTCGTCGTATTGCCAGAAGGTGCTCATCGCGCTGTACGAGAACGGGACGCCGTTCGAATACCGCATGCTGGAGCAGGACGGCGCGATGCGCGAGCTGGAAGCGCTCTGGCCCCTGAAGCGCTTCCCCGTGCTGGTGGACGGGGGCCGCACCATCGTCGAGGCGAGCTGCGTCATCGAGCACCTCCAACTCTACCACCCGGGGCCGGTGCGGCTGCTCCCCGAGGATGCCAAGGCGGCGCTGGAGGTGCGGATGCTGGACCGATTCTTCGACAACTACGTCTCCACGCCGCAGCAGAAGGTGGTGTTCGACCGTCTGCGACCGGAAGCGGACCGCGACGCCTACGGGGTGGCCGAGGCTCGCAAGCTGCTCGAAACGGCCTATGCGTGGCTCGACAAGACGCTGGTCGGAAGGACGTGGGCGGCGGGCGAGGACTTCACCCTGGCCGACTGCGCCGCCGCGCCATTCCTGTTCTACGCGGACTGGACGCACTCCATCTCCGAGGACTTCTCCCGCGTGCGGGCCTACCGGAAGCGGCTGCTGGCGAGGCCCTCATTCGCGCGCGCGGTGGATGAGGCGCGGCCATTCCGCCGGTACTTCCCCCTCGGAGCGCCGAACCGGGACTGACCGCGGGGCTCCCCAAGCGGGACAGCGGGATGGTGCGACCCATCATGCGACTCCTGAAGCGGTCACGCAGCTGATCGACAACCACTATGCGGCGATGATGAACGCGGTCGGGAACGTCCAGTCGCAACGAAACACTTGGAAAAACGAATTCTGGCGAGTGCCCGTAGCCCAACCGCCACCGGTGAGTGCCACTTCATTCGACTTCCAATGGGAAACCATAGCGCCAAACCGGTTTCGCGTGTCTGTGTATCACATCGAATTTCAGCAACAACACTACATGAACGAAGCATGAAGGGATGCCTCATGCTGCTGCGCATGGCCCTGGCGCTGTGCTTCGTGGTGCCCACCTCGTGTGCCACGTCTCGGGCCGTCGCCCCTGATGGCGAGCGAGCCCGCGCGGAGCCCAAGATGGTGAGGGTCGAGGCGCTGTCCGGAGACCGACTGCAGCTCTCCTTCGCGCCGGTGGCACCCGACCCGTCCCTGGAGGTGCTGCGCCTGGAGGAAGCCAGGGACGACGCTCGCACTGCTGCACGAGTCCCTGCCCCCGAGGCAGAAGCCCCGGCTCCGGCTCGTCCTGGCTTCCACGGGGCAGGGTGAAGGCACGCCCGCGCCGTGGGAGCTGCGCTTGCGCGAGGAGTACCTCTCCCGCTTCGGCGAGTCGCTGCTGCCCCTGCCGCAATCACTGGAGTCGAGCCGCCTCTTCCTCGCCCTCAAGCTGTCCCCCCGCTACATGGGTGCGGGGGTGCGCGAGGCGGCGCAAGAGCTCTTCTCCTCCCCCGTCTTCCTCTCAAGCGTGGCGCTCTCGGTGCTCGTGTACTTTGCCGCCTGGCTGGCGCCCGAGCCGCTGTTCACCAAGGCCTTCGTGGTGGCACTCACCGTCCGCCTGTCGCTGCTGGTGGGCGCCCTGGAGCTCACCCACCTGGCCCGGGCCTGTCTGCGCCTGTACCAGGAGGCCGAGGCCGCCAGGACGGTGCAGGAGTTGGAGGCCGCGGCGGAGCACTTCGGCAAGGCGATGGGGGGCACGGCGCTCCGGGCGCTGATGATGGTGGCCAGCATGGGCATCTCCAAGGGCCTGCCCCAGGTGCCGCAGGGCGGCCTCGGCTCCCTGCTGAGCGCCCCCCGGTATGCCCTGGCCGAGGGCATGACGCTGCAGGGCGCGACGACGGTACAGATGGTGGCCGACGGCACCGTCCTCGTGACGGGCGTGGCGGCGGGCACGGCGGCCGCCGCGGTGGGCAGCGCCTGCGCCGATGGCTCCGAAGAGAAGGACGGCCACCACTGGCACCACCTCGCCACCAACAAGAACGAAGTCTCGACGGCATCCGGCGGTCCCTGGACCCCACTGTTCGAGGAAATCTTCGAGGCGGCGGGGATGAGCCTGGACGCAGCGGAGAACCTCGTCTACCTCAAGGGTCACAAGGGTCCGCACCCGGAGGAGTACCACCGCAGGGTGTACGAGGAGCTCAGCACGGCGGTCACAGGCTGCGGAACCGTCTCTCACTGCAAGCGCAAGCTGGTGGAGGCGCTCAGGAAGCTCGCGGATGAGGTATGCACCCCCGGGTCACGACTCCACCGGCTGGTGACGAAGTCCCAGGACTGAGGCCGGAGCGAGAAACATGCCCAAGTACTACGACTTGAAGGACGACAGGTACCATCCCGGCCGCTGGCACTTGAGAAGTCCCGTCGATGAACACGGGCAGAAAATCAATCCCTGGCAGTTCGACAAAGGCCGACGGCTCGACCCCCAGGGACATCATCCGTTTCCCCGTGAGAGCCCGACGGAGTGGAGCTGGACTTCAGCTGGGCCGCCTTCAGCATCCCCGTGGTCAACAGTCGTTTCGTCCAACTCTTCGAGCGCCTGGGCATCCAGGAGGTGCAGTTCCTCCCCGTCCAGGTGGAGGACCACGCCGGGCCCTATTTCATCCTCAACACCCTGCGCATCCTCCGCTGCATCGACGAGGCCCGGTGCGAGGAGGTGCGGCACTGGAAGCCCGAGGATGGCCAACCCGAGAAGGTGGGCCAGTACCGGTACATCGCGGGAATGCGCATCGACCCGACGAAAGTGGAAGGAGCGCGCATCTTCCGCCCCTGGGGCTGGCCGCTGGCCCTCATCATCTCCGAGGACCTCAAGGAGGCCCTGGAGCGCGAGGGCCTCACCGGCACGAAGCTTCACCGAGGCCTGAAGCCCCTCCACCCGTGTCCCGCGAGCCCCCGCTACCAGCACCGAGCGGCGAACGCCGCGAGCTCGCGGTTGAACCGTCTCGAGTCCTCCCAGAAGGGCGAGTGGCCAACGCCGGGGTAGAGGGAGAGCTGGGCGTCGGGGATGACGGAGGCGATGTGGCGGCTGGAGTCGGTCCGCATGACGCGGTCCTCCAGGCCATGGGAGACGAGCACGGGGAGGGTGAGGCGGTGCAGCACGTCGTCGTTGTCCACGGAGCGCGAGCAGAGCGCCTCGCGCACGTGCGGCGGCACGAGCTGGTTGTAGCCGAGCACCGCGCCACGGGTCTCCGGCGACACGGGCCGGTGGTAGAGCAGCGAGACGAAGGAGTCCAGGGAGGCGCGGCAGGTGGCCTCGTCCTGGGCGAAGAGGCCGGGGATGAGCCCGAGCATCTCGGGGGCGAGCATCCCGAAGGCCTCCTCGGAGCCGCACTTCACCATGGCGGAGACGAAGTGGATGCCGGACACCTGCTCCTGGCCGTAGTGGCGCAGGTAGTCGGAGATGACGAGGCCGCCGTAGCTCCACCCCACGAGCAGGGGGCGCTCGAGCTCGAGCCCGGAGATGACGGCCTGCAGGTCCTCGGCCCACAGGTGGCCCTCGGCATACGCGCCGCGGGGCTTGTCCGAGTACCCATGGCCCCGCAAGTCGAGGGCCACCAGGCGGAAGCCCAGGGCCAGGGCGCTCTGGAACTGGCGCCACCACGCCAGGTGGCACTGGGAGAAGCCGTGGACGAAGAGAAGCGTGGGCCCGTAGAGGTCGCCCGCGTCGTAGGCGGCCAGTCGGAGGCCACCTCCCCCCTGGAGGGAGTGGACGCGGATGGGCACGGACTCGGAGAAGGGGGACTCCCGTCCGGGGTCGCGCATCAGCGAGGGGGACTCCAGGAGGGTGCCCCTCGAAGCCCGCTCCGAGGAAGAAGACGGCTGCACTGAAGGAGAGTGGGTGTCGTGCATGGAAGGCCCTGGCCCGGGAACGCGCGTCGTCCAGATAGGAGTACGCACTGGGACAATCGGAGGAGAGCCCTCGCTTCATTCCGGCCCTCCAGAAGTTCCTGGGAAGACGGGTTTCACGCCCTTCGCCGTCCGCTCGTGAACAGGGGGGCCGTCCGGGGACGAGGAGCCAGCGCCCGCCTGCACGGCGTGGACCCGGACCGCCCCGGGAGGCGAGGAGCGCGGACATCGTGCCGGGAGGCGGTTAATAGTAAGCCCTCGGAATACACCGCAGGTCTCAGGAGCCTCGCGCATGAAACGCTTCTTCATCGGTTCGCTCGCGGTCGTGGGCGGGCTGACCCTCCTCTTCGTGGGAGCCATTTTCGGACTGGCCATGCTGGGAGCGGCGAGCAAGCCGAGCGTCCCCGGCAACGTGGTGCTCGAGCTGGAGGTGGACGAGCCGCTGGCGGAGTACGCGGCGGACGACTCGCTGACGAGCGCCTTCGGCAAGGAGCCGACGACGGTGCGGGACGTGGTGGACGCGCTGGAGAAGGCGGGGGAGGACGAGCGGGTGAAGGGGCTGGTGGTGCGGCTCAACGGCACGCCGGGGAGCTCGGCGGTGGTGCAGGAGGTGCGCGACGCGGTGAAGGCCTTCCGGGCCAAGGGCAAGAAGGCGGTGGCGTACGCGGACACCTTCGGCGAGGGCGGGGGGGCGACGGGCTCGTACTACCTGGCCTCGGCGTTCGACGAGGTCTACATCCAGCCGTCGGGGGACTTGTCCATCCTGGGGCCGGCGGTGGAGACGCCGTTCGGGCGGGACGCGCTGGAGAAGCTCGGGGTGAAGCCGAGGATTGGCAAGCGCTACGAGTACAAGAACGCGGTGAACACGTACACGGAGCAGACGTACACGCCGGAGCACCGCGAGGCGACGGAGCGCTTCCTGACGAGCCTCTTCGGGCAGATGGTGAAGGGGGTGGCCGAGGGCCGGAAGCTGAGCGAGGAGCAGGTGAAGGCGGCGGTGGACGCGGCGCCGCTGCTGGGCTCGCAGGCGGTGGAGGCGAAGCTGGTGGACGGGCTGCTGTACCGCGACGAGGTGTACGAGAAGGTGAAGAAGGACGCGGGCGAGGGGGCTCGGCTGCTCTACCTGCACAAGTACCTGGAGCGAGCGGGGCGGCCGAACGTGAGCGGCGCGTCGACGGTGGCGCTCATCTACGGGGCGGGAGGGATTGCGCGGGGCGAGAGCCAGACGAACCCGATGTCGGGTGAAGTGACGATGGGCAGCGAGACGGTGGCGGCGGCGTTCCGCAAGGCGGTGGAGGACGAGCGGGTGAAGGCGATTGTCTTCCGGGTGGACAGCCCTGGGGGCAGCTACGTGGCGAGCGACACGGTGAGGCGCGAGGTGAAGCGGGCGAGGGAGAAGGGCAAGCCGGTCATCGTGTCGATGGGGACGTACGCGGCGAGCGGCGGCTATTTCGTGGCGATGGACGCGGACAAGATTGTCGCGCAGCCGGGGACGCTGACGGGGAGCATCGGGGTGTTCGGCGGGAAGCTGGTGACGGCGGACCTGTGGGAGAAGCTGGGGGTGAACTGGGAGCCGCTGGGGGTGGGGAAGAACGCGACCATGTACAGCACGGACCTGGACTTCACGCCGGAGCAGCTGGCGAAGAACGAGGCCTTCCTGGACCGGGTGTACGAGGACTTCACGGCGAAGGCGGCGGAGGGGCGCAAGCTGCCGGTGGAGAAGCTGCGCGAGGTGGCGAAGGGGCGGGTGTGGACGGGGGAGGACGCGAAGGAGCGGGGGCTGGTGGACGAGCTGGGCGGCTTCCCGGTGGCGCTGAAGCTGGCGAAGGAGGCGGCGAAGCTGGAGGGCCCGGTGCGGGTGGAGCTGTTCCCGAAGAAGAAGGGAGCGGCGGAGGTGCTGGCGGCGCTGCTGGGTGACAAGAAGGAGGACAGCAGCGACCAGGAGGGCGCGGGCGTGCGCGTGGTGATGCCGTGGACGGCGGTGTTCCAGCAGACGCGAGCGCTGTACCAGCTCGGCGTGAAGCTGGGCGTGGTGAGCGAGCGCCAGCAGGTGCTGTCGGCCCCGGTGCCCGACACCACCTGGTAGCCAGACACCCCGAGCTGTAACCAGACGCCTGGAGGTAGCGGAGAAGCCACTCCGCGGCCTCCAGGCGTTTTGCCGTGGTTCAGAGGAGCTCGGTGCCTCCGAGCGTCCAGCAGCCAACACGAAGCGCGTCCGATACCCGGACCAACCCGAAGTCCCGTGAAGACAGACAGCTCCTGGCGCCCACCAGGAAGCACATGGCGCGAACGGAGAAGACAGACAGCGGCAGATGCCCTACAGAGGCGCGCGCCAGACCGGGCCCGGGGGGACCGGGGAGTCACGGCACGCGAGGGGGCAGTCGATGCAGACGAAGAAGCGCCTGGGCGAAATCCTGGTGGAGCTGGGGGCGGTGGACGAGCTGCAGCTCCAGTCCGCGCTGGCGTACCAGCGCAAGTGGGGCGTGCCGCTGGGGCAGGTGGTGGTGGACCTGCGCTTCTGCTCGGGGGAGCAGGTGCTGGGAGCGCTGGCGCGGCAGACGGGCGTGTCGGCGGTGGCGCTGGACGCGGAGCTGCTGGACCCGAAGCTGGCGAAGCTGATGCCGAGGCGGCTGGCGGAGCAGCACCGGGTGGTGCCGCTGCGAGTCGAGGGCCCGCGGGACATGGTGCTGGTGGTGGCGATCGCCGCGCCGGCGAGCATGCACTCGCTGGACGCGGTGCGGAGCGTGACGGGCAAGCTGCGCGTGGTGCCGAGGCTGGCGACGGACGCGGCCATCTCGCGGGCCCTCGAGCGGCTCTACCTCGGAGGAGGGGAGGCACCGAGGCGGCCGGAGGTGGCGGCCATCACGCTGCCCGAGGCGGACGTGGACCTGCTGGTGCAGGTGGACTGGCCGGCGCGTCCCATCCTCATTCCGACCCTGGACCTGGAGCAGGAGCCGCTGGAGCTGCCGCTGCTGGAGCCGCTGGACGTGGCGGAGCTGGCGGGGCTGGTGGAGCTGGACGGGCCCGAGCCGGGCAGGGTGCTCCTCTACGGCTGGGGAGCGGCGGCGTCGGAGGGGCTGGTGCGCGTGGTGGGCGAGGCGGGCTTCCGGGTGAGCGTGGCGAGCACGGCCGAAGTACTGGCCGCGGACGAGCGCGCGGTGGTGCTGGCGCCGCTGCCCTCGCTGGAGGCGATGGAGCAGCGGCCTCGGGCGCAGCTCCTGGCGGCGGGCAAGGTGCCCGAGCAGGACGTGGAGCGGGCGCGGGCGCTCGGAGCGCGAGGCTTCCTGGCGGCGCCGCTGGACACGGACCTGATGCTGCGCGCGGTGCGTCGGCTGCTGCGCGCGGCGGGCCAGGCGCCCCGGCTCCGAGCGGTGGGCTGAGGCGCCTCGGGCTTCACGCGCTCAGCGCACCACCTCCAGGTGGGGCTCGGTGGGCAGCCACAGCGAGGCGAGCTCCAGCGCGAGCGAGGCGAAGGGCTCGGCGCGGACCATGGCCTCGCCCTCGTAGGTGTCGACGAGGAGCCAGCCGCGCTTGACGCGCTGGAACACCTCGAGCGTGTGGGCCGAGGGGTCCACGAGCCACACGTGGGACACGCCGGCGCGCGCGTAGGCGGGCAGCTTGCGAGTCCTATCCAGCGCCGCGGTGGACGGCGCGAGCACCTCGCACACCCAATCCGGCGCGAGCGTGAGGAACGGCTCCTCGGGAGTGGGGGCCTCGGAGAGCCGGTCCCGACGCCAGCCGGCGAGGTCCGGCACGAGCACATCCCGGCCGAGCCGCAGCTCGGGGGCACGCAGGAAGCACCAGCGCCCGGAGCCCCCGCGCCGAGGGTCCAACCGCTCTCCGAGCTCTACTCCCAACATGAAGGCGGCACGGGCCTGACCTGGCGCCGGCCGGGGCGAAGCCACCAGCTCCTCGTCGACAATCTCTCCCACCCATCCCATCGGCAGCGCCTCGAGAACCGAGTACGCAGCCTGGCTGTTGCACATCGGAATCACCCTGTCCTCCTACGGCCCTCGTGGGCCGGGCAGGGGAGGCATTCTAGGGAGGGGTCTGACATCTCCCGGGCGACCGGGAGGGTGTCTACTTTCCGATGCAGAAGCGCTGGAAGATGGCGTCGAGCAGGGCGTCGGAGGCGGAGGTTCCCGACACCTCCCCCAGGGCCTCGAGCGCGAGTCCCACCTCGCCGGAGAGGACCTCCAGCGTGGCCACGCGGCAGGCGCTCTCGGCGCGAGCCAGGGCCTCGGAGGCGCGGCGGAGCGCATCGGCATGGCGCTCGGAGACGAGCGCGACGGCGGAGGGAGCACCGCCGCCCCACAACCGCGCGAGCAGCAGGGAGCGGAGCTGCTCCACGCCCTCTCCGGTGAGCCCGCTGACGCGCACGTCCGCCCCCAAGTTCTCCACAACCCGGACGTCACACTTCCCGGAGACGCGCAGCACGGGAGTGGCCCCGGCCTCGCGAAGCCAGGCCTCCGCCTCGTCCCCGCCCGCCTCGGGAGGAAGCACGAGCACGGCGAGGTCCACGGCGGCCAACACGTCCCGGGTGCGAGCGATGCCCAGGGCCTCGATGCGGCCAGGAGCCGCGCGCAGCCCGGCGGTATCGAGCAGGGTGACGCCGAGCCCCTCCCACTCGACGCGGGACTCCAGCACGTCGCGCGTGGTGCCCGGCTCCTCGTCGACGAGCGCCCGCTCCTCGCCCACGAGCCGGTTGAACAGGGTGGACTTGCCCGCGTTCACCGGCCCGTAGAGGGCCACCCGAGCCCCACGGCGCACGAGCCGTCCCCGCCCCACCTCGGCCAGCAGGCCCTCGGCGACGGCGCGCAGCTCGGAGACCCGGTGCTCCGCGCCCTCATCCGCGCCCTCGGCCTCCTCGGGGAAGTTGAGCACGCCCTCCAGGTCGGCATGGAGCGAGCGGAGAGGCTCCTCCAGCGCCCGGACCCGGGCCGACAGCGCTCCGGCGAGCCCGGCGGCGGCGGCCCGGACGGCGGCCTCGGAGTCGGCGGCGACGAGGTCCGCGACGGCCTCGGCGCGGGTCAAATCCATCCGGCCGTTGAGGAAGGCGCGCCGGGTGAACTCGCCGGGCCCGGCGGGGCGCACGGCGGGGTGCTCCAGCGCGCGCGCCAGCAACATGCGCAGGAGCCGGGGGCTGCCATGGGCCTGCAGTTCGACGACGTCCTCGCCGGTGAAGGACTGGGGCGCGCGGAAGTAGAGGAACAGCCCCTCGTCGAGCACGGCGCCGGCGGCATCGACGAAGGAGGCCAGGTACGCATGCCGGGGCGTGGGAGAAGCAGGCACGCCGGGAGCGAGCATCCGGCCGACCTCGAGGGAAGCGGGCCCGGAGAGGCGGAGGATGCCCACGGCGCCAGCGGTGGGGGAGGTGGCGAGCGCGGCGAGCGTGGCGGGAGAGGAGCTCATGCGGGGGACGTCATCAGGCCCCCGCGCCCCCGGGAGGACGGAGCTACGGACAGGCGGGAGCGGCGGGGGATTGGAGATTCTCGTTGAAGGAACCGTTGCAGGACACGCTGCCATTGCCCTCGACCTGCCCCCCGCCCCGGAACTGGGAGCTGGCGATGCGGACGACGAGGCCCGGGGCGCTGCGCACGGACCAGGTGGTGCCGACGAGGGTGGAGCGCAGCACGTCCACGGTATAGGAGCCGCCGTCGGAGCGGGAGACCTCCAGTGCGAGCGCCTGCCGCCCCCCTGTACCCGAGCCCGAGAGGGTGCCGTCCCGGACGGTGGCCTGGCACGAGCTCAGCCGCAGCCCGATGGAGACCCCGCCCTCGGAGCCGGAGACCTCGGCCCGCACGAGCTCCACGGTGGAGCCCGCGGCCTCCACGCCCACACTCTCGGACGCACCGCCCAGGCTGGTGGCGAACGAGTCCCACAGCCCCAGGGTGCCGCGCTGCACGGAGACGCCGAGCGCCCGCGTCCCTCCCCGCGCCACGGCGGAGGAGCCCGAGAGCGTCACGGTGCAGCCCTCGCACGAGAACCCCACGGTATCGCCCTGCGCGGAGGAGGCCACGGCCTGGACGCGCTCGAAACCACCGGGGCCGGGGCCGGCGGAGGAGCGGATGGCGACGGTGCGCCGCTGTCCGTCCCGGGCGAGGGCCACCACGTCCCGAGCGCGGAACAGGGGCGTCTCGGTGGAGAGCGCCAGGGCCTCCTCGCCTCCGCCCACGTGCTCCACGGTGAGCGCGCTCAACTCGGTGCGCTCCTCGGCCACGAGGGTGGCGCCCGGGGCGCTGGAGCGCACGGTGGTGAGCGCATGCCCCGAGCCCTGGATGTGGATGAATGAGCGCATCCGCAACCCCTGGGCGCCGAGGTCGTACACGCCGGGCTCCAGGAAGAGCAGCCAGGGCTCCTCCGCGGAGACCTTCGCGATGGACTGGAGCGCGTTGCGGAGGTTCTCGCCGCCGATGAGCGGGTTGTCGCCCGGGGGGACGACGCGGATGCGGGCGAAGTTGCCCGGAGGCCCCGCGGGTCCAGGGTCTCCCTTGGGACCCGGCTCGCCTCTCGGTCCGACAGTGCCCTCTCCAGCAGCGGGAGGGGGGTCTTCCTTCGTCCCGGGCTCGGGCTCGTCTCCGCAGGCCGAGACGAGCGTGGTGAGGATGCACACGGTGGAGAAGGACACGGCGCCGCATGGTGAGACCCTCCCTATGCCCTGGGGGCACGGCCCACCGGTGGAGTCACCAGAAGGGACTGGGAGGAACTAGGGGCGACCCCTCCAGGCGTCCAGCCGACGCAGCGGCCCACTCCCGCTGGGAGACGGTGCGAACGTCCACCAGCGGTGGCCCGGCACGGGAGACTGCCCACCGACCGACAGATGCCCGCGACACCAGGGCACCTGCACCGCGGGGCTAATCCTGGAACGTCGTTTCAGGGGTGACGAGCAGCACCAGTGCGTCCGCACCGCACACGCCAGCCACGACACCTGAGACCCACCCGCCTCCTGGGCGCACTTTTCAGAAACCTGTCCGACTGTCGGACAGGTTTTTGAAGACCGCGCCCGGCGCCCCCCCCTGCACGGACTTTCTTCGGATGGCTCAGCTCCGAGGACCCTGCTCGGGAGTGGAGCCGCGAGCGGCGCGCTCGACGGCGTCGCGGTTCTCCTGGATGTACTTCTCGACGGCGGTGTCCTCGAGCTCGAGGTCCCTCAGCACGCCCGGGTAGACGAACTTGAAGGCGGGAGACTCCTCGTCCCCGCGCAGCCGGAAGCTCATCTTCAGCACGGCCGCGCCGTAGAGCTTGTCCTTGAGCGACTTGGCCTTGCCCATTGCTTGCCCTTTCTCCTGGCCGCGAGGGGCCACTCACCCCTCGAGGTCTTCATCCTCGTCATCGTCCGGCAGCATGCTCCGCTTGGGCAGCGGGGCGGGCTTGTCCGGGGTGAACACCACGCGCCGGTTGCGGCCCTCGCCTTCGCAAGAGACCTTCACGCCGGGGACTCCTTCAACAGCCTTCATGACGCGCGCGCGGTCGTCCTGCTTTAACGTGACGAGCGCGTAGAAGCGCCCCAGGGAAGCCGACTTCTCGGCCAGCTTGCGGGCGACCTCACGCAGGGCCGCATCCTCGGCGACCTCCAGGGTGCGCTCGTCCGATTCCCCTCCACGCACCGGAGCCTTCGCCTGCTGCGCCGGTGCCTTGGCCTGCTGGGCCGGGGCCTGCTGACCCCGGGCGGGCTTGGGCTGCCGCGGCGCCGGGGCGGGCTGGAGCCGGAGCCGGAGCCTGCGCGGGCGCCTGCTGGGTGGGGGGCACGGCCTGGGCGGCGGCCTGCTCCCGCTTCAACCGCTCGCCACGGGGCTCCGGGTGCGAGCCAGCACCCAGGAGCACGAAGCGCCGCTCGGCGCCTGGGCGGTGGAGCATCTTGTTGAGGAGGAACTGCAGCGAGTCCACCACCTGGCTGCGCTTGCCGGAGTCCACGCCCGGGGGCGGCTCGCCCTGGAAGTGGAGGGCGACGGAGAGGCTGCCGTCGCTGGCGTCCTTGAAGTCGATGCGTGCCGGGAAGCCCATCATCCCGAGGATGTCGGTGAGGAGCGTCTCCACGCGGGCGCGCAGGTCCGCGCCACCCGCGGGAGTCGAAGGAGTCTCCGGTGCCTGCACGTCGCTCACTTGCGTTTGCCTCCCGCGACGGCCGGGGTCGGAGTGGGTCCACCGCCGCCGCCGCGCTTCTCCAACCACTTCCGCAGCCCGTACTGCTGAGCGATGGAGAGGATGTTGTTGGTGAAGATGTAGAGCGCGAGCCCCGCCGGGTAGTTGAAGAGGGTGGCGGTGAAGATGATGGGCACCACCTAGGTCATCATCTTGGCCTGGGTCGGGTCACCCATCTGCGGCTGCAGCTTCTGGGTGATGATCATGCTGACGCCCAGCAGCGATGGGCAGCAGGTAGGTGGGGTCCTTGTAGGTGAGGTCGCGCCACACCGGGCCGAAGAAGGGCTCCTGGTAGATGTCGTAGCTGTTGCGCAGCGCCGTGAAGAGCGCAATCCAGACGGGCATCTGGATGAGCAGGGGCAGGCAGCCGCCGAGCGGGTTCACCTTGGCCTCCTGGTACAGCTTCATCATCTCCGTGTTCTGCCGGTCTCGGTCCTCCGGCGTACTTCTTGCTGGAGCTCCTCGATGCGCGGCTGGAGCTTCTTCATCTGCCTCCATGCTGACCATGGAGCGGTGGGTGAGGGGCAGCAGGACCAGCTTCACCAGCACGGTGAGCAGGATGATGGCCACGCCCCAGTTGCTCGTGAGGCCGTGGAAGAACTTCATGATGGTGACCAGCAGCTTGGCGATGACGGCCCAGATGCCGTAGTCGATCGTCTCGGTGAGCTGCGGGTTGTAGGCGGCGGTGGGATGCCGGCGGCCTCGCGCAGGGCCTGGCCGGGCACGGCGGCCAGCAGGTCCGGCTCCTTGGGCCCGAGGTAGCCGCCGAAGCGGTACGTCACCGTCTGGCCGGCGGCCACGGTGAGCGGGAAGCTGGCGATGACGGCGCGCGCCTCGGGGGTGGCCACGAACGAGCAGCGGCCCTGCATCGCGCCCTCCAGCGGGTAGAGCGCCGAGAGGAAGTACTGCTGGTCGATGCCGAAGAAGTGCACCGGGCCGCGCAGCTCCTCGGCGTCGGGCTGGTCCTGGTCCGGGCCCCAGCTTGTGCTTCTCCTCGCCCACGTGGCACGAGGCGTAGCTGAGGTTGCCCACGCCGCCGAAGAAGGACGGGGGGTGCTCGGCCTTCGGGTCGATGGCGCGGTTGTAGTGGACCTCCAGCTCACCGGTGAGCGGCTGCGCCGAGGTGTTCTTCACCTGGAGGGTGTAGACGAGCTCGAAGCCCTCCTTCGGCCACTGCAGCGACCTGGTCACCTCCCACGGCCCCTGGCGCGCGGTGAAGGTGGCGCCGCCCTCGGTGGCGCCCTCGGCCACGGCGTAGGGGGTGTTGGCCGCCAGGGGAGAGGGGCCGCGTAATGGCCACCGCCAGCGGCAGGGGCTGGCCCGGCACCGGCTGCGCCAGGTTCATCTGCGGCGGCGGAGGCACCTGCCCACCGAAGAGCAGCTTGTAGCCCTCGGAGACGGAGATCTGCCCCTGCTCGCGCATCTTGTCGCCCTGGAGCTCGGCCGAGGTGAGGCCCGCGCCCTGGGAGGAGAAGACGTAGTGCGCCTGCTCGCGCCGCGCCTCCACGGTGCGCACCGGGGGCGGCGGGGCCTCGCCGTTGGCCACCGCGGGGCCGGGCTCGGGAGTCCCCGTGGGGCCCGGCGGGGGAGCGGCGACGGGCGCGGTGCCCGCATCCGCCACGGCGGCCACCTGGCCCGCGTCCGCGCCCTCGGCGCCCGGCGGCGGCCCCTTGGGTCCGAAGAGGAAGGTGTAGGCGAAGGTGAGCACCATCGCGAGCGCGAGCGCTACCAGCAGTCGCCGCTGCGAGTCAGGCGATTGGGGCGAGAGCGGATCGAGGTTGTTCATAAGAGGGGGGCGACTACGGCACCGGGTCGATGCCGCCAGGGTGGAAGGGCTGGCAGCGCAGCAGGCGCCAAAGGATGAGACGTACACCG
This sequence comes from uncultured delta proteobacterium, assembly GCA_963771175.1. GTDB lineage: Bacteria > Myxococcota > Myxococcia > Myxococcales > Myxococcaceae > Archangium. The sequence continues at coordinate 195,359 of CAVYSY010000044.1, forward strand.
CGGAGGGCGCCGTGCTTCTGGAGCGCCTCCATGGCGTACACCGAGCAGGTGGGGTGGAAGCGACAGGCCGGAGGCAGCAGCGGCGAGATGAAGCGCTTGTAGAACCGGATGGGCAGCGCGAGCAGATAGGCGAGCGGGCTCATCGAGCGGACTCCCGGGGGCCTGACGGGAAGAGCCTCAGCAGCTTGCGGGTGACTCCATCGAAGGCGCGCGACAACTCGGGGAGGGAGGCATCCTTGGCGGACTGGCGCACGACCAGGACGACATCCACACCGGGGGGCCACTGGCCTCGGCGCTTGCGGAAGAGCTCGCGCAGGAGCCTTCGCAGGCGGGCACGCACCACGGCATTGCCCACCTTGCTGGAAACGGTGAGACCCACGCGGCTGTAGGGCCGACCGTTGGGCCTCGCGAGCCCCAGGAGACAGTCAGAGGGAATCTTCTGACCTTTGTCCTGGACCTCGAGGAACTCGCGCCGCCGAAGCAGGCGGACGGCCTTGGGAAAGCGCTCGTCAGGAGCTGGCGCCTGGCCCTCGGCCTTCATGCGAGCGTCTCGACTACTTCTTGTAGGCGGAGACCACCAGGCGCTTGCGGCCCTTGGCGCGGCGGCGGCTGAGGACGTCCTGGCCCGCGCGGGTGGAGTTGCGCTTGCGGAACCCGTGGGTACGGTTGCGCTTGATCTTCGACGGCTGATAGGTGCGCTTGGACACGGCTGAACTCCTGGGACATCGGGGCACGCGCCCCTGAGGCGGGCGCCCTTATCCACGAGACTGAGGAAGGCGGCGCTCGTAACCCGATCTCCCACCCAAGTCAACGAAGGATCACTCCGGCTGTCCAGCCAGCCCGGGTTTCCGTCGTTTTGCGCCCCACACCCGGGGTGAAGCGGGGGCGAGGTGGGAACATGCCGCCCACAACCCCCGGGAGGGCGCGGGGGATTCCTGCGATCAGAAGGGGGGGCGTAGGGGTGCGGAATGTTTGAGGTTGGGGCCGAGAAGTTTGATCGCCCAGGGGGGGCCTGTTAGCACGGACGGCCCCCTGCCTGGCGGTGCGCCAGTGCATTGGAGCCCTTTCGTGAACGCGCTCGCCCGACCCCTCCCGATAACGCCAAGTGCCGAGAATCTCTGGGACCGGATGCTGGACTGCCTGCGGCAGGACAAGCGGGACTACGCGCTGACGTGGATCGGCCGGATGCAGCCGCTGGCGGTCCGCGACGACACGTTGGTGCTGGGGGTGCCAGATCGCTTCTTCCGTGACTGGGTGGACAACCACTACCGGGAACTGATGGAGACGACGCTGGCCCGGGTGTCGGACGGGCCGATGCAGTTGGACTATGAGGTGGTGGAGGGCATGGCCCCGCCGCCGGAGCTGCAACCCGCACAGGTGGTCAAGCCCGAGGGCCGGCGGCCACCGCGGTTGAACGCGCGCTTCACCTTCCAGAGCTTCGTGGTGGCCGACAGCAACCAGCTCGCGGCGGCGGCGGCACAGGCGGTGTCCGACAGCCCGGGGCGGGCCTACAACCCGCTCTACATCTATGGAGGGACGGGGCTGGGCAAGACGCACCTGCTGCATGCCATCGGCAACAAGATCTGGGAGAACAACCCGACGCAGCGGGTGGTGTACCTGTCGAGCGAGCAGTTCACCAACGAGTACATCGAGAGCGTGCGAGAGCAGCGGATGCCGGAGTTCCGGAGGAAGTTCCGGGACGACTGCGACGTGCTGCTGCTGGACGACGTGCAGTTCCTGGGACGCAAGGAAGAGACGCAGCGGGAGTTCTTCCACACGTTCAACACGCTGCACGAGCTCGGCAAGGCGATCATCCTGACGAGCGACATGGTGCCGGCGGAGGTGCCCGGGCTGGAGGATCGGCTGCGGAGTCGGTTCAACATGGGGCTGATTACCGACATCCAGGAGCCGAGCTTCGAGACGCGGGTGGCGATTCTGCAGAAGAAGGCGGTGCAGGAGGGGCTGGAGCTGCCGGACGAGGCGGCGCACTTCATCGCTCGGGCCATCCAGAAGAACGTGAGGGAGCTGGAGGGGGCGCTGGTGAAGGTGAGCGCCATCCACTCGCTGTCGAGGCACCCGGTGACGGTGGACTTCGTGGCGCACGTGCTGAAGGACGTGCTGCCGGCGAAGCAGTCGGTGGACGTGGAGAGCATCCAGCGCGAGGTGGCGCGGTACTACAAGGTGCCGGTGGAGGCGCTGAAGGAGGACCGGAGGCACAAGGCGCTGGCGCACGCGCGGCAGGTGGCGATGTACCTGAGCCGGAAGCTGACGAAGGGCTCGTTCCCGGAGATCGCCGCGAGGTTCAACAAGGACCACTCGACGGTCATCTCGGCGGTGCGCAAGGTGGAGAAGCAGCGCGAGACGGACGCCGCGGTGAAGCGCGAGCTGGACGAGCTGGAGTCGAAGCTGACCGGCGAGTAGGCAAGTTGCCACGCGCCGGAAGCACCGAAAGCCCCCACCACGAAACAAAACCGCACCGCGCCACCAAAATAAGAGTGGACTTTGCTATGAGCCTCCCGTGCCGCCATACCGAAATCCACCTCTCGTAGAGGCCATCTACGAGGTATTCGTCCAAGATGCGCCAGGCTGGTCGCAGCTCTCAGCCGCTCACTTGGAGCAGAGCCTATCGGCGTCCTATTCGGGACAGCGGGAAGTGCTGGAATCGGTCAACCTGGACATCCACTTGGGACCAACAGGGAAGCCCGATTCCACGGTAGCCCCACAAGCTTCCCGGATCCGGCTTTGGACCGCGGACCGAAGTTCTCTCGTGCGATTCGGTAGCCAGATGGCGGCGCTGAACGTGCTCTCCGCATATTCAGGGTACGAAGCGCAAGCCCCTCACCTGCGCGCTTTTTTCGATGCCTACATTGAGGCCAGCCGACCGACTAAGCTTGCATGGGTCGGACAGCGTTATGTAAACAAAATCGTTCTTCCCGCTGGCGCCCCAGAGGCCAGCACTTATTTTCAGCTCTATCCTCGGCTGCCCGCGGCCACACCTCATCGTACATTCGCCCTCCAAGTGGTATCGGACAGTTTCGACGGTGGGGAAGTGGTGATGAGTCTTCTGTTCCAAGGTCAGAGCGCCGATCGTCCAATATACTTCCTGGACATCTATGCTCGTTCGACTCGCGAGATAGCGCCGAACACACAGGAAATCGTGCGGTGGCAGTCGGCCGCGCACGAAGCAGTGAGACGCTCCTTCTCCATGGCTTTGACCGATGCCTGCCGTGAGTTGTTTCAGGAGGTGACGTGATGCTGTTCGGTCCTGCTTATTCCACAAGCGTCCTCACCCACTACGACATCACCCCTGCCGCTATCGTGCGGACGTGGGATCATCAAGCGTCGATCTCCTCGGTGCTTCTACCTCATGAGGATCTTTCGACGCCTCCGAACCAACAGACGACTCCCCAACTCATCGAGGAGGGGGCGATGACGGTACGCGCCCTGGCCATCCTTCCGGTAGACCCGGAAGCAGATCGCATGATGGCGGAGTGGATCGCCGAGCAACCCCCTCCCGCGCCCCGCAAGCTACTTACACGCAAGCGGAAGTAGGGGTGCCATGGGAGAGCGGTGGCCGCCCGTCTACGACGTATCCACTCGGCGGAGCGGTGCAGCGTGGCGACGGAGATGTGGTAACGAGCGCGCCGCCCCGCTCGACCGGGAGGGGCGGCGCTCAGGTCGCCGAGGGTGAGGGAGTCAGCGCGGCGGCCTCACGCGCGGCCTTCCACATGGGAGGAAGCAGTTGCTCGAGCTGGCGCTGCGGCCAGCCCCGGGAGAGCTTCTCCAGCACGTCAGCCAGCCAGGCCCACGGGTCCACGCCAGCCAGCGTGCAGGTGGCCACCAGCGAGTACACGCACGCGGCGCGCTCGGCTCCCGCGTCGCTGCCGGCGAACAGGTAGTTTTTCCTGCCGACGGCAATCTCCCGCAGCCGCAGCTCCGAGGCGTTGTTGTGCAGTGGCAGGCGCGCGTCTTCCAGGAAGCGCAGCAGCGGCGTCCACTGGTTGAGGGCATAGCGACACGCCTGTGCCAATGGACTCTTGGGCGGCTCCCGTGGCCAGGTGTCCGCCACCCAGCGCCCCAGTTGCTCGGTGACGGGACGCGAGAGCGTGTCGCGCCTGCGCAGCCTCTCGGCCTCGTCCACCTGCTGCTCGTCGGCTTCGCGCTCCACCTCGAAGAGCCGGCCGATGAGCGAGAGCGGCAGCGCCGCCCGCGTGTCGCCGGCCTCCAGCGCCTCGACGAAGTAGCGCCGGCAGTGGCTCCAGCACCCCACCTCCACCGCGGTGGCGCCCTCACGAGTGAAGAGCTTGTCGTAGCCCTTGTACCCGTCCACCAGCAACCAGCCCTCGCGCCCCTCCAGGAAGGACAGCGGCCCCTCTTCCTTCCAATCCGGCGTGTATACGAAGGCCGCCCAGGTGGTGTCCCCCAAGTACACCCACATGTGCCCGCGCTTGAGGCCGTTGGGGTGCTCCCTGTCGAGCACCTTCAGGTGCGTGTCGTCGCTCTGCAGCACGTGCGAGGCCAGTGCCCGCCGGGCCACCTCCCGCGCCAGCGGCTGGAGGAGGTCGGCACCCGCCGCCACCCAATCCGAGAGCGTCGAGGTACGCAGCTCCACGCCATGGCGCGCGTAGATTCCGCTCAGCCGGTGCAGCGGCAGGTGGTCCTTGAATTTGGATACCAGGACGTGGGCCACCAGTCCCGGCCCGGGCAATCCCCCCTCAATCACCCTGTCGGCCGGAGGTGCCACCACCAGCCCGTCGCCACACGGCCGGCAGACGTACTTGGGCCGCACCTCCTCAATCACCTTGAAGTGGCCGGGCACCCACTCCAACGTCTCGCTCTTCTCCTCGCCACAGCGCGACTTGTCCCGCCCGCACGCCTCGCACCGCAGCGCCTCGGGCGGGGGCTGGTGGACGCGCTGCTCACGCGGCAGGTGGGAGGGCAGCGGGCGGCGCCCGTGTCCCTTGCGCTCCTTCTTTCGTGGCTCCTCGCGTGGCGGCTCTGGCGGGGACGTGGAGCCCTCCGCGACGCGAGCCTCCCCGACACCAGGCTCCGTCGCGCCTTGGGCCCCGGCGCCCTCCTGGCCCAATTGCGTCAGCAACAGCGAGAGTTGCTCACCGGAGAGCTTCTCGCTGGTGCGGCCAAAGTGCTGGCGCATCGCCTTGCGCAGGCGCAGCGTAAGCTCGGTGTTCTTCTCCACCAACTGAGAGAGCAGGCCCACCACCAGCTCAATGGCCTGCTCGTCCTGGCCCTCGGCCAGCAGCGCCCGCAGCAGCGCCGCCACGCCGCTCACGTCCGTCGTTTTCTTGCCGGGGACCGCGCCGCTCATGTCCCGGGACATGAGCCATGGCCCGGCCACAGGACGCAAGAGGTTTTCTCACGCAGCCGACTTCAAAGGTGGGGGCTGCCAGCGCGGCCGCCGGACGCTGGCCTTCAAATCAATCCCCTCCAGCAGCAGCGTGAGCTCCACGGCCTCCAGGGTGAGGGCGGAGCCGTCCTCGGGCAGCGGACGCGGCAGGCGGAAGCTGCCCTTCTCCAGGCGCTTGGAGAAGAGACAGAAGCCGCCCGAGTGCCACCACAGCACCTTCACCATGTCGCGCGTGCGGTTGAAGAAGACGAAGAGGTGTCCACTCAATGGGTCCTCTCGCAGTACCTGCCTCGCCAGCAAGGAGAGCCCGTCGAAGGACTTGCGCATGTCCACCGGCTGGCTCGCCAGGTGGATGCGCACCGAGGAGGGCAGTGTCAGCATGCTTCCTCCAGTGCCCTCACCAACCGCGCCAGCGCGTTCGCGTCGAAGCCGGGCTCCACCCGGATGCGTCGGCCCCTGGCCAGTAGCACCTCCATGCTGGCTGTGCCCGGTGCCCGCTGTGCTTCTGGCGACGGCGGCGCCGCGATGTGCACCGGGACGAACGAGAGCGCCTCGCCCGCCTCCTCGGCCCGCCGCTTCTTCCACCACCTCAGCCGCTGTGGACCGAGCCCGTGGCGGCGGGCGAACTCCGCCACCGACAACCCGCTCGCCTCGTAGGCCTCCAGCACCGCCTGCGCCTCGGCCTCCGTCCAGTAGTTGCTTGCCGCGGCCCTCGCCAGCGTTGCGTCCACTCTTTCCGTGTTGCGTCCCATGTCTACACCTCCTGGAACGCGACGCTGAACGGCTCCTCCCTCACTCGGAAGGTGTGGTCCGCCGAGCGCTTACTCTACGACGCTGAAGAACTCCACCTTGGAGATGCCGTTCGCGTCGCTCGGGTTGGCGGAGAGGGTGACGTTGCCCTGGACGATGGAGCCGTCCGCCGGCGCGGAGAGGGGGAATGGAGGGGGGGCGTGGTGTCCGCGTTCTGCACGGCCACGGTGATGACCTTGCTGGCCACCAACGAGCCCGCCCGATACGCCTCGGCCTTCAGCTCGTAGCGGCCGTCCGCGACCCAGGGGCTGGTGGCCCAGGTGAGGTCGAAAGGCGCGCTGGAGGTGCGGCTGTAGAAGCGCACGCCCTCCACGGTGGCGCCGCTCACACTGGCCTGCAGCGAGACGGTGGCGCCGCTGGTGGGCGAGGAGAAGGACACCGAGGCCGCCGCGTTCTTCACCAGGACGCGGAGGGTGCCGGTGGCCTTGAGCACCGTGCCCTTCCACGCCTCCGCCTTGAGCTCGTACGCGCCATCGGCCACCCAGGGGTTGGTGGCCCAGGTGGCGCCGTAGGGGGACGTGGTGTCCGAGGCGAGCAGGTACCAGTCGGTCGCGCCGTCCGCTCGGCTGTAGAGCTTCACCGTGTCCACGGCGCCGCCGCCCACCGAGGTGTTGAAGGCCACGTTCCCGGACACGGTGGCACCGGGGGAGGGCGTATCAATGGAGACCTGGATTGACGCTCACCTCCGGCTCCGCCGGGGGCCAAGATGGTGTCAAAGACTTGAGTGCGTCTGGCAAAGCCTGGGTGAGGAGGAAGCGAGGCGGGAGCGGAAACTTTGCGAAGGGACCCTGTGGTTTCAAACCCCGTCTGGCAAAGCAGTACCGGGCCTTCGTCGCGGTGTTTCGAGAGGTGGTGGCTCGGTGCGCTTTCCTCTTTCCCCTCTTCTCTTTCCCACCGCGTGTCGTGCCGGATCGTGCTGCTCAAATTCTTTGACGTCTTCGGGACGCGACAATCCGTCTTTCCTCTTCGTCCCCGCCATCGTGTTGAGCCGCGTCGCTTGAGTTCCTTGAAGTCTTCTCTGGGGGTTATGGCTCGCCCCGTGGTGTCCCTCCAAGCGTCGAAATGTGCAAAGTTTGTGCATTGGCGAACATTTTTTGAGTTGTATGTGACTTCTCTTTGTGGAGCGAAAATGGCAACAGAAATAGCATTCGAATGATGATGGGGAACGCCACAAATACCACGGCTGCTTTTACTGCGCTATCCAGTGGATAAGGTGCAGTTTCTCCGAGCAGATATAGTGCGATAACGGTCGCCAGCATTCGCGCATCACGATTCAATAGGGCTCGGGTCGGGCTCATCGCTCTTGATGAGCTTTACCTTCGGATCTCCTCGGTACTTCACGTCAAATTCCCCGGCCTGCGAAACTAGCAATTGTATTCTGATCCAATCGCTAGGTAGCATCTTTTCGAGTTGGTATTTGTGGGTGCCATTGGGTAGGTCTGGTTGGTTGACGAGCACTGGCTGCGCCACGTCCAGTGACACTTCTGTGTGCGCGCCAACGATTTTTGACTGCGCCCCAAGTGTCACCACTAGATGACTCGAATCAATCGTGGTCTCACGTGAGGTGTTGCTCAGGAATACTTCGAAATATGAGAGTTCTTTGTACTGGTTGCCAGCGTAGAAGACGTTTAATTGTCCGAATGCGCCCTGTTTGGTGGGGAGTGAGTAATCGACTCTTGTGCTTCGGAGGGTGAGTTTTGTTTGAGAGCGGGTTGCTAGCCAACGGTTGGAGATGAAGGTGCAGGGTTGCTCCTGCCAAGCCGCCTGTTAGCCAGGGCATTGCGGTCTTGAGTCCTTCTAAAAAGTCCATGGTCATTCGCAGTTTGCCTAGTTTGGTCCAAGGAGTCGTGAGCGCTGCTATGTCGCCCACACCCTAGGCGTGGCAGTCGCTTGAGAGCAAGAGCTGCGATTTGGTGCTGAATCGCGCGCGTATAGTATAGGTGAGATAGGCGACCTGTTGCCGAGACGGTGTCAAAGGACTCGAAACGCGGGACTCGAAGCCAGAACGAGACTCGGCGTGGGCGGGTGATGCTGCCGGTCTCCACCTCTTTCCGAGGACTTGTGGTTGTCTCGCGAGGTGCGTTCGGCCTTGCGGGAGGATGGGATGGGTCGGCCGCTGAGGATGTTCCTGGCCGGAGCATCCAGGGGGGCGCTGACTCTAGCGCGCGATGCCACCTTTGCCCACCCG
>CAVYSY010000045.1:0-195747 GCA_963771175.1 uncultured delta proteobacterium
CGGTGCCGGTCGGGCGTGCCGGGCGAGCTGTACATCGGCGGCGCGGGGCTGGCGCGCGGCTACCTGCGACCGGCCGGAGCTGACGGCGGAGCGGTTCGTGCCCGATCCGTTCGGCGCGGAGCCGGGCGCGCGGCTGTACCGCACGGGCGACCTGGCGCGCTGGCTGCCGGACGGGAGCCTCGAGTTCCTGGGCCGCATCGACCACCAGGTGAAGATCCGCGGCTTCCGCATCGAGCTGGGCGAGATCGAGGCGGCGCTGGCGCAGCACCCGGCGGTGCGCGAGGCGGTGGTGGTGGCGCGCGAGGACGCGCCCGGGCGACAAGCGGCTGGTGGCCTACGTGGTGCCGCGCGGCGAGGCCGCGCCGGCGGCCGAGCGAGCTGCGCGGCGTCCTCGCAGGAGCGGCTGCCCGAGTACATGGTGCCCGTCGGCCTTCGTGTCGCTGGACGCGCTGCCGCTGACGCCCAACGGCAAGGTGGACCGCAAGGCGCTGCCGGCGCCGGAGGCCGACGCGCGGCCGAGCGCGGCGCGTACGTCGCGCCGCGCACGCCGGCGGAGGAGGTGCTGGCCGGCGATCTGGGCGCGAGGTGCTGGGCGTGCGAGCGCGTGGGCGTGCGACGACAACTTCTTCGAGCTGGGCGGCCACTCGCTGCTGGCCACGCAGGTGGTGTCGCGCGTGCGCGAGGCGCTTCGGCGTCGAGCTGCCGCTGCGCGACGCTGTTCGAGGCGCCCGACGCGTGGCGGCGCTGGCCGCGCGGCTCGAGCGGCTGCGCGGCGAGCGCGAGCGCGCCGAGCCGCCGCCGCTGCGTGCCGCGCCGCGCGACGGGCGCGCTGCCGCTGTCCTTCGCGCAGCAGCGGCTGTGGTTCCTCGACCAGCTCGAGCCGGGCAGCGCCGCTCTACAACATCCCGCTGGCGCTGCGGCTGCGCGGGCGCGCTCGACGCGCGCGGCGCTGGCGCGGCGCCTGCGACGAGGTCGTGCGCCGGCACGAGGCGCTGCGCACCACGCTTCCGCGAGGCGCGACGGGCGCGCCGGTGCAGGTCATCGCGCCGAGCCGCGGCTGCCGCTGCCGGTGGTCGACCTGCGGCGCTGCCCGGAGCGGAGCGCGAGGCGGAGGCGCGCGCGGCTGGCGGCGAGGAGGCGCGCCGGCCGTTCGACCTGGCGCGCGGGCCCGCTGCTGCGCGCGCCGCTGCTGCGGCTCGGCGCGCGACGAGCACGTGCTGCTGCTGACGATGCACCACATCGTCTCCGACGGCTGGTCGCTGGGCGTGCTGGTCCGCGAGCTGGCGGCGCTCTACGCGGCGTTCTCGCAGGGCGAGCCGTCGCCGCTGCCGGCGCTGCCGGTCCAGTACGCCGACTACGCGCGTCTGGCAGCGGCGAGTGGCTGCAGGGCGAGGTGCTGGAGCGGCAGCTCGCGCTACTGGCGCGAGCAGCTGGCGGGCGCGCCGCCGCTGCTGGAGCTGCCGACCGACCGGCCGCGCCCGCCGGTGCAGACGCTACCGCGGCGCGCGGTGCACGGTTCGCGCTGCCCGCGGAGCTGGCGCGCGGCGCTGCAGGCGCTGAGCCGGCAGCGAGGGCGCCACGCTGTTCATGACGCTGCTGGCCGCCTTCCAGGCGCTGCTGCACCGCTACACGCGGCCAGGACGACATCGTGCGTCGGCACGCCCATCGCCGGCCGCAACCGCGCGGAGCTCGAGGGGCTGATCGGCTTCTTCGTCAACACGCTGGTGCTGCGCGACCGACCTGCGCGGGCGACCCGACCTTCCGCGAGCTGCTGGCGCGGGTGCGCGAGGCGGCGCTGGGCGCCTACGCGCACCAGGACCTGCCGTTCGAGCAGCTGGTGGAGGAGCTGCAGCCGGAGCGCGACCTGAGCCGCACGCCGCTCTTCCAGGTGATGTTCGTGCTGCAGAACGCGCCGGCGGCGGCGCTGGCGCTGCCGGGGCTGACGCTCGACGCCGCTGGACGGTCGACAGCCGGCACGCGCCAAGTTCGACCTGACGCTCGTCGCTGACGGAGACGGCCGGACGGGCTGCGCGGCGACGCTCGAGTACAACACCGACCTGTTCGACGCGGCGACGATCGCGCGGATGGCCGGGCACTTCGCGCGCGCTGCTGGAGGCGCGTCGTGGCCGACCCGGAGCAGCGCGTCTCGCGAGCTGCCGCTGCTGACCGCGGCCGAGCGGCAGCAGCTGCTGGTCGAGTGGAACGACACCGCGGCCGACTACCCGCGCGACCGCGTGCATCCACGAGCTGTTCGAGGCGCAGGCGGCGCGCACGCCCGACGCCGTCGCCGTCGTGTTCGAGGACGAGCGCGCTGACCTACGCGCGAGCTCGACCGCGCGCGCCAACCAGCTCGCCCACCACCTGCGCGCGCTCGGGCGTCGGGCCCGAGGTCGCTGGTCGGCGTCTGCGCTCGAGCGCTCGCTGGAGCTGGTCGTCGGCCTGCTCGGCATCCTCAAGGCCGGCGGCGCCTACGTGCCGCTCGACCCGGCCTACCCGCCGGAGCGCCTGGCCTTCATGCTGGAGGACTCGCGGCGCGCCCGGTGCTGCTCACCGCACGCGCGCCTGCTGGCCGAGCTGCCCGCGCGAGGCCGCGGCGCACCGTGCTGCCTGGACGCGCGACTGGCGAGCGCTCGCCGAGCGCCGGCACGCGACCCGCGCCGCGGCGCCGCGCCCGGACAACCTCGCCTACGTCATCTACACCTCCGGCTCGACCGGCCGGCCCAAGGGCGTGATGATCGCGCACCGCGGCCGTCGTGCAACTTCGCTCCGCTGGTGCGCGGCTACGCGCACCTCGGGCCCGAGCGAGCCGTGTGCTGCTCAGTCGCCTCCGTCTCGCTTCGACGTCTCCGTCCTCGGAGCTCTTCGGCCGCTGCTGCGCGGCGGCGCGGCTGGTCGTGTGCGCCGCCGAGACGCGGCCTCGCGACGGCCGGAGCTGCTGAGGCGCGTGCTGCGCGACGCGGCGTCACCACGCTGCACGTCACGCCGGCGCTGCTGCGCGCATGCTGGTGGCGCCAGCCGCGGGCCTGCGCGGCGCTGCAGCCAACTCTGCCGGCGGCGAGGCGCTGCCGCCGGACGCTGCGCGACGCGTGCTGCGAGCGCGCTGGCGCGGTCGCTGCGTCAACCTGCTACGGCCCGACCGAGACCACCGTCTGCGTCCACCTGCGCACCGCGTGCGGACGCGCAGGTGGCGCGCCTCCGTCCCCATCGGCCGCCCGCTCGCCAACACGCAGGTCTACGTGCTCGACGCGCGCGCTGCCAGCCGGTGCCCGTCGGCGTCGCCGGCGAGCTGTACATCGGCGGCGCCGGCCTGGCGCGCGGCTACCTCGAGCCGGCCGGAGCTGACCGCCGAGCGCTTCGTCCCCGACCCGTTCGGCGCCGCGCCGGGCGCGCGCCTGTACCGCACCGGCGACCTGGCGCGCTGGCGCGCCGGACGGCACGCTCGAGTTCCTCGGCCGCGTCGACCACCAGGTGAAGATCCGCGGCTTCCGCATCGAGCTGGGCGAGATCGAGGCCGCGCTGCGCGCGCACCCGGCGCGTGCGCGAGGCGGTCGTGGTGGCGCGCGAGGACGCGCCCGGCGACAAGCGCCTGGTGGCCTACGTGGTCGCCCGGGACGGCAGCCGCTCGCGCCGGCCGCGCTGCGCGCGCACCTGCAGCAGCGGCTGCCCGAGTACATGGTGCCCTCGCGCCTTCGTGGCGCTGGACGCGCTGCCGCTGACGCCCAACGGCAAGGTCGACCGCAAGGCGCTGCCGGCGCCGGACCTGCAGCGGCGCCACGCTCGGCGGCACCTACGCCGCGCCCGCGAGGTCGAGGCCGAGCAGGCGCTCGCGGCCATCTGGGCCGAGGTGCTCGGCGTCGAGCGGGTCGGCGCCGACGACAACTTCTTCGACCTCGGCGGCCACTCGCTGCTGCTCCAGACCGCGCACGTCAGGATTGAAGCGCTCGTGGGGCGCCAGCTCTCGCTGGTCGAGCTGTTCCAGTTCCCGACGGTGCGCGCCCTGGCCGCGCGCCTCTCGGACGATGGAGGCACGGCCGGTGCGGAGCAGGCTCCGGCTCGAGCGGCAACCGGCGCGAAGGCCTGCGGCGCCTCAGCCAGCAGCGGCGCGGCCGCCCGGCTCCGAACGAGGAGCAACCATGGAAGACCGCGAGAGACAGCAGCGCCAGGGCTCGGCAGGGGCAGACGGCCATCGCCATCGTCGGCCTCTCCGGGCGCTTTCCCGGCGCGCTGGACGCCCGCAGCTTCTGGAGCAACCTGTCGCGGGCGTCGAGTCGATCACCGTCCTCGATGCCGAGCGGCGCGCGAAGGCGGGAATGCCCTCGGGGGAGGACTGGGTCGCCGCGGCGGCGTGCTCGAGGACTCGGCGAGCTCTTCGACGCCGCCTTCTTCGGCTTCACGCCGCGCGAGGCCGAGCTGATCGACCCGCAGCACCGGCTCTTCCTCGAGTGCTGCCTGGGCGGCGCTCGAGATCGGCCGGCTACGACCCGGAGCAGGCCGCTGCGCGATCGGCGTGTACGCGCGGAGCGGCCTTCAGCGCGTACCTGCTGCTCCTGCGCCCTGCCCAACGTGGAGCCGGGCGCCGGCGGGCTCATGGAGGGCTCCTCGGCACCGACGAGGACTTCCTCGCGACGCGCGTGTCCTACAAGCTCAACCTGCGCGGGCCCGCGGTCACCGTCCAGACCGCCTGCTCGACCTCGCTGGTCGCGGTCCACCTGGCCTGCCAGGCGCTGCTCGCCGGCGAGTGCGACATGGCGCTGGCGGGCGGCGCCTCGGTGCCGGGTGCCGCACACGGGCGCGTATCGCTACCAGCGAGGACGGCATCCTCTCGCGCGACGGGCACTGCCGCGCCTTCGACGCGCAGGCGGGCCGGCACGGTGAGCGGCAACGGCGTCGGCGTGGTCGTGCTCAAGCGGCTCGCCGACGCGATCGCCGACGGCGACACCATCCACGCGGTGATCCTCGGCTCGGCGATCAACAACGACGGCGCGGCAAGGTCGGGTTCACGCGCGCCGAGCGTGACGGGCCAGTCCAGGGCGATGATCCGCAGGCGCTCGAGCTGCGCGCGGCGTCGACCCGGGCTCGATCGGCTACGTCGAGGCGCACGGCACCGGCACCTCCCTGGGCGACCCGATCGAGGTCGCGCGCGCTCCGCCGGCCTTCGGCGGGCGCGACCGCCGGCGGGTCGTGCGCGCTCGGCTCGGTCAAGACCAACATCGGCCACCTCGACGCGGCGGCCGGCGTCGCCGGCCTGATCAAGACGGTGCTGGCGCTGGAGCACCGGGTGATCCCGCCCACCCTGCACTTCCAGGCGGCCAACCCGCAGATCGACTTCGAGGACAGCCCGTTCTTCGTGGTGCACGGCCGAGCCCGTGGAGCGCACCGGGCCGCGGCGGGCCGGGGTCAGCTCGTTCGGCATCGGCGGCACCAACGCCCACGTGGTGCTCGAGGAGGCCCCCTCCGTTTCGCGCGACGAGCCACGGCGCGGAGAAGAGCTGCTGCTGCTGTCGGCGAAGTCGGAGTCCGCGCTCGACCGGATGACCGCCGAGCTCGCCGAGCACCTGGGCCGGAGGGTGAGCGCTCGCCGACGTGGCCCACACGCTGCAGGTCGGGCGCAACCACTTCGCCTGGAGGCGCTTCGTCACCGGTGGCCGGGCCGACGAGGTGGCCGCGTTGCTCGCTGGGAGCACCCCGGAGCGGGTACGCACCGCGTTCGACGAGGTCGAGCAGCGAAGCGCGGTCTTCCTCTTCCCGGGGGGCGGTGCGCAGCGCGTGAACATGGGCGCCGGGTTCCTCCGCGAGCCGGCCTTCCGAGACGCACTGGACCGGTGCGCGGAGCTGATGCGCGAGCCTCTCGGTGGCGACCTCCGCGAGGTGATGTTCGCGGGCCCCGAGCGCTTCGATGCGGCGAGCCGGGAGCTGGATCGGCCGACGTGGTTGCAGCCGGCACTGTTCGCCTGTGACTGGGCGATGGCTCAGCTGTGGCTGTCCTGGGGAGTGCAGCCGGAGGCGCTGCTCGGCCACTCGCTGGGGGAGTACGTGGCGGCGTGCCTGGCGGGAGTCTTCACGCTCGAGGAAGCATGCACCCTGGTTGCCACGCGTGCCCTGCTGGTGGAGCGGATGCCGCCGGGCTGCATGGTCTCGGTGCTCGCTCCGGTCGATGCACTCCAGCCACTGCTCGGTGCGGACTGTCCGTCGCCGCGCTCAATGGCCCCTCGACGTGTGTGATCTCGGGGCCAGTGGAAGGAATCGAGCCCTTCGAGAGGACGCTGGGGGCGCGAGGGATTTCCTTCAAGCGGGTGCGCTCCACGCGAGCGATGCACTCGTCGATGCTCGACCCGTGCCTCGCGGACTTCGAGCGGGTGGTGGCGCGGATGAATCCGAAGCCGCCCCGACTGCCAATGGTGTCGAGCGTCACCGGTCAGTGGCTGAGCGCGCGCGAGGCGACGGAGCCCCAGTACTGGTGCCGCCACCTGAGGAACACGGTCCGGTTCTCCGACGGGCTGGCGCTCCTGCTTGGCTCCGGGGAGCGGGCGCTGATCGAGGTCGGGCCGGGCTCCACCCTGACGTCGCTCGCGCGGCAGCACCCGGCACGCACATCCCAGCCGGTGCTCGCCACGCTGCCGAAGGACACCGCTCGCCGTCCAGCCCGCTGGCGCGCA
Organism: uncultured delta proteobacterium; assembly: GCA_963771175.1. Taxonomy (GTDB): domain Bacteria; phylum Myxococcota; class Myxococcia; order Myxococcales; family Myxococcaceae; genus Archangium. The sequence goes on from CAVYSY010000045.1 coordinate 6,657, forward strand.
CTCGGGGAGGCGTGGCTCGCGGGCGTCCCGATCGACTGGGCGCGTTACCGCGCGGGCGAGCACCCGCCGCCGGGTGGTCGCTGCCGACCTATGGCTTCGACCGGGAGCGATACTGGCTCGAGCCCGTGAGCCGCCCAGTCCACGGAGAGGTCGCGCACGTCGAGCGGCGCCTCCTCCCGAGCAGCCCCAGCGGACCGTGAGGCGGGGACGGCAGGTGGCGCCCGCGCGCAACGAGACCGAGCAGGTGCTGGTCGACTCCTTCGCGAGCTGTTCCGCATCGAGGAATCGGCATCCACGACGACTTCTTCTCGCTGGGCGGTGACTCGCTCATGGCGCTGCGCCTGACGGACCGGCTCGCGGAGCGCCTCGGTGCGCGTCTGGCGTTGAAGGACGTGGTGGAGGCGCCCGACGCCCGCCAGGCTGGCGGAGAAGCTCGGCCCTTCCCGTGGCGGCTCTCCTCGGGCCCTCCCCGAGTGCCTCGTGCAACTCCAGGAGGGCGCGCGAGGGACGCCGCTCCTCTTCGTGCACGCGGTCGGCGGGCTGACGTTCTTCTACCGGGAGCTGGCGAGGAGCATCGATCCCTCCCGGCCGGCCTACGGCTTCGAGTCGGTGGGGCTGGGGGCTCAGGGGCAGTGCCACACCTCGGTGGAGGAGATGGCGGCGCATTACCTCGAGGTGCTCCGCTCGGTGCGGCCCTCGGGCCCGTACCTGCTCGTCGGTGCGTCGTTCGGAGGGATGCTCGCATACGGAGATGGCCTGCCGCCTGTCCGCCGAGGGACATGCGGTGCCGCTGTGCGCGTTGCTCGACGCACCCGGCCCGGGGCGCTTCCCACTCCGTTCGAGGACGATGCCGAGATCCTGTCCTACCTGGTGAAGTCCTGGATGGAGCTACCGCCCGAGCGGCTGCGTGGGTTGTCGCTCGAGGCCCAGCTCCAGACGGTGCTCGATGAGGCGACACGGGCGGGTGTCGGGCTCTTCTTCTCCGACGTCGAGCGGGGCTACCGGGCTCCTCCGGGTGTGGAAGGCCAATGCCGAGGCCATGTACCGGTACACGGCTCCTCGTTGGGAGGGTGGAGGGCTGCAGTTCTTGCGTGCCGCCGAGGTCTCGCCGCGGCTGCCGTCCGTCGGACGCATGGCGTGGCTCGAGCGGTGCTCGTGCGGTGCGGGTGGAGGTCGTTCCGGGAGACCACACGAGCATGCTGCTACCGCCGCACGCGGAAGGCTTGGCGGCACGGCTCCGGGCGTGCCTGGCGCGGGCCCAGGTCGGGTGAGAGGTGCCAGAGCCACGTTCTGGTTGCATGTCTGTGATTGAGGGAAGCGATTGAGGAGGTTGACGATGTTTGACGTGGAGGAGCACTCCATGAGCATTGAACGTCCTCCCAGCACGCCGATGGAGCACCGGCTCGCCGGCTACTGGAGCGAGCTGCTCGGCCTCCAAGAGGTCGGGCGGGGAGATCATTTCGTCGAGCTCGGTGGCAATTCCTTGCTGGCGACCCTGCTCGCCAACCGCATCGAGGACGAGCTGGGGATCCGCCCGATGATGGGGGAGCTGTTCGACACCCTGGAGCGGGTGGCGGTGCTCTGTGAGGGGTTGCTCCAGGAGCAGGCGAGGTCGTGAAATGAGTTACGAACTGTCACATCTGCAGGCGCTGGAGGCGGAGTCCATCTTCATCATCCGCGAGGTGGTGGCCGAGTTCTCCCGCCCCGTGCTGCTCTTCTCCGGAGGCAAGGACTCGGCGGTGATGCTGTGGCTGGCGGAGAAGGCCTTCGCGCCCGCTCCGCTCCCCTTCCCGCTGATGCACGTGGACACGGGGCACAACTTCCCCGAGGTGCTCGAGTACCGGGATCAGCGCGTGGCCGCGCTCGGCGCCCGGCTGGTGGTGGCCTCGGTGCAGGAGCTCATCGACTCGGGCCGGGTGGTGGAGGAGAAGGGGCCGCGTGCCTCGCGCAACCGGCTCCAGACGGTGCCGCTGCTCGAGGCCATCGCGAAGCACCAGTTCGACTCCGTCTTCGGCGGCGCCCGCCGCGACGAGGAGAAGGCCCGTGCGAAGGAGCGGGTGTTCTCCTTCCGCGACGAGTTCGGCCAATGGGATCCCAAGAACCAGCGCCCGGAGCTGTGGAACCTCTACAACGCGCGCCACCGCCGGGGGGAGCACATCCGCGTCTTCCCCCTGTCCAACTGGACCGAGATGGACATCTGGCAATACATCGCCCAGGAAGGCATTCCCCTGCCGTCCATCTATTACAGCCACCGGCGTGAGGTGTTCCGCCGGGATGGGATGCTGATGGCCTGCTCGCCGTACCTGCCGCTGCTGCCAGGAGAGCAGGTGACGAGTGCCCGGGTGCGGTTCCGTACCGTGGGAGACATGACCTGCACCGCGTGCGTCGAGTCCGAGGCCACCACGGTGGAGCAGGTCATCCAGGAGGTGGCCGCCTCGCGCGTGACCGAGCGTGGAGCGAGCCGGGCCGATGACAAGTTCAGCGAGACGGCCATGGAAGACCGTAAGCGCGAGGGGTATTTCTAATGGAGCTGCTCAGGTTCGCCACGGCCGGTTCGGTCGATGACGGGAAGAGCACGCTGATCGGCCGGCTGCTCTACGACACCAAGTCCATCTTCGAGGATCAGCTCTCCGCGGTGGAGCGCACCAGCCAGGCGCGCGGGGACGAGTACGTCAATCTGGCGCTGCTGATGGACGGCCTGCGCGCCGAGCGCGAGCAGGGCATCACCATCGACGTGGCGTACCGCTACTTCGCCACGCCGAGGCGCAAGTTCATCATCGCGGACACGCCCGGGCCACGTCCAGTACACGCGCAACATGGTGACGGCGCCTCCACGGCGGATCTGGCGCTCGTCCTGGTGGACGCGCGCAAGGGCGTGCTCGAGCAGACGCGGCGCCACGCCTTCATCGCCTCGCTGCTTGCGCGTGCCCGCACGTGGTGCTGTGCGTCAACAAGATGGACCTGGTCGACTACGACGAGGCCGTCTTCGAGTCCATCAAGGAGGAGTTCCGCAAGTTCTCCATGAAGCTGGAGCTGACGGATCTCACCTTCATCCCCATCTCGGCGCTCAACGGCGACAACGTGGTCACGCGCTCCGAGAGGATGCCCTGGTACCAGGGGCCGGTCGTTGTTGCACCACCTGGAGCACCTGCACATCGCCTCGGACCGGAACCTCATCCAGGTGCGCTTCCCGGTGCAGTACGTGCTGCGGCCGCATGTCGAAGAAGCACCACGACTACCGGGCCTACGCCGGGCAGGTCCTGGGCGGGGTGCTGCGGCCGGAGACGAGGTGATGGTGTTGCCCTCCGGTTTCACCTCACGCATCAAGGCCATCGAGCTGGCGGGGAAACAGGTGGAGGAGGCCTTTCCTCCCATGTCCGTCAACGTCTCGCTGGCCGACGAGCTGGACATCAGCCGCGGCGACATGCTCTGCCGGCCGGGCAACCCGCCCACCGTCGGGCAGGACCTCGACGCCATGGTGTGCTGGCTGGTGGAGCAGCCGCTGCGGCCCGGGGCGAAGCTGGCCCTCAAGCACACCACCCGCGTCCGCCCGGGCGATGCTCAAGGACATCCAGTACCGGCTCGACGTGAACACGCTGCACCGGGACGAGCAGTGCGAGTCCCTGAAGCTGAACGAGGTCGGCCGGGTGTCGCTGCGCACGACCGTCCCGCTCTTCTTCGACGAGTACCGGCGCAACCGGCACACCGGCAGCTTCATCCTCATCGACGAGGGGACGAACGCCACGGTGGGCGCGGGGATGATCAACGGTCCGGTGAGCCTGAGGAGAGGCCATGAACGTCAGCGGATTGGTGGTGCTGGGCGCGGTCTGTGGCCTCGTGGTGGGCCTGACCTCGACGGGAGGCGGCGCCATGCTCACCCCGGGGCTCATCCTGCTCGGTGTTCCTCCGGCGATGGCGGTGGGCACGGATCTGCTGATCGCCAGCGTGATGAAGCTCTTCGGGGGGGGCATCTACGCCCTGCGGGGCGAGGTCCATTGGCCCACCGTGCGAGGGTTGGCCTGTGGCTCCATTCCCGGCGCCTTGTTGGGGGTGTGGCTGCTCAACCGGCTCTCCGCCGTGCATGTCGAGGTGTTCCTCCAGAAGGCGGTGGGAGTGGCGCTCCTGTTGGCCGGGGGCTCGCTGCTCGTGCGTGCGATGTGGAGGCCAGGACCCGCCCGCCGCTCGATGCCCCGGCTCTGGGTGAGGGTGTTGCTCGGAGCGGCGGTGGGGGTGCTCGTCAGCATCACGACGATCGGGAGCGGCTCCCTGCTGCTGTGCGTGCTGGCGGTGCTCTTCCCGCTGTCTTCGTCAGCCCTGGTGGGGACGGACCTGGTGCACGCGCTGCTGCTCTCCAGTGCCGCCACCGCGGCCCAGCTCGCCTCGGGCCGGGTGGACTTCCAGCTGGCCGCCTGGGTCCTGCTGGGCGGGATTCCCGGGGTACTGCTGGGCGCGAAGTTGACCTCCCGCGTGCCCGAGCGCGCCATGCGTGGCGTGTTGGCCTGTGTCCTGGTGGGACTGGGCCTGCACTTCGCGCTCTCCACGAAGACCCACGTGCCTCCGCCCCTGGTGGCGGAGCAGGGACAGGAGTGAAGCGATGCGGAATGAGCGCGACGTGGCAGTGAGTGGGGTGGAGGAGGGCCTTCCCCGGTCGAGCGGTTTCATCCTCTGGTTCACCGGCATGTCCGGCGCGGGCAAGAGCACGCTCTCCCAGGCGGTCCGCCGCCGGCTGGAGCCTGTGCGGCCAGTGGAGATTCTCGACGGAGATGAGGTCCGCACCTTCCTCTCGCGAGGACTGGGTTTCACCCGGCCGGACCGGGAGGAGAACATCCGAAGGATTGGTTACGTGGCGCGGCTGCTCGCCCGGCACCGCGTGGCGGTGATCTCCGCGGCCATCTCGCCGTACCGCGACTCGCGCGATGAGGTGCGGCGACTGGCCACCGAGATGGGCATCCCCTTCATCGAGGTGCACGCGCAGGCCAGCCTGGATGCGCTCGTCCGCCGCGACGTGAAGGGTCTCTACAAGAAGGCCCTGGCGGGGGAGATCCCCTTCTTCACCGGCATCTCGGACCCCTACGAGCCACCCGAGTCGCCCGAGGTCACCGTCCGCACCGACTCGGAGACGGTGGAAGAGGGGGTGGAGCGCATCCTCGTTGCCCTGCGTGAGCGGGGGCTCATCGCGGCCCGCTGAGCCCACTTCCCCATGACGGCTTCTCCCAGCAAGGACGACACCATGGCCACTCCCGCCTCCAGGGGGCCGGTCAACAAGTGGCTCGTCACCCTCTCGGTGTCCTTCGGCACCCTGATGGGCTCCATCGACTCCTCCATCGTCAACGTGGCCCTGTCGCAGATCCGCGGCTCGCTCGGGGCCACCCTGCAGGAGATCACCTGGGCCAGCACGGGCTTCATGATCGCCACGGTGCTGGTGATGCCGCTCACCGGCTTCCTCGGGAGGTTCTTCGGCCAGAAGCGCGCCTACCTGGCGTGCCTCGCCCTCTTCATCGGCAGCTCGTTCCTGTGCGGGGTGGCCTGGAATCTGCCCTCGCTGGTGTGTCTTCCGGGCCCTGCAGGGCCTCGGCGCCGGCGCGCTCCTGCCTATCGAGCAGTCCATCCTCCGCCAGACCTTCCCCCCCGAGGAGCAGGGCATGGCCATGGCCGTCTTCTCGGTGGTCATCACCGTCGGCCCCGCCATCGGCCCCACGCTCGGCGGCTACATCGTCGACAACTTCCACTGGTCGTCGATCTTCTTCATCAATCTTCCGGTGGGGCTGCTCGGTCTGCTCATGGTGTGGCGCTTCGTCCACGAGCCGGAGGACGTGCGGGCCGCCAACCAGGCCGTCGCCGAGCTCCAGCGCCGCAACATGGACTGGGCTGGCATCGGTCTGCTGTGGGTGGGCCTGGCCGCGCTCCAGTACCTGCTGGAGGAGGGACAGCGCCATGACTGGTTCGAGTCCCGGCAGATCACCGCCTGCGCACTGGTGGCGGCCTTCTGCCTGGCGGCCTTCGTGCTGCGCGAGCTCACCGCCGTGGCGCCCGCGGTGGACCTGCGCCTCTTCCAGGAGCCGGTGTTCGCCTCGGGGGCCGTACTCGGCGCGGTGATGTTCTTCATCCTCATCGCGAACATGTTCCTGCTGCCGCTCTTCATGCAGGAGGTGCTCGGCTTCACGGCCATGCAGTCCGGCATGGCGCTCCTCCCGCGCACGCTGGTGATGCTCATGGCGATGCCCCTCGTCGGGCGCCTGTACAACCGGGTGTCTCCGCGGCTGCTCATCGTCGTGGGGCTGGGCATCATCGGACTGGGTGTGCACCGCATGTCCAGCGTCTCCCTGGAGACGGGCGCGGGGCACATCGTCGCCGCCATCATGCTGCAGGGGCTTGGCACCAGCCTGCTCTTCGTGCCGCTCAACATCGTCGTGTTCGACAAGGTCCCCCGCCCCCGGGTGGCGGATGCCGCGGGCCTCAACGCGCTGCTGCGGCAGATCGGCAGCTCGGTGGGCCTGGCCCTCTTCGCCTCCTTGATGACGCGCTACACCGCTCAGGCCCAGGTGGGGCTCTCCACCCAGCTGGTGCCCGAGCGTCCCGAGGTCTTCGAGCGGCTCGCGGGGGGAGTGGGGGGGCTCGTGGCGGCCGGCATGGACGGGTTCGAGGCCACCGAGGCGAGCCTGCGCCTGCTGGCGGGGGCCACCCAGCGCCAGGCGATGGTGCTGGCCTTCAACCAGCTCTTCACGCTGTCGACGCTGCTGTTCGTGCTGACGCTGCCGCTGCTGGGCTTCCTCTGGATTTCACCGGCTCGCCGGCCCTCGCCGGAGGCGCGGACAGAGGAGCGCAACGAGGTTCACGTGGATGTGGAGGTCTGACGGAAGATGAGCGCGACCCCCCGATTGGTGGAGAAGCAAGTGCCCGCTCCGGGAGCCTCCCCCGCGGAGGCCCGTCCGGAGCGCGGGGGCCGCCGGGGCGCGCTCGTCCTGGGCGCGGTCACGGTGGCGGTGCTCGCGAGCATCGGTGGCTACGCGCTGCTCACGCGCGGGCAGGAAGTGACGGACAACGCGCAGGTGCAGGCGGACCTCGTGCCGCTCAGTGCTCGGGTAGGCGGTCCGGTGCTGCGCGTTCACGTGGCGGACAATGCCCGGGTGCGGAAGGGGGACGTGCTGGTGGAGCTCGATCCGCGCGAGTACTCCGTCCGCGTCAAGCAGGCGGAGGCGGAGCTGGCCTCGGCTCGGGCGCAGGCGGAGGCGGCCGATGCGCAGGTGGTCGTGGCCGAGGCCGGCGCCCGCGGTGGGCGCTCCGCGGCACGCGCCCTGGTGTCCACCAGCACGGCGGTGGTGAGCAACGCCGGGGCCCAGGTGGAGGTGGCTCGCGCGGCTCTCGCACGGGCGGACGCGGAGGCGCAGCGGAACGCTCTGGAGCTCGAGCGCGTGAAGCGGCTGCGCGCCTCGGAGGTCGCCTCCCAGCAGGAGCTCGACGATGCCCTGGCCGCCCATGAGTCCGCCCAGGCCTCCCTGGCCGAGGCCCGCGCCGGGCTCGCGGCGGCGGAGCAGTCCCGGCAGGTCGCGCTCAGCAGGGTGGACGAGGCCCAGGGCCAGCTCGATCAGAGCGCTCCGGTGGACGCGAAGATCATGGTGGCCCGCGCGGGCGCGGCGCTCGCGCAGGCCCGGAAGGATGCCGCCGAGGCCGCGCTGGCGCAGGCCCGGCTGATGCTCGAGCACACCCGCCTCCTCGCACCCGCGGACGGGCAGGTGTCCAAGCTGTCCGTGCGCGAGGGGCAGCTCCTGGCGGCCGGGCAGCCGGTGGCGAGGCTCGTCCCGCCGAGCACGTACGTCCTCGCCAACTTCAAGGAGACGCAGGTGGGGCACATCCGCCCGGGCCAGCGGGTGGAGGTGAAGGTGGATGCCTTTCCGGATCTTTTGCTCCAGGGGCGGGTGGAGAGCCTCTCCGGCGGGACGGGGGCGAGCTTCTCCCTGCTGCCTCCAGACAATGCCTCGGGAAACTTCGTGAAGGTGGTGCAGCGCGTTCCCGTTCGCATCGTCTGGGCGGAACCGCCGGGGGCGCTGCCATTGCAAGCCGGTCTCTCGGCGGAGGTCACGGTCTTCACCCTCGGCGACGAGCCCCGATGACGGCTTCTCCCGGCAAGAACGACAGGACGGATATGGATATGAGCGCTCAGGGAACCAGGCAGGGAAGAACGCAGGGTCGCAGGCCGCCCCCCGTGGTGCGAGTGCAGCGGGATTCGGGGCTCCCCCTGTCCTTCGCGCAGCAGCGGCTGTGGTTCATCGAGCAGCTGGCGCCCGGGGGCTTCGCGTACAACGTGCCCTGGTTCGCGCGGCTGAAGGGACCGCTCGACGTGGCCGCGCTGGAGCGGAGCCTGGGCGAGGTCGTCCGGCGGCACGAGGCGCTGAGGACGACGTTCGCCCTGGTGGAGGGGCAGCCGGTGCAGCGGATTGCCCCGGAGCTCTCGCTCGCGCTGCCGGTGGAGAGCCTGGAGGCGGTGGCGGAGGGAGAGCGGGAAGGGACGGCCCGGCGACTCGCGGAGGAGGAGGCCCGGCGCCCGTTCGACCTGGAGAAGGGCCCGCTGGTGCGGGCGCGGCTGCTGCGCCTGGCGGCGGAGGAGCACGTGCTGCTGCTCATCGCTGCACCACATCGTCTGCGACGGCTGGTCGATGGGGCGTGCTGGAGCGGGAGCTGAGCGCGCTCTACCAGGCGTTCGCCACGGAGGCGGAGCCCTCGCTGCCAGCGCTGCCGGTGCAGTACGCGGACTACGCGAAGTGGCAGCGGGAGTGGCTGAAGGGGGAGGTGCTGGAGGAGCAGCTCACCTGGTGGAAGCAGCAGCTCGCCGGTGCACCGCCGGTGCTGGAGCTGCCCACGGACAGGCCGCGGCCTCCGGTGCAGTCCTCTCGCGGGGCTGTTCGGAGGGCATGGCTCTCCCGCGGAGCTCTCGGGCCGGTGCGGGAGCTGAGCCGCCAGGAGGGCGTCACGCCGTTCATGACGCTGCTGGCCGCCTTCCACGCCCTGCTGTCTCGCTACAGCGGGCAGACGGACCTCGTGGTGGGCTCGCCCATCGCCGGGCGCAACCGGCGCGAGGTGGAGGGGCTCATCGGCTTCTTCGCCAACACGCTGGCGCTGCGGGTGGACGCGTCGGGAGAGGTGAGCTTCCGGGAGCTGCTGGGCCGGGTGCGCGAGGTTTGTCTGGGTGCCTATGCCCACCAGGACCTGCCCTTCGAGCAGCTGGTGGACGCCCTCCAGCCGGTGCGGGACCTGAGCCGCTCGCCGCTCTTCCAGGTCATGTTCGTCCTCCAGGACTCCTCGCCATTTCCGCGATGGAGCTGCCCGGGGTGACGGTGGACGAGCTCGACTTCGAGCCCGGCGTCTCGCGCTTCGACCTGACCCTGTTCGTGCGTGAGACCCCGGATGGATGGTTGTGCCTCTGGGAGTACAACACCGACCTGTTCGACGAGGCGACGGTGGCGAGGATGGCGGCGCACTACGTGCGGCTGCTGGAGGGCGCCGTCGCCAACCCGGAGCAGAAGGTGTCGGCGCTGCCGCTGCTGGACGAGGAGGAGCGGCGGCGGGTGCTGGTGGAGTGGAACGACACGGCGGCGCCGTACGCGCCGGCCAATGGCGTCCACGAGCTCTTCGAGGCGCTGGGCGGAGCAGGACGCCGGAGGCGGTGGCGGTCAGCTTCGGCGAGGAGCGGCTGACCTACGGGGAGCTGAACCGGAAGGCCAACCGGCTGGCGCACCACCTGCGGACGCTGGGCGTGGGGCCGGACGTACCGGTGGGCCTGTGCGTCGAGCGCTCGCTGGAGCTGGCGGTGGGCGTGCTGGGCATCCTCAAGGCCGGAGGCGCCTACGTGCCGCTGGACCCGGCCTACCCGCCGGAGCGGCTGGCGCTGATGCTGGAGGCTTCGAGGGCGCCGGTGCTGCTGACGCAGCGGCGCGCTGGCGAGGCGCTGCCCGCCAGTGAGGCGAAGCGGCTGTACCTGGACGTGGAGGAGAGCAGCTTCGCGCAGAGAGAGCGAGGGCAATCCGGAGAGGGTGTCGGGGCCGGAGGCGCTGGCGTACGTCATCTACACCTCGGGCTCGACGGGAGTGCCGAAGGGAGTGGCGATGCACCACGGGCCGCTGCTCAACCTGATTGGCTGGCAGGTGGACGCGCTCGGTGCCGAAGGCGAAGACGCTGCAGTTCTCGGCGCTGAGCTTCGACGTGAGCTTCCAGGAGCTGTTCTCCACGTGGGCGGCCGGAGGGGAGCTGGTGCTCATCGCCGAGGAGCTGAGGCTGGAGGCGAGGGCGCTGCTGGAGACGATGGACAGCAGAGGAGTGGAGAGGCTGTTCCTGCCGTTCGTGGCGCTGCAGAACCTGGCGGAGGTGGCGGAGAGGGAAGGGCTGGCGCCGAGGAAGCTGAAGGAAGTCATCACGGCGGGAGAGCAGCTGAGGGTGACGCCAGCGCTGCGCGGGTGGATGAAGAGGCTGGGCGGGTGCGTGCTGCAGAACCAGTACGGCCCGACGGAGACGCACGTGGCGACGGCGTACCGGCTGGAGGGAGAGCCGGAGGAGTGGCCGGACCTGCCGTGCATCGGCAAGGCCGATAGCGAACACGAGCGTGCACCTGCTGGACGGAAACGGGGAGCCGGTGCCGGTGGGAGTGCCGGGGGAGCTGTACATCGGAGGGGCGGCGGTGGCGCGGGGCTACCTGGACCGGCCGGAGCTGACGGCGGAGCGCTTCGTCGAGGACCCGTTCGGCGAGCGGCGCCGGGAGGGCGGCTGTACCGGACGGGGGACTACGCGCGCTACCTGCCGGACGGGAGGATCGAGTTCCTGGGGCGCAGGGACGCGCAGGTGAAGGTGCGCGGCTTCCGCATCGAGCTGGGCGAGGTGGAGGCGGTGCTCGCCAGGCACCCCGCGGTGAAGGATGTGGTGGTGCTGGCGAGGGAGGACGGCTCCGGCGGAAAGCGGCTGGTGGCCTACGTGGTGGCGCAGGCGGGGCAGGCGCGCGGATGCGGCGGAGCTGAGGAGCTTCCTCAAGGAGAGGCTGCCCGAGTACATGGTGCCCTCGGCCTTCGTGCGCCTGGAGGCCTTCCCGCTGACGCCGAGCGGGAAGGTGGACCGCAAGGCGCTGCCGGCGCCGGAGTTGGAGGAGATGCGGCGCGAGGAGTTCGTGGCGCCCCGCACAGCGCTGGAGGAGGTGGTGGCGGGCATCTGGGCGCCACTGCTGGGCCTGCGGCGCGTGGGTGCGCACGACAACTTCTTCGAGCTGGGCGGGCACTCGCTGCTGGCGACGCAGGTGGTGTCGCGTCTGCGTGAGGTGCTCCAGGTGGAGCTGCCGGTGCGCGTGCTCTTCGAGGCTCCGACGGTGGCCGAGCTCGCGGCGCGACTCGAGTCGATGTCCGGCGCCAATCAGGGGTCTCGGCCTCCACCGCTGTTGCCCATGCCGAGGAATGGAGAGCTGCCGCTCTCCTTCGCGCAGCAGCGCTGTGGTTCATCGACGCAGCTCGATGCCCGGAGGCTTCGCGTACAACGTTCCCTTCGCCACGCGGCTGAAGGGGGCGCTCGACGTGGCCGCGCTGGAGCGAGGCCTGAGGGAGATCGTTCGGCGGCACGAGGTGCTGCGGACGACGTTCACCGAGGTGAACGGGCAGCCGGTGCAGCGGATTGCTCCGGAGCTGTCGCTCGCGCTGCCCGGTGGAGGGCCTGGAGGCGTTGCCGGAGGAGGAGCGCGCCGGTGCGGTCCGGCGACGCGTGGAGGAGGAGGCACGGCGCCCGTTCGACCTGCGGCAGGGACCGCTGGTGCGGGCGCGGCTGCTGCGCGTGGCGGCGGACGAGCACGTGCTGCTGCTCGTGATGCACCACATCGTCTGCGACGGCTGGTCCCTGGGCGTGCTGGTGCGGGAGCTGACCGCGCTCTACCAGGCGTTCTCCACGGGGGCGGAGCCCTCGCTGCCGGCGCTGCCGGTGCAGTACGCGGACTACGCGATGTGGCAGCGGGAGTGGCTGAAGGGCGAGGTGCTGGAGGAGCAGCTCGCCTGGTGGAAGCAGCAGCTCGCCGGGGCGCCGCCCGTGCTGGAGCTGCCCACGGACAGGCCTCGGCCCCCGGTGCAGACCTTCCGCGGCGCCATGCTGCCGGTGCCGCTGCCCCCGGCGCTCTCCGGGGCGCATCCGGGAGCTGAGCCGCGAGGAGGGCGTCACGCCCTTCATGACGCTGCTGGCCGCCTTCCAGGCGCTGCTGGCGCGCTACAGCGGGCAGACGGACATCGTGGTGGGCTCGCCCATCGCCGGGCGCAACCGCCGCGAGGTGGAGGGGCTGATCGGCTTCTTCGTCAACACGCTGGCGCTGCGGGTGGACGCGTCGGGAGAGGCGAGCTTCCGGGAGCTGCTGGGCCGGGTGCGCGAGGCCTGCCTGGGCGCCTACGCCCACCAGGACGCTGCCCTTCGAGCAGCTCGTGGAGCCGCTGCAGCCGGTGCGAGACCTGAGCCGCACGCCGCTGTTCCAGGTGATGTTCGCCCTGCAGAAGGCGCCCCCCGCGCTGGAGCTGCCCGGGCGTGTCCGTGGACGAGCTCGCCTTCGAGCCCGGGATGGCGAAGTTCGACCTCACCCTGTTCCTGCGCGAGACCGCGGAGGGCTGGGTGAGCCTCTGGGAGTACAACACCGACCTGTTCGACGAGGCGACGGTGGCGCGGATGGCGGCGCACTACGCGCGGCTGCTGGAGGGCGCCGTCGCGCACCCGGAGCAGCGGCTGTCGGAGCTGCCGCTGCTGTCGGAGGCGGAGCGGCACCAGCTGCTGGTGGAGTGGAACGCGACGCGGGCGGAGTACCCGCGAGACGCGCTGCATCCACGAGCTCGTTCGAGGCGCAGGCGCGCGCGACGCCCGGAGGCGCTGGCGCTGGCGGACGAAGGGCAGGCGGCTGACGTACCGCGAGCTGGACGAGCGGGCCAACCAGCTGGCGCACCACCTGCGGGCGCTGGGCGTGGGCCCGGAGGTCGGTGGCGGGCGTGTGCGTGGAGCGCTCGGTGGACTGGTGGTGGGCGCGCTCGGCATCCTCAAGGCGGGCGGCGCGTACGTGCCGCTGGACCCGGCGTACCCGGCGGAGCGGCTAGCGTTCAGTGGTGGAGGACAGCCGGTGCCGGTGGTGCTGACGCAGCGCGCGCTGGCGGGCCGCTCGGTGGACGCGGAGCGGTGGCGCGTGGTGTGCCTGGACGAGGCGGCGTGCTGGAGGCGCGGCCGAAGCACGCGCCGGAGAGCGGGCGTGGGCGCGGAGCACCTGGCCTACGTCATCTACACGTCGGGCTCGACGGGCAGGCCCAAGGGCGTGGCGGTGACGCACCGGAGCCTGGTCAACCTGGTGGCGTGGTACCAGCGGACGTACGAGGTGACGCCGGAGGACAGGGTGCCGCAGGTGGCGGGCCTGTCCTTCGACGCGTCGGTCTTCGAGGTGTGGCCGAACCTCGCTGGCGGGAGCGAGCGTGCACCTGCCCGAGGAGGAGGTGCGTGCCGAGCCGGGACGGCTGCTGCAGTGGCTGGCGGAGGAGCGGCTCACCGCTGGCCTTCATGCCGACGCCCATGGCGGAGGCGGCGCTGGAGGAGCCGTGGCCGGAGGGACTGGTGCTGCGGGCGCTCCAGGCGGGGGAGACACGCTGCACCGCCGGCCGCGGGCGGGCGCTGAAGACGCGGGCTGGTGAACCTGTACGGCCCGACGGAGAACACGGTCGTCGACCACGATGCTGCCAGGTGAGGCCGAGGGCGCGGAGGGAGTCCTGCCGCACATCGGCCGGCCGATCTCCAACGTGCGGGTGTACGTGCTGGACGAGAGGCTGGAGCCGGTGCCGGTGGGGGTGTGGGGGGAGCTGTACCTCGGGGGCGAGAGCCTGGCGCGCGGGTACCTGGACCGGCCGGAGCTGACGGCGGAGAAGCTTCGTCCCGAATCCCGTTCAGCGCGGAGCCGGGCGCGCGGCTGTACCGGACCGGGGACCTGGTGCGGTACCTGCCGGACGGGAACATCGAGTTCCCGGGCGGCGAGGACGCGCAGGTGAAGGTGCGGGGCTTCCGCATCGAGCTGGGAGAGATGGAGGCGGTGCTGGCGGAGCACCCGGCGGTGAGGGAGGTGGTGGTGGTGGCGAGGGAGGACGCGCCGGGCAGCAAGCGGCTGGTGGCGTACTGGTGGCCGCAGGAGGGCGAGGCGTCCGACGGTCGTCGGAGCTGCGGGAGCTACCTGAAGGAGAAGCTGCCCGAGTACATGGTGCCCTCGGCCTTCGTGCGGCTGGAGGCGCTGCCGCTGACGCCCAACGGGAAGGTGGACCGCAAGGCGCTGCCCGGCCCCGGAGGCGGAGGGCGAGGAGCAGGAGGCGTACGTCGCGCCCCGGACGGCGATGGAGGAGGTGGTGGCGGGCATCTGGGCGCCCGCTGCTGAAGCGGCAGCGCGTGGGGGCGAACGACCACTTCTTCGAGCTGGGCGGGCACTCGCTGCTGGCGACGCAGGTGGTCTCGCGCCTGCGGGAGGCGCTCCGGGTGGAGCTGCCGGTGCGCGTGCTCTTCGAGGCCCCGACGGTGGCGGAGCTGGCGGCGCGGCTCGAGTCCATGCTGGGCGGAGAAGCAGGGGCCCGAGGCTCCGCCGCTGGTGCCGGTGCCGAGGGATGGAGAGCTGCCGCTGTCCTTCGCGCAGCAGCGGCTGTGGTTCCTCGAGCAGTTCGAGCCCGGTGGTTACGCGTACAACGTCCCCTATCGCCACGCGGCTCAAGGGGCGGCTCGACGTGGCCGTGCTGGAGCGGAGCCTGGGCGAGATCGTCCGGCGGCACGAGGCGCTGCGGACGACGTTCGTCGGAGGTGAATGGGCAGCCGGTGCAGCGGATTGCTCCGAGGAGTGCTCGCTGGTGCTGGCGGTGGAGAGCCTGGAGGGCTGCCCGAGGCGCAGCGGGCCGAGGCAGCCAGCGGCGCGCGGAGGAGGAGGCGCGGCGGCCGTTCGACCTGGAGCAGGGGCCCGCTGGTGCGGGCGAGGCTGCTGCGCGTGGCGCCGGACGAGCACGTGCTGCTGCTCGTGATGCACCACATCGTCTGCGACCTCGTGTCGCTGGGCGTGCTGCTGCGCGAGCTGGAGGCGCTGTACCGGGCGTTCTCCGCGGGGGAGGAGCCCTCGCTGCCGGCGCTGCCGGTGCAGTACGCGGACTACGCGAAGTGGCAGCGGGAGTGGCTGAAGGACGAGGTGCTGGAGGAGCAGCTCGACTGGTGGAAGCAGCAGCTCGCCGGGGCGCCGCCCGTGCTGGAGCTGCCCACGGACAGGCCGAGGCCTCCGGTGCAGACCTTCCGCGGGGCGCACCTGGAGGTGCCACTGTCCTCGGGGCTGTCCGACCGCCGTCGAGGAGCTGAGCCGCAAGGAGGGCGTCACGCCGTTCATGACGCTGCTGGCTGCCTTCCAGGCGCTGCTGTCGCGCTACAGCGGGCAGACGGACCTCGTGGTGGGCTCGCCCATCGCCGGGCGCAACCGGCGCGAGGTGGAGGGGCTCATCGGCTGCTTCCTCAACACGCTGGCGCTGCGGGTGGATGGCGTCCGGGAGAGGTGAGCTTCCGGGAGCTGCTGGGCCGGGTGCGCGAGACGAGCCTGGGCGCCTTCGCCCACCAGGACCTGCCCTTCGAGCAGCTGGTGGATGCGCTGCAGCCGGTGCGGGACCTGAGCCGCTCTCCGCTCTTCCAGGTCATGTTCGTCCACCAGCTCGCGCTCCACTCGCTGGAGCTGCCCGGGCTGAGCGCGAGCGAGCTCTCCTTCGAGCCCGGGATGGCGAAGTTCGACCTGACGCTCTTCGTGCGCGAGACCCCGAACGGGCTGGTGAGCTTCTGGGAGTACAACACCGACCTGTTCGACGAGGCGACGGTGGCGAGGATGGCGGCGCACTATGCGCGGCTGCTGGAGGGGGCCGTCGCGAACCCGGAGCGGAAGGTGTCGGCGCTGCCGCTGCTGGACGAGGAGGAGCGGCGGCGGGTGCTGGTGGAGTTCAACGACACGGCGGCGCAGTACGCGCCGGCCAACGGAGTGCACGAGCTCTTCGAGGCCTGGGCGGACAGGACGCCGGAGGCGGTGGCCGTCAGCTTCGGTGAGGAGCGGCTCACCTATGGGGAGCTGAACCGGAAGGCCAACCGGCTGGCGCACCACCTGCGGACGCTGGGCGTGGGGCCGGACGTGCCGGTGGGGCTGTGCGTCAGGCGCTCGCTGGAGCTGGCGGTGGGCGTGTTGGGCATCCTCAAGGCCGGAGGCGCCTACGTGCCGTTGGATCCGGCCTACCCGCCGGAGCGGCTGGCGCTGATGCTGGAGGCCTCGAGGGCGCCGGTGCTGCTGACGCAACGGGCGTTGAGCGACGCGCTGCCGGCCAGTGGGGCCCGGAGGCTGTACCTGGACGCGGAGGAGAGCGGCTTCGCGCGGAGAGCGAGGCCAATCCGGAGCCGGTGTCGGGGCCGGAGGCGCTGGCGTACGTCATCTACACCTCGGGCTCGACGGGAGTGCCGAAGGGAGTGGCGATGCACCACGGGCCGCTGCTCAACCTGATTGGCTGGCAGGTGGAGCGCTCGGTGGCCGAAGGCAAAGACGCTGCAGTTCTCGGCGCTGAGCTTCGACGTGAGCTTCCAGGAGCTGTTCTCCACGTGGGCGGCGGGAGGGGAGCTGGTGCTCATCCCCGAGGAGCTGAGGCTGGAGGCGAGGGCGCTGCTGGAGACGATGGACAGCAGAGGAGTGGAGAGGCTGTTCCTGCCGTTCGTGGCGCTGCAGAACCTGGCGGAGGTGGCGGAGAGGGAAGGGCTGGCGCCGAGGAAGCTGAAGGAAGTCATCACGGCGGGAGAGCAGCTGAGGGTGACGCCGGCGCTGCGCGGGTGGATGAAGAGGTTGGGAGGAGTGCTGGAGAACCAGTACGGGCCGACGGAGACGCACGTAGCGACGGCGTACCGGCTGGAGGGAGAGCCGGAGCAGTGGCCGGACCTGCCGAGCATCGGAAGGCCGATAGCGAATACGAGCGTGCACCTGCTGGACGGAAGACGGGGAGCCGGTGCCGGTGGGAGTGCCGGGGGAGCTGTACATAGGAGGGGCGGCGGTGGCGCGGGGCTACCTGCACCGGCCGGAGCTGACGAAGGAGCGCTTCGTCGAGGACCGGGTGGGAGTGGCGCCGGGAGGGAGGCTGTACCGGACGGGGGACTACGCGCGCTACCTGCCGGACGGGAGGATTGAATTCCTGGGGCGCAGGGACGCGCAGGTGAAGGTGCGCGGCTTCCGCATCGAGCTGGCCGAGGTGGAGGCCGTACTCGCCAGGCACCCCGCGGTACGCGACTGCATCGTGGAGGCGCGGGACGCCGCCTCGGGCCAGAAGCGGCTGGTGGCATACGTCGTCGGGAAGGACGGGCAGGCGCCAGCCACCGGGGAGCTGAGGGGCTTCCTGAAGGAGAGGCTGCCCGAGTACATGGTGCCGTCGGTCTTCATGCGTCTGGAGGCCTTCCCGCTGACGCCGAGCGGGAAGGTGGACCGCAAGTCCCTGCCGGCGCCGGATTCCACGCGCCAGGAGCCATCCCAGTCCTTCGTGGGCCCGCGCACGGCGCTGGAGCTTCAGGTCACCCGCATCTGGGAGGAGTTGCTGGGCATCCAGCCCATCGGAGTGCACGACAACTTCTTCGAGCTGGGAGGCAACTCGCTGCTGGCCATCCGCCTGCTGTCGAGACTCCGAGCGAGCACGGGACGGAACCTGCCGGTGGCGGCGCTGTTCCAGAACGCGACGGTGGAACATCTGGCGGAACTGCTGCGCAAGGAGGCAGGGCCGTGGTCTCCGCTGGTGGAGTTCCGGGGATGCGACGGGAGGAGGCCCTTCTTCTGCGTGCATGCGGTGGGAGGCACCGTCCTGGGCTACGTGGAACTGGCTCGACTGCTGGGGCCGGAGCAGCCCTTCTACGGACTCCAGTCGCGGGGGCTCGATGGCGAGCAGGAGCCCTGCGACTCAGTGGAGGAGATGGCGGCGCTCTACCTCGAGGCCATCCGGAAGGTGCAGCCCCGGGGGCCATACCTGCTCGGAGGTTGGTCGATGGGCGGCACCATTGCCTTGGAGATGGCGAGGCAGCTCCAGCAACAGGGAGAGCAGGTGGACCTGCTGGCGCTCATCGACAGTTACGACCTCGCTCCGATCATGGCCCGGGTGCCGCCCGAGCAGCAGGAGGCTTCGAGGTTGGCAGCCCGGTTCCATGGGGAGCTGCCACTCCCGGAAGAGGGGCGCCAGTCGTCGCGGGCCCTGCAACGGGTGCTCGAGAAGAACCTCCTCGCTGCGTGGAAGTACGTACCCCAGCCGTACACGGGGTCGCTCACCCTCTTCGAGGCCAGTGAGTCAGCTCTGCGAGAGCAGGGCGGGGGGCGGTTCGCCGCCACCCGGGAGGAGGTGCACCCGCTCCAGGGAGACCACTACTCCATCCTGCGTGGCCCGCGCGTGGAGGAACTGGCGGCGCGGCTCCGGGACTGCTTGGAGCGGGCGATGCTCCAGGCCGAGAGTCCTTCCAACCCGAGGCGCTCCACTTGACCGGGTGAGCGGCCTACTGGGCAATCCCACCTGTCTCGCGAGTAGCGGGGCTGTCAATGAATTCTGGAGAGTCGTAGCTATTGACCCTTGCCGAGTTGTCGACCATTGTGCGCCGCCAACATGGGGACCGGCCTGGATTGGGCGGCGCAGCGGCTTGTGCATGAGGTTGTCGCGACTACCTCTGCCGCAGCGATGGCGCCAGTGACGTGTGGAGAATTGGTGCAAGGGGTTGTGGGGGGGCGAGACTTCCTCATTACGAGCCCCATCGCGCTTCACAGTCGGGTGACAGTGGACCTGTCGCCGGAGTTCGAGGGGGTCCGTGTCGAGTCCGAGCTCAACTTCGGCAAGACGCTGAAGGCCGTGAGCCTGCTGCTGCGGACCTTGGGGGCGAAGCACCTGGGAGCCCGGCTGCGGGTGGAGACCCCCGTGCCTCGCAGCAAGGGGCTGGCCTCGAGTACGGCGGATCTCGCGGCCGCGCTGCACGCGTGCGCGGAGGCGCTGGGACATGCGCTCCCTCCCTATCTGCTGTCGCGCATCGCCGCGGATATCGAGCCTTCGGATGCCGTCTTCTTCCCAGGCTCGGTCATCTATGATCACCTGCGAGGCGAGATCCTCGAGTTTCTCGGGGCGCCTCCCCCGCTGTCATTCGTGATCATCGACACGGGCGGTGAGGTGGATACGCTCGGCTTCGATCGGGAGCGGGCCAGGGCCCATGCGCGCGCCTCCGAGGCGCAGGTGGCCCGCGCCATGGCACTGGTGCGGCAAGGCTTCCGCCAGCAGGTGCCGGCACTCGTGGCCGAGGGAGCCACCCTCAGCGCGCGCTGCCACCAGGCGGTGCTCTTCAAGCCCTGGCTGGAGGAGTTGCTGCGAGCCACGCGCGAGCTGGGCGTGCTGGGGATCAACTGCGGCCACAGTGGTACGGTGCTCGGGCTGATGTTCGACCCGACCCGGCACGACGGCGCCCCCATCGCCGAGCGGGCCGCGCAGATCACTGGCCCCGGGCGGCTGCTGGGCATTCACCGCCTCATCTCCGGGGGGACCCGGCTCCTGCGCAGCAGCCGCCAAGGGCTCTCCCAGGCACAGCAGTCCTCCCTCGACACGCTGGGCGAGCCCCTCACGCGTGTCCCGGTGCGGGATGGGATGGCGATCGCGTTCGAGCATGGGCCGGAGCGGCGGCGCATCTTCGTGTTGCCGGATGGACAGCGGGTCTCGGAGCCTCCCGATCCCCTGGAGGGATTGTGCGAGCCCCGCGCCGTGCCGGTGCCGAGGGAAGGCGAGGCATGGGAGATGCGTGTCTCGCGTCTCTCCGAGGAGGAGGGGGTGGTGCGGTACCTGCCAGGGGAGAACGCCTCGGGGCTGCGCGCCGCGCCGCGCCTGTTGTCGCGGGCGCTCTTCGAGGCCGCCTTCACCCTCCAGGACGGGGTCTTCGTGCGCCGCGTGCGGGTGGTGAAGACGAGCGAGGGCCGTGTCACCTACGCGGCACCGGATGGCGCGCACATCGTGCTGCCGGTGCCGTTGTTCCTCTCTGCCTTCCAGCGGAGCCCGCTCGCCGCGGAGTCCCACAGGAGAACGGACATGAGCAGTGCAGCAGTCGACAAAGAGGGCAGCGAGCGGTTGGCGCACTATCTCTCCACACAGCAGGTGGACGCCTCCCTGGTCCGGCCCGGGCAGGAGATGCCCACGGTGCCGCTGGCGGCGGTCGCGCTGGGCGTGGGCCCCGAGCAGATCGTCAAGTCCATCCTGTTCGAGGGCAAGAAGGATCGGGAGCGGGTCGTCCTGGCGATCGCGCCGGGGGACGTGCGTGTGTCCGCGGCGAAGGTCGGCGCCGCAGCCGGTGTTTCGCAGCTCAAGCTGGCCTCGCCAGACACGGTGCTGCGGACCCTGGGCTATGCGGTAGGCGGAGTGCCGCCGGTAGGGCACGCGACCCCGGTCGCCGTGGTGGTGGACGCTCGCGTGCTCAACCACGCCTTCGTCTTCGGGGGGGGCGGGGACGAGCACCACATGCTGCGCATCACCCCTCAGGACATCGTCCGGCTGACGGAAGCACGAGTCGCCGATGTGGTGGCGGACCCCGAGCCGAGGCAGGCACCTTGAGCACGCAGGCCATCGGGCGGCTCGTGCGCGGCCCCCACCCGGTCCTCTTCGAGCTGCTGTACGAGCCGCACTTCGCCTCCGACAAGGCGCAGGTCCTCCCGCACCTGCTGCGCATCGACGCCGCCCATGTCGTGATGCTCGCGCGCCGTGGCATCCTCGCACCCGAGCCCGCCGCGCGCCTGCTCGCGCTCAATCGGGAGCTGGCGCGCCGCCTGGCCGCGGGCGAGGAGCTGTCTCCCTCCGCCCCCCTCTCACCGGGGGCTCTATCTGCTCTATGAGGGCGAGTACATCTCCCGGCTGGGCGGAGAGGTGGGAGGCGCGGCCCACGTGGCGCGCAGCCGCAACGACATCAATGCCACCGTGACGCGCATGCGCCTGCGCACCGCCTTGGCCGAGGTGCTGCGGCAGGGGCTGCTGCTGGCCGGCGCGCTGGAGCGGCTTGGCGTGGCGCATGCGCAGACGCTGATGAGCGCCTTCACGCACCTCCAGCCAGCCCAGCCGGCCACCTTCGGCCACTACCTGGACGGGGTGTTGTCCGAGCTGCTGCGGACGCTCGACTGGCTCGCGGGGGCCCAGGAGCGCATCAACCGCTGCCCCATGGGCGCCGCGGCGGGCGTGGGCACCTCCTTTCCGATTGATACCGCCCTCGTGGCGGAGTTGCTGGGCTTCGACGGGCCGCTGGGCAACTCGCTGGACGCGGTGGGCTCGCGCGACTATGTGGTCCAGGTGCTCAGTGGGCTGGCGCTGCTGGGCAGCCTGCTCACGCGCCTGGCGGCGGATCTCCAGACGTGGGCCAGCTCGGCCTACGGCTTCCTGGGGTGGCCGGACGAGCTGGTGAGCACCAGCTCCATCATGCCGCAGAAGCGCAACGCCTTCGTCCTGGAGAACATCCGCGGTCAGGCCGTGAAGGCCACGGGCTTCCTGATGAGCACGCTGATGGGGCTCAAGAGCACGTCCTTCACGAACAGCGTGGAGGTCAGCTCCGAGGCCACCAGTCCCGTGTGGCCGGCCCTGGAGGCGAGCCGGACGGCGCTGGTGCTCATGGAGCTGCTGGTGTCCAACGTCATCGTCCAGCCGGAGGCCATGCGGCGGTTCCTGTTGGGACAGGACACCACCATGACGGCGCTGGCGGACCATCTCGTCGCGCGGCACGGGCTGGCCTTCCGCACGGCGCATGAGGTGGTGGGGCGGCTGGTGAACCTCAAAAGCGAGCCAGACCTCACGCCGGCCGCGGCGCGGAGCCTGCTGGAGCCCCTGCTCGCCACCGCGCTGGGCCGTGCCGTCTCCCTGGACGAGGCGGAGCTGGCCCGGGTGCTGGAGCCGGAGGGTTGTGTGCACGCGGCGGCCTACGGCGGCGGCCCCGCTCCGGAGGCGGTCCGCGCGCACCTGGCCGTGCTGGGGCAGGAGCGCCTGCGGCTCCAGCAGCGCGTGCAGGGGTGGAGAGCGCGGCTGGAGGCCGCGGACGAATCGTTGAATGCGGCGAGCGCCGCACAGGAGTGATTCCATTCCCATGAAGCGAACCATGCTCAAGAAGGCAGCAACGGTTCTGGAGTTGATGAGGGACACCCCCCTGGTGGCACTCAAGGGGCGCGCCGTGTCGCGACCACGGGCTCAGCTGTGGGCCAAGCTGGAGCTGGCCATGCCCGGCCAGATGAAGGACCGGGTTGCGCTCAAGGCCATCGAGGATGCGGAGGCTCGTGGGCAGCTCTCGCCGGGCGGCATCATCGCGGAGAGTTCCTCGGGCACCATGGCGGAGGGGCTGGCCCGGGTGGGCGCGGTGAAGGGCTACCGCGTCATCATCGTCACCGATCCGCGGATCGACACGGGCCTGCTCAACAAGCTGCGCGCCTTCGGGGCCGAGGTGGATGTCGTCGAGAGCTACCACCCGACGGGGGGCTGGCAGCAGGCGCGGCTGATGCGGCTGCGGGAGATCCTCCGCGCGAATCCGGGTGCGTTCTGGCCACGGCAGTACGACTCTCCCAGCAACCCCGGGGCCTACACGGAGACGATGACGGCGGAGTTGGTCGATGCGCTCGGGCCGCGTATCGCGGCGCTGGTGGGCACCGTCGGCAGCGGTGGCTCGCTCACCGGGACCGCGGAGCGGCTCAAGGCGCTGGCGCCGGGGGTCCGCATCGTGGCGGTGGATGCGGTGGGCTCGGTCATCTTCCACCAGCCCAACCTCCCGCGCCTCCAGAGCGGCCACGGAAACAGCATCATCGCCGGCAACATCAACTACCGTGTCATCGATGAGGCGCACTGGCTGTCGGACGGCGAGGTGTTCAACGCCTGCCACGAGCTGGCGCGGCGCGAGTCCATCTTCGGCGGGGGCTCGTCCGGCGCCGCCTACGTGGTGGCCTCCTGGCTGGCCGAGCAGTTCGCGCCAGAGCAGCATGTCGTGGCGCTGATGCCGGACCGGGGGGATCGCTACTGCGAGACCATCTACTCGCGGAGCTACCTGGCCGAGCATGGGTTGGTCGGGGTGGAGGCGGCGGCTGCCCCCACGCCCATCCGCTATGGCGTGGACGTGGCCGATCGCTGGAGCCATGCCTCCTTGCCCCATGAGGGCTCCGTCCCCTACTACTCGCCTTCCGTGATGCGCAGCAGCGTGTTGACGCGGGCGCTGGAAATGGAGTGAGCGGGTGAGTCATTTCGTCTTCGTCGAGAGCAACACCACCGGGACGGGGCGGCTGGCGGTGGAGCGCCTGCTGGCCCAGGGCGAACGGGTGACGTTCATCACCCGGCAGCCGGAGAAGTACCCGTTCCTCGTGGGCAACACGGCCCCCCACCTGCGGGTGTTGCGTGTGGAGACCAACGACGCGGCGGCGGTGGAGGCCAGCGTCGAGATGCTGGCGAGCGAGGGGCGCGTGGATGCGCTGCTCACCTTCTCCACGTTCTACGTGCCCACGGTGGCGGCCGTCGCGGCGCGGCGTGGCCTGCGCTACCTCCATCCGCGCGCGGCTTATGCGTGTCACCACAAGCACGAGGCGCGCACCCTGCTGCGCGCGGCGGGGCTGCCCGGGCCGGACTTCCACGTTCTCTCCTCCGAGGCGGAGGCGGAGCGGTTGGCTGGAACGCTGCGCTTCCCGTGCGTCGTGAAGCCACCCGCGGAGAGTGGTAGCACCGGGGTGCGGAGGGTGGAGACGCCCGAGGAGCTGCTGGCACACTTCCGCGCCCTGCACTCGCGCGCCGTCAACGAGCGCGGCCAGCCCTTGCTGGGGGAGGTGCTGGTGGAGTCCCTGCTGGAGGGGCCGGAGTTCAGCGTGGAGACGATGACGCTGGCGGATGGCACCACCCACGTCCTCGGCATCACCCAGAAATACCTCTCCGCGCCGCCGCACTTCGTGGAGATGGGGCATGACTTCCCGGCGGACTTGTCCCCCGAGCGGCGGCGCGCGCTGGAGGAGGCCGTGCTCGCGGGCCTCGGGGCGGTGGGCTTTGACTTCGGCCCGGCCCACACGGAGATCCGCTTCACCCCCTCCGGCCCCGTCATCATCGAGATCAACCCCCGGTTGGCTGGTGGAATGATCCCGGAGCTGGTGCGGCTGTCCACCGGAGTGGATCTGCTCACCGCGATGCTGGACCAGCTCCTGGGGCGGCCGGTGGACCTCACGCACACGCGCCAGGAGGTGGCCTGTATCCGCTTCCTCACCTCGGAGCGCCCCGGCGTGCTGGCCCGCGTGGCGGGGCTGGAAGAGGCCTCCCGGCTGGAGACGGTCCGCCAGGTGGCCGTGGACAAGGCCGCGGGGGCCCGACTCCGCTCGCCCGAGAGCGCGACGGATCGGCTGGGTTTTGTCATCGCCAGCGGACCGGAGCGTGAGCAGGTTCTCGGGGATGCGGCGCGGGCCCTCGGCCTGCTCCGGGTGGAGCTGGCCTCCGCCGAGGGGGGGTCGTGACAAGAGGGTGGGGAGGGCTTCTCGGGGCCTTGCTCGTGGCGACAGGGGCGGACGCCCAGGGGGCGCGTGAGCTGGAGCCGTCGCCCGCGCTGGTGCGGACGGTGGGATATATCGACACCCTGCGAGCGGTCTCACCGCCCACGGTGGATGGGAGCCTGGACGAGGAGGCCTGGCGGCAGGCGCCCGTCTTCCGCGACTTCCGCCAGACCCTCCCCGAGCCCGGAGCCGCTCCCAGCCAGCGGACCGAGGTGCGTGTCCTCCACGACGACGCGTACCTCTACTTCGGCATCATCTGCTTCGACACCGAGCCCGGGGCGATTGATCGGCGGCTGGGGCGCCGGGATGCGCCACCTACCTCGGATATGGTCACGGTATTCCTCAGCCCGCGCCCTGCTGCGCGCACGGGCTACGCCTTCAGCGTCAATGCCGCTGGGGTCCTCAAGGACAGCCTCATCACCGATGACAACCAGTTCACCGATGACTGGGATGCCGTCTGGGACGGAGTCTCCTCGGAGCGCTCGGACGGCTGGGCCGCGGAACTGCGCATCCCGCTGTCGCTGCTGCGTTTCGACGAAGACGTGCTCCAGCAATGGGGGGTCGGTGTCCGGCGCCACCTGGCTCGGACCCAGGAGGTCATCGACTCGGCGGAGCTGCCTCCGGGCGCCAACGCGCTCATCTCCCGCCTGGGCTCGCTGCAGGGCCTGTCCGGGCTGAGCGCCTCGTCGTCGCTGGAGCTGAGCCCCTACGTCGCCCCCCGCCTCGTGCGCCGCCCTCAGTACACGGAGCCCTCCCGCCCATGGCCTCGCCTCTTCAACCCCGCGGCCGACGCGGGACTGGACTTCCGGTGGGCCCCGACGCGGGACCTGGCCCTGGTGGGCGCCCTCAACCCGGACTTCAGCCAGCTGGAGGCGGATCAGCTCCGGGTCAACCTCAGCAACTTCGAGCTCTTCTTCCAAGAGCGGCGCCCCTTCTTCACCCAGGGGATGGAGCTGTTCGTCCCGGTGAGTGCCAACGAGGGGCGGGCCCGGCAGATCCTCTTCTACTCGCGCCGCATCGGGCTGGATGCGCCCATCCTCGGCGCGGTCAAGCTGACGGGCACGGTGGGCGAGGAGCTGGACATCGGCGTGCTGGACTCGCTGGTGATGGGCGCAGCGGATCCGGCCAAGGAGGCAGCGCTGGTGCGGGGAGAGGCTCCGGACGAGTCGAACCCCCGCCGGCAGGTGGGCTTCCACCCCAAGCGCCCGTTCCACCTGGGGCTGGATGACGAGCTGCCCTCCCTGGAGCCGGTGACGCGCAACTTCCTGGCCGCGGTGGTGCGGCGCCGCTTCGGCGCCCTGGGCTCTGTCGGAGGCACGGTGGCGGCCGTCACCCCCTTCGCGGCGCCTTGCCCGCGCGAGGAGCCGGGACAGGCGCCGGACACCGTGGCGCTGGCGCGCTGCCGCCCGGTGGGGGCGCAGGTGGGCTCGTTGGATTGGACACTTGGCACGGCCTCGGGCGAGTGGCGCGTGCTCGGCCACGTGGCGGGCTCGCGCGTGACGGGCGGCGCGCCCGAGGGAGAGGTGCTGGCGGACGGCACCCTGCTGCGGGCGGGGGACACGGGCCTGGGAGCCTTCGTGCGTGCGGGCAAGCTGGGCGGCGAGCCGCTGCGCTTCTCGGTCGGGTACACGCGTGCCTCCCCGCGCTTGGAGCTCAACCGTACCGGCTACCTCGTCGCGCAGAACGAGCAGACCGCGGACATGCAGCTCACCTGGGTCCGTGCCTCTCGCCAGGGGTGGCTCGAGTCCCTGGAGTCCAACCTCACCCTGCTCGGCCGCTGGTCCTCGGACGAGCGCGGCGTGGGGCTGGCCCAGCGCCTCATCTCCGTCACCGAGGCCGTCCTGACTGGCTACCACACGCTCACCTTCACCGCGGGCTACGAGGTGGGGCGCCGGGACATCTGGGAAATCGTCGGCACCGGCATTCCGGTGGAGCGCCCCAACCACCTCTATCTGGATGGCAGCCTGAGCACGGATCCTCGCCGCAGCGTCGTCCTGAAGGCCTCGGGCTACTTCGAGCGGCTCTTCTCCCAGGGCGCCAGCCCCACCCAGTCCGGCGGTGGAGGGGGGCTGACCCTCCAGATGAACGCCCACCCGGCGCTGGAGACGCGGCTGGAGGTGTCCCTGGAGCGGCCAGGGGAGGGCGCTCGGTTCCTGGAGGCGCTGGGCCCGGGCCGCTTCCTCTTTGGCGAACTGGAGCCCCAGTACGTCACCCTGACGCTGCGCCAGCTCTGGGTCATCACCCCGCGGCTGACCTTCCAGGGCTACGGCCAGCTCTTCCATGGCTCTGTACGGGCGAGCGCCGTCTACGAGGCCGCGCCCGAGCCAGGGGGGCCGGTTCGTCTGGTGGATCTGGTGCCGGCCTCCGCGGACTCGCGGCCAGACTTCGACGTCTCCGGCCTCAACCTCAACCTCGTGCTGCGCTGGGAGTACCGCCCGGGTGCCAGCTTCTACGTCGTCTATTCGCGCACGCAGAACGGGCTGCCGCTGGCGCCCTCCGGCCTCCGTCCCGAGCCCGGCCTGGTGCCGCGCGGCGAGCTCTGGAAGGGCCCCGCCACGGATCTGCTGCTGCTGAAGCTGTCCTGGTGGTGGGCGGCCTGAGCGTCCGGCCTCAGTCCACGCGCCAGCGCATCCAGCGGGACAGGCCCACGAAGCTGGCCAGTGTCACCACGGCCAGCACCGCGAGGTCCAGCGCGAAGCGGGCATCCACGGTGCCATCCAGCGCCCGGCGCAGCGCGTCCGCCGCGTAGGTGGGGGGCAGCAGCATCCCGAGTGCCCGCAGGGGCGGGGGCAGCGCCTCCGCGGGGATGAACACGGGCGCGGCCAGCAGCAGCAGGGAGATGAGGGCATTGGTGACGACCACGAGCAGGTCCAGGTCTCGGATGAGCGAGCCCAGCACCAGACCTGCTCCGCAGAAGGACAACGCGCTGAGCGGGACGAGCACCAGCAGCCAGGGGCTCAGCTCCAGCCGGATGCCGTGCAGCAGCCAGCCGGCGAGCAGCGGGGTGACGACCCCGGGGAAGATGATGAACACGCGGGAGAGGACGAGGGAGGCGACGAAGGAGGCCTGGCTGATGGGCAGAGCGGCGTAATAGATGAGCCGCCCGTCCTTGCGCATCATCCCGATGCGCTGCGCGCAGGTGAGGAGCCCCTCGGTGGCCACCGCGAACACCGCTGCCCCGCTGACGATGTAGAGCAGGCTCATCCGGTCGCTCAGGCCCAGGCCGATGCGCGACAGCCCGAACACCATCGCCACCGGCATGAAGAGGGAGAAGACGGCGTTCCAGGCCCAGGTGTGCCGCACCTCCAGCATGTGCTCGAACCACAGGTACTTGAGCGCCACCAGCTCGCGCCGCAGGCGGCTCGGGCCGGGCGAGGGGCTCTCCTCGATGCTCGGGACTGGTGGCAGTGCTGGGGCCTCCTCGCACGCGCCGCGGTCCAGATCCAGATACACCTCTTCCAGGGAAGGAGGGGCGAGTCGGAGATCCTCCACCCGTTGCAACCCCAGCGCCTGGAGGATCTCGGCGCTGGCCTGCCCGGCGCGCTGGGGCTCCAGGTAGGTGCGATAGTGCCCCTCGCGGATCTCGGTGACCTGACCATGGCCGCGCAGCCGCTCCAACTCCCAGTCCTCCAGCCGCACGCCCTCCTTGAGCTGCAGCTCCAGCCGCACGTGGCCGCCCGCGCGCTGCTTGATGTCCTGGGGCGTCCCGAGTGCGATGATGCGCCCCCGGTCCATCACCGCCACGCGGTGGATGACCCGCTCGGCCTCCAGCACGTTGTGGGTGACGAGCAGGCAGGTGAGGCCCTGCTCCCGGTTGAGCTGATCCAGGGTGTCCCAGACGAGGCGCCGCTTGTGCGGATCCAACTCGTTGGTGGGCTCGTCGAGGATGAGCAGCCGGGGGTTTCCCATGAGTGCCATGCCGAAGCCGACCAGCCGCGACATGCCGCCACTGAGGTGGTTGACGTACCGCCGCCGGAAGTCGCCCAGGCCGAGCATGTCGATGAGCTGGCGGGTCTGCGCGCGCGCGTCATGCTCGCTCTGGCCCCTCAGCCGTCCGGTGTAGTGCAGCGCGCGCTCCACCTCCACGTAGTGGAGCGCCAGCTCGCCCTGGGGCAGGAAGCCGATCAGCTCCTTCACCGCGTCCGGCTGGCGAACGACGTCCACGTGCTCGACCTGGAGGTGGCCCGAGGTGGGGCGCATGAGCCCCATGAGCTGCATGACGAGCGTCGTCTTCCCGGCGCCGTTGGGCCCCAGCAGCCCGAAGATCTCTCCGCGGTGGATGTCGAAGGAGAGCCGATCGTTGGCGACCACTGGCGGCTCGCCGGGAAACGTACGGACCAGCTCCCGCACCGCCACCGCCACGCGAGGGGTCACTGCGGGCGCCAGGGGGGCGAGGGGCTCGGCGGGGGGGGCAACAAGGAGTAGGGGCTGCCCGGGAGTGGAGTTCACAGCTCCTCCGTCTGCGTGATGACCGTGGTGTCGGTGAAGCCGAAGCCATACGGGGCCGCCATGAGGGTGGAGGGCCGCCGCTGGGACTCAGGGAGGGTGGGGATGCCCAGGGAGACGGCGCTGGCGCGCACGCGCACCGGGCCTCCCCCCCGCACCCTCAGGAAGAAGGGGAGCCCTTCCGGCGGGGGCTGCCAATAGTCGAGGTGGAGCCCCGCCCCCGCGGCGAGCACCGCGCCCGGCACTGGGGAGCCACCCACCCGGGCCTCGAGGAGCTCCATCGGCGGCAGATCCAACTGGAGCAGCGCCGCGCCAGGGGGGACCTCCACCCGGAGGGTGAGGACGCGCACCTCGCCCTCCCGGCGCTCCTCGAGCAGGAGGGTGCGAGCCGGAGACAGCGGCAGCAGAGGCGCCTCGCGGTAGAGCACCTCCGTCTCCAGCCAGGGCAGGGCCTCGTCGAAGCGTCGCGCCGAGGGAGCCGTGCCGAGGAACTGCTCCGCCCACTGGCCATGGGTGGCCTCGTGGGACAGCCAGAAGGCCCGGCGCCCATCCCCGTCCAGCCAGTAGGCGATGCTCTCGGGCCAGGGGCGGGACGCCGAGGGGCTCGCCGCCAGCGCCCCGGCCACCAACAGCACCCCTCCGGCCGCCATCGCCCCGGCTGCCAGGGCGTGCCAGCGCTCGCGGATGAGCCACGCCAGGGCGGGAGCTAGCAGCCCGAGCACCAGGGAAGCGAGGAGCAGGCCCACGCCCGCCAGCGAGAGCCCGAGTGCCGAGAGGAGCGGGTACAGGGTGGAGGTGACCAGCATCAGCAGGGGCGCCCCACCCGCGGCGAGCACCAGCCCCGCCGCCCATGGGCGCTCGCCCACGCGGCGCAGGGCGAGGTGCGTCAGCCAGGCCAGGAGCAGGGGCCACGCGAAGAGATAGCTTGCCCCGGGGAGGAGCACGGCGGTGGCCACCGCGAGCGCGGCCCATGGCAGCCGTGCCCCGTGCCCCCACTCCTCCTCCTGCACGCGCGCCTGCCCCCAGCGCCGGGCCAGCGTGAAGGGCACGAGCGCCAGGGCGAGGAGGCCGGCCTGGAAGGGCGCCGGTGTGTGGGCATCTCCCTGGGCGAAGGCCTCCAACCCGGTGGCGTTCTGCGTGGCGCGCCACGCCAGGGTGACGAGCACCGCCGCGGCCAGGGCGCTCAGCACCGTTCCCACCACCGCCAGGGCCAGCCCCCGGATCCTGAGCCGCCCGGCGCGCACCGCGCCCACCAGGGTGAGCACCTCGAGCACCAGCAGCAGCACCGCGAGCGGAATGGCCCATGCCCGGGGGTACGCGACGAGCCAGTCTCCCACCGGGTTGAAGTAGACGAGCCCCTGGGCCTCTCGAGGCGGCGTCTCCCCGTCCGCGAGCGCGCGC
Source organism: uncultured delta proteobacterium (assembly GCA_963771175.1). Classification (GTDB taxonomy): domain Bacteria; phylum Myxococcota; class Myxococcia; order Myxococcales; family Myxococcaceae; genus Archangium. Next base: position 37,048 of record CAVYSY010000045.1, read on the forward strand.
GTGAGGGCCAGCAGGTTCTCGCCATGGTGCTGGAGGCTGCCGTCGTCGAGCTGCTCCGGCGTGTCCAGCCACGTGTGGTAGTGGATGAGCCCCTCGATGAAGGCGAAGTTCATCCCCGCCAGGCCCGCCTGGCGGAAGATGGACAGGTCGGTGTCGGCCGACAGGTAGGGGTAGAGCTCTCCCGCGAGCGAGTTGCCCATCGGGTGGGGGGCCACCTCCCTGAACCGCTGGATGAGCCAGCCCTGGGGCCCGGTCGTCTCGAAGAGGAGGGAGGGCCCGCGCGTGCCACGGGCCTCGAAGTTGAGGGTGACCGCCACCTTCGCGAAGAGCGGGTGCTGGAGGAAGCCCTCGGCGCCGAGCAGCCCCGCCTCTTCCGCGTCCGTGAACAGAAAGAGGACGTCGTGTCGTGGTGGCGGCTCGGTGCGCAGGGCCCGCAGGGCCTCCAGCATGGCCGCGACCGCGGCGCCGTTGTCCGCGGCGCCGGGGCCGCTGGGGACCGAGTCGTAGTGCCCCACCACCAGCACGGCGTGGTGGCCCTCGGTGCCCGGCAGGCGCGCGAGGACGTTGTGCACGGTGGCTGCCACCACGGCGCCAGGGGCCCCCTGCGCCCGGAGGAGCTCGGTGGTCTGTACCTCGGGGGACACACCCAGCTCGGTCAGGCGCGCGAGCAGCTCCCGCCGCACCTCGGCCAGGCGCGCCGAGCCCACCGGCCGGGGCTGCGCCGTGAGCCAGGCGAGGTGCTGGCGCGCGCGCGCCGCCGAGAACGCGCCCACGGGCGCAGCTCCTCCCAGGGCGGCAGGCGGACGGTGGGTGGCGAGCGCGAGCACGACCGCCGCGGCCAGCAGGAAGGCCAGGCCGAGGCGTGGTGCGAGTTCGGGCGGGAGCCGGCTCATGCGTCGGTTCAGGGGCTCAGGCCGCCACCGCGAGGCGGGGTTCCTCCACCACCTCGGCCTGCGTGGCGGGCCGCGCCCAGACGATGAAGAGGGCGGGGTAGAGCAGGAAGAGGTGCCAGAACGAGATGTTCATCGTGAGGCCAACTCCCATGTGGAACATCATGGACATGGCCCCCAGCCAGCGTGGGAAGCGCCCCAGCACCAGTCCCAGGGGAAGGAAGCCGAACTCGAAGATCCCGGCGAACAGTGTGGAGGCGGTGAAGAACCAGGGGAAGCGGGTGAGCTCCCGGCCAATCCACCCCCCTGTCTCCAGCGTCTGGATGAACGGGGTCTGCCCGAGCACGAACCAGTCCAGGCCGCCGGAGAGCAGCTTGGCCAGCCCGGCCTGGAAGTAGAAGACCGCGATGAAGAGCTGCATCGCGCCCATGGCGAACGAGGCCCGCTGCTGCTCGGCGAGCGGGTCCACCGGGGGGCGCGTCCGCCCCAGCCTCGCATCGAGCGAGAGGGCCTGTCCGCAGGGGAAGAGGCAGAGCGCGAGCAGGAAGAAGTTCAGGTAGGTGTTGTAGGCCCACGTCGGCCGGGTGAAGCAGGCGACGTAGTAGTTCCATGCGGTGAAGAGGGTGCCGAACAGCACCGCCGAGGGGCGCGTGGCCAGCCCGAGGGTGAAGAGCACCCCGGTGAGGATGATGGCTGCCTCGAGCACCCACAGCCCCGTACGCCCCAGCGGCGGGAAGAACGAGAAGAGCGGGCTCGGGCGGTACAGCAGATCCGCGGTGTCGATCAGGAACTGGCTGTACGGCTCCAGCAGCACGTAGGCGATGCAGATGAGCCCCACTGAGATGCGCATGAGGGCCAGCCGACGCAGGGGCTCGGGCTGCTCGAAGAGGAGGCGGTACAAATGGGTCTCGAGCTGGCGGAGTCGGGCCATCATTGGGGGCGGGGCTCGGAGTAGGAGTAGAAGGGCACGCTCTTCAGGGGCTCGAGCGGGGAGCCGTACTGGTAGAGGGTGTAGTCGAGGGTGTCGGCGGTGAGCTCGAAGCCCACGAAGCGCGCTCCGGGCGCGGGCCGCAGCGGCAGGGCGAACTCATCGAAGTCCCGCCACGGCTCGCCGTTCACCCACTGGAGGATGAGCGGCGAGAAGCGCTCGCGCACTCCCGTGAGGTCGCCATCCGGCAGGTAGATGCGGTGCATCAGGTCCATGGCCAGCCAGTAGTCCATCGGGACGACGTTCCAGGGATCTCCGGTGACGCGGCGGCCCGTGTCCTCGATGAGGTGGACCTTCATCACCTCCTGCTGCAAGGGGGTGACGTGTTTGAAGAACGAGTGGTCGGCGAAGGGCCAGTTGGAGTGCTGCAGCACGGCGGTGTGGAAGAGCTGGATGCCCAGCAGCGCCGTGAGCACACCCGCCAGGAGGCGCTTGTGCGTGGGGGAGAGCCCGGCCCCTGAGTGGTTTCGAGGGGCGCCGCTCATGCCACGCTCTCCTGGCCGGGGGCCACCGGCGCCGCCGCGAGCCGCTTCTCCAGGCCCAGGATGGTGCGCTCGCGGAACAGGTCGCGCAGCGCGAGGTTCGCCTGGAAGGCCTCGTTGATGCGCGCCATCAGCCGGATGGCGTGGATGGAGTGCCCGCCCAGCTCGAAGAAGTCATCGGTGACGCCCACGGAGGGCAGCCCGAGCACGTCACACCAGAGCGCCGCCAGCCGCTCCTGGACGGGGCCCTGGGGAGGCACCGCGCGTTCCGGCTCGCGGGGGCCGAGCGGCAGCTCCGGCAGCGCACGCTCGTCCACCTTGCCGCTCGGCGTGAGGGGAAGGGCCGACAGGAACCGGAAGTGCTCCGGCACCATGTAGTCCGGCAGGCTGTCGCGCAGCTCCTGCCTCAGCGTGCGTGCCTCCACGGGGCGCCAGAGGTACTCCGCCGCGGGCGCGTGCGGGTGCTCCATCCAGACGCTCGGATCGTAGTACTCCCCCATGCCTGCCTCCAGGTCGATGTGCACTGGCCGCAGCGTGTCCCGGACGACGTAGTCGCCGCTGGCCGGGAACGTCCGCCCGGCCCAACGCTGCCAGTCCTCCACGCTCGCCTCTATCCGCTGCGAGCGGGGCTCCACGCGCAGCACGCGCGCGCCCATCCGTTCGTGGGTCCGCAGCCACCGGTCGTCCAGCTGGCCGTCCTCGCGCCGGCGCAGGCAGTACTCCTCGACGCTCTCCTCCGGGCGCGCGGTCTTGTCCACCGGCCGTACTGGTGCCACCAGGCGCTCCAGCCCCTGGGCATGGGCCAGGTGCTTCATCGCCTTCAAGAGGAAGGAGCTCAGGCCTTGGCCGTGGGCGTTCGTGCTCACCACCGCGGCGAGCAGCATCAGGGTGTCGGGGTGCTCGCCGCGCGAGGCACCCGCGAAGGCCCGCTCGATCGCGTCGTCCCACCCGCGCGGCAGCGTTTCCAGCGTGCCATTCCAGGAGAAGGGGAGGGCATTGCCGACGCCCACCAGGGTGTCCTTCTCGTCGAGCACGGCGAGCTGGTACTCGGGGAACTCGGCGCTCAGGCGCGGCCAGAAGGTGCGCATCGCGCAGTTGCCCAGGAAGTACTCGGGCCAGCTCTCCGCGTGCAGCGTGTCCGCGGCGCGCCGCAGCTCGGGGCGCTGGGACAGGGTGAAGAGCCGGTAGTGCCGGTCGTCGCCCAGCCGCACGAAGCGCTCGTGCAGCTCCAGGTACGCCACGAGCGTGTCGCCGCCGCCGGGGGCCTGCTGGTGGCGCACGAGGCACCTGTCTACCGCCGGGTGCGCGGCCAGCCGGCCCTCCACTTCCTCCAGCTCCACGCGGTTGCCGCGGATCTTCACCTGCTTGTCCACGCGCGCCACGTAGTGGAGCTGTCCGTCCTCGGAGTAGCGCCCCAGGTCACCCGTGCGGTAGAGCCGCGCGCCCGGCACCGCCGAGTACGGGTCAGGGACGAACTGGAGCGCGGTGCGGACCGGATCCTCGGCATAACCCCGCGCCAGACCCGGGGAGCTGATGAACAGCTCGCCCTTGACCCCGGGCGGCACCAGCCGGAGCGCCGTGTCGAGCACCAGCGCCCGGGTGTTGTCCAGGGGTCTGCCGATGGGCACCAGCTCCGTGGAGACGGGTGCGGCGCAGGGGAAGCGGGTGGCGTCCACCGTCACCTCGGTGGGGCCGTAATGGTTGGCCAACCGGCAGGGCAGGGCGGCCAGCGCGCGATCTCGTAGCTCCCGGGTGAGGTAGGCGCCGCCGCAGATGAGGAGCCGGAGGGAAGGTAGCGGGGGCAGCTCCCCGGCGAGCTGGGCCTGAATGAGCGCATCCAGCATGAGCGGCACCGTTTGGAAGGCCGTCACCTGATGGCGGGCGACCCGCGCCGCGATGCGGGCCGGATCCTTGTTCTCGCCCGGCTGAGGCAGGACGACGCGCGCCCCGAAGGCGAGCGGCCAGAAGAAGTCCAGCACGGAGGCATCGAAGTCCACGGGGGTGATGAAGAGCACCGTGTCCCCGGCCTTCAGGCCGTACTCGCGCTGGGTGGAGTCGATGAGGTTGTGCACGCCCAGGTGGGAGATCTCGATTCCCTTGGGCGTGCCGGTGGTGCCGGAGGTGTAGAGGACGTAGGCGAGCTGCTCCGCCAGGACGCGCATCGGGGCGCCCGTGGGCAACGCGGAGACCTCGGCCCCGTGCTCCTCCATCCGGAAGACGCCCGGGCGATCCCTCAGGGCTGGCGCCTGGAGGGAGCCATGGGTGAGCACGGTGCGCACGCCCGCCTGCGTGAGCACGTGCTCGTGGCGCTCGGCGGGGTGGTCCGGGTTGAGGGGCACGTAGGCCGCGCCGGCCTTGAGGATGGCCAGCAGCGCGATCCCCAGATCCAGCGAGGGCTCGAGCAGCACCGCCACCCGCTCCTCGGGGCGCATCCCGCGGGCGAGCAGCCAGCGCGCCCACCGGTCCGAGGCCTCGTCCAGGGCCCGGTAGGTCAGGGTGCCGGAGTCGTGCTCGAGCGCCACCGCGTCCGGGGTGGCACGAGCCTGCGCGGACAGGCGCGCGGTGAGACCCTCCTGCTGCTCGAAGGCGTGGGTGGGGCCGGACAGCTCGCGCAGCCAGCGCGTCTCGGCCTCGGCGGTCAGCAGCCGGTAGTCCGCCAGGGGCTTGCCGGGGGCGCGTGCCGTCTCGGCGGCCAGGGAGAAGAACTGCTCCAGCATCCGCTCCACGCTCTCTCGCCGGAACAGGTCGCTGTTGTAGTTGAGGCTGACGATGGTGTCGTTGCCGAACTGCTCCACGATGAAGGTCAGATCGAAGCGCGCGTTCTGGAACTCAGGCGTGGCCATGTTGGTGAGGTAGCGCAGCTCCAGCCCCTCGAAGCGCAGCTCCGAGGCCAGCTTCGTCTTGTTGTTCTGGACGCCGTACATCACCGAGAACAGCCGGTTGCGTGACAAGTCCATCTGGGGGTTGACCTCCTGGATGGAGAGCACGCTCGGGTACAGGTGATGATCGAAGCCCTGGAGCGCCGTCTCGCGGGTCTGCTCCAGGAGCTGCTGGAAGGTGAGCCCGGGGGAGATGCGGCAGCGCATGGGGAGCGCGGTGGCGAACAGGCCGAGCACGGGCTCCAGGGACTCGTCGGCGCGGTTGGCGATGGGGGTGCCGATGGCGAAGTCGGACTGGTTCGTCAGGCGGTGGAGCTGGAGGTTGAGCACCGCCAGCAGGTAGAGGAATGGGGTGAGGTTGTTGGCGGCCAGGAAGGGGTCCACCGCCGCGCGCACGTCCTCCGGCATCACCCGCGTCAGGGTGTCCCCGCGGAAGGTCTGAAGGGCGGGCCGGGGAAAGTCCGTGGGGAGGTCCAGCGCTGGGGGCACGGGGGTGAGCTGGCGCACCCAGTACTGGCGCTGGTCCTCCAGCAGGCCGCCCTGGATGGCGGAGTTGAGCCAGCGCGTGTAGTCCAGGTAGTCGATGGGGAGCGCGGGCAGCACCGGCTCGCTGCCGGTGTGGTAGGCGCGGTACAGCGCGCTCAGCTCGCGCGCCATGCTCATCGTCGACGTCTCGTCCCAGAGGATGTGGTGGGTGGCGAAGACGAACTGGAAGCGCTTGCCCGGGAACTCCGCCAGCTTCACGCGGAACAGCGGCGGGCGCTTGAGGTCGAACGGGGCGTTGCTCTGCTCGTCCACCAGGCGTCGGATCTCCTCCTCCACCCGCTCGGGGGGCACGTCGCGGCGATCGATGTAGATGTCCTTCTGGGAGATCTCCAGCCGCGGCAGCACCCGGTGCACGGGGCGCCCGTCCTCGTAGGCGAACCAGGTCCGGAAGACCGTGTGCCGGTCGAAGAGCGTCTGCCAGGCGCGCGTGAAGGCCTCCAGGTCCACGTCTCCGACGAGCTGCACGTCGCCGACGGTGACGTTGTAGAGCGCGCTGCCGGGGTTCAGCTCATACATGTACCACTCGGGCAGCTGCAGGGCCGCGAGCGGGTAGGACTCCTGGGCGGGCAGCTTCACCAGCGGGTGGCGGTGGAGCAGCGGGGCAGCGCCCTCACCAGCGGTCGCGCCTTCGCCCCCGCGCGGCTTCTGTTCGAGGTACCGGGCCAGCTCCTCCACCGTCTGGTAGTCGAAGAACTCGCGGATGGACAGCTCGATGCCGAGGCTCTTGCGCAGCCGGGAGATGATCTGGATGGCGACGAGAGAGTGACCGCCCAGGTCGAAGAAGTTGTCGTGCACCCCCACCCGCGGCATGCCCAGCAGCTCCCGCCACTGGGTGGCCACCTCGGCCTCCAGGGGAGTGCGCGGCTCATCCCCCTCGCCGGACTCCTGGGCCTGGAACTCCTCCGGGGAGGGCAGGGCCTTGCGATCCACCTTGCCGTTGTGGGTCAGCGGCAGGGTCTCCATCACCACGAAGGCCGAGGGCACCATCGCCGCGGTGAGCTGCTCCTTGAGGAAGTCGGCCAGCGCCTTGGGCGTCGGCTTCGCGCCGGACTCCTTGGGCGCCACGTACGCCACCAGCCGCTTGCCCTGGCCCCCGTCCTGCCGGGCCACCACCACGCACATCCCCACCTCGGGGTGCCGCCGCAGCGCCGATTCGATCTCTCCCAGCTCGATGCGGATGCCGCGGATCTTCACCTGGTGATCGTTGCGGCCCAGGAACTCGATCGTCCCGTCCGCCAGGTAGCGCACGAGGTCTCCCGTGCGGTACATGCGCTCGCCCGGGGTGGAGGAGAAGGGGTTGGGCACGTAGACGCCCGCCGTCTTGGCCGGGTCTCCCAGGTAGCCGCGGCCCACGCCCACGCCGCCGACGCACAGCTCCCCGGGCACGCCCAGCGGCACCGGCCGCAGCCACTCGTCCAGCACGTAGATCTGGAGGTTGGGCAGCGTGCCGTTGATGGGCATCCACGGCTGTTGCTGGGACGGCGCCTGGAACATCTTGTAGTGCGTCACGTCGTCCGAGCACTCGGTGGGCCCGTAGGCGTTCACCATGGGGATGTGCGGGTAGAGCTGGAACCACCGCACGCACATCTCCGCCGGCAGCGCCTCACCATTGAGGAAGAACCAGCGCAGCGCCGACAGGTCGTACTGCCCCCGGCGCGTCTCCAGCTCCTCCAGGATGAGCTTCATGTGGGCCGGCACCGTCTCCAACACCGTGACGTGCTGGCGCGCCATCTCCTTCATCAGCCGTTCCGGCTCCCAGGCGCTCTCGTCCTGGAAGACGGCCGTGCACCCGCCGCACAGCAGCGCCGCCAGGAACTGCCACACCGACACATCGAAGCTCTGCACCGCCACCTGGGCCACCACATCCCGCGGGCTCAGCTGAAGGTCGAACACCTTGGCCAGCAGGTGGTTCTTCATCCCCCGGTGCTCGATCATGGCGCCCTTGGGCAGACCCGTGGAGCCCGAGGTGAAGAGCACGTACGCCAGGCTCTTGGGCTGCACGTGGTGCTCGGGGTTGTGCCGCGGGTGCTCCTCCTCCTGTACCTGCTCCAGCGTCAGCACCGGCCGCCCCGCCGCCACCTCCTGGGCCAGCGACGTGTGTTTCTGCTCGCTGAGCACCAGCATGCACCCGCTCTGCTCCACCAGTCCCGCCAGTCGCTGCGCCGGCAGTGCCGGATCCAACGGCAGGTAGACCGCGTCCGCCTTGAGCACTCCCAGCAGGCTCGCCAGGTAGCCCTCGCCCCGGTCCTGCACCACCCCCACCACCCGCTCCAGCCCCGCACCTCGCGCCCTCAGCGCGTGCGCCACCTGGTTGGCCCAGGCGTTGAGCTGCTGGTAGCTCAGCGCCCGCTCCTGGCACACCACCGCCACCGCGTCCGGCGTGCGCTCCACCTGCTCCTCGAACAGCTCGCAGAACAGCGAGGGTCCCTCTGCTTCCGGGCGCCTCGTCCGGTTCCACTCCTCCACCACCCGCCGCCGCTCCGCCTCGCCCACCACCGGCAGCTCCCACAGCCGAGCCTCGGGGCGCGCCACCGCTCCGGCCAGCAGCACCTGGTAGTGCTCCATCATCCGCTCGATGGTGCTCGGGTCGAAAAGGTCCGTGTTGTACTCGGCGATGGCGGACAGCCCGTCTGGGGTCTCGCTCATCCCCACGACGAGGTCGAACTTCGCCGTGCCGGTCTCCAGATCCTCGGGGCTGAGCTTGAGCCCGGGGAGCTCCACCTTGGGGGCGGGTGCATTCTGAAGCTCGAAGAAGACCTGGAAGAGGGGCGTGCGCGTCAGGTCCCGCTCCGGCTGCACCGCCTCCACCACCCGGTCGAATGGCGCCTCCTGGTGCGTATACGCCTCCAGCGTCACCTTCCGCACCCGCTCCAGCAGCTCGCTGAAACGCGGGTTGCCACCCACCTGCGTGCGCAGCGCCAGCGTGTTGATGAAGAAGCCGATCAGCTCCTCGATCTCCGCCCGGCCGCGGTTGGCCACGGAAGTGCCCACGACGATGTCTTGCTGCCGGGTGTAGCGGGCCAGCAGCGCGTTGAAGCCAGTCAGCAGCGTCATGAACAGCGTGGCGCCCTGCTTGCGGCTCAGTGCCTTCAAGCCCTCCATCAGCTCACGGGAGAGGGAGAACCTGTACAGCGCTCCGCGGGCGCCCTGCATGGGCCCGCGCGGCCGGTCCGTCTTCAGGTCCAGTGGCTCCACGCCCACGAGCTGCTGCTTCCAGTACTCCAGGTGCTTGTCCAGCACCTCGCCCTGGAGCCACTGCCGCTGCCACAGGGTGTAGTCCACGTACTGCACCTTCAGCGCACCCAGCGGCGACGGCTGCCCCGCGCTGAAGGCCGCGTACAGCGTCCCCAGCTCCTTGAAGAACACGCCCACCGACCACCCATCCGACACGATGTGGTGCATGGTGAACAGCAGCACGTGCTCGGTGGGCTCCAGCTTGAGCAGCTGGGCCCTCACCAGCGGCCCCTTGCTGAGATCAAACGGCCTGCGCGCCTCCTCGCCGCCCAGGCGCTGGACCTCCGTGGCCCGCGCCCCCGGCTCCAGTGCGCTGAGGTCCAGCACCGCCAGCGGCAGGAGCACCGGCTCGCCGATGCGCTGCACCGGCAGGCCCTCTTCCTGCTCGAACGTGGTGCGCAGCACCTCGTGTCGCGCGACGATCTCCCCCAAGCTGCGCTCCAGCGCGGCCACGTCCAGCCGTCCGCTGAGCCGCAGCGCTCCCGGCACGTTGTACAGTGCGCTGCCCGGCTCCAGCTGATCCAGCACCCATAGGCGCTGCTGACCGAACGAGAGGGGAAAGCTCTTCTTCCGCTTCTTCTTCTTGGGAGGCGGGACCGCGGCGGAACTCGCCTCGGGGGCGATGGGATCCGCTTCATCATGAGTGGGACTGCCGCGTCGCTGCGCCTCGCCTCCAGCCTTGGGCTGACTCATTTCGGGGCGGCATACTCGGTGCTCATCCCAGGACAGGTCAACGAACATTCACGAGGCTGGCCTGTTTCTCTAGAAATCTAGTATAGGCGGGGTTCGCAGGTATGCGCGTCCTACGCCCCTCGGAGTGGCCTAGGGGGGGATTGCTGCTCACTTGGGTGTTCCTGCTCACCGCCATCGTCGACATGACTTCTGCTCGAATTGTCTCGTCTCCGCCGCCCGGTGTCCTCACGTTGGTCGATCTCGCTCGAGTCCGCGCCGAGCGGACCCCGGAGCAGACGCTCTACCTCTTCCTGGAGGAGGGCGGCTGGGAGGAGCAGCGCATCACCTTTGGGGAGTTCGATCGGCGGGCGCGAGCCATCGCCAGCCGCCTTCAGGCGTTGGGGGCCGAGGGTGAGCGCGCGGTCCTCCTGTTCGCTCCCGGGGTGGACTACATCTGCACGTTCTTTGGGTGCCTCTACGCGGGAGTGATCGCTGTTCCGGCCTATCCGCCGGATCCGGCGCGCCTGGGCCGCAGCCTGCCCCGCCTGCAGGCCATCGCCACGGATGCCAGGGCCCGGTTCGTCCTCACCACCTCCTTTATCGCCTCCATGGCCGAGTCGGTGTTCGAGCTCGCGCCGGAGCTGCGGGCCATGCACTGGCTGGCCACGGACGAGCTGGAGCACCAGGATGCGGACGCGTGGCGGGCGCCGGGGATCCGCCCGGAGGGGCTGGCGTTCCTCCAGTACACCTCCGGCTCCACGGGGATGCCCAAGGGGGTGCGGCTGAGCCATGGGAACCTGCTCCACAACCTGGAGCTGATCGCTCGGGCCTTCGAGACCTCGGAGGAGTCGAAGGGCGTCATCTGGCTGCCGCCCTACCATGACATGGGGCTGATCGGTGGACTGCTCCAGCCGCTCTACCGGGGCTTCCAGGCGGTGATGATGTCGCCGCTGGATTTCCTGTCCCGCCCGCTGCGCTGGCTGCAGGCCCTCTCGCGCTACGGCGGGACGGTGAGCGGCGGGCCGAACTTCGCGTTCGACCTGTGCGTGCGCAAGAGCACGCCCGAGGAGCGCGCGGCGCTGGATCTGCGCTCCTGGCGGGTGGCGTTCAGCGGCGCGGAGCCCATCCGCCCGGAGACCATGGATCGCTTCTGCGAGGCGTTCGCGGTGGCGGGCTTCCGCCGCGAGGCTTTCTATCCCTGTTATGGGCTGGCGGAGGCGACGCTGCTGGTCTCCGGTGGCGAACCCAGCGAGCCGCCCCTGCTCGAGAGCTTCGACGCCGCGGCCCTGGAGCGCGGGCAGGTGGAGCGTCGGGCGGAGGGCGGCCGGGCCCTGGTGAGTTGCGGCCGGACCCGCGAGGGGCTGGAGGTGCTCATCGTCGATCCCGAGCAGCGCACCCGCTGCGCGCCGGGGCGGATCGGCGAGCTCTGGGTCGCGGGCGGGAGCGTGGCGGGGGGCTACTGGGACAGGCCCGAGGAGACGGAGCGCCAGTTCCAAGCCCGGCTGGCGGATGGGAGCGGCCCCTACCTGCGCACGGGGGATCTGGGCTTCTTCCAGGGCCCGGAGCTGTTCATCGCGGGGCGGCTGAAGGACCTGCTCATCATCCGTGGCCGCAATCACTATCCGCAGGATCTCGAGTACACCGTGGAGCGCAGCCATCCGGCGCTGCGTCCGGGGTGCTGCGCGGCCTTCTCGGTGGAGGTGGAGGGAGAGGAGCGGCTGGTGGTGGCGCAGGAGGTGGATCTGCGCAAGGCGCCCGATCTGGAGGAGGTGGGGGCGGCCATTCGCCGGGCCGTGCAAGAGGCCCATGAGCTGCATGTGCATGTCGCCGTGCTCCTGAAGCCGGGCACCATTCCCAAGACGACGAGCGGGAAGATCCAGCGCCACGCGTCGCGCCGCGGCTTCCTCGAGGGCACGCTGGACGAGGTGGGCCGCAGCCAGGTCCACGCGGGACCCTCCCAGGAGGAGCCGCCCGCCGTCGAGGCCGCACAGGTGCTCGCCGCCACGGGGGCCGAGCGCACGGCGCTCCTCACCGCGTACCTCCAGACCCTGCTGTCGCGGGTGCTCGGGGGCTCGGGGGCCCGCGTCGACCCGGAGCGTCCCGTCCTGGAGCTGGGGCTCGACTCCCTCATGGCGCTGGAGGTGATCCATGTGCTGGAGCGCGAGCTGGGCGTGAGGCTGTCCTTGAAGGCGCTGCTCGAGGAAGTCTCGCCCCGCCAGCTCGCGGAGCGGCTCGCTGCCGCCGTCACCTCTCCGGCGCCGATCGCCCCCCCGCCTGGGGCCGGCACGCGCACGGTGTCCCATGGGCAGGAGGCACTCTGGTTCCTTCACCAGGTAGCCCCCGAGAGCGCCGCCTACAACCTCTTCAGCGCGGTGCGCATCCGCTCCACTGTCGACGTCGAGGCCCTGCGCGCCGCGTTCGAGGCGCTCTCCCGGCGCCACCCGGTGCTGCGGACCCTCTATCCGGTGCGCGACGGCGCGCCCACGGCTCAGGTGCTCGACGGGCCTGTGGACTTCGAGCGGGTCGAGGCCTCGGGTCTGGACGACATGGCGCTGCGGGCGCTCGTCTCGGATGAGGCGCACCGGCCGTTCGATCTCGGCCGTGGACCGGTCTTCCGGGTGCGGCTGTACGCACTCACGGACGAAGAGAGCGTGCTGCTGCTCGCGGTGCACCACATCGCCGCGGACCTCTGGTCCCTGATGGTGTTGCTGTCCGAGCTGCGCCAGCTCTATCCCGCGGCCCGTGAGCGGCGAGCGCTGGAGCTGCCAGCTCCGCTGGCGAGCTACGCGGACCATGTCCGCTGGCAGGAGGCGCTCCTGGAGGGTGAGGAGGGGGAGCGCCAGCGGACGTATTGGCGCACGCGGCTCTCGGGCGAGCTGCCGGTGCTCTCGCTGCCATTGGATGGCCCGCGGCCTCCGGTGCTGGGGACGTCCGGCGCGGCCCACCGCTTCCGGCTGGAGCCGAAGCTCGCGTCCCGGCTGAGGGCGCTGGCGCGTGAGGAGGGCACGACCCTCTTCACGGTCCTGCTCGCCGCCTTCCAAGTGCTGCTGTCCCGGTTGAGCGGGCAGCAGGAGGTGCTCGTCGGCAGCCCGGTGGCGGGCCGGAGCCTGGAGCGGTTCGGCTCCGTGGTGGGGTACTTCGTCAACCCGCTGGTGCTGCGCGCGGAGCTCTCCGGAGCACCCACCTTCCGCGAGTTCCTCGGGCAGGTCCGCGGCACGGTGATGGGGGCGTTGGAGCACCCGGACGTGCCTTTCTATCAGCTGGTGAAGGAGCTGAAGGCGCAGCGGGACGCGAGCCGCTCGCCGCTCGTGCAGGCGATGTTCGTGCTGGAGAAGCCCCACTCGCGCAGTGAGTCGTCGATCGCGGGCTTCGTGCTGGGGGACGAAGGCGCCGAAGCCGAGCTGGGTGGGCTGCGTCTGGGCGCCTTTCCGCTCGTGACGCGGACCGCGCCGTTCGAGCTGAGCCTGCGCATGGCGGAGGTGGGAGAGGCGCTCTCCGGGGCGCTCGAGTACAGCACGGAGCTGTACGAGGGATGGAGGGTGGAGGGGATGGTCCGGCAGCTGGTGGAGGTGCTGGAGCAGGTGGTGGAGAGGCCGGAGGAGAGGGTGGGCCGGTTGTCGCTGGTGAGGGGGGAGGAGAGGAAGAGGCTGCTGGAGAGAGGGAAGGGGAAGGAGGGCAAGTACCCGAGGGAGGCGAGCATCGGGGAGGTGCTGGAGGAGGTGGTGGAGCGTGCGCCGGGGGCGGTGGCGGTGGTGGGGGGAGGCAGGGAGGTGAGCTACGGAGAGTTGAACGAGAGGGCGGAGAAGCTGGCGCGCCGGCTGAGGGCGAGGGGAGTGGGACCGGAGCAGGTGGTGGGGTTGATGGTGGAGAGGTCAGTGGAGCTGGTGGAGGGGATGGTGGGGGTGGTGAAGGCGGGAGGAGCGTATCTGCCGCTGGATCCGAAGCAGCCGAGAGAGCGGCTGGAGTACATGCTGAGGGACGCGGGCGCGCGGGTGGTGGTGACGCAGGGGAAGTGGAAGGGGCAGGTGGAGGGGCAGGGCTGGGAAGTGGTGGTGCTGGAGGAGGAGGAGCCGGAGGCGCAAGGGGGAGGGGAGGCGGTGGAGGTGGACGCGCGGGCGGTGGCGTATGTGATGTACACGTCGGGCTCGACGGGGCAGCCGAAGGGGGTGGCGGTCACCCATCGTGGCGTCGTGCACCTGGTGCGCGAGTGCAACTACGCGAACCTCTCCCCGGATGACGTCGTCCTGCAGTGGAACACGATGATGTTCGATGCCTCGACTTTCGAGGTCTGGGGCGCGCTGCTCAACGGGGCACGGCTGGTGGTGAGCCCGCCGGGGCTGGCTTCGCTCGCGGAGGTGACGCGGCTCATCGCCGAGCAGGGGGTCAACACGGTGCTGACGACCGCGGCCCTCTTCCAGCAACTGGTGGACCACCAGCTGGAGGGGCTGCGCCCATTGAAGCAGCTGTTGGCTGGCGGGGACGCCATGCCGCCGGTACAGGCGAAGCGGCTGCTCGACACGCTCCCCGGCACGCGGCTCGTCAACGTCTATGGGCCCACGGAGAACGCGGTCTTCACCACCTGCCACACGCTCCAGCGGAGCTACGACGCGCGCACCAGCGTCCCGCTCGGGGTGCCCGTGGATGGCACGGACGTGTACGTGCTGGATGAAGAGCTGGAGCCAGTGCCGGAGGGAGTGGTGGGGGAGCTGTACGCGGGAGGAGACGGACTGGCGAGAGGGTACGTGGGGAGGCCGGAGCTGACGGCGGAGAGGTTCGTGCCGGACCCGTACGGGAAGCCAGGGCAGAGGCTGTACCGGACGGGAGACCTGGCGAGGTGGAGGGGAGATGGAAGCCTGGAGTTCGTGGGGAGAGCGGACACGCAGGTGAAGGTGAGGGGATTCCGGATAGAGCTGGGGGAGGTGGAGGGGGTGCTGGGGAGCCATCCGGAGGTGAAGGCGGCGGCGGTGGTGGTGCAGGGAGAGGGAGCGGAGGGGAAGAGGCTGGTGGGCTTCGTGGTGGGGAAGGGGGAGGGAGGAGTGGAGGTGGGGGGAGTGAGGGAGTACCTGGAGCAGAGGCTGCCGGAGTACATGGTGCCGAGCCTGCTGGTGGAGGTGGGGGAGTTGCCACTGACGGGCAACGGGAAGGTGGACCGCAAGGCGTTGGTGGGGAGGGTGGGAAGGCAGGAGGTGGCGGGGAGCAGCACCTACGAGGCGCCGAGGGACGAGACGGAGCAGAAGCTGGCGCAGCTGTGGGGGGAGTTGCTGGGGCTGCCGCGCGTAGGCATCCACGATGACTTCTTCGAGGCGGGCGGCCATTCCCTTCTCGCTACGCGGCTGGTGGCGCGTGTGCAGGAGGCCTTCGGCGTGGCGCTCCCCATCCGTGCCCTCTTCGAGGCCCGCACGGTGGCTTCCCTGGCTCCCCTCCTGTCGCGCCCCGAGCAGAGCGCGCCCGCTCCGCGCAACGAGATCAAACGGATTTCTCGAGACGCACATCGTATCAAGCTGTCCCAGATCAAACCTTCTTCCGGCTCCAAGTCCGGCGGTGATTCACAGGCATGACGACCGAGTCCACGCGTAACTCGCCCGCACAGCAGTCTTCCGAGAGCCAGCCCCTCATGAGCGATGAGGTGCATGTCTTCCCGATGTCCGTCGGGCAGCGGCAGATCTGGATTTCCGAGCAGCTCGTGCCCGGCACGGCGCTTTACAACGTCCCCGCGGCCATCCGGCTCTCTGGCCACCTGAATGCCTCCGCCTTGGAGCGGGCGCTGCAGCAGATCGTCGCGCGCCATGAGTCGCTGCGGACCACCTTCACGGATGCGGGCACCGATCTCTTGCAGGTCATTCACCCGGAGCGCACGCATCGGCTCGAGCGGTATGAACTCGGGGCACATGCTCCGGCCGAGCGGGAGGCGGCGCTGGCTCGGCTGTGCGAGGAGGAGGGGCGGCAGCCGTTCGATCTCGTGCAGGGCCCGCTGCTGCGCACGAAGCTGGTCCGGCTGGCGGAGACCGAGCACGTCCTGCTGCTCACGCTGCACCACATCATCTCGGATGGCTGGTCCGCGGGGGTGCTGGTCCAGGAGTTGCGCGCCCTCTACGACTCGCTCGTGCGCGACCAGGCGCCCGTCCTGCCGGAGCTGCCCATCCAGTACGTGGACTACGCGGCCTGGCAACAGGAGGAGCTCTCGGGTGAGAGGCTGGAGTCGCTCGTCGGCTTCTGGAAGCAGCGCCTGGCGGGGAGCCCCGGGGTCATCGCGCTGCCAACCGACCGGCCTCGTCCGTCGGTGCGTGGGTATCAAGGCGCCAGCCAGCCCATCGCGCTTCCCCGGCCGCTGGTGGATGGGCTGCGCACGCTGGCGCGCGCGGAGAACGCCACGCTCTACATGACCCTGCTCGCCGCCTTCCAGGTGCTGCTCTCCCGGAGCACGGGGCAGACGGACATCGTGGTGGGTGGTTCGGTGGCCAACCGGAACATGCCGGGCACCGAGGGGCTCATCGGCTACCTGGCGAACATCGTCCCGCTGCGCGTGGACCTGTCGGGCGGGCCGTCCTTCCGCGAGGTGCTGCGGCGCGTGCGGGAGACGGCGCTGGAAGCCTATGCGCACCAGGAGCTGCCGCTGGGGATGCTCATCGAGGAGCTGATGCCCGAGCGGAGCCTCGGCCACGCGCCGATCTTCCAGGTCATCTTCACCCTCACCGATGCGCTCGGCGAGCAGTTCGGGATGACAGGCCTGACCACCCGGGTGTCGGAGATCGACACCGGGACGGCCAAGTACGACCTCAGCCTGCTGCTGGCTGAAGGGCGGGACGGCGGGGTGCAAGGCCGCCTCGAGTACAGCACGGAGCTGTACGAGGGATGGAGGGTGGAGGGGATGGTCCGGCAGCTGGTGGAGGTGCTGGAGCAGGTGGTGGCGAGGCCGGAGGAGAGGGTGGGCCGGTTGTCGCTGGTGAGGGGGGAGGAGAGGAAGAGGCTGCTGGAGAGGGGGAAGGGGAAGGAGGGCAAGTACCCGAGGGAGGCGAGCATCGGGGAGGTGCTGGAGGAGGTGGTGGAGCGTGCGCCGGGGGCGGTGGCGGTGGTGGGGGGAGGGAGGGAGGTGAGCTACGGAGAGCTGAACGAGAGGGCGGAGAAGCTGGCGAGCCGGCTGAGGGCGAGGGGAGTGGGGCCGGAGCAGGTGGTGGGGTTGATGGTGGAGAGGTCAGTGGAGCTGGTGGAGGGGATGGTGGGGGTGGTGAAGGCGGGAGGAGCGTATCTGCCGCTGGATCCGAAGCAGCCGAGAGAGCGGCTGGAGTACATGCTGAGGGACGCGGGCGCGCGGGTGGTGGTGACGCAGGGGGAGTGGAAGGGGCAGGTGGAGGGGCAGGGCTGGGAAGTGGTGGTGTTGGAGGAGGAGGAGCCGGAGGCGCAAGGGGGAGGGGAGGCGGTGGAGGTGGACGCGCGGGCGGTGGCGTATGTGATGTACACGTCGGGCTCGACGGGGCAGCCGAAGGGGGTGGCGGTCACCCATCGTGGCGTCGTGCGCCTGGTGTGCGGGACGGACTTCCTCCAGGTATCGGGGGAGGATCGATTCCTTCAGCTGGCGCCCCCTTCGTTCGATGCGTCGACGCTGGAGATCTGGGGCGCGCTGCTCAACGGGGCGCAGCTCGTGATGGCTCCCGCGCAGCAGCTCAGCCTGGACGAGCTGCGCCTGCTGCTGGAGGTGGAGCGCATCTCGGTGCTGTGGCTGACCGCGGGGCTCTTCCACCAGATGGCGGACGAGTACCCGGATGTGCTGGCCGGCGTGCGACAGGTGCTGGCGGGGGGTGACGTCCTGTCCCCGGTGCACGTCAAGCGCGTGCTCGATGAGGGAATGGGGGGCCGCCTCATCAACGGCTACGGGCCCACGGAGAACACCACCTTCACCTGCTGCCACGTGATGGAGAGCTCCGAGCAGGCCGGGCCTCCGGTGCCGATTGGCCGGCCCATCGCACAGACGAACGTGTACGTGCTGGATGAAGAGCTGGAGCCAGTGCCGGAGGGAGTGGTGGGGGAGCTGTACGCGGGAGGAGACGGACTGGCGAGAGGGTATGTGGGGAGGCCGGAGCTGACGGCGGAGAGGTTCGTGCCGGACCCGTACGGGAAGCCAGGGCAGAGGCTGTACCGGACGGGAGACCTGGCGAGGTGGAGGGGAGATGGAAGCCTGGAGTTCGTGGGGAGAGCGGACACGCAGGTGAAGGTGAGGGGATTCCGGATAGAGCTGGGGGAGGTGGAGGGGGTGCTGGGAAGCCATCCGGAGGTGAAGGCGGCGGCGGTGGTGGTGCAGGGAGAGGGAGCGGAGGGAAAGAGGCTGGTGGGATTCGTGGTGGGGAAGGGGGAGAGGGGAGTGGAGGTGGGGGGAGTGAGGGAATACCTGGAGCAGAGGCTGCCGGAGTACATGGTGCCGAGCCTGCTGGTGGAGGTGGGGGAGTTGCCGCTGACGGGCAACGGGAAGGTGGACCGCAAGGCGTTGGTGGGGAGGGTGGGAAGGCAGGAGGTGGCGGGGCGCAGCACCTACGAGGCGCCGAGGGACGAGACGGAGCAGAAGCTGGCGCAGCTGTGGGGGGAGTTGCTGGGGCTGCCGCGCGTAGGCATCCACGATGATTTCTTCGAGGCGGGCGGCCATTCCCTTCTCGCTACTCAGCTCGGTTCGCGCATCCGTGAGCAGTTCGGGGTGGAGCTGGCGCTTCGCCAGCTCTTCGAGCACTCCACCCTCGCCGGGCTGGCCGACCTCATCGCGCGGACAGCCCCCTCGCCCACCACCGGGGCCGAGGCGTCCATCAGCCCCATCCCGCGAGGGCAGGACTTGCCGCTCTCCCACACGCAGCGGCGGTTGTGGGTGCTGGATCAGATCGAACCGGGCAGCCCGCTCTATAACGTCGCGGGTACGGTGAGCATGCGGGGCGAGCTGGACGTCGAGGCGCTCACGCGCAGCCTGAGCGAGGTGGTGGCACGCCACGAGGCGCTGCGCACCAGCTTCGTCGGGAGAAGGCGGGCCAGCCCTTCCAGCGGATCCACCCGCCGGCCCCCTTCTCGCTCGTCACGCGGGACCTCTCGGGACTGGCGCCGGAGGCGCGTGAGACCGAGGCCCGGCGTCTGTCGGCCGATTGGGCGCAGCGGCCCTTCGACCTGACCCAGCCGCCGCTGCTGAGGGCCCTGCTGCTGCGGCTGGATGCGAAGGAGCACCGACTGGTGCTCTCCAACCACCACATCGTCTCGGATGGGTGGTCGGTCGGCGTCCTCATCCGGGATATGGCCGCGTTCTACGGCGCTTTCATCCAGGGGCGGCGCCCGGAGCTGCCGGCTCTGCCCATCCAATACGCCGACTACGCCGCATGGCAGGCGGAGTGGCTGCGCGGGGAGCGGCTGGAGTCCCAGCTCTCTTTCTGGAAGACGCACCTCGCGGGCGCCTCCCTGGTGCTCGAGCTGCCCACGGATCGGCCTCGCCCAGCGGTGCAGACGTTCCGTGGTGATCTGGCTCCGTTCCTGCCAGCGGCGCTCTCGCGCAGCTGCGCGCGTTCAGCCGCGAGCACGGGGTGACGCTGTTCATGACCCTCTTCGCCGCGTTCAACGCCCTGCTCGGCAGGTACTCGGGTCAGGACGACGTGGTGGTGGGCACGACCGATCGCCAACCGCACCCGCAAGGAGCTGGAGGGGCTGATCGGCTTCTTCGTCAACACGCTCGCCATCCGCACGAATCTTTCGGGGGCTCCGCGCTTCACGGAGCTGCTGGAGCGCGTGCGGCAGACGATGCTGGCCGCCTACGGGCACCAGGACGCGCCGTTCGAGCTGGTGGTGGACGCGCTGCAGCCCCAGCGGGACCTGAGCCGCACGCCGGTGTTCCAGGTGCTGTTCGATCTGCTGAACTCGCCCAAGCCGCGGCTCACCCTGCCGGGGCTGGAGCTGAGCGTCCAGGAAGCGGAGACCGGCGCCTCCAAGTTCGACCTCACCGTGCAGATGGAGGACACCGAGGCGGGGCTGACCGCGGTCATCGAGTACAACACGGACCTTTTCGATCGAAGCACCATCGAGCGAATGATGGCGCACTTCCAGGTGCTGCTGTCCGGAGCGGTGGCGAGCCCGGAGCAGCGGCTGAGGGAGTTGCCTCTGTTGGCGGCGGAGGAGCGGCGGCGGCTCCTGGTGGAGTGGAACGCCACGCACCTGCGGCGGCCCGAGGGGGTGAGGCTGCACCAGTGGGTGGAGGCGCAGGTGGAGCGCACCCCGGAGGCGGTGTCGGTGGTGTACGGGGGCCAGTCGCTGCGTTACCGCGAGCTGGAGGCACGCGCGAACCAACTGGCCCGGTACCTGCGGCGGATGGGCGTGGGGCCCGAGTCGCGGGTAGGCCTGTTCATGGAGCGCTCGGTGGAGCTGGTGGTGGGCTTGCTGGGCGTGCTCAAGGCGGGCGGCGCGTACGTGCCGTTGGATCCGGGCTACCCCCGCGAGCGCGTGGAGTACCTGGTGATGGATGCGCAGGTGGAGGTGGTGCTGTCGCAGCAACACCTGGAGGCGCTGCTGCCGCCCTCTGGAGCGCGGCGGGTGCTGCTGGATACGCAGTGGGAGGAGATTGCCCGGGAGGAGGCCGGGCGCGTCGGAGGTTCCGCTGGAGGGGAACAGCCTCGCGTACGTGATCTACACGTCCGGCTCGACGGGCCAGCCCAAGGGCGCGATGAACACGCACGCGGCGATCTGCAACCGGCTGCTGTGGATGCAGGACGCGTATGGGCTGAGCGGCGGATGACCGGGTGCTGCAGAAGACGCCGTTCAGCTTCGACGTGTCGGTGTGGGAGTTCTTCTGGCCGCTGATGACGGGCGCGCGGCTGGTGGTGGCCCGGCCGGGCGGCCACCGGGACGCGGCCTACCTCGTGCGCGCTGATCCAGGAGGAGCGGATCACGACGCTGCACTTCGTGCCGTCGATGCTGCAGGTCTTCCTGGAGGAGCCGGGGGTGGAGGGGTGCCGGAGCCTGCGGCGCAGTGATCTGCAGCGGCGAGGCGTTGCCGGCGGAGCTGCAGGTGCGGTGCTGCAGGAGCGGCTGGGAGCGGAGCTGCACAACCTGTACGGGCCGACGGAGGCGGCGGTCGACGTGACGAGCTGGGCGTGCCGGCGGGGTGAGCGACCGGCTCGCGTGCCGATCGGGCGGCCGATCGCGAACACGCAGGTGTACGTGCTGGACGGGCACCTGCAACCGGTGCCGGTGGGGGTGACGGGCGAGCTGTACCTTGGCGGGGTGCCGCTGGCGCGGGGCTACCTGAACCGGCCGGAGCTGACGGCGGAGAAGTTCGTGCCGGATCCGTTCGGAGGGGCCGGGGGCCGGCTGTACCGGACCGGAGACGTGGTGCGGTACCTGGCGGATGGGACGCTCGAGTTCCTGGGCCGCGACGATCATCAGGTGAAGATCCGCGGCGTCCGCATCGAGCTGGGCGAGATGGAGGCGGTGCTGAGCCGGCACCCCGAGGTAGGGATGTGCGTGGTGGTGGCCCGGCAGGATGGGGGTCAGGGCAAGCGGCTGGTGGCGTACGTGGCGCCCAAGGAGGGCGGCGCGAAGCCGACGGTGAAGGCCCTGACCGACTTCCTCAAGGAGCAGGTGGTAGCGGCGATGGTGCCCTCGGCCTTCGTGGTGATGGAGGCCCTGCCGCTGTCCCACAACGGCAAGGTGGACCGCAAGGCCCTGCCGGCGCCGGAGTACGGCAAGCTGGAAGGCTCCGAGTACGTGGAGCCGCGCACGCCCATGGAGCAGCGGCTGGCCTCCATCTGGAAGGACGTGCTGGGAGCGCAGCGGGTTGGGGTGCACGACAACTTCTTCGACCTGGGCGGCCACTCCCTCATGGCCATTCAGGTCATCTCCCGCGTCCGGGAGGCGGTGCGGGTGGAGTTGCCGGTGCGAGCGCTCTTCGAGGAGCCGACGGTGGCCGGGCTCGCCGCGCGCATGGAGGCGCTCGCTGTGGCCGGAGGCACGAGCAGCCTGCCTCCGGTGACACCCATGCCACGCGATGCGCTGGCGCCGCTCTCGTATGCCCAGCAGCGCCTGTGGGTGCTGGATCAGCTGGAGCCTGGCAGCGCACTGTACAACGTGCCGGGAGCGCTGCGGCTCAGCGGACGGCTGGACGTGGCCGCGCTGGAGCGCAGCCTGGGGGAGATCGTCGCGCGACACGAGGTGCTGCGCACCACGTTCGAGCAGGAAGAGGGCCTGCCGGTGCAGCGCATCGGCGAGCCGGTGCTCCTGCCGCTGGCGGTGGTGGACCTCAGCGCACTGGAGCCGGGGGCGCGGGCCACGGAGGTCCAGCGCCTGGGCGGCGAAGAGGCGCGCAGGCCGTTTGAGCTCAGCAAGGGGCCGCTGGTGAGGGCCCAGCTGCTCAAGCTGGAGCCCACCGAGCACGTGCTGCTGCTCACCATGCACCACATCGTGTCGGATGGGTGGTCGGTGGGCGTGTTCTTCAAGGAGCTGGGGACGCTGTACACGGCCTTCAGCGCGGGGCAGCCGTCGCCGCTGGGTGCGCTGAAGGTGCAGTACGTGGACTACACCCTGTGGCAGCGGCAGTGGCTCCAGGGCGAGGTGCTGGACAAGCACCTGGAGTACTGGAAGCAGCAGCTCGCGGGCGTGGATCCGCTGGACCTGAAGACGGACCGGCCGCGCGGCCCGATGCAGAGTGCTCGCGGAGAGCGGTACGTCTTCCGCCTGCCGCGTGAGTTGACGGGGGAGCTGAAGGCGCTGAGCCGCAAGCAGGGCGCCACGCTGTTCATGACGCTGCTGACCGGCTTCAACGCGCTGCTGGCCCGCTACACCCGGCAGCAAGACATCGTCGTGGGCACTTCCGTGGCCAACCGCGGCCGGGCGGAGATCGAGGAGCTGATCGGCTTCTTCGTCAACACGCTGGCGCTGCGCACGCAGGTGGGTGGCAACCCGCGCTTCAGCGAGCTGCTGGAGCGGGTGCGGAAGGCGACGTTGGATGCGTACACGCACCAGGAGGCGCCATTCGACCGGGTGGTGGAGGCGGTGCAGCCGGAGCGGGACCTGACGCGCACGCCCCTCTTCCAGGTCGTCTTCGAGCTTCAGAATGCACCCGCCGCGCGCCTCGAGCTGGGGGGCCTCACGCTGGGTCTGGAGGATCTGGACACGGGGACGTCGAAGTTCGACCTGATGCTCACCATGGAGGAGGTCTCCGAGGGGCTCCTCGGTGGCGTCGAGTACAACGCGAACCTCTTCGACCGGAGCACCATCGAGCGGATGATGGAGCACTACCAGGTGCTGCTGGCCGGAGCGGTGGCGCGCCCCGAGGCTCGGCTGTGGGAGCTGCCGGTGGTGGGCGAGGCGGAGCGGCGGCGGGTGGTGGAGGAGTGGAACCAGACGCAGGTGAAGGAGGAGGAGCGGCCTGGGCTGTTCTGCGAGCTGTTCGAAGAGCAGGTGGAGCGCACGCCGGACGCGGTGGCGGTGGTGTGCCAGGAGCGGGCGCTGAGCTACCAACAGCTCAACGACTGGGCCAACCAGGTGGCGCATGCGTTGAGGGCGCGAGGTGCGGGGCTGGAGCGGGTGGTGGGGGTGGTGCAGGACCGGGGCGAGGGCTACCTGGCGAGCCTGCTGGGAGTGCTCAAGGCGGACGCGGTCTACCTGCCGTTGGATCCGGCACTGCCGGCGCAGCGGCTGGCGGGGCTGGTGGAGCAGAGCGGGTGCATGCTGGTGCTCAGCGAGCAGAAGCACACGTCGCTGGCCCAGGAGGTGGCGGCGGGGCGGCCGGTGCTGACGCTGGAGCAGGTGCTGGAGGAGGGGCACCCGCGGCACAACCCCGAGCACCACGTGCAGCCCAAGAGCCTGGCGTACGTGCTCTTCACCTCGGGCTCCACGGGTCTGCCCAAGGGCGCCATGGTCGAGCACCGGGGGATGAGGAACCACCTGCTGGCCAAGGTGACGGACGTGGGGTTGGGGCCGACAGACGTCATCGCGCAGGTGGCGGTGCAGAGCTTCGATGTGTCGGTGTGGCAGTTCCTGACCGCGCTGCTGTGCGGCGGGTGCACGGCCGTCTTCCGGGACGAGAGCGCCTGGGAGCCGGAGCGGCTGATGAAGGAGATGGCGCGCCAGCACGTCACGGTGTTGGAGACGGTGCCGGCCCACATGAAGCTCATCCTGGAGGAGCTGGAGGCGCGCCGGGGGCAGTACGACCTGTCGGCGCTGCGCTGGTTCTTCCTCAATGGTGAGGCGCTGCCGACGGAGATGTGCGTGCGGTGGTTCCAGCTCTATCCGCACATCCCCATGGTGAACGCCTACGGGCCCACCGAGTGCTCGGATGATGTGACGCACTACAAGATGTCCCGAGCTCCCGTGGAGCACGCGTGGGCGCCGATGCATGGCACGCTGCCCAACCTCCAGATCTACGTGCTGGACGAGTGGCTGCAGCCGGTGCCGCTGGGCGTGCCCGGGGAGCTGTGCGTCGGCGGCGTGGGCGTGGGCCGCGGCTACCTGGGAGACCCGGCCAAGACGGCGGGCGTCTACGTGCCCAACCCCTTCTCCTCCACCCCGGGCGAGCGCATGTACCGCACGGGAGACCTCGTGCGCTACCTGGCGGACGGGACGATGGAGTTCCTGGGCCGCATCGATCACCAGGTGAAGATCCGCGGCGCGCGAATCGAGCTGGGCGAGGTGGAGGCGGCGCTGAGCCGGCACCCCGAGGTGGGGATGTGCGTGGTGGTGGCCCGGCAGGATGGGGGCCAGGGCAAGCGGCTGGTGGCGTACGTGGCGCCCAAGGAGTCCGGCGCGAAGCCGACGCCCAAGGCGCTGGCCGACTTCCTCAAGGAGCAGCTCACCGCGGCGATGGTGCCCTCGGCCTTCGTGGTGATGGAGACCCTGCCGCTGACCCACAACGGCAAGGTGGATCGCAAGGCCCTGCCGGCGCCGGAGTACGGCAAGCTGGAGGACATCGAGTACGTGGAGCCGCGCACGCCCATGGAGCAGCGGCTGGCCTCCATCTGGAAGGACGTGCTGGGCGTGCCGCGGGTAGGGCTGCACGACAACTTCTTCGACCTGGGCGGCCACTCCCTCCTCGCCATCCAGATCATCTCCAAGGTACGGCAGGAGTTCCAGGCGGAGCTGCCAGTCGTCTCCCTCTTCGATGATGCGACGGTGGCCGGGCTCGCCGCGCGGTTGGAGTTGCTCCCGCGGGGCGCGCCGGTGCTGGAGGCGCCTCCGATCGTCGCCGTCTCTCGCTACGAGGACGACGACGAGGACGAGGAGCAGGAGGAAGCGGGGTAGCCCATGGTGAAGGAACCTCTCATGTCCTCATCCCCCGCACGCTCCCAACGCTCGTTGGGGGCGCTCCTCACCGCGTGGCTGCGGGGGGAGCGCGCGGGGAGGCATTCGGAGCCGGGCGCGGTGTGGGCCTGCTTCGAGCGCCTCCACGCGTATGAGCCGAAGGTGCTCAGCTGGGTTCTGCCCGTGCCGGGCCTGGACCGGCGGTACCTGATGCTGGCCTTCCACACCGACTTCCTGCGCCGCTACACCGGCCACGAGGTGGTCCTCTTCGGAGAGCGCGAGTTCCTCTACTACTGGCTCCCCGGCGCCCGGCAGAACGCCACGGGCCATGTCTCGCCGGGCCACCATGCGCTCCTGCTGCACACCCGGACGGAAGGGCTGCGGCTGCGCCTGGAGCTGGAGAAGAGCGAGGATGGGGCCCTCTCGGTGGGCGAGGTGGCCGTGACGCCGGAGGTGGCGCTCCCCGAGCGCACGGTGCTCTCCCCTCGCTCGCTGGACTATGGGCGCTACTTCCTGCCGGAGCTCGAGGCGGTCGTGATGATGTGGCTCACCTGGCACGCTCAGGCGCTCCACATGGGGGTCCTGAGGCCATCGCCTGGAGAGGCGGAGCGGCTCGCGGAGTTGGTCGAGCCCTGCCGGGCCCTGAACCCGGCCATCCGCGCCAGGGCGGGTGAGCTGCTCACCCGCCTGCCCCGCGCCACGCGCTCTCACCCGGTGCTGGAGGGCGTCCGGGTGCAGACGAAGAACTTCCCGAGCACATGAAAGCCAAGCCGGCCATAGAACTCCTTGGGCCAGTCCTCCGCGTCGGCCATGAGGAACGTGAAGGCGGCCCCGCGCTCCTTCGCGGCGCGCAGCGCTGCCGCCATGACCGCTCGGGCCAGCCCTCGCCCGCGGTACTCCTCCAGCGTCTCCACGTCCTGGATCTCCGCCAGCTCCCCGCCCGGGTAGAGATCGCACGCGCTGGCAATCCTCCCATCGCAGATCGCGCCGAAGTGCCGGACCGACAACTGCCGGCCGAGGGTGTGGTTGCGTTCGGTGAGCTGCCGCACTGTCTCTTCGTCCCGGACGTACTCCATCCGGCGGAACATCTCCTCCCAGAAGGGGCGGATCTCCTCGGGCGCCAACTCCCGGACGGTGATGCGGCTGTCCGCCGGAGGCGCCTCTCCCGGATGCGCCATCACCCACTCGCACCGCACCTGCCACCCGAGCGAGCGGAGGCCCTCCGCGAGCCGCTCGCCGGCGGCCTCGTCATCCACCCAGACGCGGCGATGGGTGTGCCCGGCCTCCCCGTGCAGCGTCTCGGCCTGTCCCGCGAGCGCCTGCGCCGAGAGGCCCTCCGCGGGCGGATCCACGCGCAGGAAGTTATGGGTCCAGGATTGAGGGAATCGCTCGTTGAGCAGGACGGTCCCTCCGGGAAAGCGGAGGGCGCGCGTGGCGGTACGGTCCTGAAGCGCTCGGGAGAAGAGGCGGACCCGGGAGAGTGCGTCGGATGGCAGGTCGTTGTTCATGGCAGGGGAGCTCAATGGCAGCACATACTACCAGGGCACCTGCGGTAGAGTCTCAACCCCGAATCCTGGCCATGCGCTGCATGGCCCACCCCACACAGGAGTCGCATCATGGCTACGAACGAGAATGAGGATACGACTGGCTACAAGGTCGTGGTGAACCACGAGGAGCAGTACTCCCTCTGGTCGGCCGATCGCGAGAACGCGCTCGGCTGGAAGGATGCCGGCAAGCAGGGCACCAAGGCCGAGTGCCTGGACTACATCAAGCAGGTCTGGACGGACATGCGCCCCCTGAGCCTGCGCAAGAAGATGGAAGGACAGTCGCACCGCAACTGAAGCCTTTCGAGAGCAATATCCCCCATGTCCCAGCCCGCCAAGTACCTGAAGCCGAACGCCGCCGCCGAGCCGCTCTACAACCAGTGGTATGCGTGGTGGTACCTCGTGGCCCCGGCGACCGCGCCGCTCTTCGTGGCCAACCTGCATGTGAAGATCATGCAGTCGTTCGTTTCCATGCCGGCCGTCCACGTGGCCGCGCTGAAGAACCCGGTGCTGATGGGGGGCCCCTACATCAACCACGGCGCGGAGCGGGTGGGGGAGGTGAAGGCGCTGCTGGAGCGCACCCTCCGGGAGCAGGCTTCCTCGCTGCGGTTCGCCCAGGCGGTGGCGGAGCTGGACAAGCTGCTGGCCACCGCCAATGGCTCCTCGCTCGAGGAGCTGTACCGGAAGGTGCCCGACCTGCTCCAGGGGTACGTGGAGCTGACCTATGATCTCAATAACCGTGCGTCGCCGCGCTTCTTCGAGGCGCTCCTCTACCGCGGCCCCCACTACAAGGAGTCGTCGCAGAGCGTGGCGCTCCGGCTGCTAGAGGGGGACGCGCGGCCCTATGTCTTCAGTACGCCCCGGCTCGACTCGATGAACGACACCCTGCACGTGCGAGTGCCTTTCCGGCACGAGGCGCTGGATGGGCTCTTCGCCATGCGGCACACGCCCGGTTCGGTGGAGTCCATCCGCGAGGCGCTGGGGATCGCCCCCGAGGACTCGGAGCGGTTCTCCACCTTCTTCACGGAGCAGCCTCCACGCCCGACGCCTCGCTATGACGGCGAGGGCGTCCGGGTGCGCTACTTCGGCCACGCGTGCGTGCTCATCGAGTCGCAGGACGTGAGCATCCTCACGGATCCGGTCGTCAGCTACGAGTTCCCCACGGAGCTGCCCCGCTACACCCACGCGGATCTGCCGGAGAAGATCGACTACGTCCTCATCACCCATGGCCATGCCGACCACCTGATGCTGGAGACGCTGCTGCCGCTGCGCGGTCGGATCGGCACGCTCGTGGTCCCCGCGAGCAGCGGCGGCGGGCTGGCGGACCCCTCCCTCAAGCTGTTGCTGCGGAACGTGGGCTTCCGCCGCGTCGTCACCCTGGAGGAGCTGGAGACCCTGGAGCTCCCCGGATGGTTCGATCACGGGCCTGCCCTTTCTCGGCGAGCACGGCG
This sequence comes from uncultured delta proteobacterium, assembly GCA_963771175.1. Lineage (GTDB taxonomy): Bacteria > Myxococcota > Myxococcia > Myxococcales > Myxococcaceae > Archangium. The sequence continues at coordinate 64,983 of CAVYSY010000045.1, forward strand.
ACCTGAACATCCGGGCGAAGCTGGCCCACCTCATCCGGCTCGAGGGCAAGTCCCTGCTGATGGCGGCGGACTCCAATGCCATCGAGCCGCGCCTGTACGATCATGTCCAGGCGCGCGGTGGGAGACATCGACGCGCTGTTCCTCGGGCATGGAGTCCGAGGGCGGTCCGCTGAGCTGGATGTACGGGCCGCTGCCTGCCCGCGCCGCTGCCGCGCAAGCATGGACCAGTCCCGACGGCTCAACGGCTCCAATTGCGAGCGGGCCATCGAGATCGTCAAGCGGCTCAACCCGACCCAGGTCTACATCTACGCCATGGGGCGCGAGCCCTGGATGGGCCATGTCATGGTGATGGGCTATCACGAGAACTCGCCGCAGCTCGTCGAGGCCCGCAAGCTCATCGCCTGGTGCCGGGAGCGGGGCATCTCCGCCAGCCTGCCCTATGTGCCGGGCCGAGTTCTTCCTCGGCGCTTGAACGATACGTGGACCTGACCATGCCCCCTCCTGTCTCCAAGAACCCCTGGTTCCATAGCCAGAGCAACCCGCGAGCCCGCCTGCGCTTGATTTGCTTTCCGTATGCGGGAGGTGGTGCCTCGCTCTACAGCGGCTGGGGGGCGCGGCTCCCGGATGTGGAGGTGTGCGCCGTCCAGCTCCCAGGCCGGGAGCGTCGTGTTCGGGAGGCGCCGCTCCGCGAGATGTCCGTCTTGCTGGACGCACTGGAGCCGGCGCTGGCTCCGCTGGTGGACAAGCCCTTCGTCCTCGTTGGCTACAGCATGGGGGCGGGTATCGCCACGGCGCTCGCGCAGCGCTGGCAGGCCCGAGGCGGGCCTCTGCCGCGGGGGTTGCTGGTCCTCGCGGCCGGTGCTCCGCATCTGTCGCGGCCGTCACGTGACAAGCTCGATGACGCACGCTTCATCGAGGTGCTGCGCAATTATGGGGGCACGCCCCCCGAGGTCTTCGAGCACAGCGAGCTGATGGAGATGGTGCTGCCACTTCTGCGCGCCGACTTCGCCCTCTCCGACACGGTGCTGCCCGCGGAGCCCGTGCGGTGCCCCATCTCCGTCTGGAGCGCGACCGAGGATCCCTACGTCACCGAGGAGCGGCTCGAGCGCTGGCGCGAGCTGACCACCCTCGAGTGCAGGGTGCGCCAGTTCCCCGGAAGCCACTTCTTCATCCGGACGGCCTGGGAGCAGGTGGTGGAGGCGCTGCGGGAGGAGCTCCCTGGCTGGTGCCCTGCCGGCCGCTGAATCACTGCTTGAACCTACTGTCCACGTAGCCGGGGCAAGTCCAACTCGGCCTCGTACTCCTCCCGCTGTTGCCGGGACGAGGGAGGCTGGAGCTTGCGTACCTCGACGAGCTTGCCGGGGTCGTCGAGACGGCTTCCATCCAGGAAGCGCCAACCCGTGCCCTTGCATTCGGGGCAGGTCCTTCCGTCGACCTTGCCCGTCATCAAGCACTCATCGCACGTGGCGTAGAGTGAGATGATGCGCAGCTCGCCTTCTACTCGCGCGGCGTAGAGGTTGGCTCCGTAGACGTCGACGATGAATGCTCGCGAGTCGCTGACATAGGCGCGGAAGACGTCTCCGAGCTCGGGATGGAGGTACTGCTTCACCTGGAAGAGCGTCCTCGGCCTGAGCTGCTCGAGGACCTGCTGTCCCGTCTCGAACCAGTCCTCTCCGAGGATGCCGAGCTCCAGGTCGTCGATGCCGCGGACCCGGGAGTCCGGCGTCCTGACGCCTTTCAGGAATCCCTCGAATGCCTCGAGCTTCTTCGCGTAGAGGCTGGAGTCCCGTTCGCCGTAGGCGGCCTCCGCCATCTCGTATTCAGCCCGGATGAACCGCTGGAAGAAGTCCACCGCCTCGTTCATCACAGACACTCCTCATCCAGAGAACTTCACGTCGCGGAACCCGATCCACAGATCCGGGCCCGTGAACATCGGATCGATAGTCGGAGCATGAGGGCCCTTGAGGGTGAGGGTGTACTTGACGTTGGCGACCCGTTTCAAGTCAGCGCTGGCTCCGATGAGTCCCGTGTTCAACTTGGCCGCGATCTCCTGTTGGAGGTTGTTCTTGTCCCAGTGGGGATAGTGGGCCAGCAGCTTGGCCCCCAGATCCCGCATGATGCGTGGAATCAACTGGGGAGCGAGGACCTCCATCCAGTAGACGTTGACCTTGAGATCGAAGGTGACATTCGCCGTGTCCAACGAGAGGGACTCGAGCTGTCCGAGGTAGGCCCTCCAGGTGTTGTGGATCCGCGTCTCGATGGCCTTCATCACCGGGTCATTGAAGTAGGCGCTCGTGGTGATGAGGTTGAGCGCGTTCTTGTAGCCGGAGCCGGTGAATTGATCGGCGATCAGGTGGGCATTCACCATGGAGCGGTCGGGCACGTACGCACTGGCTTCACTCGTGTATCCGCGAAGCGTGATGCCCAGGTCTCGCTTGTGCCGCAGGCCGGTTCCCTGGATCTCCCGGATGAGCCCATCGACACGCTCGACGGTGAACTGGGCGTCCCCCGCGCCCTTGTAGACGAGCGAGAGGGTCCTGCCATCGGCGCTCTCGAGCCTGCTCAGGATGTCGGGTTTGTATTTGTCGTGGAGGCCCTCGACCTCGGTCTCGAACCGGGTCTTGTAGTCCCGGTAGATGTGGGCGTCGGTGGCGGCCTCACGCTCGCCCATGAAGATCTGGTTCAGCAGCGCCGCTCTGGCATTCGTGAAGGGCGGCAGGTTTTGATGGAGCGAGCCCTTGTAGTTGATGAGGACACTCTCGGACTTCTCAGCGGTCCGCTCATCGGCGGGGGCCCCGACATCCGTGAGGGCCTTCTGGACCTCCTTGATGCCCCGGGCGTGGAACTTCTTCCCGAAGTCGTTGTCCTGGTTCAACGGCCCCTGGAACATCTTCTGGGTGAGCGAGTCATTCGCGATGGTGCTCCGAGCGGCCTGCCAGTTGGCGAGGCTCTGGTAGGCGGTCGCGTTGTCGGTGAGCGCCTTGCGCAACAGCGGCTGGGCCGTGTCGTCCGCCATGGCGAGCTGCGGTGCGAACCGCTGGACCGGAGCGGCCCCGGTGTCGCCGAAGAGTTGGAAGAGCTGTTGCAGGATGCCGGAGAGTTGCTGTTCCTGCGATTCGAGCTGGCTGTCGTCCGGGGGGGTTGGAGTCGAGCCTCCGGTGGAACCGGCGCCGGGCGTGCCCGCGGCCGGGGGCCGGGTGGGGACGTTCCTCCACTCCTGGGCCAGCGTGTCCGCCGAGGTATCGGCTGCCCGGGTCAACGCCTGGGCCTGGATGAGGAGGCCATGCGCCCGCTGGCGAGGTCTGATCCCCTGTGCATCGGGATCATCCGACAGCTCACCCAGCCGGGCATTCCAGCCATCCAGCAGGGTCAGCACTGACGCCGGGGTGCTGGCGACCATGATCGTCGCCCGCGTGCCCTGGACGTCGACCCACATGCGGTGCGACTCGCCGTCCGCGCTGAAGCGCACCGTCTCTCCCAGCTCGGTGTCGGTGCCCGGCGCGCCGGGTGCCGCCTGCTCCCGGCCTCCCAGCCCCATGGCGCGCAGCAGCCGCTGGGCCTGATCGGCGATCCACCCGATGACCCGGTCGAGGATGCCCTCCACCCAGTTCTGCATGCCCTGGATGGCGTCCCGGATGCGATCGGGCAGATTGCCCAGCCCGAGGTAGCCCGCCAGGAAGTCGATGACCGGGGCGATGAGCCGCGCCAGTCCCTGCTCGATCGCTTTCGCCATGCCGGCGGTGTTGCCGCGCAGGAGGTCGGCAATCCCATTCACCACCGTCTCGACGAGGCTGAAGAGGCGAGCGGCGTTCTCGAAGATCCACTTGAGGACCCGGTAGATGGCCTCCAGCGCCTGCAGGATGGCGCCCACCGGGTTGAACATCATCAGGATGCGCGCCGTCACCCGGGTGATGACCGCCTCCATGATGGCGTCGCGTGCCGCCGTGAGGACCTGATCGAGGATCTCCCGCGGGTTGAGCCGATCCTTGAGCAGCTCGAAGATGCCGGCCGGGCCCTGCTGCACCAGCGTGGAGATGATCGTCCAGGCCTGCTCGAGCAGCGCCATGTTCCGCTCGCCGATCCGCTTGGCGATGAGACGCCGGATGCGGTCCCACGAGATGCCCATGAGCTGCAGGAAGAAGGTGATGAGGCTGCCCAGGGACATGTCCCGCGGAATCTGGATCCCCAGGGTTCCGAGGCCCGAGAAGAGCCACTCGACCAGCCCTCGGAGCAGGTGGCTCCCGACGTTGTCGAAGAAGAGGCGGAAGCCCTCGCCCACGGCCCGCATCAGGTTGCCGGCGAAGCCCACCGGATCATCCGCGATGTCGGCGATGACCTGCTGGATTCGCGCCACCACCGCCCAGAAGGCGGCGGGAGGAATGCCCAGCAGCGACAGCAGCCCCTCGATGATGAAGCGGGCGGGATCCCTCAGGAAGGAGTCGATGGCATCCGCGATGCGACCGACGAGTCCTCGCGCCCGCTCCCTCAGCCCGTGGACCTGCTGCCGTACCTCCTGGACCGCCTGGGAGGCCTGCTGGATGAGCTGCTGGTTGAACTGATCCCTGCGCTGGCGGGCGCTGTCCCTCAACCCATCCAGGCTCTGGCCGAGCCGGGCCTGCTCACCCGCCGCCCACGCCTGGAGGCTCTCGGGGAGCTGGGAGAACACCTGGGCGATGTCCGCTCGCGCCTGCTCGATGAGGGCCTCGCAGGTGGCGATGACGCCGTTGACCTGGCGGGAGATGTCCCGCGCCAGCTCACAGGCACCATCTCCGAACGCGCGCTCGGCCCGGTCGTACTCCTGGACGACCCAGTCCGGCATGCCGGCGACGGCATCCCAGAGCGACACCAGCGCTCCGGTGGCGCCGGAATGGCGCTCCTCGATCGAGCGCTCGACCCGGCGCAGGTCCGACTTGAAGGTGTTGGACAGCCGCTGGATGCCAGCATCCCAGCGCTGCATGGCGGTGTCGGTCAGCGGGCGCAGCAGCTCCTCGACGCGCCGTTGGGCCTCGTCGAAGATGGTCTGCGCCCGAGCGCTGGCCTGCGTGCGCATCTGCTCCTCGGAGCCGACCATCCGCCCCTGCTGGGTGCGCGCACCGGTGGTGGTCCGGGTGCGCGAGGAACGCAGTGCCTCGAGGGCTGCTTCCTGGAGCTGGGCCATGTCGGCCCGGGAGCGGTTGAGCGTGGCTTCCTGCTCGGCGAGCACCTCCGAGGGACCGTCGGCCGCGGTCTGCTCCAGCTCTCCCTGGGCGCGGCGAGCCTCGGAGATGGGGCCATCCTGCACGAGCCGAGCCGGCTCGCTCTCCATTCCCGCGTCCGCCATGCGCTGCTGGTTCGCCGCGACATCCGCGTCCAGGGAGACATTGGCGGCGGGCACCGGGTCCGGCGTGGCGCTCCGCGCGTTGATGGGGGGAGTCGGAGCCACCTCCGGGGTCGGCGGCATCTCCTGCCCTGGGTCCGGGGGAGCGGGGGCCGGTTCCTGCTGGAGCCCCTGGTAGGCACCCTGGACGCCGCTGACCTCGCCCTGGACTCCCTGGCCGATCTCCGAGCCCGCATCGCGCGCCATCTCCTCCGGCTTGGCCTCGACCAGCGACTCCTCGTCGGGTGGACGCTTGTTGCGGATGACCTGGCGGATGCGCTCGCAGAGTTGCTCGATCTCCGGGCTCGGCTCGGGCTGCTGCCCCAGCGCCTCCACCAGACTTCCCTGGGCGCGGGCCTCCCGCTCCGCCACGGGCGTGGTGACCGCTTCCCGCGCGTCCGCCACCTGCTCGCCCGCCGGAGGGAGCGAGGACTGGGCGGAGGCGGTCGCGGACGCGCTCGCCTGGACCGAGGCGACGCGTGCCCGGGCGTTGGGAGAGAGCGTCTCGGGCGGCTCGGGCATCAGCAGGCCGCCGCCTCCTCCTCCCGTGCGCCGGGCGGGTGCTCCTCCGCCTTCCGCTCCAGCGGCTCCTCCCGTCATGGCCTCCTGTGCGGCACCGCCGCCGCCTCCTTCGCGGGATCGTCTGGGCTCCTCGGCGGAGGGGACGTTGGCGGGCGTGACGCTCGGGGCTCCAGCGGCCGTCGTGGGTGGAGCACTCACGGCGGAGGTGGACGTTGGCGCGGTGCCCCCCGCCGAAGAAGCCGATGCAGCCGCGAACGCGACAGTGGCCTGGATGATGGGTGCCGCGGGAGACGGAGCCGCCATGGCCCCGGGAGCCGCCGTGGCCCGAGGTGTGGCCTGGGCGGGACGGGCCACGGCGGGCGAGGCGCTCGCGGAAGGCGCGGGGCGCTCGGCGGCGCGGGCCCGTGGAGCCGTGGTGGCGGCGGGTGCCCTGGTCGCGGAGGGCACGGTGGGTCGCTCGGCCTGGCGGATGATGTTGGCGAGGTCCGCCGCGCCGCGAGAGGGCGTCAGCGTGGGGGCTCGCCGCTCGGCGCGAGCGGGGGCCGTCCCCGTCGCGCGGGCGGGCTGGACGGCGGGGCGGGCCAGGGTGCGAGACCGGCGGGGCTCCATGACGTCCTCAGTGCGAGAGGGAGCTGCGTGACGTCGGGCGTGGGCTCGTCACAGCGTCTTGCCCTCCTTCTGGTACTCCCGGCGGACGCCCTCGTGGATGTCGGCCAGGAGGATCTCCCGGCTCTGTCGCTGGATTGCCATGAGCGAGCAGTACCTCACGACGTTGAGGATGGAGCCGCCCGCGAGCTCGTACCGCTCGGCCAGCTCGGGGAGGAGGACGTCCGGCCCGAGCGTGCAGACGGGGGAGAACGCGTTGCTCCACAGCCGCAGGCGCTCGGCGGGTTTGGGCATGGGGAAGTGCACCACCGATTGGAAGCGGCGCAGGAACGCGTCGTCCAGGTTGGCCTTGAGATTCGACGCCAGGATGACGAGGCCCGCGAACTCCTCGAGCCGCTGCAGGAGGTACGCCACCTCCTGGTTGGCGTAGCGGTCATGCGCGCTGGAGACGCTCGTGCGCTTGCCGAAGAGCGCGTCCGCCTCGTCGAAGAAGAGGATGCAGTCCTGCTGCTCGGCGTGCTGGAAGACGCTCTCCAGGTTCTTCTCCGTCTCACCGATGTATTTGGACACCACGAGCGAGAGATCGACCCGGAACACGTCCCTCCGGGCCTGCTTGCCGAGGAGCGCGGCGGTGAGTGTCTTGCCGGTGCCGGGCGGGCCGTGGAAGAGGCACCGGTAGCCGGCGCCCAGCTTCCGCCCCAGGCCCCACTCGTGGAGCAGGGTGTGCCCGCAGTCCATCCAGGCGCGGATCTCCGCGATCTGATTGGACACGAACGGCTCCAGCACGAGCTCGTCCCACGAGAGCTCGCAGGTGAGCCGCCGGGCGGGGAACGAGGGCCCGAAGGCGGGGCGCCGCGTGCGGCCGAGGGTGAGGCGATCCACGAGCTCGGGGGACACGGTCAGCCGGGCCGAGCCGAGCGTGTCGAGTCCGGGTTGGGGCTCGAGCCGCAGGAAGTGGGAGCGGAAGAAGACGTGGGTGCTGTCGAGCAGGGTGCTCGCCGCCATCCGCAGGTGCAGGTCGTCGCCCGCGAGCAGGAAGAGGGCCGTCTCCGCGGTGGGCTGGAAGCCGCCGTGCGGAGGAACCACGCCGCCGAACTCGGTGAAGGGACGCTCGAGGATGGCGTTGCGGCTCAAGAACACGTCCAGGGCCTGCGGGCGGACGTGGGGCGCCAGCGCCAGGGCGAGCAGGATGCGCTCGGGAGGCGTGAGCTGGTGCTCCAGGACGAAGCGGGAGTAGGCCGCGTCAGGGGACCGCGGCTCGGGAGGCGGCAGCTCGTCGATGGAGGCGACGGGACACTCCTGGCCGCAGTGGAGGCGGACGCGGGCGTCGATGATCCGCTGGAACCAGTCCAGCTCCGCCTGGAGGGCCGCCGCGTTCGCTTGGAGTTCCGGACTCATCGTTCCACCCGAAGCAGGCTCGTCATCCACGACAGCCGGATATGGGACACGCCCCACGGCAGTCGCTCCAGGAGCATGTCATAGGGCCGGGACTCCAGGCGCAGCATCCACCCGCTCTCCTCGTGCCGGAGGATGCCCTTGCGCTGGAGGAAGGCCTCGCGCAGCCCCCGTGTCGAGGTGTTCTTGAGCACCGCCCACTGCGTGACCACGTGCTGGAGCAACAGCTCTCCCTCGGCGCGCTCGGTCTCGGTGGGGCCGCCGAGCCGCGGCACCACCTCTTCCAGTGGGACGCCGCACAACACCTTGCTCAGCGCCATGCGGTGCTCGTCCTCGGCGCCGTCCTCGTGGACGAGCCATTGCAGCAGGCAGACCGCTCGGCACCGTGCCGCGAAGTCGCGGAAGCCCTTCCCTTCGATGAGGCCGACGGCCTCGAAGAAGGTCCTCAGGAACGGGTGGAGGATGACGACCCCGGCGTTCTCCACCGACAGCCCGAACTTGAGGTGTGCTTCGAGCGCGGCACTCGTGAAGGTGCGTGGCGACGTGGAAGGCGAAGGATGACGGGGTGACGAAGCGCGAGCGCTGGAGCCGGGCGCCAGGGGGCCGGATCGTGCGCCGGGGGCACGCGCCTCCGTCTGCCGGGCCGTACCCACGTTCACCTGGGCAGGTGGCACGTGCCGGGGCGGCTCGGTGGCATCCGAGACTGGCGCCCGGGGCCTGGAGTGAGCAGGTGCCTCCGTGGGCGGGCCGTGATGGGAGGCAGGAGCGAGCGCTTCGCTGGTGGTCGCGGAGGGGCCCCGTGGGTCGTCTACCGGGAGTGGCTCTCCCGTGAGCTGGGCACCGGGCACGTCCACCTGCGCTGGTGGCACACGCTGAGGTGGCTCGGTGGCCTCCACGACTGGCGCCCGGGGCGTGGCGCGAGAACGTGCCTCCTGGGTCGGGGCTCGCGGGGAGTCCGGAGCGAGCACCTCCCTGGCGGTAGGCGAAGAGCCTCGTGGGCCGTCCACCAGGAGTGGCTCTCCCGTGAGTTGGGCCCCATCCACGTCCACCTGGGCGGGTGGCACGCGCCGGGGCGGCTCGGTGGCCTCCGCGACTGGCTCCCGAGGCGTGGCGCGAGCAGGTGCCTCCTGGCGCTGAGCTTGTGGGGAGTCCGGAGCGAGCACCACCTTGGCGGCATGTGAGGGGCTCGTCCCCAGCTCGGCGTCGTGCATGGCCCGGGGGTCCGACACGAGTGGAGGCGGCTGGTCAGCGGCCCCCGACGACAGGTCCTCCTGTCTCTCGCGTGGAGCGTCCGTCACCTCCTGGGCCGGAGACGCCTCCTTCCGGGGGCGCGGCAGGTCACCGGTCTCGACAGGCGGCCGTGGCGCCCGAGTGGGAGGCGAGGCGAGCTCGGGCGCTTGTCGGGGCTCGGGCGTGAGTGAAGCCGCCCCGGTGGCCGGCGCCGCATTTCGTGAGCCGGGCTCGGACCACGTCCGCCCGGAAGAGTCCCGTGCAGCCTCGGGAGCCCACGAGGCGGGGGCGGACGGCACATGCCGAGACCAGGTCTCTCGCACGGTCCGTACATCGGCGCCGAGCGCCATCGCGGCTTCCACCGCGACCGCGAGCACGGTGTCCGCGTCCGGTTGGCCTCGGGGCGCGGCGAGCATCACCGGGAGCAGCAGCTCCACCAGTGCGCGACGCCACCGGGAGGCTGGCAGTTCCTGCGGGGCCACCTCCACCAGCACGGCCAGGGTGGAGTCCACTCCGGCTTCCCTGGCGAGCGTCTGGAGGAGCGTCAGGGTGGTTGGCGGCGAGAACTGTCCCAGGAGACGCCGGACGATGCGCTCCACTCCAGCATGACCCCGGAGCCACGTCAGCACGGGCCCGGCGCGGTGTTCGAGCAGTGCCACGAACCGGGCCTCGAGCTCCGCGCCTTCCACTGTCCCCGCCCACCACGGCACGAGCCCCGTCTCCAGGAACTCCCGCAGCAGCAGCTCGTCGGAGGTCTCCGCCGACAGCACCTCCACGTCGGTTGGCTGGGGCTCGGAGACAGGAGCAGCAGCTTCACGCCGCACCGTGCCGGAGCGCGCCGCCACATCCGGAACCGGCCCGGTTCGCCTCAGCGCTTCCTGGAGGACCTCGCGCACCCGGGTCAGCAGCGCCTGCTCCAGATTGGGCCCATGGATGACCCCGAGCTCAATCTCGAGCCGCTCCAGCCGATAGTGCACCGACCCGGGCGCCAGCTCGTCGAACACCTGCTCCAGGATGCGCGGCAGGTGCTCGCGGCACATGCGACTCACCTCGTTCTGCAGGGAGAAGGGACTTTCCCCTCCCTGCAGCTCCAACTCCACGATCTGCCGGTGGATGAGGTGGTTCATGGCGTGACGAGTCGGGACTCAGCGCTGTCGAGCCTTCAGGGAACTACTCCGTGGGGTCCTGCGGGGTCGGGAAATCACTGATGTTGGTGAACTTGAGGATGATGCGACCCGTGCCCCTGGCTCCCGTCACGGTGTCCTTCACCTTGTAGGTGATGGTCACGGTGTCCTCGTAGCCCGGCCGCTCGATGATGGGCGGAGTCGTCGTGCCCCCGGTGTCGATGGCGATCGTGGTGCGCACGACCTCGGTGCGCAAGCTCGTGGTGCGCAGCTCGGGAAGGCTGGGGAGGCGGTTGCGGTCATAGATCCGCGCGGGGGTGAAGTAGATGGGGCCTCGATCGGACTTCAGGGCCAACGTGCCAACGGAGGGGCTCAGCGGCTCGATCGACTCGACGATGACGTTCGGCTTGTCCGCGAGCGGGAGCGTGATCAGCGTGGACTTCAGGTAGAGCGGGTTGACGGTCACGGTGACAGCCGGCAGCACGATCGTCGGGAGGGTCTGCTCGAGCAGGACGATGATTTTGCCGGGGACCGTCTTCTGGCTCTCGATGTTGCGGAGCGTGTAGGTGATGTCCGCGCGCTTCGCCGTCGTGAAGCCCTCCTGCGGCTGGAAGCGGACCTCCTTGCCGCTCGCCTCCACGCTCACCACGCCGAGCGTGCTGCTCGACAGCACCGCGTTGATCACCTGCATGCTCGCGGGCAGGGCGTCTGGCGGCTTGACGGTCAGGGGCGTCGTGGCACTGGCGGTGCGGATCGTCATGTCCGCGGGAGTCGGCAGCGGCTGGTCGTTGATCAGCGCGAGGAACACCTTGCCGAGCGCCGTCTTCTCGGAGTCCTTGGCCTGGACCAGGTACTCGAAGGAGTACTCCCGCAGGCTGAACAGGGGCACCTTGCCCTCGATGTGGATCTTCCCCGCCGCCGCATCCTCCACGCGGAGGGTCGCCAGCGTCCCTGGGTCCGTGAGGATGGCCTTGAGGACGACGTTGCCCGTGACCACCTCGGGGATGATGATCGTCTTGGTGGGCGAGGCGAAGGACAGCGTGGTCTGGAAGTCTTGGGGAGGTGGCAGCGAGTCCGGGATGCGCAGCAGCAGGGCGCCGCACGGATCTCCGCAGCGGTAGGGCAGGGCGAAGTCCGCCTTCACCAACCCTTCCTGGTACGCGACGACGAAGGTGCCTCCCCGCGGCACGCCGCCCAGGTGCTCCAGGGAGGGGTGCTCGGCGAGGAACTCGCTGAACAGCAGCCGGCGCTTCTGCTCGTCCTGGCGCAGGGTGAAGCTGGCCCTCAGGGTCTCCAGCTTCTGCGGGTGGCAGAAGGCCTGGAGCGCCTGCAGGTGCTGCAACTGCTGGATCTGCTTCGACGTCAGGGCCGTCTTGATGTCCAGGAGCTGCGTCTCCAGCGAGCTGGCCGTGCTCTTCAAGTCCTGCAGGTTGCGCTTGAGCGCCTCCATGTCCGAGCTCGACAGGTCCCCCAGGTCTCCGGGAAGCAGCGCGAGGGCCTGCCCGAGCAGCAGGGCGATGCGGGCGGGGAGGCCGATCTGCCGGATCAAGTCGACCTTGCCGGCCGCGCTCCAGGTGCCCACCAGATCCAGCAACTCCAGCCGGTTCGGTGCCTCCTTCGGATCAGGCATGCCCAGGTAGTCCTGGATGTAGTCCTTGACTCTCTTCCCCGCGCCCGCGGTCGCGCTGAACGCCGGCTTGGTGAAGCGGGTGGTGGGCTGCGCCACGTCCTTCTTGATGTTGAGGTTCTGGGCCGTCTCCTTGTTGGGATCCACGTCCAGGAAGATGCGGTCGCCGACGTAGTCTCCCGAGAAGGCCTGCAGCACGTAGGAGCCCTCGGGCAGGTCCAGATCGAAGTTGCCCTGCTCGTCCGCGGTGAAGATCTCCCCGGTGTCGATGACCTTGACGCGCAACCGATCCGTGAGCACGGGGACGTCGGGGGCCTTCTCGATCCTTCCCTTGATCCTGCCGCTGTTGGCGGGCGGTGGCGTGAGGCTCTCGAAGTACTGCTTCTCGCGCTCGAGCGCGCAGCGGTACTCCTCCCGCAGCTCGTCGTAGACGGCCTCCAGGTCGGCGGACCGGCAGTCCTGGTCGGTCTGCTTGCCGGCCACGGTGTTGTCGAAGGCGACAGCCAGCACCTGGAAGGGGAGCCCGTAGGTGCGCCGTCGCCCCTCCAGGAAGGCGAGCACCGTCTCCACGCGTTGCTCGAGGTGTCCCTCGATGCGGAAGAACGTCGCGCCATCATGGTCGTAGCGCAGGGGATCCAGCGCCTTGCCGAGCTCGGAGGACTCATCGGCCCAGAAGGAGGGCAGGGTGCTCTGCCAGCCATGGGAGGTGCGGGAGTAGCTCCAGTGGTCCACCAGCGACGGGGCGCCGCCGGCGAGGGAGTAGTAGTGGGGCAGCGACCTGCGCTCCAATGACGCGAGGGGCCCGGCATCCGGAGTGATGGCGATCTTCGTGCCGGACTTCCAGGAGAACTTCTCGAGCTGGAGGATGAGCCGTTGCAGCAAGCAGGCGGCCCGCTCGCGCAACTCCGTCTGGGAGCCCACCGCGGGCGAGGGCAGGAAGGGGTGGCGGTACGGGCTGCGCGGACGTGGCACCCGCGGCGGCCGGTACGTCGTGGCGAGGTTGTCCTCCAGCTCGCCCAGCAGCAGGTGCCGCGGGAAGAGCTCCTGGTCCGGGCAGCACCGGCTGCCGATCCGCGAGGCCACCTCGGCCAGCTCCTGGTAGGCGGCCGTCAGGTCCTTCACCCAGTCGTAGATGTACTGGATGCCCTGTCCGTTCTTCAGGGACTCGCGCTGGGTCTTCAGGATGTTGGCCACCGTGCCCGAGAGGAGCGCGGTGCCCAGGGCGGGCTGGAGACGGGAGATCGTCTCCTCCAGCGCGCTGCTCAGCGACGCTTCCACCTCCTGGACACTGCTGGAGAAGGCGCTCACCACGTCCGCGTAGTCCAGCAGCCCGAAGGGGGCCACCCGGTCGCTGAAGATGGGACGGGGCACCCGGAGCGTGGCGGGGGCGACGGGCGGCGTGAAGGTGGTGTCTTGCGGCAGCGCCAGCTTGTCCGCGTCCTTCTTGGCCACGAGCAGCACCCGCGGCGTGAGCTGGCGACGGCGGCCCTTCTCGTTGCAGTCGTTCTCCACACAGGAGCGCAGGTCCTTCTCCAGGACCTCCAGGAAGAGCACCGCGACGCGCTCGCGCAGGAAGTCGGGCTCGCTCGCGATGGTCGTCACGCCCGGCGTCGGTGCCTGCGGCGTCTCCATCACCTCCCAGATGGGGAACTCGGGCTGCCTCGAGCCGGTGAAGTAGCGCGCCGGATCATCGTACGCGCGGCGGTGCGTGTACGTGACGTCGCTCTCCAGCTCGAGCAGATCTCCGGTGGTGGTGAGGCCACAGCCCTTCCCCACCACCACCCGCTCGAGCAGATCGCTGCGCAGCTCCAGGCCGCAGATGATGCCCACGCCGAGCAGGCGCGTCCTCGACTGGCGGTCCTCCCGGTCGAGGTAGGTGACGATTTCGTTCAGGTGCTCGTGGGTGAGGACCTGGTTGGCCGCGAATAGAGGGTGGGACTTGATCACGGTCAATCCCCTTCGGTTGGCAGGGTGCCGAGCTGGCTACGCCCGAGGAGCAGGGGGTTCTCCCCGAGGTCCTCCTGGCAGTCGTGCAGCGTGGCCACTGGATGGACGGAGCGCAGTGACTCCAGCGCAGCCACCAGGGCACGCTGGTACTCCAACAATTTCGTTGCATCGGGCCGGGTCTTGGCCCGCTCGCGCAGCCAGGGCTGGAAGGCCGCCTCGAATGCGCGCATCTGATCGGTGTCGACCCAACAGATTTTCAGGAAGACGTGCGCGGGCGCCTCCTGCCGTGCCGTCTGTTCGAGGAAGGTGCGGAAGGTCGGCCTGGAGAAGCGCTCCAGCCACGCGGGCAGCACCAGTGTGGCGCGGAACGTGTACGGATCCGCGTCCTCCGGGCATGGCTCGCAGTCCGGCTCGAGCGTCACCTTGAGCAGCCGGTCGTCCCTCGTCATCGGTCTCAGGAGGATGTGCTCCACCAGGTGCATGCCCTCCCGCTGACGCATGTCCTCCAGGTGCGTCACGATGTACGTGATGGCGGCCTCCGCCGCCTCTCGCGTGGCGAAGGACTCGATGCGGCGGGCGATGATCTCCCCGGAGGGGTTCACCAGGTTGAAGTAGTACTTCCCCTGGGTGTTCTGCTTGAGATCGTAGCGCTCGCGCAGCGGAGCGTACTTGTCGACCTCGGCCATCTCGGCCCGGACCGCGGCCTCGGTGGAGTAGCGGGTGCTGCTGCTGAGCAGGATCTTCCCGCTCAGGTCCACCAGGCGGAACCGGTACTCGGTGGTGTTGTCCTGATCCTGCTCCGTGTACATCTCCAGGTGGCTCGCGAGGTCGCGCCGCTCGCAGTTGCGGATGCCTAGCAGGCCACACACGCGCCGCTCCAGGCCCGACACGTTGTCGCTGTGCCAGAGGTTCGCCGCGGCGCCGGTGTCGAAGCCCTTGCCGCGCTCGGCGCTCCTGCGCGGGTAGTCGCGGAGGAAGTCGATCTTCTCCGTGAGCAGGGCCTCGTCCGTCGCCGTGCCCCGGTCCAGGGTCGCCATGACGGCCGCGTACTCGGCGAAGCGCTCGTTGAAGCGCGCCAGGAGGTGATCGAGCATCCGGTCGCGGCGCGCCGTGTACTCCGCCTCGTCCTCCGCGAGCGTGTCACGAGTGCCCTGGGTGCTGGCGAAGCCGTCCTGGAACAGCTCGGCGAACTCCGGGCGCTGGAACAGCGGCTCCGCGAAGAGGGTGCGCTTGCGCTCCGGCTCCAGCGAGAACTGATCCCGCAGGTGCGCGAGCTGCGCGAGGTAGTTGCCCAGGAGCTGGTCGAAGAACAGCAGGTAGCCCTTGAGCTGCCGGGCCTGGGCCTTGCGCCTCGGGTCCGCGGAGTCCGGCAGGCCCTCGGGGCCAATGCCGTAGACGCGCGGCAGATCGTGCTGGATGGAGCGGAAGTCGTCCAGCGCCTGCCAGGTGCCGGTGGGGGGCTCGAGGTCGAGCGGCGTCCCCTGGGGCCGGGTGACGTCGCGCATGCCCTCCTTCTCCGCGAAGAAGGCCAGCTTGTGCCGCGTCTCCTCGGCGTTGGCGGAGAAGGGGATGCCCCGCTTGAAGAAGACGAACTTGCAGCGATCCGGCGACAGCCGTGGCAGGGCGTTCGGCTCCAGGCGGATCGTCCACGGCTCACCCGAGGCCAGCACCCGTCCATGCTGGTCATAGGCGGCCATGGAGAACGAGCGGACGGCCACCACGTCCTCCACCTCCAGGATTTCCCCCAGCAGGTCCGAGCCATGCACCTCCTGGCGCAGCTCGGAGGCCGCGAGCTCCTCGTCGAGCAGGAAGCCATGGTCGAGCGGAGGCCCCTCGAAGATCCGCTCCACCGGCAGGTCCTGGGAGAGCAGCTCCGCGAGGGTGTGGAAGCGCGCGGGGGGTGCCAGCAGCCGCGCCGCCACGAGGAGGATTCGAGCCTGCACGGCCTCCAGATCCGCCCCGGGGGTGACGTCCACGTCGGCGCACAGGGCGATCTCCTCGAGCCGGGCCGCCGTGGGTTCGCGGAAGTCCTCGCACAGGTTGCGGTGGGACTGGAGCGTGCGGAAGGCCCGTGCCACCACGGAGAAGGCCTTCCTCAACCGCAAGCGGTAGGCGTGCAGGGGATTGTGCGTTCCCTTCCGCTCCAGCTCGGAGAGGATGAAGCTCTGCCAGGAGGCGATGGAGCCCCGGCGGGTGGTGCGCAGCAGGACGCGGACGGGGATGTCCCGGGTGACGGTCCCGCTGCCGTTCGGCACGTACACGCGCACCAGGGTCTCCAGCGTCTGATCGTCCACGAGGTGGACGTCCCGCGTGCTCAGGGAGCTGGCCTCGGTCTCGGCCAGCCACGGGTCCTCCCAGTCGAGCATCGGCTGCTGGAGAATCTCCGGGCGCCGCCATGTGTCCCAGGGGGGCACGACGAGCTCCAGCGGGAGGGGGGCCTGCCCGGAGGGAGTGGGCTGCCAGGACCAGGTGGTGTCCCCCAGGCTGCCGAGCATGGGATCGTCGGCGAGCTCCAGCACGATGTCATACACGCCTCGCGGCACCCGGGGTTGCGCATCCGGCTGCTCGGCGGGTGGAGTGAGGACGATCTGGCTCCTCACCCGGTCGGCATAGAAGGGGATGCAGGGCCGCGGAGCCGGGACCAGCCACGCGTTGCGCACGCCCTCCACGTCCACCAGCAGCTTGCGGTAGTCGAGCGTCGTCACCGGGTGACAGGTGAGGATGGAGCGCGCGGAGAAGAGCGGCCCCTCACCCGGGGCGGGGCGGGGCTTGTCCGGCGCGGGCGCCAGGAGGTCCTTCATGGAGAAGCTGGACCGGTACCCCAGGTCGTTGATGGCGAAGCACAGCGTCTCGAGCAGCGTGATGCCCGGATCATGGGGGTTGTAGTTGGTCCAGAGCGAGGACCCCAGGGCCTCGATATGGGTGATGCCCTCGCGCCGGAGCGCGTCGAAGTCCAGGACGGTGGGGAGTGCGCGGTCCCTGAGAATGCCGGGTGTCTTCACGGGCTCTCCTCGTCGAGGGTGATGGCGTGCTCGCCGTTGGAGACCAGGATGCTGTGCGACGTCCGCGGGACGATCGTCTCCGCGTCCGAGGCCGTCGCTTCCGTGGAGGGGTCGACGAGGTGCTGCACGTGGAAGTCGGACACGTAGTCCACGTAGGAGCGCCGTTCCACGAAGTGCAGCAGCGTGGAGCGGTGGAGCGCCCCGCCGAAGACGATATCCCTGCTCGTGTCGAAGGCCCAGGGAGAGAGGAAGGCGTTGAGCTCCTGCTTCAGCCGGGACAGGCACAGCGCCGGGTCATTGCCGCGGGTGAACCGCACCCGGAAGGCGAGCCGGATGGGCTCGTACTGGGGGTTCCTCACCTGCAGTTGGACGAAGGGGCCCACCAGCGGCTGGAGGAACCGGGCCACCTCCGCGAGCGTGGCCTGGCTCGTGTAGGGCATGAAGGGGTTGTGCCCCTGGCGTCCCACGAGGTTGGGAATGGTGACCACCGTCACCGAGCCGGGGGCGATCTCCCGATTCGAGCCCCCCTCCAGCCGCGAGTGGTTGAGGCACTTCACCTTGTAGAGGGAGGGGAAGGACTCCAGCACCAGCGCCTCGTAGTCACGGGGGGTGATGGCCCGGTTCTTGTGGCGCAGCCGCTCGCTGGTGCGCCGGGCGAAGGAGAGGGGGGCCTCGGGAGCGCGGCCACCGAAGGACGCGACGGGCTGCTCGAGCTTCTTGATGGCGGCCTGCCGCTGCTCCAGCTTGCGGATGGTACCAGCGGGGAGCACGGTGGTGAGGTGGGCGGAGTGGTGCTCGGGATGGAGCAGTGTGGCGGTGGCCGCCTGCGCGCGCAGGGCGATGAGGCGGCAGGCGGCGGCGCTCCGCGCGGGGGCGGAGGCTCGGAGCCAGAAGCGCCCGGCGGGCAGTCGGCCGCCAGCATCGGTGGCCGTGGACGGCAGCACGATGCGCACCAGCCCCGAGTGGACGAGTCCGTGCGTGCCATCCCCGAGTGCCTCGCCCCGGAGTGCGTGGAAGCGCTGGTCCGAGCCCAGGTAGCTCCAGCTCACCTCGGCGGCATCGAGCGTCGGATCTCCACTGCCTTCCTCCGCCTGGACGAGGAGGGTGATCCGCTGCCGCGGCTGGGTGTTCTCCAGGCCGATGTAGAGCTCCCCTTCGTTCGGGTGGGACGGCAGCCAGGGGGTGTTCTCCCCGATGACCTCGCGCGTCTCCCCGAAGGGGTGGAGGTGGAAGAGGCGGTCCTCGGAGGAGGTCGTCGCCCCGGCCTGGAGCACGGCGCGGGCGCCGTAGGACAGAGTGAGGGCGGCGAGTGTCGGGGTGATGGGGGGATGGGGCAGGAGTGGCAGGTCCTTGGTGTCCTGCGCTCGGGCGATGGCCATGACGGCCGAGGCGTGCAGCCGGGGGAAGACACGGTGGCCGAAGCCCTGCTGGGGCGCGGTGAGGCGGACACGCACGGTGTCGATGGCACGCGTGGACAGCAGCGAAGCGGGCACATCGAAGGTTTTCGCGCTGAAGAGGGGGCCTCGGGTGATGCTCCCTGGCGTGGCACCGGGCACCGGACCGAGCCCCACTGCCAACTCGACCCGGAAGAGCTCCCGGGGATCCCGCGGGGCTGGCTTGGGCACCCTCCGCTTCTCCGCATCCTCCTTGGCGGTGAGTCCTCCTTGGCGGTGAGTTCCTCCTTGGCGGTGAGTTCCTCCTTGCGACCCTGGGCGGGAGGTTGCAGCACATACGCCTGGTAGATCTCCGCGAGGTCGAGGTCGGGAGACGGATCCAACCAGTCCAACTCGAGCTTGAGGGAGGTGAGCGCCTTGGCTTTCAGCTCGGCGCACCGCACGGAGAAGGCGGATCCGGGCAGGGGCTGGGGCCCGAAGGGGGTGAAGGGTTTGGTCGGATCGGCGCGGCCGGCATCCGTCTCCACCTGGATCTGTCGCGCGCCCTGGACGTGCGCATCGAGCTGGATCTGGGAGAGGGTGAACGCGGAGAGCGCGCCGTAGGTCTGGCCGCTAGATGCATTCTGCACCAGGAAGACGCGGCACACCGGCCACTCCGTATCCAGGGCACCGCCGTGGAGGTCGCGCTGATAGCGGATGATGGGCGGGTCCTCGGGGGCGAGCCGCAGGCCCAGCCGCAGGATGTTGCCGTCCAGCTTCACCGTGCGGGCTTCCAGGCCGTGCCAGCCCTTGGTGATGGAGAGCTCGACGCGGAAGAGGCGGGTCAGGTTGAGCGACTGGAGCGCATCCAGGGTTCCCGAGGGGGCATTCAGGGTCAGCGCGAGGGTGATGTCGCGCGTGCCCTCGGCCAGCAGCAGGAGGGGGGAGGCGAGCGCGAAGCCGATGGCGGCGGCGGAGTGGGTGTCGGAGCCGAGGGCGGGCCACCCGGGCTGTTCCGGGGGCAGCGGCTCGCCGAGGCCGTCGGCGGAGTTCGCGACGGGGCTGGCCGTGAGCACGCCCCGTGCGGTCTTGTGCACGGCGAGCAGCGGGCCCACCCGGGTGTGGTCCAGGCGCAGGTCGTCATCCAGCGCGTACCGGAGGAACTGTCCCTGGGCATCCTTCCCGCCGAGCAGGACGGTGCCCGCGGGGAGCACATGGGACTCCAGGTGGCGGGCCAGCTCGAAGGTGAGGAAGACGTGGTCGGCCTCGGACTGGCGAGGCCGGAGCCGCAGCACCTCCTGGTAGTAGTACTCGAGGTGCCGGGCGGTGAGTCCGTTCAGGCTGTCGAGCGCGTAGCGGAAGAGGTGGAGGAACGTCAGCAGGAGGGCCATGGGCGGCTCGTGCCGGGGCCAGTCCGTGAGCGTCTTCTCCAGGTCCGCCGCCGCCACGTCCGCCATCCGCGCGAGCGTGCGCGGGAAGGACTCCATCAGCGGGCGCAGGTACTCCAGCGCTCGGGCCAGCTTCTCCACCTCGGGGGCGCTCGGGTCGCTGGCCCGGGCACCGAAGGCCTGGAGGTTCGCCCCCACACCCGCCACGAAGTCCGCCCACGAGGCGGTGCCGGGCGGCCACCAGTGGGGGCCGAGCCCCACCGCCAGCACCTGCTCGGCGCTCACCTGGGTGCCCGCGGGCGAGGCGGCGAGCAGCCCCAGCTCCCCGGCCGCTTTGTGGATGCCGATGAGGAGCTGGAGATCCGCGCGGAGGCCCCCGCGCACCTGCTGCCAGAGCACGTCGGGGAAGGCGAGCTGCTCGGCTCCGAGGACGGCCCACCCGTCCAGCCGGAGCGCGAGGGCGAACAGCGCGTCGAGCAGCTCGCGGAAGGGCTTCCGACCCCCCGGGCGGAGGACGTCGTCGGCGAGTGCCAGCAGCTTCCGCCGCTCGCGCTCGGCGTCCTGGGCCGCAACCGCCGCGGCCGCGCTGCTCACGTCCCGCTCGACGAAGGGGGCCCAATCGCCCGCGGGCTGGTTGGTGAGATCGAAGTAGCGGAGCTGCCGGGCGTACTTCCGCAGGTACTCGAGGTAGGCGGCCGTATCCCGCCCGTCCACGGGAGCGGAAGCCGGGTCCAACGCCGGCAGGGCGCGGGAGGCCTGGCTCGTTCCGTCGCGCACCAACGGATTGGGGCTCTGGCAGGGACAGGTCCGGGTCATCGCTCGAGGTTCGTGCCTTCGCGCACGTAGTAGGGGAAGACGTAGTTGTGGCGGCTGTTCGTCGTGCGGATGAGGTACTCCAGCAGGATGTCGATGCGGCCCTCCTGGGGGACCGGAGTGAGCCTCAGCGACTCCAGGCGGATGCGCGGCTCGTGGTACAGGATGGCCGTGCGGACGAGATCCTTCACATAGGCCTCCGCCGAGGCGTCCGCCGGCTCGAAGAGCAGGTCGTTCAGGTCGCACCCGTACTCGGGTCGCATCAGCCGCTCGCCCAGCGCCGTGCTGAGGAGGATCTCCAGGCTGCCCTCGATGTCCTCCACGCCATGCACCATGACGACCGTCCCCGCCTCGCGCATGAAGGTGGGGGGAAAGCTCCACCCGCGGCCGAGGAAGGAGTCGGGGCCGGGGACGGGTTGCCCTCTGCGGCGTCCGTCCTTCATCCGAGTTGCACCGTGGGCGAGCCGACCGCCGCCATGGCCCCGCATGCGCAGGTGTCCGAGGTGCGCAGCGCGGGCATTCCGCCGATGAGGACCGTCGAGCTCCCGCTGGGGAAGGGGCCCGCGGTGGGTTGGTGGGTGTTGGGAGGCAGGGAGCAGACGTGCGTGTCGCCCGCCACGGCCGCTGGCATGCCGGCGATGAGGACGGTGGAGACGCCGGGGCCCACGATGGTGCCGCCGTGATTGGTGGTGTCTCCGACCCGGGCTGCTGGGGGCATTGCGTGTACTCCTCGTTCTCAGTTGATCTGCACCAGGGAGCCCTTGAGCACCGCGGTGGCGCTGGACGACACCTCGGCGCCGCCCGAGCCCTCCGCCTTGAGCTGCGCGCTGGCCTTCACGTTCACGTTGACGCCCTCGATGCTCACGTCGCCCTGGGCCTTGAGTGTCAGGGTCCCGGCGCTCTCCACGGTGATGCCGTCACTGGAGAGTTGGATCTTGTTTCCATTCTGGTCCTCGATGAGGACGCCCTGCTCGTCGTCGCTGAGCACCAGGGTGTTGCCGCCCGGCGTGGCGAGCGTCATCACCTTCTTCTCGTCGTCGAAGAGCAGCTTCAGCTCCGAGCGGGTGACGATGCCCTTCTGATGGTTGTCATCGCTGGCGGGGAGCGGCGAGGGTTTGGCGCTGCTGTGGAGCATGCCGAGCACCACCGCGTCCCGGGGATCCTGCTGGATGAAGCCCAGCACCACTTCGTCGCCGACCTCCGGGCGGAAGACGCTGCCCCGGTTCTCGCCCGCGTCCAGCAGGGCCAGGCGCGCCCAGACGCCCGGTGAATCGGCCGAGACGATGGGGAGTTGCACCTGGATGCGCTCCTCGCCGTCGGGATCGTCCTGGAGCGCCGTCACCACACCCACCTGCAGGCCATGGAAGGGGGGCACCAGGCCCGCGGCGGGCGGGGCCTCCGCTGGCGTCGAGTCCCGGAAGCCCTCGGGCGGCAGGCCGAACTGCAGCTCCGTGTCCCAGTTCTCGGCGGAGAGCTGGTGGCGCACGCCCGTCACGTAGGCCTTCCCCGAGAACCGCTCGCCCACGCCGAGCAGCTCGACGAGCACCCCGGGCTTGAGGCTCGCATTGCCCTGGCAGGCCGCGCGGCCTCGCACCAGGGCCATGCGGCTGCGCAGCAGGCGGCCCGCGGCCCAGGCCTTGAGCTCCTCCTCCGAGAGCCTGCCTCCGTGGCGGAGCGCCACTGGCCCGTGGCCGATGACCCCGGCCAGCTCGGAGGCGCTCTGGTTGCCCGGGAACGTGAAGGACGGCTCCTCGCCCTCGGCCGTCAGCAGCGCCTGGTTCTTCGGATCCCACGCCTCGCCCGTGGTGCCCTCGAGCTGGTGGCGGGCATCCGTCTCCGCCTCGATCTCGAAGAGCTCCTGCCCGAAGGTGAGCTGCACCACCGCCTTGCCGGAGGCCTTCGGCTTCTCCACGGCGACGGTGCCGTCCTCCACGCGCACGACGAGCCCGTTGGCCTCGGCGCGCTCCAGGAGGAAGTCCCAGTCGCTCACGTCCACCTGGACCATCTGCACGTGGGTGACGGAGGTGCTCGCCACCTGGGCCCGCACGTCGTTGCGGCCGAGCAGCTCGGAGAGGATGTCGCTGTCGGTCATGTCGTTGTAGATGGCGCTCCGGCGTCCGATGGTGGCCTTCACGGCCTTGTCCCGACACTCCACCGTGAGTGTGCAGCGACCGCCGCGCCGGGCGCGGATGGCGTGGCGGAGCACCAGCCCCTTGAACAGCACCTTCTCGTCGTCATGGTATCCGGCGCGGATCTCCAGCACGCGCCCGGGGGCGAAGAGCGGCTGCCCACTGAGCGGGAAGTCCGAGGTGGAGGGATCTCCATCCTGCAGCACCACCTGGGCGGTGGGGACGCGGTTGAGCGCGCGCGTCACCACGACCGACAGGACGTGGTGCTCCTGGGTGACCTCCTGGTCATCCGAGAAGAGCCGCAGGCGGATGAGATCGGGCGAGGGCATGGGGCGGGCTCAGGAGGACTTCGTGACGAGCGGCGGCATGCGGAGCACCTGGCCGGGACGCAGGTCCCTCAGGTGTCGCAGGCCGTTGAAGCGCGCCACGTCCACGGTGAACGCGGTGCTGCCGTAGATGCGCTGGACCATGAGGGGGAGGGTGTCTCCCTGGTGGAACACCCGCTCGTGAGTCATGTCGGGGGACGAGCGCCCCTCCTCGGCCGCGCGCAGGGTGTCCTCGATGGCCTCGGAGAAGATGGCCGTCACCTTGGCCCGCAGCGGGAAGCCGTCCGGCTTGAACAGGCTGTACTGGATGTCCGCCGACTTGAGGACGCACCGCACGACGAGTGGCCCCCAGCTCAGCTTGAGGTACAGCGGGCGGTGGATGTCCCCGTTGAGCTTGCCGGTGAGGGCGAGGAACACCCGGATGTCCTCGGCCACCTCGCGCCGCTTGGAGGCCACGCCCGTCCCATCGAACACCAGCTCGAAGGTGTACTCCTGCGGCTTGATGCGGCCGAAGCGCTGCGAGGTACCGCTGGTGCCCTGGCCCTGGCCCTGGCCGTACTCGATCTCGTACTTGGACGAGTAGGTGGCTGGATTGAAGAGCACGAAGAACTCGTCCTGCTTGTCGCTGGCCTCGCACGTGATGGCCTTGTACGCCTCGATCTTCAGCTTCTTCAGTTCGCCGCTCACGTCTCGCTCCTCGCGACTCTCACCGCTCGCGCCGCTCCCGCAGGATGCGCATCACCTCTTCCACGCACTCGGCGACGAGCTCGTTGCGCTCGTCCTCGTGCCGCTGCGGGGCCGGGCGCTGGGGGTCCGGCTCTTGCGGACGGACCGTCATCTTGATGACCAGCTCGCGGATCTCGACCGGCATGCTCACTCCTAGATGCGGGTGAAGTGGCTGTAGGCCAGCTCCAACGTCTCCACCACGATGGCGTTCTCCTGGGCCTTGAAGTCCGACAGCGCCCACTTCACCGGCCACGCCCGCTCGAAGCGCCAGGCCACGAGCGGCGCGTGCTCCTCATTGAGCAGCGTCACGTTCACCGTCACCGGTTGGAACTGGAAGTGGAGGATGGCGTCCTCACACCATTCCACGAGCTTGGAGTCCGTCACCAGCCCGCGCCGGAGGACGAGGTTGCCGTACTTCGCCCGGCCGGGGAGCCGGTGGGTGAAGCGGTTCTCACCGCCTTCCTCCAGCTCCTCGACTCCCAGCTCCGCGGCCAGTCCGGCCACCTCCTGGAAACGGGAGTCGATCTCCTCCGTCCCCAGGTCGAGGAAGTCCACCCGGAAGTGGAATCCAACCGGTGGGTACATGCGCCTATCCGTTCCGGATGGTCAACCCTTCGTGGGCGACCTCGATGGACTCGATGGCGATCTCGTTGCCGGTGGCCTTGAGCGCGGGGCCCTCGATCTTCACCGGGAAGGCGTTCTTCGCCGTCCACGTCATCACCGGCGCATGCTCCTCGTTGAGCAGGGAGATGATGAGATCTCTGCGCTCCACCTTGTTCATCTTGGTGGTGTTGAGCCACTCGAAGAACTCGTTGTCGCCCTTCACGACGCCGCGCTTGAGGGTGATGTTGTTGTACTTGGGGATGCCGGGCTGCTTGAGCGGCGAGTACTCCTGCATCATGCCGTCCCGGTACTCGATGACCTGGTGCTCGATGTTGAGGCCGGAGACCTCCGAGAAGCCCAGGTTGGTCCCACCCCACGTCACCTGGAAGTGGAAGACCGGAAGAGGATAATTCGCCATCGCGAGACTCCTTGATCAGTCGGATTGGTGGAGCCGCCTGGCTAGGCGGTCTGCATCTTGTGGGAGAACTTGAGGACGATGAACTCGGCGGGCCGCACCACGGCCATGCCGATCTCCACGTTCATCCGGCCCTCGAGCACGTCCTGCGGCGTCATGGTCACCCCGAGACCGATCTTCACGAAGAAGGCCTCGTCGGGCTTGGCACCCGTCAGTGCGCCGTCGCGCCACTTCTGGGTGAGGTAGTTCTCGATCATCGACTGGACCTTGATCCAGGTGTTGGCGTCGTTCGGCTCGAAGACGGCCCAGTAGGTGGACTTTTTGATCGACTCCTCGGCCATGTTGTAGAAGCGCCGGACGGAGATGTAGCGCCACTCGTTGTCGTTGCCGGAGAGCGTGCGGGCGCCCCACACGAGCGTGCCCTTGCCGGCGAACGCGCGGATGGCGTTGATGGACTTGCCGGCGTCCACGTCGACGTTGAAGTTCTCCTGGTCCCTGGAGTCGAGCTTCACCACCGGCTCCACCACCGAGGAGAGGCTGGTGTTGGCCGGCGCCTTCCACACGCCGCGGCTGTTGTCGACGTAGGCGTAGATGCCCGCCACCGCGCCGCTGGGAGGCAGCACCGCCGCCTCGCGCCCGAGCGCCTCGAAGGCGCGCTGGAGGATCGGGTTGGTGGAGCGGAGGATCTCCTCCTGGCTCTCCACGGTGCGAGCCGCGGAGTCCTCGAGGGTGGTGAGGAGGCCATACATCTCCTCGAAGAGGGCACGGAAGGCGGCGCGGCCGTTCTGCACGGCCTCCTCCTCGTCGGCGGGAGTGGTGGCGCCGTAGATCTTCCGATCGTCCGCGGTGACCGCCGCGGCGTTGGGCAGGGTGTAGCCCGTGAAGTCGGCATCGACGATGACGCCGAGTGGCGTCGCCGGGCCGGCGGCGTCGTAGTCGAACGCGAGATCGTACCGCTTCAGCTTACGCACCAGCTCCTCGAGCCGCGCGTTGGGGGTCACCAGGGTGGTGGTCGCCGTCTTGAGCTGGTCGTTCTGGAGGCCGGTGGCGTAGGTGCGCAGCCGCTTGGCGAGCTCCTTCATCACGGTGGCGTAGTGGACGAGCTCTGCCTTCGTGTCCCGATCGACCGCAGCCACCGTCTGGAAGTACTTCGGATAGGTGGTGTCCGAGCCCTCGGCGTCGTCGAGCGCCGCCTGGAGGGTGGTGGCGTCCGCGAGCGCCCTGTCGAGCTGTTCCACGGACCTCCGCGCGGTGCCCGTCGAGCCGCTGAGGTTCGCCAGGGAGACGGTGCTGCCGCCCTTCGTGAAGGTGATGTCCTTGTAGCGGATGGAGAAGGGCAGGGTGGTGCGGACGTAGGGGAAGTACGCCGCGCCGTACTTGAGCGCCTTCATGCCGATGCCGTTGCGGAACGTCCCGGCCATCTCCTCCGGCGTCTTCGCGGCGTTGTACTTCACGTCGAGGATGGCGAACCGGTCCTGCAGCTCCTCGCACTGGGCCAGCATCTTCTGCTGGACCTCGGCGAGGTCGTTGTCTCCCAGCAGCGCCGCATCGGGGATGACGATGAGCGTCGGCTCGTCCTCCTTGCGGAGCGCCTCGAGGCCCGCGAGCAGCTCCGCCTTGCCGATGGTGCCGTTGCCATAGGCACCGACGGAGATGATGTAGCAGGGGCCGCCGCCGTTATCGAAGAAGAGGCGGAGGCTGTCGTAGAGGTAGTAGCGGGGGTTGATGGCCGTCCCCCGGACCCCGTTGTCATCGTCGAGCGTGACGGTGACCGACTGCGGCGAGGCCGAGCCGCCGAAGTACTGCTGGTACTCGAGCAGGTTTTTGATGCGGAAGGGCTGCTTGAGGAGGCTCGTCCCGTTGCGGTCGGCCTTCTCGGTGTAGCCAATGAATGCCGGGATGGCGGTGGCCACCTCGGCAACGGAAGGAGGCAACAGCGAGACCTCCTTGATGTAGACGTCCGGGGTCTTGTAGGTGCTCAAGGCATCTCCTTTGGGCTCACAGCTGGACGTAGATGTCGGACACGAGCTGCTCGGATGGGGGATCGGCGCGCTTCAGGGTGTTGCGTGGGGCATTGGGAAGGTGGGGCAGCAGCACTCCCCGACGGTTCTCGAGGCCCGTGCCGCGCAGCGAGGACTCGTGGAAGGGCAGCACGGTGCTGGACTCGAAGCTCACCACGCTCTTTCCCGGGAAGAGCTCGGCGACCCCGGGGAACGAGGCGCGCGGGAAGGTGACGCCGCGCGGGTAGGGGGCCGGGGCGTCCGCCGGGTAGCGGATGGCGAGGGTCGCGAGGTCGGCGTAGTTGCTCGGCACCACGACGTGGTAGCGCCAGCGCGTGGAGCGGCGGCGGAAGCTGGCGGTGAGCTCGACCGGGGCAATGGCCTGCTTGCCATTCACCAGCCGCCGCGGTGGCCAGCTTCCCCCGAGGGGCCGCAGCTCGAGGAGGGCGAAGGGGCCCAGCGCGGGAAGCTCCGCGTCGACGAAGAGCGACTCCGGAGGCGCGGCACCCACCTTCAGCCGGGCCAGGCCCCGGAAATCACCGAGGGCGAGCGGGAGGTCGAGCGTGTCACCCTCGAAGGAGGGCACCGGCGCGCGGGCAAGCTCGGTGCCGGCCTCGCTCTCCACCACCACCGCGGAGCCCATGGCCGCTCGCGGCACCGTCACCGTGAGCTGAGGAGGGCACAGGCGGGCCTGGTCCGCCGAGCCGACAGTGGCTCCCGCGGTGAGCGCCGTCGAGCCATCACGGTTGCGCAGCAGGTAACGCTGGCGCGAGCCTCCCTCCAGCGGCAGGTCCGTGAAGTAGAGGAAGTCTGGCTGGGCGAGCGTCAGGGCGAAGACGAGCCTGCCCCCCACGTCGAGGGGGAATCGGGCCTGGACGTTGCCCGCGCCGTCGGCCTCCACCGGACCGATCAGGGTGAAGCCATCCGCGCGAGGCAGGAGCCGCAACTGGCGCGCGGCGAGCAGGGCCAGCGTGGAGGCCGTGGGCATCACCCGCAGGTCCGGGCAGACGCCGCTCCGGTAGTAGTCGTGCTGGAAGCGGACCTCCAGGAATCGCTCGAAGCCCCGGTTCATGTCAGACCTTGGCCTGGGAGATGTCGAGCGAGCTGATTCCCGGGCTGGTCCTGAGCGGCGTGCCCTCCTGGAGGATGAGCATCCGCACCCGGTAGAGCACCGAGGGCAGATAGCGCAGGGACAGCGTGCCCCAGAGTTGGTTCTGCTCCTCGAAGGTCTGCGAATGCAGCTCGACGAGCAGCTTCTCGAGGGACTCGTCCATCCCGGGGCTGTTGGTGCGATCGAAGACCGGCCGGGACTGGAAGAAGGACACGGTCGCCGACAGGAACTTGAGCGCGTCCGCGTAGCTGGTGCCATGCGCCACCACCAGCAGGAACAGGTTCAACTTGATGTCTGGTTGAACCTCTTCAATCTGACCGTCGCGCTTGCGCGTGGCCGTCTGGGTCTTGACGACGCGCTCCTCCTCGATGCGCACGAGGCTGAGCGTGAGAGGGTGGGCGGGTGAGGCGTCCTTGCTCTGATCGGGTACGGGGCCGAGCGAGGCCCGGTCGGTGCCGTCGCTTCCAAAGCGCGCGTTGAGGAACGCGTTGAGCTGCCCGGTAAGCACCGTCAACGCCTTGTCGATCAAACCGACACCTCGTCCCCCTTCGGGAGTGCGGCAACGACAGATCATCAGCGCCCGTTGCGGTGGGCACCTGTTCACGGAGCGGTGGCACGATAGGAGTTGGCGGAGCGGACAGTCAAGAAATCGATAGTCCGCTCGCCTGCAAGACAAGCGAATTCCAGCCCAGGGTTTTCGCGAACCCCGAGAAGATCAGCAGTCGCGGTCTTGTTACATCCCGGCGGTAGTGACGGAGCGGCCTAGTCCCAGATGAAGAGCCACTTCACGCCCTTGGCCAGCCCGTAGAAGATCCACCCCACGGGGCCGGGCCTCACGGGCCGCTCGAAGTCGAGCTGCACGGTGGCCAGCGCTACCGCTCCTTCCATCGTCTCCAGCCGCGCCTTCAGCGACTCGTACTCCACCGTCACCCGCTCCAACTCCTTCTCCACCAGCACTGCCTCGGACACCGTCGCCGCCCTGTCCAGGAGTTGGAGGTAGCGCTGCTTGGCCCGCTCCAGCGTCTCCAGCCGCACCCGCAGATCCTGGTGGGCCTCCGTCACGTCCTCTGCCGACACCCGACGCTCGGCCACCGTGCCCAGGTCCGGCACCTTCTCCATGAAAGGCTCGAGCTGCCCCGCCGGGATGCGCACCGTCGCCGAGGCATCCGAGACGAGCTGGGCATAGCCCCCGTGCGCCTTCGCCAGGGCCACTGCCTCCGTCGGCCCCTGCTCCGGCTCGGGGCGCTCCAGCCGCACCTGCACCGTGGTGATGATGGAGCGGTCCTTCATCGCCTGACCCGAGGCAGGGGCCTCCTGGGACATGCCGGGCGGAGGGCCCATGCGGGTGGCGCAGGCCGGGAGAACGAGCAACAGGAGCAGGACGGAGAGGCGCACGGGATTCCTTTTGACTCGACGGAGCGCCTTGGGACGCTCTCGGCGCGGGCCGGGTTCCAGACGTGCGCCGCTGACTTCTAGGAGGCTCGAGGCAGCTTGTGGCGGCCTATGCCGTCCTCCGCGTCGTCCGACTCGTAGTAGAGGGTGGCCCCTCCCTCGTCGTAGACGACCAGCACGCGCTCGCTCTGGTTCAGCAGACCCGTGGCGGCTGCTTCCGCCTTGCGGACCAGCGTGTCCGTCCGCGTGGGGCGCTTCTTGTTGTTGCCTGTACGCGTTGACGCACTGGGCATGTGGGGGATGACTCCTTGGAACCCTCACGTACAGCGAGGGAGTAGCGTGCTATAGCCAACGGAACAGTTCGTTGACAAGCGCTTGACAACCCTCGGCCGGAGGCCAGGTAAGGAAGCGTCATGAATCGTCTTCTCGTTCCCTGCCTCGTGTTCACCCTGTGTCTGTCCCCGGTCGCGCGGGCCCAGACGCAGCCTCCGCCCGAGACGGAATCTTCCACTCCCGCCTGGCTGCCGCGCGGCGCCTTCCTGGGCACCTTCATCCGGGGAGGAGCCGTCGCGCCCCAGGCGCGGCTGAGCTGGCAGATTCCCTTCTACCGGGGCCGCATCGACACCCTCTCACTGGTCGTCGAGCCGCTGGCCGCGTACACGGCGTCCTTCCCCTCGTCCCTCGTCGACGAGCGCGGCGATCTCGACGCGCTGCGGCTCTATTCACTGGTGTTGGGGGTGGGGTACCGCAGCCGGCCCAAGTCCGGCATCGAGTGGGGTTTCCAGATTGGCACCGGCCCCGCCTGGTACTCCGCGAGCTTCTCCGCAGGCCAGCAAGGACTCGGAGTCCTACTTCGTCGGCTTGCTCGATGGGCGCGCGCAGATCGGCTACAACTTCGGGCGCATCTCGGCGGGCGTGGCGGTGGGTTATGGTGATCCTTACAACTACAGGCGTACGAGCCTGGCCCGTCCCTTCGTGGGCGGATTGCACTTGGGGTTGTACTCGGAGTGGCGCTAGGCGCCTCTGGACCGTGACCCCCCAGGTGGGGTGAAGTGCGTTCCGAATGGTCGAGCTTCTCAGTCTGCACATCAGCCGCTTCCAGCGAGAGCGGGCTGAATACGAGCGCACGCTGCCGGCGGCGGTGCTCGTGTTCACGCCCGCTCCGGTCGCGTCGATGGCCACTGGCGACGAGGACGAGCACCACCACTTCCGTACGCTGACCAGCGTGGAGACGCCCATGCTGGGAGTGGGCGAGCCCATCGTCTTCCCCGTGGTGAAGAACCAGGAGAACGCGTTCGGTCGCGGCATCACGGTGGGGCGCACGGGCAACAACGACGTGGTGCTCGATGATGGCACCGTGTCGCGCTTCCACGCCTGGTTCCAGCGCGAGACGGGCGGGCGCTACGTCCTGACCGATGCGGGCTCGAAGAATGGCTCGTACGTGGCCGGGGTGCGACTGGCTCCCCGTCGTCCGTCCCCGGTGGTGGACGGCACCCGCCTGCGCTTCGGCCAGGTGGAGGTCACCTTTTATCTGGCGAGCGGCTTCACCAAGGTGCTCTCGCGGCGGACGGGGACGTGAGTCCGAGCCCCTTTCATGGATTTCTTGGTTTTTCGTAACGTGTGATTCACCCCTCTAGAAGGAACAGGGAGCGTTCGCGGTGCCATTGACCACAGAGGCGTTCGGCCAGACCGACGTGGGCCGGAAGCGGCAGCACAATGAAGACTCGATGCTCGTGGACGCCCCGCTCGGCCTGTTCATCGTGGCCGACGGGATGGGCGGCCATGCGGCCGGCGAGGTGGCCAGTGCTCGCGCCACCGAGGTCGTGCGCCAGCACATGGCGGCCAATCGGCACCTGCTCAAGGACCTGAGCACCAACCCCACGCAGGAGAGCCGCAACGCGGCCCAGGCGTTGATGGAGGTGGCCATCCAGCGCGCCTGCGCGGACATCTTCCGCATGGCCCTGGCCGACACCACCAAGCGCGGCATGGGCACCACCTTCGTGTGCCTCGCCGTGAGCGGCAACAAGGGCGTCATCGGCCACGTGGGTGACTCGCGCGTCTATCTGGTGCGCCACGGTCAGTGCCACCGGCTCACCGAGGACCACACCCTGGTGGCCGCCCAGCTCAAGGCCGGCACCATCACCAAGGAGCAGGCCGCCACCTCGCAGTACCGCAACGTGATTACGCGCGCGGTGGGCATCCAGGAGTCCGTCCAGGTCGACACCCTCATCGTCGATCTCTTCCCGGGCGACCTCTTCGTGTTGTGCTCGGACGGTCTGCACGGCTACCTGGATGACGACGAGGTGCTGCCCTTCGTGCAGGGCGCCACGGCGTCGGAGCTGCCCAAGAAGTTCATCGACCTGGCCAACGAGCGCGGTGGCAAGGACAACATCACCGCGGTGGTGGTGAAGATCTCCGGCGAGGGCACGCTCGAGGCGGAGACCACCGAGGCCCAGTCGCGCATGGAGGCGCTGCGGAAGATTCCCCTCTTCCGCCACCTCACCTACAAGGAGCAGACGGCGGTGCTGTCCATCGCCACCACGCGCACCTTCCCCGCCGGGAGGGAGATTGTCGTGGAGGGCCAGCCGGGCGAGGAGCTCTTCGTGGTCATCCGCGGCCGGGTGGCCATCGAGAAGAGCGGGGTGGAGATCGCCGAGCTGCGGCCCGGCGGCCACTTCGGCGAGATGGGCCTCATCGACAACGCCCCCCGTTCGGCCACCGTGCGAGCCGTCGAGCCCACGCGCACCATGGTCATCTCGCGCGTGGACCTGATGGGACTCATGAAGCGCGAGTCCATCCTGGCGGTGAAGATGCTCTGGAGCTTCGTCCAGGTGCTGTCGGATCGTCTGCGGGCCACCAACTCGGAGCTGAGCGAGGCCCGGCAGGAGCTGGCGGTGGCGCAGGCCATCCAGCCCTTCGCCGAGGAGTGAGCCCCGGGGGTGGGAAGACGTCGAGCGGGCGACGCGTTGGAATGAACCGCTCGAAATGTCGGTTGGCGGGCCGGTCGCGGGGGTAACGTCCCGCACCGGTCCGCATGCGGAAATGGCTTGTCATAGGGGCGGCAGCCGCCCTGGTCGTCGTAGCGGTGGCGATGCTGTGGCCTCGGGACGAATCGCTCCAGGGGCCCATGGAGGCCAGCGCGCCCGCCGTGCGAGCGCTGCCCGAGTTCGAGTCGGTGGAGGTGTCCTCCGGCGAGGCCGAGGGCCTCACCCTCACCGGGCGGGTGCTGGACGCCGCCGGCAGGCCGGTGGCGGGGGCGGACGTGTTCCTCTCCGCGAGCGCGCAGAAGACGCTCGACTCGGTGCGCTGTGACGAGTGCGGGCTGGCGCTGCTGGCCTGTCCGGCGCGGGAGAGCGGCCTGCACGCGCTGGCTTTCTTCGAGCAGGCGCGGGGTTTCCTCCAGGCGAAGGCCACCGCGCGCACGGACGCGCAGGGGCGCTTCCGTTTCGAGCACCTGGCGGGCGTGTCCTTCTCCGTGTGGGCCCGGGCGCCGGGCTTCGGCTCGGCCATGCGCGAGCGCGCGGCCCCGGGCGAGTCGGTGGACCTGTACCTGCCTCCGTTGAGGAGCATTGGTGGGCAGGTGGTGGACGAGGCGGGCCAGCCGGTGCCGGGGGCGCGCATCCACGCGGTGTCGCGCAAGGTGCCGCTGCCGTACGAGGCGGTGGCGAAGGAGGATGGCTTCTTCACGCTGCCGGAGCTCGGCGAGGGGCCCTTCTACGTGCTGGCCACCGCGAAGGGCTTCCTCCCGACGGTGGAGCCCCTGGTGGAGGCGGGCCCGCAGTTGGTGCGGCTGCGACTGGAGCCCTCGCGGACGCTGGAGGTGCGCGTCACCCGCCAGGGCGCGCCCGTGGTGGCCACGGTGCGGCTGAAGGCGGACCACCTGGCGCGCGAGTCCCGCACCGAGGGTGGGGTGGCGCGCTTCGAGGGCCTGTACCCGGACGAGCTGGTGGTGACGGCCGAATCCGGCAAGCTGGGCGCGGTGCCGCGGACCCTCACGCTCGACGAGCGCCTCACGCAGGTGACGCTCGAGCTGGAGGAGGCGGGCACGCTGCTCGTCACCGTGGTGGACGAGGCCGGGCAGCCGGTGCCCTCGCCGGAGCTGGTGCTGCGCTCGGTGCGCGGGCAGGCCATCCAGTCGCAGAAGCCGTCCACGGGAGCGCTGGTGCAGTTCGGCCCGCTCGCCATGGGTGACTACGAGCTGGAGGGGCACGCGAAGGGCTACCAGGACGCGCGGTTGCCGGCGCGGGTGAAGCCGGGCGAGACGATGCTGGAGCTGGAGCTGGCCCGCGCCACGCTCATCTCCGGGCAGGTGTTGGACCAGTACGGCCGGCCGGCGCCCAATGTGACGGTGCTGGTGCAGCCCACGGGCGAGACGGTGGTGGCGGACGCGGAGGGCCTCTTCTCCGCGGCGGTGCCCACGCCGGGCCTGTACGAGCTGCACGCGCACCACTCCGAGTGGGGCGGCGGGCAGGTGAAGGTGACGGCGCCGGCCGAGGACGTGAAGCTGGGGCTGGAGCCCCGGGCCTCGCTGGAGGTGACGGTGATGGCGGAGGGGCGCCGCGTGGAAGGCGCGGACGTGATGCTGTGGCTGGAGGACGAGGGCATCTTCCGCAGCGACACTTCCTCCGGGCCGGACGGGCTGGTGCCCATGCGCGGGCTGCCGTCGGGGACGTATTCGATGCTGGCCACGCACCGGGACTACGTGCCCTCGGAGCCGCGGAAGGTGGTGGTGGTGGATGGGCAGACACAGCGGGAGACGGTGACGCTCGCCTCGGGGGCGGCGCTCAGCGGCGAGGTGGTGGACACGCGGGGTGCGCCGGTGGCGGGAGCGTCGGTGTCGGTGCTGCCGCGCCTGGCCCAGCCGGTGACGACGGATGCGCGGGGGCACTTCGAGATCCGCGCGCTGAAGCCCGAGCGCTCCTTCCAGGTGGAGGCGCGGCACCCGGGGTACGACCAGCGCGAGCGCGTGCAGGCGAAGGCGGGCTCCGGCTCGGTGCAGGTGGTGATGGAAGCGCGGAGCATGTTCCGCGGCCGGGTGGTGGCCAGCGATGGCGAGCCGGTGCGGCGCTTCCGGCTGGACGAGCACGACGTGACGAGCCCGGACGGGCGCTTCGAGGTGGCGCTGCCCACGGCGGGCGATCGCGTCATCGTATCGGTGGAGGCGCCGGGCTTCGAGCCGCTGATGGTGGACAAGCCGGTGCAGCCGGACCTGGGCGAGCTGGTGCTGGAGCGGGCGCCGACGGTGACGGGGCTGGTGCGGGACGAGGGCGGCGGGCCGGTGGCGGACGCGGTGGTGTCGTGCGATGCGTGCGAGGACTCGGTGATGACGGGGCCGGATGGGCGCTTCGCGCTGCCGAGCCCGCCCTTCGTGGCGAAGTTCACCGTGTCGGCGCGCAAGGGGCGGTTGAGCGCGTCGGTGCCGGCCACGCGCGAGGGGACGAAGGCGGTGGAGCTGGTGCTGAAGCCGGCCACGCGGCTGTACGGGACGGTGTACCAGCCGGGCGGGACGCCGGCGGCGGGCTTCCAGTTGGAGGGCGTCAACGCGGACCGGGGCGAGCCCATCAGCATCGTCACGGGCCCGGACGGGAGCTACAGCGTGGACGTGTCGCCGGGCCACTACCGCTTCGCGCTGGGCGTGGCGCGCGAGTTCTCCGGCGAGCCGGCGCTGCTGGTGCAGGTGGGGGGAGGGGAGCTGCGATTGGACGTGGGGCCGGCGCCGGGCACGGGCTCGCTGTCGGTGCAGCTCAAGCCCGAGATGGGCAAGGCGCTGTGGGTGGTGGCCGGAGACGTGGGTTCCGTGAGCAACCCGCCGAGGGAGCTGATGCAGGCCAGCTACGGGCAGCTCCTCTACCAGCCTCGCGGCGAGCGGGTGACACTGCACGGGCTGCGGCCCGGACGCTACACCCTGGTCTGGGGGCACTTCCACGTGGACTCGGAGGGCGCTCCGGTTGTGCGCACGGTGGACGTGCCGAGCTCGGGAGACGTGGTCCTCGCTCCGTGAGGAGCCACCCTTCCTGCGCTCAGTGACGCGTGGATTCCGGTCGGGGCTCGCCAACCCTCAGGGGGCGCCCCTCGCCGCGAATCCGCTGGGCTTCGGGCCGCGCCAGGCCGCGCCCGCTCTCCGCCTCCGCGCGTTGTTTGATGCCCCGCAGCATCTTCCGCTCCAGGATGAAGTGCAGCGGTCCGAGGAACAGGGTGGGCAGGGGAGAGCCCGGCTTCCAGAGATACGCGGAGCGGACGCGGGAGACGATGCGCGTGGAGCCATCCTGCTCCGGGTAGAGCCCGAGCGACCAGCTCACCGAGGACTCTCCAGGCGGCGCGTCCGGTTGGGAGCCGATGACCAGGGCGGCATTGGGCTTCACGGCATGCACGGGCAGCTGGAGGCCCCGGGTCGCGGGGATGACATCTCCGGGCTGCAGATTCTGGAACTCGGGGATGACGTGCTCCACGGAGGAGATGCTCAGCTCGGCGAGTCGCTCGAACCACTCGTAGCCATAGAACCCGGCCCGGCCCATGCCGATCTGCACCACCCAGGGCCAGACCTCCTCGGGCGCGGCCTGGATGGTGATGGCCCGGTTGGTGACATAGACGGGCTTGCGCACCAGCTCGTCACCCGGCATGGGTCGGGTCCTCTCCTCTTGGGTCGCCCCCCAGCGCATGTGCCAGGGGCGGGCGATGAGGTAGTAGCCCGCCAGGCTGCCAGCCCCCACGGCGGCCAGCGTTCCGAGGGAACTGCGATTTCCCGTGCGCCTCATGCGATGCCCTCCTTTGGAGCTGTGAGAGAGGGTGCGCCCGATTCAGGGGAGGGCAAGGCGCCCTGGAGGATGGGTCGGCGGTTGCGAGCCCGACTCCGCGCGCGTAAGGAAGCTCGCATGGTGGCTTCGGCTCTGCAGGGACGTCGGGTGATTGTCGGCGTGGGCGGCGGCATCGCGGCGTACAAGGCGTGCGAGCTGGTGCGCGAGCTGGGGCGCGCCGGGGCGCAGGTGCGGGTGGCGATGACGGAGGCGGCGAAGCAGTTCGTCACCCCGCTCACCTTCCAGGCGCTCAGCGGGCACCCGGTGCTGACGGACTACTTCGATCCCGCGCAGGAGGGGAACTTCGGTCACCTGGACCTGGCGCGCTGGGCGGAGCTGTACGTGGTGGCGCCGGCCACGGCGGACCTGCTGGCGCGCATCCGGGCGGGGATGGGGAACGACGCGGTGACGACATCGCTGCTCGCGTTCCGGGGGCCGGTGCTGCTGGCGCCCGCGATGAACGTGGCGATGTGGGAGAACGAGCGGACGCAGGAGAACGTGGAGGTCCTGCGCACCTCGCCGCGCTTCCATGTGGTGGGGCCGGGTGCGGGGCTGCTCGCGTGCGGAGACGTGGGGGCGGGGCGACTGGCGGAGGTGGGCAACATCGTGGAGGCGGCGGCGAGCCTCTTCGCCGAGGGGCCACTGGCGGGCCGGCGGGTGCTCATCACCGCGGGGCCCACGCGCGAGTACCTGGACCCGGTGCGGTTCATCTCCAACCCCTCGACGGGGAAGATGGGGCTGGCGCTGGCGGAGGCCGCGCGGGCGATGGGGGCGCGGGTGACGGTGGTGCTGGGCCCGGTGGGCGAGGTGGCGCGAGGTGGCTACGAGGTGGTGGACGTGGTGAGCGCGGAGGACATGGCGCGCGAGGTGCTGGCGCGGGTGGAGGAAGTGGACTGCTTCATCGCCTCGGCGGCGGTGGGCGACTGGAAGCCGCAGCTGCGGGAGTCGCAGAAGGTGAAGAAATCGGAGGGCCCGGAGACGCTGACGCTGGTGCGCACGCCGGACGTGCTGGCCGAGGCCTCGCGGCGGGTGGCGGGGCGGGCGCGGCGGCCGGTGCTGGTGGGCTTCGCGGCGGAGACGCAGCGGGTGGTGGAGTACGCGCGGGAGAAGCTGGAGCGGAAGGCGCTGGATGCGATCGTCGCGAACGACGTGACGGCGCCGGGCGCGGGCTTCGGGGTGGACACCAACCAGGTGACGGTGCTGACGCGGGACGGCAGGCAACAGGAGCTGTCGGGGACGAAGCGGGAGGTGGCTCGTTCCGTCCTGGAGCTCGTCAAGGACCTCCTCCCGCATTAAAACATTCCCGCCTCCAACATGGCGTCCCCGCTCGACCCTGGGGTAAGCGTACAGGCGCCCTACCCGGCAGGCGGTTGAATCGAAGTACCCGGACCCATAAACCCCTAGGCACCGTGAGCGAAGCCCTCGATACCGCGCATGAGCTGAGCGAAGTGCTGGAGGACCTGCGCCGCCACCTCCTGTGGCAGGAGGAGGCGGGGGGCCGGGTTCTCCAGGTGGATGCACGCCTTGCCGCCGAGCTGCGCGCGGCGCGTCCCCTGGCGATGCAGCGTGCCCAGGCCGTCGAAGGCCGCGCCGCAGCAGGCCCCGGCTGCTCCGCCTCCCACTCCTGTTGCCCCTCCGCCGCAGCCCGCGCCCGCCGCGCGCCCGCTGGCCGCCCGCCCGGCGACTCCTGCACCCGAGAAGCATCTCGAAGCCCCCCCGCAGGCGCGCCCTTCCGCCGGCTCGCTGCCCGGCGTGGTGGAGGGCGAGCGGCCGACGCTGGATCAGATCCGCCGCGAGCTGGGCGACTGCCGGCGCTGCAAGCTGTGCGACGGGCGCAAGAACATCGTCTTCGGGTCGGGCAACCCGCGCGCCGAGCTGGTCTTCGTGGGCGAGGGCCCGGGCGACGAGCGAGGACCTGCAGGGCGTGCCCTTCGTGGGCGCCGCCGGGCGAGCTGCTGACGAAGATGATCGAGGCGATGGGGTACCGCCGCGACGACGTCTACATCTGCAACGTGGTGAAGTGCCGGCCGCCGGGCAACCGCAACCCCGAGCCCGACGAGATCGCCGCGTGCGAGCCGTTCCTGCGCGCGCAGCTCGCGGCGATGCAGCCCAAGGTGATCGTGGCGCTGGGCAAGTTCGCGGCGCAGACGCTGCTGCGGGACAGCACGCCCATCACCCGGCTGCGCGGACAGTGGCGCGAGTACGAGGGCATCCAGCTGATGCCCACCTTCCACCCGGCCTACCTGCTGCGCAGCCCGGCGGAGAAGAAGAAGGCGTGGGAGGACCTGCAGCAGGTGATGAAGTTCTTCGGCAAGCAACCCGGGCAGCGAGGCTGACCGGGTTCCCGGAGGGGGATACGCGATGAAGGGAGTCGCTCGAGACGCAGCGAGATGCACTCGCCGGCGCTGGAGGGCAACCCGCTGGGAGACCCGGCACGCGCGCGAGCTCCGGGTGTACCT
The DNA here is from genome assembly GCA_963771175.1 of uncultured delta proteobacterium. GTDB lineage: Bacteria > Myxococcota > Myxococcia > Myxococcales > Myxococcaceae > Archangium. Next base: position 103,321 of record CAVYSY010000045.1, read on the forward strand.
GCCGCCGGGTTACGCGGAGGGCGAACCGGCGCTACCCGGTGGTCTACTTCCTCACGCCTTCTCCGACAGCGGCAAGTCGTGGACGAACGTCTCGCGCGTTCGCGCCGAGCGTCCCCGAGCGGCTGGACGCGCTCGATCGCGGCGGGGACGATCCCCCCGGTCATCGGCGTGTTCGTGGACGGGTGGACGTCGCTGGGCGGCAGCCAGTGGGTGAACAGCGAGGCCATCGGCCGCTACCGGGACTTCCTGGCGCAGCGACGTGGTGGGCTTCGTGGACCGCACGTTCCGCACGCTGCCCAAGGCCGGCGTCGCGCGCGGTGGTGGGGCACAGCTCGGGCGGCTACGGCGCGCTGGTGATGGGCCGCTACCACCCGGACGATCTTCGCGCACCTGGGCGCCCACTCCGGCGGACGCCTACTTCGAGTACTGCTACCTGCCCGACCTGCCCAAGGCGGCCGGCGGCGCTGCTCAAGGCGGGCGGCGTGGAGGCGCTGGTACCGCGACTTCACCCGGCGCGCGCCGCGAGACCAAGCTGCGCGGCGACGACTTCACCGGTCATCAACGTGCTGGCCATGGCCGCGGCGTACTCGCCGAAGAAGGGCGAGCCGCTCAACCTGGAGCTGCCCTTCGATCCGCAGACGGGCCGGCTGCAGCTGGACGTCTGGAACCGCTGGCTGGTGCACGACCCGGTGCGCTTCGTGCCCAAGTTCCTGGACGCCTTCCGCAAGCTGAAGACCGTCTTCATCGACTGCGGCACCCGCGACGAGTTCAACCTGCGCTGGGGCGCTCGGATGATCACCGAGGAGCTCAAGGACGGCGGCGTCGAGCTCATCCACGAGGAGTTCGAGGACGGGCACATCGGGCGTCAACTACCGCTTCGAGCGCTCGCTGGCGGTGCTCGCGCCGCGGCTCGCGAGCGAGTAGCGGACGGGGAGGGCCCCGATGACGCGGGGCGTTGTCGAAGCCTCTGGCGCTCCCACGTTCGCCCGGATAGACGCTACCCGTGCACTCGTGCGGGTAGCGGCTGTGTCCACCCGCGACCAGGAGATGGAGCCATGAGCATCGACCGCTATGGATTGTCCCGTGTCATTGGGGAGAAGGGCGTGCTGCCCCAGCGGGCGCGCAAGCTGGACCCTTCGCTGCCCTGCCGGGAGGCCGAGCTGCCTCATCGACGTGGAGAGCCTCAACATCGACGCCGCCTCCTTCAAGCAGATCAAGGACGAGGTGGGCGCGGAGCCGGCCCGCATCGCCGCGCGCGTGCAGGAGATCGTCCGCGAGCGGGGCAAGATGCAGAACCCGGTGACGGGCTCGGGCGGCATGCTCATCGGACGGGTGAAGGAGATCGGCCCGAAGCACCCGGCGCGCGGCGAGCTCCAGCCGGGCGACCGCATCGCCACGCTGGTGAGCCTCAGCCTGACGCCGCTCGTCATCGAGGAGGTGAAGGCCGTGCACCCGTCCATCGACCGGGTGGACATCCGCGGCTACGCCATCCTCTTCGCCTCGGGCCTCTACGCGAAGCTGCCCACGGACATGCCGGACACGCTGGCCCTGGCGGCGCTGGATGTGTGCGGCGCGCCGGCCCTCGTGGACCGGTACGTCCGGCCGGGGATGACGGTGGCGGTGCTCGGGGCGGGCAAGAGCGGGGCCCTCTGCCTCGCGCAGGCGCGGCGCAACCTGAAGGGGCAGGGGCGGCTGCTGGCGCTCGACATCTCCGAGCCGGCCCTCACCGCCCTGAAGGGCATGGGCCTCTGCGATGCGGCGCTCCAGGTGAATGCCACCCAGGCGGTGGAGGTGATGGAGACCGTCTCCCGGGCCACCGACGGCGCGCTCTGCGATCTGCTCATCAACTGCGCCTCCGTGGGCAACACGGAGATGGCCTCCATCCTCAGCGTGAAGGACGGCGGGACGGTCATCTTCTTCTCCATGGCCACCAGCTTCACCGCGGCCGCGCTGGGCGCCGAGGGCGTGGGCAAGGACGTCACCATGGTGGTGGGCAGCGGGTACGTGCCCGGGCACGCCGACTTCACCCTCGAGCTGCTGCGCTCCGAGCCCGCCCTGCGCCGGCTCTTCGAGTCGCGCTACGTCTAGTCGGAACCTCGGCGAGCAGGAGTGCCCGAGCGCCCGGGATGCGGCCGATCGAGCCGCCCCGGGCGTCATTACGCACTGAGCCATTTCCGCGCGAGTTCTCGGGGGACGAGACTCCGTGTAGGCGCGGGCAATACTGCGGGTGGCGGGCGCCGAGGTTATTGAAGTACTCCGCCTGCTTGGCGGATAAGGTGCCACCATGCCAGGTCCGTTCATCGAGGACGCGCAGCTCGTTCATGCGCGAAAGCTGGCGGAGGACATCACTGAGCCCATCTTCGAGCTCATCCGCCGCCACACCACTGTCTCCGTCGAGCGCACCGTGTTGCGTTTCTTCGGCATCTCGGATGCTGGAGCCGGAGGCGTGCCGCTCGCCAATCTGATGGTCGATCGGCTCAAGGAAGCCCGAGTCCTCAACAAGGGGGCGGCGTACTGGTACGGCCGCGCCCTGCAGATGGGGGCCCGCAGTCCCCTGGAGGCCGTGGAGCGCCTGACCGTGCTGCCCATGGAGAAGCTGGGGCCCCTCTCGCCGGAGATGGAGCACAACCTCCGCGAGGAGGTTCGCGCCGAGGCCCACGCGGCCATGGAGGACTTCAAGTCCCGCATCGCCCAGCGTGACGCGCTGCGCAAGGAGCTGGGCAGTGCCCCGGCGCCGCACAAGTACGTCATCGTGGCCACGGGCAACATCTACGACGACGTGGATCAGGCTCGGGCCGCCGCGCAGGCCGGCGCGGACATCATCGCGGTCATCCGCTCCACGGCGCAGTCGCTGCTGGACTACGTGCCCCACGGCGCCACCACCGAGGGCTACGGCGGCACCTACGCCACCCAGGAGAACTTCCGCATCATGCGCGAGGCCCTGGATGACGAGAGCCGCAAGCTCAAGCGCTACATCCAGCTCACCAACTACTCGTCGGGCCTGTGCATGGCGGAGATCGCCTTCGCCGCGGCCTACGAGCGGCTGGACATGCTGCTCAACGACGCGATGTACGGAATCCTCTTCCGCGACATCAACATGCGGCGCACGTTCATCGACCAGTACTTCAGCCGCCGCATCTGCGCCCAGGCCGGCATCATCATCAACACCGGCGAGGACAACTACATCACCACCGCGGACGCCTACGACGCGGCGCACACGGTCATCGCCAGCCAGTTCATCAACGAGTCCTTCGCCAAGCGCGCGGGCCTCGAGGACTGGCAGCTCGGCCTGGGGCACTCGTACGAGATCGACCCGTACCGGGCGGACACGCTCCTGTTGGAGCTGTCGCAGGCCATGCTCGTGCGGCGGTGCTTCCCCGACGCGCCGCTCAAGTACATGCCGCCCACCAAGCACAAGGAGACGGACATCTTCTTCAGCCACGCGTACGACGTGATGGCGGACCTGGTGGCCATCTGGACGCGGCAGGGCATCCAGCTCCTGGGGATGATGACCGAGGCCATGCACACGCCACTGCTGGCGGACCGGTACGTGGCGCTCAAGGCGGCCAGCTACATCTACCGGGCGGCGGCGGGCATCGACGAGGAGTTCACCGTGCGCGAGGACGGGAAGATCGCCAACCGCGCGCGCGAGGTGTTCGCCAAGGCGATGGAGCTGCTGGAGGAGTGCCAGAAGGACGGCATGGTGGCGGCCATCGGCCGGGGCCACTTCGGCGACGTCAAGCGCGCCGAGACGGGTGGCAAGGGGCTGGATGGGGTCTTCGAGAAGGCGCCCGACTATTTCAACCCGTTCCAAGAGCTGCTGGAGGCGCCGTGATGCTCGGCTCGTTGCTGGTGATGGTGCTCGCCGCCGGAGAGCCGGCGGAGACGCTGACGAAGTACGAGGTGAAGACGCTCGCGCTGCAGGTGCCCTCCGAGTGGAAGCAGTCCGAGGCGGATGGCACCCAGCGCTTCGACGACCCGTCCGGGGACGCGTACCTGTTGCTGGACGTGGGCTCGGTGCAGACGTCGGGGATGAAGGCCCGGGTGTGCCTGGAGAAGATCCTCGCCGCCATGGGCAAAGAGGATTGGAAGAAGCTCAAGTTGGGCAAGGCTCCCGCGGCGCGGCGCGTGAACACGGACACCACTCCGGATGGCGCCGAGTCCGTGGAGACCGTGACGTACGTGGGCTGTGACGGGAAGACCACCTGGTCGCTCGTCTTCCACATGGACGTGAAGAAGAAGGACCGCTTCGAGGCGCTCGTGGCGAAGGTGGCCAACAGCGTCGCGTACTCGAAACCGTCCGTGAGCAAGAAGGGGAAGTAGCCGCCATGGCGACGAAGCCGACGAAGCAGATCATCCGCCCCTATGGCGACCGTCGTGATGACGGCGTGGTGCAGCTCTCGTTCACGCTGCCGGTGCCGTTGTCGGAGAAGGCCAAGGAGGCCGCCGCCGTCTTCACCAAGAAGATGGGGTTCACCGATGTGAAGGTGGCCGCCGCCGAGCGCGCCGCCGATACGTACACCTTCTTCATCGTGTACGCGCGCACCTCGATCTCGCTCGACTATGCGGAGATCGACGTGCCCGAGGTCGTGGTGAAGAAGCTGGGCTTCGATGACCTCAACGTGCTCATCAAGGACAAGGTGGGCCGGCGCATCGTGGTGTTCGGCGCCTGCACGGGCACGGACACGCACACGGTGGGCATCGACGCCATCCTCAACATGAAGGGCTACGCGGGCGACTACGGTCTGGAGCGCTACCCCGGGTTCGAGGCCCACAACCTGGGCAGCCAGGTGCCCAACGAGGACCTCATCAAGAAGGCCCAGGCGCGCAACGCGGACGCCATCCTCGTGTCGCAGGTCGTCACCCAGCGTGACGTGCACAAGGACAACTCGCGCCAGTTCATCGAGGCCGCCAAGGCCGCGGGCATCCACGGCAAGACGCTCCTGCTGCTGGGCGGGCCGCGCGTGGACCACAAGCTGGCGTTGGACCTGGGCTTCGACGCGGGCTTCGGCCCCGGCACCAAGCCCTCGGACGTGGCCAACTACATCGTGCACCAGGTCCTCCAGAAGGAAGGCAAGGAGGAGAAGAACATGCACTGGGAGGGGGAACCCAAGTGAGTAACGTGAAGGCCGTCATCCGCCTGCGCATGAGCAGCCACGACGCGCACTACGGCGGCAACCTGGTGGACGGGGCCCGCATGCTGGGCCTGTTCGGCGACGTGGCCACCGAGCTGTGCATCCGCCTCGACGGGGACGAGGGCCTGTTCCGCGCCTATGACTCCGTGGAGTTCCTCGCGCCGGTGTACGCCGGGGACTTCATCGAGGCCGAGGGGGAGATCGTCCAGACGGGCAACACCTCGCGGAAGATGCGCTTCGAGGCGCGCAAGGTCATCCGCCCGCGTCCGGACGTGAACGACTCGGCGGCGGACGTGTTGCCGGAGCCGGTGGTGGTGTGTCGGGCTAGCGGCACCTGCGTGGTTCCCAAGGACAAACAGCGAGGCCAGCGATGAGCACTCCCATGGTCATTACCGCGGCGATGATCGGCGCGGAGACGACGCGCGAGCAGACGCCCTACCTGCCCATCAGCGCGGAGGAGATCGCCGAGGACGCGGCGAAGTGCCGGGAGGCCGGTGCGGCGATGGTGCACCTGCACGTGCGCACGCCGGACGGCAAGCCGTCGCAGGACACGGAGCTGTTCCGGGCGGCCATCCGGGCCATCCGCAAGCGGACGGACATCCTCATCCAGGTGTCCACGGGTGGCGCGGTGGGGATGGGCGTGGACGAGCGCTGCGGCGGGCTGCGGCTGACCGGCGAGGATCGGCCGGACATGGCCACGCTGACGACGGGCACGGTGAACTTCGGCGACGAGGTGTTCTGGAACCCGCGCCCGCTGGTGAGGGACATCGCCCGGCGCATCAAGGCGCTGGGCCTCCGGCCGGAGTTCGAGTGCTTCGACGTGGGCATGGTCGACGAGGCTCGGGCGCTGGCGAAGGAGGGGGTGGCGGAGCTGCCGGGTCACTTCGACTTCGTGCTGGGCGTGCCGGGAGCGCTGACGGCTCGCGAGGACGCGCTGGACTTCATGATCAAGTCCCTGCCCGAGGCGAGCACCTGGACGGTGGCGGGCGTGGGGCGGCACCAGTTGCCGTTCGTGGAGCTGGCGGCGGAGCGGGGCGGTAACGCGCGCGTGGGGCTCGAGGACAACATCTACGTGTCCAAGGGCGTGCTGGCGAAGGGCAACTGGGAGCTGGTGGCGGAGGCGGCGAAGCGGGCGAAGGCGAAGGGCCGCACCCTGGCCACCCCGCAGGAGGCCCGCAAGCTGCTGCGTCTGGACGTGCCCACCGCCTGAGCGGAGGTGGACCCTACCTCTCCCGTCAGACCTTCCTGTAGAATGTGAGCAGTCAGGCAGGAAGGTCTGGGAGAGGAGCGGGTATGGGTCGGGTCAAGCGTCCAGCCACCTACGAGGACATCGAGGCATTACCGCCGGGGTGGGTGGGGGAGCTCATCGATGACGAGCTGTGGGCCTTCCCACGGCCGGCGTCGTGGCATGGATGGGTGGCGTCGGTGCTGGGGGGAATGCTGGGGAATTCGTTCAGCTATGGAAGGGGAGGGCCGGGCGGTTGGTGGATCATCGACGAGCCGGAGTTGCACTTCGGCCGGCAGGTGCTCGTGCCTGACCTGGCGGGCTGGCGTCAGGAGCGCGCACCCGGGCTGCTCGAGCGAGAGGTGCCCTTCTTCGAGCTGGCGCCCGACTGGGTCTGCGAGGTGCTGTCCCCCTCGACGGCCGCGTTGGACCGAGGGCGCAAGCTGTCCGTCTACTACCAGGAGGGCGTGAGCCACGCGTGGTTGGTGGACCCGAGGGCCCACACCCTGGAGGTCTACCGCCGGGGAGCGCGAGGCTGGCGGTTCGCCCGGTACGGGGGTGAGGACGTGGTCCGCGCCGAGCCGTTCGATGCCGAGCCGCTCGACCTGGGGCGGCTCTGGGCTCCGGGCTCCACCCGGTCGCCCGTGCCCTGAGTCCTTGGGTTCACGGGCCAGCGGGGCCCTGGAATCCCTTCGCGCGGAAGGTCAGGACCAGCGTGTCCCGGTGCCCCCGGTCGGCCAGCGGCTGGATCGGCGTGCTCTCGTGGATGACGCGCTCGTCGTCGAGCAGGAGCACCGACCACGGCTCGGTCAGGGTGAAGCGGATGCCGTGCGGGCCGGCGGCCTCGAACACGCGCGTCTCGCCGCCCTTGATGCCCTCGCGCCCGACGAGCAGCACGGCGACGAAGTCCACACCGTCGCGGTGCGCGCCCTCGGGCGTCGGCCGGCCGATGCCGTCCGTCGTGTCGATGCGGAACTGGTGCGCCTCGACGAACCACGGCTGTGGCCCCTTCATCGCGGAGCAGCACGCGGCGAGCCCGCGCAGCAACTGCGGCCAGACCGGCTGCGCGACAACGGCTGGCATCATCGGCTCGAACCAGCGCTCCAGTCCGCCGTGCAGCGCGTTGTATTCGATCGGCTGCCAGTGCGCGCGGTGCGGCACCGGGCTGACCGACGCGCCCTCGACGACGAAGCACGAGTGCCGGCGCGAGCGATAGCGGCCGCCGTCGCGCAGGTAGGCGTCGGGCGGCAGGTCGTTCCAGGTCGGACGCAGGGCCTCGAGCGCGGCGGCCGGGGTGCCCACCAGCTCGCACAGGCCCGTGCGGCTGAGGACGGCGTAGCCGCGGTCGCGCAGGACGGCGGTGAGTTCGGAAGGCGGTGTGACGGGCGGCGAGAGACTCATGGGGGCGGTGTAACCATCGCCGGGCGGTGCCTGCTTGGAAAGAGCCTTGGCGGGTCCTGGCTGGACTCAACCCCCGCTCCCTCTGCTAGAGGGCAACACCTATGGATACGGAACTGCGCGGAAAGGGTGTCCTCGTCACGGGAGGAGCGGGTGGCATCGGGAGCGCGGTGGTGCGCGCCTTCGCGGAGGAGGGGGCGAAGGTGGCGGTGCATTACCACCAGAGCGCCGAGAAGGCCGAGTCCCTGGCGAAGGAGCTGGGCGGAGCCGCGCTGAAGGCCGACCTGACGTCCGAGCCTGACGTGGACGCGCTGGTGCCGGCGGCGGTGAAGGCGCTGGGTCGGCTGGACGTACTGGTGGCGAACGCGGGCGTGTGGCCGCCGCCGGACGAGGGCGTGTGGCAGATGTCGCTGGAGCGCTGGCGCCGGACGCTGGCGGAGAACCTGGACAGCGTGTTCCTGAGCTGCCGGGCGTTCCTGCGCCATGTGGCGACGACGGGGACGGGGAACATCATCCTCATCAGCTCGACGGCGGGGCTGTTCGGCGAGGCGGGACACTCGGACTACGCGGCGGCGAAGGGCGCGCTGGCGAGCGGGTTCCTCAAGAGCCTGAAGAATGAAATCACCCGCATCGCGCCGCTGGGCCGGGTGAACACGGTGTGCCCGGGGTGGACGGCGGTGGACCGGCACAAGGACAAGCTGGAGAACCCGGCGTTCATCAACCGGGTGACTCGGACGATGCCGCTGCGCAAGGTGGGCCGTCCCGAGGACGTGGCGCGGGTGGTGGTGACGCTGGCATCCGACCGCATCTCCGGCCACGTCACGGGCGAGGTCATCACCGTGGCGGGAGGCATGGAGGGCCGCGTCCTGCACGAGACCTGAGCCCATGCGGCTGGAGCGAGCCGACATCACCGTCGCTCTTCGTCGACCTGGCCATTCGCGAGGATGACCCAGCGGTAGTCATCGTCGCAGGCTCGGCACGCCTTGAACCAGGAGCCCTCGGTGATGAGGGTGCGCTTGTGCTCCACCAGCCAGGCCCAGGTGTGGTCACGCACATGCCCGAGCCGTCCCTCTCCCGCGCACGTCGTTCACGCACGGCATCAGCTCTCCTTCCACCGTGATGAACGTGACAGCTCCGAAGATGCCGCATCCCTGGCAGCCATTCGCTGGTCGATGCGAAGTGACGACTCCCCCACGCGTGTGGAGGCGCCGGTAGAAGAAGTCGAAGCCGAGCTCCGTGGCCCAGTTTCTAACGGCATCCCGGCCGTGGGCGTTGTTGGGCGTCTCCACGAAGTTCACACGGACTCTCAGGTGCTCCGGACGGAGAGTCGCGGAGATGCTCGAGGTTCTCCCGGACTTGTTCGGGTTTCGCGCCGCGCGTGACGATGGGGGCGAGCTCCCGCGCATCCAGACCATGAACGCTCACCTGGAACTGCGCCAGTCCCGCGGCGATCAGCTTCCGCTGCCGGTCTGGCGTCAGACGGATGCCGTTGGTGATCGCACAAGGAGAGAAGCCCCGTGCCGAGAGCGCTTCGACGAAGGACTCCAATCGCGGGTGCAGGAGCGCGTCGCCGAGCCCGCTGAACATCACCACGGCGTTGTCGGGCAGGAACGCCAGGATCTCCTGGAAGGTGCTCTCCAACATCAATCCCTTCGGGCGCGTCATCTCCTCTCGGGGGCAGAACGAGCAGACGATGTTGCAGGCCGAGGCGAGCTCGATGTCGAACAAGGGGGCCTGCTCGAGCAGGGCAAGGTTTGCTGCCCGTCGCCGCTCCTCGGACCAGGCCTGCACGGTGGCGACGAGAGCATCGGTCCGCTCAGCGTCCATGGCGTCTTCCCGTGAGGTCGAACTGCCGCATCCGTCCACTCCATCGCACCGGCGAGACGACACCTGCCCCGTGCCGAGCCCTCCACGTGGGCGACAGGAAGTTCTCGCGGTCATAGGGCACGGAGGCGTGTTCCTCGGACTTCTGGCAGTTCATTCCGCACCCGTCGCAGTGCCACTCCAACCGTCCTACGGAGAATCCTCGCCGGATCCTCCGGTAGAGGGGGCCGTTCCAGATGGTGGTGAAGGGCTCGTTCAGGATGTTGCCCGCTGCGTCGCCTCCATGGGAGTGGCAGGCCAGCACGGCACCGTCGATGTCGATCCAGGTCTCGTGCCAGGGGAGGTGGCAGGCCGTGGCCTCCAGCGCGGCCGTTGCCGCCGGGGCTTCGGGCTCGGCGCATTCGAGGGCGATTCCCAGGCGTTCTCCTTCCCGCACGGCTTCTTCCAGCACGGGAGGCCACACGGAGAGGTCGTGCATCAGGGACTCGTCATCCAGCTCTTCCGTGAACGAGAAGAGGTGGTAGGCCTTCACGCGGTGGGCTCCGAGCTCCGCGGCGAGGCGCACCAACGCGGGCAGCTCCCGGTAGTTCGAGCGCATGAGCGTCATCTGCAAGGAGATGGTCGGACGCGCGGGCGCATCGCGCAGGGCATCCACCAGTCGGCGGACATTGGCGCGGATGGCGTCGAAGCTCGCGCCACGGCGGAGCCGTTCGAACGTCTCGCGGCTCGCGCCGTCGAAGGACACCTTCACATCTCGGGCGATGGGCTGCATCCAGGCGATGCGCTCGGGCGTGAGCAGCGTACCGTTGGTCGTGAGATCGAGCAGCACTCCATGGCGCTCCATTTCCCCACACAGCCTGGAGAAGAGCGGCCAGGTGAGCGGCTCGCCGAGGTTGGTCGGGTGGAGCTCCGTCAGGGTGGGGAACAGCTCGGCTACCACTCGCTCCAGCACTCGCTCGTCCATCCGCGGTTTCTTGCTCGCGCGCGGAATCTGGCAGATGCGGGCAGTCGAGGTTGCAGCTATCGGTGGTCTGGAGGGTCAGCTTGACGGGTAGGGCGTCCAGCACCTCCGCGTGGGCCTGGTGGGCCTCGTCCCCGCGCCGCAGGTATGTCCATCATCTCGCGCATGGAGCGGGTGCCGGGAGTCCAGCTTCTCAGGGGCGATATAGGGATCCATCGATGACTACTCCATCCAGTCCGAGCCGGTGGGCACAGGGAAGCGCATCCTCTGGCCGATGCACGATAGGCTCTCCCGGACCGTTGAAGGAGGTGTTGATGAGACCGGCGATTCCGTGCCGCCGCCACAGCCGCGTGAGCAGGGCGCACAGGAACGTCTGATCGTGATCATCCTCCCGGATGACCTGGGCCCGAAGCGAGCCGTCCGCGTGGAGGACGCCCGCGAACCGTGCTTCCCACTCAGGCCGCAGTCGCCATGCGCCGAGCATGAACGGTGCGAGGTGACTTCGCGCCACCTCTCCGCCGAAGGCTTGTTCGGCGACTTCCCGCAGGAGCACGGGGGCCACTGGCCGATACCACTCCCGCCTCTTGAGGGTCTCACTGGACACGTCGCCGGAGCTCGGCGCGATCCGGCCGGGCCAGGATGCTCCGATGTCCGAGGGCGCGCGGGCCGATCTCGGCCGCACCATTGCAAACGCCGATGACCCTGCCCTCGGCCAGCAAGTCCGCGATCGTGTCCACCTCCTGGAGTGGCGTGTCACCCGGACCGGTCCTCGTGCGCCCGAGGAAGGGCCCGTGGAGTGCCACCTCACCGTGTTCGAGGAACTCGACCCAGGCCGCCGCTCCCAGTGCGAGCCCGGTGTCATTGGTGCAGGGCGGAACGTGCACCGTCTGGAATGCGCCCGAGGCCTCGAGGCGGGCGTTGGTGGGGATGTTCAGCGCCGCGCCCCCCGCGTAGTAGATGACGGGCGCCAGTGCGGCGCTGCCAGTCGAGGAGCTCCGCGCTGACACTCTCCTCGAAGTGGTGTTGGAGCGTCGCGCAGAGATCTCGACAGAGTTCCTCATGTGGCTCGAAGGTGGACCACCGGGTGCCGAACCGCCGGTTGACGAGCTCGAGCAGCCTCGCCGGGTCCTCGGGCCCTTCGAGGAAGAAGCGGTGCTCCTCCAGCCAGGAGAGGAGTGAAGGGGCGGGGGTGCCGTGGCCCGCGTAGCCCATCAGCTTTCCCGGAATGGTCAGGTGCTCGTGGCTCCCGAACCCGAGGATGGCCCTGACCAGGGGGTTGACGTTGAAGTTGTTCACTGGGGCCTTCAGCCGGTCCCAGGAGGACTCCAGCAGCCGCGCCTCGCGTCCATCCCACCACCAGAAGGAGCATGCGGAATCCGAGGCGCCGCCGTCGATGTGCGCCAGCAGGCTCTGGGGCTCGAAGCGCCCGACGAAGGGGAGCAGGCTGGCGACATGGGCGAATTCATGACAGAGCGCCCAACCCGTGGCGGTGCGTGGCCGGAGACCGTCTGGATACCACCGCACCCTGGCTGGCACCGGCCGTGCGTCGATGCCGACCGCCGCAGTGGGTTCGATTCGGAGGTTGCCATCCGCCGTCTGGAAGCCATCGCCGACGAACGCGTTGACCGAGACGAAGCGGACCGGCTCGTCCCCGATGCCCACCGCCTCGAGCAACTCGTGCAGATACTGGTCGAGCCGGTTGTCGTGCTTGCGCCGGGTCCACCGTTCCAGCGACAGCACCGTCTCCACGCGCCCTTCCCGGGCATCACCGCGAGGCCGTGGTCATGGGTGTAGGTGGGTGCCGTGCCGTGCGAGGTATCTCGAATCCCATAGAGCCCGACAGTCACCATGGCTCCACCGCCCTGTGCTCTCCGCGCCAGATACAGCGCAGGCCGCCGCCGAGCCGCTGGATGGCGAATCCATCGAGCGGCGCCAGCCAGGTTCCTGTGAATTGCTCGCCGGAGAGCGGAGCGATGGCGGGCATCAGCACCGAGTCATGGGTGATGCACACGCCACTGCCCCTTCTCGCGTCGAGGCGATCGAGCGCCGCTGACAGCAGCAACCGGGTTCCCTCTCCAGCCGCGCGGACGAAGGGCCAGCGCCGCCCGGAGAGCTGCGCGCGGACGACCCCTTCGGTGCCCAGCTCGGCGAACAGGCGCGCCCCCTCGGTCCGGTCCATCACCCAGGGGCCAGGCGAGCCCAGCCGGGTGTCCACCTCCACGCTGCTCGTTCCCGGCCGCTCCGCGAGCGCCTCCGCCGTGCGCCGGCACCGGAGGAAGGGGCTGATGGCGGCCCAGGAGATTCGCGTGCGAAGCCTGTGTCCGAGCTCCAGGGCGGCTTCGTGGCCAGCGGGAGTGAGGTCGACATCGGCGTAGGGCTCCTCGGGAGGGAGGGGGGCCCGCTCCGCGTGGCGCAGGAACAAGGTGAAGGGGGCGGAGGGGTCCAGGGCATTGAGCGTACGGACGAGTCCCTCGGGCAGGAGGGTCATGGCTCATTCCCCAGGTGCTCGAGGCCCCAGAAGGTGAGCAGCTCGATGCGCTTGTCGAGCGGGAGCGGCTCGATGGGGCCACAGGCCCGTGCGGTCATGACCACCTTGGCGTAGTGCTCCAGGCCCTCGACACGGAGGAAGGCGTTCCAGATGGAGTCGGCCCAGGCAACCACTCCGTGGCGCGGAAGGATCGCCCAGTTGTAGTGCTCCATGTACGGGCGCAGCACGGCGGGGCTCTGCTCCGAGGAGATCCGGGCGTACTCCGTGGTGGGAATGGGCGCGACGCTCACGTAGGTCTTGTGCAGGTCGACGCCCGCCAGCGAGGCCGCCACGGCATAGGGCGAGTGGACGTGGATGACGCAGCGGCAGTCCGGACGGGAGCGGTGCAGCTCGACGTGCAGGCGGTACTCGGACGTCGGACGGCGGTCGCCTCGGAGCAGGGTTCCATCCGGGTGGGTGACGACGAACTCCTCGGGGCGGATGAATCCGTTGTGCGAGCCGCTCGGTGTCATCAGCAGGGTGCCATCATCGAGCCGGTAGGAGAGGTTGCCGTCGATGGAGACGTTGTACCCGCGCTCATAGATGAGAATGCGCGACGCGGGTGAGCTCCTGGCGGATGCGCCACTCGGGGTCGGCCTGGTCTGGATGGAAGAGGCCTTCACGGTCGAGCTGCCCGTGTGTGCCCTCCACCGTGCAGGACGAGGCGTGACCATCGACGAATGGGAGGATCCACTGAAATCGGAGCCCATGGGTGGGAAGCTCGTGACCGTGGGGATCGATGAGGACGGCGCTTCCATCGAACCGGTGGGCGACGGCGAACCCCTCCCGGAAGGCGCTGACCGCACGGTAGCGGGATGCATAGACGGGCTGTCCGGTCCCATCGACATGGGCCCAGGTCCCATCCGGCATCCGCGCGGGATGCGGTTCTGACTCAGGCATGCGCACGCAGCTCCTCCATCAGCTGTCGGGACAGCGTACGAGCATCCGGGCGATTCTTCGGGTCGAGAGCGAGCGCGCCCTGAAGGATGGAGGTGAGCCGGACCTCGAGACCGCTCAGGTCAGGCGAAGCTCGCACGGCGAGGAACGCGGCGCGGACCGCATCCCATCCTCCCGCGGCAAAAGCACTTTTCACATCGACGCGGAAGGGCGTCGTGCCGCGAATCAGGTAGGCGAGCAGGGCGGCCGAGGCGTACACATCGACGGTTGCATCAAGGGTCGTGAAGTCCTGGAGTTGCTCGGGAGGAACGAACTCCCACCGCCCCCAGTTGACCTCCCCGCCCCAGGCCTTGTCCGCACCGAGCCGGATCGCATGGGCGAAATCGAGCACGGTCACGTCGGGTTCCCCTCTGGAATCGGTGACGAGCACGTTCTCCGGATGGAGGTCCGTATGGGCGAAGCCGGCCTCGTTGAGGCGAGCACAGACATCCAACACGGCGAGTATCACGGTGATCGCTCGGCTCACCGGCATGGGCTCGCACCGGTTCCTCCCACCCAGGATGCGGCCTGGCCGATGTTCCAGGAAGAGCCAGCTGCCTCCCTCCACGTTGACCCGCCCGCGCACGCCTGGGACATGGGGATGCCCCGCGAGCAGGCGGAGCACCTCATGCTCCCGATCGTGGCTCCCGCGGGTCGTTTTGGCGACCACGAGCTGACCACTCGCATCTCGTGCCGTCCTCACCGTTCCCCAGGCGGTCCTCGCGAGGACGGCGGTCTCGTCGATGGTGAAGTCTCCGAGCCGCAGCGGGGATTCTGGGAGGAGCTGGGACGGTGCGCGAAGGAGCACCACCGGCTCACCGATCTCATTGATCGACTGGAGTGCTCCGTCGAGCCGCTCGACGCGCGCCTGACCGTTGTAGAAGGGCTCGACCGTGGCGAAGCGGCGCGCGTAGAGGGGGCGCCCCGGCCATCGACGTGCATCCAGCCCGCGTCGTCCCGCGCGCGGGCGAAGCCCTTGTGGAACACGTCGAGGTCGAGGAACCAACGGCCGTGGAGCGAGGCGGCCCGCCGCGATCGATGTGGGTCGAGCGTCCGTCGTCGCCCTGCACGACGGCGATGCCGTCGCGGAAGTCGCCGGCGTAGCGCCACCGCTCCGCGTACGCCGGGCTGTCCCTCGCGGATCGAGGTGCAGGTAACGCCCGTCGCGCGTCGCGGACGGCGCAGCGGCCGCTCCTGGAAGTTGCCGCACCACGCGTAGCGCTCCGGGTACGGCGTCCGCGCCGTCCGGGCGGATGTGGTGCCAGCCGTCGTCGGCGCTGACGGCGGCGCAGCCCTTCGTAGAAGCCGAAGGTGCGCCGGAAGCGCCGCGCGTAGGCCGGCGTGCCCCGCTGCATCGATGTGCCAGGCCTCGTCGTCCGCGCCGAACGGCGCGAGGCCGGGCGCGTGGAACTTCGAGCACCTCGTCGAAGCGCTCGTCGTAGAGCGGCGCGCCGTCCAGCAGATGGTGCGTGCCGGTCGTGCGCGATCGCCGACGCTCTGCCAGTCTCATCACGTCACCTCCACCGGCTTGCGCATGTTGCAGCCGAGGCAGAGCGTGCGGTTCCGGTAGGTCGCGACGAGCCGCTGGTAGGCCTCGCCGTTCCAGATCTCCATGAAGCCCGTCGTCGTGCAGGTTGCCGAACTCGCCGAGCGTGCGCCGCTGCGCGTCCGGCGCGCAGCAGGGATCGAAGCGGCCCTCCGCGCTCACCCAGGCCTCCTGCCCGAGGAACGGGCACGGACCGCCGGGCGCGAGATCCTCCTGTCGCGTCGTCGTCGAGCAGGAAGATGTTCTCGAGCAGGACGGGCTCGCCGTTCGGCAGCGGCCCGCTCGGCGGCGGCCGCGCGCGCCTCGAGCACGGCCTCGTTCCAGCGCCGGATCGCACTCGGGCTCCGCCGCATCGAGAGCGGTTCTGATCTCGTCGAAGTGGGCCCAGAGGTGGTGGCCCTTCACGCGGTCGACGCCGAGGTCGACCGCGAGCCGCACGATGTCGGCGAGCTCGGCGACGTTGCGTCTCGAGGAACGTGAGCTGGAACGTGACGCGGCAGCGGTTGCCGCCGCTCGCGCGCGTGCGCGTCGCGCACCGCGATGAACGTGCGCACGTTCTCGAGCACCTTCTCCCAGCGCGCGCCGAGCATGATCGCCTCGTGCGTCGCCTTCGTCGCGCCGTTCCACGAGATCTTCACGTCCGAGGTGACCGGCACGATCCGCTCGGCCCACGCGCGCGCGCCGAGCCGCGGGAAGGTGCCGTTGGTGGTGAGGTTGAGCTTCACGCCGTGCGTCGCGCAGAGGTCGAGGATCTCCTCGAAGTGCTCGTAGAGCAGCGGCTCGCCCATCGTCGACGGGATGATCTCCCGCAGCCCGTGCGCGGCGCAGCCTCCGCGACGACCCGCGCGAATCAGCTCGATCGGCATCACCCGGCGCGGCCTCCCGCGGCCTTGCGCGCGGCTCTGCAGCGGGCTGTGCGGCGAGTGCTCCTCGCACATGACGCAGTGCAGGTTGCAGGTGTCCGGGTTGGTGTCGAACGTGATCCGCCACGGGCCCGGCGCGGCGTGGCACGCGCGCGGTGTCACGCCGCGCGAGGACCTGCTCGTAGAGCGCCTCGACGTCGCGCGACGTGGTCGCCGATGTCGGGGATGTCGCCGCTCGCGCTGAAGCAGGTAGCCGCGCGCGCCCGAGGCGCTCGCGCCAGCGCCGGGTCGTCGACGAGCCGCTGCATCTGCTCGGCGAGCGCCGTCGGGATCGCGGTGCTCGAAGAGCAGCCCGTTGACCTCGTGGTGCACGTACTCGGCCATGCCGCCCGACGTCGGCGGTGATGACCGGGACGCGGGCCTGCTGCGCCTCGTGGATGACGAGCGGCGAGTTCTCGACCCAGACCGACGGCACGACGATCGCGTCGACGCGGTCGAAGACGTCGCGGACGATCTCCTGGTTGCGGTACTCGGGCAGCCACTCGACGCGCTCGGCCAGCGTCCCCCGGCAGGCGCCGCGGCGATCGCCTTGAGCGCCTCGGTGTCCTGGCCGCGCGGCCGCCCCCAGATGCGCAGCCGCGGCGTCGCCGCGCAGCCGCGCCGAAGGCGTCGAGAGGTGGTGGATGCCCTTCGCCGGGATGTGCGTGCCGATGTAGCCGAACGTGAATGGCTCGCCCGGCGCGCGCTGCGCGGCCGCGCAGCCGCGTCGCGGTCGAAGCCGTAGTCGAGGTAGACGCAGCTTGCGCTCGGGCAGCCCGAAGTCGTCGCGATAGCGGTCGATGGAGGTACCGCGACGGGCGCGATGAAGAGGTCGACGAGCTCGGCCATCTCGCGCACGTGCGCGCATCCGGCGCGCGACCCAGTCGCGTCCAGTAGGCGACGTCCGCCTCGCGCTCGTCGGGCGCGCCGCGAGAAGTAGCGGGCGTAGCAGCGCTCGGCGCACTTGCGGTCCTCCTGCCCGTCGCACGCGGCCCAGAGGTCGTTCGGGTCCTCCGGGTGCATCTGCATGAACTGGCCGCGCGGGCACATCAGCCAGTAGTCGTGCAGCGTGAAGACGATCGGGAGCTCGCGGGTCGCGGCCTCGCCGAGCAGCGAGGTCGAGAGGTGGTTGAGGTGGCCGACGTGGACGACGTCGGGCGCGAACGCGATCGAGCACCTCCGCGAAGCGCTGATCGACGCCGACGTGCCGGTAGCGATCGCGGCTCCGCGGCATGTTGACGACGTGCAGCGTGACGCGCGGGTCGTCGCGTCGCGCTCCGCGCGCAGCGCGGTAGTCAGGCGCGAACGGGATCCTCCTCGCGCGTGAAGACGTGCACCTCGTGCCGCTCGGCGAGCGCCGTGGCAGAGGGTCTGCGTGTAGACCTCGGAGCCCGCGTTGTACCGCATCGGGTAGCCGTGGATGACCTGCAGGATTTTCATGCGCCCTCTCGCATGAAGCTCATCACAGATCATCAAAGCGCAGCATCCATCCCGGCGAGGTATTTCCTGAACAGCGCGGTCCGACAGTCCTTGACAGCAGGAGGGACGGACCAGCACTCCGATGAGCTCTCCTGCCCCGATTTCAGAAGGGGGCCGGCTGCTCGAAGGAGACGAGCTGTCCCGTCTCCGGATGGCGGAACGAGAGTGACTCCGCGTGCAGGTGCAGGCGGCGGTCCTCGTGCCCGTAGAGGCGGTCCCCGACGATGGGCGCGCCGAGGCCGAGCGGGTGCGCCGCGTGGACGCGCAGTTGGTGGGTCCTCCCGGTGAGGGGGAAGAAGGCCACGCGGGTGCGCTCCCCACTTCGCTCGAGGACCTCCCACCGGGTGACCGCGGCCTTTCCGTGCACGGGGTCGTGAATCTGCCGGGGCCGGTCGTGGAGGTCGACGCGCATCGGGAAGTCGATCGTTCCTCGCTCGCCCTGGACGTGTCCCTCGAGCCAGGCCACGTAGCGCTTCTGGACCTCCCGGTGGACGAACTGCCGCTGCAGGGCCGCGTGCGTCCGCGAGTCGAGCGCCGCGACGAGCAGGCCCGAGGTGTCCAGGTCGAGCCGATGCACGAGGAGCGGGCCCGTCGCGTGCGGGTACCGGGCGCGCAGCCGGGCGAGCACCGAGTCCGTCACCGAGGCGTCCTTTCCGGGCACGGAGAGCAGGCCGCAGGGCTTGTCGACCACGACGACCCACGCGTCCTCGAAGACGACGGACAGCTCCGAGGCCACGACGGCCGGTGGCGAGAAGGCTCTCGGGGAGGTGACTCGCAGGCCCTCCAGCATGAACGGAAGGAGGGGGCCGCACTTGTCCCGGCAGGCGGCGTAGAAGGCGCCGGTGACGCGTCCTCCCGAGAGCGGCGGAGCGCCCCACCAGAACTCGGCGAGCGCCAGCGGACGCAAGCCGTGCGCGAAGGCATGGGCGAGGAGCTTCGGGGCCGCGCAGTCAGCGGCGCCCGAGGGAGGCTCTCCGGGTGCGTACAGGGCCCGCAGCGGACGCTGCTCGCCCCGCGCATTGGGGACTTCGTAGGTGTCGTGGAGCCGCTTCATGAGCGCGCGACAGACGATCCGCCGCAGGCGCTCGAGGGCCCGAAGACGCCGTTCGAGCCGCGCTCGCTTCGGCACGAGCGCCCGTCGTTCCTCCTCCTGCGCCGCATCCAATCGGCGCTGCTCCGCCTTGTCGCCCCGGCTCTCCTGGTCGAGCGCATGGAGGGCCTCGCGCTTCTCGGCCTCCGCGAGCGCATCCGACGCCGTGAGCTCCGCCCGCCGCGCGTGGCGCCGCCGCCGCTTCTCTTCATGCCGGGCGCGCAGCGCCGCTCGTTCCGCGGTGTGGCGTGCCTGCTGCGCTTCGTGGGCGGCCCGGAGCGTGACGAGCTCCGACGAGGTCCGGAGCTCCTCGGCGCGGGCGAGCAGCGCCTTCACCACGGCCTCGCCCGCGGGCTCCACCTGGGCTCGTGCCTCGCGGTCGAAGAGGGGCGGGACGAAGCCCGGGACGTCCCAGCGGCCCGCGAGCATGCCGGAGAAGGACCGGAGGAACCCGAGGCGTCCGTCTGGCTGCTGCACGACCAGCACGCCGAACATCTTGCCGCCCTCCGGGCCGTCGAGCGTCGCGCTCGGAATCCCCGGGGCGACGAAGCCCGGCACGGAGCTCCGCCTGCATCACCTCCGCGGCCTGGCGGGCCAGTTCGTGAGGACCGAGCTCGTCGAAGGGGCTCGGGAAGGCGTCGGCGACATCGTCAGAGGCCGGCCGCGGCTCGAAGGGTGTGACCCAGGTCTCCACGGCCCTCCGGTAGCACGAAACGGCGAGAAACGGTGCCACCATCCAGGATTCTAGCCGTAGCGGTGCCAATCCAGGCGCAAATGTCGAGAACTCAATGTCGGATGACCCGACTCGTGGGCGGGGTTTTCATCGGTGAATTCGGCAGCGGCCATCAAGGAGCCCACGAAGGCTTGTTCGCGCCCACGAGGTACAGCACCTTGTCGTCAGAATTGAAGGAGAACTGACCCGCTCTGTCCGAAAGGCTGGAGATCCTGGCATGTCGAATCTCTCCGTTCGTGCAGTTTTACGAATCACTTGCGGCATTCCCGGAACTCGATGTCGCTTCCGTCGACGTCTCCGAGGAACAAAGCCATATTGAATTCTCCCAGTATTTGCTGGCCAATTGCGGGATCGCCTCCGTGGATTTGATGAGGTAGTCTCTTTGGTGTGCCCCTGCTGGTCCCGATTGCGAAATATGTGCGAGGATCCCCCCTTTCCGCTCGTTGGACGGATGATCATGCCCAAGCAGCCAGCAAATCCTCCGGTATAGAGATTCGTGGCCCCATTTAGGGATGCCAATATGCTTCTCAGATACGAAGAAGGTGTTGGACATGTGCGGCGCCGAAGCACTATCGGAGACAAACTCGATTTTTACCCTTCCGTCTCCCGCCAGTGTCATCGTCTTCAATTTTTTCTTGAGGCGGTCTGTTTGGAAGCGTTCGCGTGCTGCTTTCACGCTGGGAAACATGGGACAATCACCACTAACATGCGGCGCGATCATGGCGCCGAAAATCCAACATGAAGGGATCTTGCCGAAGGAAGCCATACTTCACGTTGGCGGTCATCAGGAAGACGCCCAGGAACTTGTGCTCGCGAGGTGTGAGCACAACCCCACCTCGACGCAGCCACTTGCTGGCGCATCGATGTCCAAGGCCTCTCCCTCTTCGCTGTGCATGTATACAACTCGTACCGTCATGACATATCTCCCGATGTTGTCGGCTCGAATGGCGCGGATGTGAGGTGCTGACGATTTGAGTCGTCTGACCCCCTGCCTGGCTCACGCCGGGGGCAGAGAGGCCACCAGCTCCTCCAGGGCCTCGTGCCCACGTCGGAAGACGGGCCAGCCGTCCCCCACCAGCACCGCGTCGATGCGCGACCGTGAGAGCAGCCCACGCACCGAAGCACGCGCCCTCGCGGCGTCCTTCAGCTTCGCGTCCGGCAGGAGGTTGAGCCGACCCCCCAGGTGGCCGCGGACGAGGTCGCCCGTCACCAACGTGGTGTCCTCGAGGAGGAGGGCCAGCTCGCCGGGCGTCTTGGAGCCGTGCAGCTCCAACGCCACGAGCCCGGGGACGAGCACCTCGCCATCCGCGAGCCAGCGGTCGCACCGCAGGGGGAAGGAGTCCGCCTCGGCGCGAGGGCCGGCGACCTTCGCGCCGAAGTCGGCGACCAGCTCACGCGTGGCGCGGAGGTGCTCCGAGTTGGTCACCACCACCCAGGCCACCCCGCCGAGCGAGCGCAGGCGCGCGGCCTCGTGCGCGGACAGCGGGAGCGGATCGATGACCACATTGCCCTCGGGGCGTACCCAGAGGACGCTGTGGAAGTCCAGGTTGCGCGCCTCGTCGAAGCGGGACCAGCCGTAGAGCGATGGGCGGTGCAGGGCTTTCATGCGCCCGAGCCTGCCCTACCGGCCGGCCGGTGGGAAGCTGCGCACGCGCTGGCCCTCGGAGACGTAGAGCGTGTCCTTTGTCGGCCGCGGGCTGCACCGGGAGCGGGGTGTCAGTCCAGTACGGCAGGCAGTATTCCGACCGGAGGTACAGGTAGCCCATCAGCACGACGCCCCCGAAGCGGAGGACGGGGACTGGACGGGCGCGCTGCTCGCGGAGCTGGACGCACTCGTGGTTTTCATCTGAAAGCCATCACAAATAACGCGGGAAGCGTCGGGAACCTGAAGGAGTGCCGGGCGCCCTCTTTGATCAACCGGGCGTCTCTCCCACTCTGGGGTCGTGATGAAGCCACACACCCCATCTGGTCTCACCTCGCGCGGGCTGGTGGCGATCGCCGCCCTGACGGGAGTGCTGTTCGCCCCGCCCGCGTCTTCCCGCGATGGCGCTCCGAGTCTGGACGTCAATCGTTTTCATCCCGCGGCGGGCTCGGCCCGGTTGCTCACCGTCGACCTCGCCGACGTGGGCCGCTCGAAGGAACTGGTGTCCCAGTTCGTCCTGCACTACGCGGACCTGCCGCTCGCCTACACCTTCGGTGAGCGCATCACGGGCAAGCTGGTGCGGGATCGGCTCACCGCCGACCTCTCGTTCGCCTTCTCCCTGCTGGACAGGGTGCAGCTCAGCATGGCCATTCCGGTGACGCTCCACCAGGCCGGCGACATCGTCTCCTACCCGGACATGGTGACGCGCGAGCCGCGCTCGCTCCCGAGCATCGCGAGCGGCGGGCTGGAGGACCTGCGGCTGGGCCTCAAGGGTCGCTTCTGGAGCAACGAGCGGTTCGGTCTGGGCGGGGTGGCCGAGGTGGTGGCGCCCACGGGCAACGCCGAGAGCTACCTGGGCTCGGCGAGCGTGACGGGGTCGGCACAGCTCATCGGTCACGCCCGGTTCCAGCGGGTGACGGTGGCGCTCAACCTGGGCTGGCGGTGGGCGGAGGAGCAGCGGCTGCTCAACATTCGTGCGGGCCACGGTCTGCTCTACGGCGCGGGCGTGGAGGTAGAGGTGGCGCGCCCCTCGGACATCCCCGTCTTGCTGCTCGGTGAGGTGTATGGGCTGGCCGCTCCACGGTTCGGCGATACCGTGAGCAGTCCCGCCGAGGCGATGTTGGCGGGCAAGGTGCGGGTGCGCGACTGGAGCTTCTTCCTCGGCGCGGGCGCGGGGCTCAACGCCGGCTACGGAGAGCCCCGGGTGAGGGTCATGGCTGGCCTCTCCCATGCCTGGGAATACCGGCCCCCCCCGCCTCGGTCCGTGGCTCCGCCGGCGGTTGCCCCACCACCCGCCATCACCGTGGCGGAGCAGGACTCCCGCCTGCGGCTCTGGGAGCCGGTGTACTTCGCCTTCAACAAGGACTCCATCGACCCGGTGAGCTATCCGCTGCTCGACGAGGTGGCGCGCTTCATTCGCGAGCACCCCGAGCTCGGTCCCGTCCGGATCGATGGGCACACGGATGACGTGGGCAACCCCCAATACAACCTGGAACTGTCGCAGCGCCGGGCCCGGTCCATCCTCGAATACCTCAGCACGAAAGGCGTGCCGGTGGAGCGGCTGAGCCCCGTGGGCTACGGCAAGCGCTGCCCGCTGCTGTCCAATACGTCCGAGGAAGGTCGTGCCACCAACCGGCGGGTGGACTTCATCCTCGTGGACCGAGAGCGTCGCCGCCCCCGCCCGGGCGAGTGTCCCGAGCCGCCTACCGCCCAGGGCGGAGAGTGAGGAGCGAATCATGCGCAACGCCCCCTGTCTGATCCTGCTGTTGCTCGCCGTCGTGTCCGTTCCGGCGCATGCCTTGGAGGACGTCAACTGCAACGGCATCGCGCGCTCGGTCGAGAAGGACTCCCGGAGGCCGGATCGAGACTGCATCGACTACTTCCGCAGCGGCATGACATGCAATGGGGGCGAGCTCCCCCTGTACCGAGCCTGCGATGACTATGTCGCTCCGGGCCCTGGCATGGCGGCCACCTGCAGCAGCCAGCTCGCGGTGGACCAGGACGCGGATCTGCTCGGGGACTCGTGCGACAACTGCCCCAGGCACGCCAATGCCAGCCAGCAGGATGGGGATGCGGACGGGCTGGGAGATGTCTGTGACATTTGCCCGGGCCAGGCCAATGCCGACCAGCGGGACTCGGACGGGGACGGGCAGGGAGATGCCTGTGACAGCTGCCCGGGCCAGGCCAATGCCGACCAGCGGGACTCGGACGGGGACGGGGTGGGGGATGTCTGTGACATCTGCCCAGGCGTGGTCAACGCCGACCAGCGGGACACGGATGGGGATGGGATAGGGAGATGCGTGCGATGTCTGCCCCGCGAGTGCGAGCGGCGACCAGCGGGACACGGATGGGGATGGGGTCGGGGATGCGTGCGATGTCTGCCCCGCGAGTGCGAGCGGTGACCAGCAGGACACGGATGGGGACGGGCTGGGGGATGCCTGCGATGTCTGCCCCGGGCATGCCAACCCTGGCCAGCAGGACGTGGATGGGGACAGGCTGGGGGATGCCTGTGATGTCTGCCCCACGCTGGCCGGCGTCAGCCAGGAGGACGCGGATGGCGATGGGGTGGGGGATGCGTGCGACAACTGCCCGATGGAGGCCAACCCCGGCCAGGAGGTGTCGTCGCTCTCCCCGGAGCTGGGCGAGGTCTGCACCCCTGGCGTCCGGGGAGGTGGGGGCTGCTCGTCAGACGGGGGCGGCCTGGGCGGGATGTTGGGCGGGATCGCGCTCGTGGGGGCGCTGCTGCTCGGCATGAGCCGCCGACGGAGCGCATGAGCGGGATTGGGACGGACGCCGCGCCCATCCGCACGTCATCAACTAGCGACCGTTCTTTGCCACCGCACTCTTGTCCATCCACCCCAGGGTCTTCGCGTGGAGGCTCTGGATGTATAGCCGGTCCTCCGTCTCGGTGACGGAGGTGGCCTCGGGGTAGGTGCCGCTCGGGTCCTGCATGTCCACGAGCACCCGGCCCGCTCTCGTCGAAAGCGAAGACGTGGCCGTAGGGCTTCGGCACCGGCCACATGGACTTGGGCAGCCGCACCGAGAGCGCGCGCAGCCAGGGCTTGTCGGCCGTCTTGTCCACGAAGGCGCCGCGAGGCTTGGTGAAGCCCACCCAGATGCGACCCTCCTGCCCGCGCATCAGGTTGTCTGGATAGCCGGGCAGGTTGGAGAGCAGCACCTGGGCCTGCTCGCTCGGCCGGGCCGCCAGCTGCTTCGCATCCAGCTCCCTCGCCTCCACGGCCACCTTCCAGATGCGGTACTCGCCTGTCTCGGTGAGGAACAGGTGCTTCCCATCCTCGGACAGCGCCAGCCCATTGGGGAAGCACAGGCCCGTCATCATCACGCGCGTGGCCTTCGTCGTCGGCTCGTACTCGAGCAGGCGTCCGGTGCACTGGTGCTCGAGGATGTCGAGCACGCTGGCGTTGAAGGTGCCACCCCACTCCGGCGGGGCGAAGCGGCGCGAGGCATCCGTGAAATAGATTCCGCCGTCAGGCGCCACCACCACGCCATCGGCATAGCGGATGGGGTCTCCCTTCACGGGGTGGTCCACCGTGTCGGCCAGCACCTCGATCTTCGCACCCGGTCCAAGGTGGGTGGCCTTGAGCAGCCCCCGCATCGGATCCGCGATGATCATGTTGCCCTGCGCGTCGAAATCGAAGCCCAGCGGCCGTCCCCCCGTGTTCACCGCCACCTCTCGCGAGGAGCCGTCGGGCGCCAGGCGCAGGATGGCGCCACTGAGCACCGCGGCATACACGTAGCCGTCGCGGACGACGACGTGCTCGGGGCCCTCGTCCTC
This sequence comes from uncultured delta proteobacterium, assembly GCA_963771175.1. Taxonomy (GTDB): domain Bacteria; phylum Myxococcota; class Myxococcia; order Myxococcales; family Myxococcaceae; genus Archangium. Next base: position 128,515 of record CAVYSY010000045.1, read on the forward strand.
GCCCAGCTCGAGCTGCTTCAGCCCCGCCAGCTTGTGGTTCACCGCGTGCGGCCCCTGGTAGCCAGGGTCCGGGGGAGCGCTCCACGCCACCGGCTGGATGGGGACGGGCCACAGCAGCAGGTACGCGGTCAGGGCCACCACGAGGACGAGGAGCACGATCAGGATTCTTCGCATGAGGCGCATTCTGCACAGCCGCGATCAGCGCGACTACGCCTACGTGTATCCGGCTCTGTCTGCCGGGGGCGGGTGGGGTGAGCACCTGTCAGAAGCCCAGCTGCGCCCCCGTGGGCACCGCCTGCTCGCCGGGCGCCGATGCGGGACGTCTCGTCCGAACGGAAGCGGCAGACCACCTCCCAGCCCTCGGGGACCGTCCCGTCCACGAGGGCCCGGATGCCGACTCGTCCCGTCCTCTGCGCTCCACGGCTCCTCGCGGGCGCGGGAGTGAATCGATGACCTCGCGGCGGCGCTCCACCTGCTCGTCCAGGTACGCGAAGAAGTCGTCGAACACCTGGGACAGGTCGATCCCCGCCGTCTGGAACGCGTCCTGCCACGCCAGCGCGCCGTCGAGCCCCTCGGGTGCGTCCTTCCTCCCGAGCGCCGAGAGCACTCGCGCCGGGGCTCCGTCTCCATGCCGCCGCACCAGCACCTCGATGAAGGCCCTCCCCAGCGGGTACACCTGGTTCTCGTCCCGCTCGGCCGCGAGCTTCTCCAGGTCCAGCAGCTCCTCGGTCTTCACCTCCCGCCGCGCCCGCGCCGCCGCGGCGATGAGCTGGTACTCCTCCTCCGCGCCGGGTGGGTAGAAGAGGCGATACTCCACGTAGCTGGCCAGTCCCTCGCTGAGCAGCTTCATGCGTCGTCAGACGGGAGGCTGCCTCCGCTCCGGCGATGCGCTGGGCGAGCACGTGCGTCGTCTCGTGTCCGAGCACCGCGAGCCCCTCCTCGGGCTGGGAGAGCCCGGCGAGGTTCATCCGGAGCGTGTTCCAGTAGGCCGTGCCCGCCGTGTGCCTCGCGCTCCCGTTGAGGTCCGCGTGGATGGGGACTCCCGCCTCCACCCCGAGGAAGGCACGGACCTTCTCGAAGGCTCCATCCGCTCCCTCCAGGAGCGGCTCGGCGCGCTTGCGCAGGCTGGCGGGGTAGCTGAACTGGTAGTGCCCGGTCGCCGCCTGCGCGGTGGCCGCGGAGGGGAACTCCACCTGGGGGCCCTCGTCGTCGCGCTGTCCTCCTCCGTGCCGTCGCTCCCGGCCGACCGGCCGAAGACCACGAGGAACATGCCCACGGTGGCGAGCGTGGCCAGGGTTCCCAGCCACGAGCCCTGCATCCGTCGCTGGATGGAGGCGGTGAGCCGCTCACCCCACCCGAGGAACTGCGCCAGGGCCATTCCGAGCAGCACGCAGGCCACCGAGAGCTGGAGGCGCAGGGCCTCCACGGGCCAGCGCCACGCGGTGCCCTCGAACCGCGGCGCCGTGAGGCGGAACGGGTTGAGGGCGGAGAGCCATGGCACCCGATCCTCGAGGATCGATTGGCTCAGCATCAGCACCGCCAGCGCCGTCCAGCACAGCCGCCGCAAGGGCGCCAGCGCCAGCGCCAGGGCGAGCACCGTGAGCGCCTGCGCCACCCGCAGCACGGACGCCACCACCATCACCTGCAGGTGCAGGCCCGGCTCCAGCGAGGTGCGGGACAAGACCTGGTGGAAGATCACCCACAGCGTCGTCCCGAGCGGGTACACCAGCACGGTGGCGAGCGCGACGAGCAGCTTCACCCAGAAGAGCGTCCAGCGAGAGGTGGGCAGCGCGTCGAGGAACTCCAGCGTGCGGTCATCCTGCTCGCGCACGAGCAGGCCGCAGCCCAGCGCGAACGCGAGGATGAACGTCATCAGGGACAGGTCGCCATCCGGATTGAACCGCGACTCGAAGGTGTCCGCGTAGGGCGAGGAACCCCAGGGGCCTGAACCACAGAGTCCGTCAGCACGTCGAGCGCGATGAAGAAGAGCGCGAGCCAGAGGAACGGCCGCTGGTCACGCACCTCCTTGGCCACGAGCGGGCGGATCATCGGATCTCCCTCCTTTCCGCGAGCAGGCGGATGGGGCACCCGAGCGTCTCGGACTCCATCTGCACCACGAAGAGCCACCGATCCCCTCGCGCGAGCCCGCAGTGGAAGCCGCGCCCCACTCGCGGAGGGCACCGCGTCCTGCCGGGAGAGCTCGTGCGGCGCCACCTCGTTCTCGAAGGGTTTCAGCTTGCTGGTGGAGGAGCGCGTACCGAGCGGGAAGCGCCTGGCCTTCCGCCGCCTGGAGGGTGTGCTCCAGACGGAAGGTCTCCGCCGACTCCGCCACCAGCGTGAGCGAGGGCGTCATTCCGGCCAGGCGTTCCAGCTCCTTCGCGTGCGTCTCGCGATCCTCACGCGAGCGCCTCGCGACCAGAGCCGCTGACAGCTCCTCCTCGGAGAACCCGTCCTGCTCGCGCAGCAGCGAGGCCAGCCGCGGCTCGCGCCAGAGTCCCCACAAGCCCGTGCCCGGCGGCTGCGCCAGGGTGCGCCGCATCAGCGCTCGGAAGGAGGGCTCTCCGAGCCGTCGTGAGCAACGTCTGGCACTCCCCGGGCGGCCAGCGCTCCCGACAGGCAGGGACCGAGGCGCTCGCGCGTGGTCAACCAGCCCTGGATGTCGAAGCCTTCCCGAGAGGCCACCGCGGCCCTCGCCGACAGCCGCTCGCTCCTGCCTGCTCCGGTTCGCCCACCACGTGGTGAAGCCATCGAGCAGCCACTGCCGCTCCTCCCGCAGCACCACGCCCTCGCTGACCTGGATGAGCACCTCGCGGAAGAGGAAGGCCTCGAAGGCGCGCGGGTCGAAGTCCGGAGCCGCGAGGTTCGCCCGCACCACGACGCCATCGGCCTTCTCCAGCTTCGCGCGCTGGAATACGTCCGCATCGAGCTCGCGGATGGGCAATACCGCCACGGCCGGAAGCCGCTCGAGCCCGAGGTAGTCGCTCAGCGCGAGCAGCTCCTCCGCGAGCCGTTCCGCCAGCGCCTGCGCCTCGCTCCCGCGGGAAGCCCACCCCGGAGGCCACCTGGACGGCCGAGCTCCTTCACTCGGGCTCTGCTCCGCCTCGTGCAGGGCGAAGGGCTCTGCGCTGCTTCGCCTTGTCCAGCATGGAAACAACCGTCGATGAGCCCGACGAAGACACACGCGATGAACACCTTCTCCCGGTGACTCATCCGCTGGGAGAACAGCTCGGCCAGGGTTCCGTCCCGGTAGAGGACCAGCCCGAAGCAGAGCGCCACCGCCGCCGCCGTGAGGGCCCAGCACGCAACGAGGTTGCTCCCAGGGGATGCGGTGGCGCTCGAAGGCGAAGTCGGCGCCGAGCAGCGCGAACGGCCCGGTCTTGGAGAGATCGAGCTCCGTGAGGTGGTCCGCCGCGAAGGCGGCGATGGCCAGGATGACGTAGAGGGGGTTGCGGTAGCGGCCGAGCAGCCCGGCGAGCGCGAAGAAGGCTCCAGCCCAGCAGCACCGGGGTGGCCGCGCGAAGGGAGCAGAAGGAGGACGAAGCGGGCGGTGACGTCCTCGCGCGCCCCGACCCTGCTCCAGAGGACGAGGAAGGTCAGCCGCGAGCGGGAGCAGCAGCACGGCCGCCCCGAGCACGAGCTTGGTGGTGAGGATGCGCGTGCGCGAGAGGGGAAGCGCTTCGAGGAAGAGCTGGGTCCGCTGGCCGTACTCGCGCACCACCAGGCGGTGGCCCACGAAGAGGGCTCCCACGCTGGAGAGGAGCACGGCGGGCATCTGGAGCAGCGCGAACAGGCTGCCCTTCGCTTCGGCGTAGCGCTTCTCCGCCAGGACGCAGGAGGAACGAGCAGGAGCCCGAGGAGGATGTTGAGGAGGAGCCACGAGCCTCGGTGCTCGCGCCACTCCTTGCGCAGGAGGGCCCGCGCTCATGTCTCGTCCGACCGCCGCGCGTAGGCGAGGAAGATGTTCTCCAGCGAGAGCGTCTCCACCGCCTCCGGAGCGAAGGGGCTCGCGGCCCAGTCCGCCGACGCGCCGAAGAGCACCAGGGCCAGGCGCCCATCGGGCAGGCGCTCGCGTCTCACGAGCGAGAATCCGGGCGGGAGCTGCTCCGTCGGGGTCTCCAGCACCACCCGCCGGACCGACTGGCGGAGCGTGTCGAGGCTCGCCCTGGAAGCGCAGCCGGCCGTCGTGGAGGATGCCGATGCGGTGCGCCACCTCCTCCACCTCGCCGACGAGGTGGGACGAGAAGAGCGCGGTCTGCCCCTCGCGCCGGACCTGGTCGCGGAGGATGTCGAGGAACTCGCGCCGCGCCACCGGATCCAACCCGGCGGTGGGCTCGTCGAGGATCAGCAGCGGAGGGCGGTGGGCCAGCGCGAGCGCCCAGTGCTTCCAGGGCCTCGTGTCCATCTTGGGACCCGGGCCAGCCGTCCCTACCAGCCGGCCCGGGCCTTCGTGCTTCACACCCGATGGGTGACTAGAACGTCACGGTCGAGTCGTTCGAGCAGCGGCTCGTGCCGGCATCGCACACGCGGTACGTGTACGTCCCCGCGGCGCTCACCTGGTCGGTGTGGGCGCCGTCGTTGGCCGTGGTGATGACCAGGGTGCCGTTGCGGAACACGTCCACGTTGGTGCCGCTGGCAGCGGACCACGTGAGGTCCACGTACTGCTTCTTGCCCTGGGTCCGCGTCGCGGAGGAGAGCGAGATGGACACCGGCGCCGTCACCGTCACCGTCTGCGTCCGGGTGCTGCTCAGACCCTGGCTGTCCGTCACCGTCAGCGCCACGGAGAAGGTGCCGCTCGCCGCGTAGGTGTGGCTCGGGTTGCTCGCGGTGGAGGTAGCGCCGTCGCCGAAGCTCCAGCTCCAGGAGGCGATGGTGCCGTCCGAGTCCGTGCTGGTGTCCGTGAAGCCGCAGGTCAGCCCGCTGCACGACGAGGTGAACGAGGCCGCGGGAGCCTGCGCTCCGCTGCCATCACCCACCGGGAAGGCCAGGTCGTCGCGGTCATCGTAGCTGCCGGTGGTGCAGGTGCCAGCAGTGGTGCTGCTGTAGCGGAAGTTGCCGCGCACGGCCTGCAGGCTGCCGGACGGCAGGGTGTAGGTGGCCGAGAGCACCTGCGCGCCACCCGCGGCCGGCTTGAGCGTGGCGAGGAAGGTCCACGAGGGGTTGTTCGCGTCCGCCGTGTAGTAGATGTCCAGCGAGTCCGAGCTGCCGGTGGACCACGCCCACACCGTCATCTCCACCTTCACCGTCTTGCCCGGCGCCAGCGGCGAGCCGTCCAGCGTGGAGATGCGGATGCGCTCCAGCGACTCGTCGCTCTTGTAGGTGCCGCTGTTGCCGTCGGCGCACGTGCCGCCCAGGGTGTTGGGAGCGTTGGTCTCCGGGCCCATCGTGCCGCGCCCGTTCACCAGCGCGCCGGTGTCGCAGTAGGCGCCCGGCTCGGTGCAGCGCGGCGCCTTGAGCGCGGCGTCGTAGCTGGCGATGCCCGGGTTGTTCACCGTCACGCTGACGGCGGAGCTGGTGCCCACGTTGCCGCCCGCGTCATAGGCCTTGGCCACGACGGTGTGGCTGCCGTTGCCGCCCAGGGTGGTGTTCCAGGCCACCTCGTACGGCGCGGTGGTGTCCGTGCCGAGGAGGGCCCCGTTGGCGAAGAAGGAGACGCGCGTCACGCCCACGTCGTCGCTGGCGTCGGCCGCGACGTTGACGGTGCCAACGATGCTGGCACCCGAGGTCGGGGCCGTGAGGGTGGCGGTGGGGGGGTTGTTGTCGGCCGGGCCGGAGGCGATGGCGCCGGTGTACAGCAGCAGGTTGGGCGAGCCGGTGCCCGGGCTGGTGACGACGCCCACCGTGGCCATGTTGGTGAGCACGCTGGTCACCTGCTCCGGGGTGGCGGTCGGGTTGGTGGCCAGGTAGAGCGCCGCGGCGCCCGCCACGTGCGGGGAGGCCATCGAGGTGCCGCTGATGGTGTTGGTGGCCGTGTCGCCCGTGTACCAGGCCGAGGTGATGTTCGAGCCCGGAGCGAAGATGTCCACGCAGGTGCCGAAGTTGGAGAACGAGGACGCGCGCGTCGCGTGTTGGTGGTGGCGCCCACGGTGATGGCGTTGGGCGTGCGGGCCGGGGATTGGTTGCAGGCGTCGCCGTTGTCGTTGCCGGCGGCGATCGCGTAGACCACGCCCGAGGCGATGGAGCTCGTCACCGCGTCATCCACCGCCTGGGAGGCGCCGCCGCCGAGGCTCATGTTGGCCACGGCCGGCTTGACGTGGTTGGCGGTCACCCAGTCCACGCCGGCGATGACGCCCTCGTAGGTACCGGAGCCGCGCGCAGTCCAGCACGCGCACCGCGTGCAGGCTCACTTCCTTGGCCACGCCCTAGGTGGCGCCGCCGACCGTGCCCGCCACGTGCGTGCCGTGGCCGTTGCAGTCATTGGCGCCGTTGCCGTCCGTGATGGCGCGAATAGTCCAGGCTGGCGCGGCCGCCGAAGTCGGCGTGGGTGGTGCGGATACCGGTGTCGATGATGTACGCGTGGACCCCGGAGCCGGCGGTGTTGTACGCGTACGTCTGGTCCAGCGGCAGCGCCACCTGGTCGACGCGATCCAGGCCCCACGTGGCGCCCGTCTGCGTGCCGGAGATGGACATGCGGCCGTTCTCCTCCACGTAGGCCACGTTCGGGTCCTCGGCGAGCGCGCGTGCATCCGCCTCGCTCATGTACGCCACGAAGCCGCGCAGCGCGTGACGGAACACCCGGCCCGTCTTGCCGCGGTAGGACGCCGCCAGTGCCGGCGCCACGTCCCTGACGTCCCCGCGCTCCTCGTTCTTGAGGACGACGATGTACTCGCCCGCCACCGGCTCGAGGCTCCGGCGGAACTTCGTCGGCCGGGACTCCTTGATGGCGGCCTCGCGGCTCTGGAGGATGGCCTCGCTCCCGGTCGAGGGGTCGGCGTTGTTGCAGGCCATGGACGACAGGGCCGCTGCGGTCAGGAAGATGGGGATTTTACGCATTACCACTCCTTGGAGGTACAACGGGTTTCCCTGATTTATCGCAAATGGAGCGGAAAAGTCGCGTTGCGGCCTGAATTGAATTTTTTGCCGAAGCGGCCGCCCCACGGAGCAGTCGCTGGAGGAGGAGGGCATCATGGATGGGCCATCACCTACGCCGGCCTGGGGCGGGCGCCTGTTCCTCGCGCCGGGTGTCTTTCTCTATGTGGGCCCCGGGGGTGTCGCGGACGAGCATGCGCACCACGCCGTGCAGTTCGTCTGGGCGAGCGAGGGAGAGCTCACCCTGCGGTGGCCAGCGCGGAGGACCCGGGTGCGAGCGGCGCTGGTGCCCGCCAACCTCCCGCACTCCTTCGAGGCGCAAGGCCAGCCCCTCGTGCTGATGCTCGTCGAGAGGCACGGGCCGCGTGGAGCGGCACTCGAGCGACGCGCGAGAGAGGGTCTGGGCCATGAGCTCCTCGAGAGCCTGTCCGGCTTGAAGTTCCCATCGCTCGAAGCTGGCCCCGAGGAGGCCATGGCCTGGTGTGAGCGCGTCTTCACGGCGCTGGGAGCGACGTCCACCGGGGTGGAGGTGCCCTCGAGGGGGATCCGGCGCGCCATCGCGTATGTCGAGAGTGCGCTCGACACCGTTCCAAGCCTCGAGGTCGCGGCCGCCCGCGCCTCGGTATCACCCACGCGGCTCACGCACCGCTTCTCCGCCGAGGTCGGAATCCCGTTCCGTCGCTTCGTGCTCTGGGCCAGGCTCAAGCGAGCGGTCGAGGAGACCCGTCGTGGCGCCAACCTGACCGAGGCCGCGGTCGAGGCCGGGTTCAGCGACGCCGCTCACTTCAGCCGGACATTCCGGGCGATGTTCGGGCTGAGCCCCTCCACGGTCCTCCCGCGCATGGAGTTCTTCGGCGGCCACTGGGTCGCTCCGGGCGCGCCTTCGCGGTGACCGCAACGTTCAAGCCTGTCTTTCCGGCCGTGGCTACCTTCGCGGCATGAACGAAGAATACCTGCGGCCCACGCCCCTGCTCGACCATGAGCACCCGAGCCTCCAGCGCCTCGTCGAGGAGCGCGGCTGGCGAGCGCTGACGGAGAGCGAGCGCATCGGCGCTGTCTACGCGTACGTCCGGGACGAGATTCGCTTCGGCTACAACGAAGCCGACAACCTGCCGGCCTCGCGCGTCCTCGCGGATGGATACGGTCAGTGCAACACGAAGACGACCTTGCTCATGGCCCTGCTGCGGGCCTCGGGCATCCCGTGCCGGTTCCATGGCGCGACCATCCACAAGCGGCTGCAGAAGGGCGTCGTGAACGGCCTCTTCTACGCTCTGGCCCCCGCGAGCATCATCCACAGCTGGGCCGAGGTGCGGGTCGGCAACCGCTGGGTCGCGCTCGAGGGCGTGATACTGGACGTGGCCTACCTGTCGGGGGTGCGCGGGCTCGTGCCGCGAGGGCAGGGCGAGGGCGCCTTCCTCGGCTTCGGGGTCGGGACCGAGAACCTCGCCGAGCCTCCCATCCAGTGGCGGGGGAGCGACACGTTCATCCAGAAGACGGGAGTCAACCAGGACCTGGGCGTGTTCGAGCACCCGGATTCCTTCTACGCCGCGCACGGAACGAACCTCACGGGCGTGAAGGACTGGCTCTACCGGCACTGGATCCGCCACGTGATGAACGAGAACGTGACGAGAATCCGGGCCCGCGGCGTTGGTCTGGCTGGCGGTTGCATGAGTCGGATTCCCGGCACCACACCGCCCCCGTGTGCCATGGACGGACGGCACTCGGCTCCACAGAGTGGGGGGACATGACACCTCCGAAGGTCGGGCAGGCGGTGCTCGTGGCGCGTGGCCTCACCAAGGTGTACCGGACGGGTGAGGTGGAGGTGCACGCGCTGCGGGGCGTGGACCTGGACCTGTATGGGGGCGAGTTCGTCGTCCTGCTCGGGCCCTCGGGCAGCGGCAAGTCCACGCTCCTCAACATCCTCGGAGGGCTCGACGTGCCCACCGGCGGCGACATCTCCTACTACGACCACGACCTCGCCCACGCCGACGAGCGCGCGCTCACCCGCTACCGGCGCGAGCACGTGGGCTTCGTCTTCCAGTTCTACAACCTCATCCCCAGTCTCACCGCCCGCGAGAACGTGGCGCTGGTGACGGAGATCGCCGAGAAGCCCATGCGGCCGGAGGAGGCGCTCGCGCTGGTGGGGCTCGGCCAGCGGATGGACCACTTCCCCTCGCAGCTCTCCGGAGGCGAGCAGCAGCGGGTGGCCATCGCTCGGGCGGTGGCCAAGCGCCCGGATCTGCTCCTGTGCGACGAGCCCACCGGCGCGCTGGACTACGTCACCGGCAAGCTCGTCCTCGAGACGCTCGCGCGCATCAACACCGAGCTGGGCACCACCACCGCCGTCATCACCCACAACGCGGCCATCGCGGGCATGGCGGACCGGGTCATCCACATCGCGGACGGGCGCATCGTCCGGCTCGTGCCCAACCCGCACAAGCTGCGCCCCGATGAGCTGAGCTGGTGAGGATGCTCGATGGGGGCGCCGGGAGGGGGAGCGGATCCTCCGCCTCGTGCCCACACTCCCCATGGAGATGGAGGAACGAGACCATGTACGAAGCGAACTACGCTCATACGCGGCGGCTTGATGGGGTGACGCAGGAGCAGGCGATCGCCCGGGTCAAGGAGGCGCTCGCCGCCGAGGGCTTCGGGGTTCTCACTGAAATCGACGTGAAGGCCACGCTGAAGAAGAAGCTCGGCGTGGATCGCAAGCCCTACGTCATCCTCGGCGCCTGCAACCCGGCCCTGGCCCACAAGGCTCTAGAAGCCGAGCCCGCAATCGGGGTGTTGCTGCCCTGCAACGTGGACGTCTTCGAGGGCGAGGACGGGGCCGCCTGGATCCAGGCCATCCGGCCGCAGACGCTGTTCCGCATGGTGGGCAATCCCGCCGTCCAGCCCATCGCCGAGGAAGTGGATGCCCGGCTGCTGCATGCCCTGGAGAAACTCTGAGTCATGTCGCCGGGGCTGGCCGGCGGAGCCCGCGCGCTCGCTTCTTTCCTGGGACGGGATGGGGGCGTTCTTCCGGACGCCAGGCAACGAAGGGCCTTCCCTCCCGGGCGCAGAGGAGCTGGATGCTCTGTCGCCCCGAGAGCGCCGCGATTGGCAGGCCCCCACCGGGTGAGACCCACTGACCGGCCATGAAGAAGGACTCCAGCCCCGGCAGGGTTCTGCGCGGGCTCTTGCGCATCGCCTCGGGCGTGGGGAGCCACCCCTCATAGGCCCCCTTCCAGTTTCCCGTGTAGTGCTCGAAGGTCACGGGGGTCGCCACGTCCCGCATCTCCACCTGCGAGGAAATGCCGGGGAAGCGCTTCTCGAGCGCCGCGAGGAATTGACTCGCGACCCGCTCCTTCTCCTCGGCGTAGCGCTCCGGGTTCTGGCTCAGGGCCGCCCACCGGGCGTAATCCGTATGGACGAGCACCTTCAGCACCGTTCGTCCCTCCGGTGCCAGCGTCGGGTCATGGTTGTCGATCTCCACCAGCACCCGGCGGTGCTCCTGGCCGGCGATCTGGAGAGGCTCGGGCAGCGGCAGGCTGATGCCCATGACGACGTGCGGAACGTCATCGAAACGCCGACGGACGCCGAACGCCACCTGGAGGATGCCCGGGAAGAGGGGATTCCGCTGGTAGAGCACGCGCAGCTCGTCGTCCACGTAGCGGCCTTCGAGCAGCTCGAAGAGGGTGGTGTGACCATCGGCCGCCGAGATGACCGCGTCGGCCCGATGCTTCTCTCCACTGGCGAGCCGGATGCCCACGGCGCGGCCGTTCTCGACCAGGATGCGCGCCACACGCGCCGTGTAGTGGAGCTCCCCCCCGAGCTCCCGGAAACGTGCCTCGATGGCACGGGAGAAGGCCAGCGAGCCGCCCACGGGGTATCCCGCCTGCGCCGCTCCGACGAACCCGAGGTTGATGAGCAGGAAGAGGAGCGACGTCTCCGGAGGCCATGATCCGTGGGGGTGACGAGGGTGTGTCCGTCGAGCCCCTCGATGCGCATGAACTCAGCCGGATAGAGCATCTGGCGCCCCTGGACGGCGCCCAGCTCCTCCCACATGCGGTACAGGGGAGAGGTGGGGGCGGAGCCGACCACCCAGTGGACGCACCCATCGATGGTGTAGTCGTCGCGCTGCCAGGAGGTGCACAAGCCTCCGGGCTTGTCGTGCAGCTCGAAGAGCTTCGTCTGGTACCCGTTCATCCGCGCATAGCACCCGGCGGACAGCCCCGCGATGCCAGCGCCGATGACGATGAGTGATTTCTCCTGGTTCCCCATGGATGAAGGGTGGAGCCCTCAGGAGGGAGGGGACAACCCCCCCCTTTCGTCCGTGCCTCCGGGGGAGGGGCGGCCTTCCAGGCGCGAAACTTCGCGCGTGGGCTGGAGGTGGGGGCATGATGGCGGGGAGTCCGAGTCCGGACCGTATCCGTTCAACAGTTGGGGGAATGAATGAATTGGCTCCATGCGCGCATCGTGAGCGCGCTCGTTGTCTTCGTGCTGGTCGTGCCCGCCGCCGAAGCGGCAACGCGGCAGCAGGAGATTGATCGGCTCGTCACGAAGTACAACCAGTTGCGCCAGTTCAACGGTGCCCTGCTCGTCGCCGACGAGAAGGGCATCGTCCTCAAGAAAGCCTACGGCCAGGCGAACTTCGAATGGCAGGTGCCGAATACACCCGACACGAAGTTCCGCCTCGGATCGATCACCAAGCAGTTCACCTCGATGGTCATCATGCAGCTCGTCGCCGAGGGGAAGCTCAAGCTCGAGGACAAGCTCACGACGCATCTCCCGGACTACCGTAAGGATACGGGTGACCGCATCACGATCGCCCAGTTGCTGAATCACACCTCGGGCATCCCGAGCTACACGTCGTTGCCCGCGTTCTTCGAGAAAGAGTCGCGCAATCCCTACACGGTCGCGGACTTCGTGAAGAAGTTCGCCAGCGGCGACCTCGAGTTCGAACCCGGGACGAAGTGGGCGTACAACAACTCCGGCTACTTCCTGCTCGGCGCCATCATCGAGAAGATCACCGGAAAGACTTACGCGCAGGCGCTGCAGGAGCGGATCTTCGACCCGCTGGGGATGAAGAACACCGGCTATGACGTCTCCGCGACGGTGCTCCCGAAGCGCGCGAGTGGTTATCAGCTCGAGCCCAACGGGTACGTCAACGCGCCATACCTCGACATGGCGCTCCCCTATGCCGCCGGCTCCCTGTATTCGACGGTGGAGGACCTCTATCTCTGGGATCGCGCGCTCTACCTCGACAAGCTGCTGCCCGCGCCGCTCAAGCAGCAGCTCTTCACGCCGGGAATGGGCCAGTACGCCCATGGGTGGTTCGTGAAGCCGATCAAGCTGAACGACGGCGCGACGGAGCTCGCCACCATCAGCCACGGTGGCGGGATCAACGGGTTCAGCACGCTACTCATCCGCGTACCTGAGCGGAGGGAGCTCGTCGTCCTCCTCGACAACACGTCGCGCGGCGGCAGGCTCCAGGAGATCGCGGCCGGAGTGCTGAGCATCCTTCATGGCATTCCGCCCCGGCAGCCCCGGCCATCAATCGGGGAAGTCGTGCTGGCGACCATCGACAAGGCGTCCGTGGCGGAGGGAGTCGCCAGGTACAAGGCCTTCAAGGCGACGAAGCCGAACGACTACGACTTCTCCGAAAGGGAGCTGATTCGCGTTGGATATCAGCTGCTGGACGCTGGGCGCGTGGCGGACGCGATCGAGATCTTCAAGCTGAACGTGGAGATGTTTCCCAGCGATGGGAACACCTACGGCGGCCTGGGTGAGGCGTACAGGGCCAGCGGAAACAAGGAGCAGGCGATTGCGAACTACCGCCGCGCTCTGGAACTGACCCCTGACAACACGGAAGTGGCGGCGAGGCTCAAGCAGCTCGAGGAGTAGGCCCCGCCGACTAGAACGCGAGCCACTGGGGGCGGAACAGCAGCAGCAGCCCCAGCAGGAGCATCACCGAGCCGCTGAGCAGCTTGAGCCATCGCCCAGCGCGCTCCTGGAGCTTGTGCTGCCCGAGCGTCACCACGGCGATGAGGACCATCACCGAGTCGTCGAGGATGTAGGCCACGTTGTAGAGGGCGAGGTACGCGTAGTACTGCCAGGTGGGCAGGTGCTGGAGGACGAGCAGCTCGGTGTAGACGGCGGGGAGGCCCGCGGTGCAGGCCAGCTCGACGAGGTTGACGAGGAGGGCGAGCACCACCACGCCGCCCATGGCCGGCAGCAGCGACTTCGCCTGGAGGAGCCGCCGCACGCGGGCATACAGGCTCGGCTTCGCGCTCTCGGGGATGGAGAGCGAGGGCCCGCGCTTGAAGGCGAGGAAGTCCTTCACGTTGAGGGCGCCGATGACGAGCGCCACCAGCCCCAGCACCACCTGGGTGACGCGCGAGAGGCCCAGGTACAGGAAGACGTTGAGCCACGCCGCCATGAAGGCGAAGTAGACGAGGCCACTGGTGAGCACGAAGGTGCCCGCCACCGCGAGCATCTTCCGGCGGCTGCGCAGGTTGACGAGCAGCGAGAGCAGGAACAGCAGCACCCACATGGCGCACGGGTTGAAGCCGTCCAGCAGGCCGATGAGGACGGTGAAGGCGGGCAGGCCCCAGTCCTTCAGGCTCACCCGGCCCACCCAGGGGGCGTCGATGGAGTCCAGGGGCGCTCCGGGCGGACATTCGGGGGACTCCGCGCCCACCGGACATAGGGCCGCGCTCGTCTCTCCGGGCTCCTGTCCCTCGAGGAGGGCCACGAGCTGCCGGCCCGTCGTCTCGGGGCCGCTGAAGCCGATGAGGAGCTGCCCCGCCACGTGGAAGGCCGGCACGCCGAGGGCCCCCGCGGGCCCCTCTCCGGCCAGCTCCTGGAGCCGCGCGAGCGACTCGGGCTCCCGCACCACGTCGCGGTAATGCACCTGGAGCCCGGGGCGCTCGGCCTGGAGCTGGGAGAGGAACCGCTTCGCGTCCTCGCAGCGCGGGCAGCCCTCGCGGACGAAGACCTCCAGCTCCACCGGCTCGGAGGGAGTCTCGGCCGGGCGCCGGGGGCGGCCAGCAGCCCGCCGCCTCCATCATCCCCAGGAAGAGGTAGGCGCGCGCGAGCAGCCGTCCATCGAGCAGCCGCCCACGGAAGGCGCTCGGGGGCTGTTGCATCACCCGGGCGTGCGGAGGCTCCGCCCCCAGCGCGAGAGCCGGCAGGAGGTCCGTGCCGAGGTCCACCGCGAGGATTTGAATGACGGTGAGGGGCAGGGGAATCTGGAAGAGGATGAAGGCCAGGTAGGGGATGAGCTCCGGAATGTTGGAGGTGAGGATGTAGGTGAGGAACTTGCGGAGGTTGGAGAACACCGCGCGCCCCTCCTCCACGGCGTTGACGATGCTTGCGAAGTGGTCGTCCGCGAGCACCACGTCCGAGGCCTCGCGCGCTACGTCCGTGCCGGTGCGGCCCATGGCGATGCCGATGTGGGCCTCCTTCAACGCTGGCGCGTCATTCACTCCGTCCCCGGTGACGGCCACCACCTCGCGCTTGCGCTTGAGCGCGGCCACCACCCGGCGCTTCTCCACCGGGCCCACCCGCGCGAACACCACCTCTGGTGCGTCGAGGGCGATCTGCAACTGGGCATCCGACAGCCGCCGCAGCTCCGGGCTGGAGAGCACGACGGGCGTCCGCGAGCGCACCAGGCCCACCTGCCGCGCCACCGCCTCCGCCGTGCGTGGGTGGTCTCCCGTTACCATGATGACGCGGATGCCGGCCTCGCGGCATCGCTGGATGGCCTCGGGCACCTCGGGGCGGATGGGGTCCTCCAGGCCCACCAGCCCCGAGAGGACCAGGGCCTCCTCCAGGTGCTCGCGCGGCACGTCCCCGTCCACGCTCCGCGAGGCGAAGGCGAGCACCCGCAGTCCCTCGCGCGCGAGCTGCTCGCCCGCCTGGAGGAAGCGCTCGCGCAGCTCCGGGGTGAGCGGCCGGGGGCCCTCTTCCGTCTCCAGCGTGGTGCACAGGGGGAGCACCGTCTCCAGCGCGCCCTTGGTGTAGAGCACCCGTCCCTCGGCGGTCCGGTGCAGCGTGGACGAGCGCTTGCGCTCCGGATCGAAGGGGAGCTCGTCCTCACGCGGAGCCTCGGGCCGGGGCCCCAGCGCCCGCATGCCCAGGTGCATCAGCGCCACCTCCATCGGATCTCCCACCAGCTCCGGAGTGCCCGCGTTGCGCACCTCGCGCACGTTCTGGCAGCGCCACGCGGCCTCGAAGAGCCGCCGGTGGGACGGGGCGAGCGCGTGCAGCGCCTCGGGCTTCACGGGGTGGAGGCCACTGGAGACGAAGAGGGCGCGGGCCTCCATCCGGTTCTCGGTGAGGGTGCCGGTCTTGTCGGTGCAGATGACGGTGGCCGAGCCGAGCGTCTCCACCGAGGTGAGGTCGCGCACCAGCGCGTTGCGCCGGGCCATGCGCTGCGAGGCCATGGCCAGCGAGAGGGTGACGGTGGGCAGCAGACCCTCGGGGACATTGGCCACGATGATGCCGATGGCGAAGAGGAGGTTCTCCCACGGGTCGAGCCCCAGCCCGCGGCCGAGGAGGAAGAAGACGACGCCCAGCACCGTGGCCAGCCCCGCCACCATCCGGCCCAGGCGGACGATCTCCCGCTGCAGGGGGGTGAGCTCCTCGCGCGGTCGTCTGGGTGAGGTGGGCGATGCGCCCGAACTCCGTCTGCATGCCGGTGGCGAAGACGAGCGCGCGCGCCCTCCCGGAGGTGAGGAAGGTGCCCGCCAGCAGCACGTTGTGGCTGCGCAACAACTCCTCCTCGGTGACGGGCGCGGCCTCGACGGGCTCCGGCAGCGGACTCGCCGGTGATGGTGGCGTTGTTGACGCGCGCCGCGTGCGTCTCGAGCACCCGGCAGTCGGCGGGGACCTGGTCCCCCTCCTCGAGCAGGAGGACATCCCCCGGCACCAGGTCCGTGGCGGGAAGCTCCTCGCAGGTGTCCCTCGCGCAGGACCTTCACCCGGACGGGCAGCAGCCGGCGCAGGGTGGCGATGGCGCGTTCGGCCCGGTACTCCTGGAAGAAGGAGAACAGCCCGTTGACGAGGATGACCCGAGAGGAGCCTCGGCTCGGGCACTGGGGGCGGCCAGCAGCCCCGTCGCGAGCAGCCCGAGCACCAGGGCCCGCGCGGGGGTGAGCACGATGCAGCGACGCGTGGCCTCCTCGGCCGTGAGGTGGTGGATCTTCATGCGCGGCCCTCACTCCAGTGGCCATTCGTGCACGGGAAGCCCGGACTCCGAGAGCGCCGCGTAGCGCCCCAGCAGAGCCCCGAGTGCCTCGGACCTCGGCCGATGCGCCTCCAGCTTCGCCAGCACCTCCCGCTGCCAGCGCGCGCCCGTCCGCCGCGTCCGCAGGCGCTGCCGCACCACGCCCAGCAGCGCGTCCGCCTCCGAGCCCTCCACGCCCGCCTCCATCAGCCCCGCGTGCGCCACCGGCAGCAACCGCTCCAGCAACTCGCCCACGGGCACCGGACGCGGAGAGGGGGCCCGCACCTCCGGCCACAGCAGCACCGCGTCCAGTCCATCCCGCGCCGCCCGGAAGAAGTTCCCCCGTGCGTGCTCGAAGGGCATCCCCGGCAGCAGCGCGTCCACCTCGCGGCTCAGCCCCAGCGTCAGTCCCAGCAACAGCGCCCCGTTCGCCATCATGTCCACCACCGTCGGCCCCGCGGGGAGGGCGCGGAGCTCGAGGCGCAGGTGCCCGCCCGCGTCCGGGTCGTACACCGCCCGGTTCCACGTCCACACCGTGCCATGGTGCAGCCGCAGCTCGTCCAGCCGGGGAGTGCCTCCCCCGGCCAGCACGGATAGGGGGGCTTCTGGTCCCACCTCCGGCAGCAGGGGCTCGTGCAGCGCCACGGACTCCGCGAACAGCTCCAGCGCTCCCTGCCGCACCCATCCGCGTCCGAAGGACAACCGCGCATGCCGGGGCACTTCACGCGCCTCGTCGTCCACCTTGTCCACCGTCCGGTAGAGGGCGATCCGCGTCTCGTCCCACAGCCGCCGTCCCAGCAGCAGCGGTGAGTTGGCTCCCACCGCCAGGGCGGGCGCCGTGGCGAGCTGGGCCGCGTTGTACGCCCGCGCGAACTCCTCCGGGTCCACGCGCAGGTGGTACTGCATGGACGTGGCCGCCCCCGCCAGGGTGATGTCGTTCCACGGCAGCGTCAGCGAGTCTTCGCGCGACAGGGTCGCCACGATGGTATCCCGCCGGCTCGGGAAGGTGGCCGACAGCACCCGGTAGCGCGGCAAGGGCGTCATCGCGTTGCTCCCCGCGTCCTCCTCCCGCAGCGTGGGCAGGATGCCCGCCATCACGATGCGCGCCCCCTGGGTGGCCGCAGCCCGCCGGGCCTCCGCCAGCACGTCCGCGCACTCGGCTTGCAACGCCGTGAAGGAGCGCCCGGCCAGGGGCACGGGCCGCAGGTTGCACTCCAGGTTGAAGCGGGCGAGCTCCACCGTCAGCCGGGGGTCCTTCGTCCGCTCCAATACCCGCTCGCTGACTGGCAGCGGCCGGCCCGCCGCATCCACCAGGAAGAGCTCCAGCTCCGCCCCGAGGGTACGCGGCCCCTCTCCGAATCCAGGCCGGGCCAGCAACAGCCGCAGGGCCTCCAGACCCTCGCGCAGGCGGCTCGCGAAGCGCTCGTGGTCCTCGGGCGTGAAGGTGTCCCGCTGGATTCGCAGCCCCATGCGGGAACCATGGGCACGGCGCATCCTGGGTGGAGGGAACGAGCGAGCACGCCCTGTTGCCCTCTGGAGGGAGGACCGCTCACCTTCGCCTTGTCGGACCTCCACGACAGGCAGGACTCCGAAGTGGCGGGGCAGGGCGGGTGCTCCTGGAGCGGGCGTGGAGAGCATCGATGCATCGGTCGCTGACTCCCGCGGCGCTCCAGGGGGCCCACCCTCAGGGCATGGCCCTCATCGACACCTTCCTTCCGGATGCCCGCATGCGGCAGATTGACAGGCGAGCGGTCGCCGCGGATCCCGCCTGCGCATGGGCCATGGTGCGAGCCCTCGACCTCCATCGGATCCCGTTCGCGCGGGGGTTGTTCGCCTTGCGGACGCTTCCCGAGCGACTCCTGGCCCGCCTTCGCGGACGACCACTCCCTGCTTCGCGGCACTTTGGAATCGATGACATCGTCCGGTCCGACAGCGGCTTCCGCCTGCTCGGCGAGGAGCCGGGGCGCGAAGTAGTGGTCGGTGCGATCGGCCGTTTCTGGCAACTGCGCATCCCCTGGGCGGAGGTAGCGCCGGAGGACTTCAAGGCGTTCGCGGTGCCGGGATTCGGGAAGGTCGCCTGGAACCTCCGCGTGGAGCCGCGCCTCTCGGGCGGTTCGTGGATTTCGATCGACGTGCGGGTCACCACGACCAATGAGGCCGCTTGGAAGCGCTTCCGCTCGTACTGGCGGCTCATCGGCCCCTTCTCGCACGCCATCCGGCGCGCGGGGCTCCGCATGTTCGAGCGCGAACTGGGCCGGGTGCATGACGAAAGGCGCTCGGCCCTGCCGGGTGATGAGTTCCTCCCGCATGCGGGCTTCCAACGCACGCACCTGCGCGACATCGAGGCGCCCCCCTCTCGGGTCTGGCCGTGGCTGGTCCAGATCGGGGCGCGGCGGGCCGGGTGGTACTCGTTGGATCGGCTCGACAACGCCGGAATCCGCAGTGCGGACCGGATCATCCCGGAGCTGCAGGCGCTGCGATTGGGCGACCTGATTCCAGCGCTTCCCAAAGGCGATGCGGCGTTCGCCGTGCTGCGGCTCGAGCCCGAGCGGGCGCTGGTGCTCGGCTCTCCCTCTCTCCGGCCGGGCGGCGCGCCGGAGGGGGCGGACACCTCGCCCTTCAGGTACACCTGGGCGTTCATGCTCGAACCGATCGGGGATTCGGCGACCCGTCTCATCGTGCGCGGCCGCGCGAGCTTCGTGCCGAGCCTCGGGATGGCGCTGCTCCGGCTGTATCGCGGGGCCGCACACGAGGTGATGCAACGCACGCAGTTGAGGCACCTGAAGCACCGGATCGAACGGCTCACCCCCCAGCTGTCCTGAGCGAGGCCGCCTCGGATGCGCGGAGAGGCAGGGGCTGGCCGCATAGCGGGGCCTGCCGCGACCGCGGCGAGCCCGGCCGGCCGCCCACCAGTCGCCTCCGGGCAGGCTGCCCCGAAGGGCCGTGGCCAATCCACTCCTGGACTCCCTAGGTTGGCGCAAGGGAGACCATCACATGGCCGACATCCAGCAACCCTTTCTCACCGACATCAATGAGATCCGCCGTCGGGCGCGCGAGCACCTGGAAGAGGGCTCGCTCACCTCGGACTACGAGGGTGACGTCAGCGTCACCGTCAAGCTGCTCAACGACGCGCTGGCCACGGAGATCGTCTGCGTGCTCCGCTATACCTCGCACTACATCAGCGCGGTGGGCATCCACAGCGAGTCGGTGCGGGCGGAGTTCGGCGCGCATGCGCGCGAAGAGGAACGGCACGCCCTGATGCTCGCCGAGCGCATCAACCAGCTCGGCGGCAAGGCGAACTTCCACCCCGAGGGGCTGCTCACGCGCAGCGCGAGCCAGTTCGTCGAGGGGCAGAACCTCGTGGACATGATCCGCGAGGATCTCGTGGCCGAGCGGATCGCCATCCAGACGTACCAGGAGCTGATCCGCTACTTCGCCAACCATGACCCGACCACGCGGCGGATGCTCGAGGAGATCCTCACCAAGGAGGAGGAGCACGCCAACGACATGCACGATCTGCTCGTGGCGCACCAGGGCCGCCCGATGCTCAACAGCTGAGCCTCCCCGGTGCCGCTCGGGGGAGCCCTACTGCTCACCCCGAGGCGGCGGCCGGCGCTCCGGTCTCCGAGGGCTCGCCGCCCAGCCTCCCGCGCCTTGAGGAGCCTCCAGGCCAGCACGATGTTCACTCCAACCACCGCGGATGGAGGGCACGGCCATGGAGGAGATCTCCCGGTTCCTGGATGGGTTGGGCCCCTTCCTGGTCCTGCACATCCACCGGCCGGCCGTGGGGCTGAAGGCCACGGTCGTCGTGGATAACGTCGCGTGCGGCCCGGCGCTGGGCGGCGTGCGGATGGCGCCCGACGTCAGCACCGAAGAGGCCTTCCGTCTGGCCCGTGCGATGACCTTCAAGAACGCCGCCGCCCAACTCCCGCTTGGAGGCGGCAAGTCGGTCATCTACGCGGACCCTCGGATGCCCGAGGGGGAGAAGGAGCGCTTGATGCGTGCCTTCGCCACGGCCATCCGGGGGCTGACCGACTACATCCCCGGCCCCGACATGGGCACGGACGAGCGGTGCATGGCGTGGATTCGTGATGAGATCGGCCGGGCCGCGGGGCTGCCCGCCGTACTCGGCGGCATTCCGCTCGACGAACTGGGTGCCACGGGCTTCGGTCTGGCGGCGGCGATCGACGTGGCGCGCGAGTTCCTCGGTCTTGAGCTGACGGGCGCACGTGTGGTCGTCCAGGGGTTCGGAGCGGTGGGCAAGCATGCGGCCCGTGTGCTCGCGGAGAAGGGGGCCGTGCTGGTGGGCGTGGGCGACTCCCGGGGCACGCTCGCCAACCCCTCGGGACTCGATGTGGCTGAGCTCATCGCCCTCAAGGATGAGGGGCGCTCCGTCGTGGACTCCCCTCGGGGACGGAAGCTCGAGCGCGAGGCGGTGCTCGAGCTCGACTGCGACATCTGGATTCCCGCCGCCCGGCCCGACGTGCTCCGCGCCGACAACGTCGGCCGCTTGAAGGCCCGGCTGGTCGCGCCGGGGGCGAACATCGCCTGCACTCCGGAAGCGGAGGTGGCGCTGCACGAACGGGGCGTTCTGGTGCTCCCGGACTTCATCGCCAACGCCGGAGGGGTCATCTGCGCGGCCACGGAGTACCAGGGCGGTGGCCAGCGGGCCGCCTTCGAGGCGATCGACGAGAAGATCCGCCACAACATCCGCCTCGTCATCGAGGAGTCCCGGCGCACGCGAGTTCCCCCCATCCGAGCCGCGATGGCGCTCGCCGAGCGGCGTGTGCGCGAGGCCTCGCGTACCCGGCGCTGGTCGTGAAGCAATGTCCGAAATGCCGCTGGATTGGAGGCGTTGCTCGCCGAGGTTAGGCAGGACGTGGTGCCACGCGTGGTGTGTCATCGTGCGCGAGCCCTCCAGCACCGGCAAGGTGTGGTGGGGCAAGAGCACGGC
This sequence comes from uncultured delta proteobacterium, assembly GCA_963771175.1. Lineage (GTDB taxonomy): Bacteria > Myxococcota > Myxococcia > Myxococcales > Myxococcaceae > Archangium. Next base: position 149,706 of record CAVYSY010000045.1, read on the forward strand.
AGTGAATGCTCGCGAGGATGACATGGACTTGGAGAAGAGCGTCGGAGGGTCCGGAGGCCGCAGGGTGTGGGTGCTCCTGGTCCTCCTCGCCGGGTGTGGCCACCGTGGTGTGACTCTTCCCCCGGACAGCCGGGGCGTCTCGCTGCGCTCCGGGGTCGACTTGCACGCGCACCTCATCATGCGCTCGGCCCTGGCGCCCTGGTTCCAGGGTGAGCCGGACTCGGGCGTGCTCGCTTCGTCTCCCACGCAGGCCTTCGTCAACCCGCTCGACTCGGCCACGCTCCAGCAGGCGGGAATCCGACTGGTGGTGGTAGCTCTCTGGCCGCCGTTCGACTTGAGGCCGGGCCGCACCGCGCTGGACGAGGCGCTCGGGCAACTCCGCGCGCTCCACGAGTTCGCCCGTCGCCATCCAGCCTTCGGCGTGGCCACCGACGCGGCGAGCGCACGTTCCCTCATGGCCCAGGGGCGCATCGCGCTGCTGCCCTCGATTGAAGGCGGCGGGGGAATCTCGCGCGTGGAGGAGGTGGACGTGCTCTATGCCGCCGGCGCGCGCTCCATCGGGCTGGTCCACTTCACGGACAACCGGCTCGGGGACGCTCGCGACGCCCAGTTGGGAGCGGTGCTCGGCCCGTTGCTCAACGGCAGCTCCGACGGTCTCACGCCCCTGGGACGCCAGGTGGTGGGCAGGATGATGTCCCTCGGGATGGTGGTGGATGTCTCGCATGCGAGCGAGCGCACCATGCGAGACGTCCTGGCGCTCACCGAGCCAGCCGGCGTCCCCGTCATTGCCTCGCATGAGGGGGCCGCGCACGCCTCCGTCCGGACAGTCACCGCTGCCACGGCGGCGCGCATCGGCGCGAGCGGAGGGTTGATTGGAATCGGCCTCTACCGCAACCCCATCGCGGAGCCTGTCCCGGAGGAGGAGCGCTGGCGGGGCCATCAGCCCGATACCTGTGACGACGTGGTGGCCCACTGGCTGTACTACCAGCGGCTGGCTGGCGAACGGGCGGTGGTGCTCGGGAGCGACCTGGGCACCCCCACCTCGCGCCCGCTCCCGGGTCCGGGCTGCCCTGAGGGCATTCGGAATTCCGGAGACCTTCCCGCCCTGTTCTCCTCCCTGGTTGCTCACGGGGTGTCACGGGAGCTCCTGGAGGATGGCGCGCAACGGGTGCTGGAACTGCTCGAAAGGGTGGAGGCCATGGCCAGTCCAAAGGCCAGGGCCGACGCGCGCCGCCGGCGCGTCTTCGAGAATCCGCACTTCGCCTCGCCGCTCTGAGTCGACCCTCGAGCACGGGGGCGGGGAACCTCTCGTGGGAGCGCTGCGCCGTGGATGGAGCAGCGCTCCGCCCATGGTGCTAGGCCATGGCGCTCATCTTCCGGCAGGACTCCGCGCAGCGACGGCACGATTCGGCGCAGGCCTTCATCACCGCGTCATCGCTCATCTTCTCGCACTCGTTCGCGCACCGATCACACACCTCGGCACAGACGCCGCAGGTTCGCGCGTGGAGCACAGAGCCGCGCAGCATGAAGTCCGCGCTCGTCTTGCAGATCTGCACACAGTCCTCGAGCAGCCGGATGTGGTCGGCGGCCGCATGCTTGCCGCCCTTCTGAAGGCAGTACGTCACCGTCTGGATGCAGACCGCCGAGCACGACAGGCAATTCTGGATGCATGCCTTCATTTCGTCCGACAGCTGGGGGCCGCCAACGGGAAGGAAGGGTTGGAACGAGGGCTTCTGTGTCTCTATCCGCGGCATGTCTTCGTCTCCTCTCGTGATTCGGGTCTCAGGAATGAGGTGAGGAGGGGGGTGGGCACCTACAAGTGTGGCTCCCTCAGTGCGCCGCTTTCTCGCCCGCCGTGAATGCTGGCAAGCGGGTATCCGGTGCGATGTCCGGCTCAGCCTCTGGAGACTCGGGGGTTGCCGGACCTGGCACCACCTCGTGGCGCTTCCACAGGAAGTAGACGGCCGGGTAGACGAGCAGCTCCAGCAGGAAGCTGGTGACCAGGCCGCCCACCATGGGCGCCGCGATGCGCTTCATGACGTCCGCGCCGGTTCCGGTGGACCACATGATGGGCAGCAGGCCCAGCATCGCCGCCAGGACCGTCATCGCCTTGGGCCGTACGCGCTTCACGGCACCGTGGATGATGGCCTCCACCAGGTCGCCTTCGGTGCGCAGCATCCCGCGCTTCTTCGCCTCATCGTGGGACAGGTCGAGGAAGAGCAGCATGAACACGCCGGTTTCGGCGTCCAGGCCCATCAGCGCGATCATGCCCACCCACACCGCGATGGAGACGTTGTAGTCGAGCGCCCACAGCAGCCACACCGCGCCGATGGCCGAGAAGGGCACCGCCAGCATCACGAGGCCCGCCTTGAAGGCCGACTTCGTGTTCATGTAGAGCAGCCCGAAGATGAGCACGAGCGTGAGCGGAATGACGAGCTTCAGCCGCTCCCTGACGCGCAGCATGTTCTCGTACTGCCCGCTCCAGGTCATGGAGTAGCCGGCGGGCACCTTCACGCTCGCGGCCACCGCCTCCTTGGCGCGCTCCACGAAGCCGCCCACGTCGTACTTGGAGGTGTCGAAGTCCACGTAGACGTAGCCGGTGAGCATCCCGTTCTCGTTGCGAATCATCGAGGGGCCGTGGGCGAGCACCACGTCCGCGATGGCCTCCATGGGAATCTGGCCCTTGCCGTCGGGCAGGGGCAGCAGCACGCGCTTGAGGGACTGGAGGTCCTCGCGGTAGTCACGCGCGTAGCGCACGTTGATGCCGTAGCGCTCGCGGCCCTCCACGGTGGTGCACTGGTTGTCTCCACCCACCGCGGTCATCACCATCATGTTCGCGTCGTCCACGCTCAGGCCGTAGCGGGCGAGCTCGTCGCGCTTGAGGACGAAGTCCAGGAAGTAGCCGCCCGCCACGCGCTCGGCGAACGCGCTGCGGGTGCCCGCCACCTTGGACACCGCGGCCTCCGTCTCGCGAGCGATACGCTCCACGGTGGTCAGGTCCGCGCCCATGATCTTGATGCCCACGGGCGTGCGGATACCGGTGGAGAGCATGTCGAGCCGACCCTTGATGGGCATGGTCCAGGCGTTGGAGATGCCCGGCAGCTGGAGCGCGGCGTTCATCTTCGACTCCAGCTCGTCCTGGGTGATGCGGTCGCGCCAGAACGGGCGCAGGACACCCTTCAGCCACTCGGGCGCCCAGCTGCAGTACCAGCGCGGGACTCTCGCGCCACTGGGACTCGGGGCTGCAGCAGGACCGTCGTCTCCATCATGGTGAACGGGGCGGGGTCGGTGGAGGTGTTGGCGCGGCCGGCCTTGCCGAAGACGCGCTCGACCTCGGGGAACTGCATGAGCAGCTTGTCCTGCACCTGCAGCACGCGCTGCGCCTCGGCGACGGACATGCCGGGCTCCACCGCCGAGGGCATGTAGAGGATGGTGCCCTCGTGGAGCGGCGGCATGAACTCGCTGCCCAGGTGCAGGTACACGGGGATGGTGGTGGCGACCAGCAGCACGCTCACCGCGAGGGTGGCCTTGGCGTGGCGCACGCACGAAGCGGCAGGGGCCCTCGTAGAGCCGGTGCAGCAGCCGGCTGATGGGGTGCCGCTCCTCGGAGTAGTACTTGCCCACGAGCGCCTGCGTCGCCGCCCACGCCAGGAACCTCGGGCGGAAGCGGAAGGGCTCCATGCGCGCGAAGAGCATGCGCATGGCGGGGTCGAGGGTGATGGCCAGCAGCGCGGCGATGGCCATGGCCAGGTTCTTCGAGTAGGCCAGCGGCCGGAAGAGCCGGCCCTCCTGGTCCACCAGCGTGAAGACCGGCATGAAGGCCACCGCGATGACGAGCAGGGAGAAGAAGACGCCCGGCCCCACCTCCAGCAGCGCCTCCAGGCGCACCTGGTGGAAGTCGCCCTTCTTGCCGTCCTTCATCCAGTGGTGGATCTTGTTGTAGGCGTTCTCCACCTCGACGATGGCGCCGTCCACGAGCACGCCGATGGAGATGGCGATGCCGGCCAGCGACATGAGGTTGGCGTTCAGCCCCATCGCGTACATGGGGATGAAGGCCAGCGCCACGGACACCGGAATGGTGACGATGGGCACGATGGCCGAGGGGACGTGCCACAGGAAGATGAGGATGATGAGGGAGACGATGATGATCTCCTCGACCAGCTTGTCCGTCACCGTGTCGATGGCGCGCTCGATGAGGTCCGAGCGGTCGTAGGTGGTGACCACCTCGACGCCCTTCGGGCAGCGAGGGCTTGAGCTCCTCGAGCTTCGCCTTGACGCGCTCGATGACGTTGAGGGCGTTCTCCCCCTGGCGCATGACCACGATGCCGCCCACCACGTCGCCCTCGCCGTCGAGGTCGGCGATGCCGCGGCGCATCTCGGGGCCCAGCGTCACGCTGGCCACGTCCTTGACCGTGACGGGCGTGCCGCCCTCGGCCTTGAGGACCAGCTTCTCGAGGTCCTCCACGTTCTTCACGTAGCCGCGGCCGCGCACCATGTACTCGCGCCCGGCGAGCTCGACGAGCCGTCCGCCCACGTCGTTGTTGCCCTGGCGCACCGCGCGCATCACCGCGTCCAGCGACAGCCCGTAGCTCGCGAGCGTGTTGGGGTTCACCGTCACCTGGTACTGGCGCACCTGGCCGCCCACGGTCGCCACCTCGGAGACGCCCGGCACGCTCTGCACGGCGTAGCGCAGGAACCAGTCCTGGTAGGAGCGCAGCTCGTCCAGCCGGTGCTTGCCGGCTCTTGTCCACCAGCGCGTACTGGAACACCCAGCCCACGCTGGTGGCGTCCGGGCCCAGCTCGGTCTTCACGTCCGGCGGCAGCTGCGGCGTGATCTTCGACAGGTACTCGAGCACCCGCGTGCGCGCCCAGTACATGTCGGTGCCGTCCTCGAAGATGACGTAGACGTAGCTGAAGCCGAAGTCGGAGAAGCCGCGCATCGCCTTGACCTTCGGGCGCGCCCAGCAGCGCGGTGGTGATGGGGTAGGTGACCTGGTCCTCGATGATGTCGGGGCTGCGGTCCCACCGCGAGTAGACGATGACCTGGGTGTCGGACAGGTCCGGCAGCGCGTCCAGCGGGATGTTCCGCATGGTCCACCAGGCGCCGAAGAGCGCCACCACGGTGGCCGCGATGACCAGGTACTTGTTCTCCGCCGAGAAGCGGATGATGGCTCGAATCATGGGCTCAGTGGCCTCCGTGGCCGGAGGCGGCGGCGGGAGTGCCCGTCGGTGGCGAAGAGGGGGGAGGAGACGCCGTGGCGCCCCCCGAGGAGGTGGCGGCCAGCGCCGCCAGCGAGGCGCGCAGGCGCGATTCGGAGTCGATCAGGAAGTTGGCGCCGGTGACGACCTGCTCGCCGGCCTTCAGGCCCGACGTCACCTCCACGCTCTTTCCGTCCGACTCGCCCAGGCGGACCTCACGCGGCTGGAAGCGGCCGTCGCCGAGCGCCACGAAGACGACCTGGGTGGTGCCGGTGGGAACGACCGCGTCGGACGGAATCTTCAGCCCCTCGCGGGTCGTGCCCCGGAGCACCACCTCGCCGAACATCTCGGGGCGCAGGTCGCCGTCGGGGTTGGGGAACTCCAGGCGCACCTTGACGGTGCGCGTGGCCGGATCGAGCACCGGGTCGAGGAAGGACACCTTCCCGGCGAAGACACGGTTGGGGAAGGCCTTGAGCTGAAGCGTGGCGGTCATGCCCACCTTCACGTGGCGCAGCTCGCTCTCGTACACGTCGGCGAGGACCCACACGCGCGACAGGTCGACGATCTCATAGGGCGAGGTGCCCACCTCGAGGCGCGCCCCCTCCACGACGTCCTTCTTGGTGACGACTCCGGAGATGGGCGACACCAGGGTGAGGGAGCGGCTGGCCTCGCCCGTCTCGGCGAGCCGCTCGAGGGTGGCCGGCGGCACGTCCCACAGCTGCAGCTTGCGTCGAGCCGCCGCCACCAGGGCGTCGCCGTCCGTCGCCATCCCGCCGCCCTGGCCAGGGCCTGGCGGGTGCGCAGCGCCAGCAGGTACTCCTCCTGGGCCGCGAGCAGCTCGGGGCTGTAGACGGAGAAGAGCGGCTCGCCCTGTCGCACCGGCTTGCCGATGAAGTCCACGTACACGCGCTCGACGAAGCCGGGCACCTTCAGGTTGACGCGGCGCACGCGGGTCTCGTCCATGGCCACGCGGCCGATGGTCCGCCAGGTGCCGCCCGACCTTGCCCTCCGTCACCGGTGCGGTGCGCAGGCCGATGAGCTGCTGGCGCGAGGGGTCGATGGTGATGGGGGCCAGGCCGTCCACCGCGGGGGTGCCCGGGTCGCCGGGAGAAGCCGACACGGGCGTCATCGCCACCAGGTCCATGCCGCAGATGGGGCACTTGCCCGGGTGGTCCTGCACGATGCTCGGGTGCATCGGGCACTGGTATTTCGTGGCCGCCGGCTCGGAGGCGGCCGGGGTGGCGGTGGCCGCGGCGGCCGGCGCGTGGGCGTCGTGCGCCTCCTTCCCGTGCGCCAGCAGGTGCACGGCGCCGCCGCCGAGGACCGCGCTGGCCAGTGCCGTAGCGGCGAGCGCAGCGGCTCCGAAGCGGCGGCGCGCGGGGGGCGGCGAGGGGGGGAGTGGGGGAGTCACGAGAGACATGGGTTCTCCAGGGCTACATCCCTGACATGGAGGAAGAGGATGATGGGGCCGCACTGGGAGCGCCGCCCGCGGGGGTGGCGCCGCGCGCGGGAGCGGACGGGGTGCTCCCCGCCCCGGGCATGCCGCCCGTTGCCTGACCGCCGTCGCCCATGGCTGCCACGGGCTCCAGGCTCACTTCGGCGTGGGCGATGGCGAGGCGCTGCGCGTCGACGAGCGTCCGCAGGTAGTCTTCCTCGTCGCGGATGACGCCGGTGTTGGCCTCCAGCACCGAGGCGAACGAGGCACGCCCTACGCGGTACTGCGTCAGGGTGCTCTCGACGGTCGCCGCCGACTGCGTCAGCAGGCCGTCGCGGTAGATGGCCGCCGTGTCGCGCAGCGCGGCCAGGGCGATGAGGCGCTCCCGCACCCGCAGGCGGAGCACCTGCTCCAGGGCCTCCGTCGCGTGGGTGTTTGCCTCGGCCAGGGCGCTGCTCTCGGCCACCGCGCGGTTCTGCTTCCTCCCGGCGAAGACGGGCAGGTTGACGCCGACGTTGGCCTGCCACATGGGGGGAAAGTCGCCGCCCCGGGGCATCACCCCCGCGCTCAAGGTGAAGTCGGGCAGGCGCTCACGGCGCGCCAGTGCCACCTGCTGCTCGGCCTGTGCCACGCAACGCGCGTTGCTGGGCCAGTTCAGGGCTGTGCGCGAGCGCGTTCCTCACCGCTGATTCGGGGTCGCCGAGCTCTGGCACTCCCAGGTCACGCACGCGCGTGGTGGTGGGCAGGGGCTCCTCCAGGGGCCGACCGCTCAGGCGATTCAGGGTCTGCACACGGGTGCGCTCCTCGGCCTGCAGCGCCAGCCGACGCTGGCGCAGCCGGTTGAGCTCGAGCTGGGCGCGCAGCAGGTCGGACTGGGCCCCCTCTCCGGTCTCGTAGCGGATGCGGGCCGTGTCGGCGGACTGCTTCCAGAGCGCCTCGAGCCGGTCCAGCAGAGCGAGCCGCTCGCGCACCAGCAGCAGGTCGAGGTAGCCCCGGCGCACCTCGGCCTTGATGGACAGCCGCGCGCGCGCCACCTGCGTCGACGCGGCCGTGGCGCCGAGCTGTGCGACCTCGGTGCGCAGCGCGCGCTTGCCTGGGAAGGGCAGTGCCTGGGAGGCCATGATGCTCAGGTAGCTGCCCTCCATCTCGCCGATCATGAGGCCGTCGAAGCCGTCGTTCTGGATACCCAGCTGCAACACCGGGTCTGGCAGGGCACCCGCCTGGGGTACACGCTCCCGAGCGGCCTGGACCTGAGCCTCGGCCTGGCGCAGCTCGGGGCGCGTCTCGAGGGCTTCCGCGAGGAGCTGCGCCAGCGTCGGGTCCGTCGGCAGCGCCGGTGCGGAGGCCGCTTGCGTGGACGGCGTGCGAGTGTCCCCCTGCGCGGGCGCCGCCAGGGGCGAGAACAGCGCCAGCGCGAGGGCGAGGTGCCCTATCGGATGGCGCCGCCAGCCCGAGGTGGGGACAGGCTGGGAAAGGTCGTGAGTGGGTTGCACGGCCATGGGTTGTGCAGGGCTTGTGCCACGGGCCGTGTCCCGTCCGAGTGAGGCGGACCCCGGGGGCGCGGCGTGCTCCATCGGTGGCGTGCCCGGCGCGATAGGAGCCCGGTGCGTCACGGTGTAACCGCGGGAATCACATCTCCCGTGGGGAGACAAGCGCATAGGCTGGGGGAGGGCAGGTGGCATCCGGCTTGCGTAGTACAGATGGAGGAGAGCTCATTCATGCAGGTCCCCTCAGGCACCGCCAGGCGTCTCGGCCTGGCCCTCGCCGCCCTGGTTTCCCTCTTCGTGGTCTCATCCGTTCTGGTACTCGTGCACATGCGGGAGATTCATTCCCGCCTGGTCGAGATGCAGGCGCGGCAGCATGCCGTCCGCTCGGCGCTCGAGGTGGCCAGCGCCATCCGGGACACCTACGCGCACCAGGCTCACACCCTCATCCTGGGAAACGACAGCCACCTGCACTTCTACGAGGCGGCTGCCGGCCGGGTGACCCGGCTGACGGAGGAGATGAAGGCGCAGGCCTGGGGCCCGAGGAGCGGGCCTGGGTGGCGGACATCGAGCGTGCACAGAAGTCGCTGGACACGCTCTTCCGCGAAGCGCTCCTGCCGGCGGTGCTGGCGGGAAGGCAGGAGGACATGGAGCGCGAGCATGGCCGGGCGCTGGGGCTCGTGTCCCAGATGGAAGAGCGCACGGACCGGCTGGTGAGCCATTTCAACCGCTCGGTGGATTCGGCCGAGGCACGTGTGGGCGAACTTCGAGAGCTCCGCCTTCCAGTGGACCCTGTTCTTCCTGGTGGGCGCGCCGCTGCTGGCCATCGGCGTGGGCGTCTACATCGTCCGCTCGGTGGCCCGGCCCATGGCCCGGCTGCGCGAGGGCGCGGCGCGGCTGGCCGCTGGAGACATGCACGCGCGTATCGACGTCGCGACCCCCGACGAGTTCGGCGAGCTGGCGCGCCAGTTCAACGCCATGACGGCGGCACTGCGCGAGCACCAGGAGCGGCTGGTGCAGAGCGAGAAGCTCGCGGGCATCGGCAGGCTGGCGGCGGGCGTGGCCCACGAAATCAACAACCCGCTCACCGTCATCCTCGGCTATGTGGGCATGATGAAGAAGAAGGCGGAGGGGAGCCTGCGCGAGGATCTCCAGGTCATCGAGGACGAGGCGGTGCGTAGCCGCGACATCGTCGAGGACCTGCTCGCGCTCTCGCGCCCACTCCAGGCCGAGCCAGAGCCGGTGGACTTGCGCGCCTTGTGCGAGGAGGTGGTGGAGCGGCTGAGGCAGGGGGGCCAGCTTGGCGCCGTGCAGGTGGACGTCGAAGGCGAGGCGCGTACCGCGGGGCACCTGACGAAGCTGCGCCAGGTGGTCCTCAATCTGATGCGTAACGCGGTGGATGCATGTGGAGAGGAGGGGCGGGTGCGGGTGCGCCTGGCGCAGACGGAGAAGGGAGCCGAGCTGCACGTGGAGGACACGGGCCCGGGCCTGAGTGTCACGGCGCGCGAGCGTCTCTTCGAGCCCTTCTTCACCACGAAGCCCAGCGGGACAGGGCTGGGCCTGGCCATCAGCCAGAGCATCGTGCAGGCGCATGGTGGCAACCTGGAGGCTGCCGCCGGTCCGGGGCCGGGCGCACACTTCACGGTGTGGCTGCCAGCCATGTTGCCGGGGAGGGCGTGAGGCATGGAAACGCGCGGACGCGTGCTGGTGGTGGATGACAAGGAGAACATCCTCAAGCTCTTCGCCCGGCTGCTGGGCGACACCTATGAGGTGACGTGCGCGGAGGACGGGGCGCGCGCGCTGTCGCTGGTGGCGGCGCAGGAGTTCGACGTCGTGGTGTCCGACGTCCGCATGCCAGGGGCGGACGGCTTCGAGGTGCTGCGCGCCGTCAAGTCCCGCCACCCCGATACCGAAGTGGTGATGATGACGGGCTACGCCACGGTGCCGGATGCGGTGGAGGCGATGCGGGCGGGTGCCTTCGACTACCTCCAGAAGCCCTTCCTCCCCGACGCCCCCGCCGAGCTGGTCGCACGGGCGATGGAGCGCCGGCGGCTGCGCCTCCAGGCGGAGGTGTTGGGGCAGAAGTCGCCGAGCACGGACTTCTCCTTCCTCGGAGTCGTGGGCCGCAGCGCGGCGATGCAGGAGGCGCATCGGCTCATCGAGCAGGCGGCGCGCCTGGACATCACCGTGCTGCTGACGGGCGAGACGGGCACGGGCAAGGAGCTGGCGGCGCGTGCCGTACACCTCAACAGCGCCCGGCGTGAGCGCCCCTTCGTGGCCGTCAACTGTGGGGCACTTCCGACGGAGCTCGTGGAGAGCGAGCTGTTCGGCCACGGAAAGGGGGCCTTCACCGGTGCGGCCCAGGCCAAGGCGGGTCTCTTCGAGGAGGCCAACGGCGGAACGCTCTTCCTGGATGAGGTGGGGGAGTTGCCGCTGAGCGCGCAGGTGAAGCTCCTGCGCGTGCTGCAAGAGAGGGAGGTCCGGCGCGTGGGCGAGACGCGGCCCGTGCAGGTGGACGTGCGGGTGGTGGCGGCCACCCACCGTGACCTGCGTGCCGAGGCGGCCCAGGGGCGCTTCCGGGAGGACCTCTTCTATCGGCTCAATATCTTCCCGGTGCAGCTGCCGCCCCTGCGCGAGCGCAAGGAGGACATTCCGCTGCTGGCGGCCCACCTTCTCGACAAGCACTGCAAGACGATGGGGCGCACGCTGGAGGGGATGACCCCGGAGGCGCTGCGTGCGCTCATGGGCTACCCGTGGCCGGGTAACGTGCGTGAGTTGGAGAACGCCATCATGCGAGCGGTGGCGGTGGCCACCGGGCCCGCCGTGACAGAGCGCGACCTGCCGCTCGAGGTGCGGGAGCGTCAGGAAGGAGCCCTACCGGGCGGGGCGGCGAAGCATCTGCCTTATCGGGACGCGCTCGACCTGGCCAGGGATCGCTTCTCGCGCGAATACCTCACGGCACTGCTGCGTGACTTCGAGGGCAACGTCACCCGTGCCGCCGAGCACGCCGGTATCGAGCGCGAGAGCCTGCACCGGCTGCTGAAGCGCCACAGCATCCGCTCCGACGACTTCAAGCCGAGGTAGAGGCCGGCCGTGGCGGGCTACTGGACGGTGACAATCCCGCTGATGTGGTCCATGGAGCATGTGTAGCGCAACGTGCCCGTCTCGCTGGGGGTGAACTCCACCGTCACCGGCGTGTCCAGGGGCAGCGGCTGGTTGATGCCCAGGTCGTCCAGGATGATCTCCTTGGCGCACGTCTTGTCCGTCTTGCGAGTGATCACGAGGCGGACCAGGTGTCCCGCCTTCACCTTCACGTCCGCTGGCTCGAAGCCCTTGGACGTCACCGTGAGCTCCACGGTATGGACTCCGTTTTTGCCGGCCGGGGCGGCAGCGGGCTTCTTCGCGGCTGCTGGAGTGGCAACGGCCAGGGTGAGGGCAGCAAGGGCTCCCATCAAAATCATCTTCATCGGTGTGCTTCTCCTGGAGTGTTGGCACCGGCCTCCAAAGCACAACGCGTGCCGAGGTGTGCATACGCCTGTTCTCGCGGGGTTGGCGGTGCGAGATGCCCGGCCGGAGTGTCCAGGCGGGTTTCCCTGTAACCCGCCCGGTCACGGTCTGGTGTGTGCTTCCACGCCTGCCCGGCTGGCGCTGCCTGCCTCGGCGGCTGGCCTGCCTCCATCAGGGCCATGTGCTGTGAGGCTGTGAACCCTACCGGCCTCGTTCGTCCTGGCGTGAGATGACTCCTGCCACACCCGGCACCACCCTCCGGTTGGACACCTGGCTGGCCCAGGCCGGCCACGTCCCCGAGGACATCCATGCGCCGAACCCTCTGTGTATTGGCAAGCATTCTTTCCCTCGCGGCCTGTGTTTCCGAGCCGAAGAGGCTGTCCGCCGCGATGGACCCGTCGAATCCGGAGGCACCCGAGGCTCCACCCACGTCCCCGCCGAGCGCCTTCGCGGCCTCCACTTCCGAGGTGCCCGCGGACGCGGGTCAGCCCGGCTCCGCGCCTTCGGGCCATGACCACGGCTCTGGACACGGATCGCATCCGTGAGGTTGTCCGTACTGATGGGCGCGGCGCTGCTTGCGGGCGGCTGTGCGTCCATCCAGAAGGAGCGAGGCCACGCGGAGGTGGCGGCGCTCGTCGAGGAGCGACTGGGCCGGAAGACGCGCTGGAACCAGGGGACGCCCGAGGACGCCGAGGTCTCGCGCCATCTCGACGCGCTCCTGAAGGAGGAGCTCACCTCGGACCGTGCGGTGGAGGTGGCCCTGCTCAACAATCCGGCGCTTCAGTCCACCTACGAGGACCTGGGCGTCTCGCAGGCCGACATGGTGCAGGCCGGGCTGCTCTCCAACCCCACCTTGGATGGAGCGTCGGCTTCCCCATCTCCGGGGCCGGCTTCTCCGAGCACGAGGTCTCGCTGGTTCAGAATTTCGTGGAGCTCTTCACGCTCCCCCTGCGCAAGCGCGTGGCCCAGGAGCAGTTCGTGGCCGACACGCTGCGGGTGGCACACGAGGCGCTGGCCACCGCGGCCGAGGTGCGCAGGACTTTCAGCGAGGTGCAGGCCCTCCAGCAACTCGTGGAGCTGCGCCGCATGGCGCTTCGAGGCGGCCGAGTCGCTCGGCGGACCTCTCCGCCCGGTTGCGCGCCGCGGGCAACATCACGGAGCTGGCGCTCGCCAGTGAACAGGCCGCCGCCGAGGGGGCCCGGCTCGAGCTGGCGGAGGACGAGCTCGCCCTGGTGGAGGCGCGGGAGCACCTCAACCGCCTCATGGGGCTGTGGGGCCCACGCACGCAGTGGACGATCTCCGAGAAGCTTCCGGAGTTGCCCGCGCGGAGGCCTCCGCTGGAACAACTGGAGTCACTCGCCATCCGCCAGCGGCTCGACATCGACGCGGCCCGGAAGCAGGTCGCGCTGCTCTGGAATGCGCTGGAGCTGACACGCAGCACTCGCTTCTTCGGCCGCGTGGAAGTGGGCGTCCACACGCACCGTGACGCGGACGGCCCCAGGCTCTTCGGCCCCACCCTGACGCTGGAGCTGCCCATCTTCGACCAGCGACAGGCCCTCATCGCCCGCCTGGAGGCCCAGCACCGACAGGGCGAGCGGCGGCTCATGGAGCTGTCCGTCAACGCCCGCTCGGAGGTCCGCGCCGCCCGCGCCCGGCTGCTGTCGCTCCGCCTGGTGGTCGACCGCTATCGGCGGGTGGTGCTGCCCCTGCGCGAGAAGGTCGTCGAGCAGTCGCAGCTCCAGTACAACGCCATGCAGATCGGCCTCTTCCAATTGCTCACCGCCAGGCGCGAGCAGGTGGAGGCATACCGGGGCTACATCGAAGCGGTCCGCGACTACTGGATGGCGAGAGCCGACCTGGAGCGGCTCGTGGGTGGTCGCCTTCGCGACCGGACCGAGTCCCCGTGAGCCAACACGCGACTGACTCCGAGCAGGTCCGAGGGCACGCGGCCTGCGCGGAGCACCTCTGATGACACTGACTCCGGACGAAGGGCCCTGGATCCGACGGCGGAACCCTCCGCGCTGGTGACCACGGGCGCCACGCTCGCGGGAGGCGCGCTGCTGCTGAAGAGCGGCACCGGCCACGCGCAGGCGGGCAGGCCGTCCGCGAGGCGGGACTGGCTTCCGCCCGGAATGCCGAATCGCGACTACCGGCCCGTCGTGGTGCCCAACGGCTCGAAAGCTGCCCTGGAAGGTCGTGGACGGCGTGAAGGTCTTCCACCTGGTGGCCGAGGAGGTGGAGCACGAGTTCGCCCCGGGACTGAAGGCCCTCTGCTGGGGCTACAACGGCCGGGTCCACGGGCCCACCATCGAGGCGGTGGAGGGCGACCGGGTGCGCATCTACGTCACCAACCGGCTGCCGGCGGCCACCACCGTCCACTGGCACGGCATCCTGCTGCCCAACGGCATGGACGGCGTGGGTGGCCTCAACCAGAAGTCCATCGCCCCGGGTGAGACGTATCCGGTACGAGTTCACCCTGCGCCAGTCGGGTACGGCCATGTACCACTCGCACCATGACGAGATGACGCAGATCGGCCTCGGGCATGACGGGCATCTTCGTCATCCACCCGCGCCGGCCCGTGGGGCCCCGCATCGACCGCGACTTCGTCATCCTGCTGCATGAGTGGCGCATCGACGTCGGCACCGCGCCGGCCCAATCCGAACGAGATGACGGACTTCAACGTGCTCACCATGAACGCGCAAGGCGTTCCCGGGCACGGAGCCGCTCGTGGTGCGCCAGGGCGAGCGGGTGCGCATCCGGCTGGGCAACCTGAGCCCGCAGAACCACCACCCCATCCACCTGCACGGCTTCCACTTCCGCGTCACCGAGACGGACGGCGGGCGCATTCCCGAGTCCGCGCAGCGGCCGGAGGCGACGGTGCTCGTCCCCGTGGGCAGCACGCGCACCATCGAGTTCGTGGCCGACGAGCCCGGCGACTGGGCCCTGCACTGCCACATGACCCACCACATGATGAACCAGATGGGCCACGAGTTCCCCAACATGATTGGGCGTGAAGCCGGGCGACCTGGACGCGAAGGTGCGCACGCTGCTGCCGGGCTACATGACCATGGGCCAGACGGGCATGGCGGAGATGGGCGAGATGGGAATGCCCGTGCCGCCCAACTCCATCCCCATGATGGGGGCCCGGGGCAAGCACGACTCCATCACCGTGGGCGGCATGTTCACCGTGCTCAAGGTGCGCGAGCGGCTGGCGAGCTACGCGGACCCGGGCTGGTACGACAACCCGCCCGGCACGCTGGCGGTGGAGGCGAGCGCGGATGAGCTGCGCCGGGACGGCATCGACGTGAACGCTCCGCCCGCGGTCGAGCCCGGCTCTCCGGCCTGACTCATGAGCGGGCGGGTTGCTGGGCGTCTTTACCTCCGCCCGTCCAGCGACACCCCGGCTTGCTCCACGTGCTCGGCGACCCGACCTTCGTGTGAAGAGGGGCAAGCGCGCACAGGGACAGCACACACCGAGGAGGGGCACACCATGGCGCAACGCAATCCGGAATCGCCCGAGTCTGGCACGGACCGGTCGGAAGTCACCCGCGAGCTCACCGGTGCCGATGCGGCCACCACCGAGGCGGACACCGGCAGTGCCGGAAGTGGGGCCTCTCCCTTCGGGGCGGACACCTTGGGCCTCGAGAGCCCGGCCCCGGAGTACGAGGAGGAATACCACCTTGAGGAGGAGCCCTCCCGGGCCCGGGACACCGATACGGACGCCATCATCGGTGGCCCTCGGGAGCCGGAGGAGCATGGCAGGAAGGAAGGGTCGAAGCGGCCGCGCGATGTGGCACGGCACGAGGCAAGCGCTCCCCTGGCATCCGGGCTGCGCGTGCGCGATGTGATGAGTCAGAAGGTGGCCACCATCGGAGCGCAGGTGGCTCTGTCGCTCTCGGAGCTGCTCAAGCGGTTCCGCCAGGTCCACCACCTCCCCGTCGTCGGTGCGAACAACCGCCTCGTCGGCATGCTGACGAGGATGGATGTCCTCGACGAGGCGCTCGGCGGGGTGGATCGCTGGGTCCGCGTGAGGGACCTGATGAGCAGCCCCGTGGAGCGCATCTCCGAGAACGAGAGCCTCACGGCGGTCGCGCAAGCGATGCGCAGGGCCCACATCCATTCGCTCCCGGTGGTCGACGAAGCCGGGCTCCTGGTGGGCATCGTGTCCGAGGACGATCTGCTCGCGGCCCTGGCGGGCCAGCGGGTGTCCGCGCCGCGGACGCTGCAGGAACTGCCCGTCGATGCGCTGATGACGCACGAGCCACTCGCCCTGGGTCCGGAGGTGACGCTGGACGAGGCGGCCTGGGCGCTCATCGACGCGGGTGTGCGGCACCTGCCGGTGGTGGACGACGACAATCGGCTGGTGGGCATTCTCTCCGAGAGGGATCTCCGCGAGCGGCTGGGAGGAGAGTCCCGCGAGTGGCCGCATGCCGCCAGAGAGGCGCTGGAGGAGCGGCTCGGCAACGTGATGACGCCGGACCCGCTCGCGCTGCGCTCGGGGACGCCGGTGGCCCGGGCGCTCGAGATCTTCACCGACGAGCGGGTGGGCGCGATTCCCGTGGTGGACGATGACGGGCGGCTGCTGGGAATCGTCTCGTACGTCGACCTGCTGCGCTGGCTGCGCGAGCAGCGGGCGGGTGGCTCACGGGCGGAGGAGGGGGAGGGCGCTCCGCTCGCTCCTCATTGAGCACCCTGGCAGCGAGAGCAGTCCGCCAGCTGAGAAGTCCAGCTCCGGCGACAGCTCCTCGCTCCCCATGCGCTCGTCCCACCTATCTGTCGAGGCCGATCAGGAAGAGATCGTTGGGGCTCTTCTGGGGCCACTCCTCGTCTCCGACGATCAACGAGCCCGACCTGAAGCTGCCGAGGACGACGGAGCGGCCATCCTTCGTCGCCACGAGGGAGGAGGGCTCGGCGAGGCCCGCGGGGAAGCCACGCGTCCAGCGGGGCTCGCCGGTGATGCGGTCGTATTTGGCGACGAACAGGTTGGTCGCGCCCTCGCCCCTGCCCGGCACCGTACCCAGGCCGAGATCGTCCCCCTCCTGGTAGGTGCCCGTGACGACCACGCCGTCCCGCTGGTCCATGGCGACGCGCTCCCCGGCGAAACCGAAGTTCCTCGCCCAGCGCTCCTCGCCCTCGCGGGTGTAGGCCACCAGGAAGGCATCATCCGGGATCGGTCTGCTGATGTCCGAGGTGACGGTCCGTCCCCCGAAGGTGAAGGTGCCCGAGAACGTGCCGGTCAGGACGATCCGGTTGCCGTGAGCCGCGACATCGCGCGCCAGACCAAAGCCGCCGGAGATCGGCACGGAGCGCTCCCAACGCGGGTGTCCGTCCGGCGAGAGTCGGAGGACGAAGGGAATGCTGCCCACGCCGCTGGGGCTGATGCTCCCGCACAGCAGGATGTGATCCTGGCTGTCCACGGTGGCGCCCAGTCCCTCGCCAAAGTCCGTCGAGCGGGCGTAGGCCCACTGGCTCTCGCCCTCGGGGCTGAACCTGGCGACGAAGGGGCTCGGACCGAAGAAGCCTTCAGCCGGGTCCGGCTTCGAGGAGATGGGGCCGCTGCCGAAGTCCACCGTTCCGACCAGGGTGCCGGCGATGATGATGTTGTCGTGACTGTCCGTCAGGAGGTCGAACACGCCGATGTTGCCGGGGTTGGCCTCGAACGAGCGCCTCCACAGCAGCCGCCCGCGACGGTCGAACTTCAACAGGTACTCTCCCTCCGTGACGGGGCCATCGCCGAAGTCCACCCCCAGCGCCGCGACCTTGAGGATGATGTTGCGATGGGAGTCCACGGCGATCTGCCCGCCGAAGACATCTCCATCCACGCCGGGGCCCGGGCCGAAGACCTTCAACCACTCCAGGCGTCCCTTCTTCTGGTCATAGCGCGCGAGCGCGATCGCAGTGCTGGTTGGACCGCCCGGTGCCCTCACGACCT
Source organism: uncultured delta proteobacterium (assembly GCA_963771175.1). Lineage (GTDB taxonomy): Bacteria > Myxococcota > Myxococcia > Myxococcales > Myxococcaceae > Archangium. Next base: position 167,264 of record CAVYSY010000045.1, read on the forward strand.
TCTCGCCCAGGTCGATGTTCCCGGTGAAGCTGTACAGGACCAGGATGTGCTCCTCCCCATCCTTGGCGAGCGTCCCGGACTTCTCCGCGGGGAACTCGCCGATGATGACCGGCTCTCCGGTGATCTGCCGGGCCCACCGGATGGCGCCGGTGAGCCGCCCCTGCTCGTGAGCCTGCTCCGTTCGCGTGAGCGCCTCGGGTTCTTCGAGGATCGGCCCACCGCACGCCGCGAGCCCCAACGCCAATAGCAGCGGCAACACACCTTCGCTCCAGCTTCCGTGTTTCATGGTGCATCCCCCTCCGTCGTGTCGGGACCTTGCTCCCCGGCACAGCGGAACCGTGCGCACCGGGAGCCATTGTCTCCTCTGTCTGTCGGGAGGAGCACCGTGTCCACCCAGAGACGGTGACGCCTGCCTGGCTGGTGGGTGGATGCCGCTCCCGCGAGTGGCCAAGGGGGCGGCGGGCCCGTGTGCACCATCCACCGTGTCTCCCTCCCCCGAGAACAGGAGCGGGAGGGCTCTTCTGTGAACATCCTCGACGTGAGGTGTGAGGTGAGGGCGCTCGACCGGAAGCTGTGGAGGGACCTGGGACGGCTGAAGGGGCAGGTCATCACCATCGCCCTGGTGGTTGCCGCGGGGATCGCCGCCTACGTGGCCACGCTGAGCACGTACCAGTCCATGGCCGCCACGCAGCGCGCGTACTACGAGCGCTCGCGCTTCGCGGACGTGTTCGTGCACCTGGAGCGCGCGCCGGACCGGGTGCTGGCGGAACTGGAGCTGCTGCCGGGGGTGGCCGAGGCGGAGGCGCGGCTGTTGGAGTACGTGCTGCTGGACTTGCCGGAAATGGCCGAGCCGGTGCAGGGGCTCATCGTCTCCATTCCGGGAGGGGAGGGGCCCCGTCTCAACCGGTTGCACCTGCTGCGCGGGCGTGGAGTGGAGCCGGGGCGGGCCGACGAGGTGGTGGTGAACGAGGGCTTCGCCCGGGCGCACGGGTTGGAGCCGGGGGACACGGTGTCCGCGGTGTTCGAGGGCCGGCGGGTGGAACTGCGCGTGGTGGGCGTGGTCATGTCCCCCGAGTTCACCTACCCCGTGGCGCCCGGGGCCTTCAGTGACGACGAGCGGCGCTTCGGCATCTTCTGGATGGACCGGGAGCGGATGGCGCCGGCCTTCGAGATGGAGGGGGCCTTCAACGACGTGGTCTTCCGGCTGTCGCCGGGCACGCGCGCCGAGGCCGTGGTGGATGCGGTGGATCGGGTGCTGGAGCCCTACGGCGGCCTGGGCGCGTACGGGCGGGACAGGCAACTGGCCCACAGCATCGTGGAGAGCGAGCTCGACGGTCTGCGGGCCATCGCCACGGTGACGCCCCTCATCTTCATGCTGGTGGCGGCCTTCCTCGTCAACGTGGTGCTGTCGCGGCTGGTGGGCATCCAGCGCGAGCAGATCGCCATGCTCAAGGCGGTGGGCTACTCGAACCTGACGGTGGGGGGGCACTACCTGAAGTTGGTGCTGGTGGTGGTGGGCCTGGGCGCCGGGGTAGGGGTGGCGCTGGGGACCTGGCTCGGACGGGCCTACACCGGCATCTACCAGGAGGTGTTCCACTTCCCGCTGTTCCTCTACCGGGTGGAGGTGGGGACGGTGGCGGGCGCGGTGGGGGTGAACGCGGCGGCGGCGGCCTTGGGGGCGCTGCTCTCCGCGTACCAGGCGGTGCGGCTGCCCCCCGCGGAGGCCATGCAGCCCCAGGCGCCACCCCGCTACCACCCCACGCTGCTGGAGCGGATGGGGGTGCACCGGTTGCTCTCCCAGAGCGGGCGAATGGTGCTGCGCGATCTGGAGCGCCGTCCGCTGCGCCTGCTGCTGTCCGTGTTGGGCATCGCGTTCGCGGTGGCCATCCCCACCGTCAGTCGCCTCTTCGAGGACTCCATTCGCTATGTGCTGGACGTGCAGTACGAGCTCATCCAGCGGGAGGACCTGATGGTCGTCTTTCGCGAGCCAGTGCCGGACCGGGCCCGCCGCGAGCTGGAGGTGCTGCCCGGCGTGCGGCTCAGCGAGCCCGTGCGCCTGCTCCCCGTGCGGTTGGAAGCCGGCCCTCACAGCCGGGACGTGACGCTGTCCGGGCTGCCCGCGGGAGGGGAGCACCGGCGGGTGTTGGACACGCGGCTGCGCCCGGTGCCCCTGAAGGAGGGCGGCGGCCTGGTCCTGAGCAGCGCGCTGGCCTGGCGCCTGGGAGTGAAGGCCGGGGACATGGTGCGGGTGCACGTGCGCGAGGGGGAGCGGCGGGTATTCGAGCTGCCCGTGGATCGGCTGGTGGAGGAGTGGATTGGCCTCTCCGCCTATATCGAGCTGGACACGCTGGCGCGGCGGCTGGGCGAGGAGCGCGCCATCTCCGCCGCCACCCTGACGGTGGACCCCACCCGGATCGACGCGCTCTACGCCCGCCTCAAGGAGATACCCGGGGTGCTGGGAATCGTGCGGACGGACCTGGCGCGGCGGAACTTCGAGGAGCGTCAGGCCCGCATCTTCCTCGTCTTCTCCCTGGTGCTCTCCGTCTTCGCGGCGATCATCGCCGTGGGCGTCGTCTACAACAACGCCCGGGTGACGCTCGCGGTGCGGGCCAGGGATCTGGCCACCCTGCGCGTGCTCGGCTTCACCCGGCGGGAGATCTCCTGGGTGCTGCTGGGCGAGCTGTCGGTGAGCCTGCTGCTGGCGCTGCTCCCGGGGCTCGTCCTGGGCCGGCTGTTGGCCCAGGTGCTGCTGTTGTCGACGACGAACAACGAGCAGATCCGCCTCCCCGCCATCCTCACGCCCGCCTCCTCCGCATCCGCCGTGCTGGTGGTGCTCGGCGCCGGCCTGCTGAGCGCGCTGTTGGTGCGCCGGAGGTTGGACCACCTGGATCTCATCTCCGTGCTGAAGACGCGGGAGTAGGGGACTCACCATGAAATGGGTGAAGAGAGGACTCCTGGCGTTGGTGGCCCTCGTGCTGGTGGGGCTCCTCGTCCGGGCCTTCCTGCCCAGACCCGTGGAGGTGGAGCTGGCCCCGGTGGAGCGGGGACCCTTCGAGGTGACCGTCACCGAGCCGGGGATGACGCGGGTGAAGGACCGCTATGTCCTCTCCGCGCCCCTGAGCGGGCACCTGGAGCGCATCACCCTGGAGCCCGGGGACGCGGTGAAGGCGGGGCAGGGGGTGGCGCGGCTGACGGCGCTGGAGCCGCAGTTGTTGGATCCTCGCACCCGGGCGCAGGCGGAGGCGCGAGTAGGGGCGACGCGGGCGGCGAGTCGGCAGGCACGGGCCGAGCTGGCGCGGGCGCGCGAGGCTCTGGACTTCGCTCGCTCGGAGCTGAAGCGGATGCGGAAGTTGGCGGAGGCGGGCGTCATCACTCCACGCTCGCGGGAGGAGGCGGAGACGGCGGTACGCACGCGCGAGCAGGCGCTGGCCTCGGCTCGGGCCGGGGTGCGCGTCGCCGACCAGGAATGGGAGGGCGCGCGCGCGGCCCTCTCGCGGATGCGGGTGGAGGAGCGGGGCGTGGGAGGCGCGGGGGTGGGGGACGACGAGGTGTTGGAGATCCGCTCGCCGGTGGACGGGTGGGTGCTGAAGGTGATGCAGGAGAGCGAGGGCACGGTGGCGGCCGGCACGCCCCTGCTGGAAGTGGGAGACCCGAGGCAGCTCGAGGTGGTGACGGACGTACTGACGGAGGACGCGGTCCGCCTGGAGCCCGGGGCGCGGGTTCGCATCCTTCAATGGGGGGGTGACTTCCCGTTGGAAGGGAAGGTGCGGCGCGTGGAGCCCTCGGCCTTCACGGAGACCTCCGCGCTGGGGGTGGAGGAACAGCGGGTCAACATCGTCATCTCGCTGGAGGAGCCGCTGGAGCGACGTGCCTCCCTGGGGGACGGATTCCGGGTGCAGTCGCGGATGACGTTATGGGAGGCAGAGGACGTCGTCAGCGTGCCGGAGAACGCGCTGTTCCGCCGGGGAGAGGGCTGGGCCGTGTTCGTCGCAGACGAGGGGAGGGTGCGGCTGCGGCAGGTGAAGGTGGGGCAGCGCAGCGGGCTGCGGGCGCAGGTCCTCGAGGGGCTCGAGCCGGGAGAGCAGGTGATCGTCCACCCCGGCGAGAGCGTGAAGGAGGGCGTGGCCTATACCCCGCGGCGAGCGGAGTAGGTGGTGGACGGCTCGCGATGAGCCCTGCGGACGCCAGGGGGCGGTGCGCATTTTCTGGAGAACGCGTCATGGCACGGCCCTTCGTCCTCTTCGGCTCCGCCCACCTCGGGGTGCTGGCTGTCACCGCTCTCACCGCAGCGGGATTGCTGTGGCTCGTCCGCCGCCATCCGCGGGCGGCCACGGGCGTGCGCTTCGGCCTCGCGGGCCTGCTGCTGGCACTCACGGTGGGGGTTCTCATCAGCGAGCGGCTCGTCGGCACCTCCTGGGGTGACCTCGCGCCCCTCCACCTGTGTGACATGGCTATCTTCGTCGGCCTCTTCGCCCTCGTCACCCGCGCGCCGCTGGCTTGCGAGGTGCTGTACTTCTGGGCCGGTGCCGGAACCCTCCTCGCGATCATCACCCCGGATGTCCCGGTGGGATTCCCCCACCCGCGCTTCCTCAACTACTTCGCCCTGCACGGAGGTGTCGTGGTGGCCGCCGTCCTCCTGGTCTGGGGACTGGGCCGGCCGCCCCGGCCCGGCGCGGTGTGGCGGGTGCTTCTCCTCACCAATGCCTACGCCGCGCTGGTGGCCGTGGTGGACTTCGCTTTCGGTACGAACTTCCTCTACCTGCGCGCCAAGCCGGCGGCCCCTACGCCGCTCGATTGGTTCGGCCCCTGGCCGGTGTACATCCTCGTGACCGAGGTCGTGGCCCTGGGCCTCTTCACCCTACTGGCCCTGCCGTTCCGCCGCGAGCGGCCTCCCGGCCATTGCCGGGGAGGATGGCGAGCGAGCTCCTGAGTGCCAGCCCGGGAAGTGCTGCGGGGGACACTGCAGGGAGAGCTGACCCTGCATGGGCAGACGTGGCGGCTGCCGGTGCCGGTCGAGGCCCGCTGGGGCAAGGACGGGCTGGTGGCCGAGGGAGAGGTCACCTTCCGGCAATCGGATTTCGGCATCGAGCCCTATCAACGGTACCTGGGGAGCTTCGCCGTCCAGGACGAGGTCGAGATCCGCTTCCACATCCTGGCCCACCCCCGCGCGAAATAGGAGTGGTTTGGCCTCACATCGGTGGGACCGTAGAGGGAGAGGTCGCTGGAGAAGGCCAGGGGGAAGCCCTGGAAGGCGACGCAGTCATAGCGCAGACGCCGTAGAGCTAGTCCTCTGGGTCGTCCACATAGTCCAGCATGGTCGTAGCATGTTGACGGTACAGGGGTACGACCTCGACAGCCAACACCCCCTCCAGAACCTCTCGCGCTCCGGCCACGTCACCTGCTTTCTTGCGGCGGTTTGACTCGGCGAACGCCCGGGATAGTCGCCGACTCCCCTCGAAAATCCGGCGGCGCAGCTCGCGCACGAGTGTTTCCGTTTCCTTGGGGGTGAGCAATGCGCGTTCCGCATCGTCATTGCTGAGAGCTACGTCTCGCGCCACTCGCCGGCAGAGAGCATGAACGTCATCGTCTAGTTCTATCGATTCGTTCCGCTCAATCTTGGCATACAGCCCAAGCACCCTGTCCCAATCGTGGGGTTCGTTCATCTTTACGCTACCTCTGCTTTGGCCAGCACATGTGGTAAGGCCATTGGCGCTGTCCCTCGCACCACCGGAAACAGTCGTAGCAGGGGCCCAGCCAACGCGGTTTTTTCTGATCCTGGCACCAGACGTAGGTGTCACGGCAGTGCTCTCGCCATCCCTCGTCGGGGTCGTCAGCTCCCTCGCCCTCGCCCGCTCCCTCGTCGGTTCGTCGTTGTAGAGCGTTCTCGACATTCACTCCGGCCTCTATCGCGTCCACTATGTCCGCAGCAGTGGCACCACAGGCTCCTGCCGGATCGTATGGGTGCTTTTGGATGCAACAGGTCATGGTGTTGTTTCCGCAGTCGCTCAGGCCGATGGCGGTAGTACCAGCCGAGCAGCCCGGCGCGAGCATGGCCCACAGCACAGCCGCCCCGAGGCGCAGGATACAACTCATGCTTTCCATGCCTCCAAGGTTAGGTCAGTAAGCTAGGGAGCGTCATCAGATGACCGGCGAAGGTGTCAGACGATTCGAGTCCCAGGCTCCGCTGCATTCTCCCTCCCCACTCCTCGCCTGGAGACGTGCTCAAGCTTGCTGCTACTCGGAGCTTCGATTACTCAGGGAGCGGGTTCGGGCTGTCCCAGGGCTGGGTGCATCTCCGGGGCGCACCGGGTAGTGAGGAGTCCGCATGGCGTCAAGCAGCAAGAGCCTGGAGCAGCGGCTTGGAGGCTTCTGGAAGAGGCACCCGGTATGGAGCTTCGTGCTGGCGGCCGGGATGCTGCTGGTGGCGATGGGCGTGGTGCGGAGCGTCCGCGGGCCGGAAGTGCCAGTCATTCCGGTGAAGCGCGGGCCGCTGGTGCACCGGGTGGTGATGAGCGGTCGGGTGTCGCCGCCGGCCGAGTTGGTGGTGGCGAGCCTGCTGTCCGGCACGGTGGTGCGAGTCCCGGTGGACGAGGGCGCCCGGGTGCAGCCGGGCCAGGTGCTGGTGGAACTGGATGCGGCGCCCCTGGAGGCGGACGTGGCGCGGGCGCGCGCGGCCGTGGCTCAGGCGCGGGCACGGCTCGGCAATCTGGCGGAGGTGGGGGCGCCCCGGCGCGAGGCGGCGGTGCGGCAGGCCGAGGCGGAGCTGGCCAGGGCGGAGCGCGAGGCACAGCGGGCGCAATCGCTGGCCGATGCGGGGGTGATGACGCGCGTGCAGCTCGAGGAGGCGTTGACGGCACTCGACGTGGCGCGCAGCCGGCTGGCGAGCGCGCGCGCGGAGGCGGTGGGCACCGGGCAGGGCGGGAGCGAGCAGCGGCAGGTGGAGGCGGCACTGGCCCAGGCCGAGGCGGAGCTGCGCGCGGCCGAGGCTCGGCGGGCCCATGCGACCCTCACGGCGACGACGCCCTCGGTGGTGCTGGAGCGCGAGGTGGACCCGGGCGACTCGGTGCAGCCGGGCACGAAGCTGCTCTCGCTGGCGAGGCTGGGCGGCACGCAACTGACGGTGGAGCCCGATGAGCGCAACCTCGCGTACCTGCGCGAGGGGCAGCAGGCGGTGGCCTCCGCGGATGCCTTCCCGCGCGAGCGCTTCCCCGCGATGGTGGAGACGGTGGCTCCCTCGGTGAATCCGGATCGGGGCACGGTGGAGGTGAAGCTGGCGGTGCCTCAACCGCCGGACTACCTGCGGCCGGGGATGACGGTGTCGGTGGACGTGGAGGTGGGACGGCGCGAGAACGCGCTGGTGCTGCCCCTGGATGCGGTGCACGACGCCGCTACCGAGTCGCCCTGGGTCCTGGTGCTCCGGGACGGGCGGGTCGAGCGGGTTCAGGTGAAGACGGGGCTTCGGGGCGAGGACAAGGTGGAGATGGTGGAGGGCCTGTCCGAGGGAGACCGGGTGATTCCCGCCTCGGCGAAGGTGAAGCCGGGCGAGCGGGTGCGGCCCGCGGAGGAAGGGTGAGCCATGCCCTTCGAGCTCTTCGTCGCGCTGCGCTTCCTGCGAGAGGGCCGGGCCCAGACGGCGCTCATCTTCGCGGGAGCCGCGGTGGGGGTGGCCGTCATCATCTTCCTCTCGGCGCTCATCGACGGGCTGCAGGCGAGCCTGGTGGAGAAGACGCTGGGCTCGCAGGCGCACATCATTGTTCGGACCCCGGACGAGGCCGCGCGCTCGCTGGTGTCCTCTCCCGACTCGCTCGTGCAGGTGGTACGGCCCGCGCAGCGGCTGCGCACCATCGACCAGTGGCAGCAGGTGCTGCGCCTGCTGGAGCGCACGCCCGGGGTGACGGCGGTGTCCCCCTCGGTATCGGGCGCGGGGCTCGCCTCGCGAGGTACCGCGAGCCGCTCCATCGTCATTCGTGGTGTGGAGCCCGAGCGCTTCGAGCGCATCATCGACGTGCCCTCCAAGCTGGTGGCGGGCCAGTGGCGGCTGCTTGGCTCGGAGGCCGTCATCGGGAAGAAGCTGGCCGGGGACCTCGGGGTGACGGTGGGCGACACGCTGCGCGTCACCACGGCGGACGGCCGGGCGGACTCCTTCCGGGTCGCGGGACTCTTCGACCTGGGCACTCAGGAGGTGAATGAGCGCTGGGTGCTGGTGCCGCTGCGCTCGGGGCAGACGCTGCTGGACCTGGTGGGCGGGGTGACCACGCTGGAGTTGCGGGTGACGGACATCTTCGGGGCCAAGGCGCTCGCGGAGGTGATCTCCCAGCGCACGGGCCTGGTGGCCGAGAGCTGGATGACGCTCAACGCGCAGCTCCTGGTGGCGCTCCGGTCGCAGAGCAGCTCTCGGTACATGATTCAGTTCTTCGTCATCATCGCGGTGGCGCTGGGCATCGCGTCGGTGCTGGTGGTGTCGGTGGTGCAGAAGTCGCGGGAGATCGGCATCCTCAAGGCAATGGGGACGACGACGCGCAGGGTGATGCGGGTGTTCCTCATCCAGGGGGCGGTGGTGGGGCTGGTGGGCTCGGTGCTGGGGGGCCTGTTGGGAGCGGGGCTGGCGCGCTTCTTCGCGAGCCTGGCCACCAACCCGGACGGCTCGCCGACGTTCCCCGTCCAGCTGGACGCGAAGCTCTTCCTCACGGCGGCCGCGGTGGCGATCGTCACCGGGTTGCTGTCGGCGGTGGCTCCGGCGCGCCGGGCCGCGCGGTTGGACCCGGCGGAGGTCATCCGCAATGCCTGAGCCCGTCCTGCGCCTGGAGGGCGTCACCAAGGACTACGGGGAGGAGGTCGTCACCCGCGTCCTGCACGGCATCGACCTGACGCTGGAGCAGGGCGAGTTCGCCGCGCTCATCGGCCCGTCCGGCTCCGGGAAGAGCACCCTGCTCAACATCATCGGCCTGCTGGACCGGCCCACCAGCGGCCGGGTGCTCCTCCAGGGCCAGGACACGCGCGGCCTGGACGATGACGGGCTCGCGCGGCTGCGGGCGCGGACGCTGGGCTTCATCTTCCAGTTCCACCACCTGCTGCCGGCCTTCAGCGCGCTGGAGAACGTGATGATGCCGGCAGTGGCGGAGCAGGGCCGGCCGGATGAGCGGATGCGCACGCGGGCGAGGGAACTGCTGAACCAGGTGGGACTGGGCGAGCGCGCAGGGTCCCACCCGAGCCAGATGTCCGGAGGCCAGCAACAGCGTGTGGCGATTGCCCGGGCGCTCGTCATGTCGCCGGCGCTCGTGCTGGCGGACGAGCCCACGGGCAACCTCGACACCGGCACGAGCGCCCAGGTGTTCGAGCTGTTGCGCCGCATCAACCTCGAGCAGCGGATGACGTTCCTCATCGTCACGCACGACCCCCGGCTGGCCCAGCGGTGCGACCGCATCATCGAGGTGATGGATGGTCGCATCGTGAGCGACCGGCGGGAGCCGCAAAGCCCCGCGTAGTGGGTGGCTCACCGGGGCGAGGGGACGTGGTGGAGGCCCTCCTCCGGAGCGCGCGGGAGGTGGAGCCTCCTGCCTCGCATCACCCAGCCTCGCAGCACCAACGGCAGGCACGCCACCGCCGCGCCGCCCACCGCCCGTGCCCAGTCGTCCGAGTGCAACGGATGCAGGTGCAGCACCTCCGCCAGCACCGGCACCTGGACCAGCAGCACCGTCACCCCCAGCGTCACCGCCACCACGACGCGCGCCGTCACTGTCCTTAGCCGGCTCAACCACGCGGCGAAGAAGGCGCTCGCCACCGTCAGCGAGGCCAGCGCCACCGCCCGTGCGTGCTCCACGTCGCCTCGAGCGCCCAGGCTCCGGTCGTACCCCCACACCACCACCGCCGTCATCAGCACTCCGGCCAGGGCAATCACCGTCCAGTCCACCCGCGAGAAGAAGCGCGCCTTGCGCAACCGGGGCTGGCGCTTCAGCCGCTCCGAGCGCGCTCCCGACTGGAACACCAGCATCGCCGTCGGGTGGATGATGAGCTCCAGCCACACGATGTGGATGGGCAGGTACAGCAGGGGATAGCCCGCCAGCGGCACCAGCGCCGCCGTGAACACCAGCGGGATGTGGATGAGCAGCAGGTACTGGAAGCTCGCCCGCAGGTTGCGGAAGAGCTGGCGCCCCTCGGCGATGGCCCCTACCAGCGTGCGGAAATCATCGTTCAGCAGCACGATGGACGCCACCTCGCGCGCTCCGCGCGTGCCCCGCTCCCCCATGGCGACGCCCACGTCCGCCGCCTGCAGCGCCGGCACGTCGTTCACCCCATCCCCCGTCATCGCCACCACCTCGCCCGAGCGTTGCAGCGCCGTCACCAGCGCGAGCTTCTGCGCCGGCAGGGCCCGGGCGATCACGTCCGTCCGCCGCAGCACCGAGCCGTCCCCAGTCCGCAGCCGCGCCTCCACCTCCTCGCCCGTCAGCACCACCGGCGTCCCCCCGCCCAGTCCCAGCGACCGCGCCACCGCGCGCGCCGTCACCGGATGGTCCCCCGTCATCATCAGCGTGTGGATGCCCGCCTCGCGGCACGCCCACACTGCCCGTGGCACGCCCTCGCGCAGGGGGTCCTCGCACGCCACCAGCCCCACCAGGTGCCACGCCCGATCCGGCTCCCCGCCCCGCCACACCGCCTCCTCCCACTCCTGGCTCGCGCAGGCGATGACCTTGCGCCCCTCCGCCGCCAGCGCCGTCACCCGCGCGGCGTGCTCCGCCCGCTCCTCCTCGCTCAGCTCGCACATCTCCAGCACCCGCTCCGGCGCCCCCTTCATCGCGAAGCCCAACCGCCCCGGCCCCTCGCGCACCACCGCCACCTCGCGCCGCCGCTCCTCCGTGAAGGGGAAGATGGCCACCCGCTCCCGCTCGCTCCACGCGCCCACCCGCTCCGCCTCGTCCAGCAGCGCCGCGTCCAGTGGATCTCCCCCCTCCCGACGGGAGGCCAGGGCCGCCACCCGCAGCACCTCGGCCACGGGCTCGCCCTCCACCGGCATCACCCGCGACACGCGCAGCCGTCCCTCGGTGAGCGTCCCCGTCTTGTCCGTACAGAGGACCGTCACCCGCCCGATGTTCTCCACCGACACCGCCCGCCGCACCAGTGCCTGTCGCCGTGCCAGTCGGTACACCCCCGCCCCCAGGAAGAAGGTGAAGGCCATGGGGAACTCCTCCGGCAGTGCCGCCACCGCCAGCGTGGCCGCGCTCACCAGCGCATCCAACCACCCGTAGCCCTGCCTCCAGCGCACGAAGGCGAGCGTCGCGCACAGCCCCGCCGCTACCACCACCAGCACCGTTACCAGGCTGGCGATGGCTCCCTGCAGGGGCGTGCGCGCGCGCGTCCCTCCCTCCGCCGACTGGACGATGTGGCCGTACATCGTCTCCGCGCCGGTGAAGACGATCCGCACCCGCGCGCTCCCTGTCAGCAGCCGCGTCCCGGCCAGCCCCCAGTGCTCGCCCTCCACCAGCGGCTCCTCACCGGGCGGCAGCGGGAAGCGCACCGGCCGCTTGCGCACCGGATACGCCTCTCCTGTGAGCGAGGATTCCTCCGCTTGCAGCCCCTCTCCCTCCACCACCAGCCCGTCCGCCGGGAAGCCTTCCCCGGCGTCCACTCGCACCAGGTCCCCCACCACCACCTCGTCCGCGCGCACCCGCAGTTCGCGGCCCTCCCGCACCACCGTGGCGTGCTCCGCCAGCCGACCGCGCAAGCCCTCGGTGGAGGCCCGCGTGCGCCGGTGGAGGAAGGCATCCATCCCCAACAGCGGCACCAGCGCCAGCAGCAGCGTCAGCGCCTCCGCGTGCTGCCCCAGCACCAGGTACAGCCCGCCTGTCCCCACCAGGAACCACAGCATCGCGTCGCGCGCCGTCTCGCGCGCCACCTGCCACGCGGAGTGTCGTGGTCGCTCGAGGATGGCGTTGCTCCCGTGGCGCCGCCGGTGCTCGAGCACCTCGTGCGAGGAGAGTCCCCGGCCCGTTCCCGGAGGGACTGGAAGCCGGGAGATGGGAACGGGAAGGCGCATCCACCCCCAACCTTCAATGCCCGCCCCCCACCGGCAACCCCGCCTCCGGTGTCATCCCCCCGCTCTACTGAGCGACCGAGCGGACGGTTCGGCCTTCTCGTTCCCTACGAGAAGGGGAGCGCATGGTCTACCCGGGCGGCATCTTCGGGGGCTGCCGGACAATGGCTTGCGTCCCCGGACCCATGGCTGGGTGGGGCGGTCGTTGTCACTCATCGGGTCCCCCTCGTGAGGTGAGCCGATGCCCTTTCGGAAAGCCTGGATGCTCCCTTCCTTGCTGTGTGGACTGATGGCTTGTGACGTCGGTGTCGTCCCGGTCGAGGCGCAAGCGCCCCAAGCACAGCAGGTGCCGCAGGAGCTGCGGGAGTCGCCCGAGCTCCTCGCGGAGGCGGAGGCGCCCCTGACGGTGCTCAAGCCCAAGGAGCAGCTCGGCAAGCTACTGTTCTTCGACGAGAGGCTCTCCGAGCCGCCCGGTCAGTCGTGTGCCGCCTGCCATTCCTCCTCGACGGGCTGGACGGGGCCGAACATGCAAATCAATGAGACCGGGGGCGTCTACGAGGGCGCCGTCCCGGGGCGGTTCGGCAATCGCAAGCCGAACGCGAGCGCCTACGCCACCCCCGCCCCCATCTTCCACCTGGTCAGCGAGGAGGAGGGCACCTTCGTGGGAGGCAACTTCTGGGACGGTCGCGCCACGGGCGAGGAGCTGGGCAACCCCGCCGCGGACCAGGCGCAGGGGCCCTTCCTCAACCCGGTGGAGCAGAACAACCCCAGCGAGGCGGTTGTCGTCGCCAAGGTGTGCCGCGGGCCGTACGGGTTGCTTTTCCGCATCGTGTATGGGTGGTCCATCTGTCGCCCGAGCCACGTGGAGCGGGCCTACGACGGCATCGCCCTGGCCATCGCGGCCTACGAGGCCTCGCCCGAGGTGAATGCCTTCTCCTCCAAGTACGACGCGTATCTGGCCAGGCGCGCCGATCTGACGGAGAAGGAGCACCTGGGTCTCCGGCTCTTCGAGGGCAAGGCGAAGTGCGCCAACTGCCACCCGAGCCAGCCCGGTCCCCGCGGCGAGCCGCCCCTCTTCACCGACTACACCTATGACAATGTTGGCGTGCCGCGAAACCCGCTCAACCCCTGGTATGAGCAGCTCGATTTCAACCCGCTTGGACGCGCGTGGATGGACTACGGCCTGGGCGCCTTCCTGCTGACGCGCCCGGAGTGGCGGCAGTACGCGAGGGTCAACCTCGGGAAGCACAAGGTCCCCACCCTGCGCAACGTGGACAAGCGACCCTACCCAGGCTTCATCAAGGCCTACTCGCACAACGCCTACTTCAAGAGCCTCGAGAGCGTGGTCCACTTCTACAACACGCGCGACGTCCTCCCCCCCTGCCTGGCGGAGGTCCCCGAGGTGCCCGGCGTCCCCGGTGTCGACTGCTGGCCGCCGCCCGAGGTGGGGCTGAACCTCAATACCGAGGAGCTAGGCAACCTCGGCCTCACCCCCGAGGAGGAGGACGCCCTCGTCGCCTTCATGCGGACCTTGTCGGACGGCTACTTCCGCCGCTGAGCGGCGCCTTCTCCACCCGGACCGCGGTCACCTTGTACTCCGGCGTGTGTGTGTACCCATCCCGGTGGGGGCTGGTGACTTCGTTGATGAACACCCGCGCCGTGTGGAAGGTGGTGAAGAGCTGCCCTTCCTGGAGGGCGGTGTTGAGCTTCAGCGGCAGCTCGGCCTCTCCGTACTGGCTGCGGACCCGGACCCGCTCGCCGTCCGCGAGGCCGAGGCGCCGGGCGTCGTCCGGGTGCATCTCCAGCTCGTCGGTGGGCCGGAGCTCCACGTTGGGCGTGCGCATCGTCATCGTCCCGGCGTTGAACTGATACAGCGTCCGGCCGGTGACGAGGATGAAGGGGTAGGCCTCGCTCGGCGCTTCTGGAGAGGCCGTGAAGGGGATGCAGCGCAGCGCCGGCGCGCGGCCCGCTCGTGAAGCCTTGCGTGTGCAGGATGCGCGTGCCGGGATGGTCCTCGGAAGGGCAGGGCCACTGCAGGCCCCCTGCTCCAGGCGCGCGTAGCTGATGCCCGCCCCCGCCGGCCAGACGGTGCGCACCTCGTTCCAGATCTCCTCCGCCGAGTGGAAGTCGAAGGCCTCGCCCCGGCCCATGGCCCGCGCCAGGTCGCAGACGATCTCCCAGTCCGGGCGCGACTCGCCGAGCGGCTCCAGCGGCCTTGCGCACCCGCTGGATGCGCCGCTCGCGCGTTCATGAAGGTGCCGTCCTTCTCGAAGGCGGAGCAGGCCGGCAGGAAGACGGTGCCGAACTCGCGCGCCGTCTCGTTGAGGAACAGGTCCTGCACGACGAGCAGCTCGAGCCGCTCGGAGCGCCTCGCGCGTCTGCTCGCGCGTCCGGGTTGGTGAGGAGCACGTCGTAGCCGATGGCCCACAGCGCCTTCAGCTTCCCGGCTCGCGCCGCGTCCATCATCTGCATCAGGTCCAGCCCGGGCGTGGTGGGCAGCGGGACGCCCCAGCGCTGCTCGAAGCGGGCGCGGCCCTGCCTCCACGGGGACGTAGCCGGTCAGGTGGTGCGGCTCGCAGCCCATGTGCGCCGAGCCCTGCACGTTGTTCTGCCCGCGCAGCGGGTTCACGCCCGCGCCGGGCTTGCCCGAGGTTGCCGGTGAGCAGCGCCAGGTTGACCAGGCACATCACCGCCTCGGTGCCCTGGACGTGCTCGGTCATGCCGAGCCCGTGGACGCACATCGAGGGCTTCGTCCGTGGCGTACAGGCGCGCCGCCCGGCGGATGAGCTCGGCGTCCACGCCGCAGAGCGCCTGCGGCCCGCTCCGGCGTCCAGTCGCGGAGGAACTCCTGGAAGGCCTCCCACCCGTCGACGCGCTCGCGCAGGAAGGCCTCGTCGACGAGCCCCTCGTCGACGAGCGTCCACGCCATCGCGTTGAGCAGCGGCACGTTCGTCCCGGGCGCGGAGCTGCAGGTGGACGGTCGGCGTAGTCGCGCCAGCTCGATGCGGCGGGGATCGATGACGATGAGCCGGGCCCCGCGCAGGGCGGCCTGCTTGATGCGCGCGCCCGACGACCGGGTGGTTCTCGGTGGCGTTGCTGCCGCACACCAGGAGGGTCCGCGCCCGCTCGATGTCGTCGAAGGAGTTGGTGGCGGCGCCGGTGCCGAGCATCGTCCTCAGGGCCGCCGCGCTGGGCGCGTGGCAGACGCGCGCGCAGCAGTCGACGTTGTTGGTGCCGAGCACGACGCGGGCGAACTTCTGCGCCAGGTAGTTCTCCTCGTTGGTGGCCCGCGCCGAGCCGAGCACTCCCGACGCTGTCCGGCCCGTGCCGCTCGACGATGCGGCGGAGCCGCTCCGCGACGTACCCGAGCGCCTCGTCCCAGGACGCCTCCGCCAGTGCGCGCCCTCGCGAATCAGCGGCGTGGTGACGCGATCCGGCGACGTGGACGAAGTCGAAGGCGTAGCGCCCCTTCACGCACAGGTGCCCCTTGTTGACCGGCGCGTCCTGCACGGGGCGCACCTGCACGATCCTGCCGTCGCGTGTCCCGACGTGCATCTCGCAGCCCACGCCGCAGTAGGGACAGGTCGTGCGCGTCCACTGCGCCGGCGCGCCGCGCGCGAGCACCGTCTTGTCCTCGAGCGCGCCGGTCGGGCAGGTGTCGACGCACGCGCCGCAGCTCACGCACGAGCTCTCCGCGCAGCGTGGTCCCGGAGTCGGGCACGATGCGCGTCTCCGCGCCCCGGTTCCACACGCGCCAGACGAACTGGCCCTGCACCTCGTCGCAGATGCGCACGCAGCGGTAGCAGTAGATGCACTGCGACATGTCCACGTGGATGTAGGGGTGCGAGTCGTCCCGAGCTCAGGGGCGAGTGGGCGCCGCACGGCGCGTCTTCCAGGCCATGGGTCCGCAGCGCACGGTGGAAGGGCTTGTCCGGGAAGCGGCGCCACCGCGTCCGCCGGGTAGTCCCGGGCCAGCAGCCCGAGCAGCACGCGACGCTGCGCCTCGACGGCCGGCGGTGCGTGTGGATCTCCATGCCGTCCGCCAGCGGCGTGGTGCACGCGGCGACCGGCGCGCGGCCGCCCGTCGACCTCCACGACGCACAGCCGGCAGGCGCCCACGGAGACCAGCCGGGGGTCGTGGCAGAGCGCGGGCACCTCGACGCCCACCGCGCGCAGGGCGTCGAGCATGGTGCCGCCCGGCTCGCAGCGCGCGCGGCTGGCCGTCGATGGTCACGCGAAGCACGCTCGAGCTCCTTCGCGGTAGTAGCGGAGCACGCTCTGCGGCGAACTCCGCGAGCCCGGTGCCGTGGCCGCACAGGCTCGTCCGCCGCAGCGCGGCGACGATGTCCTCGCCACGCCCTCAGCTCGCTCCGGGGCGCGGCGCCGGCCGCGAGCACCTGCGCGAAGAGCTGCTCGCACGCGGCGGGCCCCCAGCCGGCACGGCGTGCACTTGCCGCACGACTCGTAGGCGCCGAACGAGAAGACGTGCTGGACCAGCTCGGCGATCGAGGTGTGCTCGTCGAAGGCGACGACGCCGCCGTGGCCGACCGCGGCGCCGATGGCGCGCAGCTCCTCGAAGCCGAGCGGCGTGTCGAGCAGGTGCGGCGGGAGCGATGCCCGCCAGCGGCCCGCCGATGAGCACGCCCCGGAGCGTCCCCGTGCGAGCCCGCCGCCGAGCTCCTCGACGAGCGTGCGCACCGGCATGCCGAGCTCGACCTCGTAGAGCCCGGGGCGGCGGAACAGCGAGTTGAGCGAGACCACCTTGGTGCCCCGGCTGCGGCCGATCCCCAGGGCCGCGTACGCCGCCCCGCCGTGGCGGACGATCCACGGGAGGTTCGCGAGCGTCTCGACGTTGTGCACCAGCGTCGGCCGGCCGAAGAGCCCGGCCTGGGCGGGGTAGGGCGGCCGCGTCCGCACCACGGGGCGCCGGCCCTCGATCGAGTTGAGCAGCGCCGTCTCCTCGCCGCAGACGTAGCTGCCCTCGCCCACCACGAGCTCGACGTCGAAGGAGAAGCCGCTGCCCTGGATGCGCTCACCCAGCAGCCCCGCTCCGTGGGCCTCGGCCAGCGCTTCCCGCAGACGCTCGCCCGCTCGCGGATACTCCTTGCGGACGTAGATGTAGCCGGTGCGCGCGCCCACGGCATACGCGGCGATCGCCAGTCCCTCGAGCACGGCGTGCGGATCGTCCTCGAGCAGGATGCGGTCGATGTAGGCGCCGGAGTCGCCCTCGTCCGCGTTGGCGACGACCACCTTGTCGTCCCCTGGCTGACTGGCCACCGCTCGCAGCTTGCGGCCCGTGGGGAAGCCCGCTCCGCCGCGCCCGCGCAGTCCGGAGCGCTCCACCTGCTGGAGCAGCTCCTCGCGGGGCTGGCGGAGCGCCTGGGCCAGCGCCGCGTACGGCCCATGGGCGGCCAGCGTCCGCGCGTTCCCCTGGGCGATGCGCTCGAGCACGATGGCGCGGGGGGCGTGGACCCGCACCGCCGGTCTCGCGTCCTCTCCGGTGTGCGAGGGGGAGAGGTGACACTTTCCCAGACAGTAGACGCGGGACTTCTGGGCACAGGCCTCTCGCCACCGCTCTGGCCGGAGATGGCGCGCCACGAAACAAGCCGTCCCCCGGCACGCCCTGTCGCCGAGCGGTCCCGAGCCGAGGTGGTAGAAGGACGCCAGTTCCGGTTGGGCGGGCTCGGTCTTCACGGGGTGGCGCTTCATACGAGGACACCTCCTGGAGTTACCGGGCCCGCGCCGCCTCCAGCAGCAGGCGCCGCTCGGCAGAGGCGATCACCCGCCGCGCCGCGGCCGCCGCGCCCGGGTCCACCGAGATGGAGGTGATGCCCGCGCGCACCAGGTGCTCGGCGAACTCGGGCCGGTTGCGACGGCGCCTGCCCGCACAGCGAGGAGGTGATGCCCGCCTCCTGCACGCGTGGATGATGCGCACGATGGCGTCCAGCACCGCCGCGTCCGACTCGTCGAACAGCTCCGCGCACGTCTCCGAGTCCCGGTCCACCCCCAGCATGAGCTGCGTCAGGTCGTTCGAGCCGATGGACACCCCCGTCGATCCCCAGCCGCGCGTACTCGGGGATGCGGTAGACCACCGAGGGCACCTCCGCCATCACCCAGCGCTGCAGCTCGCGCTGGCGGCCCAGCGGGCTCGCGTCGATGAGCCTCCAGGCACGCCTCCAGCTCCCAGCGCGTGCGCACGAAGGGAATCATCACGTGCAGGTTGGGCGTCTCCTCGCGCACCCGCGCCAGCGCCTCCAGCTCGAGCTGGAACACCTCCGGCTCGCGGATGTAGCGGTAGCAGCCGCGGTAGCCGATCATCGGGTTGTGCCTCCTGGGGCTCGTACTCGTCGCCGCCCTCCAGGCCGCGGAACTCGTTGGTGCGGAAGTCCGTCGTCCGGTACACGACCGGGCGCGGCAGGAAGGCACGGGTGATCTGCAGCAGCGAGGCGATCATGCTGCTCCACGAACTCGCGCTGCTCGCCCCTGCGCCAGCAGCTCGCTGCGGGTGCACGCCGCCGAGCGCCTCGGTGAGCATGAACTCGGCGCGCAGCAGGCCCACGCCATCCACGGGCATCGCCGCCACCTCGCGCGCCTGCCCGGGCAGGGCCAGGTTGACGTAGAGCTTCGTGGCCAGCGGCTCCGGCTCGGAGGCCGCCACCACCATGCCCGCCGGCCCGGCCGCCGTGACGATGGGCGGGGCCTCGGGAGCCAGCTCGACGCGGCCCTCCAGCACCTCGCCGGTGGCGCCGTTCACCGTCACCTCCTCGCCGTCGCGCAGCACCCGGGTCGCCGAGCGCGAGCCGACCACGCAGGGGATGCGCAGCTCGCGGCTGACGATGGCGGCGTGGCTCGTCATGCCACCGCTGTCGGTGATGATGGCGATCGCGCGCCGCAATGGTGGGCACCCAGTCCGGCGACGTCATCACCGTGACGAGGATCTCCCCCTTCTGCAGTCGCGGGCCCTCCTCGGGCTTGCGCAGCACCCGCACCCGGCCGGAGACGATACCCGGCGAGGCTCCCAGGCCGGTGACGAGCACCTTGCCCTTCGCCTCCTTTGTCGTGGCGGGCGGCTTCAGCCGGCGTGGTGATGGGACGCGTCTGCACCAGGTAGAAGCGCCCGCCTTCCTCGGCCCACTCGGCGTCCTGGGGCGAGCCGTAATGCTGCTCCACCCGCAGCCCCAGCCGGGCCATCTCCAGCACCTCCTCGTCCCGCAGCACCCGCTGCTTGGCCTCGTCCTCGTTCAGCGTGACGCGGCGCTGCTGGCCGGTGCCCTCGCGGATGAGCTTGAAGTCCTTGTGCCCCACCCGCACCTCGAGCAGGCGAGGCCCCTGCTTGAGCACCGTGTAGGTGTCTGGCTCCACCTGCCCGCCCACCACCACCTCGCCCAGCCCGAAGGCGCCCTCGATGACCAGCCGCCCAGTGTCCCCGGTGGCCGGGTCCGCGGTGAACATCACCCCCGAGCGCGCCGAGTCCACCATCTCCTGTACCACCACGGCGATGGAGGGCTCCTCGGTGAGGCCCTGGCTCTTGCGGTAGGCCACCACGCGCTCGCCATAGGCCGAGCACCAGCATGCGAGCAGCTTCTCCAGCAGCACGTCATCGCCCACCACGTTGGTGAACGACTCGTGCATGCCCGCGAAGGAGGTGGTGGCCGTGTCCTCGGAGGTGGCTGACGAGCGCACCGCCACCGCGCGGCCAGCGCCCAACTGGTGGTAGGCGTCGAGCAGGGGCTTGCGCAGCTCCTCGGGGAGCGTGAGCCCGCGGATGAGTTCCTTCAGTTGCTTGGAGTGAGCGGCGAGCGACTCGAGGTTGTCCGGGTCGATGCGCTTCCAGATTTCCGACACCTGGCTCTGCACTGGCTCGATGCCCTTCTGGAAGGCGGCCGCGGTGATGACGAAGCCACGGGGGACGGGCAGGCCCGCCCGTGTCATCTCGCCCAGGTTGGCCCCCTTGCCGCCCGCGATGGGCACGTCCTTCCGGGTGAGCGCGTCGAACCAGAGGACGTAGGCAGGCTCCTGCCCTCGAGATTTCGAACCCGGGCCCGCGGCCTGCCCTGCGGTGTGCCCCTTCGCCATCATGGATCTGTTGCTCATGCTCAAGCCTCCGCAGTAGCCCCAAAGGTCTGTCCGCTCCCTCGAACTGGCAGGCACGTCGTACGCGGGGGCGAGAAGGGCGAGCGCGCGAAGTCCCGCCAGGGCAGGCAGCGGGCGGGGAGGAAGGCGAGCGTGGAAGCGAGCGCTCGCAGGTGTCAGAACGAGTTGCGCACCTGTCCGTGGCGCATCTGCCGGGTCAGCTGGCTGTAGTGGTAGTGGCAGGCGCACTTGATCAGGTAGACGAGCGCAAGCTCGGAATCCGGGCGCTCCCTCAGGGCGCGGGCGAGGCGCCAGACGTACTCGCGCCGCAGCTCGGCGCTCGGGAGGTTGCGCAAGAGCCGGCCGCTCAGCACCGCGGCGGTGGCGAGATTCATCGCCTGGCTCGCACCGCGGCGCAGCGGGTGCTCCCGCCAGTAGCGCTCGCGGCCGCGCGCGTAGGCGAGCCTGCCGCGCAGGAACAGGGACTCCACCCGATCGAAGTAGGCCTCGGGCCGGTACAGCTCCTCCATCAGCCACCGGTAGCCGTCGCGCAGCTGCTCGCGGGTCATGCGCTTGGGGATGACGTTGGTGCCGAAGGCGGGCTCGTCCGCCGGGTCCAGGCGGCCCTCCTTCGCCAGCCGCGCGTGCAGGGGGGTCTTGGGGATGGCGGACAGCATGCCCACCATCACGTGCGCGGCGCCTCGCGCACGAACTCGAGGTGTCTGCGGAACACGTCGGGCCCGTCCGCGTCGAAGCCCACGATCATCCCGCCCCACACCTCCAGGCCCGCCTCCGGATGGTGTGCACCCGCGAGAGCAGGGTGCCCGCGCGCGGGCGCACGTTCTGCAGCTTCTTCGTCTCCAGCAGCGCCGCGTCGTCCGGGCTCTCGATGCCCACGAACACGCTGACGATGTTGGCGTCCACCATCCGCCGCATCAGCTCCGGGTCGGCGAGATCGAGCGACGCCTCGGTGAAGAAGGAGAAGGGGTAGCCGCGCCGCTGCTGCCAGGAGGCCACCTCGTCGAGCAGCGGACGGATGGCCTTCTTGTTGCCGATGAGGTTGTCGTCGACCATGAAGACGTGGCGCACGCCCCGGGCGTGTAGCGCCTCCAACTCGGCGATGACCTGCGGGGCCGTCTTCAGCCGCGGGCGCCGGCCGAAGGTGACGATGATGTCGCAGAACTCGCACTGGAAGGGGCAGCCACGCGTCAGCTGGATCGAGCCGAAGAGGTAGCGGTCCATCTTCAGCAGGTCCCAGCGGGGCACGGGCACCGTGGACAGGTCGGTCTTCTCAGCCTGCTCGTAGCGCCGGGCATGGCGCCCTCCGCCCACTCGACGAGGAAGCGCGGCCAGGTCTGCTCGGCCTCGCCCACGAAGATCACATCGGCGAGGGGGCCGAACTCATCCTCGCGCACCGTGACCCAGGGGCCGCCCACGACCGTGAACGCGCCGCGCCGCTTGAGCTCGGCGAGAATCTCTCGCATCCGCCGGCGCTGCACCCCCATGCCGGTGACGCCCACGATGTCCGCGCCCATCAGCCGGTCGAAGTCGAGCGCTTCGACGTTCTCGTCGAGCAGGGTGACCTGGTGCCCGGTGGGGGTGAGCGCGGCCAGCAACGGCAGCGAGGCCACGGGCATGTTGGCCCGTTTACCGAGCAGCGGCAGCACGTGCTCCATCCCCCAGAACGAGGCCTCGAAGCGCGGATTGATGAGGACGATGTGGGCCATGGTCGCGCGGGTGGGCACGGCGCTCGCGCCTGTGCGACAGGCTCCGGATTCTCGCGCCCTTTGGCAATGCGCTGCGGGGGCAGGGGGGCTGTGCGGATCCGGACACCGAGCCGAGTGGAGCTCGCTGATGGGTAGGTTCGACATGTCCATCGGGAGATAAAACTCCTCACCGTGGAGAGATATAAATCCTCTCATCCTGTCTCTCTCAGGGTTGCGGCCGGAAATGGAGAGGAATAAGAATCTCGCCATGGGAAGGATATCGGGCTCGCGCAACCGGGATCATGAGCTGACACGTTCGAGGCTCGTGGAGAGCCTCGCGCGGCAGATCCTCATGGCGGGTGGCACGCACCCGAGCCTGCGGGTGCTCGCGGAGGGAGCCGGGGTGGACCCGGGCACGCTGCGGCACTACTTCGGCGATCGTCGCGGGGTGGTGCAGGCCGCCTTCGAGCACCTGATGAAGTTCGGGCAGGAGCGCCAGGCCTGGGCGAAGAGCCTGGCCGAGCAGCCGGCGCGCCCGGCCTTCCATCACCTGCTCGAGCAGATCTCCATCGCGTGGACGGGGGCGCTGGGTGGCATGCACGCCGCCGGTTTCGCCGAGGGCATGAGTGACTCGGAGCTGGGGCAGCTCTCCCCTCCATCTTCGAGCCCACGCTCAACTCCATCGAAGAACTGCTCATCATCTTCCACGCGCGTGGCGAGTTGTCGGTGCCGGATGCGCGCGTCGCCGCGCTCGCGCTGCTGTCACCGGTGCTGATGGCGCTCTTCCACCAGCACCAGTTGCAGGGACGCCGCTGTCGTCCGCTCGACCTCGAGGTCTTCATCGAGCGGCACCTCGACGGCTTCATGAAGGGCTACGCGAAGTAATCCAAACGTCGTTCCAAACGGGAGTCATTCCATGACCGCGTCGCGGTTGCTGTCTTGTTGCGTCCTGTTGTCCGTCCTCGTGGCGTGCCAGGAGAAGGAGATTCCCCAGGTCCCCGAGAAGGTGGTGGGCCACTGCCTCTACACGAACAAGTTCAGCGATCTCCAGGAGTGCCGCGACTACGTCGGGGAGTGGACCGAGCAGGAAGCGGTGGAGGATTGCAAGGACCAGGGCTCGACGGTCGAGCTGGGCTCGGCGTGCAACATGGAGGAGCGGCTGGGCTACTGCTTCCTGGAGGGCGGGGACGAGAAGTGGTCGCGCATCACCTTCCCCGGCGTGGACGCGCAGACGTGTGGCACCATGCAACGCGGGTGTGAGCTCTTCGGTGGCGGCGTGTTCGACCCGTCTCCCGTCTGCGGCGGGAAGGTGGTGGACATGGGAGACACGGGGCTCCCGACGTTCCAGCAGCCGGTGCTCACGTGTGTGGACCCCAAGCAGGGCGAGCCGCCCGGGATGTCGGAAGGGGGGAAGGTCTGCACGTGGGAGATGATCTCCCGGCGCCACCGAGCCCGGCCGCAGCTTCAACGAGTACGCGAGCTGCGACCGCGTGCGCACCCAGCGCCCGTACTACCCGGTGCCTCCCGCGGAGAACGCGGAGCGGGACGACGCGCGCATGAAGGATCCGACGTACGTCTCCGAGCTCAACTGGGTGAGGTCGCAGATTGAGTCGACCGCCTGTGTCTGCTGTCACTCGACGCGCGCGCCCAAGGGCCCCTCGAACTGGTTCGTCGAGTCGCCGGGCAACTTCATCAACTCCTTCTATCCGCGAGGCCTGGCCATGGGGGCCGGGTGGATCAACACCGTCGGCTTCGGCGCGTATCGGCCCGAGCACAACAACGGCTTCTCTCGCGGGTCGCCCGAGCGCCCGAACGGACTCCATCTTCGTCACGACGGACGCGGAGCGGATTGCGCGCTTCTTCGAGTCCGAGCTCGCCCATCGCGGCTATAAGCGCGAGGATTTCGCCGACCAGCCGTATGCGGGCCCGCTCGATGACCAGCGCCTGACAGGCCCACCGCCTGCGCGAACGGTGAAGGCACAGCGCCGATGGCACCCTCAACTGGCGCGGGGGCAAGGCCCGCTACGTGTATGTGCTCGAGCAGGAGGCCACGTCCCAGCGGTCCGCCGAACCTCGACCTGCCCGAGGGCACGCTGTGGCGCATCGACGTGCCCGACGAGGGGTTCCCGTGGCGAGTGGAGCGGTGCGCTACCCGGCGTCATCCCCGCCGGCATGTCCCAGCGCTTCCCGGCGAGCGGCCAGCCGGTCGCGCTGACGAGCGAAGACCTTCTACCTGGTACGTGCTCGCGGACATCATCGTCCCCGTCACCCGCTGTCTCTTCGTCGCGCCGTGATACCGAGACCGGGCCGGCCTCCCCCAGCCCGGTCATGGCGTGGCGGAAGGGGGCTCCGGCACGGGTGCGCTCTGCGCGGTGTCGTTACGCAAAGCCCATTCCTGTTGAGAGGTGCCCGTCTTCTGTCCCTTTTGAACACCCTCTTCCTCACCCGCGGATTCCCGTTCGGCCCTGCGCGGCCAGGTGCGCGTCTCGTACACATGGGGGTGGACGACGAGCAACGCCAGCAGCAGCCTGTCGCTCGAGGTGGGCAAGCTCAAGGGCTGGGTCGTCCCGGCCACGTGGGTCCGGTCGCAAATCCCGAGGAGCGGTTGGATATGATGTTGCCTCTTCTTCAAGGCTCTATGTGCCGTTGCCGCGCGTTGTCCCGAAGCGTCTTTCCTGTCGAAGCTGCGCGGTGTTTTTGGTCGGACCTACCAACGGCGGCCTACCAGACGCTGCGCAAGGCGCTGCTGGACAAGACGTTGGTGCTGCCCAGGATCGAACTGGTGACCTCGGGGCTCATGGGCCATGAAGCCGGTTACGACAACGCCCGGCGGGTCATCATGGTGGACCGCCAGTTGGTGTCCCTGGCGGAAAGGGACAAGTCCAAGGCGGCGACGTTGCTCGTGGCCCTCGTCGAGGAGTTCGGCCACCATGTGGACAACCTGCTGCGCACCGAGTTCTCGCGGCAGGGAGGTGATGGGCCACGCGATGAAGGGACTGAGCTGGCGAGCACCCTCTATACCCAATGGCAGGCGCCACCGCCCACCAGCAGCCCCTTCGCCACCAGTATCCGCGCCGGGGACCCACCTTGAGCACCGATACCGCTTCGTTCCCTTCAGAGAGCGCTCTCCAGCGGCACGATCGAGCAGGATCGCGCCGATGACGCGAAGGCGGGCCCAGTTCAATTCTTCGGGGCTGGGGCGAGGACATGGAAAGGCGGGCAAGTCCTTCGGTCACGAGTCGATTGAAGACGCCCTGGAGAAGCTCTTTTCCAGCCCGGGAGCAGCGGCGTCGATCTGACTTTGGAAACTGGCTGCGGGACTACTCGCAAGCCATCGATCGGCGATCCGTCCCGCCAGGAGCAGAGACATTTCCGAGGGCTTTACCGTGATGCGCTGACACGTGTCCTGGACGTCCTGCGCGCGAAGAATTCGGAACGTGCCCACGTTCGCGGTCACGCCGCAAAGCTTGGCGGTACCGGCCCGAGGAGCACATCGACAATCCGCATGGCATCGAGGACAAGTCGGGCGACGACAAGGACTTTCGCAAGAAGTGGACGGCAGCCGAAGTCGCCATCGATCCAGCCACGGGCATGCTCAACTACATCGCCAATCGCAAAGGCAATTGGGTCACTTCCTCGGCATCGAGAGGAGTGAACGCGGCGTGACCTTCATTGGCAATACGCCCGATGGATTACGCCGCCTGGGACATGCGCTGCATACGCTTGAGGACTTCTACGCCCACAGCAACTTCGTGGAATTGTTGCTCATCAAACTGGGGTATAGCCAGGTTATCCGGGCCCATCGGAAATTCTCGGCGCCCACTTCGAGGTATCCCTCGTCATGCGGGGGACAAGTTTGGCTCAAATGACATCCAGGTCAGCTTGGCCTGACGTCTGAGAACTGACGGCGAAAGTGAAGAAGTACGTGGCGGGAGAACGTTCCACTTCCGCGCAGATTCTGCTCATCCTTCTCGAAGCGTATCCCCGGAACATCTCGACCCCAAGTACGTGAGAATGTACGAGGGGTACTTGAAGGTGATAGAGAATTTGTCGCGAGAGAACCCCAAGGTTGGCAAGGCGCTCGATGATGCTTCCAAGTTTCTCTCGGCGCTGCCGGATGCAATCCTTGCCTCCCAGGCGAAGAATCACGCAACGGGTGTGACGAAGTCTGCAACAGGAGTTCCTGAAGAACCCCGCCTTCCTCCACCCGACGCATAGCCAGTTCGCAAGGACGACGACCATCCCCTGCATTGCTTGGCTGCCACGCTGGCGATGGGAGCGGTACGGATGTGGGGTGCGTGATGGCCGAGGTCTGGAAGCAGCGGAATCCGGATGATGTCATTCGGGAGGCGCTCAAGTACTCTGGTTCATCCAGAGGACATTCAGAAACACGGCCAGCGATGGTCGAGCGTGGCTTCAAGCTGACCCTCCAATGCGAAGGCGAACCCCAAGCACCCAGCTCCTCCAACGGGCCGCCATCATCAACCGGCAGTTCACGGAGGCCGAGCATGCCCAGGCCAGGCTTCGCGCTCGTCAGGAAAAGTACGGCAAACCCGAGGAGTTGCTGGCTCAATTGCGCAGCACCTTGGAGAGGGAGCAGGGGCTGGTATGAGGCCCTCCTGGAAGCTCTCGCTCCGGCGGTCACCCGACGACAGGAGTGGGCGGCCCCGCATGTACTCGAGTGGCGCCAAAGGACTCCCTAAGGCTCCTCCCCCAACCCGGTCCCGCTGATTTCGGGCACGATCCAATACAACGGCCGCACGCTCCCTCCTCGCCGCTGCCCAGTCAATTGAGTACCTGGAGCAGGTCTTGGCAACCACTCGCGCAAGATTGAGGTCGCTGACGATGTCTACGTGTGGGATTAGGTTGGCATCTATTCGATTGCATCACGTCGATGCACCGTACTCCGAGGCTTCGCTGTGCAACTGAATCCACCGGACCGCGGCTTGGGGCGTCCCTGAGTACTCTCCACGGAGCACCTTCCAGGGTCGGCTTTGCGTGGACGGAGCAATATCACTTCGCACTCACGTGTAGAGGACTTGAATCGGAACAAGCGGGGGCAGCTGTTCGCCAAGGGGTACCTCGATAGCATCTATAGCTATGACATCGTCTCTCCCACGCAGGTCTACGCTCGCATTCAGAGCGACCGATGACGGTCGAGCTGAGTTGTTCTAGACGGCGTTTGACGAGAGCCCGTAGAGCGTGTCCTCCCGGGGGCGGTTAGCGCTGCTGCGCAGGAACTCTCCACCTTTTCCAGCGCGTACTACCATCTTCGTCACGACGGAACGCCAGCGGACCCGGCCTCTGCCTGTTCCTGATGCGCTACACTCGCGTCCATGCAGAGCAAAGCCACCACCGTTTACCAGTACCTCGCCGCGCTTCCGGGAGGACCGCCGCGCGGCGATCTCCGCCGTGCGCAACGTCGTCTCGAGCACCAGGTTACGAGGAGGGCATGCAGTACGGGATGATCGGCTACTACGTCCCACAAGGCGTTCCCCGCCGGCTACCACTGCGATCCGAAGCAGCCGCTGCCGTTCGCGTCGCTGGCGTCAGAGAGCGCACACGGCCGTTCTACCTGATGTGCATTACGGCGCCGGAGTACGAGCAGTGGTTCCGCGAGGCGTGGCGGAGACGGGCAAAGAAGCTCGACATGGGCAAATCGTGCGTGCGCTTCAAGAAACTCGAGGATGTCGCGCTCGATGTGATTGGCGAGGCCATTCGCCGTGCGCCCGCGAAGGCGTACATCGAGCACTACGAGTCCGTATTCGACGGCCGGAGAAGAAGAGGCGCCGGGCGCCGCGAAGAGCAAGCCGGCCGCGAAGAAGCGCGCGAGCACTCGGATTTCAGCACGGCTGAAATCCACGGCTGAGGGCGCGGAGGTCGCACCGCACATTGACAGCGCCGATCGCCTCTTCAAGTGCAGACGGCGTTTCGAACAGAACCGTTCGTTTCATGGGGTGAGGTCGTGTCTCAACCAATGATCCGGATCGAAGGTCTGACCAAGAGCTACGGGACCACGCAGGCGCTGCGTGGGGTCAGCTTCGCAGTTGGAGGGCAGGTGGTGGGATTCCTGGCTCAATGGGGCCGGGTAAGTCCACCACGATGAAGGTTCTCGCCGGCTTCGTGACGCCGACGTCCGGCACGGCGAGCATCAATGGCATCGACGTCAGTGTCGACTCGGTCGCGTCCCGACGGGTCGATCGGATACCTGCCCGAGAACAACCCCCTCTACGAGGAGATGATGGTCCGGGACTACCTGGATCGTCGCCGAGGCGAGGGGCATTCCCAAGGCAGCGGCGCCGAGCGGATCGCAACGCGGTGGATTGCTGCGGCCTTCGCGCGCTGGGCAAGGACATCCACCAGTCCGAAGGGCTACCGGCAGCGCGTGGGCCTGGCGCAGGCCATCGTGCACGATCCGGATGTGCTCATCCTGGACGAGCCGACGACGGGCCTGGACCCCAACCAGATCGTCGAGATCCGCGGCCTCATCAAAGAGCTGGGGAAGGAGAAGACGGTCATCCTCAGCACCCACATCCTGAGCGAGGTGCAGAGCACCTGCAGCCGGGTGCTCATCATCAACGATGGGCGCCTGGTCGCGGACGACGCGCCGGAGCGGCTGGGGAAGGGCGAGGAGGGGACGGTCACCGTCGCGCTCGGCGTCGCGGACGGGGGCCACG
>CAVYSY010000046.1:0-293474 GCA_963771175.1 uncultured delta proteobacterium
CAACGACATGCGCTACCACGCCGACCACGACCTGGTGGTGCTGGCAGTGGGCATGGAGTCGAACGTTCCGGCGGGTGTCCTGCCGGCGGGCGTCGCTATCAACAAACACAATTTCATCGACCCTAGCGAGGGTGTCGGCGTGTTCGGCGCAGGCTGTTCCTCAGACGCGCTGGACGTCAATCGTGCCGCGCAGAACGCCACCGCGGCCGCACTGCGCGCCATCCAGGTGGTCAATCGAGTTGCAGGTTCGGAGGGTTAACAGGTGGCCGATATCAAGATTGGAGCCTATGTGTGCAAGGGGTGCGGCATTGATGAGCGCCTCGACGTTAAACAACTGGTAAGCACTGCCAAGCGTGATGGCAAGGCTGCCGTCGCCAAGGATCATGAGTTCCTCTGCAACGCCGACGGCGTGGCAATGATCCAGAACGACATCAGCAACGACGGCGTCAACCACGTGGTGATCGCCGCCTGCTCGCGCCGTGCCAAGACCGAAGCGTTCAACTTCGAAGGTGTCACACTCTCCCGCGCCAACCTGCGCGAAGGGGTGATCTGGGTACGTCCCGACACCGACGAAGCGCGCGAGACGACACAGGAGATGGCCGACGACTACGTGCGCATGGCCTGTGCCGAAAGCAAGTACATGAACATGCCCGCCTCCAGCGGTCAGCAGGGCCTGGTGAAGCGCATCCTCGTTGTGGGCGGCGGTGTTTCCGGCATGACCTCGGCCCTCGAAGCGGCCAAGGCCGGTTACGCGGTCGACATCGTCGAGAAGAATGGCCACCTGGGCGGTATCGCTGCCGAGCTGTACAAGCGCGTGCCGGCCAAGAACGGTCTGGGCGGTCCGGTTGATACCGGCATCGCCGAGATGATCAAGGCCATCGAGGCGAACGCCAACATCACCGTGCATCTCAACACCTCCATCGCCAAAACCTCGGGTGCCCCGGGCCGTTTCAGCGTCGACATCGCCACCGAAAGCGGCGCGGTTAACAACCTGACCGTCGGTTCCATCATCCAGGCCACCGGCTTCACCACCTACGACATGAACAAGCTGCCTGACCTCGGCGGCGGCAAGAGCGCCAACGTGGTCGACCAGCTCGGCTTCGAGAAGATGGTCAAGGCGGCCAACGGCGGCGCCATCAAGCGTGCCGACGGCAAGGAAGTGAAGAACGTGGTGTTCGTGCAGTGCGCGGGCCAGCGCTCCGACAAGGAGGGCGAACTCCCCTACTGCTCCGGCCACTGCTGCACCACCTCCATCAAGCAGGCGATGTACGCCAAGGCGGCCGGAGCCGATGCCACTATCGTATTCGACGACCTGCGCACCCCCGGTGCCACCGGTGAGGACTTCTACCGCGCCGGCCAGAATGCGGGCGTCACCTTCTCCAAGGGCAAGGTGAACAGCGTCGAGACGGGCGACACCCTCAAGGTGAAGTTTAACGACATGCTGCTGAAGGACGAGGCGACCGCCGAGGCCGATTCGGTGGTGCTCGCCACCGGCATGATCCCCAACAGCGGCGTCAACCTCGACACCATCACCGAAGCCAATGCCAACGAAATGCGCGAACAGTCGATCCTCAAGCTCGACTATCGCCAGGGTCCGGACATGCCGCAGCTCAAGAGCGGCTTCACCGACTCGCACTTCATCTGCTTCCCGTACGAAACGCGCCGCACTGGTATCTACAGCGCCGGTCCGGTACGCCGTCCGATGGACATGACGCAGACCATGGAAGATGCCACCGGCGCCGCGCTGAAGGCCATCCAGGCCTGCGAAAACGCCGCGCAAGGCCGCGCCGCTCATCCGCGCTCCGGCGACCTCTCCTTCCCGACCTTCCGCCGCGAAGGCTGCACCCAGTGCAAACGCTGCACCGTGGAGTGCCCGTTCGGCGCCATCGACGAAGACGAACAGCGCTATCCGAAGTACAACGAGGCCCGCTGCCGCCGTTGCGGTACCTGCATGGTCGCCTGCCCGGTGCGCGTCATCTCCTTCGAAAACTACTCGGTGGAAACCATCGGCCAGCAGCTCAAGGCGGTCGACATTCCCGACGAGTTCTCCGAGAAGCCACGCATCCTGGTGCTCGCCTGCGAAAACGACGCCTACCCGGCGCTCGACATGGCCGGCATGACCAAGCAGAGCTACAGTGCCTTCGCCCGTATCATCCGTCGCGGCTGATGATCGTCACCCCCATGACCTGGCTTCCCTCCGCCAGGATGGGATGGAGGCTGACGTCCATCACACGGCGGGAGCCGTCGTGCTCGTACGTCTCCTCATGGCGCAGGCGCTGGCCTTGATGCACCTGGGTGAGGCGATCCTTCCAGGGCTGGAGAATCTCGGGCTCCATATCGAGGAACATCATCTGTCCCTGCTCGAGCTCCCTGCCGAGAAGCCGCTGGTAGAAGTGCTTCATGGCCGAGTTGGCGACGAGCAGGCGCCCCTCGGTGTCCAGCGAGGCCACGAGGTCATCGGTGCTCTCGATGATGCTGCTCAACTTGCTCTCGCTGCTCCGGAGTTGCTTCAAGGCCCGCTCGAGCGAGTGCTGGGCCGCGTCCCGTGAGATGCTGTGCAACGCGCACAGTCCCCAGATGCCCACGAAAGCGACGCCCGACATGAGGTGCTGGACCCAGAAGCGGGAGAGGGATCTGCCCGCGGCTGAGAAGTCGACGTGCTGCGTGACGTAGAGGGGATGGATTCCGTCGACGAGCACGGCGATGACGAGGGTGTAGATCAGCGCCCGGGGCGGCCCCAACAGGAACACGGCGAAGGCGGGGAGCATCAGGAACATGGCGTGCACGCCGCCTTCGGGGTTGGTCCTGTTCGACAAGACGCCTCCCACGAAGCCAATCGTGAGGGTCGTCAACAGGATCACCGCCGGAACCACGAACCGGGAGGACTTCCGCGCCGCCACCAGGGTCGCCACATACGTCAGGCTCGCGAGGCCGGGAACGGGGGAGTAGGGCGAGAACAGCGTGCTCACCAGGTACAGCATGGCGAGCATGAGCATGAAACACGCGGAGCCCACGAGCACCCGGTGACGAACGAGGTCCGCGGGAGGCGCGTTGCGCAGGGGCTCCGAGAGGAAGACGTCCAGCCAGCCCAGGAGCCCCGAAGCTTTCTCGGGACCCGGGGAGGCCAATCCCCGGAGCTCGGGAGGATTGGGAACGTCCTGGCTTGTTTCGACGGATGAAGGGGGCGCCATGTCAGGGGGACGACCGCGAGGGGGGAGGTCCTCGGTTCAGGGCGACATTGTGAGCCGGATCCGGGTTTATCCGAAGGAGAAACCAGGCAGGCAAGGGGTGCACTGCCCAGTCGTGGGGCGCCGTGCATTGGCCATACCGTTCCCCTGCTGTTGGAACCCGCGTGACCGCAGGGCCCCGCCCCCCTGTGCAGAGGGCGGGGCCGCCGTGCTCGCCCGATGAGCTCTACTCCGACTTCTTCTGCTCCTCGGGCATTCCGGAGCCGCCGACGGCGGGGGACGGAGTGTCGCCCCAGCCCGCCTCGACGAACGTCTTCCACTTCCACTGGCCATCGCGCTTCACGAGCAGCCCGGAGTTCCGGCCGGGATACTTCTTGCCGCCCGTGGTCGTGGTGTAGTCATCGGTGTAAACGACGAGCGAGTCGGACAGCACCTTGATGTCGAGCTTGTGGTTCGTCTTCATGTCCGCGGGCATCTGCTCGTACATGGGCTTCATCATCTCCGTGAACTTCTGACGGTCATACTGCTCGGACTTGGGGATGCCCTTGCTGTCATCTGTCGTGAAGAAGACCGGGAAGTCATTCCGGGCGATCGACGCCTCGAAGTCGCGCCTCTTCATGATGGCGTCCTCTTCCTTGATGAAGGCCTCGACCTCCTTTCGGGTCTGCGCTTCGTTGGTCGGCTTGCGGGTCCATGGCCCCATCTTGGACATGTCCATGGGCGTGCCCGCACCACCGGTGGCGGGTGAGGGCTCCTGGGTCTCCTGGTCCTGAGCCCAGACGGGCGCGGTGAGCACGAGCGAGACGAGACACACTGCGATTCGACGCATCATGTGCGACCTCCTTCTCGCCCGAATGTGGTGGCGCACCCATCCCCGGACAATCCGGCCTTCCGATGGTCGCCTCGGCCTTTGGGGCCCCCCAGGCAGCCAGGGGGGCGCTCCCGGAGGTCACCACGCGGTGTGGCGGTAGTCCTTGAAGAAGTTGCCCCACACGTACTGGCCGGTGTTCACCGAGGACATGACCGGATCCACCACGCGCGCCGCGCCGTCGACGATGTCCAGCGGCGGCTGGAAGTCGAGCTCCTGCTGCTTGCGCTCCGCGTGCATGCGCCGGGTCCTCGTCGGTGACCCAGCCGGTGTCCACCGCGTTCATGAAGATGCCGTCCTTCGCGTAGTCCGGCGCGGAGGTCAGCGTCATCATGTTCAGCGCGGCCTTCGCCATGTTCGTGTGCGGGTGCTTGTCCGTCTTCGTCCCGCGCGAGAAGCTGCCCTCCATCGCGGAGACGTTCACGATGTGGCCGGGCGCGGAGCGGTCGCGCATCATCAGCGGCTTCAGCTTCCCGCAGAGGATGAACGGCGCCACCGCGTTCACCAGGTGGACCTCCAGCATCTCCGGCCGTCGAGACGTCCGCGAGCTTCATCCGCCAGGAGTTCATCTGCCGCAGGTCCACCTGCTGCAGGTCCGCGTCCAGCCGTCCCTCGGGGAAGAGGGCGCGCGTGTCGCCCTCCTGCTCGAGGGCGTACGGGAGCAGCGACAGCGCGGCGGAGGAGTGGATGCCGAGCGCGGGATCGCTGCTGCGCCACGTGGGCACGAGCGTCGAGGCGTCGGCGCCGCCTCCACCGAGGGCGGGGTGCACCGCCGCGACGCACTGCCTCGTGTCCGGCGAGCAGCGGGCGCAGCTCCGCCGGGAGCTCGTCGAAGCGGCGCAGCTCGCCCTCCAGCAGGTGCGCGTAGAAGCCGGGCGGACGGCGCACCGTCTGCGCGGCGTTGTTGATGAGGATGTCCAGCCGGTGGTGCGTCTGCTCGATGTGCCGCGCGAAGAGCTCGACGCTGGGGGCGTGCCGCAGGTCGAGGCCGTGGATGTGCAGCCGATGCGACCACGCCGCGAAGTCGGGCTCTCGCGCGTAGCGCTGCGCCGCGTCCTTCGGAAAGCGGGTGGTCGCGATCACCCGCGCGCCCGAGCGCAGCAGCATCAGCGACGCCTGATAGCCGATCTTCACGCGCGCGCCGGTGATCAGCGCGACCTTCCCGGACAGCGGCGCCCGCTGGGTGCGCTTCGCGTAGTTGAAGTCCGCGCACGCGCCGCACATCGAGTCGTAGAAGAAGTGCAGCTTCCGGTACTCCGTCCTTGCAGACGTAGCACTTGCGCGCGATCTCGAGGATCCGCTCCGGCCCCTCGGATGGGCGGCGGCGGGGAAGCTGCGGCACCGTGAACACGGCGGCGCGGCGCAGCGTGCGGATCTCGGTCGTCGCGCGGACGTTGCGGTCGTGCTCGAGCTTCGTCTGCTTCCGGTCGCGCCTCAGCGCCTTCGCGAGCCGCGACTTCGTGTCGCGATCCGGGTGCACCACGCGGCCGGCGGCGGTCAGGAGCGCGATCCGCTCCGGCTCCGGGAGACTCGCCAGCAGGAAGCGGTCCTCGGCCATCGCCTCGAGGAGGTGCGTGCACCGGCGCACCTCGTCCAGCGACAAGGCGGACGGCGGTGCTGCGGACGGTGGAGTCTGGGCTATCTCAGCGTTTTTCATCGCCCCGGTGCATAGCTCCCGGGGCGGTGCGAGAAAAGGGAAGAGGAGGGGTCAGGCTCGATGGGCGGGCGGGGGTCCGTGCGGCCGAGCCGCAGCTCTTGCCATGGGGCCTCTGTCATGGGTCAGGACCCGGTCACGACCCCTCGGTGACATTCTTCGCCCAGGGAGTGACGCAAAACGTCCGTTGGCCGCTGCCCGCTGCCCCGTCGCCGAGAGGGGGGTTGGGGTGCGCCCGGTGCTGGCCCATCCGGTGCATCCGCGGGCGAGGCTCACGTCGCTGAAAGGGCTCGTCATGTGCCGCAACCCGCTGCTGCTCCTCCTGGTGGTGCTCCTCACCGCATCGACCGCTTCAGCGCAGTACGACGAGGAAGAGGCTTCGCCGATGCTCGAGAGCTCGAGCCGCTTCTCGCTCCAGACCGGCTGGCGGTACACCCCCAACACCCGGTTCTTTGACGACTACTACTCGCAGGCGAAGAACCAGAACCTGGCGCGCGCGGGGGGAGCGATGGGGGGCCCCCTGCTGGCGGCCACCTTCGCGTATTCGCCGCTGGAGTGGCTGGAGCTGGGAATCGATCTCTTCACCACCTACGAGCGAATGCAGCTCACCGCCCGGCCAGGGCTGAACGCCGTGACGTTTGGAGCACTCGTGGGCCTTCGCCTCCAGAAGCGGCTGGAGCTCGGACCCAAGGTGCTGGTTCCTTCGGTGGGAGTCCTCATGGGACCCATGTTCGCCGCCTCGTACTTCGATGGAGGGCGCTCGGTGGAGAACGCCGCCCAGACGGTCGGAGGAGCGGTGGGGGCGACCCTGCGCCTCAGCGAGAAATGGGGGCTCGCTTTCGAGTACCGGCTGCTCTTCGGCAAGGGTGTGGCGGAAGAGGCAGGAGCTTACGATGCGGCCGGGAACTGGTTCTCCGTGGGCATGACCTACCAGTTCCCCTCCGTGCCGGACCGGCCCATGAGCAGACGCTTCTAGCGTCCTCACCAACCCCCCAGGCGCAGCTCTCCCGAGAGGCCCTCGGCGGTTGAAACGAGGGCGGGCAGGCGGGGCTGGACAGGAGGGAGGGTTCCCCTTGGCGGCAGAGCGCCATGCTGTCGCGGCGTGGACACAAGAGCATCACTCGGGAACAGCGGTCCCATCCGGTGTGCGTCTCCACCATTCAACGCCAGGGCCCAGGGGGGCTCCCAGGGGAGGGGAAGCGCATGAAACGGATGGTGAGAGGGTTGTGGTGCGTGTTGCTGTGGGCGGGGCTCGTGGCGTGCGGTGTCCCGATGCCGGAGGAGGCGTCGGAGCCGACGGTGCCGGAGGAGGGCTCGGAGCTTAGCGTGAGCTCGGCCGAAGCGAAGCACCGGACTCCGCCGTTCACGGAGCCGTCGTGGGTGCGCACCATCACCAGCGACACCGGCGAGCAGGAGAGCCAGGCCATCGCGCAGGACCGGCGAGGCAACGTGTACGTCCTGGTGACGGACATCGGAGGGCCGCTCGACTTCGGCTCTGGGCCCGTCACCTTGCCGTACCCGGTCTCGCGCATCGCGGGGCTCGCGAAGTACTCGCCTGGGGGTGAGCTGCTCTGGGCCCGCGTCATCGCGGCCGAGCCCACGACGGAGTTCCCCATCTCCTACACCCTGGGCACCGCGATGGCGGTCGACCCCCGGGGCCGCATCGTGCTCGGCATGCATGTGGAGGGGAGGCTCGTGCTCGGGGATATCGATGTGGGCCCGGGGGACTACCTGATGAAGCTGGACGAGGACGGCGAGGGGCTCTGGGCGCGCCGGCTGCCCACCCGGGCGACGGACGTGGCGATCGACGACAAGGGCCACATCGGCATCAACGGCCTGCTGCGGGGCGCGCCCGCGGCCACGTTCGACTTTGGAGACGGGCCCATCACGGCGGCGAAGGAGTATGCCTTCGTGGCGCGCTACTCCTCGCGGGGCGAGCTGGATTGGGTCTTCGTGGATGACGAGGTGGTCTTCACCCAGGGGTTCACCACGGACGAGGATGGGAACTTCTACTTCAGTGGCAGCCGCTTCCCGGACATTCCGAGCGGCGTCGGCTCGCCCTACCTGCGCAAGGTGACGCGCGGGGGCAGGGGCTCGTGGGTGTACCACCTGGAGGATATGCTCGGCGGGTTCGCGGACCTCGCGGCGCACCATGACCGGGTGGTGGCGGTGGGCTCCTTCAGCGGCACGTTCCGTTTCGCGGGACGGACGTTGAGCGCGGAGCCCGAGGAGTTCGCGAGCATGCTGCTCACCTTCTCGCAGGGGGGCCGGGAGCGCTGGGGCCGGAGGGTGGACCACCAGCTGCTCGCGGTGGACCTGGACCACAAGGGCGGGGTGTACGTCGGGGGGACGCTGAGCTCCACGGGGGGGCCGTCGATGCTGTACCTCGCGCGCTACTTCAAGGAGAGCGGCAACCTGGACTGGGAGCTCGGCTTCCCGGAGCGCTTCTCCTTCGCGAGGGACCTCTCCGTGACGCCGAGAGGGGACCTGGCCGTCACCGGCGGGGCCATCGACGTGCTGCTCTTCAGGCGCTGAGCACCGGTGGCGCGCCATGCCAGACTTCATGACGACGGTGGGCGCGAACCCGAGGCTGCTGAAGGGGGAGGGAGCGTCACCGCGCCGCGCCGCGGGCCCGGCAGGGTCGAGAGCGCGATGCCGAGCTGTCCGGCCCAGTACAGCAGGATGGAGGCGTAGCTCATGCCCGCGACGGGATGCACGAACAGCCGGAAGGCGAGCAGCGTGTCGCTCAGGCCGAAGCACAGGGCCCCGAGCAGCGCGGCCCACTGTTCGCGCCGGGCGAGCCCCTCCTCGCCCATCAGGGCGGACGCGCGCCACATCATCGTGCAGATGACGGCGACGTAGAGTCCCACGGGCGGGCCCAATGCGCCCAGTCTGGGCGCGAGGAACAGCCAGAGGCCCGTGCCCAGGAGAAGGAAGGGGACACCCAGGCCCCAGCGCGGCGTGCGGGTGGCAGTCAGATACGCGGCGATATAGGCCACGTGGGCCAGCAGGAAGGCACCCAGGCCGTGTAGGAACAACGCCTCGTGAATCTCCAGCAGCAGATCGCCCAACATGGAGAGGGCGAGGCCGGCGGCGATCCACCGGGTGTAACGATTGCTCGGAGGCCACAGCCATACGGTGAGGCAGAGCAGGGGCACGGCCTTGCTCGCGAGTCGCAGCCAGAAGAGCTGCAGATGGATGCCGGAGAGGAAGGCGGCGACAGCCAGCCCTCCTACCAGGGCGAGCATGGGAGTCCACGGGGCGGTACGGAAGCGCATGTGGCGCTCCACGCTCGCATACCGGGCTTCCGGTATGGAGGCCGTTTGTCCTGAGCGCGGTTGACGGCCCCCATTGTCAACGTCATAACCCGCACATAATGATTTCCCCGCATAGGTTGACGCTCCTGCTTTCTCTGTTCGTCCTTTCGTTCGCGGATGGCGCAGTCGCCGCCAGCCTGAACTCCGCGTCATCCACTGTCTTCACCGTTCCCAACGGGACGTTCGAGACGCCCGCCCTCCCGGCGTCGCCCGGGTACCTGTACGCCCCCTCCGGAACCGGATGGACGCTCGTCAACGGCGCGGGCCTCTCCAGGGACGCCACCGCGTTCACCTCGGGCAACCCGAACGCTCCGGAAGGCGCCCAGGTGCTCTTCCTCCAGGGAACGGGCTCCGCTTCGCGGACCCTCAACTTCACGGCGGGCTACTACATCTTCAGCTTCTTCGCGGCGCAGCGCGGAAACACCCCCAGCACCCAGCGAGTCGAGCTGCGGATCGACGGGGTGGCCATCCAGGGGTTCACCCCCGCCGGAGCCGCTTACCAGCGCTTCAGCTCGGGCGCGGTGCTGCTGTCCTCCGGCCCTCACTCCATCGAGCTGCGCGGGCTCAACCCCCAGGGCGGCGACAACTCCGCCTTGGTGGACGACCTCGGGGCTACGCGAGTCAGGGAGCTCGGCATCAGCGGATTCGAATCCCCGGCCATCCCCACCTCCCCTGGGTACGCCTATGCACCGTCGGGCGGATCATGGACCTTCAACGGGCTCAGTGGTCTCAGTCGCAACGCCAGCGGGTTCACGGTCGCCAATCCCGCCGCGCCTGAGGGCAGCCAGGTGCTCTTCCTACAGGGCGCCTCCACGGCCTCCACCACCGTCACCATCCCGCGCAGCGGCTATTACCGGTTCCGCTTCAAGGCCGCCCTCCGCGCCAACGACCCGGTCCAGCCGTCGGCCAAGAACGTCCGCATCACCATCGGCGGCACCCAGGTCGGCGAGTTCCGCCTCGCCAGCATCCAGTACCTCGAGCAGATCTCGGCCGCGATCTACCTGGACGCGGGCGCCAGCACGGTGAGCCTGACCGGCGTGGACACTGCGCCCGGAGACCACACGGGGCTGGTGGATGACCTCCGGATGGAGATGCTCCTCGATTGGCAAGACCCGTACGTCTGGGGCGGCGCGTTGCCCGGCGCGAACGATGACGCCACCGTGATCGCTGGCAGCGCCGTCTGCCTCCAGGGAATCCTCGCTCCGAAGAGCATCACCGTGAGTGGCGAGCTGCTCGGCGTCCAGAACCGGAACGTGGCCGTCACCACCCAGTACGTGATGGTGATGGGCAGTGGCTCCCTGCTCGAGCTGGGACAGGAGCTACGCCCTATCCAGGCTCCGCCGTCTTCACCCTCAACGCCACGCCGGCCGATCCCAAAGTCATGGGGATGGGCAACAAGTTCATCGGCGCCATGGGCACTGGCACCATCCACCTCCACCGCTTGGAGCGGTCAGCTGGACGAACTCGGCGCGAACGTGAGCGCCGCGGGGAGCTCCAGCGTGGTCTTGGAGAAGAGCCCGTGGACTGGCGGCCGGGCGACAGCATCGTGATCGTCTCCAGCCACCGGAACTGGAACGAGGCCGAGCAGCGGACCATCACGTCCGTCCTCCCGGGAAACACGACCCTCATGCTGGAGAGCCCGCTCACGTACTCGCACACCGGTGTGGTGAAGAGCTACACCGACGGCACGCGCACCTGGACCGCGGATTTCTGCGCGCCCAGGTGCGGCTGCTCACGCACAACATCCTGGTGCAGGGCGATGCGGCGTCCGCGTCCTCCGGTGGGTTCGGCGGACACGTGATGTATTTTATGGACGACTCGGCGGCGTACGTCAGCGGGGTCGAGCTTCAACATGGGCCAGAAGGCGCTCCTCGGACGCTACCCGTTCCACTGGCGCATGCTGGGCAGCGTGGGCGCGGGCCAGTACTTAACTCCAGCATTCACCAGTCCTACAACCGGGCCATCACCATCCACGGCACCGAGAGCACGCTGGTCGAGAACAACTTCTTCTATGACCACGTCGGGCATGGCGTGTTCCTGGAGGACGGCAGCGAGCGCTTCAACGTGATCAAGAAGAACGTGACCCTGCTCACCAGGCGCCCCGCGCCGGGCGAGGAGGTCACGCCGTCCGATAACCAGTTCGACCAGGTCCAGAACCGCTCTCCGGCCAGCTACTGGATCACCAATCCCCAGAACACGTTCGAGGACAACGTCGCGGCGGGCACCGAGGGGACCGGGTTCTGAGTACACACTCCCGCCCGCCCGCTGGGATTGTCCGCGACCGACCCGCGTCTTCTCGTCGATGCGCCCCAACGCGCTCCCGATGATCTCGTTCAAGGGGAACAGCGCCCACAGCACCATGACCGGGTTCGACATCTTCGACGGGCTGGATGCCAACCACTCGATCCTCCCGAACGCGGGCTGGTCGGACACCGGCATCCACCTCATCGAGAACAACACTGGTGGTACGCGAACGACCTGGGCATCTACACGGGATCGGCGCCGGCGGTCCGTCCGACAACCTCATCTTCCGCAACAACGTCCTGGTCGAGAACACGGTGGGCGACATGATGGCCAGCTACGGCATCGTCGACCAGAGCGTGTTCGTGGCCAACTCCGGCGAGAACCTCGTCGGCGGCATCCGCTACGCCTACCGCGTGTATGACGGCGCGGGCCAGGTCCGGGACTCCCACTTCATCGGGTGGGATGCCACCAACGCCAACTTCCTGATCAACACGGGCGCCGCGATCAAGCACCCCAATCACACCTTCACCGGGAACACGATGTCTCCCGCCGGCCCACCGCGCACGAGCCTGGAGGACTTCGATATCCGCCCTGTTCCGGGCACCCACGCAACCACCCCGGGCACCCGCGGTACTCGTCCATCGTGCTCCGTGACGTCACGGGCGGCATCAGCGGGAAGGCCGACACGTCCATCGTGTCCAATACCCGTTCTTGCGGGTCGGCGACGAGTACCGCCCGTCGAACTGCGAGTCGCACGTACCGGAGCGACCACCGGTTCGCCCTGTCGCGGCTCACCTACGGCGTGCCGTTCGAGCAGACGCCCAACATCACCTGCACGCGCGAGAAGGCGGGGACGACCCCCGCCTCCGTCTTCTACATCGACGTCGACGGTTGACCACGAGTGGCACAGCTCCCGGTCCTCGTCAGCGAAGGCTTTGAATACACCTATGCCTAGGGTGCCCTCCCCGCCGTGAAGGCGGTGACGATGAACATGGAGGACGCCACGGCGCGGGCGACAGCTACGTCGCCCACTTCAAGGACTTCGGGAAGCTGGGGGCGTCACGCTCTCCTCGAGCCAGAGCAGCTTCCCCGCCCACTCCTCCCTCGCCAGTCTGCGCGGCTCCGCCACCTCGGGCTACTACCTGCAGCCGGGCGGCGACCTCTCCATCAAGGCGGTCGCCACCGGCAAGAGCCGGTCTTCACCCTCACCTGGACCACTGACTTCGCGGTGCCACCGCTCGACACGGACGGAGACCAGATCGACGGATTCCGCCGAGGTTGGTTCCTCGCGTCATCCCTTCGACGCCGCCGACCTCGTGGCGGAGTTCGCCACGCCAGGAGAATTCGAGGGCTGGACGGCGTTCGGCAACATCACCGGACAAGCGGTGTCCAGCGGCGTGCTGACCGGCACCTCCTCCGGCAACGGCGACGCGCAAATGGTGAACAGCGCCTACAACTTCAGCGCCAGCCGCGTGCCGACGCTCCAGGTCCGCATGCGGGCCTCCCAGAACACCAGCGTCCAGATTTTCTTCGCCACCGACACCCAGCCCGGTTTCTCGGCGCGCGCGTGGCCAGCGCGACCTATACCGGCAACGGCGCCTACCAGACGCTCACCTTCGACATGACGGGCCAGGTCGATTGGGCCGGTACCCTCACCGATCTCCGCCTCGACCCGGTGTCGGGGGTGGGCATCCAGTTCGACATCGACTGGATCCGCGGGCCAGGGATGTAGTCGCCCATCGCTCTACTGGCCCGAGATGCCCGCCGTGGCTGTCGCGCTGCCCTGATGGCCTCCAGCCCGAGCTTCGCCTGCCGAGCCCTGGTGCCTCCACCGGGCCCAGCGTGCCCGCCGTGGCTGCTGCCGGACCCGGGGAGCCCCACCGGCCCGAGCTTCGCCTGCCGGGCCCTGGGGGCCTCCACCGGCCCGAGGCGCCTGCCGTGGCTGCCGGTGCCCTGGTGGCCCCACCGGCCCGAGTCTCGGCTGCCGTGCCCTGGTGGCCGTATATCCCGAGGGACAACCAACCCGCAGGGTCCTCCATAACCCTCACGACTGACTTCTAGCGTCCGGAAACCGACTCACCTGACCCGCTATGACAAATAGGCGGGCCGAAAAGCTGAGCCACCGGGGTAAACAAATGACTCATCCACTCAGCCGAGGTTGAACGGGAGTGCAGACAGGCAACGCAGCGAAGCACTGAGGGACAAGGCGATGCACCCAGCAGGTCCAACGCGATTGGTGGCGCTGCTCGTAGCGGTGGCAATGGCAAACCTCGGATGCGCCCACACGCAAGCGCCCGAGCGCAAGATGTACCTGATTGCCGAGGACGCAAGCAGCATCAACTTCCAAGAAGATGCACGCGGGATCGGCGGCGCTGGCGCAGAGGCTTACTGCAACGAACTGCAAATACAGTGCTACGACAAGTGTTGGAGGCGCAAGCCTCCGGTTTGGAGCATCAAGAAACACTCCGCTGTGCACCGCGAATACTGCACCAGGACGTGCCGCGAAGAATTTAATGAGTGCGTCGACAAACAAGAGGAGCTTGAGCGACAAGAATCACAGAGCAAGAAACTGACATTTCAAAATATCAGCGAAGCGCTCGACTGGCTCAAAGAGCACACACCCGAGGCGCCGCCCGGAACCCATGTGGTAGTGGCCGGAGTAGGCTTTATTATTGCGATAATTGGTGGCGCGCTCTTTCTTGTCCCCATCTAAATCTACCACCAGAAAACGAAAGGGGCGGCACCGCCATGCCCTATATCTCAGACTTCGACACAGAGGCAATCCTCAACATTCTTAACTCAATCATCGAGAGGCATCCGGAGGGATCACCAGAGAGGGACGCAATCGAACTTGCGCAGATTGCATTGATCTACCCCCGCCACATCCGGAAAGAGGATGATTTTCGCAGGTTCTACCGAGACGTTTTTGACCCCTCATTCAAGCTCAAAGTCTCCCATGAGTTCGCCACCCGGGAAGAGGCAGACAAATGGCTGGCCAGCGGGAAGGCAGAGGACGCGGAGCGCGTCAGAATCGCCGGTAAGGGTTTCATGGTTGTTCGATTGCCTGGGAGGTTTACGTTTATGAGCGCACCTCTTGAGGGGGAAGAGGTGGAGACAGACGAATCAGAGGAGGATTCCGAGTAGGCAATTCATGCCTACGGGAATGTCACCTTGACGATTGCAACCGTGCGCCTCTCGGCGTCCCACAGTATGGTCCGGTGCACGCAACCATCTTGCGCAGCACGAACACCGGGTGGCCGTCCTTGCCGTTGAAGGTCTGCCCCCCCCTTCCACTTCCCTGTCCACACTCTGAGAGGCGGGTTACTTCTAATGGAGGCGGCGGGAATCGAACCCGCCGCCCTCGGCTCCGTCCCGCGTGACTCAGCGGCCGTCGCGAGCCATGGAACTGCCGAGCAGGCCGCGCGCCCGGGCCACGAGCTTGGCGAACTCCTCGCGGTCCGCCTGTCCGTCGGTGGAGCCCTCCGCGAGCTTCTGCGCCGTGGCGAGGTTCCACCCCTGGGCGCTCGGGCTGCCGCGCAGCACGTCGGCGGCGGAGGCCACGGCCAGGGCGAAGCGGAAGTCCGTCGAGGCCGTGTCCAGCGAGGCGCGCATCATCCGCTGCTCGAAGGGGAAGGCCTGCTCGGCGGCCTCGGTGCCGTTGGGGGCCTTGGCGCGGATGCGCACCGTGCCCAGCGACGCCTTCTCGCCCGTCAGCTCCACCTCGTAGACGGCGGTGACGCTGTGGCCGGCGCCAATCTCTCCCGCGTCCACCTTGTCGTCGCGGAAGTCCTTGTCGGCGATGTCGCGGTTCTCGTAGCCCACCAGCCGGTAGCGGCGCACCACCTTCGGGTCGAACTCCACCTGAATCT
The DNA here is from genome assembly GCA_963771175.1 of uncultured delta proteobacterium. Lineage (GTDB taxonomy): Bacteria > Myxococcota > Myxococcia > Myxococcales > Myxococcaceae > Archangium. Next base: position 15,141 of record CAVYSY010000046.1, read on the forward strand.
TCACGTCCTTGGCGATGACCTCCAGCGTGCCGGTGAGCTGCGTCTCGAAGACCTTCTTCGCCTCCTTGTAGCTGTCGATGTAGAAGCAGTTGCCGTTGCCCTTGTCGGCCAGCTTCTCCATCAGGTCATCCCGGTAGTTGCCCATGCCGAAGCCAATGGCGGACAGGGTGACGCCCTCCTTCACGAAGCCCTGGATGCTGTTGAGCATGGCGTCCGCGGAGACGTTGGGGCCGATGTTGGCGTCACCGTCCGTGAGCACGACGACGCGCGACACCACGCTGCCCGACGCCTTCTTCACCGCGTGCCGGTACGCCATCTCCATGCCCGAGCCCATGGCCGTACCGCCGCCGGACTCCAGCGTGTCGATGGCCTTGTAGATGCGCTCCAGGTTGGTGGCCGGGGTGGGCTCGAGCACGCTCCGGGTGCTGCCCGCGTACGTGACGAGGGCCACCGTGTCGTTCTCGTTGAGGTTCTTCACGGCGATCTTCATCGCCTCCTTGGCCAGCGGCAGCTTGTCCTGCTGGTTCATGGAGCCGCTGGTGTCCACCAGGAAGACGAGGTGCGCGGGCTTGCGCTGCGAGCGCGAGACGACCTTCCCCTGCACGCCCACGCGCACGAAGTGGCGGTTCGCGGCGAAGGGGGAGGGCGCGCCCTCGAGATGCACCGTGAAGGCGCCCTGCTCGGGCGGGGTGTAGCGGTACTTGAAGTAGTTGACGAACTCCTCGACGCGGACGGCGGCGTGCGGAGGCAGGGCGCCCTGGTTGAGGTAGCGGCGCGACACCGCGTACGACGCCGTGTCCACGTCCACCGCGAAGGTGGAGAACCGGTCCGCGGCCGTCTCGGTGAAGGCGTTGGGAGCATGGGCGGCGAAGCTGTTGCCCTGGGACTGGGGCTCCGGCGGCTGCGACGTCACCGGCGGGGACGCGGGCGGAGGCGGAGTCATCCTGGGGTCGGCGGCTATCTTGCCCGCGGGCGCGGAGCGCGTCCTCTCTGCGCGGGCCACGCGCTCCTGGGCCATCATGGGGCCCCCAGCGGTGGAGGGACTCGGCTTCGCGGCAGCGGGCCTCGCGGGGTACTCGGCCATCTTGTCGTCAGCCTCGACCTCCGACTCCGCAACGGCCTGGGCCGGCGCCTCGGCGGGAGCCAGCGCGCCTTCGTCCTTGGGGGCGCTCTGCTGGGAACTCAACTCGATGGACTGCGCGACCTCTCCGTTGGTCTTGGGGGCGGACATGCACCCGGGGGCGAGGCTCAGGGCGAGGGCGGCGCTCCCCCAGCGGGTCAGGCGGTTCTGCTTGGACGAGGACATGGGACGCTCCGGTTGTTTCCGTGAGAACGGACGCTCGGAACGCACCAGCCGCGAGTTCGGTCTAACGGGATCTCGCGAATTTTTCCCCGAACCCCCCGGGGAGTACCTCCGCCAGGAAGCGGACCCCCCGACGCACGGCGTTCAGGGCCGGGTCCACCGCGAGGCACAGCCCGTACGTCAGGCAGATGAGCACCCCCGTCAGCAGCGCGTACTGCCCCCAACCGCTCCGGTTGCCCCACACCACCTCGAAGGAGAAGCCGAAGACGCGGAAGTAGAGCAGCGCCTCATGGAAGAAGTACGCGGACATGGAGGAGGTGCCGAACGTCTCCACGAAGCGGCGCACGCGCGAGGGGGCGGCGTCCGAGGCCGTCCACCTCTCCAGTCCCACCAGCCCGAGCAGCACCATGCATATCCACATCCACCGGGTGCCCGCGTTGGACGGGTTGGTGACGAAGAAGCGGTGCTCCGGGTAGAGGTCGCGGAGGGGCTCGGCGGCCAGCGTGCACGCGAGCCCGAGCACGATGAGGAAGAGCAGTGCCCGGACGAGCCCGGCGCGACCCTGCTCGCCAGCCACGGCCCCGGCATAGGCCCCGAGCCAGGTGAAGCCGAGCCACGGCAGCAGGGGGAACACGGCCCCGGTGGTCTTGTTGAGCACGTACGCCCAGGGCCCGTCCACGGCCTCGCCGAGCGGCGAGAGGAAGAAGGTGACGAGCGCCAGGGCCAGGGCCATGCCCCGGCAGCACCCGGGGGCGCGAGGCCAGCCCGGCGGCGATGGGCAGGACGATCATCAGCGACAGGCCCACGCAGTGGAGGATGTCCATGCGGACCAGCCACCGGGGCTCGCGGAAGAGGGGGAACCACATCCAGTTGACCAGCGTGGCCACGCCGAGCACCTGGGCGGCGCGCTTCAGGTTGCGCCCGAGCCGCTGCCACCGCTTGCCTCCCGCCGCGCTGCGCACCATCAGCAGTGCCAGCGCGAAGCCCGCCGCGAAGAGGAACGCGGGGGCCACCAGCCCATCGATCGAGAGCAGGAACTTCGTGGTCTCGCTCTGACGCAACTCCGGGTTCAGCAGCACCAGCGCGTGGCACTGCACCATGAACAGCACCGCGATGCCGCGCAGCCAGTCGATGGCGCGGACGCGCTCCTGGGTTGGCGAGGGGTTCATGGCAGGCATGAGAGACCGGGCTCGGGGGCGTCGACGTCCTGGTGCTTCAACAAGCAGCGCACGGCCTGGGGGTCCATCGTGTCCGCCACCCAGGACCGCCGCCAGAGGAGGGCGGCCACGCGGTTGGGGATGCAGCGAGTCCGGGGCGACCACGGCGCGGAGTCCCGCCTCCTGCCGGAGCGAGTCCAGCGAGGCCACGATGTCGGGGCAGCCCTCGGGGCAGTTGTAGAGGAAGACCGCGTGCCCGTGCTCCAGGTTGTGCAGCCACACGCACCGGTTCTGCTCGGTGTCATGGACACGGCAGCGCAGGGTGCTGCCGCAGTGGTCGCCGCTGGTGGGCGGATTCAGCCCGTCTCCGCACGCGGTGCTCGTGCAAGACAGGTGGTTCGCGGTCGCGGGGGGCGGCGAGAGCGGGAACTCGTAGCCGGAGCACTCGGGATCCAGCTCGGTCGGACCGCAGGCGAGCACTGGAGCCAGGAGGAGGGCGGGGAGGGCGCGGGAGAGCAAGGACATCGACGGTCCTCCTTTACCGCATACATGGTATCCACGTCAGCAGGTGGCCTACACTGGTCATGGAAAACTCCATGTCCGACCTGCTGCGCCACGCTCACGCCGCTCTCTTCGAGTCCACGCCCGATGGCGTGCTGGTGCTCGATTCCCAGGACCGAGTCGTGGAGGCCAACGGCGCCGCGCAACGACTCCTCGGGGAACTGGGCGACACGTTCCGGGGCAGGCCCATCTCGGAGCTGCTGCCGGAGTGGACTCCGCCCGAGCCGTTGTCCCCGGGGAGCAACCGCGGGAAGGGGAGCTCGTGTGGCACGGGTCCGCGGGGTCGACGCGCCAGGCGCGCGTGCTGCGCGTCCGGAGCCTGCCCCTTCCGGAAGGGCAGGTGCTGTTGCTTCGCGATCTGACGGCGCACGCGGAGGTCGAGGCCAGCCTGCGCCGGCAGAAGGAGTATTACGAGTCGCTGGTCCTCAACAGCCCGGTGGCCATCGTCACCATCAACCTCCGCTTCAACGTGGTGTCCTGGAACCCCGAGGCGGAGCGGCTGTTCGGCTACACGGCCCGGGAGGCCATCGGCCGGAACATCCTGCGGCTGGTGGCCTCCGAGGGGCCGATCCGGGAGGAGGCCGAGAGCACCGCACGCGAGGCGCTCCAGCGCGGCCGGGTCCACTCCCTCACCCGACGGCTGCGCAAGGATGGGACGCCCATCGACGTCGAGCTCCTGGCGCTGCCGGTGTCGGTGGAGGGCGAGCAGGTGGGCTTCATCGCCATCTATCACGACATCACCGAGCTCCAGCGGCTGCACCAGCAGGAGGTGGCGCACCTGCGTGCCCTCGAGCGCGAGCGCGAGCGGGCGGATCAGCTCCTGCTCAACATCATGCCGAGACCCGTGGCCGACCGGCTCAAGATGGGCCAGCGGATCATCGTGGAGAACTTCCCGGACGTCACCGTGCTGTTCGCCGATCTGGTGGACTTCACCCGCTTCGCCGCCCAGCACATGCCGGCGGACGTGCTGCAGGTGCTGAACATGGTGTTCTCGGTGTTCGACCAGCTCACGGACGAGTTCGGGGTGGAGAAGGTGAAGACGATCGGGGACGCGTACATGGTGGTGGGCGGGCTGACGCTGCCTCGGAGCGACCATGCCGATGCCGTGGCGGGCCTGGCGCTGGCCATGCGCGCGGAGCTCTTGAAGCTGGGCGAGCAGCTCCAGATCCCCCTTCACCTGCGCATCGGCATCCACTTGGGCCCGGTGATCGCCGGGGTCATCGGCGACAAGAAGTTCGCCTATGACCTGTGGGGAGACACGGTCAACACCGCGAGCCGGATGGAGTCGCACGGCGTGGTGGATGGCATCCACATCTCCGAGACGGTCCACGAGCGGCTGCGGGGCCGCTACCGCTTCCAGGACCAGGGCGTGGCGCACGTGAAGGGGAAGGGCCCCATGCGGACGTGGCTGTTGCTCGGCGCGGGCGAGGGCGACTCAGAGTCCGTGGAGGACGTGCTGGCTCACGCCGCCTTGCGCACCGGCAACACGTCGCGCAACTCCGCGTGAGCGCGCAGCAGCATCTCCTCGGTGGTGTTCCAGTCGACGCAGGCGTCGGTCACCGAGCAGCCGTAGCGCAGTTGTGAGAGGTCGGCGGGGATGGGCTGGTTGCCGGCCTCGATGAAGCTCTCGATCATCAGGCCGACCATCGAGCGGTTGCCGTCGCGGATCTGATGCACCACGTCGCGCATCACCAGCGGCTGCAGCTCCGGCTTCTTCCAGGAGTTGGCGTGCGAGCAGTCGACCACGATGTTGCTGCGGCAGCTTCGCCTTGGTCGAGCGCCTGCTCGGCGAGCGAGATGGACACCGTGTCGTAGTTGGGCCGCCCGCCGCCGCCGCGCAGCACCAGATGGCCGTAGGCGTTGCCGCGGGTCCGGATGATCGCCGACGCGCCGTTGTCGTTGAGCCCAGGAAGCTGTGCGGGCTGGCGAGGCGGAGAGGATGCGCGTTGACCGCGCGCCTCCAGGGAGCCGTCGGTGCCGTTCTTGAAGCCGACCGGGGTGGAGAGCCCCGAGGCCATCTCGCGATGGGTCTGGGACTCCGCGGTGCGAGCGCCGATCGCGGTCCAGGCGATGAGGTCGCCGTAGGTATTGCGGCGCGATCGGATCGAGCGCCTCGGTCGCTGCCGGCAGGCCGAGCTCGGCCACGTCCAGCAGGAAGCGACGCGCCCCGCTCCATGCCTTCCTCGATGTGGAAGGAGTCGTCCATCCGCGGATCGTTGATGAAGCCCTTCCACCCGGTGGAGGTGCGCGGCTTCTCGAAGTACACCCGCATCACCAGGTGCATCGTGTCCCGGACGGTGGCGGCGAGCTTGTGCAGCCGGCGCGCGTAGTCGATGCCCGCCTCGGGATCGTGGATGGAGCACGGGCCCACGATCATGAACAGGCGCGGGTCCTTGTGATCCAGGATGTCCATCAGCGAGCGGCGGCCGAAGAGCACGGTCTCGGCCGCGCGCTCGGTCAGCGGCACACGGGCCTTGATCTCGGCCGGCGAGGGCATGTGGTCGAAGCCAACGACATTCAGGTTTTCGGTACGGGAGGTCATGGCGCGAGGGCCGCAGGCGCGGCGCGGAAATGCAGATGGAGTCGCATGGGAACAGAGGCCAGGGGGGCTTTCATCATGCCATGTTCCCTCCGCCCGGTCGCACGCTCCCCGTGCTGGGAAGTGGAAGAGGTGAGCGGGCTTCATCGGATAGAGGGAGGGGGTCTCCCCGGCTTGTGACACGGATGAGGGGGGAATCGAATCTCCCGGGTTGGGTCCTCCTCCCGTGAACAGCCCGTTACTTTGGGGTGTGTTTCGCGCGGGCGTTCTTCTACGGTGCGCCCCCTATGAACCGCACCTCTCCCGTCAAGCTCTTCCTGAGCGCGGCCCTCGCGGTCGTGCCGCTCATCGCCCACCCGGGCTGTGCGTCCTCGGCGCACGGTTCCACCGCCGGAGCGCCCGTGGCAGCGAGCGCTCCTCCCGTCGAGCAGAAGCCCGCCGAGGTCGCTCCCTCGGCCGAGGATGCTCGCCAGTTCACCACCCGAGTGAACGAGGATCTCAAGCGGCTGTGGACGAGGCAGGCCACGGCCGAGTGGATCAAGGCCACCTACATCACCGACGACACCGAGCGGAACGCGGCCATGGTGAACGAGGAGGTGATGGCCTACCTGAACCAGGCCATCAAGCAGGCCGCGCGCTTCAAGGACGTGCAGAGGCTGGACGCGGACACCGCGCGCATGCTGCACCTGCTGCGCGTGTCCTCCGCGCTGCCGGCGCCGAGCGATGCGCAGAAGCGCGCGGAGCTGGCCGGCATCGCCGCGAAGCTCGAGGGCCTCTACGGCAAGGGCAAGTACTGCGGCAAGGATGGCAAGGGCCAGTGCAAGGACCTGGGCGAGCTGTCCGACGTCATCGCCAAGAGCCGCAACTACGACGAGCTGCTCGAGGCCTGGGTGGGCTGGCACGCCATCTCGCAGCCGATGCGCCCGCTCTACGAGCGCCTGGTGGAGCTCTCCAACGAGGGCGCCCAGGAGATCGGCTTCCAGGACCTGGGCTCGCTCTGGCGCTCCAGCTACGACATGCCGCCCGAGGCCTTCGAGCAGGAGGCCCAGCGGCTGTGGGGGCAGGTGAAGCCGCTCTATGACGAGCTGCACTGCTACGTGCGCGCCCGGCTCGCGAAGCAGTACGGCGAGGACAAGGTGCCCGCTGGCCAGCCCATCCCCGCGCACCTGCTCGGCAACATGTGGGCGCAGGAGTGGAACAACATCTACCCCCTGGTGGAGCCCTACAAGGGGCAGCCCAGCCTGGACGTGGACGCCGAGCTGAAGCGGCAGAAGTACGACGCCCTGCGGATGGTGAAGCATGGGCGAGTCCTTCTTCACCTCGCTGGGCCTCAAGTCGCTGCCGGAGACCTTCTAGCAGCGCTCGCAGTTCACCAAGCCGAGGGATCGCGATGTGGTGTGCCACGCCAGCGCGTGGGACGTCACCTACGACAACGATCTGCGCATCAAGATGTGCATCAAGCCCACCGAGGAGGACCTCGTCACCATCCACCACGAGCTGGGCCACAACTACTACTACACGTACTACTACAAGCTCCCGGTGCTCTATCAGCAGGGCGCCAACGACGGCTTCCACGAGGCCATCGGCGATGCGCTGACGCTCTCCATCACCCCGGGCTACCTCAAGCAGGTGGGCCTGCTGAAGCAGGTGCCGCAGGGCGACAAGGGTCTCATCAACCTGCAGATGAAGGACGCCCTGGAGAAGGTGGCCTTCCTGCCCTTCGGTCTGCTCATCGACCAGTGGCGCTGGGATGTCTTCAACGGGAAGACGAAGCCGGAGGACTACAACAAGGCCTGGTGGGCGCTGCGCGAGAAGTTCCAGGGCGTGCGCGCGCCGGTGGCTCGCTCCGAGCAGGACTTCGATCCGGGCGCCAAGTACCACGTGCCCGCCAACGTCCCCTACACGCGCTACTTCCTGGCGCGCATCCTCCAGTTCCAGTTCCACCGGGCGCTGTGCCAGGCCGCCGGCATCCAGGGGGCCCTCCACGAGTGCTCTGTCTACGGCAACAAGGAGGCCGGGAAGCGGCTCCAGGCCATGCTGGAGATGGGCGCGAGCAAGCCGTGGCCGGATGCGCTCCAGGCCATGACGGGGCAGCGGGAGATGGATGCCTCGGCCATGCTGGAGTACTTCGCCCCCCTGCGCCGCTGGCTCCAGGAGCAGAACAAGGGCCAGAAGTGCGGCTGGTAGCGCGATACCGGGTGGACACGGCTAAAGGGCCCGCTTAAATTCTCGGCCCAGCTTGGTCGGCTGGTTAGCAGGCGACCAGGTTCGGGCAGCGGATTTTCGCGCTCGTTTTGGAAAGAAGAAGAGAGCAATGGCGACTGGTACCGTGAAGTGGTTCAACGATGCGAAGGGCTTCGGGTTCATCACGCAGGACGGCGGTGGCGAGGACGTGTTCTGCCACCACACCGCCATCAACATGGACGGCTTCCGCACCCTGGCCGAGGGCCAGCGCGTGGAGTTCGAACTGGCCAAGGGCCCCAAGGGCCTGCAGGCGCAGAACGTTCGCGCCGCCTGATTCGGCTCTCTCTTCGTAAGTTGTGCCCAAAAAAGGGTCCGGCCCACGGTGGTCGGGCCCTTTTTCATGTCTGGAGTCCTCGCGTGTCCTTCCTTCCGAAGCCCAGGTTCTTCTCGCGGCGTGCTCCGCTGCTTCCCCTGCTGGCCGCGCTCGGTTGCGCGTCAGGCCAGCCCCACGTTCAGGCGGGTGCTCCGCCCACGGAGGCCCGTCCCATGATGCAGACCGCCGACCTCGCCGCCCTGAAGGCCGAGCTCGTTGCCCGCCACGGCGAGGCCTCGCGCGCCCGCATCGAGCGCGGCGTGGAGCAGGTGGCCGCGCTGTGGCGCCAGGAGGACGGGGACCTGGTCGCCTTCGCGCGCGAGCACTTCATCGCCGACGAGAAGCAACTGGAGGCCACCCTCGCCCGGCTGGAGGCGGTCTTCGAGCAGCTCGACGGGCACTTGAACGAGATCGGCCGGGAGCTGCGTCGTCCCACGGACCTGGACCTGGGGCCGCTGCTGCCGGTGGACCCGCTGCTCGCGGCGTTCGACCCGGCCGCGCACCTCACCGAGGACCTCTTCAAGGCGAAGGTGGGCTTCGTCGCGCTGCTCAACTTCCCGCTCACCACGCTGGCCGAGCGGCTGGCGCAGGGCCCTCGCTACAGCCGCCGGCAGTGGGCCGAGGCGCGGCTCACCGGGCGCTTCAACCGCCGCGTGCCCGGGGAGGTGCAGCAGGCCTCGACGCGCGCGGCCGCGGACGCCGACCTCTACATCGCCGAGTACAACGTCTGGATGCACCACCTGCTGGACGAGCAGGGGCAGCGGCCCTTCCCCAAGGGGATGCGGCTGATCAGCCACTGGAACCTGCGCGACGAGCTGAAGCCCGGCTACGCGGATCCGGAGGGGCTGGCGAAGCAGCGGATGATCGTCAAGGTGATGGAGCGCATCGTCACGCAGACGATTCCGGCGGCGGTCATCGACAACCCGCGGGTGGACTGGAACCCGTTCACCAACGAGGTGAAGGCGGCGCCGGCCGAGGAGGTGGAGGAGGACGCGCCCCAGCGCCCGGCGGGCAGTGGACGGCAGGCCCGAGGCGGACGTGCGCTACGCGAAGCTGCTGGCGCAGTTCCAGGCGGCGCGGCGGGCGGACCCGTACGTGCCGGTGGCGCCCACGGCGATCGCTCGCAGCTTCGAGCTGGGGCGCGAGCTGCCCGAGGCGCGGGTGAAGGCGCTGCTGGAGCAGGTGCTGACGTCGCCGCTGGTGCCGAGGGTGGCGAAGGAGATCGAGCCGCGGCTGGGACGCAAGCTGGAGCCGCAGGACCTGTGGTACGCCGGCTTCAAGGCGAGCGGGAAGCTGTCCGAGGCGGAGCTGGACGCGCTGACGCGCAAGCGCTACCCGACGGCGGAGGCCTTCGCGAAGGACATGCCGCGCATCCTCCAGGGGCTGGGCTTCTCGAAGGAGCGGGCGAGCTTCCTGTCGGAGCACATCCGGGTGGATCCCTCGCGCGGCGCGGGCCACGCGATGCCGGCGATGCGGCGCGGGGACTTCCCCCGGCTGCGCACGCGGGTGGGCCCGAGCGGCATGGACTACAAGGGCTACAACATCGCGGTGCACGAGCTGGGGCACAACGTGGAGCAGGTGTTCTCGCTCTACGACGTGGACCACACGCTGCTGGCGGGCGTGCCCAACAACGCCTTCACCGAGGCGCTGGCCTTCGTCTTCCAGGCGCGCGACCTGGAGCTGCTGGGACAGGCGAAGCCGGACGCGGCGAGCGAGCGCGAGCGGGTGCTCAACGACTTCTGGCAGACGTGGGAGATCGCCGGGGTGGCGCTGGTGGACATCGCGGTGTGGCACTGGATGTACGAGCACCCGGACGCCACGCCGGCCCGAGCTGCGCGAGGCGGTGGTGCGCATCTCGCAGGAGACGTGGGACCGGTACTACGCGCCGGTGCTGGGAGGGCAGGGGACGCCGCTGCTGGGCATCTACAGCCACATGATCTCCTACCCGCTGTACCTGACGGACTATCCGCTGGGGCACCTGATCGCGTTCCAGATCGAGGAGCACCTGCGGAAGTCGGGCAACCTGGGCGCGGAGTTCGAGCGGATGGCGAGCCAGGGCGCGGTGACGCCGGACGTGTGGATGACGAACGCCACGGGAGCGCCGGTGAGCGCCGAGCCGCTGCTGCGCGCCACCGAGGCCGCGCTGGCCCGCTGAGGCGGGCCCCCGGAGAGGGCTGGGGCGGGGGTCTTCCAGCCACCCCCACCCCGGCTCCCGACTACTTGCCGCTCGGCTTGCCGCCGCCCGGGGGGGTGCCCGGGGCCTCGTTGCCGATGCCGAGCAGCTCGATCTCGAACACGAGGGTGGCGTTGGGGGGGATGACCGGAGGCGAGCCCATCTCGCCGTAGGCGGTCGAGCCCGGGCAGACGAGCTGGGCCTTGCCGCCCACCTTCATCTTCTGCACGCCCTCGGTCCAGCAGGCGATGACTCCGTTGAGCGGGAAGGCGGCGGGCTGGCCACGCTTGTAGGAGCTGTCGAACTCGGTGCCGTTGGTGAGGGTGCCGCGGTAGTTCACCCGCACCGTGTCGGTGGCCTTGGGGCTCGGGCCCTTGCCGGGCGTCAGCTCCTTGTAGACGACGCCGGAGGGCAGCTTGACGGCTCCCTTCTCCTTGCCGGCATCCTCGACGAAGCGCTTGCCGGCGCGATCCTGCCGGCCCTTCGCGAATCCCTGCAGCTTGGGCCCGTACTTCTCCAGCTCCACGGCGGGCTTGGTGCCGGTGGCGGCATCCACCAGGCCCTTCTTGAGGATCTCGAGCTCGGCCGGGGTCAGGTCGTAGTTCTTGACGCTCCGCCCGATCGACAGCCCGAGCGCGTAGATCGTCTTGTCATCCTCGGTCTTGAGCTCCTGCGCCTTCGCCTGGAGCCCCACCAGACCGATCACTACCGCGATCATCACTCCCAAACGCATGTTGCCATCCGCCTTTCTCGACGACGGGGGGATGATAGGTCCACCCGTTCTTCCTGCCGGCCGTTTTCTTGCCACTCGGCCGGATGCGCCTACCCTCGCGACAGCTTGCTGCATCACTGAAGCACTCTGTAGCAGTCGCGGCCACCGGGAGGGAGGAGATGAGCGACAAGCGGAAGAACGCGCGGGTTCCCCTCGACATCTACCTGAACAAGTACATGAGGGGGGTGCCGTACATGGCGCGCGCCGCCGACATCAGCCAGGAGGGGGTGAGTCTGGCGCGCCTCATCGAGCCGCGAGCACGAGGCTCGGCGGGTGGGGCTGCAGTTCCAGCTCCCCGGTTCCGAGGAGGTCATCTACGCCGAGGGCGAGGTGGTGCGCGAGTGGGTGGAGGCCGGTCCGCGCCGCGACGAGCGCTCGGGCGTGCGCTTCACGCTCCTCACCGAGCGCCACCGGCGGATGATTGACGACTACGTGACACGCGGCACGCAGGGGCACTGAGCCGCGCTCCGCTGGAGGGCGTGCCGCCGGGCTTGCCTTGACTTGGCTCGGAGCCGGCCGATTGAATCCCGCCGTTCCGAGAGAGCGGGGAGGAGTCACGTGAGGCGCACGCTGTGGGCGTTGGTGTTGGTGGCTCCGTTGTCGGTGCTGGCGCAGGGCAATGGGGTGGATTGGCAGCGGCAGGTCCTCCGGGTGACGGGGGATGGGCCGCCGGACGTGAAGGCCTCCAACCCGTCCCAGGCGAGGTTGGGCGCGGAGCGCTCGGCGAAGGAGGATGCCTTCGAGGACCTGCTGGAGCAGGTGAAGGGCGTCCACCTGCGCGCGGACCGCACCGTGGGCGACGAGATGGCCCGCGAGGAGACCCGGCGCAAGGTCGAGGACGTGCTGCGCGACTACAAGGTCGTCCAGAAGCGCTACTACTCCGACAGCGGCGTAAGGATGGAGGTGGAGGTGCCGCTCGCGGCGCTCATCTCGGTGCTGGTTCCCGCCGCCGAGGCGAAGCAGGACGCTCCGGTGAAGAAGGACGCGCGGAAGAAGCACACTGGGCTGGTGGTGGACGCGCGGAAGCTGGGCCTGGAGCCGGTGCTGGCGCCCCGGTTGCTCGATGCGTCCGGCCAGCCGCTCTACGGAGTGGAGACGCTGTCCGCGGAGGCCCGGAAGATCACGGGCGTGGCGGGATTCTTCGGGAGCCTCGAGCAGGCCAGGAAGTCGACGCGGGTGGGCGAGCGACCGCTGGTGCTCGAAGCGGCGCGGATTCAGGGCTCGGACCTCGTGCTGGAGTCGGATGCGGCGAAGGCGCTCGCCGGTCTGGACCCGCGTCTCCTGGCCGAGGGCCGGGTGGCGATTCTCATCCGGTAGGTAGGGAGTAGGCGTGAGTGTATCGGTGCTGAAGGTGCGGTGGAGCGGGTGGTGGCTGGGGTCCCGGATGGCCCTGGGCCTCATGATGTGGGGGGGTGGCTGTGCGTCGGGACCCGAGCAGGTGGACTCGCCGGCGGCCGACCGGGCGCGCGAGGTGTTGCGCTCGATGAAGTCCCGCCAGGGGAACCTGCTGTTGCGGTGCGAGCCCGCGGACGCCGACGTCTATCTGGACGGGGTGATCCAGGGCGTGTGTACCGACTTTGGCGGGGGGCCGAGCGGTCTCAACGTGGGTACGGGGTTGCACCGCATCGACGTGAAGAAGGACGGCTACTGGCCGTACACCACGTATTACGAGCCCAGCAATGCCCGTGCGGGGCTGACCATCCGGCTCAAGTCGATGGGGCCGGAGCGCGGCGATGCCCCCTGACATGACGACCCTTGCCTCACCCTGGCCGCGGCCGCCGTCGAGCACAGCTTCCTGCCCGAGCCCCGGAAGCGTGAGCTGATCGCCGCCCAGCGCGCGAGCGCGAGTGGCCTTCGCGAGGGACGCTGACCCCCTCTATGATGGTGCTGGACCCGGTTCGGGCACACACGAAGAGGAGCTCACCATCGGACGCAACAAGAGAGGAAAGGCTCGTGCGGTGACGGCGCCGGCGGCGCCAAAGGCCCCGGTTCAGGCCCCCCTGCACGCGGTCGGGTCCGGCGCTCAGCCGCCACAGGTATCCGCACCACCGGCACAGCCCCTGCCGTCAGGGCTCTCCGAGGCGGCGCTCTCCGAGGTGGAGGCCCGGCGGGTGGACTTCGCCTGGTCGGCGGCCATGGTGGGCTTGTTGGCGCTGGTGTTCGCCCTGTTGTCGGTGTTCGGCGGAGTGGCGGTGCCGGTGCTGCTGGCGCTCAGTATGGCGTACGTGCTGAATCCGCTCGTGACCGCGCTGGAGCGCCGGGGCCTCAACCGGTCCCTGGGGACGACCGCGGTGTTCGCAGGGTGCGCGCTGCTGACGGTTGGGGCGGTGCTGTACCTCATCCCGGTCTTCCGGGATGAGGCGCAGAAGCTGCCGGACTTCTTCGTCCGCGCGAGTCAGCGGGTGGTGCCGCAGGTGGAGTCGTTGCTGGGGCGTCCGCTCCCGGAGCTGCTTCGCCAGCGCATGGCGGAGCTGGGCGGGCAGGCCTCGGAGTTGCTCCAGAGCGCGGGGCCCACGGCGGCGCGGCTGGTGGCGAGCTTCGCCGGCAACACCGCTCGCCTCGTGACCACGTTGCTGGGCCTGCTGGTCGTCCCGGTGCTGGGCTTCTTCTTCCTGCAGGACTACCCGAGCCTCATGGAGTTGGTGAAGGGGCTGGTGCCGCGCCGGGCCGTGGGGCTGGTCGTCCGGCGCTTCTCCGAGGTGGATGACGTGCTGTCCGCCTTCGTGCGGGGTCAGATCACGGTGGGCGCCATTCTCTCGGTGCTCTACAGCACGGGTCTGGGACTGGCGCGCATCGACATGGCGATCGTCATCGGCGTCATCGCCGGCTTCGGCAACATGGTGCCCTACCTGGGAACGAGCGTGGGCGTGGTGCTGGCGCTGCTGGGGTTGATGCTGTCCTGGCAGGGGCCGTGGCAGCTCGCGGCGGTGATCGGCACGTTCGTGGTGGGCCAGATGGCCGAGGGCTTCTTCATCACCCCTCGCGTGGTGGGGGACAAGGTGGGCCTCTCCTCGGTGTCCGTCATCATCGCCATCCTGGCCTTCGGCGAGCTGTTCGGCTTCACCGGCATCCTGCTCGCGGTGCCCGTGACGGCCATCCTCAAGGTGGTGCTGAGCGTGGTGGTGGAGCGCTACCAGCGGATGACCGTCTACACCGGCGAGGGGCCGAGCGCCTGAGCCATCCCCGGACCCCGGGCGAAGCCGAAAGGGGTGGCGGTGGGGAAGGGCGGGGCGCTAGGGAAGAGGCCGTGGCGAAGAGCAAGGCAGCAGGGAAGGGGGCGGCGGAGCTCGCTCGCCTCCAGGAGGAGATCGTCGCCTGTCGGGCCTGTCCCCGGCTGGTGGAGTGGCGGGAGCAGGTGGCTCGGGAGAAGCGCCGCGCCTACCGCGACTGGACGTACTGGGGACGGCCGGTGCCCGGTTTCGGGGACCCGCGGGCGGAGATGGTCATCATCGGGCTGGCGCCAGCGGCACATGGGGCCAACCGGACCGGCCGCGTCTTCACCGGGGATCGCTCGGGAGACTTCCTCTTCGCGGGGCTGCACCGGGCGGGCTTCGCCAACCAGCCCCGGAGCGAGCACCGGGAGGACGGCCTCGCGCTGACGGGGGCCTACATCGTCGCGCCGTGCAAGTGCGCTCCCCCGGACAACAAGCCCCTGCCGGAGGAGCTGGCCCGGTGCGCGCCCTTCCTTGACCGGGAGATGGCCCTGTTGCCGACCCGGGTGGTGCTGACCCTGGGGGCCATCGCCTGGAATGCGACGCTCACCTGGCTGGAGAGGACGGGGGTGGAGCTCCCCACGCCCCGACCCGCCTTCGGCCACGGCGCGGAGCTGGCCCTGCCGGGGGCTCCGGTGCTGTTGGGCTGCTACCACGTGAGCCAGCAGAACACCCAGACGGGTAGGCTCACCCCCGCCATGTTCGATGCCGTGATGGCCCGAGCCCGGGTGCTGATCGAAAATCAGCGGGGAACAGCACCCTAGGGTGTCGATGTTTCCTTGACAGTGCCGGGAGCCCGCTGTTATTCCCCGCCCGCCTTCGACGACACGAGTCCCGGGGCGGCAGCAAGAAGAAGGGTCGTTAGCTCAGCGGTAGAGCACTACCTTGACACGGTAGGGGTCAGTGGTTCGATCCCACTACGACCCACTCAGTAAGGGTTTCAAACAGCGGGCGGCAGGCTGATCAGCCTGCCGCCCGCATTCTTTTCCGAGGTCTCGCATGGCGGATCAGATCACGGTGACGCTTCCCGACGGCAGCCAGAAGCAGGCGGCACGGGGTACGACCATCGCGGACTTCGTGCGCGAGAGCATCGGGGCGGGCCTGGCCAAGGCCGCCCTCTTCGCGCGCGTGAATGGTCAGGACACGGATCTGTCGCGTCCCCTCGATGAGGACGCGAAGCTCCAGATCTTCACCCCCAAGAGCCCCGAGGCCCTGGAGCTCATCCGGCACGATGCCGCCCACGTGGTGGCCAGTGCGGTGCAGCGCCTCTTCCCGGGCACCCAGGTGACGATCGGCCCGGCGACGGAGGAGGGCTTCTACTACGACTTCTTCCGCGAGAAGCCCTTCACCCCCGAGGACCTCGAGAAGATCGAGGCCGAGGCCAACAAGGAGATCTCCCAGAACCTCCCCTTCGTCCGGACGGAGATCTCCATGGACGAGGCGATCAAGCTCTTCGAGGGCAAGGGGGAGAAGTTCAAGGTCGAGATCGTCAAGGACATCGCGGCCAAGGGCGCCAAGACGCTGACGCTCTACACCCACGGTGACTGGGTGGACTTCTGCCTGGGGCCCCACGCGCCGAGCACGGGGAAGATCGGCGTCATCAAGCTGCTGTCCACGAGCGGGGCCTACTGGCGCGGAGACCATCGCAACCCGATGCTCCAGCGCATCTACGGCACGGCCTTCTTCGACAAGAAGGCGCTCCAGGAGTACCTCACCCGGATGGAGGAGTCGCGCAAGCGCGACCACCGCAAGCTGGGCAAGGAGCTGGACCTCTTCCACTTCCACCCGTACTCGCCGGGCGCGGCCTTCTGGACCCCCAAGGGCACCACGCTCTACAACACGCTGGCCAACTTCATGCGCCGGATGACGAGCGAGACCGGCTACGTGGAGATCAAGACCCCGCTGCTCTACAACAAGGGCCTGTGGGAGACGAGCGGCCACTGGGGCAAGTACAAGGAGAACATGTTCCTCGTGCTCGACAGCGAGACCGGGGAGCATGACTTCTCGCTGAAGCCGATGAACTGCCCCAGCCATCACCTGTACTACGGCTTCAAGAAGCACAGCTACCGCGACCTGCCCATGCGCCTGCACACCCAGGACGTGCTCCACCGCAACGAGGCGGCGGGCTCGCTGGGCGGTCTCACCCGCGTGCGCCAGTTCGCCCAGGACGACGCTCACATCTACTGCATGGAGAGCCAGATCCCCGACGAGGTGCGGCGCTTCGTGCAGCTGCTGGATCGCGTCTACAAGGCGGTGGGCCTGGACTATTCGGTGAAGCTGTCCACCCGGCCGGAGAAGCGGCTCGGCGATGACTCCCTGTGGGATCGCGCCGAGGCGGGCCTCAAGAGCGCCCTGGAGAGCCTGGGTCTGCAGTACGAGCTGAAGCCGGGCGACGGCGCCTTCTACGGCCCGAAGATCGACTTCGACGTGTCCGACAGCATCGGCCGCAAGTGGCAGCTGGGCACCATCCAGCTCGACTACCTGGCCCCCGAGCGCTTCGATCTCACCTACGTGGGCGAGGACAACGCCGAGCACCGCCCGGTGGTGCTCCACCGCGCCATCTTCGGCTCCTTCGAGCGCTTCATCGCCATCCTCATCGAGCACTTCGCGGGCGCCTTCCCGGCGTGGCTGGCCCCGGTGCAGGCCGTGCTCGTCACGGTGGCGGACCGTCAGACGGAGTACGCACTCAAGGTGCGCGACCAGCTCCGGGCCAAGGGCTACCGGGTGGACGTGGACGAGCGCGGCCTCACCCTCAACGCGAAGATCCGCGACGCCCAGCTGCAGAAGATCCCCTTCACCCTCGTCATCGGCGACAACGAGGTGGATGGCGGGGCGGTGTCCCCCCGGCGCTACGGCGGCGAGGACCTCAAGAGCATGAAGCTCGAGGCCTTCGAGGCCCTCCTGGCGAAGGAAGCCGCCTGGCCGTAGTCGCACTGGGAGTCACAGCCTGTTGACAGCCCTTGACTCCCTCGGGCTGGCAAGTATCTTGCCCCCCTTCAGAGGGGGGTACTTACTCCCACCACTGGAGGACCGCACATCGCTCGCGACCAAAGAACTAATCGCCGTATCCGTGCTCGCGAGGTCCGCGTCGTAGGACCTGAAGGCGAGCAGCTGGGCGTTCTGACGATCGAGCAGGCCCTGGATCGGGCGCAGTCAGCGGGCATGGACCTCGTCGAGGTCAACCCGATGGCCAAGCCGCCAGTCTGCAAGATCATGGACTACGGCAAGTTCAAGTACGAGGAGAAAAAGCGAGCCTCGGAAGCGAAGAAAAAGCAGGTCGTCGTCCACCTCAAGGAAGTCAAGCTCCGCCCCAAGACGGAGGAGCATGATTACGAGTTCAAGGTCCGCAACGTGCGGCGCTTCCTCGAGGACGGGGACAAGGCCAAGATCACCATCATGTTCCGCGGCCGTGAGATCACGCACAAGGAACTGGGCTCGGCCATCCTGGATGACGTCGTCAAGGATTTGAAGGACGTGGCGGTAGTGGAGCAGATGCCGCGCATGGAAGGGCGACAGATGTTCATGATCATCGCCCCCAACCCGAAGGTGGCTCAGCGGGCGCGCGATCTGGCCCGGCAGCAGGCGGCGGCGGCGGAGGCGGCGGCGAAGGGTGGAAAGAAGCCCGAGGCGGCTCCGGCCGCTGGCAAGCCCGAGGGGCAGGCGGAAGTCAAGGCGGCTCCGGAGACCCCGGCCCCCGCCTCGGTTGTCCCCGCGGCGAGCGCCCCGGCGCAGCAGAGCAGTGGCACGAAATAGTTGGACGCGGCTGACGGCTTCAACTCCGTCAGCCCTTGGAAGTCGAGGATCGGCAACATGCCCAAGATGAAGACCCGTAGCGGCGCCAAGAAGCGCTTCCAGGTGAAGAAGTCCGGCCAGGTGAAGTTCGGCAAGGCCCACGGCAAGCACCTCTTCACCCACGGGAAGACCCCGAAGGCGAAGCGGACCCACCGTGGCACCGGTCACCTGAAGGACATGGACGCCAAGAAGGTTGTCAAGGAGCTGTTCCCCTTCGGGGCGAACTAGTAGGACCGCAGTCCAGAGGGCCCTGTCGGTGAGACCATAGGCCCGCACCGGGGGTTCAAACACCTCGCAGCAGTCAGGAGTCAGCAATGCGCGTCAAAAAGGGATTCAAGGCCCGTCGCCGTCGTAATAAGATTCTGAAGCTGGCCAAGGGCTACCGTGGCCGCCGCAAGAATTGCTACCGCCGGGCCAACCAGGCCGTCGAGCGCGCGCTCGACTACGCCAGCCGCGACCGCGCCGCGCGGAAGCGCAACTTCCGCTCGCTGTGGATCGTCCGCATCAACGCGGCCGCCCGCACCGTGGGCCTGTCCTACTCCCGGCTGATCGCCGGCCTGGCCAACAAGAAGATCGCGCTGGACCGCAAGGTCCTGGCCGACCTGGCCGTGGCGGATCCCGCCGGTTTTGCCGCCGTCGCCAACATCGCGAAGGCGGCCTGAGAATGACGCCGGCCTTCACGGGCCGGCACCGAAAGCGCGCGGTCGCGGTCTCCTCCCGGAGGCCGCTGCCGCACGCGGGTTTGAAAACGGGCTGCCCCTGAGGGCGGCCCTTTTTTTTGGCCCCGGCATGGCCGGGGAGGGAGACGAAGTCCCATGCGAGACCGCTTGCAGGCACTCGCGGATGCGGCCCGGCGGGAGATCTCCGTCGCCTCGGAGTCATCCGCGGTCGAGGCGCTCCGAATCCGTTACCTCGGTAAGAAGGGTGAGCTGTCCGGTGTCCTCGGCGGAATGGGCAAGTTGCCCCCCGACGAGCGCCGTGCCCTCGGCGAGGTGGCCAACCAGGTCAAGGCCGAGATCGAGCAGCTCCTGGCCCAGGCCGTCCAGCGCGCGGAGGAGGCGGCGCTCGAGGCCGAGCTGCGCGGCCCCCGCTTGGACGTGACGCTGCCCGGCCGGGCCGTCACCCCCGGCAGCCGCCACCCGGTGTCCCGGACGATGGAGGAGATCGTCCGCACCTTCCAGCGGCTCGGCTTCGAGGTGGCCCACGGGCCGGAGATCGAGCTCGACTACTTCAACTTCGAGGCGCTCAACCTCCCGAAGGACCACCCCGCGCGCGACATGCAGGACACCTTCTACGTGGACGACGCCTCGCTCGGCCACGCGAAGAAGGCGGACAGCCCCGTGCTGCTGCGCACGCACACGTCCCCGGTGCAGGTGCGGTTCATGCTCAACCGCAAGCCCCCCTTCCGCGCCGTCATGCCCGGCCGCGTCTACCGGCGCGACTCGGACATCACCCACACGCCCATGTTCCACCAGGTGGAGGGCCTGCTGGTGGACAAGGACGTCAGCTTCGCGGAGCTCAAGGGCACCCTGGATGCCTTCGTGAAGGCCTTCTTCGGCTCGGACACGCGCACGCGCTTCCGTCCGTCCTTCTTCCCCTTCACCGAGCCCTCGGCGGAGGTGGACATCTCGTGCACCTCGTGCGGCGGCAAGGGCTGCCGCGTGTGCAAGCAGACCGGCTGGTTGGAGGTGCTCGGCAGCGGCATGGTGCACCCCAACGTCTTCAAATACAGCGGGTACGATCCCACGCAGGTGACGGGCTACGCGTTCGGCATGGGCGTGGAGCGCATCGCCATGCTGCGCTACCGCATCGATGACCTGCGGATGATGTTCGAGAACGACAAGCGCTTCCTGGAGCAGTTCTGAGCGGCCGCGGTCGGACCTCGCAACTCATTTTTCGCAATCGGGTGGAACCGTGAAGATTTCGGTGAAGTGGCTCGGAGAGTACGTGGCGTTGCCGTCGTCCGTGGACGAGCTGGCGCGTCGGTTGACGGCGGTGGGCCTGGAGATCGAGGGCATGGAGCGCCCCGGCGAAGGCCTGCGCGGCGTGGTGGTGGCCCAGATCAAGGAGTCCGTCCAGCACCCCAATGCGGACAAGCTGTCCGTCACGAAGATCGACATGGGCGGCAAGGATCCGCTCCAGGTGGTGTGCGGCGCCAAGAACTTCAAGGTCGGCGACAAGGTGCCGCTGGCCACCATCGGCACGAAGTTGCCCAATGGCGTGGAGATCAAGCAGGCCCCCCTGCGCGGCGTGGACAGCTTCGGCATGCTCTGCTCCGCCAAGGAGCTGGGCATCTCGGAGGAGTCCTCCGGCCTGCTCATCCTCTCGCCGGACGCGAAGGTGGGCATGCCCATCGCCGAGGCGCTCGGGCTGGATGACACCGTGCTGGAGGTGAACGTCACCCCCAACCGGCCGGATGCCCTGTCGCACCTGGGCGTGGCTCGCGAGGTGGCGGTGGCCACCGGCGGCGCCCTGCGCCCGCCCCAGCCCAAGCCCTCGGAGTCCGGCGCTCCCGCCTCCGAGAAGGTGAAGGTTCGGATCGAGGACCCGGTGCGCTGCCCGCGCTACGCGGCCCGCGTCATCGAGAACGTGAAGATCGGTCCTTCCCCCCAGTGGCTGCAGGACCGGCTCAAGGCCTGCGGGGTGCGCCCGATCAGCAACGTGGTGGACGTCACCAATTTCGTCCTCCTCGAGTACGGCCAGCCCTTGCACGCCTTCGACCTGGAGAAGGTCGCCGGCCAGGAGATCATCGTCCGCACCGCGAAGCCGGGCGAGAAGATGACCACGCTCGACGGCAAGGAGCGGGCGCTGGAGCCCGAGGACCTGCTCATCTGCGACCGCGACCGGGCCCAGGCCCTGGCCGGCGTGATGGGCGGCTCGGACAGCGAGGTGAGCGCGAGCACCACGCGCGTGCTGCTCGAGTCCGCCAACTTCCAGCCCTCCAGCATCCGCCGCACCTCCAAGCGCCACGGCCTGCACACCGAGGCCTCGCACCGCTTCGAGCGCGGCGTGGACATCGACGCCGTCATCCCCGCCGTCGACCGGGCCGCGGCCCTCATCGCCGAGCTGTCCGGCGGCACGGTGGCCCCGGGCCGGGTGGACGTGTACCCGCAGCCCCAGCCGCCGCGCCGGGTGACGCTGCGCTACGCCCGGGTGGAGAAGGTGCTGGGCGTGGTCATCCCCGAGGCCGACTGCCGGCGCATCCTCGGCACCCTCGGCTTCCAGGCGGTGGAAGAGGGAAGTGGGCAGACCACCTTCGAGGTGCCCCGCGCCCGCGTGGACGTGGAGCGCGAGGAGGACCTCATGGAGGAGCTCGCCCGCGTCCACGGCTACGACAACATCCCCGCCCGGCTGCCGCGCGGCATCGCCGAGCTGGCACCCGAGCCCGCCATCTCCGAGGCCGAGCGCCGCGCCCGTCAGGCCCTGGCCGGCGTGGGGCTGAGCGAGGTGGTGAACTACTCGTTCGTCGCGCCGCGCTCCCTGGAGGTCCTCGGTGGGAAGGAGAAGCCGGTGGCGCTCCTCAACCCGCTGAGCGTGGAGCAGTCGGTGATGCGCACCAGCCTGTTGCCGGGCCTGCTGGAGAACCTCTCCCGCAGCGTGCGGCACCAGGTGGAGTCGGTCGCCCTGTACGAGATGGGTCGCGCCTACTTCCAGGAGCCCGAGGGCGGTCAGGGCCAGCGCCCGGCCGCTCGCGAGGTGCACCGGATCGCCGGCCTCGTGTACGGCCAGCGCGGTGGGCGCACCTGGACGCAGAAGGACGCGCGCGCGGACTTCTATGACGCCAAGGGCGCCCTGGAGTCCGTGCTGCACGCACTCCACGTGGAGGGCGTCCGCTTCGTCTCCGCCGAGGCCCCGGCCTTCCACCCCCGCGCCTGCGCCCGGCTGGAGCTGGCCGACGGCACCGTGCTGGGCCATGTGGGAGAGCTGCACCCCCGGGTCACCAAGGCCCTGGAGCTGCCTCGGGACGTCTTCGCCTTCGAGGTGGACACGTCGCCCCTGTACTCGGCCGCCCGGCTGGTCCCCTCATACCAGGGCCTGCCCCGCTTCCCCGCCGTGCTGCGCGACCTGGCCGTGGTGGTGCCCCTGGAACTCCAGAACGACGAGGTGCGCCGCGTCATCCTCGAGGTCGGTGCTCCCCTGGTGGAGGACGCCCTCATCTTCGACGTCTACACCGGCAAGCCCATCCCCGAGGGGCGGAAGAATCTGGCCTACGCCATCCGCTACCGCTCGCCCGAGCGCACCCTCACCGACGCCGAGGTGAGCGCCGCCCACCAGCGCATCATCTCAGAGGTCAACCAGCGCTTGGGCGGCGCCCTGCGGACCTGAGCCGCGGGGCCCGCGGGAAAACCTGAGTGAAACCGGTGGGTTGACAGCTGTCGGGGAAGGCTGTCACAGTCCGCCGGGTTCACCGCAGAGAGGGGCGCGAAGGTACTCGCATGACCAAGGCGGATATCATCGAAGGCGTCTACGAGAAAGGTCGGCTTCTCCAAGAAGGAGTCGGCCGAGATCGTCGAGCTCGTCTTCGACACCTTCAAGGAGACGCTCGAACGCGGGGACAAGATCAAGATCTCGGGTTTCGGGAATTTCCAGGTGCGTCAGAAGAAGGCGCGCGTGGGCCGCAACCCCCAGACGGGGAGGGAGATCGAGATCTCGGCTCGCCGGGTGCTGACCTTCCGGCCGAGTGCGGTGCTGAAGGCCGCCCTCAACGGCGAGCAGATTCCGGAGAACCACGCCGCCCTGGATGCCGCGGAGGACGCCGCCGCCGACGCCGCCGAGGCCGCGGGGCTGGATCCCGAGGATCTCGACGAGGGGATGGAGGATCTCGAGGAGGTCGAGCCTCTCAAGGCCTCCGCGAGCGGAATGAAGGCCAAGGCCGAATGAGTTTTTGAAGGGCTGCCCGATCTCTTTCTTGACCCGAGAAACGGGCAGAGGCATAAGGCAGCCACCTCGCCGACGCCGGCGGGACACACATCGGGGCGTAGCGCAGCCTGGTAGCGCACTTGCTTGGGGTGCAAGTGGTCGCAGGTTCAAATCCTGTCGCCCCGACCAATAGAAGACCCTGGAGTTTTGCCTCGCGGTGGGCTCCAGGGTCTTCGCCTTCTCCCTCGGGAGAGGTGCTGTGGGGAGTTAGTTCAGTTGGTTAGAACGCCGGCCTGTCACGCCGGAGGCCACGGGTTCAAGTCCCGTACTCCTCGCCAATAGAAGGGCCCGGAATCGCAAGGTTCCGGGCCCTTCGTCTTTTCCGCCCCTCCACCCCCCTGGGGGGTACACCGAAAAGCCGGCGAGTGACGTAGACTCCGCGTGCGCTGCCGTGGGGCCTCCGCTCCCCCGGCCGAGGAGACACGTGACGATGTTTTCGAGATGGACCGTGGGGCGGCAGTTCCTGCTGGGCTTGTTCCTGATGTGTTCGTTGATCGGGGCATTCATCCTCCTGAACCGTATGGGCACCTATGGTTTGACGGGCGCCTCCAACCTCGTGCTGCGGAGCCAGAAGACGCTCCTCCAGATCGAGCGGATCCTCTTCCCACATCAAGGATGCGGAGATGGGGCAGCGCGACTACCTCCTCACCGGCAACGAGGCCTCCCTCGCGCCCTACCGCCAGGCCCTGGACGGCGTGCCCAAGGAACTCGAAGCTCCTGCGCGAGTCCCTCTCCGACAACCCCGAGCAGCTACGGCGTCTGGAGGCGCTGAAGGCTCTCGTCGAGCAGCTGCTGGCCAGCCTGAGCGCCAACGTGGAGCTTCGCCGCGACCAGGGCTTCGAGGCCGCCCTGGCCCGCGTCAACACGGGTGAGGGCTCGCGGCAGACGGACAGCGTCTACGCGGCGATTGCGGACCTGCGCCAGCAGGAGGAGCAACGGCTCGCGGAGCGCGATGGGCAGGAGGAGAAGGAGATGCGCTCCCTGGATCGGTTCTACGTCATCGATGGCGCCGCGCTCCTGTTCTTCTGTGGGCTGATCGCCCTGCTCATCGGCAGGAACCTGGAGCGGAGGCTCCAGACCGCCATCGCGCAGGTGCAGGGCTCGTCGGCCGAACTCCATACGGCGGCCTCGCAGCAGAGCACCGGCGCGCGGGAGCAGGCCTCGGCCACCACGGAGATCTCCACCACCGTCAAGGAGCTGCTGTCCACGTCGCGGCAGATCGCCGGCAGCGCGCAGCAGGTGGCGCGCGTGGCGGACGAGACGGCCGGCGCCGCCCGCACCGGCAACGAGACGGTGCAGCACGCCCAGGAGGCCATCGACGCGGTGCGCCGCCAGGTGGACGCCATCGTCAATCACATGCTGGAGCTGGGCAAGCGCTCCCAGGAGATCGGCGGCATCCTGGACATCATCAACGAGCTGGCCGAGCAGACGAACATCCTCGCCATCAACGCCACCATCGAGAGCGCCGGGGCGGGGGAGCACGGCAAGCGCTTCGCCGTGGTGGCCGAGGAGATCCGCAAGCTGGCGGACCGCGTGGGCAGCTCCACCAAGGACATCCGCGTGCTCATCGACGAGATCCGCGCCGCCTCCAACACCACCATCATGGCCACCGAGGACGGCTCCAAGGCGGTGCAGAGCAGCGCGAAGCAGTTCTCCGACGTGGCCGGCAGCTTCCGGCGCATCGCCGAGCTGGTGCGCGCCAACCTGGACGTGGCGCGGGAGATCGAGCTGAGCACCCAGCAGCAGACGACGGCGGTGGAGCAGGTCAACACCGCCATCCTCGAGGTGGCGCAGACGGCCCGTCAGGCCGAGTCCACCTCCTCGCAGACGCTGCAGACGGCCAACCAGCTCTCCCAGCTCTCCAAGCAGCTCAACGCCATCCTCGACTCGAAGGCCGCCTGAGCCTGTCGACCAGGACGTCCAAGGCCTCTACGATGACCTTGGCCAGAAGTACGACACGTGGACCCTTCTGCCGGACCGCCTCTTTCTCGACGGGTGGCGACGCGAGCTGCTCTCGAACGCACGCGGTGACGTGCTCGAGGTGGCCGTTGGGACGGGGAAGAACCTCCAGTTCTACCCCGAGGGTTGCCGGGTGACGGGCGTGGACTTCTCGCGGTCGATGCTCGACGAGGCCTCGCGCCGCGCCCGCGCCTTGGGGCGTGTGTTCGAGCCGCGGGAGGGCGACGTCACCGCGTTGCCGTTCGCCGATGCGAGCTTCGATACGGTGGTCTGCACGCTCGGGGCCTGCACGTTTGATGATCCGCTCGCCGCGTTTCGCGAGATGCGCCGGGTGTGCCGCACCGATGGGTCGGTGCTGTTGCTGGAGCACGTGCTCCCACGGGACCGGCCCCTGGCGTGGCTCGCGAAGGCCATCACCCCCTTCGCGCGCAGGGCGGTGGGCTGCAATCCCAACCGCGACACGCTGGCGCTCGTGCGCGAGGCGGGGCTGCACGTCGTCTCGGTGCGCGGGCGAGCGCGGGACATCGTGCTTTCGGTGGTCGCGCGCCCCTGACGCGTACCCGGCCCCGCTCCTGGTGGGGCCGGTGGGGTGTCCCTCACACCGGCCCGCGTGCCCCTCGCCGTGACAGCCACTGGGCGAACTGCGCGTATACCGAGTGGGCCTGCCACCGGGCGAACTGCGCGTTGCGCTCGGCCGGTGACAGCGCGGAGAGGGGCTTCGAGGCTCCCTCCGGAATGAAGACGTTCCACGTCGTCGACCAGGCCTCGGCGCAGCGGGTGCCGTCCACCTCCAGGGCCAGGGTCCCCACGCCCTGCTTGTCGACGAAGGTGTGGGTCACCCCGTCCTCGTCCACGTAGACCAGGGCGCCGACGAAGCGGCAGGTCCGGGACGGCAGCCCGTTGGCGAGCCTCAACAGGCCGGCCACCCCGATCGTCTCGAGCATGAATTTCGTCACCGGTCCTGGGAAGCCCGCAAGCCCGTCCACGCACAGGCCGCTGTCCTCCACCACCAGCGGCTCCTCGATCATCGAGAACGCCTGCCGGGCCTTGTCCAGTGCCACGGCCTCCAGCGTGCTCCCCTGGGGCTCGATGATCGGGAGCTCGATGCGCTGCAACTCGGCGCCCACCGCCGCGAGGCACTCCGCGAGGACCTTCGCCTTCCCGCGGTTGGTGCTCACGAACTTGATGCTCTCCACGGAACGCTCTCCTCGTGTCGCGTCGGGATTCAGAAGCATGTCATCAGGCCGCTACCAGGGACACGCCATCGAGCGCGCGCAGGAGCTGCTCCTCGGTGACGAGATCCACGCCCTTGCAGCGCCGCAGCCGGTCCACCCAGGTGCTGGTCAGCTCCTGGATGACCGGGCGGTACTCGGGCGGGGTGGAGGCGACACAGGTGCGGTAGTCCGAGATGACGTGGGCGGCGGTGCCGTGGATGCCCACCTCGTGGATGGCCTTGCGGATGGGGCGGGCCAGCTTCTCCAGCAGGGCGTGCGAGTGCGTCGGCTCCCGGTACACCTCCGCCACGGAGGCGCAGGCCGTGGACCGGCAGATCTCCCACAGGGCCGCCAGGTCCGCGCGCAGGTCCGGGTATTTCTCGAGCGCCAGCAGCAACGGCCTCGTCACGGCCCCCATCAGCAGATCGTCATTCTCGCCCTCGGTCCAGCGGTTCTCGACGATGTTCACGATGTCGTCCACGTCCTGGAAGATGCGCCCGAAGGACTCCGCCACGCTGAGGGGGAGGGGGTCGCTCCCGTTGAGCAGCAGCGCCGTGTCCAGCCCGAAGGCGACTCCGGCCGTGTTCTCGCTGTAGCGGTTCTCCAGCCACTGATCGAACAGGTTCTCGGTGGGATAGATGTTGTTCCGCTCCCAGAGCTGGAGGGAGTACAGCTCGACGAAGAGGTTCGTCGTGGCATCGAGCAGGCGCGGGTCGATGCGCGCCGCCTCCCGGGTGGCGATCGCGACCAGGGTGCTCACGAAGGGAGCCGTGCTGGCCTCGCCGAAGTTGATGGGGAAGGTGGGCCGTCCCGAGCGCATGGGCGTGCGATCCACCGTGTCATCCACGATGGCGCAGGCCTCCATGCTGAGCATCATCACGGGCAGGAATTTCCGGTGCGAGGCATGGATGCCTCCCGAGGCCTCGCCCAGGACCAGGAACATGAGCGGCAGCAGCATGAACGACGGTTGCGGGTTGTCGCGCACCACCGTGTCGTAGAAGGGCCGCAGCTTCTCGGGCAGGGGGAGGGTGTCGAGCACCCGTCGGGCCTCCTCGACGAGTGGCGCGAAGACCTCTCGCCGGCGGGCGAAGACCCCTTGGAAGTACCGGGGATAGCGCAGGGGGACCAGTTCCTTCATGTCGTCACCCCGCCACCGTCCGCGCCGCCGGCTGGACACCGAGCGCGGGAAGGAGCTCCTGCACCTGGGACACCACGGTGAACAGCGCCTCGGCCCGCGCGTACGCGAAGCCGTGTCGCACCACCGAGTCGGCGAGCGCGACGAGCGGCTGGAAGAAGCCCCGCGTGTCGAGCAGCACGATGGGCTTGTCGAACATGCGCATCTGCTTCCAACTGATGACCTCCAGGGTCTCCTCCAGCGTCCCGAAGCCGCCCGGCAGGACGACGAAGGCATCGGCCAGCTCCGCCATCCGCCGCTTGCGCTCGTGCAGATCGGCGGTCCAGATGAGCTCGCTCAGCCCACGGTGCGCGACCTCGTACCGTTCCAGATCCCGGGGCATGACACCCACCACTCGACCCCCCCGGGCGAGCGCGGCATCCGCGATGGCGCCCATCAGTCCTGCTCGGGCACCTCCGTACACGAGCTGGATTCCCTGGTCTGCCAGGGCCGTGCCCAGGGCTGAGGCGGCGCTCATATGCTCTTCGTACACACCCGGTGAGGATCCACAGAAAACACAAACGGATTTCGTCATGAGTGGGGGATGGGGGGCGAGGGGGGGGCTCGACTCTTTGACGCCCCATTGTCTACCCGAATGACTCCGATTCACAACGAGCGACCAGTCAGGCTGCTGACGCAGTGGGTCGGGTTGTCCATCCGAGGTCTATACTCCGCGCCCTGAATGATGGCGGACAAACTCAAGGAACAGCTCCGGCGTACGTGGCGACGTGACCTGTGGCTCACGCTCGCACCCGTGGTCCTCATCATCGGCGCCGCGTTCGCCGCCACGTTCTACTTCGTCAAGCCCGCGCCTCCCAAGACGCTCGTCCTCGCGATGGCTCCGGACGAGGGTGGATTCCGGTACTTCGCACGGCGGTACAAGGAGGTCCTCGCGCGGGACGGCATCTCGTTGGTGCTGCACCCGACAAAGGGCTCGGTCACCAACGTCGAGCTCCTCGCCAACGACACCGCGGGGGTCGACGTCGCGTTCGTGCAGAGCGGCTCGGTGGGTGGAAAGAAAGCGGCGAACATCGTCTCGCTCGGCAGCCTCTCGTACGTGCCCCTGTGGGTCTTCTACCGGGGCGAGCCTATCGACGACGTGCTCGGGCTGCGGGGCAGGCGCATCGCCGTCGGGCCCACCGAGAGCGGGACGCGCGCGCTCGCCCTCACGCTCCTGGAGGCGACCGGCGCCGCCGCGGCCCCGACGGAGCTCCTGCCCCTCGAGCGCGACGAGGCCATCGCGCAGCTCAAGCAGGGCCACATCGACGCGGTGGTCCTCGTCTCTCCCGCCGAGTCGCCGGCCATCCAGAAGCTCGCCGCGACACCCGGAGTGCGGCTCCTCAGCTTCGCGCGCGCCGATGCCTTCGTCCGCCGGTTCCCCTACCTGTCGAAGCTCGTGCTGCCGCGGGGCGTGTTCAATCTCGAGGCGGACATCCCCGAGCGCGACGTGGTGCTGCTCGCGCCGACCGCGAACCTCGTGGCTCGGGACACGCTGCATCCAGCCCTCGCGTACCTGCTCATGCGCGCCGCGAGCGAGATCCACGGCGGCGCCGGGATGCTCGACCGCTCGGGCGAGTTCCCGGCACCGCTGGAGACCGACTTCCCCCTCAGCGGCGAGGCCCGTCGCTATTACCAGGCCGGCGTCCCGCTCCTGCAACGCTACCTGCCGTTCTGGGCCGCGAACCTCGTTGACCGGCTCTGGGTGATGCTCGTGCCGATCATCGCCGTGGTGGTGCCCCTCGGGCGGATCGTGCCGGCGCTGTACCTGTGGCGGTTGCGGTCCCGCATCTTCCGCTGGTACGCGCGCCTCAAGGAGCTCGAGCTCCAGCTCGAGGAGGACCTCGACAGGCTGATGCTCGAGGACATGCTCAAGCGGCTGGAGGAGATTGAGCGCGCGGTGAACCGGATCCCCATGCCCGTCTCGTACGCGGAGAACCTCTACTTCTTCCGCGAGCACATCGACCTCGTCCGCCGGCGGATCATCCGGCGGCTCGCGGGTGGCCCCGAGAGCACCGACGCCGCGACGCGGGTGACCGTCTGAAGGGCACCCGCTCGGGCCGTGTCAGGGGTCCGAGAGCGCCAGCCGCGTCCCCACCGGCGGCGGGGTGAACCGGCGCAGCCCGTCCGATCTCGATTGCAGGAACACGAGCGAGGGAGCCTCGAGCGGCGCATCGAACTCGAAGCCCACGCGGGTCGGCCCCTCGGCATCCGCGGCCAGCACCGTCACCCTCATGCCCTCCAGCTCCACCCGCGCGCCCACGCCGAGCTTGTGCTCGGGTCCGCGGAGGCTCTGCTCGATATCGCTGGCGAGGAAGCGGCCCTGGGGGAGCTCCAGCTCGAGCGACGCCGGCCCGGTGCGGGTGAGGATGGGGGACACCGGCGCCAGCGACAGCGGCCACCACGCGCGCGGGAGCGGCTGGTCTCGCAGGGCCCACATGACGGGGGTGTACAGGGCCACCCCCATGTCCTTGGCATCGAGGAGCACCACCCGCTGCTGGGGAAGACGCTGGAGATCCAACTCGGCCTGCGCCTTGAGCGCCATCTCCTCGGTGCTCGTGCCGAGCTGGCGGATCAGCATCGACATCGCCGGCCAGCTCACGGGCGCGAGGACGAGGTGCAGGAGCGCGAGCACCCCACCCGCCACGACGAGGCCTCGCGGACGCCAGCCCTGCTTGCGCGAGCGCCACGCCTGGAGGAGCACCACGGCCAGGAGCACCGAGGCCCCCAGGCCAGGCACGAGCAGCAGCCGCCCCATGGGCATGGTGGAGGCCACGGGCAGCAGGGACAGCGCCGCCCCGGCGGAGAGCCAGCGGCAGTGCCGGCGCTCCTCCTCGGAGAGGCCGTGCCAGGAGGTGCGCACCAGGAGCATGAATAGCGCGAGTCCGGCGAGCCCCATGCCCACCAGCACGGGCCGGCTGCTCGGGCTCAGCGCCCAGAGGTCCACGGGCACTCCCAGCAAGCCACCGGCGAGCGCGGGCACCCGGCCGAGCGCGGCCGACAGGTATTGGACGGGCTCGCCCACGGGATCCACATACATGGTGGAGCCTCGGGCGCCGTACCCGAGCGCCTTGTAGAGCCCGAGGTAGGCAAGCGCGAGCACCGCCGCGGGGACGAGGGCACGGAGCCGCTCCGCCCTCGTGCCCCGCGCGCCGAGCAGCTCATAGGCCAGCAGGTAGGCGAAGACGCCCAGGGCGGTCTCTCCCGCCGTCAGGCTCACGGCGAGTGCGAGCAGGGAGAGAGGCAGGGCCCAGGACTTGCGGGCCTCGCGCCACTCGAGGTGCAGCCACAGGCCCCCCAGGGCGAGGGTGGTGGACACCAGGGCATTGCGGTTGGCGAGCCACCCCACGGGGAGCAGGTGCGCATCGTCCACGGTGAAGAGCAGCAGCGCGAGCGCTCCGAGCGCCCCCGGGAGGAAGCGCCGCAGCAGGGCGCCGAAGAGGGCCACCAGGCCGAGGTGCCAGACCACCGAGTGCAGGTGGTAGCCCACCGGGTTGCGGCCGAAGAGTCGATGGTCCAGCACCGCGAGCGCGCTCGACAGGGGGCGCCAGAAGGAGATCTTCAGCTCGGGCAGCGTCCACCAGGGATAGGGCCCCTCCTGCACGATGCGCCGCATGCCCTCGGCGGGGCCTCCGGCGAAGCGGAAGAGATCGAAGGGCGAGCCCAGGGGCCACCTGCCCTCGAGGATGAGGAGGTGGATGTTGTCATCCAGGGCGAAGCCCATGCCGAGCGTGGGCAGGGACAGCACGAGGGCGGCCAGCAGGGTGAGCCAGTAGGCGCGCGAGGAGTCGAGCCACCGCTTCGGGGAAGGGTTTTCCATGGGGTTCCTTCGTCCAGGTGCCCCACCGACAACCGCGCCGGATCCCGGGTTCCAGGCGCCTACTCGCGCTGGAGAGGCCGAGCGTAGATGCCCAGGTGGTTGGCCACGGGGCGCTCCCAGAAAGTCAGTCGGAAGTTGATGGGCGAGTTGGCCCACCGGGCGCGTCCGTTCGCGTCCCGCCGGACGAGCGTAGCGGAGCCGCCGCCGTCGAGCTGGATGCCGGTGTGCCCGCCATGCCTCAAGAGGATGTCCGCCACCTCCGCGAGCGTCGCGCCCTCGCTGTAGCCGGGCTGCTTGCCATCGACCACCAGCAGCAGCAGGTAGCGCCCGGTGGCATCGACGGCGGCGGCGACGCGAGGGTAGGGCACGGCGTTGAACCCTTTCGCCGGGTGCACCACGGGCGAGCCATCCCGCACCACATACCCCAGGCCCGAGATGGCCTGCCAGACCTCGCCGGGAGGCCGCTCGAAGCCGAGGCGCCGGTCTCGCGACAGGTACAGGGTGACCGCGTCCTCGTTGCTCTCCCCGTAGAGCATCCCACCCGAGGCCGCCGGGCCGACGACGCGGACCGGGTCCCCGACGTGGGGCGCGTAGTCGAGGGGATGGTGGACGTGGAACGGGTAGAAGAAGTTGGCGTTGATCGCCACCTGCACGCCATGGCGGACCGCGAACGAGCTGGTCGTATCGGCGAGGAGATCTCCCGCCGCCGAGGGTTGGCTCGGGGTCACCCGGAAGTCGATGCCGGGCTCCGTCAGATCGACGCGGACGAGGTGCACGACGATCGGCCGTGGCTGTCGGAGCACCTCGCGCTCGTACCGCACACCGGCGAACCAATCCTCTCGCGTCGGCTCCGGCGGATTCCGGTGGGTGAACCAGGACCAGTATCCCCCCACCGCGAGTCCGAGCACCCCCAGAGCGCTCAACGAGAGGCCGCTCGTCCACCGGAGCCACCGGCGAACACGCCACCGGCGCACCACCGCCACGCTGACGGCGAGCACCCCGCAGGAGATCGCCAGGATCAGTGGGCCCATGAAGAACCGCTCTCTATCGAGGGAACGGTCCTCCCGGAAGAGCCTTCCTCAACGCAGGCCGGCCGTGCTGACCAATGATGGGGACAGCGACAATACGATGGCCTTACCGATGGCGGGGGCGGCCTCGGGGAACCGCCCGCGAGCCAGCTCCCGACCCGAGGGGCTCAGCGCCTGGATGAGCACCTGGTGGAAGTCCTCCTCCAGGCCCAGCGCCTGGTGGGACGCACCGTTGGAGTCGGCCACCATGAAGAACGAGTCCTCCAGATCGGCGGGTGGCTGCTGGCCCTGATCGCGGAACAGCTTCCGGATGATCTCGAGCGAGTCGCGGTGGATCTTGCGGAGCTCCCGGCTCGCGGCACCCCGGAAGAGGCGAGGGACGTCACGCAGGTCCACGTGCACCACCACGATGGGGCGCTCCCGGCGCAGGTCGTAGGCGAACTGGAAGGCGTGCTCGTGCAGCACCTGGCGCGTGCCGCGGTTGGCATACAGCACCACCGCCGGCCGCCCCTGCCCGAGGGGGATCTCCCGGCCGAACACGTCCTCGAGGGCGGCGGCGTGGGCCGGCAGGGCTCCCAGCAGTCCCATCAAGCAGGCGAGTGCCACGATCATTCGCATCGGCAAGGTCTCCTCCAGGTGTGACTCCGGGCGATGGGTTGGGGTCGCTCCGGCCACCAGTCCCTCGCCGTGGGGACTCGCGGGCCCGTGATTGTACGGCTCGGACTGACATGGCCGGCGCGTCCTGACGGCCTCCGCCAACAGGGGTTTCCGGCCTCTTCTGCCCCGCCGTTTGCCCTCGGGAGTCCCAGGGGCGCCAGCCCGCTTGCCCCCCAGGCGCCTGCTCCGTCGAGGAGCGACCCGCCACACTGGGATTCGCGTGGAATGACGCATCGCGTATAAGGCGTCGCGCATACCGTGGAGATGAGGAGACGGAATGAGTCGCGTCCTGGATGACCTGCTGGGGCTCCTGAAGCTGGAGCCCATTGAGGAGAACCTGTTCCGCGGACGGAGTCAGGATCTTGGCTTCCGACAGCTTTTTGGCGGTCAGGTGCTCGGTCAGTCGCTGTCGGCGGCCAGCCAGACGGTGGAGCCCGAGCGACACGTCCACTCGCTGCACGGCTACTTCCTACGCCCCGGCGATGTCAGCCTGCCCGTGGTCTACACCGTGGATCGCGTGCGCGATGGCGGCAGCTTCACCACCCGCCGCGTGGTGGCCATCCAGAAGGGCCAGCCCATCTTCACCGGGATGGCCTCCTTCCAGGGGGATGAGCCCGGTTTCGAGCACCAGGCGAAGATGCCCGAGGTGCCCGCGCCGGAGAGCCTCCTCTCGGACATCGAGCTGCTGCGCCGCAAGGCCCACCTCATCCCCGAGCAGGTGCGCGACAAGTTCCTCTGCGACAAGCCGATCGAGATCCGTCCGGTGACGCGGGTCGATCCGTTCGATCCCAAGCCGTGCGAGCCCATCAAGTACGTGTGGTTCCGCGCCGACGGCCCGATGCCGGAGGATCCGCAGACGCACAAGTACGTGCTGGCCTACGCCTCGGACTTCAACCTCATCACCACCGCGCTGCAGCCGCACGGCACCAGCTTCATGCAGCGCAACATGCAGATGGCGAGCCTCGATCACGCCCTATGGTTCCACGGGAACATGAAGGTGAACGACTGGCTGCTGTACGTCATGGACAGCCCGTGGGCGGGCAACGCGCGAGGGCTGGCGCGCGGCCACATCTTCACCCGTGAGGGCCGATTGGTGGCCTCGGTGGCCCAGGAGGGCCTCATGCGCCTGCGCCAGGACGGGCGCTGAGCGGCGGGTTTCCGTCGCGACTCCTCGATGATGGAGCACCGGGTTCGCCTACGGGTGAGCCCGAAACGGCCTTGTCTTGCCTTATCGGTCCCGAGGGGGTTGTCCGGGCCGTGGACCTGGTCCGCTGGAATGTCTGCCTACATTTCTTGATGTTTGCAGACATGACCGCGCAGGTCGGTTCTTGCCTACATTTGCCGACGTTTTGTCCGTGTTTCATGTAGGGGTCTTTGCCTACATTTGGTCATGCATGCGGACATGTGTCGCGCAGGTATGTCAATGTGGGGAGTGGTTCGGAATCAGTGCGTCCCAATCGCAGACCCCGACCCCCTGGTCGAGTGGTGCACAAACCTGTCCGACTGTCGGACAGGTTTTTCGAGAACACGCCCGCCTGGGGGGTCCTTCGGATGGCGAGTCGGTCTGCGTGCGTCAGGTTCCTTCGGAGTTTGATGGGATCCTGCGGAGCTCGTTGGTTCGCCCGGTCGCGTGAGCGGCTCGTCTCTTCGGCCGCGCTTTCACTGCCAGATGACCGCTGAGCAACTCACGGCTTTTACGCATCGGATATCGTGCCTACATCTCACGACCTTCGCGGACATGCTTCATGCAGGTATATCGTGCCTACATTTCCCGACTTTCGCAGACATGCTCTGAATGCGTTATATCGTGCCTACATTTCATGCCTCAGACGGACATGGTCGGAGTCATGTCGTGCCTACATTGGTCTGTATTGGCCTCCAAGGTCCCACTGTCGCGCCTATTTAATGGCATATCAAAACATAATCGTTCTTGTCTTGTTTTGTTTCGAGCGCGCGGTGTGTGTTTTTATTGTTTTATTATTGTTAATGATTGCATGTGCTTGTGTTTGATTGCATGTGTTTGGTGTTTTGTTTGTGTTTGTTTGGTTTGCGAGTTTGTGTTTTATTGATTGGTGTGAGGTTGTTTGTGTTTTGTTTGGCTGTTGTGGTTGTGTTTGTTGGGTAATGACAGACGGATTTCGGGCGCGCGGGAGCTCCCAGTCGCCGTCCCCCAGCGCGCACTCCCAGCCGCTCACTGCCGGCATCAGGGAGACGTCTTGGGGACCGGCTGCGTGAACTCCTGCAGCAGGAACTCGTCCACGGCCGGGGCCTTCTCGATGATGCCCAGCTCCACGAGCTGCCGCCCCAGCGTCTCCCACCGCTCGCGACTCATTGTCCCCAGGCCCCTGGCCTTCGTCTCCTCCGTCTCGATGAGAGGCTTCTGGGCCTGCGCCGCCGCCGCGAACGTCTCCGCGTCCATCGTGGTGTTCAGCTTCGCCATGACCGCGTTGGCCGGCGCCGGATCCTCCAGGTAGGCGCGCCAGCCCTCTCGCACCGCCGCCACGAAGGACTTCACCCGCTCCGGCTGCTCCTTCCACTGCTCGCGGCGGGTGATGACCACGGCCACGTACGGGTTGAAGCCCTCGTCGGCCACCAGGAACACGACTGGATCCGCGCCCTGGCGCCGGGCGGCGATCGGCTCGGAAGTGATGAAGCACTGCTGCGCGAAGCTCTTGTCCGCCACGAAGCGCGCCACGCCGCCGTCGTAGGGCACCACCTTCACCTTCTCGAAGCCGTACTTCTTCTTGAGGTAGGCGGCGTACGGCAGGCCGGGCTCCAGGGCCACGGTGCCGCCGGAGGTGAGCACGTCCTTGATGCCCTTCGCCCCGCTCGAGGCGTGGGCCATGATTCCCTGTGGCGACGTCTGGTACACGGCGAAGAGCGGCAGCACGTCCACGCCACGCGCTCGGGCGGTGAGGAGCTCATCCGCACCGGCGATGCCGAAGTCCGCCTGCCCCGAGGCCACCATCTGCACCACGGGCACGCCGGCCCCGCCGCCGAGGATGTCCACCTCCAGCCCATGGCGGGTGAACTCGCCCCTCTCCCGTGCGGCGTAGAAGCCACCGAACTCGGGCTCGGGCACCCAGTTCAGGGCCAGCTTCACCTTGGCGCGGGCCGCCTGCGCGCCACCCCCCGCATCCGTGCCCTCGGCCCGCTTCGCGCCTTCCTTCGAGCGCGAGCACGCCCCCGCCACAACCACCAGCGCCACACATCCCAGCAATCCGACGAGACGTCCTCTCACTTGCGGTTTCCTCCCAGAAGCAGAAGTGGGCCTCACGACTCCCTGGCCGAGGGGTGCCAGCGCCGCAGCAGGCGGGCTCCGGCCAGACTCACCGCGCCGAACAGCGCCAGGCCCAGCACCGAGGCCGCCAGCACGGCGGCGAAGAGCAGATCCGTGCGCAGTTGCCGGTAGGCGGACAGCACGAGGATGCCCAGCCCGGCGGCGTCCTCGGAGAAGCCGGCGACGAACTCGCCCACGATGGCGCCGATGACGGCCAGGCCCGAGGCGATGCGCAGGCCGGTGAACAGGTGCGGCAGCGCGGCGGGCAGCTCCAGCTTCCGCAGCGTGGCCACCCGGCCCGCGCCATAGAGGCGGAACAGGTCGCGCAGCGGCGGCTCCACCGAGCGCAGCCCGGTGAGCGTGTTGGCGATGACGGGGAAGAGGGAGACGATGAACGACGAGATGGCCACCGCGCGCGCTCCCGGGCCGAACCACAGCACCAGCAGGGGGGCGATGGCGACGATGGGCACCGTCTGCAGGAAGAGGGTGTACGGGTAGAGCGCCCGCTCCAGCAGCCGGGACGAGGACAGGATGATGGCGGCGAGCACGCCCACTCCGGCGCTCAGCCCGAAGCCCACCAGCGCCGAGCGGCCGGTGGTGAGCGCCGCGCCCAGCAGCGTGGCCCCATCCCGGACCGCCGCGGCGGCGATGGCGGAGGGCGGCGGAAACAGCCACGCGGGAATGGCGAGGACGCGCGTCAGGGTCTCCCAGAGGGTCAGGAAGATGGCGAGCGCGGTCAGCGGCGCCAGGGCCGAGCGGACGGCGTTCACGGGGCGTCTCCTCGCTCCAGGGCCTCGTGGAGGTGGCCGATCTCCCGGGCGAAGTCGGGCTCGGCGCGCAGGGCGGGGGAGCGCTCGGAGGGGAGGGCGAGGTGCCGGTCCAACATCACGCGCGCGGGCCTCCGGGAGAGCACCACGACGCGCTCGGCGAGGTAGGCCGCCTCGGAGAGTGAGTGGGTGACGAAGAGGACGGTCATCCCCAACTCCCGCCACAGCACGCGGAGCTGGTCGTCGAGCCGGTTGCGCGTCAGCTCATCCAGGGCGGCGAAGGGCTCGTCCAGGAGCAGCAGCCGGGGGCGGGTGACGAGCGCGCGGGCCAGGGAGACGCGCATGCGCATGCCGCCGGAGAGCTCGGCCGGGTAGCGCGAGGTGGCGTCGCCGAGCCCCACGTGCTCCAGCACGGCCCGCGCGGAGGCGCGGCGCTCCGGCGCGGGCACACCGGCCAGCTCCAGCGGCAGGGCGGCGTTGTCCAGCACGGAGCGCCAGGGCAGCAGGTGCGCGTCCTGGAAGACGTAGGCGATGGGGGCGCGTGTGTCGCGGGTGCGCTCGAGGGGAGGGGAGAAGGAGAGGGTGCCGGCGTCGGGCCTGTCCAGCCCGGCCACGAGGCGCAGCAGGGTGGACTTGCCACAGCCGGAGGGACCGACCAGGGCCACGAAGGAGCCGGCGGCGATGTCCAGGTCCATCCCGTCGAGCACGGGGAGGCCACCCGGGAAGACGCGCCGCAGGCCGGACAGCCGCACGCGGACGCCACCCCTGTCGTCATCGGGTGCGAGGGGGGCGGAGGGGAGCGGGCCGGGGGGAGCCATGGGGGATACAGGTTTCTATCCGCCCGGCCCTCGAACGGCCAGTGTGGTTACGCGGCTGCACGGATGTGAATCCGGCTACACAGCGGCCCCAAGTCCCGCTAGAGGGATGGTGCGTTTCCAACAGTTGGCACGAAGTCCGCAATGCCACATGCGCCCCTCCTCCTGGGGTGTCTGGCCCCGCCCGTGGGCCACCGAGAGGTGATGATGAGGCTCCTCCTGCTTCTGCTGCTGGCCGCTCCCGCCCTCGCGGCGACGCGCCCGGCGTATGTCCTGCGCATCGAGGGCTCGGATGCCTTCGTCGATCTCGGCCGCGCGGATGCCACCTCGCCCGGAGAGCGGCTGCGCGTCTACCGCGTCGTCGAGGCCCGCCACCCCGCCACGGGAAAGGTGATGCGCGACCGTTTCCTCCTCGGAGAGGTGGAGGTGCTGGAGGCGGGCGAGTCCCTCTCCCGCATCGCCGCCCCCGACGAGCTCCTCGCGCGCATGGAGGTGGGCGACGAGGTGGAGCCGGTGGATGCGCCCGAGTCGCGTGAGCGCCCCACTCCGGCCGCCCCCAAGCAGGCGCCCTCGGCGTCCGCGCCCTCCGGCGGAGCGACCGATGCCGAGCGGGCCGCCCTGCGCACCGCGTGGAACGCCGCCCTGAAGCTCCCTCCCGCCGAGCGCGCGAAGGTCTGGGAGGAGTT
The DNA here is from genome assembly GCA_963771175.1 of uncultured delta proteobacterium. GTDB lineage: Bacteria > Myxococcota > Myxococcia > Myxococcales > Myxococcaceae > Archangium. Next base: position 53,524 of record CAVYSY010000046.1, read on the forward strand.
CCTCGCCGCCTGGCCCCAGTCGGACCTGGCCGGCCCCATCCGTTCCGAGATCGCCCTGCTGCGTCAGGCTCCCGCGGCGAGCGCTTCCGCGAAGGGGACCGCCCAGCCGACGGCGTCCGTCCTCAAGGTGAGCGCCCCCACCGTCGCGCTCACCGACGAGCCCATCGTCATCTCCGCTCGCCAACCTCGCCGGTCCCATGCCGCGCGCGGCGATGGTGCACTGGCGCGAGCAGGGCTCGCCCACCTTCCGCACCGTCCACATGGCCGTCGAGCCCACCGGTCACTTCCGCGCCTCGCTGCCCGAGGACGCGGCGGTGGAGCCCGCCCTCGAGTACTACGTCGAGGCCGTGGATTCCGAGGGCGCCACGGCCGCCGCGGCCGGGAGCTCCACCCGCCCGCGGCGCATCGACATCCGCCGGCCCCCGCGCGACGAGCGCGTCGAGCACCTCAAGCGCAGCCGGGTGCGCATCAGCGACGAGTACGTCGACTTCAACCGCTTCAAGGGCAATGACGTCTACAACCTCTTCGAGGCGGACTTCCTCTACCGCGTCTACACGGCGGTGCACGCGGTGCGCGTGGGCTTCGGCAACTACCGGGGCACCGGCACGCCGCGCGAGCAGCTCGACACGGACGTCACCGGCGAGGCGGTGACCTATACCTATGGCTTCACCGAGCTGGAGCTGCGCCTCCACCCGTCGCTCGCGGTGCTGCTGAAGGGGAGCGCGGGTGTCAACCGCAGCGGCCTCTCGGGTGGCTTCGACCTGGGCCTGCGCATCGGCAGCGAGACGGGCACCTCCCTGCTGATTCGCGGAGCCTCCATCGCGAACATCGGCCAGCGCGCCAGCCTCACGCTCGCCTGGGACGCCGTGAAGGGGTGGCCCATGAGCGGCGAGGTCGTCGTCACCAACGAGCCCATCGGCGAGGACCTCGGTGTGCGCCTCATCTACACGGTGGGCCGCTCGGTGACGCCCTGGCTCGATGTGTCCGGCCGCGTGAGCTACCAGCTCCGCGACATCAACCACTCCGGCCTCGGCTTCGGCCTGGGCACCACCTTCCACTGGTAGCGGGAACGCCTCCGATGATGACCCTTTCCACCGCCACCTGTCTCCTGCTGCTGCTCACCGCCCAGACGCCGCCGGCCAGTGCCGCGAAGCCTCCCTCCGCGGAGCCCCTCGAGGTGCGGCACGTGCCGCTCGCGCAGGTGTACGCGGGCACGCCGTTCGTGCTCAAGGCCGAGGTGGCCCCGGCCTGGCGCCTCGGGGCGCTCGTCGCCCACTACCGCACCACCGGGGAGACGGCCTTCCACGACGTGGCCTTCGAGCTCAGCTCCGATGGTACCTACGCCGCGGTCCTTCCCGTGTCGCCGGATCAGCGACTCCCCGTGGAGTACTACCTCACCGCCCGTGACACCGACGGGGTGGAGTCGGCGCGCTTCGCCAGCGCCGGAGCGCCGTACCCGGTGCTCATCGAGGTGGACTCGTCCTCGCTGGAGCGCGAGGCCCTGCTGGAGGTGTACGGGCAGCGGCGCTCGCGCGTGGGGGTCTTCTCCGAGTACGTGAACTACGGCTCGCAGACGATCAACGGCACGCGCTACTCGGACAGCTACTACCGCCTGGAGGCGGACTTCCTGTACCGCCTCTTCACCCAGGTGGGAGGCCTGCGGATCGACTCCATCCGCATCGGGGTGGGCCACCTGCGCGCGCACACGCCGCCCTTCGACATGGAGGCCCCGGACGTGGGCTCCCTGCCGGAGCTGCGCCCGGGTCTCGACTACGGTTTCTCCGAGGTGGACGTGGCCCTCGGCCGGTTCTTCGGCCTTGGCGCGCGCCTGGTGCTCGGAGGTAACGCGAGCGGCTTCGCGGCGGGCTTTGGCGGGCGGATCCGCATCGGCAGGCCTCATGGCGCGCGCGCGGAGTTCGAGGGCGAGTACACGGGAGGTCTCGGTGGGGCGGGAACGTTCCGGCTCGCCTGGGACACGGTGCCCCGCTTCCCCATGAGCGCGGCGGTTCAGGTGACGAACGTCCCCTCGGGCCCCGCTGGCGTCCGGCTGCTCTACCGCGTGGGCTACCAGCTCACCGACTCCTTCCTCATCGGCGCCCAGGCCGGCTACCAGGCCCGCGCGGCGGTGGGCGGCGGGCCGACGCTGGGGTTCGCCGCGAGCTACGGTTGGTAGGGGAGGGTGCGCCGATGATGCTCACCACGCTGACGCTGCTGTTGCTCTCGGCGGATCCGGGCCCGGCCCAGTCCGCTTCCTCGCTGGCGGTAGTGTCCACCTCCTCGCCCGGGCTCGAGAAGGTGGCCGGCGAGGCGGGCCGGACGCTCGGCACCCGGCTCGAGGCGCCCTATGTGGACCTGGGGGGCTTCCTCAAGTCCCGGGGCGCCGGGTGCCAGAACGACCTGCGCTGCCTCGTGACCGCTCCCGGGCTCTCCGGTGCCTCGCGCCTGCTGCACCTGCGCTTGCGCCCGCTCTCGGCCGGACGGCTCGCCGCCGATCTGCGCCTCATCGAGGTCCGGACCCGGAAGTCCCTCGGCCGGAGCGCCTCGGTGGTGGAGCAGGGGGAGCTCGCCGCGTGGCTGGAGCGCGCCTCCGGCCAGCTCCTCACGCGGGTCGATCCGTTCGCGCAGCATCCTCCTCCGAGCCCCTTCGCGGTGAAGCCCGCCGAGGAGGTGCCCGCCGCGCCAATGCCTCGGGCCGAGAACCCCGAGGCTCGGCCGAGTCCCACACCGGAGAAGAAATAGCCGCCGGCCTCCCGGAGCACTCTTCAGAAACCTGTCCGACAGCAGGGTTGAGCGGAAGAGCGATTCCGGGTGTTCGAGCGCGCGGAGCTGCGCTGAGCGTGCGCGGTGGGAGCGGTGCTCAGGGCGAGGGCTCGACCGTGGCGGAACTGGCCAGGTTCCGCAGCACCTGTTCGGAGGCTTCGGGCGATGCGAGGTCCACTCCGTCCAGCCATCGGTCATAGGCCAGGCGGAAGGTGCGGCTCGCCTCCAGCGCGTCCTCGGTGAGGGACAGCCCCTCCAGCCACACCTCGGCGTTGCCGACGCTGGCGCTCTCCAGGCGGAAGGGCTTCGCGGGTCCTCCCTCGGCGGGAACTCGCTCGCCCTCCAGCAGCAGCGTCTTCCCCTCCATGCCCACTCCGGCGGGCAGGCCCTCGGCGTCCGCGTCCGCCGGCCCGAAGACGAGGTGGGCGCGGCAGTAGCTGCCAGGAGGCGGTTGCAGGGTGCCCAGCAGGCGCGCCTCTCCATCCGGGCGCTCCAGGCCGATCACGTGCGGCGTGCCCAGCCGCCGGGGGCTGGTGGTGGAGTGCGCCTCGGCCGTTCCGATGGGGGAGAGCTGGCGCAGCCACCGCCACGCGCTGCTCGTCGGACACGGGAAGAGCTCCACGCTGCTCAAGGTGACGTGGGCTCGGGTCAGGGTGATGCGCTCGCCTCGGTCGTTGGTGAACTGGCGGGTGGAGCCTTCCGCCTGTCCATCCCGGGCCGGGCGGAGATCGAGCTGGAGGTGGAGTCGGATGCCTTCTTCGCGCGCTCCACACGCGCAGAGGGCCAACAGGAGGAGAACGGGGACGAGGCGATGCGTCATAGGTCGTAGGCGAGGGCCGCCTGGAGGATGGGGGTCTGGCGGACATTGCCGCGCAGGAGGTTGAGGACGGGCACGCGCACGCCGAGCTCCACCACCACGTCGGTGGCTGGGCTGAAGAGCACGTCCGGGGAGAGGTAGGTGATGAAGCCGCTGCCCACCGGGTCGGGCTCGCCCAGCGTGTCGCTCGGGCCCTCCAGGCGGCTGTCCATGGCGAGGCGCAGGGCCCAGCTCGGGCGCGGCTGATATTGGGCGGCCAGTGTGGTGCGCAGGGCGGCTCCGGCGCGGAAGCCCTCGCGCCCGCGCGTGGGGAGGTAGCCCGTGGCGCTGGCGAGGAAGGACCAGTCAGCGCGGAAGGCCGTGTAGGCCAGTCCCAGGAAGGGGTCCACGGAGGCGGTGCCGAGCTGGGCATCGAGCGACAGCGGGCGTCCCTCCGCGTCGCGCTGCGTGGGTGAGGTGGGGAGCCGGGTACCCACGAGGACACCGAGGAGGTGGTTTGGCGAGAAGTCGCGATCCCGGAAGACGAAGGCCTTGGCGCTCACCTCCATGTCCCCGACTCCCCACGCCGTCTCGCGCGCGAGGCTGACGTCTCGCACCGTCCGGGCCTGCAGGGGCAGCGTGGCCGACAGGAAGAGCCAGGGCAGGGGGGCGTAGGCCACCGAGAGATCCATGCGCAGCTCGCGCAGGGCGAGGGCATCGAGCTGTTCCTGGCCCGTCGTCATGCCCCAGGCGCGCACCTGGGTGGCGAACCGCAGGCGCCCGGCGAAGGGCTGTTCGGTACCCATGGAGGTGAGGGTGGGATCGCCACAGGCGCAGGTGGCGCAGGCGAGCCCCTCCAGGGGGAGGAGGAGGGTGGCCACGGCCACGGCGACGACGGCGGGGAACTTCCACATGATGGCGCGCACTGTAGCCGCCAGGGTGCTCCGGCTCCCTGCGGCGAGTTGTCGCGGGAAGCGGGTGCGCGGCATCAGAGCGCCGGGATCCTCCATGACACGGGTGTCTCGATTTCCAGGTCCCGGCGTGGCGTAAGCCCGCGATCACACGGGGTGTGCATCCGGCACCCAAAATGCTACTGCCTCGGCCGCTGGCCCTTTCCCGATGGGAGCCACGATGCCACGCGCATTTTCCTGGATGACATTGACCCTGCTGGTCCTCGGACTCGGAGCCGCGGGTTGCGCCGCCTCCGCAGCGGATGAGTACGCGCCCGATATGGGTGGAGGAGGGACCGGCGCCCCCGATCCCGGCGCCGGAGCCCCCGCGATCTGCACGACGGCCGCGGACTGTCCGGCTGGCTACACCTGCACCCAGTCCGCCTGCATCCCGCCGGAGGTCGAGCAGGACGCCTCGGACGAGCGCCCGCCGCTGGCCAGCAAGAGCTACGTCTACGTGCTCTCCCCGGCCGCCAACAGCCTCACGCGGATTGATCCGCGCACGCTCTCCCTGGAGGCCATCCCGGTGGGCGCCACGCCGGTGGACATGGCCGTGGTGCCCGGCGAGGACGCGGCGGTGACGCTGTCCTCCGTGGAGGCCTCGTTGTCGGTGGTGGACTCCAGCGTACTGCCGTCGCGCGTGCTGCGAGTGCCGCTCGGCCGCCGCTATGGGCGACTGGCGGTGTCGGCGGATGGGGCGTACGCGCTGGCCTGGCCGGACCCGTCCTCTCCCCCCGGCTCCGGTGCCGAGGGCGTGGTGGCGCTGGTGGATCTGCGCGCGGTGCGGCGCGGCGAGCCTCCCGAGAAGACCGTCCTCGAGCGCGCCGCCGGGTTCCGCGTCACGGACGTGATCTTCCGCCTGGAGGGTGGGGTGGCCACGCGCGCCTACGTCTTCGCCAAGAGCACGGTGACGGTGCTCGACCTCTCCGCCCCGAGCCAGCAGCCGCTGCCGGTGCGCGTCTCGCTGCCCGAGGCCATGGCGCAGGACGTCACCTCGCGCGAGGTGACGTCCACCCCCGATGGGCAGCGCGTCCTGCTGCGCGCCACCACCGCGGCCCTGCTGGCGACCTTCGACGGGACGGGCTTCCGTACGGTGTCGCTGCCCGAGGTGGCCACGGACGTGGACCTGCTCCCGGATGGCTCGGGGGCCGTGGCGGCGCTGCGCACCGCGCAACAGCTCGCACTCCTCGAGCTGCCGGCGGACTTCGAGGACCCCACGGGCATCCAGTTCCTCTCCGTGCCGGGGACCTCGGTGGGCCAGGTGGTGCTCCCTCCCCAGGCCGGCGGCGCCCGCTTCGCGCTGGTTTACACCTCCGTCCTCAATGATGAGTCGGTGACCCGGGTGGACTTCCCCGCGGGCACCGTCACCCGCTACCCGCTGGAGAAGCGCGTGGAGCGGGTGGCGCTCTCGGCGGATGGCCGCACGGCGCTCATCGTCCACAAGCCCGAGTCCGCCTCCACCGCGACCGATCCCTACGAGCGCGCCGTGGACGCGGACCGGGGCTACTCCGTGCTCGACATTCCCACGGGCTACCTGCAGCTCCGCCGCACGGGGAAGCTCGATCCGGCGCAGTTCGCCTTCTCGTCGAGCGGGGGTTTCGTCGGGGTGACGTTGCGCGGTGACGCCGAGCGCCGCTATGCCGTGGACGCGGTGGACCTCTCGACGCTCGTGGCCCGCTCCGTCTCGCTGGCCTCGGCCCCGGCCTTCGCGGGCGGCTTCTCCGGCACCTCCGAGGAGACGCGCCACCGCATCTTCGTGTCCCAGCTCCACCCGGCCGGCCGCATCAGCTTCGTCGACCTCGACGACAGCCAGATTCGCACCGTGACCGGCTTCACCCTCAACTCGCGGATCGAGTGAAACCATGAGCATCGTTCGACGGCTGTTGCCCGCGGTGTGGCTGCTCGCGGCCGGATGTGGCGACCGCGGAGACCTCTACAGTCAGGCCCTCAAGCCCCTGCCGCTGCTCACCACGGGTGATGCCCTCGTCTCGGTGGTGCCGACGACGCGGCGGGTGGTCCGGGTGCGCAAGGGCGAGGGGCCCCAGTCCATCCCCATCGCGGACGGGGCGCGCATGGCGGCGCGGCTCCAGGAGGACCTGGTGGCCGTGCTGGCCGGGGATCAGCGTCACCCGTTGTTGCAGCTCGTGTCGGTGGACGGCGGGGAGGTGTGGACGCTGGACCTGCCGGGCGCGTACGACACGGTGGCGTTCAGCACCGACAGCCGCTACGGCGTCCTCTCCTACAGCACCGCGAGCCTGGGCCCGGACGTGGTGGCGCGCAACCTCAACGAGGTGGCGGTGGTGGACGTGGATGCGCGCGCGGTGACGCGGGTGGCGCTGGGCACGGAGAGCCTCGCGCCGCGCTCGGTCGTCTTCGCCCCGCCGCGCGAGGACCGGCAGTTCGTGGCCATCACCCTGGATCGGGGCGTGGTGGTCTTCGACGCGAAGGACCCGCGGCGTGCGCTGCGGCGCATCCCCACCCGCCTGTCGGAGACCCAGCCCGAGATGGCCGTGCAGGAGGCGCTCTTCTCGCCGGGCGGGGACGTGCTCTTCCTGCGGCTCGCCGGCATGGATGACGTCTTCGCGGTGGAGCTGGCCAGGGAAGGGGACGAGCTGCTCGCGTCCGTGAACTTCCTCGCCGGAGGCACGGGGCTCAGCGATATCGAGCTCCCGCCGGCGTCAGTGCCGGGCTCGGAGCGCTCGGTGCTGGCCGTCTTCGCGGGCAGCCAGGAGGCCATGGTGCTCGACGCGCGCGGGCTGCAGGACGTGGCCCGGCTGCCGCTCGGGGCGCCGCTGACGAGCACCCACGTGCTCGCGGACGGGCGCGCGCTCTTCTACGACGGGAAGCTGCGCACGGTGGTGGCCTGGGATGTGGTCACCGGCAAGAGCGGGACGGTGCTGCTCACCGCCGGCTTCGACGGGGTCCGCTTCAGCGACGCGCTCGGTGCGGCCGTGTTCCGCCACCCCAGCTCGGGCACCGGCGGCGCGGCGCTCTCGGTGGTGACGGTGCGCGAGGAGGACACCCGCCTGCGCGTGCGCATCAGCCCCATCCCCGTGTCGCGCACGGTGCAGGCCGACGTCATGGACCAGTCCCGGGGCCGGTTGTACTTCGCGCCCCAGGGGCAGCCCGTCGTGGCCCGCCTGGACGTGGAGACGCTCGGCATCGAGCAGATCACCCTGGATGCCCCCATCATCGCGCTCCACTACCTGCCGGAGCGGGACGTGGTGGTCGCCCAGCACGCCGAGCCGGTCCTGGGAGACGTCACCCTGATCGCCGCGGACCCGTTCGAGCGCGGCGCCGCGGAGCGCGTGCGGTACTTCACCCTCGCGGACGAGCTCGACCGCGCCTCGGAGGGCCCCTGACATGAGACTCCTTCCCATTGCCTGCGTCGTCCTGCTGGCCGCCGTGCTCTCTCCCTCGACGGCCTCGGCCCGCGCGCCGGTGTCCCTGCGCCTGGGCTACGCCGGCCAGGTCAGCACTCCGCGCGCGTATGATCTGGTGGACGAGGACGATCACCTGCCGCTGTTCCGTCTGGGGGCCGCCTACGCGTTCCTCCTGCCGGGTGGCCGGCTGGAACTGGAGGGCGGCTTCCTCACCGGAGGCAGCTCCGCGTCACTCCACGGGCTCACCGAGGCGAAGTTGGGGCTGGTGGGCGTGGAGCTCGGGGCCGCGTACCGCGTGCGGCTCGGCTCCTTCTTCGAGCCCTATGCCCAGGCCCTGGTCGGCTATGACTCGCTGAACCTGCGAATCGGCGCGCTGAACCAGGAGGTCGGGCAGGTGTCCGCGACGGGGCTGCTGGGCATCTCGCTCCTGTTCCGCACCCATCCGAGCGTCGCGAGCAGCCCCGTCTTCCTCGTGGACCTCGGGGTGGGGTACGGCTTCCGACCCGAGGCCCGCTTCGACGCGCTCGCGCCGGAGCCTCCGGACGAGGACGCCGAGGAGCCCGTGCCCTCGGTTCCCCTCCGGGTGGGCGACCTCCCCCTGTCCGGGGTGGCGTACCGCCTCCAGGTCGGCCTGCGCCTCTGAGCCGTGCCTCGGGACGGGGTGTGGGAGTCGTGCTCACCCTCGTCTCGATTCCTGGGGGGGCTGACGAGTGTGCTAGATATCGCACACCTCGCCGACCCCTATGCTGGAATCCCTCTCTATTCCGAAGCGACGTGTAGCGGCCCAGTTCGTCCTGCCGGGCGGTTCCTCGCGTGACGTGGCCGTGTTCCTCGCCGAAGCCGCTCCCGGACACTCCGGTGGCGAGCGGCTCTCGGACCTGCTCAACAACAGTGGCTCGCAGTTCATCCCCGCGGTCGACGCGGAGACGAACAATATGACGTTCGTCCAGTGCGAGAACCTCGCCCTGGCGCGCGTGGCCGCCGAGCTCGAGCCCATCGCCGTCGATCAGTTCACCATTCCCACCGAGCACGAGGTGGAGGTGCGGCTGGTGGATGGCCAGAAGCTGCGCGGGCTCATCACCTACGTGCTGCCCGAGGCGCACTCACGCCTGACGGACTACCTCAACAGCGCGCCTTCGTTCATCCCCCTGCTCGAGGGGGAACGGGTCGCCCTCATCAACAAACGCCACGTCGCGTACGTGGAAACCCTTCGCCGCTGAGCTGACACACCATGGCCCGCTTCGACGCTTTCATCGAGAAGCTCTACAAGGAATCTGGTGTCGCGATCATGCTGGAGACCGGCAGCGGCATCACGCTGCGCACCGCCGCGGGCAACGTGCCCATCGTCAAGGCGGGGCTCAACTCCCAGCAGATCATCGGCGCGCTCTCGGAGATCATCCCCGCTGACATGCGCGGGGGCTTCCCCGCCGAAGGTGTCACCACCTTCCCGTACTCCGCTCCCTCCGGCTCGGTGAACGTGAAGGTGCAGAACGTCGGGGGCCACATGAAGGTGGCCCTGGTGCCCTACAAGCCGACACAGGCGGTGAACAGCGTGGCGGCGGTGCCCGCGGTCAGGGAGGCCCTGGAGCTGCCGCCCGCGTCCGAGGAGGACAAGCTGGAGCTGGCCACGCCGTCCGACATGATGGACCTGGCGGCCCGCGGTACCGGTGGGGCCTATGCCGCCGCTCCCGCCACCCCGGCGCGCGCTCCCACGGTTCCGCCGACCGCGTCCCGGGCGATTCCCACCGTCCAGCCGGCCGCCGCCAAGGCCCCCACGCCCGCGCCGGCCGCCGAGTCCAAGTCGAGCATCCAGGTGCTGCCGCCCCAGGAGGACTCCGAGGCGGGTGCCGCCCTGCGTGCGCTGATGGATCGCATGCTCGACAAGAAGGCCTCGGACCTCCACCTGTCGAGCACCGTGGTGCCCATGCTGCGCATCGACGGCGACATGGTTCCCCAGGAGGACTACCGCGCCCTGTCGCCCGAGCGCCTCAAGGCGATGCTCTGGAGCATCGCCCCGGAGAAGAACAAGAAGCAGTGGGAGGAGATGCACGACACGGACTTCGCCCACGAGACCGAGCGGGCCCGCTTCCGCGTCAACGTCTTCGAGGATCGCAAGGGCATCGGCTCGGTGATGCGGCAGATCCCCAGCAAGATCATGACCGCCGAGGAGATGGGGCTGTCCAAGCAGATCCTCGACCTGTGCTTCCTCAGCAAGGGGCTGGTGCTCGTCACCGGTCCCACCGGCTCGGGCAAGTCCACGACGCTGGCCGCGATGGTCGATTTCATCAATCGCAATCGCGAGGACCACATCATCACGATCGAGGACCCGATCGAGTTCGTCCACCCGAACAAGAAGTGCCTGGTCAACCAGCGCGAGGTGGGCGTCCACACCCACGGTTTCAAGAACGCCCTGCGCGCCGCCCTCCGCGAGGATCCGGACATCGTGCTGGTGGGCGAAATGCGAGACCTGGAGACGATCGCCATCGCCATCGAGACGGCCGAGACGGGCCACCTCGTCTTCGGAACGCTGCACACCAACACGGCGCCCTCGACGGTGGACCGCATCATCGACCAGTTCCCCGCGGACCGGCAGGAGCAGATCCGCATGATGCTCTCCGAGTCCCTCAAGGGCGTCATCTCGCAGATGCTGGTGAAGAAGACCGGCGGAGGCCGCGTGCCGGCGCAGGAGGTGCTCCTGTGCACCGGCTCCGTCTCCAACCTCATCCGCGAGGGCAAGACGTTCCAGATCCCCTCCATCATGCAGACGTCTCGCGGCATCGGCATGCAGACGCTCAACGATGCCCTGCTGGAGCTGGTGAAGAAGAAGCTCTGCGAGCCGAACGACGCCTACATCAAGGCCATCGCCAAGACGGAGTTCAAGCAGATGCTCGAGCGCAACGGCTTCAAGATTGACCTCCCCACCTCCTGAGTTCCGGAGGTGGAGCGCCGCCGTGCTCGTGGCGGCGCTCACGGTGGGGGCTCTCGCCGTCCGGCTCGGGCGGCTCCTGGAGAGCCCCGAGCCCCCTGGCACCGACGGCTACTACTACGTGGTCCAGGTGGAGCGCTGGCTCGCCACGGGCCATTTCCATGCGCCGGATGCCAGTTGGGTGCTGAGGGTGCTGGCCCTCGGCGCCGCCGGGCTCGGTGGGCCCGTGGTCGGCGTGAAGGTGGCCAGTGCGCTCCTGGCCGCGCTGTGTGTCCCGGCGGCGTGGTTCGCGGGGCGGGCGCTGGATGAGGAGGGGAGGGGGCACACGCGGGCCCTCGGGCTGGCCACGTGGGCCGCCGTGTCTCCGACGCTCACGCACCTCGCCGGGGATTTTCCGAAGACCCTCGGGGCCGTGGCTCCGCTCCTCGTCGTGCTCGCCTGGGTCGTCTCTGGCCGGCGAGGGTGGGGGGCTGTCCTCGGTGGCATCGGGGCGGTCCTGCTCGCCGCCACCGCGCACCGGCTCGGGGCCTCGGTGCTGGGCCTGGGCGCGGTGGGGGCCGTGCTCGGCCTCGTGCTGCGCGGGCGCGGGGACTCGCCCGAGCGCAAGTGGCCCCTCGTCCTCGTGGGCGTGGCGGGCCTGGCCTCCTTCGCGCTCCTCACCACCGTGCTGCCCAACCTGCTCCACCCGAAGGACCTGGAGCGCGTCTCCTCGCAGCTCGACCTGTCCCCCGGCGTGCCGCCTCCCTTCGCGTACTTCGCGCTCCGCCGGACCCATGTCCTCCAGCAGGTGGAGCTGGGTGCCTCGTGGCTCGGGCTCGTGAGCGGGGCCGTGCTCCTCTGGCGGCGGAGGGCCCTGCGACCGCTCGTGATGGGGCTCCTGCTGCCGCTCGCGGTGTGCCTGTTTCCCCTGTGGCGCGGGGACGTGCTCGACCTGGGCTACCGCACCTCGCTGCTCGCGCCGCTGCTCGCCGTGCCCCTGCTGCTGCTCGCCGTGCCCCCGGTGCGTCAGGGCTTGAAGCTCCGTCCCTGGGCCATCGCCCTCCCGGTGCTGGCCCTCGTGCCCCTGGCGCGCTTGGGCTTCGATCCCCAGGCGACGCCGCCCTATGGCCGCTTCCGGGCCCTCATCGCCCGGCTTCCCCAGCCCCTGCCGGAGCTGCTCATCGCGCACCAGGGGGTGAACTTCCTCTACGACCACGTCACCGGCCGCGAGGCCATGGCCTGGGCCCCCGAGCCCGGTCTGGACCGCACGCGCATCGGACGGCTCGTGTGGGGCGTCCGCGATGGCGAGTGGATGGCCCATGCCCCCACCGGGGAGGGGCTCCCCGCGCCCGTCCGGCTCGATCGCGACTACGTCTACGTGCGCGAGGACGTCTTCGAGTCCTTCCTCGCCCATGCGCGGGAGGAGGGAGACGAGGAACTGCTCGAGCGGCTCGCCGACTGGCACAACCCCTCGGCGGTACGTCCCGCCTCCCTCCTGCGCAACCGCGACTGAGAAATGGTCAGTCCAGCGAGGCCTGATCGGCGAAGAAGACCACGCGCCCGCCGCTCGCCGGGTCGGTGGTGCCGTTGTAGCCCTCGGTGATCGTCCACAGGTTGGTGCCGCTGCCCGTGGCGTGCATGCCCTCGGGCATCCTTGCCCACTGGCCGCTCCCGGACAGGTACGCGGTGCGCGAGGCACTCGTGGACACCTTGAAGAGGGCGCCGGAGTAGCGCGTGGAGCTCAGCCAGTACGAGGTGGTCGAGGTCGTGGTCATGATGGGGGCCACGCCCTGCACGTTCGGCTCGTTGAGGATGTAGGCGCGCTCGGGCGTCACCGAGCCGCTCACCGTCTTGAGGCGGTACGTGGTGGAGTCCACCGGCCAGCGGTAGAGCCGCCCGCCGAGTCCCGGCGTGGAGCCGTCATAGGGGCACCCCGTGCCGGTGTTGTTGCAGTACTCGCCCGAGAGCACCACGTCCGTGGTGCCGCGCGTGTCCTTGCCCAGCCAGGAGAACTTGGGGCGGCAGGGGCTGGTGATGGTGGAGGGCACCACGTACGCGCTCACCTGCGGCAGCACGTACTTGTACCCGTAGGCGCACCACACCGAGCCGACCTGGCCGATCGCCGTGTCGCACGTGGTGCTGGTGCTCACCTCGCGGATCTGCGTGAGGTCGAACACGCGGATGCCATCGGAGGTGTCGGCCATATAGAGGTAGTTGCCGTACCAGGCCAGGCCGCCGCCGTGCTCGGGGATGACGGTGAAGTTGCCGGAGCTGGTGGGCCGCACGAGCAGCACGTGGCGGTAGTTCACCGCGCTCAGGGACATGTCCGAGATGTCCGCCACCGAGATGCGCACGCCCTTCTCCGGGGCGGTGGTGGGCTCGTAATGCCAGGAGGCGATGGCGACGTTGGTGCTGCCGGACGTGCCCGCGGTCAGGGCCTGCGGAATCCAGTCCGGGGTGGACATGTCGCCATCGTTCCAGCGGAAACCACCCTTGTAGCCCACGGCCGGCGGGTGGTTGAGGGCGGTGAGCACGGGGCCCGCACGGTTCAGGTCCGCCAGGACTCCCGGCAGGCCGATCGCCGGGCCCACGGGCGTCATGTACGAGGCGTAGGTGCTCCAGGTGTTCTGGTCCTGCAGCCGCAGGCAGCTCGCGTCATGCGTCGTCAGCGGCGCGCCCTCGGTGAGGGCCTGCTGCCCGGTGCCCGTGGCTCCGTCCTCCAGGTCCGGCTCCGAGGCGGGGCCACACCCCGCGAGCCCCGCTCCGACGAGCCATGTCGCGATGAAGAGTCCCCGCGTCTCCTTGTTGAAACCGGCCAAGTCCGCCTCCTGGAAAATAATGGAAAGCGCGACTTAACCGGTTCGCGGAGTGGTGGCAATGAGCTACTCGCGGGCGAAGAGGTCCGTCACCGCGGTGCCGCGCACGACGAATGCATCCGCCTTCACGAGGTCCTCGTAGCTGTTTCCCTCGCCGCCCACGCAGCCCACCTTGGCGGCCTGTGTGCCCTTGGACCACTCGACCACGAGCTTCTCGAACTCCTGCTTGCCCAGGTCCGCCACCCGCGCCATCTCCAGCTTGCCGCCGGCGATACGCACCGAGTCCTTCGTCGTCGAGTCCGCATACGGGTCCCAGTTCGTCTCGCTCCGGTGCCTCCGGCCGAACAGCTCCACCGAGGCCCACGGGCCGCTCGCGTTCTTCACCACCCAGGCGCCGTCGAGCACCTCGGATACCTGCGAGGACTCGTCCCCCTGTTCCACGGTGTTGTCATAGAAGACGAAGGTGTTGTTGCCGCGCAGCTTGAGCTGCCGGTTCGACTCCCCCATGTCCAGCCCCGTGCAGCGCCCGAGCCAGCGGTGGTTGGCCACCTTCCCCAGCGGCGAGCCCGCCAGTCCGGCCTCCAACGTGCGCTTCCGCTCGTCGCCGTCCGGCGTGCGCACGCCCATGGGCCCCTGCGCGTCCACCAGTCGCAGCTCGCTCAGCACCAGGTCCGGGTAGCGCTTGCCGGGGTACACCTGCTCCACCGCCAGCTTCCACACGCGGCCCTTCATCGGCGCCGGCAGCTTCAGCGTCTGCACTCCGCTCGCGTTCTTCACGTCCAGCGACACGGGCGCGCCGCCGTCCACCGACACCGCCAGCGTCTTCGCCCGCGCGTTCTTCTGGAAGTGGTCGTCCGAGCGCTGGTAGCCATTCCACAGCTCCAGCGCCACCAGCTCCACGGGGGCCTCCAGCGTGAGCGTGAAGGACTCGCCCGTGCCGGGGCCCTTGGAGCCCTCGGCCCAGCCGAAGTCCAGCCGGCCGTCGAAGAGGAAGCCCGGGTGGTACGCGTCCGCGGGCGCCAGCACCGACGAGGCCTCGATGCGTCCCGCCACCGTGCGCGGCGCCTTCACCGCCAGCGCCTTGCCGCCCTGGAGCAGCTTCACCTCGCCCAGGCACGCCTTGCCGCTGGCGGCCGATTGCACGCGGATGAAGAGCGAGCGCAGCTCCCGCTTCCCGAAGCCCAGCACCTTCTCCTCGGCGCCGAGTTTCTGCTCGGAGCTCTCTCCGGCGCCGTTCAGGTACAGCGCCGCCGTGAGCTCCGGCGCTCCCTTGCAGGTGCGCAGCGCCACGCCGTCGAGCGACACGGGCTTCTCGAAGCGCAGCAGCACGCCTTCCTCGGCCGGGTCTCCCTCGGGGCTCCAGCCGGTGGCCGGATCGCCGTCGAGCAACAGCTCGGCGCCGGAGCCCGAGGTGGGCGTCAGCGTCTGCAGGGTGAGGGGATCGGCGGCGAGGGCGGCACCGCCCAGTCCGAGCGCGGTGAGAAAGGCGAGGCGACGGCTCATGCTGCACCTCCAAGGATGGCGGATTCAGGGGACTCGAGCTGGTGCTCGGGGACGACGTAGGCGACGCGGGCGTGGTTCTCGCTCAGCGGCTCATCGCGGAACGAGCCTCCGGCATGGGTGCGGCGGACGAGCCGGTTCTCCCGCCAGACGGAGCCGTCGCGGCGGACGAAGCGGTGCGACACCTCGAGCACCTCGCAGCGGAAGCCGGGGTCCTCGGGCATCCGCACCGCGCCCTGGACGTGGGTGGCGTCCACGCGCACCTCCAGCATGACGGGCCACGGGTGCGGGTTGCGGAAGCGCAGGTCCTTGAAGGGGAAGAAGACGGTGGCGCCGCAGCCGAACGGGGCGGTGCGCTCGTGATCGGGGAAGAGGTCCAGGTCGTGCCGGTGGCGCTCCAGCACCTCCAGGCCCGCGTGGACCGCGAGCCAGTAGAGCAGGTTGGCCACCTGGCACAGCCCGCCCCCGGGTCCGTTCGAGAGCCGGCCGTCATGCAATTCGGGGCCGGGGAGGAAGCCGCGGAGGCGGATGGGCGGGCCCACCACGGCATGCCAGGAGAACGTCTCCCCGGGGGCGAGGATGCACCCGTGGAGCCGCGAGGCCCCCAGCCGCACGTTGTGCTCCTTGGCGCGCTGGAGGGCCTCTTCGTAGATCGTCGTCTCCCGGCGCAGCGGGCTGGAGCGCTCGCAGTGCGCGTGGGGGAAGAGGGCGGCATCTCCGCGCTCGGGTGGGGGAGGGGGACGGAGCAGCGCCGAGGCCACCGCGGGCAGGCGGCGCAGCCCCGCGCGCACGGAGAACGGCACGAGTTGGCGGGCCAGGGCTCTCAGGGACACGGTCGAGGAGGGAGCGGTCATCGACGGGGACTCAGGCGTTCTCGGCGTAGATGCGCTTCAGCCAGCGGCGCACTTCGGCGTTCTTCGGCATGGGGCTGGGACTCCTTGGAATCGAGGCGTCGAGCCTATCCCACCGTAGTTCGTTCCGTGAGCCACGCCCTTGGCCCGCCGCATGCTTATGGCGCGGCTCGCCATGTCTGGACCTCATGATCTCTTCGCCCGCTACACCTTCGGCCACCCCGAGCGGGCCGCAGCCGAGCTGCGCGCCGTCCTACCCTCGCATGTTGTCTCAGAGGTGGACTGGGAGTCCCTGCGGCGAGAGTCCGGCAGCGTGGTGGACCCGGAATTGCGCGAGACCGAGAGCGACTTGCTCTTCACGGCTCGACTGCGCTCAGGCCGCCCGCTGCTGCTGTACGTGTTGCTCGAACACCAGTCCTCGGTGGATCGGTGGATGGCGTTGCGCATGCTGCGCTACGTGGTGCGCCAGGTGGAGCGCTGGCGCCAGGAGCACCCGGAGAGCGGATTGCTCCCTCTCATCATCCCGCTCGTCATGTACCACGGGCCAGAGGGGGCCTGGACGGCACCTCGTCGGGTGGAGGACCTCTTCGAGCTGCCTGATGAGGGGCGGGAGCGATGGCGAGCGCTGGTGCCGCGTTTCGAGTACCTGCTCGATGACCTGACGGCCGAGCGGGAGGAGGCGCTGCGCGCGCGCCCGGGACCGCCGCTGGTCCGGCTGGCGTGGCTGGTGCTGCGCTATGGGCGTACCGGGGAGTTGGCTCAGCGACTGCCGGACTGGGTGGCGCTCCTCGCGCAAGTGCAGGCCACCCCCGAGGGGGCCGAGCATCTGGTGGTGGTCATTCGCTATTTGCTGTGGGTAGGGGACAAGGCCGTCCGTGAAACGGCCGGGCGGGTGTTACATTCGGTGCTGGGTGAGCAACGAGCGGAGGAGTTGATGCGGAGCTATGGCGAGGAACTCATCGAGCAGGGACTCCAACAGGGCTTGGCGAAGGGGCTGACCCGAGGACGTGCCGAGTACATCCTGCGGACTCTCGCCGCGAGGGGAGTGCAGGTCGACGAGGCGGCCCGGCAACGCATTTTCGCCTGCACGGATCTGGTCACCCTCGACCGCTGGTTCGACCGGTCCCTGAACGCCACCACCCTCTCCGAAGTGCTGGACGACTCGGCACAGTAGGGCCGCGAAGTGTCGGTTTCAGCGCCAGCCTTCCGAACGAGAGCGCTGACACTTCCCCCCGGTGGGTAGCCCGTTCAAGTGTCAGGTCTTCGCGTTGGCGGACTGGGGCTCGGCGAGCACCGGGGCCGGGGCGGGCACCGGCATCGCGCGGGCCCCGAGCTGGCCGCCCACCAGCGACACCAGGGCGCCCAGCGAGCACACGGGCCGGGCGCCCGGCTCGATGATGCGCATGGCCAGGAAGGCCGCGGCCATTCGCGCCACCGCGGACAGCGCGAAGAGCACGTGCAGGTTCACCCACAGGTGGCCCCCGAGGGTGAACTCGGTGGGCACCAGGCTCGCGAGCCCCCCGCCCAGCGCCGAGGCCGCCGCGTAGGCGAGGCCTCCCGCGGTGGAGAACGCCGCCAGGTAGAAGGGGCGACCCTTGCGCGGCGCCACCGACAGCGGCAGCGCGAAGCTTGCCAGTCCGTGGCCGCCCCAGAGCACGCCGGCCAGCACCACGTCCAGCATCAGCGGCCAGAGGAACGTCGCCGTCGGGAACAGCCAGATGGCGGGAACCAAGCCGATGCCCAGCGAGCACGCCAGCAGCACCGGCTGCGCGCCCAGCCGGTCGATGATGCGCCCCCACAACGGCGCGGCGAGGATGCGCATCCCAGCCACCGCCGCCAGGTACAGGGCCATCGTCAGGAAGCCCATCTTCAGGTTCTTCAGCATGTGGAAGGCGAAGAAGGGCGCCGACAGGCCCACCGCCGCGTTCCAGGCCACCTGGTACACCAGCACCCGGCGCGCCCGCTCGTCATGCAGCGGCATCAGCGCCACGTGGAAGTCCAGCTTCGGCTTCTCCTTGTGCGGTGCCGGGTCATGCTGGCGCGCCATCAGCACCGTGGTCACCACGCCCGCCACGCACGCGAGCGCGGCCAGCAGCGGCAGGCCCAGGCCCACGCCCTCGGGCGGCCGCAGCTTGTCCATCAGCACGCCCGCCACCAGCGAGGCCGCCGTGCCGCCCAGCGTGCACAGCGCGGTGCGCCGGCCGAAGAAGCGCCCCCGGAAGGACTCGGGGACGAGCTCGCCCATCCACGCCACCCAGGCGTTGTTGCCGATGACGCCCAGCACCGCGGACACCCCCGCCACCGCCACCAGCAGCCGCTGCTGCCCCTCCAGCGTCAGCGGCAGCCAGGGCAGCACGCACAGCGGCAGCATCACCTGCCTCGACAGGCACACCGCCACCATCGCCACCCGCCGGTATCCAAAGGTGGACGTCAGCCACGCCGCCGGGAATTGGATGAACTGGGCGAAGAAGGGCAGGGCGGTCATCACCCCCACCAGGAAGGGCCCCAGCTTCAGCGCCAGCGCCCAGCCGGTGAGCACCGTGGCCCCCGCGCACGCGGTGAACACCTCCGCCACAATCCCCTCGGACACCGAGGCCCGCAGCGAGCGGCGCAGGGCTTGACGCGCCGTGCCTCCCTTCGACACGCCGGGGGCGGCGGTGCTCGCGGGGGGGGCCCCCATCAACGGGGCGGCGGAGCCCGGCAGCGAGTTTCCGGGCCTGAACAGGGGAACAGCGGAGGCGAGGGCGGCGAAGCTGCGGAGGAGGTTGCGGCGCACGGTTTCCAGGGACACGGAATCCCGAGGTGTGATGGTGCCCGAGTCGTCTCACGACGCACCGCGCCCACTCAAACCGACCCCTCGGGCCTGCCTGCCCCCCTTCCGGCCCCCAAAAGGCCGCCCGCCCCCGCAGCAAACAGGTGCAGTTCACACGGTCTTGAACTATATGAACGGGCGCAGAGGAGAGGGGTACATGGAACTCGCGCGTGAACTGGCGGACTTTCTGGGGAGCGTGGAGCAGCGGCTGGGCTCGATGCTGGCGGATGGGGAGGTGGGCCCGGGAGTGCAGGGCGACACGCTGATGGAGGCCGCGCGCCACCTGTGCATCGGCACCGGCGGCAAGCGAGCCCGCCCCATGCTGGTGCGCCTGTTCGGCGGAGCCGTGGGCGTGGCCCCCGAGAAGCTGGTGGACGTGGCGGTGGCCTCGGAGATGATCCACTCCTCCAGCCTCCTGCACGATGACGTGGTGGACGCCGGCATGTTCCGCCGCGCCAAGCCCACGGTGAACGCCCGCTGGGGCAACATCGTCGCGGTGATGAGTGGAGATCTCATCCTCTCCACCGCGCTGCACCGCCTGGCCCACCTGGATCCACGCATCACCCAGAGCGCACTGGCGGTGGTGGTGGAGATGTCGCGCGCGGCCATCACCGAGGTGGAGGCCCGCGGCAACCTGGACCTGCCCCTGGAGCGCCTGCGCTTCATCGCCGAGGGCAAGACGGGCTCGCTCTTCGGCTGGTGCGGCAGCGCCGCCGCCACGCTCGCCGGCCAGCCCGAGGCCGCCCAGCGCTTCGACCTGTTCGGCCGCCGCTTCGGCGTGGCCTTCCAGATCGCCGATGACATCCGCGACGTGCTCGGCACGGACCCGGGCAAGCCGCGCTACGCGGACGTGCTCTCGGGGACGCCCTCGCTGCCCATCCTCCTGGCGGTGGCACGGGACAGCAGCCTGAAGGGCAAGCTGAAGGACGCGTGGGCCTTCACCACGGTGAACCCCGAGCGCACCCGCGCCATCGGCGACGCCATCGAGGCCACCGGCGCCGTGGATCTGGCCCTGGAGCGGATGAACAAGGAGCTGGATGCGGCCGTGGACGCGCTCGGGTCGTACGCGCAGCAGGGCACGGGGGCGGAGCTGGTGGACTGGGCGCGCAAGCTGTCGGTGGGCATGTCCACCCAGGCGCAGGAGCGGAGCCGGGCTGCATGAAAGGCTACCTGTGGACGGGCGGTCTCGAAGCGGGCCGGGGGGAGGGCTCCAGCAACGGTCGTCTCGCTCCCTGGGAAGCCATCGCCGTCGACGCGGTGGGCAATGTGATTGAGTTCTGGGGCTTCAAGCGCAACCAGGGCCGGGTGTGGGCCCTGCTGTACCTGCGCGGCGAGCCCCTCACCGCCGGGGAGATCGAGCGCGAGCTGGATCTGTCCAAGGGCGGAGTATCCATGCTGTTGAGGGACCTGGAGCGCTGGGGCGTGGTGCGGCGGGTGCGCCTGCCGCAGGACAGCGCGTGGCGCTACGGGGCGGAGACGGACCTCATCCGCATGGTGTCGCACGTGGTGGAGGAGCGGGAGGCGGGCTTCATCGAGCGGATCCGCGCGGACCTTTCCGAGGCGCGCCGGTTGGCCGAGGAGGCCGGAAACGTTCCCCATGAGCATCTGGCGCGCCTGGAGAAGATGGCGACGCTTGCCGAGCACGTGGAGCGCGCGCTACGGCTGTTCGTCAAGACGGCGCGCCTGGACGTGGGCGGCATCCTCGGGGCGTTGCGCGAGGAGTCGACGCGGCGGTAGGCGGCCCGTACGAGGGAGTCACGCATGGATTCGCATTACGATCAGGTGATGAAGGCGCGGAACCAGGCGGACACCGCGGCCTCGAAGCTGTACTTCGCGTACTCGACGATTCTGGACCGGGCGGCCTTCGAGGAGTGGCGCTCGCAGCACAGCTACGACTTCTTCGAGCTGCCCGAGGGCAAGCTGGCCGAGGCGCTGGACGTGGACCTCGTGTACGACTTCCCCTCGAGGTGGTGGGGAGGGCGGGTGGCGGGGCTGAAGGACGAGCCGGGGAAGAGCGTGTACGGGAGGCTCTTCGAGGTTTCCGGGAAGGACTGGCCCATCATCCAGCACAAGGAGGGCGCGGTGACGAGCATGTGCGTGGAGCGGCTCGTGCGCGTCCGGGTGGAAGGGCAGGAACTGCAGGCCACGGCGTTCGTGACGTCGCCGAGGCGCGCGTCCACCGAGGGCCCCATCAGCCAGCGGTTCATCGAGGCGCTGGTGCGCGGCGCGCAGAGCGCGGGACTGCCGGCGGACTACATCGAGCGGCTGCGCCGGGGCGAGTAGGGCGTCATCGTCTCAGGGGTGACGATCCCGTAGGCTGGAGCCTTCCTCGAGTTGGAGGGCGTCTCCTGGCACATCGTCTGACCGCTGTGGTCCTGCTCCTGGCGCTGGTCACCGCGTGCGCTACCCCGCGTGTCGTACGCCTCGACACGGGGCTGGGTGCACCCCTGGAGTACCGGCCGCCCACCTCGAACGAGTCCGTGAGGGTGGACGCGGAAGCGTTCGAGGAAGCGCTGGCGAGGTTGGTGCTGAACGCGCCGCTGTTCCTCCGCTCCCCCCAGCAAGGCTGGCTGGTGCGCGCCAGCTACCCCGGCAATGGCGGGGACCCGGGTCCGACGAGCAGGAGCTTCGGCGTCCTCTGCGGGCCGGGCCAGCGCGGAGTGGGCTGCCTGTCCCTGCTCGACGACGTGGTGGGCCTGGGCGAGTGGGACAAACTGGGAGTGTCGCTGGGCCTGGCTCTCGAGCCCCTGGGAGAGAGCATCTCCAAGGCGGTGGAGGACACCCTGGCCCCCCAGCTCTTCTACGCGGTCATCGCCACGGGCCTCGTTGGCTGGGTGGTCCTGGCGGCGAACCCCGAGCCCGTGTTCACCAAGGCGGCGGCCATCGTGTCCGCGCTGATGTTGGTCTACCTGGGAGTGGAGACCTTCCTGGAGGTGGTGGAGGCCAGCAGGGAGCTGAAACGGGCCACCGACAGGGCCACGACTCCCGAGGAGTTGGAGCGGGCCGGCCAGCGCTTCGCGAAACGAGTGGGACCGGAGGTGGCACGCGTCTTCGTCCTCGCGGTGACGGTGGTGGTGAGCCAGGGAATGACCGGGGGCGCGGCGTGGCTGGCCTCTCGGCTGCCGATGCTGCCTGGCTTCTCGGAGGCAGCGGCGGTGGGGGCCTCACGGGTGGGCATCAACCTGGCGAGCCTGGAACAGGTGAGTGCGGTGGCCGTCGTGGGAAGCACCGTCGTCATCTCCCTGCCCGCCACGGCGGTCGCCATGGTGGCCCGAGGCATGGGAGAGGGCCAGGCGGCGTCTGGTGCGAGCGGACAGCTACACCACGTCATTTCCAAGCGGATCGCCGAAAAGCTTGAGGAGCATGCCACACTCCGAGGTCACTACACCGCGAGGGATCCACGGTTCGTCACGCGAGCGGCCGACAAGGACTCCCACAACGGCTACCAGCAATGGCACCGTGACGTAGATGACGAAGTCATCAGATGGCTTGAAAGATACGACAAAGCAACACCCGAGGAGTTCGTGACCTTCTTGCGGCAGATCTACAATCGGCCCGCGATGCGCGTGAGGTTCCCGGATGGCTTCTGAAGTTCCCTCGCCCCCCATGCGTTTCTTCGTGCTGAAGAAGCTGAGGGAAGGCCAGCACGACACCGAGTTCAGCAGGGTCAGTTCGAACCTCGGCCCTGCGCTGCTCTGTCCCCAGTGCGGGGACACCATCGGGTCGCTGACCTGGCAGCCCCCCTACCAGGGCGAACTGGAACTCTACGGAAAGGACTTTGGGGATCTCGTGGAGGGCCCTTGTGGCGGCTTACTGGTCACCGAGCGCTTCGCGGAAGATTTCAAGGCGGAGGGGTTGACGGGGCTGAGCGGCTTTCATCCCGTCGAGGTGCTGCGGGTACGCCGCAGAGCGTCGTGGCCCCAAGCCCGGTCCACCGCCCCGGTATCTCTTCGTCACTCCGGCCTACGGCCACCCAGCGCTGGACATGGAGCGCAGCCGCCTGCGGATCAGCAAGCCCATCAAGTGCTCGTGGTGTCGCTACACCGGTATCGACGCCATCGACGGACTCGCCTTGGAGGAGGGCACGTGGAACGGGGAGGATGTGTTCCGGCCGCGCGGCCTTTGGGGGGTGATTATCGTCTCCGAGCGCTTCATGCGCTTCGCCGAGAGACATGCCATGAGTCACTTCACCCTGGTGCCCATCGAGAAATACGTCGTGGACCCGCTGGGCCTCTACTATCCGCAGTCGCTGTAACTGGACCCGCCGAGCAGGAGTTGGCACGGCGATTGATAGGGCGGGCCTACTGCTGGAGTCCCGTCCCGCCGGACCTCAGCGGGGAATCGATCAAGCACAGGGCCTGCCGCCTGCTCGCTTGCATTGCCAACAGAGCGCTCGGGATGCATCTCCCTGTATGTCCCGCCCGCGCCACTTCCGGGTCCCGTGGATCGTCCTTGGCCTCTCGCTCGCCGCGACCGCCGTGGCCACGATTGCGACCCTGTGGCTCATTCACACGCAGGAGCTCCGGCAATTCCAGAATCAGGCAAAAGCCGCGCGCATCCACCTCCAGACGCGAATGGACGCCTACGACGGCATTCTCAACTCCGGCGCGGATCTGATCTCCGGGACACGCGACCTCACCCGGGAGACCTTTCGTGGGGTCGTCACCAATCTCTTCAGTCGGACGAACCCGGGAGTTCAGGGGATCGGCTACTCGCTCCGGGTTCCCCCGGGCGAAATCGCCAAGGTGGAGGAGCGGGCCCGCCAGAGTGGAATCGAGGACTTTCACATCTGGCCTGCCGGTCCGCGAGACGAATACCACACCATCTATTTCCTCGAGCCGATGAACGTCCGGAATCGTGCCGCGCTGGGCTACGACATGTTCTCCGAGCCCACACGCCGGGCAGCCATGGAGCGCGCGCGTGACACCGGAGAAGCCGCGATGTCCGGCAGGGTGACCCTGGTGCAGGAGATCGAAGGGCCCCGTCAGCCGGGCGTCCTCATCTACGTTCCGGTCTATGAGGGGGGCGGCACTCCAGCGACGGTTGCGGAGCGGCGCGAGAAGCTGCTCGGCTTCATCTACAGCCCCTTTCGCACCGGAGACCTCTTCGAGAGTGTCTTCGGTAAGTCCTTCGACCTCCAGCACGAGGACCTGAAGGTAGCGGTGGCGATCTACGACGGAGCGGCGGAGCCGCAGAACCTCCTCTTCGACGAGCTCTCGTCCAGTCCCGCGCTCGAGCACCGTGGCTTCACCGAGGTAGAGGAAGTGCTGGTGGGCGGACGCTCGTGGACGGTGGTGGTCCACAGCCTCGCCCCATCGTACCCCGGAGGCTTCAGCGGTTTTCTTCCAGTCATTGTTCTCGTGGGAGGACTCTTCATCTCCTTCGTCTGCTCTGGCCTCTCATTTTTCGAGGCCAGGGCACGGGAGCTTGCGGAGCGACAGCGGTCCGCCGCGGAAAGCCTCACCCGCGTGGGCCTGGTGCTTGTGTCCAGGCTCACCACCCAGAGCATCCTTCAGCGGGTGGTCGAAGAGGGCACCCGTCTCACCCGGGCGGAGGCGGGCGCCTACTTCGAGAAACAGGGTCCGCAGCCGCAATGCATGGAGGCGCTGGCGGTCGCCCCCCATGAGGCCGTCGCCGAGCTCACGTCGGCCGCGGTGATGCCGTTGCTGGAGCGGATCTTCCTGGGCGAGCGCGTGCGCGAGGAGGACCTCCGGAAGGATCCCCTCCTCGGCGGGAGATGGACCGGCCGTGTCGGCGGGGCGTGGCCAGTGGTCAGCTGTCTGGGCGCCCCGGTGCGCAGCCGCAACGGGGAGACCATGGGCGCACTGCTGTTCGCGCACGCGGCGTCCGGGCACTTCCGGCCGGAGGACGTGCAGATGGTGGAGGGCCTCGCGGCGCAGGCTGCTGTGGCGCTGGACAACGCGCGCCTCTACCGCGAAGCACGGGACGCGGTCCGGGCGCGCGAGGAGTTCATGTCCATTGCTTCGCACGAGCTGAAGTCGCCCCTCACCGGCCTCGCGTTGCGGCTCCAGATGCTCGAGTCCATGGTGCGCTCGGGGGCGCCTCCCGAGCGTCTGCTCGCCTCCATCCAGGGCGGGCGTGCGGGGCTGCAGCGGCTTTCCCGGTTGCTCACGGATCTGCTTGATATGGCACGCATTACCGGGGGACGGCTTCAGATTGAAAGGGCCAATACCGACCTGAGCGAGCTGGTGCGCGAGGCAACGGAGAGGCTGGAGCCGCAGGCCGCACAAAGCGGGAGCCAGCTGCGGATCAACGCCGAGTCGAACCTGACTGGCTTCTGGGACCGCCTGCGGCTCGAGCAGGTCGTCACCAACCTGCTGGACAACGCCGTCAAGTATGGGGCGGGGCAGCCGGTCGATATCACCGTTCACCGCGATGGGACCTGGGCGGTACTGGAGGTGGTGGACCATGGCATCGGGATCGATCCCGCGCGGCTGCCCAGGGTGTTCAACCCCTTCGAGCGTGGAGTCTCCGACCGACAATACGCGGGCCTCGGTCTCGGGCTGTACATCGCGCGGCAGATCGTGGACCTGCACGGAGGCACCATCCAGGTGGAGAGCCAACCCGGCGAGACGCGGTTCACCGTGAGGCTGCCCTGCGCACCCGCGATGGCGGAGCTGGGGCATCGCTTCCCCGAAGGCGAAGCGCGCCCCATGCAATGAGCCAGCAAAAAGGGTGGCCGATTAGCGGAGCGGTCGGTCCTACGCTTGGCGAAGCGAGCAGTCCTGAGAATGTAGTCTTCAGCCGGGTTCCACAGGGGGAGCCGTCTGACATCCATGTACCTTCCAAAGCCGATATCACCCTCCAATTCCTTGGACATCCCGGGCTATCGATTGCTGGGCTCGCTCCGAGTGACGGGCGCGAATGTGCTGTTCCTCGCGGTGGGGGAGGCCGATAACCGGCCCGTCATCATCAAGACGCCAGCGAACCCCTCGCCCGGCCCGCGCGAGTGGGAGCGCTATCGCTGGGAGCACGGCATCCTGCAGCGGCTCCGGGATGTGCGTGGCGTATCTCGGGTCCACTCCTGCGAGCTGATCCAGGACCGTCCGGTCCTCATCCTGGAGGAGGTGGAGGGCGAGTCCCTGTTGGAGGCCGTGGGCCAGCGGTTCGCGATTTCCTCGTTCCTCGAGCTGGCCATCTCCATGGCCTCGGCCCTCGGGGAGATCCACCGGCGTGGCATCATCCACAAGGATCTCAAGCCCTCCAACATCATCATCACGCCCGCGGGAGAGGCGCGGATCATCGACTTCGGGAGCGCCACCGTCCAACAGGTGGAGCACGTGGATTCGGCGGCCCCCAGCCTCATCGAAGGGACGCTGGCGTACATGTCTCCCGAGCAGACCGGGCGCATGAACCGAGCGGTGGATTACCGCACGGACCTCTATTCGTTGGGGGTGACGTTCTACGAGCTGCTGACGGGCACCTTGCCTTTCTGCGCGAGTGATGCGCTCGGATGGTTCCATGCGCACCTGGCCCAGCTGCCGAGGCCACCCCAGGAGCTCGTCGCGACCCTCCCTCCCGCGCTGTCCGCCATCGTGATGAAGCTCCTGGCCAAGGTGGCCGAGGAGCGCTACCAGAGCGCCGAGGGACTGAAGGTGGACCTCGAGCGGTGCCGGGAGGACCTGCTCCAGGGGGTCTCCCGGGTGTTCCCACTGGGCGAGCGGGACTTCCCCAGCCGCTTCCAGATTCCCCAGCGCCTCTACGGGCGCGACGCCCATGTCGCCACCCTGTTCCAGGGGTTCGAGCGGATAGTCCAGGGGGGACGGCCAGAGCTCCTCCTGGTCAGTGGCTACTCCGGCATCGGCAAGTCGTCGGTGGTCAACGAGCTCCAACGGCCCGTGGTGGAGCGGCGCGGGTTCTTCCTGCGCGGCAAGTTCGATCAGTTCCAACGGGACGTTCCCTACGCCACCCTGGCCCAGGCCATCCGCGGGTTGGTGCGGCAGCTGCTCGCCGGTACCGACGAGGAGCTCGCGAAGTGGCGCGGACTCCTGAGGGAGGCCTGGGGGGACAATGGCCAGGTGCTGGTGGACCTGGTTCCGCAGCTGGAGCTCGTCGTGGGCAAGCAGCCGGCCATCCAGGAGCTGCCTCCCGCCGAGGCGCAGGTCCGCTTCAACCGCGTCTTCCAGCAGTTCCTCGGGGTCTTCTCCACCTCCGAGCACCCGCTCGTCGTGTTCCTCGATGACCTGCAATGGGCGGATCTGGCCAGTCTGGGGATTCTCAAACATCTGCTCGGCGACGAGGACATGCCGCCGGTGCTGCTGGTGGGGGCCTATCGCGACAACGAGGTGAGCCCGTCCCACCCGCTGATGCTGATGCTGGAGGAGGTGCGAAAGACGGGCGCGAGGGTGACCGACATCCGGCTCGAGCCGCTGAGCGCCGCTCAACTCCGGCAGCTCGTCGCCGATACGCTTCCGGGGGCGGGGGAGGAGCTCGTCGTGCCCCTCTCGGAGCTGATCCTCGAGAAGACGGGAGGCAATCCGTTCTTCCTCATCCAGCTGATGCTGACGCTGAACCAGGACGGACTGCTGGCGCGCACGCCGCAAGGGGCGTGGCGGTGGGATGCAGCCGGCGTGCGGGCGAAGGCCTACTCCGACAACGTCGTCGACTTCATGGTGGGCAAGCTGCGCCAGCTCCCCGCCGGGACGCAGCACCTCCTGCGCCTGGCGGCGTGTGTGGGCAGTGGCTTCCCGCTCCCGATGCTGGCCATCATCTCCGGCATCGAGGTGTCCGAGGTGGAGCAGAGCCTGGAGCCCGCGCTCCAGGAGGGTCTCCTGGCGCGTCACGGAGCGGAGCAGTACCGGTTCCTCCATGACCGCATCCAGCAGGCGTCCCAGGCCCTCATCCCCGAGGAGGAGCGAGCGGCCGTCCACCTGAGCATCGGCCGCCTGCTGCTGGCGAGCCTGTCGCCGGAGGAGGTGCGCGAGAAGCTCTTCGACCTCGTGGGGCAGTTCAACGCCGGGGCGGCGCTGCTCGAAGACCCCGAGGAGCGCCTCCAGGTCGCGCGGCTCAACGCCGAGGCGGGTCGGAAGGCCAAGGCGTCAATCGCGTACCGCTCGGCCATTGCCTACTTCGAGGCGGCGTTCAATCTCCTCCCGGGGGAGCCCTGGACGACGGACCCCGAGCTGGCCTTCAAGCTGCGTCTCGAGCAGGCAACCTGCGAGTTCATGAATGGCAATGCCGCCGGGGCGCGCCACCTGTTGGCGGAGCTCCGCCCCCGGGCGAGAGTCTCCGCGGACATCGCGGCCGTCTACCGCCTGACGAGCGAGCTCCACCTCGCCATGGGGGAGGTCCCGGAGGCCATTACCTGTTTCCTGGAGTGTCTGGCCCTGCTGGGCATGCCGATGTCGCCACACCCCTCCTGGGAGGAGGTGGTGGCCGCCAACGAGGAGGTGTGGGCCCTCCTGAATGGGCGCCCCATCGAGAGCCTCATCGACCTGCCCCTCCTGAAGGATCCGGAGATTCAGGCGGTGCTCGGTGTCCTGGGCGCCATGTTCGCCGCGGCCTTCTTCACCGACAACAACCTGCTCATCCTCCACCTCTGCCGGCTGGTCTCCCTGACCCTCCGGTACGGCAACAGTGAAGCGGCCGTGCACGGCTACGCCTGGTATGGCGTGGTGCTGGGGTCCGCCTTCAAGAAGTACCGGGAGGGCTATGCCTTCGGCACGCTCGCCTGCGCCCTCGTGGAGCGTCACAACTACGCCTCGTCCCGGGGCAAGGCGCTCTACACCCAGGAGTTCATCAGCTACTGGACCCGGCCCATCTCCCTCTCGCTGGAGCTCATCCGCAGCGCCTTCCATCACGCGCGGCAGGTCGGGGACCTCCCGGTCGCCAGCTATTGCTGCAACCACATCCTCACGGATCGCCTCGTCCTGGGTGACAAGCTGGAGGACGTCTACCTGGAGTCGGTGGCGCGCCTGGATTTCGTACGCAAGGCGGGCTTCCTGGACGTGCAGGACATCATTCGCCCCACCCAGCGCTACGTCCAGCAGTTGCGCGGGCTCTCGCGCTCCTTCGGCACGCTGAGTGGTGATGACTTCGAGGAAGAGGAGTTCGAGGCCAGTCTGACACCCGGGCGTATGAGCACCATGCGGTGTTGGTACTGGCTGCACAAGATGCAGTCGCGCTTCATGTGCGGCGCGTACGAGGAAGCACGCGAAGCGGGAGAGAAGGCCACGGCGCTCATCTGGGCCTCGTGGAGCCACATCCAGCTCCTGGACTACCACCTCTACCGGGCGCTGACGCTGGCCGCCTGCTACGAGGGGGCGGCGCCGGAGGAGCAGCGGCGGTTCCTCGAGGCCATGGGGGAGCACCAGCGGCAACTCGCGGAGTGGGCGAGCCATTGCCCCGAGAACTTCCTCGCACCCGAGCGGATGGTGTCCGCGGAGCTGGCCCGCGTGATGGGCCGGCCGGAGGAGGCGATGCGCGCCTACGAGGACGCGCTTCAGTCGGCCCGGGCTCACGGCTTCATCCAGAACGTCGGCCTCGCCAGCGAGCTGGCGGCGAACTTCTGGCGCGCGCGAGGGTTCGCGACCATCGCCGAGGGCTATGCCCATTCGGCCCGGGAGGCGTACCAGCAGTGGGGCGCCCGGGGTAAGGTCAAGCACCTGGAGTCCCGGTGGCCACACCTCGTGTTCTCGGCGGCCTCTTCGGACACGACCTCCTACGATACGGATTCGGCGCAGATCGACGCGCACACCGTGGTGAAGGCCCAGCAGGCCATCTCCGGGGAGATAGTCCTGGACCGGCTGGTGACCACTCTCACGCAGGTGGCCATCGAGAACGCCGGCGCCCAGCGCGGCGCCCTCCTGCTGCCGAGAGGGGACACGCTCAGGGTGGTGTCCATCTCGGGCGCCTCGCCGGGCGCGCCCATCATCGTTCCGGGCGAGGAGGCCACCCACGAGCTGCCCTGGACGCTCATCGCCTACGTCAAGCGCACGCACGAGCATGTGCTCATCGGTGACGCCGCGAAGGATCACCCCTTCTCCGCCGACGAGTACTTCAGGCGTGGCCGGGCCCGGTCGGTGCTCTGCCTTCCACTGTTGCGACAGGATGCGTTCTTCGGGGTGCTGTACCTGGAGAACAGCCTGGCGACCGAGGCGTTCACTCCAGCCCGTATCGCCCTGCTCGGACACATCGCCTCCCAGGCCGCCATCTCCATGGAGAACGCGCGGTTGTACGCCGAGGTGCGGCACGCCGAGGCGGCCCTGCGCCGTGCCAATGACGAGCTGGAGACGCGGGTGGAGGAGCGCACGCGGGAGCTTCGGGACGCCCAGGCCCGGCTCGTGGACACCGCGCGCGCGGTGGGCATGTCCGAGGTCGCCTCCAATGTGTTGCACAACGTCGGCAATGTCCTCACCAGCGCCGTCGTCAACCTCGACCTGATGCGTGCTGCGGAGGGCGCCTCGCGCTTCGGCCGGCTGAAGCAGCTCGCGGCGATGATCGATTTGCACCGCGACGGCCTGGCGGACTTCCTCACCCAGGATCCACGCGGCAGGAGCCTGCCGGACTACTTCTGCGCGCTCACCGAGGAGCTCTTCCGCGAGAGGGAGAGCCTGCGGGGGAGATTGGAGGAGATGGGCTGGCACATCGAGCACATCCGCTCCATCGTCCAGGTGCAGCAGACATACGCGAAGACCTCGCTTCTCATCGACGAGTGCGACCTGTCGCGGCTGGTCGAGGATGCCCTGCGCATCCAGAGGGCGGCGCTCGAGCGCCACGGCGTCTCCATCACGAGCGAGCTCACATCCACCGCCCAGGTGAAGGTGGACAGGCACAAGGTGCTGCAGATCCTCATCAATCTCATCAGCAACGCCAAATATGCCCTGGGGGACGTACCCGAGGGACAGCGGCGGGTGCTGGTGAGGCTCACCATGGAGGAGGGGATGGCTCGAATCCAGGTGGTGGACAATGGGGTGGGAATCGCGCCGGAGGTCCGCGAGCGGCTCTTCTCGCATGGCTTCACCACGCGGAATGATGGCCATGGTTTCGGCCTGCACTCGAGCGCGCTCGCGGCGATGCTGTTGGGAGGCACCCTCCGGCTGGAGAGTGAAGGGCCGGGCCGGGGGGCCACGGCAACGTTGGAGCTCCCACTCGCGTGAGCGCTCAGGTGTCCGCGGGCTCCTGGCAGCCCGTGTCCTCGCTGCCTACGAAGCTGGCCCCGGCGCAGGGGCCAGCGCAGCGTGCGTGGTGTTGACGAATCCCTCTGGGAGCTACCAACTCACCGAGTCGACAGCGACGGTATCGGACCAGGTGGCGTCGGTGTGGAGCATCAGGCCGAGCCGATGGAGCGGCACCGCCGCATCCGCGGGGACCTGGAGGGTGAGCGTGTTCCAGGCCCCCGGGACGAGAGCCGTGCCCGAGTACCACGAGTCCGTCCAGCGCCACGCGCCGGCCGAGTCCTCCTGGACGAAGGGCTGGGCCCCGGAGACGTGGTGTCCGGAGGGGACCCACAGGTGGAAGGTGATGGTGCTGCCCGCGGGGGTGGTGGGCGACAGGGCATACACCAGACCCGAGGCGGACGCGGTGCCCGCCATCGACACCGCGAGCGACTGGTCTCCCGCCCAGGCCCGTGCCGCGGAGGCGGACGCTCCCGTCACAATCGCTCCCGAGTACAACCAGCTCTGGGTGCCGCTCTCGAAGTTGTAGAACGCGCTGTCCGAGCTGGGGGCGGGCTCCACTCCCTGGAGGGTGGCCGCGAAGTTCCAGTGGTGGCCGGTCCACGCCGAGTCGAAGACACCCACCTTCACCGTGTAGGTTCCCGTGGAGGGCACGGTCCACGTGTAGTGGTAGTCGCGGGACTGGCCGTAGAAGAAGGCCTGGCCGTTCACGATCTGCTGCCCCACCTTGAGACCCGCCGCGTCGTGGACCTCGATGTCGATGATGGCGCCGCTCAGCGGGCCTCCGGTGGCGGTGACGGTAGCGGTGATGTCGACGCTCGTGCCCGCGGGCACGGACGTTCCCGACAGCACGACCGAGCTGGTGAACTTCGGGGCCTGGGCATTCGGAGGGCTCGTCGGCTCGGTGGTGGGGCCCGCGGGGATGGCCAGACCGCCGCCCTTCAGGAAGTTGCCCGCGCGGCTCTTCATGAAGAGCTGGCCGTCCGAGTAGTAGTCGTTGGTGTACGAGCTCTGCGTCTCCTCCCCCTTGCCGAAGAGGAGGGCGATGACACCGCTGGAGGCGAACTTCTCCAGGTGCGCCAGCCCATCGGGGCCGAAGAAGTACTCGGCGCGGTTGTCCTTGTAGCCCTCGCGCGGGGCGTTGCTCGTGTTGGGCACGTTGAGGTGCTGGGAGTTGCCCAGGGGCATCTGCCAGAGGATCCACCGCTTGCCGGAGGCGACGTTCCACAGCCGCAGCCACTCGGCGTACCGGTTGAAGCTCCGGGAGTCGAGGGGCGCCGAGTCGCTCGGGTCCCACCACCGGTTCTCCCCGCGGACGAGCTGGAAGTAGTCCGCGTCCCGGTCGAGCGGATCCGTCACCAGCACATCATAGGTGCTGCCCGTGATGTTGGGCGCCAGGCCGAAGGGCTTGAGGAAGTCGTGGACCTTGGAGACCTCGGCCTCCAGCGGGAGCCCGAGGGCGAAGTGGATGATGTCCTGACCGCTGGCCCAGCCCGAGACGTGAGGGGCGAGGATGACATTGCTGGCGCCCACGACCTCGCGCAGTTGGAGGAAGGCGAGTCCCCAGCCGGCCAACGTGTTGGGCAGTTGCGCCAGCTCCGGCAGCCCCGTGTCCGCGATGGCCCCGTAGGCGTTGGGGTTGTTCTGCGACTGCTTCTGGAGGAAGCCGAAACCATCCGCCTCGATGAGGACCACCACGGGCTTGTTGAACTCCTTCGCCCGCTGCATCAGCATCTTGAAGTCGGAGAAGTAGCTCCGCATGGTGGAGGCGTTCTGCACCTTGGCGAGGACGGCCTCCTCACCGCCGCCCGGCTCGGTGTTGAGCTGGTAGTACTGGATGGTCGGGATGAAGCCCTGCGCGTCGCACTGCTGCATGTACTCCAGGGCGAAGGCGCCATCGGCGGGTCCCCAGCCCCAGTTGTTGACCCAGCCCTTGATGAAGTAGCGGTAGCGCAGGTCCCAGGGCACACCGCTGTCCCTCATCCAGGTGAACACGGTGTCCTCGAACAGGCCCACCGCGAGTCGCGTCGGCAGTCCCGCGGGGATCTGCCCCGAGACAGGGCCAATCAACGACTCACTTCGCGCGACCAGGGGCTCACCGGACGCGGCCGGCTCCGTTGGCGGCTGACACGCCAACAGCGGTACCAGGGTCAAGGCCAGCAGGGTGCGTATGGAGTCCAGACAGCTCGTGGTCGCTCCACAGGCGGAGTCGATTTTTCCAGCTCGATTCAACGTGACCTCCTGGACTGGTTCGAATTCCAGGGACCTCACGAGAGGTCCAATCGGCCACAACTCCAATGTGTTGCACGAGCTCCGGGGTCACCCGTTGAGTTGAGGGAAACCGGGCTCGAGCTGGCGGAGGACCTGCTCATAGGGCACCACCGTGCGCAGCTCCTCCAGCGAGGTGAGACCCTCCGCCGCGAGCCGGGCGGCATGTGCCACCAGTGGCCGGAAACCCGAGTCCATGGCGCTCCGCCGCAATCGCGAGGGCTCCAGGCCGCGCTCCATCGCGCCGCGGCCCTGCTCGTCCGGCTCCCAGTACTCCGCGAGGACGAGGCGGCCCGAGTAGCCCGTGCCTCCACACGCCTCGCAGCCCTGGCCCCGCCTCAGCCTCGCCCACATGGGGAGGCCCAGGGGGAAGAACTCCTTCACCAGCTCGGCGGGAGGCACGTCCGGCGCGGCGCACCCCGGACAGTTCCTCCGCGCCAGTCGCTGTCCCAGCACGCCGAGCAGTGTCTGGGCGAGCAGGCCCTCCTCCACGCCCAGGTCCATGATGCGCCGCACCACTCCGAACACGTCGTTGGCGTGCACCGTGCTGAGGATGAGGTGTCCGGTGAGCGCCGCGCGCAGCGCGCTCCGCGCCGTCTCCGCGTCGCGAATCTCCCCCACCAGGATGACGTCCGGATCCTGCCGCATGAAGGCCCGCACGAGCCGGTCGAAGGTGTTGCCGATCGACTCGTCCACCTGGCTCTGCTGCACGCCCTCCAGGGCGTACTCGATGGGATCCTCCGCGGTGAGGATCTTCTGCCCGGGGTGCTTGAGCTCCTCGAGGATGGAGTACAGCGTCGTCGTCTTGCCGGAGCCGGTGGGCCCGGTGATGAGCAGCAGCCCCTGGGGGTTGACCAGCAGCCGGCGAAGGTGCGCCAGCAACTCCGGGTCGAAGCCGAGCTGCTCCAGGGTGGAGACGGCCGAGCCCTGCTCCAGCACCCGGAGGGCGATGTTCTCTCCCCACAGCGTCGGCTGGGTGGCCACGCGGAAGTCCACCTGTCCCCGCTCGTAGCGGCGCCGGAGCGCCCCGTCCTGCGGCCGACGCGACTCGGTGATGTCCAGTCGCGCGTCCACCTTCAGCTTCGTCACCACGGCCTGCGCGTTCTCCGGCGTCACCCCGCTGTCCTTCATGGGCAGCAGGACTCCGTCCTTGCGCAGCCGCACGTCCACCCGGTGCTCGTAGCGCTCGAGGTGGATGTCGCTGCACCCACGCCTCACGGCCTCGTGCAGCAGCCGCTCGACGATGGCGGGAACGGTGGCCCCGGCTTCCATGGCGCTCGGGGGCTTGTCCGTTTCGGGAAGGGCCTCGAGGGCCAGCTTCAGCGCGCTCGGCGGGATGGCGAGGAAGTGCAGCTTCGCGCAGCCCAGCTCCCGGGCCAGCAGCTCCAACGGGTGCGTCTCGGGGAGCAGGTCCGTGAGGGCTACCCACAGTCGATCTTCCTCCACCCGCAGCGGCAGGGCCCCGCTCGATTCGATGAAGGCGCGGTGTACGCGGCGCAGCACGCCCGGGTCCACCAGCTCCTGCACCCGGGAGGCGGTGAGCAGGGGCTTGTCGAAGAACGCGCTCGCCGCGGCGTACAGTGCCTCCTCGGGGAGGTCCGCCTCCCGCAGGCGGGGTTGCCAGCCGCCGGGGCCCTGGGGGGAGAGCGACTCCGCCAGCGCGTGGCCGATGAGCCCCAGGCGCTGCAGGTAGCGCGGGAAGGAGTGCTTTCCCGGGTCCCTCCGCTCCAGCTCCGCCCAGGTGTGCTGGATGCGGGGGCTCAGGGCCTGCTGTTCCCCGAGCACCACCAGCTCCAGTCCGGGCAGGGGAGGCCGCATCTTCCCGTGGGACAGGGGCTCGGCCAGGCAGAACAGGCGCGAGCCCTGGAGCAGCAGCGGGAGGATGCCCGCCCCGAGTGCCCGATCGAGCGGTACGGCCCGGTGGATGCGCAGCGCCAGCACCTCGCCGTCCACCTCCGCGACGGCCACTCCCGCCTGTTCCGCGAGGAGGTGGATGAGCTCCTGACGCGAGAGCACTCCCTGCTCCAGCAGATAGCGCTCGAAGGGGAGGTTGGCCGCGTGCGCTCCTTCGAGCAGTGCGAGGCTGTTGGGGCGCGAGGGTCGGTGGCCGGGCAGCAGCCGGAGGAGCGTCTCTTCCTGGGAGGCAGGGGGGGGACTCATGGCAACGGGAAGGGATTGCAACCCCGGCACCACCCCGTTTCCGCCGCGAGGGAGCCCGGCCTTTCCGCAACCGCTGCGCGCCGGGGGGGCCCTCCGCGCAGCTCTTGCGCGGCGAGCCCGAACCGCCGCGCTCGGGTTCTCGCCTGGCCCCAGCAGCCGCCCGCCTGGGACCCCCAGCTCTCCTATACTTCCAACCTGTCCTATACTTCACGGATAGGAGGTTGGCATGCCGACCCGGATGGCGAGCGGAGCGTCGAGCTCTTCCGACACGCGCAGGGCAGTGGTTGAGGCCGTTGGGGCGGCCCGGGTGCGGCTCGGTGGCGAGACGCCCGTGCTGGGGTTCCTCCTGGCCTCCGCGAGGCATGACCTGCAGGCCATGCTGGGCGTGGCTCGGGACTGCTGCCCGGGGACGATGTTCCTCGCGTCGAGCACGGCGGGCGAGTTCACCGAGGCCGGCCTGACGCGGGGCGGGCTGAGCGTCATGCTGCTGGCTTCCGACACGCTCCAGTACGAGACCCGCTTCGCCACCTCCGTCTCCAAGAACTGCACCGCGGCCGCCGATACCCTCTGCGCGGACTTCGAGAAGCTGTCCCAGCAGGCGGGAAAACGGGGTCTCGGGCGCGCGCTCACGCTCCTGCTGGGGGATGGGCTGAACTTCATGATGGAGAGGCTGGTGGACGAGGTGCGGGAGAGGACCCGGGCCTTCCACCGCATCGTCGGCGGTGGGGCGGGGGATGACGGCGCCTTCAAGAAGAGCTTCGTGGGAGTGGGCTCGCGCGCCGCCACGGATGCGGCCGTGGCGCTCCACCTCTTCGGGCGTCAGTCGTGGGGCATCGGGGTGGGCCACGGGGTGAGCCCCGCCTCCTCCCAGGCGACCGTCACGCGCTCCGTGGGCAATGTCGTGTACGAGCTCGACGGGCGGCCGGCCATCGAGTTCTACCAGGAGTATGCCCGGAGCAAGGGGCTGGAGTTCTCGCCTCGGAACGCGGCGGAGTTCCTCGTGAGCAACGAGCTGGGCCTGCACGGCCTCAATGGGGTGGTGAAGGTGCGGGCGCCCCTATCGGTGACGCCGGAGGGGGCGCTGGTGTGCGCGGCGGACGTGCCGAGGAACGCGAAGGTGAGCATCGTCACCGGGACGGTGGAGAGCATGACGGCGGCGGCTCGGAATGCCGCGCAGGAGGCCCTCCAGGAGCTGGGCGGGCAGAAGCCGGCCGGGGTGTTCGTCTTCGACTGCATCTGCCGGGGCCTCGTCATGGGCCCCCGGTTCAGCGAGGAGATCGACACCATCAAGTCCGTGTTCGGCGACGTCCCCATCGCCGGCTTCCTCTCCTATAGCGAGATTGCCCGGTTCAAGGGGCGCCTGGACGGCTACCACAACAACACCGTCGTCGTGGTGGCCGTGCCCGCGTAGAGTGCCGGCTCCTGGAGGGGGTGTTTTCATGTCGATTCGCATGGGTGTGGTGTTTCTGGTGTTGGCCCTGACGGGCTGCCCAGGCAATGGCGGGCCGGGCTCTCCTCCCGACGCGGGCGGAGACCCTCGCAGCGGATGCTTCCAGGTGCCCGAGGAGTCCTCGCTGTGGAGCGGCGAGGGGTTCATGAGCGGGACGGAGGCGGGCGAGGAGTGGCTGGACGTGGCCGTTGACTCCCAGGGCCAGCTCTACCTCGCCGGCTATGAGAATGGAGAGCTCGGAAGGATCACTCCCTCGGGAGATTCGCGCGGTGTGCTGCTGAGGGTGGGGCAGGCCGATGGCGCCACGAGCGGGTATTGGAAGAAGGAGTTCGACCTCCAGGGCACCTCCGAGACCCTCGATGTGCTGGCCTTCCACCCGGACACTGGCGCTCTCTACTTCGCGGGCCGTACCACCGGAGCCTTGTCGGGGTTCACCCACATGGGCCAGCAAGACGTCTTCATTGGCGGGCCCCGCGGCTCCGAGAGGGATGTGATTCTCTACCAGGGGGGGACGGAGCGTCCGCAGTACCCGAACCGGCTGGCCTTCGACGCCAATCGAGACCTTATCGTCAGCGGGTATGACGACTACTACGTGCCCACTGGCGCCAATTACGTGGATCGGTGGGAGGATCCCTTCGTCTTCAAGCTGCGGTGGGCGGAGGAGGGGGGCGCGATGAGCCAGGTCTGGTGGCGGCAGTTCGACACCTCCCGCCCCGACACGCTGGGCGGTCTGGCCGTGGACCTCCAGGGTGAGTCGGCCATCTACGTCACGGGCAACAGTGGCCCCGAGAGTGGCTCATTCGTACAGAAGATCGACAACGCCACCGGTGAGCTCGTCTCCTCGTGGCGGCAGTCGACGAGCAGCATGGACATGATGCAGGCCGCCCACGTCCGGAAGGATGGGAAGCTGCTCATCGCCGGCTCCACGGTCGCGCTGATGGGGGCGCAGGCCTACGGCGGGCAGGACGTGGTGGTGCGGTTGCTGGATACGTCGACCGGCCAGCCTCTCTGGACGAGCCAGTTCGGTTCCGCGGAGTCCGACTTCGTGACGGACATGGCGGTGGACGCCCAGGGCAACATCTTCGTGGTGGGCGAGACGTTGGGGGCGGTGGATCCCGCCTACGGCTACCGGGGTGATTACGACGTCTTCCTGATGAAGTTCGATCCGGAGGGCAAGCTCCTCCTCGTCCGGCAATGGGGGAGTGCGGGGGATGATCACCCGAGTGCCGTGGCGGTGGACGCGTGCGGAGAGGCTTTCATCGTCGGTTACACGACCGGCGACTTGATGGGCCCCCGTTTCCCCTGGAAGGGGTCGCGTGACGCCTTCGTCCTCACCACGGCCTCGAGCGTCTCCCGTTAGCGCACCTGGATGGCGTCGGCGATGACGTTGTAGCCCGTCGTGGTCCAACGGCTGAGCTGCACCTTGTTCCAGCCGGCCGGGAAGCTCCAGGTGCCGAGCGCGTTCCACTTGCCGCCGTTGAGCTGCTGGTTCACGTTCACCGTGGCCAGCTTGGTGCCGCTCGAGTTCCAGATGACGAAGGGCGCCGTCGTCGAGCGGTTGGTGCCCGCGGTCCACCAGGCGTCGATCGTCTTGGTGGCCGCCGCCGGCAGGTAGAACCAGAACGTCGCCGGGTCCGACACCGCCTGGGTGCTGGCGTAGTAGTAGCCCGAGCCGTAGTAGCCCGCCGTGGACGACGAGGAGATCCAGTTCGCCGACACCTCGATGTAGCCCTTGGTGGTGTCGTTGTTGGTGTTGTTGCTGTCGATGACCAGGCCCGTGGGCGTCGTCCCGCCCGAGGTCCACAGGTACGTCACGGTGACCCAGTCGTTGTTGCTCATCCCGAGGTCGTACCAGAACGTCCCATCGGCGAGGTCGATGCCCGCGGGATTGGCTGGCCGGCGCCCGAACTGGTCATACCCGCCGTTGTAGCCGTCCTGGTACGCGGCCTGGGCCTCGGGCTTGCCCTGCGGCAGATCCTTCCACATCTCGCGGACACTCGAGGGATTCCAGTAGTCATCCTTCGTGTTCCAGGGGCCCACGTCCCAGACGGAAGTGGTCGTGCACTTGCCCGTCACCGAGTAGCACAAGCGCACCTGGTACTCGGTGCCTCCGTTGCTCGCGAGGGCCCGGCGCGACGGCAGCGCCACGAAGCGATCACTCGTCTTGATGACGTGGCCGTTGGCTGTCGTTCCGCCCACCAGCCCCTCGCGCGTGGCGAAGATGCGGTAGCTCAACGGCGTCGCCAGGGTCGCGAGCTCCTGGGAGGCGGTGCCCCCCTCCAGCGTTCCCTCCAGCTTCACCTCGTGCACCAGGGGCCCGCGGCCGTGGTCGTCCGACAGCAGCGCGAGCCTCACCTGCACCTCCGTGCCGGCCCAGGGCAGGCGCACGGCCTCTCCCGCGTTGGAGGTACGCCACTCGCTCCAGGCGCCGCCGTCCGCACGCACCCGGACATCCACCTCGACACCCATCCCCAGGGCACTCTTCGCCTGGAGCAGCGGCTGGATCGTGTCCACGGGCTGCTCCAGCCGGCGGGCCGGGAAGGTGTAGAGGCCGGTGAGCCTGAGCAGCCCTTCGGATCTGCGCATGACGGCATAGGGCTCGAACAGCAGTCCCTCCCGGGTGCGCACCAGCTCGCCCGTGCCCTCTCCGGTGGCGAGCTCCTCCACCCAGCGCTGGGCGCTGGCGACACCCGGCGCGGCGGGACGGAGCGACTCCGCGGCGGGCTCCTGGGGGGCCTCCGCGAGCGCGGCGCCTTCCGCCAGCGCTACTCCCAACATCATCGTCATGAAGGTGGACCGCAACATCGAGCGCATGGACCGACTCCTTGGAAATCGCGGGGGGAGCAGTGAATACGGGGTATTCGCTCCTTCCAGGAAGATGGCCCAGGCGCCTCTCGATCTCCAAGAAAAAATGGAATCCGTCTTCTGGCGACCCGTGGCGGCGCTCAGGCCTTGCCACGGCCCAGCACGCGCTTGCCCCCGAGCACCACGAGGAGCACCACCGCGCCAGCCAGGATGCCCACGCCGGCGTTGGCCACCATCGACGAGAGCCCCTGCAGCAGACCGCCGAGAGCGGGCACCTCGCCCGCGCGATGAGCCAGACCCTCGATCGCGTGGTGCAGTGCGGGAATGCCGTGCGCGAGGATGCCGCCGCCGACCAGGAACATGGCCGCGGTGCCAGCGACCGACAGGCCCTTCATGAGCCACGGCGCCCCCTTCAGCAGGCCCGTTCCCAGGCCTCGCAGGAGTCGCGCCCACGCGCCGTCGCCAGGCCTCAGGCTGAGGTAGAGCCCCGCATCGTCGAGCTTGACGATGCCGGCCACCAGTCCGTAGACGCCCACGGTCATCAGCAGGCTCACGCCGATCAGCACCATCACCTGGGTCATGAAGGGCACGGTGGCCACGACGCCCAGGGAGATGACGATGATCTCGGCCGAGAGGATGAAGTCGGTGCGCACCGCGCCCTTGATCTTCTCCTTCTCGAGCGCCACCAGGTCGACGTTCGGGTCGATCAGGGCCTGGGTGAGCTCGGCGTGGTGGGCCTCGTCCTCGGCGGGGCTGTGCAGGAACTTGTGCGCCAGCTTCTCGACGCCCTCGAAACAGAGGTACAGGCCGCCCAGCATCAGCAGCGGCGTCACCAGCCCAGGGGACGAAGGCGCTGATGGCCAGCGCCGCGGGCACCAGGATGGCCTTGTTCACCGTCGAGCCCTTGGCCACGGCCCACACCACTGGCAGCTCGCGGTCGGCGTTGACGCCGGTGACCTGCTGGGCATTGAGCGCCAGGTCATCGCCCAGCACGCCGGCGGTCTTCTTCGCGGCGACCTTGGTCATCACCGACACGTCGTCGAGGATGGTGGCGATGTCGTCGAGCAGTGCGAGCAGGCTGGACCCGGCCAAGTGGGGGCTCCTTGTGTTGAGGGTGGGGTCGCGGCGGGGGCGACCTGGCGCGCATCGTAGTCCGCCCTGGCGCGGCTGCACCCGGAGTTTCTCCAAGGAGGGGATTGTCCTTCTGGCTGCTGGCAGCGGAACTCCTGGACGGAGGTGCCTGGGCTACGGCGGACGCTCGCCGGGCAGGACCGCCGTGGGCTCCTCGCTCCTCGCCTCGGTGGGGATGTGCATCTGCCGGGTCTCCTGATCCATGCTCCGCACCGGGGCCAGGCCTCCCTGCCGCGCGAGCGCCTCCTGGACGAGCCGCGCCAGCTCCCGCTGCCCGTGAGGGTAGGGCGCGAGCTCTCCGGTCAGCTCACAGAGCTGCTCGCGCAGCCGGTGTCCTCGCTGCGTGCGGTCCACCACCTGCCACTGCAGCAGGCCCATGATCGCCGCATCCAGTACAGGGGGGATCTCCGGCCGGACGGCCGAGGGCGGCACGAGGAAGGGCGGCGGGGCGCTGCGCACCGAGTTGGAAGCATCCTCCTTGTCGAAGACGAGCCGTCCCGTGAGCGCCTCGTGCAGCGTGAGGCCGAGCGCGAAGAGATCCGCGCGCCCGTCGAAGGGCTCGCCCCGGGCCTGCTCCGGGGCCAGATAGCCCAGCTTGCCGCGGACCCGGTCCACCTGGGTGAGGCGGACGTGGATGGCCGCTCGCGCCACCCCGAAGTCCCCCAGCTTCACCTCGCCGATGCGCGACAGCAGGATGTTGGGCGGATTCACGTCCCGGTGGATGAGGTTCAGCGGGGTGCCGTTGCTCGAGGTGCGCCGGTGCACGTAGTCGAGCGCATCGCCCAACTCGGCCCCGAGGTAGGCCACCACGGCCGGCGGCAGCGGCCCGTGACTCTTGAGCAGCTCGCGCAGGGACATGCCCTCGATGTGCTCCATGGCCATGAAGTAGGTGTCCGCGAAGCGGCCCACGTCGAGCACCTGGACGATGTTGGGGTGGTTGAGCAGCGAGCCCAGCTCCGCCTCCCGGCGGAACAGCGTCACGAAGTCCTCGTCCTCGGCGTAGGCCGGGAGGATGCGCTTGATGGCCACCACCTTCTCGAAGCCGCCCTCCGGGCTGTACGTGGCTCGGAACACCTCCGCCATGCCTCCCACCCCCAGCCGCTCGTGGAGGAAGTACTTGCCCAGCAGATCCTTCGCCCGGATGGCGTGCAGCGCCTCCTCGGCCTTGTGCGTGAGGTGGCCAGCCACCATCGCCGCCATCCACCCGGTGACGAAGTAGTAGCCCGCGCGCAGCACGATGATGGGCGGGGAGAACATCAGCGGGATGGGCTCGACCAGCCGTGGCCAGGCCAGGAGGAAATAGAGCAGCACCGTCTCGGCGGCCACGACGCTGCCCGCGAAGAGGGCCAGGCTCCGTTTGGAGCGCAGCGCCGCGAGCAGGATGAACGCACTCCACAGGACGGCCATGGGGTTGGTCAGCGCCTGCTCGGCATCCGCGAAGAGGACGTCGCCGAGATAGAGGAACGCTCCGGTGGAGGTCTCCAGCGTGACGTTGACCCAGAGGATGGCGGGGTGGAACCACCCCCGCCGCAGCCGCCGGTGGAGCCACTCGTAATAGAGGGCGAAGAAGATGCACAGGCCCGCGACGGAGATGGAACGGGGCCAGCCGATGAGGGGCCCCAGCCCGAGCGTGGAGACGGTGAAGACGCAGGCCA
The DNA here is from genome assembly GCA_963771175.1 of uncultured delta proteobacterium. GTDB lineage: Bacteria > Myxococcota > Myxococcia > Myxococcales > Myxococcaceae > Archangium. Next base: position 95,903 of record CAVYSY010000046.1, read on the forward strand.
CCCTGCTGATGAACCGGGCCACCGAGGCCTCACGGGCGGCGGCGTCCGCCCGGAGGTGCTCGGCGAGTAACTTCGTGCCGAGCGGAGCCGCACTGGCTGCACGGGACTGACTGGGGGAGCTCACTTCCCCTCGAACTCCGCGGTGAAGACCAACCGCTGGTCTCCCAACAGCGCGAAGGTCTTCTCCCAGACGGCGCCGTCCAAGGTGACGCGCAGGTGGTGCTCGCCCTCGAACATCGTCAGATCGGAGATCGGTGCCGTTCCCTTCTCGTGTCCGTCGAGCGAGATGTGGGCCCCCGGGGAGCGTGGACCAGGACCACGCCCATGCCCAGGCGGATGCGGAACGTGGACGTGCCATCGTGGGTGATGTCGATCATCCGGGCCGTCCTCACCAGGCCCCGCGCCGGATCGGTCAGCGTCAGCGTGTAGTGGCCGGGCGCGAGTGGAATCGTCAGGGGAGTACGGCCGAGTGCCCGGCCCTCGAGGGAGACGTCCACGTCGGGGCTCACGAAGATCTCGACCATCGAGGGGGGCACGCTGGGCGCCGTCGGCGCCGCGATGGCGGCCTTCGGGGTGCTCACGCCGGCATCTTTCGGGGCCTGGGGCTCCGCCGTGAGGAGCTCGGACGGGGCGAGTTGGGGCGTTTCCGCCATGGCCGCCTGATCGGGCTCCATGAGCGCGGGCTTCTCCCGGGTGCTCCAGATGGCGCCAACCGCGCCCAGGATCAGCAGGGCCCCGATGGCGGTGGCGAGGAGTGCCGTCGGTCTCCGCCGCGGAGGGCGCACGGGCGCGGCGAGGGTCTCGACCTTGACCGTCGGTGCGCTCGCGGGATCTGCCTCGGTCCCGGTCATGCCAGGAGCTGGGTCCTCGGACGTGGCCTGGAGGACGGGGGTGGGCTCGGTGAGGGCCTCGGCCTGGAGGGTAGGGGAGGGCTCGGTGATGGGAGCCGCTTGGAGGGTGGGTGAGGGCTGGGTGGTGGCCTCGGCCTGGAGGGTGGGCGCGGGCTCGGTGATGGGAGCCGGCTGGCGGGTGGGCGAGGCCTGGGTGATGGCCTGGAGGATGCGCGCGGGGTTGGTGATGGGCTCGGCCCGGAGGGGAGGGGCGGGCTGGGTGGTGGGTGCCGCCTGGACGCCGCGCGAGGGGTTGGTGACGGGCTCGGCCCGGAGGGGAGGCGCGGGGGTGGAAACGGATGGACGCGTGACGGGTGGGGCGGACGGATCCAGCTGGCGAGCCAGGTCCTCGAGACCCTTCGCCAGCAGCTTCTTTCGTGCGACCCGGGCCTCGGCGTCGGGGGGGAGCAGCTTGCCGAGGAGCTCGGCGAAGGCCACGGGAGTGGGCAACTCGCCGATGGCGGCCACCAGGGCGTCGCGGAAGGCGAGGGCGCTCGGGTAGCGCTGATCGGCACGCTTCGCCGTGGCACGCCGGACCACGTCGTTGAGGGCGAGAGGGATCTCCGCCGGGAGGGGGGCAGCGGGCGGTTGAGGATGGCCTTGTCGGGCTCCAGCGAGTCCTGGAAGGGCTTGCGCCCCGAGAGGCACTCGTAGAGGAGCAGGCCGAGGAGGAACACGTCCGTCAGAGCGGAGGAGGCCGCCCGGCCGCCCATGAGCTGCTCGGGGGCGCTGTACAGGCGCTGGTTGCGCTTGCGGAGGATGTTGCGCTCGCGAGGGGCCACGCTCAGCGCGCCATAGCCCGTCACCTTGCACACGCCGCTGAACGAGACCATGACGGTCTCCGGGCGCAGATCGCCGTGCACGAGCGGTGTCCCGTCGTCACTGCCCGCCACATGGGCGTAGTGGACTCCCGTGGCTACATCCGCGGCGACGAGCGCGGCGAAGGGGGGCGGCAGGCGCTGGCCCGCCTCCAACACCTGGCGAAGGGGCTCTCCGTCGGCGTACTCCGTCACCCGGGCGAGGCGGCCCTCCAGCGTCACCAGCCCAAGCACGCGGAGGATGTTGGGGTGCTCGAAGATGGAGGCGCGATCCGTCTCCTTCTGGAGCCGGGACACCAGGGTCGGATCCTGCGTCACCTCCAGCGGGGCCCACACCAGCACGACGGCTCGTGGTGGTGCACCGTCCTCGAGAGCCAGCGCGAGGATGGGGCGAGACCCTTCGCCGGGGACGAGGGGACCGAGTTGTTGATAGCGAAGCTGGCTCATCTGTGCCCTGTTTTACGGCCCTTCCCCCTCTCGCCGCCAGTCCCCTGCTGGCCCATGGGCTGGATCAGCATGGGGTTGACTCGCTCGGGGCGTTCGGAGTGGGGCGGATGGCCGGCCTCCCGGGCGCGCTTTTCAAAAACCTGTCCGACTGTCGGACAGGTTTTTCGAGACCGAGCCCGGCGGGGCCTACCCTGGCGTGAACCAGAGCACCGACAGGGGGCGGGAGCGTCAGCGAGGCCGAGGCGTCCTGCCCGTCCCACCCCTGCGGATCCGTGTGGATGCGCCCCATGTTGCCGATGCCGGCGCCGCCGTAGTCCTGGGCATCCGTGTTGAGGATCTCCAGGTAGCTGCCGTGGCGGGGGAAGCCGACGCGGTAGCCCTCGCGGGGCACGGGGGACAGGTTGGCGATGCACACCACGTGACCGCCCGGCTGACGAGAGCGCCGCACGAAGGCGAGCACGTTGGCCGCCGCCGAGTCCGGCTGCAGCCATTGGAAGCCGAGCGGCTCCGAGTCCGCGTCGTACAGCGCCGGGTGGCTCCGGTAGAGCTTGTTGACGTCCGCCAGCATCGCCTGGATGCCCGCGTGGCCCGGCTCCTGGAGCAGGTGCCAGTCCAGGCTGCGGTCGTTGTTCCACTCCGCGGGCTGGCCGAACTCGCCGCCCATGAAGAGCAGCTTCTTGCCGGGGTGCGCCCACATCCACGCCAGCAGCGCCCGGAGGTTGGCGCGCTTCTGCCAGGCGTCCCCCGGCATCTTCCCGTACAGCGAGCCCTTGCCGTGCACCACCTCGTCGTGGGACAGCGGCAGCATGAAGTGCTCGTTGAAGGCGTACAGCAGGCCGAAGGTGAGCTGGTTGTGGTGGTGCTGCCGGTAGATCGGGTCCTTCGAGAAGTACGTCAGCGTGTCGTGCATCCAGCCCATGTTCCACTTGAAGTGGAAGCCCAGGCCGCCCTCGGAGGTGGGCTGGCTCACCTTGGGCCAGGCGGTGGACTCCTCGGCGATCATCACCGCGCCCGGGAAGCGGCGGCGCACGGTGTCGTTGAGCTCGCGCAGGAAGGAGATGGCCTCCTCGTTCTCGCGGCCGCCCCAGCGGTTGGGAATCCACTCGCCGTGCTTGCGGCTGTAGTCGAGGTAGAGCATCGAGGCCACCGCGTCCACGCGCAGGCCGTCGATGTGGTACTCGTCGAGCCAGAAGAGGGCGTTGGCGATGAGGAAGTTGCGCACCTCGTTGCGGCCGAAGTTGAAGACGTAGGTGCCCCAGTCCGGCTGCGTGCCCTGGCGGGGATCCGCGTGCTCGTAGAGGGCCGTGCCGTCGAACTGCCCCAGCGCGTGCGCGTCGCGCGGGAAGTGGCCGGGCACCCAGTCCAGGAGCACGCCGATGCCCTGCTCGTGCAGGTCGTTGACGAGGTAGCGGAAGTCATCCGGGTGTCCGAAGCGCGCGGTGGGCGCGTAGTAGTTGCCCACCTGGTAGCCCCAGGAGCCGCCGAAGGGGTGCTCGGAGACGGGCATCAGCTCCACGTGGGTGAAGCCCATGCGCTTCACGTACTCTCCCAGCGCGCTCGCCATCTCGCGGTAGGTGAGAGGGCGATCCCCGTCCTCCAGCACACGCCGCCACGAGGCGAGGTGCACCTCGTAGACGGACCACGGCTCATGGTCCACGTTCTTCGTGGCGCGCGCCGTCATCCACTTCTCGTCCGTCCACTGGAAGAGGTTCAGGTCATGCACCACCGAGGCCGTGGCCGGAGGCACCTCGGTGCGGAAGGCGAACGGGTCCGACTTGAGGAGGCGCGCACCGCCGTGTCCCGGGCGGATCTCGAACTTGTAGCGCGTGCCCTCGCCGGCCTCGGGGATGAAGATCTCCCAGATGCCCGAGGCGCCCATGCGCCGCATCGCGTGCAGCCGGCCGTCCCAGCTATTGAAGTCGCCCACCACGGAGACGCCCGCGGCCGTGGGTGCCCACACCGCGAAGGCCACGCCGCTGATGCCGTTGTGGTGGAGGGGGTGCGCCCCCATGCGCTTCCAGAGCTGCTCGTGCCGGCCCTCGCCCGCGAAGTACAGGTCCATCTCGCCCAGCGTGGGCAGGAAGCTGTACGGATCCCTCAGGGTGAACGTCTTGTTGCCCGGGTACTCCACCTCTATCAGGTAGTTGAAGGCCTCCGTCCTACCGCTGAGCCGGGCCTCGAAGACGCCCCCCAGCCGGTGCGTCATGGGGATGCGCCCGCCGAACTCCGGCAACACGTGGATGGAGATCGCGTCCGGGCGGTAGGCCCGCACCACCATCGCGTCCCCATCCGGGTGGATGCCCAGCACGCGGTGCGGCTCGGGGTGCCTCAGCTCCACCACCTGCTGCAGCTCCGCATCCACCTGCTGCCGATCCATCGGCTTCTTCACTTGCGGACCTCCATCCTCGAGAGCGCCTGGACGGGGATGCGCACCCAGTCCGGCCGGTTCTGAAGCTCGTAACGTACTTCGTAGAGCATCTTCTCCAGCTCCAGGGCGTCAAGCATTACGTAGAAGGTCGCGTCATCCTGAGGGAGGAAGGAGGCCCCGCGCGTGGCGATCCGGTAGCCCTCCAGGAAGGCCTGGCGCGCTGGGGCCACGCGCTCGCCGGCGGCCTGGCCCTCGAGCTGCACCGTCGCCTCCGCGTAGTCGAAGGAACGCAACATTCCCGCCACATCTCGCAGCGGCGAGTATTTCTCCCGCCGCAGGGAGAAGCTGCGCCCCGGCTCGCCCTCGAAGTCGATGATGAGCCAGTCCCCCTCCGCCCGGAGCACTTGTCCGAGGTGCAGATCTCCGTGAATCCGGATTTTCTGCCCCGAGGGAGACACGGACGCCAGCCGCTTCGCCTGCTCGATGAGCCCCTCGCGCCGGCTCTCCAGCTCGGGGAACTGGCGCGCGGCATCGTTGAGGGTGACGCCCAGCTCGCCCACCATGGAGGCGCTCCAGCGCTGGAGATCCTCCGTCTGGATGGGCTCCGGAACGAAGGCTGGCTCATCGGTGCTGGAGGCGAGCGCGCGGTGCAGCTCACCGAGCCGCTGGCCCAGCCCGCGCATCTCCCCGAGGAAGCCCTCCGTCAGCTGGAAGCCGCGGCGGAAGTGATCCAGCGAGTAGCGCCAGCCGTCGATGGCGTTGGGGACGAAGCGGTGCACCACCGCCAGGGTGGCGCCCGCGGGCCCCTCCGAGTTCAGCGCCCCCAGCAGGGTGGGGGTGGCCCGGAAGGACGTCTTCGTCGCCAGGAAGCGGCCCATTTCGTACTCGGGGTTGATGCCGGCCTCCAGCTTGCGGATGACCTTGAGGATGACCTTCTCGGCGATCACCACCGAGGTGTTGCTCTGCTCCACCTGCATCCGCCGCACCGGCAGGGGGGAGGGCAGGGCCATCAGCCCCTCCGGGGTGTCCAGCCACTCGCCCACGAGCTTGCCCGAGGCACTCGGGATCTCGCGCTTCTCGCGAATGAGGCCGAAGGTGGCGCGCAGCGCCTCCTCGTCCTCGAAGGCGTCCTGGATGCCCTCGGCCGAGGAGAGCACGGGCAGCAGGTAGCGATCCGGGTGGCCCAGCTCGTAGAGAACCTCCACCACGGCGAGCATGAAGTTCCGCCCGCTGGGCATCTCCACGACGGCATGGTCCACCACCGATACCGACTTGATGGGCCAGGCCTTGCCCGCGAACCAGCGCTGGTTGCGGAGGTAGTCCGGCAGCTTCGTCAGATCGATGGGCGTGGTCACGGCATTCCCCTCCCGGGAGCGAGCTTCTCGAGGCGGAACCACAGGAACATGTAGGGGCCCAGCGTGAGCTGGTACGGCATGCCGGAGATGCGAGGGAAGGGCGTCTCGCCGATCAGCTCCACGGGCACCTGGCCCTCCCAGTCGCGCAGATCCAGCACCGCCGGTTGGGCGAAGCGCGAGAGGTTGCAGACGATGAGGATCGTCTGCCCCTCGTACTCGCGGGTGAAGGCGAGCACCTTGCGGTTGTCCGGGTTGAGCCAGCGCAGCCTGCCCATGGCGAAGGCGGGGTAGCGTTGGCGCAAGCGGAGCAGGCTCTTCATCCAGTTGAGCAGCGAGGAGCGGACGCGGTCCTGGGCCTCCACGTTGATGCTCTGGTAGCCGTAGACGGGGTCCGCGATGATGGGGGCATACAGGCGCGCGCCATCCGCCCGGGAGAAGCCCGCGTTGCGGTCCGGCGTCCACTGCATGGGGGTGCGCACGCCGTTGCGATCGCCCAGGTAGATGTTGTCCCCCATGCCGATCTCGTCCCCGTAGTAGAGGACGGGGGTGCCGGGCAGGGTGAAGAGCAGGCTGTGCATCAGCTCGATCCGCCGCCGGCCGTTGTCCATCAGCGGGGCCAGGCGGCGCCGGATGCCCACGTTGATGCGCATGCGCGGGTCCGTGGCGTACTCCCGGTACATGTAGTCCCGGTCCTCGTCCGTCACCATCTCCAGCGTCAGCTCGTCGTGGTTGCGCAGGAAGATGGCCCACTGGCAGTTGTCGGGGATCTCCGGCGTCTGCTGGAGGATTTCGACGATGGGCGTGCGGTCCTCGCGGCGCACCGCCATGAAGAGGCGGGGCATGACGGGGAAGTGGAAGCCCATGTGGAACTCGTCGCCGTCGCCGAAGTAGACGCGCACGTCGGCGGGCCACTGGTTGGCCTCGGCCAGCAGCAGCTTGTCCGGGTACTCCGAGTCGATCGCCTTGCGCAGCCGCTTGAGGAAGGCGTGCGTCTCCGGGAGGTTCTCGCAGTTGGTGCCCTCGCGTTCGAAGAGGTAGGGCACGGCGTCGCAGCGGAAGCCGTCCACGCCCATGTTCAGCCAGAAGCGCATGACGTCCAGCATGTCTTCCTGCACTTCGGGGTTGTCGTAGTTGAGGTCCGGCTGGTGGCTGAAGAAGCGGTGCCAGAAGTACTGCTTGGCCACGGGATCCCACGTCCAGTTGGAGCGCTCGGTGTCCGTGAAGATGATGCGCGTGCCCTGGTATCTGTCGTCCGTGTCGCTCCACACGTAGAAGTCACGCTTGGGGCTCTTCGGATCCCTCCGCGCCTCCTGGAACCAGGGGTGCTGGTCGCTGGTGTGGTTGACCACCAGCTCGCTGAGGATGCGGATGTCGCGCTTGTGGGCCTCGTCGACCAGCCGCTGGAAGTCCTCGAGCGTCCCGTAGTCCGGGTGCACTGCGTAGTAGTCGGCGATGTCGTAGCCGTCGTCCTTCAGCGGCGAGGGGTAGAGGGGAAGAATCCACAGGCAGGTGATGCCCAGGTCCTGGAGGTAGGGGAGCTTCTCGATGAGCCCAGGGATGTCGCCGATGGCCATCCGCGTTCGAGTCATAGAACGCGCGGATGTGCAGCTCGTAGATGACGGCCTTCTTGTACCAGAGCGGATCCGGCTGGGTCATAAGGGCGATGGAGTCTCATTCGTAGTAGTCGAACGCCTGCTCGCTGCGACGGAAGCGGTACACCGCCCAGATGGCGGCGGGCTGCTCGGGCGTGAGGCGCACGTGGGCGGTGGGTCCCTGCCACAGGCTGCGCGTCCCCCGTCATCAGCTCGTGCACCTGGTACGTCTCGTCCGGCTGGATGCCGAGCTCGGCCAGGGGCACGTGCAGCATGGCTTCCTGGGCGTGGAAAGGATCGAGGCTCACCGCCACCAGCACCTGGCTGGAGCCGTCTCGGCGTGCGCTTCAGGTAGAACAGCACCTGGTCGTTCTCCGCCGGGTGGAAGCTCAGGTTGTCGTAGAGCTGGAAGGCGCGGTGCTCGCGGCGGACGGTGTTGAGCCGGGCGATGTAGTCGCGGATGTTGCCCGGCCGGTCCAGGTCCCACGCCTTGAGCTCGTACTTCTCCGAGTCGAGGTACTCCTCCTTGCCCGGCTTGACGGGAGTGCCCTCGCACAGCTCGTAGCCGCAGTACATGCCCCAGACGCTGGAGAGCGTGGCGGCCATGGCGGCGCGCAGCCGGAAGCCGCCCGGCCCGCTGCGCTGGAGGAACTCGGGGAGGATGTCCGGCGTGTTCGGCCAGAGGTTGCCGCGCATGTAGTCGGACACGGGCGGGTTGGTGATCTCCGTGAGGTACTCCTCCATCTCCTGCTTGAAGTTGCGCCAGGTGAAGTAGGTGTACGACTGCTGGAAGCCCAGCCTGGCCAGGGCCTTCATCACCTTGGGTCGGGTGAAGGCCTCCGCGAGGAAGACGACGTCCGGGCGGACGGCTGTGCACCTCGCGGATGAGCCAGGCCCAGAACTGCAGGGGTTTGGTGTGCGGGTTGTCCACGCGGAAGATGCGCACGCCCTGTTCCACCCAGTGCATCACCACCGACTTGAGCTCCGGCCACAGCGTGGCGCGCCCGGGGCCCATCCAGTCGAAGTTGACGATGTCCTCGTAGCGCTTGGGCGGGTTCTCGGCCGTCTTGATGGTGCCGTCCGGCCGGTGGAGGAACCACTCCGGGTGCTCCTTCACGTAGGGGTGGTCCGGCGAGCACTGGTAGGCCAGGTCCAGGGCGATCTCCATTCCCATCGCGTTGGCCGCCCGGACGAAGCGCCGGAAGTCCTCCAGCGTGCCGAGCGCGGGATTCAGCGCCTTGTGGCCACCCTCGGCGGCGCCGATGGCCCACGGGCTGCCCACGTCCTCCGGGCCCGCCGTGAGGCTGTTGTTCTTGCCCTTGCGCGCCGTGCGGCCGATGGGGTGGATGGGTGGCAGGTAGATGACGTCGAAGCCCATGGACTGCACGTATGGCAGCCACCGCTCGGCGTCCCGGAAGGTGCCGTGGGTGCGCCCGTCGCGCACCGCCGAGCGCGGGAAGAACTCGTACCAGGAGCCGTAGCTCGCCCTCTCCCGGTCCACGAAGACCTCGAGGACGCGGTCGTACCGGGTGGCGATGGTGCGGTCCGCGTACTTCGCGGCCACCAGCGCGAGGCCCGGATCCATGGCCGCGGCGATGGTCTGGTGGCTCATGCCCTGGCCGAAGGCCGCGGCGGCTTCCGAGAGCCGGCGGGCCTCCTCGGGGCCGCCGGCCTTCTGGGCGCGTTCGGCGTGGGCCTTGAGCAGCGCGGCGCCCTCCAGCAATTCGCTGCGCACGTCGCGACCCACGTCCACCTTGCGCTTGAGTTCCGACACCCAGGTGGCGAAGAGGTCCGGCCAGGCCTCCACCGTGTACTCGTAGCGACCGTTGCGCGTGAGCGGGAGGTCCGCCTCCCACAGGTCGTTGCCCCGCGCGACCATGGGCTCCTCGGCCCACTCCGTCGCCTGCTCCTGGGGCGCCGACTGCCTCCAGCGCACCACGGCCACCAGGACGTCGTGGCCCTCCTTGAAGATGTCGGCCTTGACCTTGAGGGTCTCTCCCTCGACGCGCTTCACGGCCCACCGGCCCGCGTCCAGTTGCGGCCGGACGTTCTCGATGACGGTGCTTCCGATTCGCTCGCTCATAAATACCAGGCGGCCCCTTATAGGTCCCCGCGCCGCGGTGCCCCGGCGCTGTCTTTCACCGTGCGTTGATTCCGGACGCTCAGGGAGTCCGGCTCGTTGGCCCGAGAACGTTAGGGACGGCCTCGCGATGCGCCCACCGGACAGGCGGGGCTGCCAGGCCCCATGGGGAGGGGAGAGGCGACCGTCGTGGACGGCTCGGTGGGGACGGGGAGGCACGGAGGACGGCGACGAACCCACCGGGCGCGCGGAGCAGGGGAGCGCAGTGGGGCGGCCGAGGGACCGTCCGGGAGAAGGGTCGAGCGGGCTCGACGCCCGGGCCTGGTGAGGACCCGGTGGAGCCGCGCCTGAGAGGGGTCCGCGGAGCGCGGACCCGGGACTACGACTGCTGCGACTTGTGCTTGTAGAAGAGGACGAGCGTGTAGCAGTGGAACTCGTTGTCGCTGGACTGGGCGACCACCCGGTCGACGATCTCCAGGTCCGAGTTGCTGCGCAGCCACCGGGTCACGTTCTCACCCAGCTCCTCGCGCTCCTTGGCCTTCGTCGCGGAGAACACCTTCACGCCCGTGAACATCGCCTTCCACTCCTTGCCGTGAGTTTTTTACCGTGTGTGTCAGGGAGGTTATCTCTCGCTGTTCACAGGTGTCAAAAAAGCTTACCTGCCTGGGACGGGGATTTTCGACCTGGGGGGACGTGCCTAGATTCCCCGAGTCGCTGGAAAGGCGCCCGAGGGAGGGGCCCTCGGGGTTCTCAGGGTTGGGGAAGGGCGAAGGGGGAAGGCCGTGGACGTGAAGACCAAGAAGGACCTGGCGGTGGACTTCATCAACGCGATCCGCACGATGGATCCCGGCCGCGCTCAACGCGCTCATCGTGAAGGAGGCAGGCGAGGATCTCGCCCAGTTCTTCCTCAACTACAGCGCCAACCTCATCTCCAAGGACCCTTCCCGGGTGCTGGAGAACACCTCGTCGCTGATGCTGATGGGCTACCTCATCCGCACCCACGAGGAGAAGAACACCCAGTCCCGGCAGACGGCTCCTCCAGGGCTACGCGTCCGCCTGATCCGGCGGAGGAGCGGTGCGCCGAGGCTCGACAGCTCCCACGGGAGCCTGTTAGGGAGCGGCGTCCATGCTCATCGATCTGCACGCGCATTCCTACCTCTCGAAGGGCTGCAACCTGGAGCCGCGCGCGGTCCTGGACCGGGCCGCGATGTTCGGTCTGGACGGCGTGGCCTTCACCGAGACCAACACCCAGGACGGCTGCGACGAGCTGTTCGACATCGGCGCGAAGTCCAAGGTGAAGGTCTTCGTGGGCCTGGAGCTGGTCACGGACCGGGGTCAGTACCTGTGCTTCTTCCCGAAGCCGGAGCTGGCGCCCGAGCCGGTGCAGATGTGGGGCAGCAACCGGGAGAAGCCCTGGAGCGCCGCCGAGTGTCTGCCCAAGGTGCGCTCGCTGGGCGCGGCCATCGTGGCGGCCCGTCCCTACGACCGGGACACGCCCAACCCGGCGATGGACTACGTCCGCTCGCTGAGCGGCCTGCTGTGCGCGGTGGAGGGCTACAACGCCCGGGTGAAGCAGACGTCCAACGACCTGGCCGTGGAGGCCGCCGAGGCCCTCAAGCTGCCGTGCACCGGTGGCAGTGATGCCCGCGGCTCGCTGGACGAGGTGGGCTACGGCGCCACCTGCTTCAAGAAGCCCATCCAGACGCAGGAGCAGCTCGTGGCCGCGCTGCTGGCCGGGGACTACTTCCCGGTGATGGCCGGAGAGCTGCCGCGCCTCACGCGCCCGGGCGAGGCCCAGGCGGGCCGGGGCGGTGGCGGCAAGCGCCGGGGCGGTGGCGGCGGTGGTGGTGGCGGGCGCCGTCGTCGCTAGGCAACTCCGAAGTCCATTCCTTCAAGGACACCGTGTGTGGCCGGCCTCCCGGCCTCGCTTTTCAAAAACCTGTCCGACTGTCGGACAGGTTTTTCCAGACTGAGTCCGGAGGGCCCCCTGTGCTCGGGTGGGGGTTGGACTCCCGCGGAGCTTGTTCCGGTGCCGTGGGGGCGCTCATTTCGCCGCGGCGGGCGGCGCACCTTCCTCGACCCGGGTGACCAGGCCGTCGGTGATGAAGACCCGGCGCTTGCCGCCCGGGTAGATCCACTCCTGGTTCACCTGCTGCCCGTCCAGCGTGCGACGGATGCTCTCCGGCGCGCCCCAGGACATCTCCACCGCCGCCTCCGGCATGTACTCGAGGACCTTCTTCTGCTTGAGGGCCTCCTGGAAGCGCGGCTGGAACCTGGCGATCCGCGGCGCCGGGTCGTGATCCAGCAGGTGCCGGTCCAGCTCCGCCAGGAAGTCCTCCCGCGTCTTGCTCATCGGCGGGAGCACGAGCACCACCGGCGGCCCCGGCGGCGCCCCCTCCACGTCCAGGTACACCCAAGGCAGCGTGCGCGGCGAGTACAGCAACCGCTCCACCATCACCATGGCCGTGGGGAACTCCACCTTCAGCACGCGCACCTTCGTGCCCGCCGGCATCAGCGCCTGCACCGCGCCAGGGTTGATGGGGTTGCCCTTGGTGTCGTTGATCAGCCGCACCTCGTCGGGCGGGTAGGGCGTCAGCAGCCGCTTGGAGGCATCCCCGAAGAACGGGGTGATGTAGCTGGAGGCCTTCAGGTAGCGCTCCGACGACGGGCCGCTGGTCAGATCGTGCTGGAGCTTCGTCCGGTCCTCCGGGCTGATCAGGGTCTGGCTCGCGCAACCGGTGGCCAGCGCCAGGGGGAGGACGAGCAGGGCGAGGAGTCGTTTCATGGGTGGGCCTCGGTCAGAAGGAGAAGGCGAAGGCTCGGGTGGTGATGAGGGGGGCGTCGCGCCCGCCGGAGACGTCCGCCACCAGTACCGCCTTCTTGCGCGTCTCCTCCACGATGCGTGGACCGCCCGCCTTGCCCAGGGCGTCGATGCCCTGGATGACGTGCGAGACGAGCAGCGCGACGCCTCCCAGCCCCCAGAACCAGCCGCCCACGGCGAGCCGGAAGACGCTGCTCACCACGATGATGGCCAGGTCCACCACGAGGAACAGGATGAAGCCGTCCTGGTCCCTCGCCACCAGGTGGCCCGTGCCGAAGCCGAGGAACAGCCCCAGCACCAGTGCGAGCACCTGCCGCGTCTCCGCGTCCACGCCGCCCCCAGTGTCCAGGGGCAGGGGAGTGCCCATGAGGGCGAAGCGTGTGGCGTCCGTCAGCTGCAGCGGGGGCGTCACGGAGGGTTTGAAGGTAGCCGCCAGCTCCAGCCCGTCCAGCAGCCGCGCGTGGCGGCTCTCCATGGAGTGGGCGAAGGAGACCGTCGGATCGGCGGGGGAGGCCGGCTCCGCGGGGGTGACGGACAGCAATGATGCGAGCAACAGGGAAACGACCATCGGGCGCACCTCGGCGTCAAACGCTTGAGGGGCCCTTCCTAGCTTAGCGGGGGCTCGGCGTCAGCGACGCGTTGTCGCGTTCTCGCTGCCGCTGCACTCCACACCCCTTCAGGGTCGGGCAGATGGGGCCGCGGCCATCGGGATCAGGCACCAGTAGGAATCGGCCCAGACCCCGGGCATCCACGAGCTCCGGATGGCCACACAGCACGCAACGACGGGGCGGACGCTTGGAGGGGGGGAATGGCACGGAGCCAGTTTCCCTCTCCTCCTGCGCCCGCGCGAATTTTCCGCCGCTCAGCTCTTGGCGCCGGCCGCCGCGGTCGTGGTGCCCGAGCTGCTCGACGCGCTGGAGCCGCCCGAGTCCGAGGAGCCGCTGGAGCTGGTGCTCGACGTGCTGCTGGAGCTGGACGAGGACGAGGACGAGCTGCTGGAGCTGGACGAGCTCCCGTCCTTCTTGGTGGAGCTGTAGAGGTCCGAGTACCAGCCGCCGCCCTTGAGGACGAAGCTGGAGCGGCTGACGACCTTGCTCAGCGAGCCCTGCGCACCGCACGCGGAGCAGGTCTCGGGCGTCGGGTCGCTCACCTTCTGGAGGACGTCGATCGTCTTTCCACAGGACTGACAGGCGTATTCGTAGATGGGCATGACGGTGGCCTCTTCCTTCTCAGGTCATGGAGTGTGGGGGTTGTCCGAGGTCCGCTTGCGCAGCTCCCCGGCCAGTCCCAGGCGCTCGATGGCGCGGAGCACCAGCTCGGACGGGGCTCCGTGCTTGCGGCCCACCGCATCGGCGAGCGTGGCCACGGTGGTGGCCTCCGGCAGCTCGTCGCGCACCAGCACCTCGAGGTCCCGGCGGAGCATGTCCGTGAAACGCTTCTTGATTCCCAGGTCCATCAGGTACTTCTCGCGCCCGAGCAGATCCAACCGCTGGGTGAGGTGGCGCGAGGTGAGTGCCTCGCGACGGAAGCGCTCTCGCACCTCCTCGACCTCCTGGGAGATGCCCAGCTTCGCCTCGAGCTGCTTGAGCTCGGAGGGGCTGAGCCCGAGCGCCCAGCCGACCCGGCCGGCGGCGCCGCGGTGTTCGGTGTAGCCGGCGAGGAGGGCCTGGCGCTCACGGGATTCCATGGTCTCCATCAACCCGTGGGAGCGCAGCACTCCTTCCAGCTCCATCAGCGTCAGGTCGCCCCGGGCGCCGTTGTACTGGTTGGCCAGCGAGCCCAGCAGCGCGAAGCGGTGCTCGTGGGCCTCCAGCGCGGCCTCCAGCGTCTCCTTGCCCGAGGCGCGCGTCAGCTCCTGGATGCCCGTCTTGGGGGCATCCAGGCGGGTGAAGCGTCCGCGGGGCTTGGGCAGATCCCTCTTGAGGAAGCCAGGCGCCTCCTCGGCCTCCTCGAAGGGGGTCTCCTCCACGGCGGTGCGCTTGCGGGGGGCGATCCGCGCCTGGATCGTCTCGCCACTCGACTTCGCGGCGCGCTCCCGCTTCGCGGGCACCGGCTCCGGCACGGCGATTCGCGAGGCGGCCGGCGTGGCGAAGGTGGGCACGTCCGGAGAGGGGGCTGGCGCGGGGGGGCGCTTCTCCTCGTGCACCCGGGCCAGTTCCTGCACCACCTCGTAGTAGCCGCACTCCTGACGCTTCGCGGCGAGCTCCGGCGCCGTGCCCTTCAGCACGTCCACCATCGCGAAGGGCCCGAGTGGCCGGGCTTGCGGCTCGGTGTCGGTCAAGGTGCGCACGCGGAAGTCGTCGGCCTCGGACAGCAGGGCGAGCGCCTCGCGGACCTCGGTGGGGGTTGCAGGCGATTTGGCTCGCCGGCAGTAGTCGGAGACGGCCACCGCCACGGGGGTGGGGACGTCATCGGGTTGCCGCTGTCTCTGCCAGGGAGTGTTCATAAAGTTACGGAAAAATGCTCGTTTACGAGGCTGGTGCCTCTATCTTTGCTGGCAGACGGGTGTCAATGAATCCGACGGGCCCCAATCTAAACAGCCAGAAGAAGGTGCAAGTCGGTGTAACACCCGGGCAGGGGGCCGTGCGGCCCGAATGCTCGGCCGGTGGACACCCGGCGGGTCGCGGGGCCATCAAGATGGCTCGGAAGGCGGGCGGGCTGTGAATCAGGATCAGGACGAGGTGCTCCAGCGCTACATGGCGCGAGCACGGGCTGAAGAGCACGCGCCAGCGCAGCCTCATCATCGACACCTTCTTCACGGTGGGCGGGCACCTCTCCGTCGAGGAGCTGTGGAACAAGGTCCGCCGCAGGACACGCAAGGTGTCGGTGGCCACGGTGTACCGGACCATGAAGCTGCTCAAGGAGTGCGGCCTGGCCCACGCGCGCAACTTCGGCGACGGGCAGACGCGCTACGAGGCGGCCGCCGGCCGCGAGCACCACGACCACCTGATCTGCACCCGCTGCGGCACCATCGTGGAGTTCGAGAACGACCGCATCGAGGCGATGCAGGAGGCGGTGGCGCGCAAGCACGGCTTCAGGTGACCTCGCACAAGATGGAGCTCTACGGCCTGTGCCGCGACTGCCAGCGAGAAGCTGCCCTGGCCACGCGCGCGGCATGAGCGGGCTGCGCGCTGGTCCTGCTGCTGCTGGCCTGGTCTGTGCGCCGGTGCCGCCGCGTGCCCGAGGCGGCCCGGGCCTCGGGGCCGTCTCCGCACCTGCGCCGCTGCTGCTGCCGTCGGTGGAGCCCGCCCCGTACGCCCGGCGCCGGCTGCCGGGCAGGTGGTGCTGGTGCCCTTCTTCGCCACCTGGTGCTTCCCGTGCCTGGCGGCAGCTGCCCGCGCTGGCCGAGCCCTCCAGACGCGAGCTACGGCCCCCAGGGCCTGCGCAGGTGGTGCGGTGGGCATGGACCTGGAGGGGGCCCAGGTGCTCGCGCCCTTCGCCGAGCAGTACGCGCTGAACTTCCCGGTGCTGGTGGCCGGACGAGCGGCATGCAGCAGGGGAGGAGCGCCTTCGGGCTGCATCCGCGCGCTGCCCACCACCTTCCTGCTGGACGGGAGAGCGCCAGGTGGCCGGCGCGTGGAGGGGCTGGCCGCCCGACGAGGACGCTGGTCGAAGGCCGTGGAGACGCTGCTGCGCCGAGGCGGCTTCCGAGGGGCCTGCTACAGGGCTGCAGCGGATTTCTTGCCGGCGGGTGTCTCCGCTGGTACCTTCCGCCCACTCATGACGGTGCGGCGAAAGCTTCTGGGGATAGCGGCGTGCGTGGCCGCGCTGCTCGGCGCGGTCTCGGCGGCGGACGCGAAGGGCTTCCGCCGCTACCTGCGCCTGCGCCAGGACGTGGAGACGACTCCGGAGCGCAACCGGACGCTGGCCGCGCAGAACGACGCCCTGCTGCGCGAGATCAAGGCGCTGCGCAACGATCCCGCCGGCCCTCGAGCGCGCGGCCCGTGAGGAGCTCGGCTTCGTGCAAGCCGGGCGAGATCGTCTTCCAGCTGGAGTCGCCATGAGCCGCGCTCTCGCTCGTTCCTCGCAGTCGCCAAGCTCCTGCGCCACTGCTCCGGGCCGTGCCCGCGGTGGCCGTGTTGGCCGCCTTCTCGCACCTGGCCCGCGGCGGCTTCCGCGGCCTCGCTCACCCTGGGCTGGACGGAGGCCGCGCGGTGCTCTCTCCTGCTCGCCGGGCTGGGCGTGGCGGCCTGGCGCCGGCTGCGCCGCGGGCGCCGTGGGCGCGCCGCTGCTACTTCCGCGACGAGCTGGAGCTGGGCGGGGCTGCTCGTCGCCTCGGCCTTCATCGTGGTGTCCATCGCGGGCGCGGCGCTCTTCCCCCTCGTCTACCTGCTGATGGCCTTCCTGGTGAGCCTTCCTGCCGCGCACCGCCGGCCTCGCGCTGCTGGGCGTGGCGCTGGTCTTCGACGCGCTCGATCACCCTGCAGGGCCCGCGAGCCGCAGCTTCCCGGCCTTCGCTCACCCACGCCGCTCTTCCTCGCGCTCTTCGCCGGCGCTCTACCACCTGGTGCTCTCGCGCCCGGCATCGCCGCGGCCCGCCGCGCCGAGAGCGACGCGGTGAAGAACCGCATCAAGGAGGTCGAGGAGCGCGCGCGCACCTTCCGCCTGGTGAGCTCCGGCTCCCAGGACGACAACCGCTCCCGACGTGAAGGACGAGGAGAAGTGGCTGCTCGCCTCGGTGAAGGAGATCGAGGGCGCGGTGGGCGCCGCGCTGGAGATCGCCGAGACGGCGCTGCAGCACGCACACCTGCGCGGCCTTCCTGCTCACCTCGGACGACAACGGGCGCTCAAGCTGCACGACTGCCGCACGCATGTCCGATCGCGTGCAGCGCGAGCGCTTCAACGCGGGGGAGGGGATGCTGGGCGGGCGTGCTCAAGCGCACGGGCGCCGGTGCGGATGAACTCGGCCCACGGGCTCAAGGGGATCACCTGGTACGACGGGAGCGACGGCCCACGCTGCGGGCCGTGCTCGCGGTGCCCATCGTCGAGGGCAGCGGGCTGGTGCGCGGCGTGCTGGTGGCGGACCGCCTCACCCACGAGCCCTTCACGGACGACGACGAGCGGCTGCTTCGCCACCGTCGCCGCCGAGGTGCTGCGCTCCATCGAGGTGGAGCGGGTGATGACGTACATCCGCAAGAGCGCGCGACGAGAAGGATCGGTTCTTCCGCGCCATCGAGGAGCTCAACCGCGCCGGCAACCCGGACCAGGTGTTCCTCGCGGTGCTGGAGAGCGCGCGGCAGCTCGCGGGGCTGGACTTCTGCGCGGTCACCCTGGTGAGCGAGACAGGAGGGCAAGCGCGTCCACCGGGTGATGCGGATGCTCGGGCGTCACGGCGCAGGGCGGCAAGGCGCTCGAGGGCCGCGATCTTCGCGGACAACAACGGGCTGGTGGCCAACGTGGTGCGCTACGGCGCGCCGCTGCCGGGGCGCGATCTGAAGGCCATGGACCGGCAGGTCATCTTCGACGACGAGACGCAGATGCGCGGCCTCGGCGCGCTGAAGATCTTCCCGCTCACGCGCGGGCGACCGCATCCTCGGGACGCTGGTGGCCGGCTCGCGCCGCAAGACGCCGCGCTCGACCACGACGTGCTGCGGATGCTCGAGGTCATCGCCATCCAGGCGGCGCAGGCGGTGCTGCGCGCCCAGCTCTACGAGCAGATGGAGCGGATGGCCACCACGGACGGCCTGACGGGCCTGTTCAACCACCGCACCTTCCAGTGCGAAGGCGGACGAGATGCTCGCCCAGTCGCGGCGCTACGGGCGCAAGTGCTCGCTCATGCTCACGGACATCGACCACTTCAAGAGCGTGAACGACACCTACGGTCACCCGACGGGCGACCGGTGCTCAAGGGCGTGGCGCGCATCCTGCGCGAGCAGGCGCGGGACACGGACATGGTGGCGCGCTACGGCGGCGAGGAGTTCTGCCATCGTCATGCCGGAGACGGACATGGCCAGGGCGCCAAGGTCATCGCCGAGCGCATCCGCGAGGCGATCAAGGCCGAGGTCTTCCAGACGGAGATGGGCCCGCTGAAGGTCACCTGTCGCTGGGCATCGCCACCTGCCCGGACCACGGCACGGACAAGCAGGTGCTGATCGAGCAGGCGGACCAGTGCCTGTACTTCGCCAAGCGCAACGGCCGGAACCAGTCGGTGACGGTGGCCGCAGATGCAGGGCGGGACGGAAGCTCCAGGCCGTCGAGGGTTGAGTCCGTCCGTGAACCGACCCGCGCTCCCCCCTCGCCGTCACCACCAGCGGAACCGCCCGAGGACACCCGGGTGGCCGGGCCCGCGAGGCCGCGCGCGCGTGGGGACTGCCGTTCCTCCCCCGGCGCAAGAAGGAGCCGATCGGCCCGCTGCTGGAGTCCGCGGCGGAGGCGCTCCTCGTCTTCGAGCGCGAGGGCGTCACGCTCTGGGACCAGGAGGGCTCCTTCGCTTCAACGCCGGGCATGGCCCACCTGCGCCGGCTGCGCATCCTGCTCCGGGCAGCGGGATGACGCCTTCGTCCGCGCTGGCCGAGTTGCGCGCGGGAGACACGATCCTCGACTGCACCCTGGGGCTCGGCCAGGACGCGCTGGTGGCGGCGCTGGTGGTCGGGCCCTCGGGACGGGTGGTGGCCCTGGAGAAGAGCCTCGCCCTCTACGCCGTCGTGTCCGAGGGCCTGAATGCCTACGACTACGGCCCCCAGCTCCTGCCGTGTGCGAGGCGGTCCACGCCGACGCGCACGCGTACCTGCGCTCGCTGCCCTCGGGCTCGTTCGACGTCGTGCTCTTCGATCCGATGTTCGAGAAGCCCAAGAAGTCCCAGCCCGGCTTCGAGATGCTCCGCCGCTTCGCCGAGCACGCGCCGCTCACCCCCGAGTCGCTGGAGGAGGCGCGACGCGTGGCGCGGCGGTGGGTGGTGGTGAAGGGGGCGAAGTACTCGGAGGACCTGGCGCAAGCTGGGACTCGAGTCCGAGCCCGTCTCGCGCTACTCGGATCTGGCGTGGTGCGTGCTCGAGCGCCTGAGGACCGGCTACAGCCGCACCGCGCGCGGGCGGCGGTCCCTCGCTGCCCACCGGCGACAGCTTCGCCGAGGACGCTCCGTCCCGCTCGTGCGGCATCAGCTCGCGCGGCGAGCGGAAGTACTGCATCGGCGAGTCGTGCAGGAGGTTCGACACCCGGCTCGTGTACAGGCACGCGTAGCGCTCCACCTGCTCGCCGAAGCGGCTGTTCTCTGCGCCCTCCTTGAAGAGCAGCCCCCAGTACGGGTTGAAGCCTTCCTCCACCTCGCGCTCCAGCGTGTCGACGATGTCCGTCGCCTCGCGCATCGCCCGGCGCAGCATGTCCAGCTCCAGCTTCAGCCGCTTGCGCTCCTCCTCCATCGGCTCGCCAGCTCCTCCGGCCGACTGGCCCTCGCGCTCCAGCTTCCGCTCCAGCGCGTTGAGCTGGCCCTTGTGGTGCGCCACCTCGTCGTCCAGCCGCTCCCGCGCCAGCTCCACCTCCGCCAGCCTCTCGATCCGCTTCCGCTGGCTGTCCGTGTAGGTGATCTCGTCCTCGATCTCCTGGACGATCATGCACGTGCGCCACAGCGAGGACTTCTTCGACTTGAGGATGTCCCCGTAGATGTGGTCCCCCACGTACAGCACGCCCTCGCCCGCGTAGCCGGTGTGCTGCTCGAACTGCTGCAGGTTGCCGCCCTGGTACACCTTGCCGCGCTCCACCTCCGTGGCCTCGCCCACCACGCGCGCCTCCTCGCCGGGCCCCGCCGTCTCCAGCTCCAGGAAGGGCCGCTGCTCCGGAGAAGAAGGCCGGCTTGGACGCCAGCGTCACGATGTAGTCGAAGTAGTTGCGCCAGCTCGGGTACTCCGCCACCTGTCCGTCCAGCAGGTAGCGCATCACCGCGTCCGTGTAGTCCCACGCCGAGTTCGTCAGCAGGAACAGGCGTTCTTGCCCCCGAGCGCAGCTTGTGCAGCGCGGCGCCCAGCTCGGGATCCTGGAAGATGTAGCGTCCCAGGTCCTTGCGCACCTCGCGCTTGAGCGAGTTGTCCCGGTGCACCGCGTCGATGGCCTCGCGGATGTCGTCGTACAGCTTGCCGTAGTCCACCCGCTGGCCCAGCGACTCCAGCAGCTCGATGATGCCGGCGAAGAGGCACGCCTCGGGCAGGGCGAAGAGCGTGTCGATCCACGCGAACTGCGGGTTCTTCAGCCGTACCCGGTGGTTGCGGTACAGCTTCTTCCACACCTCGCGCTCCAGCGGCCGCAGTCCGTGCCAGGCCCGCCCCACGTGGCCGAAGCGGTCCATCTTCAGCAGGTTGCCGTTCTCCCTGATCCACCGCCAGCCCGCGCATCACGAAGTGGTGGTCGTACTGGAGCTGGCCGATCAGCGCCGGGTAGCCGCGCTCGCTGATGAGCTTGGCCAGCGTCATGTCGTAGGCGAGCTGCTCGAGCCGGCGCATGTGGTAGATGGCCAGCGTGTAGTCCATGTCGAAGCCGATCAGCTCGACGCTGCCCATGCGCAGGTTGCGGTTGACGAAGATGTCCCGCGAGCGAGGCACCTGGCGGGCCTGCACCTGCGGCACGCTCAGCAGGCGAGTGAGCTTCTCGTCGGCCAGGAGGACTCTGCGTGCGTCGCTCGGCCTCCTCGGCGTGGGCGCGGTTGAGCGAGGAGCGGAAGCTGCCGTGGAGGGGATCCGAGGTGGTCGGGCTCCCGGGGATGGGTCCGGTCGGTGAGAGTTTCGGTGACACAGGACAGAAGGACATAACACGCGCCCTCTCGTGGCACCACGCGCCCCGGGCGTCCCTCCTTGCGGGCGCATGAGGCAACGTGGCACGCTCGGGGGTCCGCATGCCCGCCCGACGCCCCCCGCCCGACGCCGAGAGCCCCGCGCGGCTGGCCGCCCGAATCGAAGCCCTGGAGGACCGGGTCCGCCGGCTCGAGGTTCTCGTGCGCGGCGCCGCCGCGGCGGAACGTGCGCGCGCCTCGGGCCAGGTGCGTCGCAAGGCCGTGGCCGCTCCCCGCGTCAACAGCCGGCCGCGCCCCCGTTGCCCCGGTTGTACCCTGGAGCTGCCTCCCCGTGCCCGGGGTGAGGAGTGCGTGTGGTGCGGGTTCCAGCTCGATGCCGTCCGGACCCGGAAGAGGAAGGCATGAGCGCCTACCGGTTGACCGGCCGCATCGAGTCCGGAGAGCTCGCCGAGCTGTACGAGGCCGTCCAGGAGCCCGGGGGCTCCAAGGTCGTCATCAAGCTCTTCAACCCGAAGACGTCCGATCCGCGCTACGCCACCGTGCTGGCCGGGACGTACAGCGTGCTCAACCCGCTGCACCCCGAGGGCATCGTCCACGTCCTCGACATGGGCTTCGTGAAGAACCGGCTCGCCGTGGTGCGCGAGGCGGTGGATGGCTACTCCCTGGGCACCGCCCTGCAGCGGCTCAACACCAAGGAGGTCCTCCTCCCGCCGGCCATCGCGCTGTCGATCATCATCCAGATGCTCGAGTCCGTGGAGCACGCCCACGCGGTGGGAGTCGTCCACGGCGCCATCACCCCGGGCAACGTGCTGCTCTCGCGCGCCGGCCAGCCCTTCGTGGGTGACTTCGGCGCGCTCCATGCGCTCCTGGCCGTTCCCGAGCTCAAGCGCGCTTTCGCCGGCCGGGGCCGCAGTGCCTACCGCGCCCCCGAGGTCGGTCGCGGCGAGCCCCCCGACGTGCTGTCGGACCTCTACTCCATCGGCGCCATCGCCTACGAGCTGCTCACCCTGCGCGAGGCCGTCATCCCCGATGGCGGAGTCAGCACCCGCCGCGCCGGCCTGCCGCCGCCCAGCCGGTTGGATCGCCGCATCCACGCGCGGTTGGATCCGATCATCCTGCGCGCGGTGGAGGCCACGCCCACTCGGCGGTTCCGCTCCTGCTCCGAGTTCGCCGGAGCGCTGCGCAACTTCCTCGCCTCCAACGGAGGCCTGCCCGGCTTCGAGGAGTCGCGCCGCTTCGTGACCGAGCTCTTCCCCAACGAGGTGTCCTTCGGGTCGCTCGGGCCGGTGCCGTTCTCCGAGCGCTTCACCCTGACGCCCATCTCCGGCGTGTCGCTGGCGCAGGTGAGCGCGGACGTGCTGGAGAAGTCCGTGGTGGTGCGGCCCTCCTTCAGTCCGGCCCTCAGCGAGACGGACACCATGGAGGCCCCGCCCGCCTTCGAGGAGTACCAGCCCGAGCCCTCCGTCATGGCTCCGGCGCCCGTGGCCACGCCCGCGCTGGGCCACGTGCTCGAGTCCACCCACATCTTCACGCAGGGCTCGGCGTCCGGGAAGGAGCCGGCCGAGGTCACCCACTTCGGGCCGAAGCAGGGGAGCGAGGCCACCCAGGTCGGGTTGAAGGAGGGCGCCGAGGTGGAGCGCGGTGCTCCTTCGGGGCCGGGAGACGATGAGCAGACGTGGGTGGCTCCTCCAGGCGCCGCGCCCAAGCCGCGCCGGGCGCCCGTGCCGCCGGCTGGGGCCGCCGCGAAGGAGGGGACGCGCGTCGGCAAGAATCCGCGCCTGCGGGTGGTGGAGGACTTCACCCGCCCCGCCGAGCCCAGGCCCGAGCCCGAGACGGGAGATCCGGAGGATCGGATCGACACCGCGAAGCTCGAGCCCGAGGTGACGGTGAGTCGCTCACGCGTGTCCGAGGGCACGGCGTCGCGGGCGCGTCTCCCGCCCTCGCTGGTGCGCGGCCACGCATCCGAGTCGCAGTCGGCGGGCGCGCCGGATCGCTCGTATATCCCCATGCCCCCGCCCACGGTGCCCGAGGTCCTGGCGGTGAAGGGCTCGCGCCGCGTGTTCACCGAGGAGCGTAACCTCCTGGCGGACGCTCAGCGTCGGCGCCGGATGCTCGTCCTCGCGGGGGTGAGCGCGCTGGTGGGGGCGGTGTTCTTCGGGGTCGGCCTGTGGAAGTTCTCGCAGCGCCCGCCGCTCGAGCCGGATCCCAAGGTGTCCGCGGTCAGCGGCGCCGTGGAGCAGTACCTCCAGCAGCCTCCCGAGCCAGCTCCGGCGCCTCCCAAGGCCCGGCCCACCACGTCCCCGGATCCGGTGGTGGTCTCCGACACCTCGGGGGCCGAGGAGTCGCGCAAGGGCGGCTCCGCTTACCTGTCGATCGACGCCAACCTCCCGGCGCGCGCGTACATCGACGGCGTGAGGGTCAAGCGCAACCTGCCGCTGGTGCGCTACCCGGTGAAGTCGGGCACCCGGGAGATCATCGTGGAGACGCTCGGGCTGCCGCGGCAGCGCGAGCTGTTCGAGGTGCGCCTCGAGCGTGGTGAGCACAAGAAGCTGGAGCAGGTCTTCAAGCACTCCCCGAATCGGTGAGCCCATGGACCGGACCCGCGTCTTCATCGTCGAGGATCAGCCGACCCTGCTGCGCAACCTCCTGAAGGTGCTGGCGACCTTCCCCGAGCTGGAGGTGGTGGGCAGCTCCCAGGACGGCGAGGAGGCCGTGGAGGAGTTGGTGCGGGTGCGCCCTCAGCTCGTGCTCCTGGACCTGGAGCTACCGGGCCTCAACGGGATCGAGGTGACGCGGCGGGTGAAGCGCCGGGCTCCCGAGGTGGAGGTGCTCATCCTCACGTCCTTCGAGGACGAGCAGAAGGTGTACGAGGCGATCCAAGCGGGGGCCTCGGGCTACCTGGTGAAGAGGGTGGGGCCGGAGAAGATCCGCTCGGGCATCCGCGAGGTGATGGAGGGTGGCACGGTGCTGGAGCCCATCATCGCGCGGCGCTTCTGGAACTACTTCCAGTCCATCCAGGCGAAGCCGGCCGAGCCGGACAAGCAGAACCCGTGGGACCTGACGCCGGCCGAGTTCGACGTGCTGCGCTACGTGGCCAAGGGCCTGTCCAACGCCGAGGTGGGGCGGGTGATGACGCTGGAGCGGCGCACGGTGCGCACGCACCTGTCGCACCTCTACCGGAAGATGGGCGTCAACTCGCACGTGGAGGCGGTGGTGCTGGCCCTGCGCGCGGGCATCGTGGACCTGTAACTCCGATCCGCGCTACGGCGAGGGGCGCACCAGCCGCAGGTGGGACTTCTTGCCGCGGGGCAGCCTCGGATCCGGGCCGTCGTGCTCCTCCGCGTCGAACGGGAGGACGTCACCCGGGCCCGTCGTGCTCTCATCCGGCGCGAGCGGATCGGCCGGCCCGCGCAGGCCCGAGCGGAGGACGACTCCGAAGAGCACCGTCAGCAGCAAGGCGATGGCGATGAGATCCAGGTTGGTGTTGACGTGCAGGGCCTCGGGGGCGGGATCCGGCAGGAAGAGGAGGGTGGCGACGGCCAGCCACAACAGCCCGCACAGCAGGAGACCCCCACTCCCGACCCAGATCTTCACCCGCGCCCCGAGGGTGCGATGGAAGGGAAGCGCCATGAGCTGCCCCCGAATCGGCTCGTGCTGGAACGGCTCGTCCTTGCGCGCGGTCTTGGTGAACGCGCCCGCGAGCGTCGCCACTCCGGCCCCCGGGTTGGACTCGCGTCCCCAGCGCACCACGGTGACGACCACCACCAGGGCGTAGAGGGCGAACACCGTGGAGCCCATCCGGAAGGCCTCGCAGGCACCGTGTAGGAACACGGCCCACACGAGACCCGAGAGCAGCAGCCGGAGGCGGGGGTGGAGGGGTGCCGACATGTTGCAAATGGTAGCAGACGTGGAGGGCGCCTCCAGTTTGCCACCGGTCCGAGTCACCTGGGACTCGCCGTGTACCGACTGTCTGGTTCAGAACCCGACACCCGCGCCGCCAGGGTCCGGTGCCCGCCTGATGGGCACCGGGCGAGCCCGGGGACTCAGGTGCCGCTGGCTGGCTCGGCGGTGGGATCCACCAGCGGCTCCGGCATGGTCCACAGGGCCGAGGGAGCACCATAGGCCTGATCGAAGGCGTAGAGGATGCCCGTCCAGCGATCCCAGAAGACGGCCCAGTTGTACTCGGTGGGCGGCGAGGTCAGCAGGTTTCCAGTCCCGATCCGGCTGGCTGTACGCGTAGTCGGCGTAGTTCCACTCCAGGGTGCCGAAGTCCGTCTTGAGCATGGGCGTGAGGACCTTCAGCAGCTTGGAGCGGGAGACCTCGTCGGGGTGGGGCACGGCTGGGGTGAAGACGGGCTGCGCCATGTCGTGCTGCTCGCGCCAGGCCACGTAGTTGTTGCCCAGGGCGATGAGTGCATCGCGCTCGGCGGGAGTGGGGGCGCGGCGGGCTTCTTCGTAGAGGGCGAAGGCCGCCACCAGCAGGCTCTTCCAGTGCATGCCCGGGAAGATGTTGGCGAACTTGTAGGGCCGGGGCGAGTCATGGACGTGGGCGAGCGCGTAGTCGTAGGCCTGTCGGGACTCCGCGGGCACGGCATCCAGGAGCGAGAACTCCGTGAGCACGCGCTCGGGCGTCACCTCGCCGACGGCTCCCCGGCGCCAGTCGAGGAAGAGGATCGCCGAGCCGCCGATGTCCGTGAAGATGGCCACGTTGCCCTCATGGAAGGTGCGCTCCATCGTGATGACGACGGACTCGGCCTTGTCGAGCGGGAGCAGGGCCGGTGCGCTCCAGTAGAGCGAGGCGAAGCGCGAGACGGTGGCGGTGAAGGTGCGCGGATCGGCCAGTGCCTCCATGTTCATGGCCCGGGTGAGCGAGGCGAGGGACGCGGCCGCGTCGAGGGGCAGACCGTTCAGCACGAGCTCCCAGGAGAGGTCCTCGAGGGTGAGCCGCGCGTCGCCGGAGACGTCGAGCCTGTCGAGCGCGTAGAACAGCGAGAACGAGGGATCACCCCGGGCCGCGTCGATCACGCGCCGTGCGATGGCCGCGCCGAGCATGCCCTGCCCACCCGTCTGGGAGGCGTGCGGTGCGAAGACGAACCAGTTGGGGCGGACGTTGCTGCTGCCTCCGGGCTGGAGGTTGGGATCGAGCAGGCCGCCCAGCTCGTAGGCGATCTGGATGTAGCCCTGGGTGATGCGGCGGTTGTCCTCCAGCGGGGTGGGTCCTTCGTCAGCGCGCGCTGGCAGCCCCATCGACAGGACGGTCAGGAGCAGCGGGGGGGTGAGCAGGGATCGGAACGACGGGCGCGAGAAGCCTTCGAGCAAGATGGGAACTCCGGGAGTGGGAACCAGGTGGAGCGGGCCGCACGGTAGTCCACACACGCATCTTCGCGGACCGAAGAGAGCCGGACCCAGGGGGGACGGGGCGTGCTCGTTGTTCAGAAATTATCTGACATGGTTGTGCATTGCTTCTCATGCTGGCTGTGAACTGAATCACTTCTTGAGAAAGAGTAATCGCATAGGGTTTCTTCCGGGACGCCACTCAACCTCACCAGGAGCCCGCTATGTCTTTCCTGAATCCGTTCATCGTCAACTTCGAGGAGTGGAAGAATCTCGCCAGGGAGACAGGGGGCCCAGAGCGCCGCTCGATGGGGGATGTGGGGAGGGAGCGGCGGCATGGATCGGGAACGTTACCGTCCGAGCTGAGCAAGGAGCCATTTCAGGTCTCCATCCACGAGGAGATCCTCGCGGATCTCCGCCAGCGCCTGTCGAGGACGCGCTGGGCGGAGGACTGGGGCAACGAGAACTGGGCCTATGGCACCGAGCAGGGTTACCTCTCGGAGCTCGTGCGCTATTGGGTGAAGGACTTCGACTGGCGCGCCCAGGAGCGGGCCATCAACGCCTTCAATCACTACCGCACCAGCATCGACGGCATCCCCCTGCACTTCATCCACGAGCAGGGTCGGGGGCCGCGTCCCATTCCGCTCCTGCTGACCCATGGCTGGCCCTGGACGTTCTGGGACATGCAGAAGCTCATCCGTCCCCTGACCCATCCGGCCGAGTTCGGGGGAGATCCAGCGGATGCGTTCGATGTGGTGGTGCCATCGCTGCCCGGCTATGGCTTTTCCACGCCCCTGCGCAAGGCGCGGGTGAGCTGCTGGTCGACGGCGGACCTCTGGGTCAGGCTCATGCAGGACGTGCTCGGTTACTCTCGCTTTGGCGCGCACGGTGGTGACTACGGGGCGATCATCAGCGCCCAGCTCGGCCACAAGTACGCCGACCGGTTGATCGGCGCCCACATCACGCTCCCGGTGCCCCTGGAGGTCATCACCAAGGGCCTCCCGCCTCCCTCCGAGTACGGCCCCGATGAGCAGGAGGCCCTGCAGCGCACGCTGATGTACTTCTCGGACGGCGGCGGCTACTCGAGCATCCAGAGCACCCGCCCGCAGACGCTCTCGTATGCCATGCACGATTCGCCGGCGGGCATGTGCGCGTGGATTCTCGAGAAGCGCAGGGCCTGGAGCGACTGCGGTGGGGACGTCGAGAAGGTCTTCTCCAAGGACGACCTGCTCACCACGATGACCCTCTACTGGGCCACCCAGAGCTTCGACTCCGCCGCGCGCTTCTACTACGAGACGGCTCACAATCCCTGGGAGCCCTCGCACACGCGCGAGCGGGTGGTCGAGGCTCCCACCGCCGTGGCCATCTTCCCGAAGGACATCTTCCAGATGCCGCGGCGCTGGGCCGAGCGGTACTACAACCTCCAGCGCTGGACGGTCTTCCCCGAGGGCGGACACTTCGCTCCCATGGAGCAGCCGGAGCGCCTCATCGAGGACATCCGGGCCTTCTTCCGGCCGTTGCGCGGCTGAACATTCAACGCCCGAAACACGTGCTTCCCCCCGAGGGGAGCCGTGTATACGGTGGGGCTCTATGCCGAAGGCTCCTCCGAAACCCGCCGTGCGCAAGGCGGATCCTGTCCTGCAGTCCCTGTTCGACGTTCAGGAGGCCACGCTTCCCAACGGCCTCAAGGTGCGCCTGCTCGCCAACCACCAGACGCCGGTGGTGAGCCTTTACACCTTCTTCCAGGTGGGCAGCCGCAACGAGCGTCCTGGCATCACCGGCATCAGCCACCTCTTCGAGCACATGATGTTCAACGGGGCGAAGAAGTACGGCCCCAAGAAGTTCGACCGGGTGCTCGAGTCCAACGGCGGCCGCTCCAACGCGTACACGTCCACGGACATGACGGTGTACTACGAGGACTTCGCCGCCGAGGCGCTGGAGACGGTGTTGGATCTGGAGTCGGACCGGATGCGCTCGCTGCGCATCAACGACGACTCGCTGACGAGCGAGCGCCAGGTGGTGATGGAGGAGCGCCGCGTCCGGGTGGACAACGACATCACCGGGACGATGGACGAGGAGCTGGGCACGCTCGTCTGGAAGGCGCACGCGTACCGCTGGCCGGTCATCGGGTGGATGAAGGACATCGAGAACATCACCCGCAAGGACTGCGAGCAGTACTTCCGCACGTACTACGCGCCCAGCAACGCGGTGCTCTACATCTGCGGGGCGATCGATCCGAAGAAGACGCTGGCGCTGGTGCGCCGCTACTACGGGAACATCCCCAAGGGCCCCAAGCCCGAGCCCGTGCTCGACGCCGAGCCCGAGCAGAAGGGCGAGCGCCGCGCCGAGGTGCGTCACCCCGCCCAGTCCCCCTCGCTGATGATCGCCTTCCGCGGCCCGGCGGCGCGCGACGAGGACACGTTCGTGCTGGACATCATCCAGTACGCGCTGACGAAGGGCGAGGGCAGCCGGCTGGTGAAGAAGCTCGTCTATGACACGCAGCTCGCCATCTCGGTGATGGTGGACTGGGGCTGGCGGGTCGATCCGGGGGCCATCATCGTCTACCTGGAGCTCAAGCCGGATTCGGAGCCGCGCAAGGTGGAGGAGGCCCTCTACGCCGAGCTGGCGCGCGTGGCCAGCGAGGGCCTGACGGAGCGCGAGCTGCAGAAGGCGAAGAACAACCTGCGGGCGGATCACCTGCGGGAGCTGGCGACGAACAGCGGGCGGGCCCATGCCATGGGCCACTACGAGATGCTGCTGGGCTCGTGGCAGGACGGGTTGTCGCTGCCCTCGGTGTACGCGACCACCACCAACGAGAAGGTGAAGGAAGTGGCCGCGAAGTACTTCATGCCCGAGCGCCGCTCCGTGGTGACGCTCATTCCCGCAGCGGATACGACTGACGGAGCAGATGGAAAGGATGTCGAGTAGATGGCCACCCGAGCCACGAGCAAGAAGAAGGCAGCCCCCACCACGACGGTGGCCCTGACGCTGCCCGCCATCCACGAGAGCACCACCTCCAGCGGGTTGAAGGTGCTGGCCGCCGAGCGCGGGCCCCTGCCGCTGGTGGCCGCGCGGCTCGTCATCCGGGCCGGCAGCTCCACGGATCCGAAGGACAAGCACGGCCTGGCGGACTTCACCGCGCGCCTGCTGCGCCGGGGCACGGCGAAGATGAGCGCGGACGAGATCGACGAGACGATCGAGTTCGTCGGAGCGAGCTTCTCGGTGGGAGCCAACGAGGACCTGCTGTCGCTCTTCGTCGTCACGCCGGCCGAGCACTTCCCGGCGATGCTGTCCATGCTGGGGCAGATCGTCCGCGAGCCCGCCTTCCCGGAGCGCGAGTTCGACATGGCGAAGATGCGGGCGCTGGCGGGCTTCGCCAACGATCTGGATGATCCGTCGGTGATCGCCGATCGGGCCTTCACGCGGGCGCTGTGGGGGGACCACCCGTACGGCCACGACGTGGGGGGCAGCACGCCGCACGTGCTCTCCTTCCAGCGGGAGGACGTGGTGCGCTTCCACCGGGAGCGGATGGGACCTCGGGTGGCGCTGCTGACGGTGGTGGGCGCGGTGAGCCCGAAGCGGGTGGCCGAGGAGGCGGAGAAGGCTTTCGCCGGCTGGGAGGGCGGGCCGGAGTCGCTGGCGGAACTGCCGCCGGGAGACAAGGTGGCCACGGGCCGGGTGCTGCTGGTGGACAAGCCGGAGCAGACGCAGTCGCAGGTGCGCATCGGCGGGCCGGGCTTCCGGCTCGGCCACCCGGACTACTTCCCGTCCACGGCGATGAACATCGCGCTGGGCGGAGGCTTCACCTCTCGGCTGGTGAACGAGGTGCGCGTGGAGCGCGGCCTGACGTACGGCATCCACAGCTACTTCGATACGATGAACGCCGGGGGCGTGTTCGGCATCTCCACCTTCACCAAGACGGAGAACACGCGGGAGATCATCGACGTGTCGCTCGCCGAGGTGGCGAAGGTGCGTGAGGCGGGGATTCCCACGGCGGAGCTGAAGAAGGCCCAGCGCTACCTGGCGGGGCTGTACCCGCTGCGCACGGAGACGAACGAGTCCGTGGCATCGGTCATCAGCGACATCCGGCTGAACGGGCTCGGGGACGACTGGGTGGAGAAGTTCCGCGAGCGGCTGCTGGCGGTGACCTCGAAGCAGACGGTGGCGGTGGCGGCGAAGTACCTGTTCGCGAAGTCGCCGCTCATCGTGGTGCTGGGGCGGGCCGAGGAAGTGAAGAAGCAGCTCAAGGGGCTGGGGCCGGTGACGGTGGTGCCAGCCACGGACTACCAGTGAGCGACATCCGCGTTCTCTTCGAGGGCGCGGGGCTGCTCGCGGTGGACAAGCCGGCGGGGATGCTCGTCATCCCCGGTCGCGGCGAGGGAAGCGGGCCGTCACTGCGCGAGGTGTTGGAGGCGAAGCTCGGGCGGAAGGTGTACGTGGTGCACCGGCTGGATCGGGACACCTCGGGGGTGATGGTGTTCGCCCTGGATGCCGGAGAAGCACCGGACGCTGTCGATGGCCTTCGAGTCCGGGAAGGTGCGCAAGCGCTACCTGGCGCTGGTGGAGGGCCGGGTGGAGGCGCCGCGGGTGGTGGACGCGGCGCTGGTGCCGGCGCGCAAGGGGCGCATGCGGGTGGCGCGGCCGGGCGAGGAGGGGAAGCCCTCGCGCACGCGGGTGCGGCCGGTGGAGGTGTTCGCGGCGGCCTCGCTGGTGGAGGCCGAGCCCCTCACGGGCCGGACGCATCAGATCCGCGTGCACCTGCTGTCGGAGGGGCACCCGTTGCTGGTGGATCACCAGTACGGGCGGGACGAGCCCCTGAAGGCGAAGGAGCTGGGCGGGGAAGGGGAGGAGGAGGTGCTGGCGCGGACGCCCCTGCACGCGGCGCGGCTGGAGTGGCCGGCGCTGCCGGGAGTGGAGGCGCGAGCGCTGGAGTCCCCCCTCCCGGCGGATATGGCGCGAGCCGTGGAACTGCTGCGCAAGGCGCCCTCGCTCTAGGCCACACCCCGGCCGCGCTGGGCGAGCTGCTCGGCGATCTCCGGGGTGGAACGGACCTCGGCCAGCGCGGGCTCCTGGTCGAGCGTCTCGAAGTCGTCGTAACCCGCCTGCAGCGCGCGCTTCAGCAGGTCCGTGGCCCGCTCCACCTGGCCGGCGCGCGCGTAATGGCAGGCGGCCTGATACGCATCCTCCGCGCGCCCCGAGGCCTCGAAGGCGGTGGCTTGGAGCTCCGCCGCCGCGCCGAAGTCACCCCGGGCCGCCGCCACGTCCGCCAGCCGCGCGTTGCGCGGGGCCGGCGTCTTCCAGGCGAACTCCCGGGCGATGCGCTCCGCCTCGTCCAGCCGCTGGGCCTTCGTCAGCAGGTGCACCGCCAGTGCGGCGGCCTGATCCGTGGGCTCCTTCTCCACCGCGGCGAGCGCGTGGGGCAGGGCGCGATCCGGCATGCCCAGGGTGTTGAAGGCCATGGCCAGGCTGTAGGGCCGCGCGGCCTGGGGCGGCTCCACCTTCTCCAGGTGTGACACGGCGGCGCGGGCATTGCCCTCGGCGAGCGACACCCAGGCGAGCAGATCCCTCACCGCGTTGCTCTCCGGACCCGGCTTCGCCGCCGACAGGGCCAGGTGCCCCAGCCGGGCCGCCTCGGTCTCATTGCCGGAGCGCAGGGCCTGCCAGGCGCGAGCGAGCGCGTCCGGCTCGAGCTCCTCGACCTTCACGGGCTTCAGGGGCTTGAGATCCTTCGTCACCGAGAGGGCCTGCCAGCAGCCGTAGCCCATGAAGCCGAACATGAAGGCGGCGTAGAACATGCGGGCGCTCAGGGCCAGGAGCGTCACGCCGGCGGCGGTGATGACTCCCAGCCAGAGGGCGATCCGCTGCCGGGTGGGCCCGAGGATGCCGCCCGCCACGTGGCCTCCATCGAGCGGAGGTACCGGCAGCAGGTTGATGATGCCCCACCCGAAGTTCACCCACATCAGATCCCGGAAGATGACGTGGGTCGTGTAGCTGCGCGCGGGCACCAGATGGTCGACGCCCAGGATGATGGCCCCGAAGAGGAAGCCCGCGAGCGGCCCGGCGGCGGCGACGGCCACGCTCCGCCAGCGGCTCAACCCCTGGTGGTAGCAGAGGCCACCGATGGAATAGAGGCGGATGCTCGCCCAGCCGCTGCCCAGGCTCATGGACATCAGCGCGTGTCCCAGCTCGTGGATGAGGATGGACACGAAGCAGACGGCCACCCAGGAGAGGACCTGCGGCATGCCCCGGGCCCCGACCATCCCGAAGAGGGCCGTCACCAGCCAGAAGCTTGGCTCGACCACGACCGGGATGCGGCCGAGCGAGAATTGCAGGGAGAAGGGGGCGGCGGGTTGGGTGCTCATGTTCCTCGGGAATGAAAATCAGTTCTTCGCGTCCACCCGGAACGCATTGGAATAGGTCTCTCTTCCCTCCTCGTCCACCAAGAGGATGAGGAAGTTGTTGCCGGGCGTGTCGATGGTGAGCTGCTCCTGGCGCACGCCTCCGGAGAAGGGGCCGCTCTGGAAGCGGGTGGTGGTCGCGTTGCCCTGGAAGCGGAGGATGCTCATCGTCACCGTTCCCTCGAACCGATCGGCGTTCGTGCCCGTGGCATGGATGGTGACGGTGAAGGGCTGATCCTGGATCTGAACGCCGATGGGCTCGATCCAGAAGCCGAGGTAGGGCCGGACCTGGTAGGCCTGGGAGAGGGTGGCCTCGCGTCCATCCGGCAGCGACACCCGGAGGTCGTAGGTGCCCACCTCCAGACCCGGGTTCACGGTGCCCTCGAAACGGCCATTGCCCAGGTACCGCTCCAGCGGCACCAGCTGCGAGCCCACCTGCAGCGTCGGCTGGTCGAGCAGCTGTGCCGTCTGCGTGCCGTAGTCCACGAGGAAGCGCGGCTCCAGGTCGAGCTCCACGACGACGGCCTTGGACTCGGCGGCGCTCTGCTGCGTGGGCGCGACGGAGAGGATGTGGAACTCCGTTGGCGTCGAGGGCTTCTCGGGCTCGCACGCGCACAGCAGCGCCACGAGCATGGGCAGTAGGACCGTTCTCATAACGCGTACCTCACTCCCAGTGAGAGCGACAGCCCACCGGGCTGTGCCTTGATCTGCATCGTCCGGACGTCGGCGAAGCTGCCGCGCAGCTCGGCCAGGGCGCTCACCACACCCAGGTTCCAGGCCGCCTGGGCTCCGAGGAAGCCCGTGAACGTCCTCCCCGACTCCGTGTTCGCACCGGGGAAGAACTCGCTCGTCATCACCTGCTCGAAGTACATCATCCCGGCGCCCGCGCGACCGTAGAGCGAGAGCGGACCGCGCTCGAAGGCGAGGACCCGGGCGGAGAGCTGCAGCGGCATGGCCACTATCCGCGCGTTCAGCGGCCCGAGCTCCGCCACGCGGGGCTGGCTCGTGGAGCGGCGCAGTCCCACCTCCGCCTCCAGCGTGAACCGGCCACCGAGCGGCGGCAGGCGATACCCCAGGCCCCCCGAGACCAGGGGCCCGAGGTTGTCGCCGCCGGCGAAGAAACCTCCGGCCAGCAGGTGGAACGACAGGTTCTCCTTGCGCAGCCACGGCGCCCACCAGGCCACCCCGGGCACCACGGCCGGCGCGGGAGGCTGCTTCGGCGGGGGGACGTGCGCGACGATCGGCGCCGACACCGGAGCCATGATCCGCGCCGCGCCGGTCCCATCCTTCCGATGGGCGTTCACCACCACGGCGCTCGCCGAGGGCTCGGGCTTCACGCGGAACACGCCCGGCGCCTCGGGCTGCTCCTCCACGTCGCCGCCCTGCACCTGCAGCTCCAACTCCGCGAGCGGGGTAGGGGCCTCGCCCAGCACGAGCAACCATCCCCCCTTGTCCGGCGGGATCACGTCGGGGCTGAGGAGGGCGAGCAGGGGCCGCTCGGGAGGCACGTCGAGCCGGGCGGTGCGGTTGGTCTGCTGGCCGTTGGCGGTGGCCAGCACGCGGGCCTCGCGCACGCCAGGGGGCACCTCCACCTGCACCTGGGCGCGGCCCTTGCGGTTGGTGAGGACGGGGCCGAAGCGCATGTCGGCCACCTGCACCACCACCTCGGCACCTGCGCCCACGTCCGTGGCCACGTCCAGCGTCGTGCGGCCCAGCAGGGGGATGTGGACGGTGGTGACCTTGGGCGGACCGGTGGGCGAGTCCACCCAGAAGGCCAGCACCGCCAGGAGGGGATAGCGGATGTCCGGGGGAACCCAGCGGTAGGAGTAGACGCCCCGGGCGGTGGCGGGCAGCGGCTGCAGACTGCCCGTGGATGCCATGGCCCGGAGCGGAGGCGTCCCGCGAGGCACCTTCACCTGCACCACCACCGCCTTGTCCTGGCCGAGCACCACCTGCGCGGGGGCCGCCGTCACCGGGAAGGGGACCGCCTCCGCCAGCAGTGGCAGGGCGAGCAACAACAGCAGAGGCAGGAGCGGCACTCGCATACGGGCAGGGGGCCTACCGTCCAGCCTCTGCGGCGCCTCTGTCAACCCTCGGCGGGGCTGCTCGGCGAGGAAGCGGCTTCTTCCGTTGCCTGAGGCTGCGGCTTGTCCGCTGGGCCCGTAGCTTTCGCGCCCGGCGGGCTGAAAGCCGGCTTCTCGGCCGGTGCGCCGCCGGTGGCGTGGACGAGCGTCTTCGTCTCCGACTTGAAGGTGATGTCCACCTTGTTGCCGCGCACCGCCGTCACCAGCCCCAGCCCGAAGGTGGGGTGCTGGATGACCTGATCCACCTTGTAGGTGTCCTTGGGGCTGTAGCGGGGCGCGTTGGCGATGTCCTTGCCCGCGAGCTGCTCCTCGAAGGAGATGATCACCTTCTCCTCGGCGGAGGCGCGGGCCCGAGGGGCGCGTGTGGAGGTGCCGCCACTGCTGCTGCTGCTGGCGCGGGCGGCCGGACTCGGCTTGTCCGTGGTGCCCGGCGCGGACCTGTAGGCGTGGTCTCCGTTGCAGGTGTTGCAGCGGACTCGAGCGATCTTCGTTCCCACCATCGCCAGGATGGTGTGGGCAAGCGTGAGCCGGCACCGGGTGCAGAACGCGTCGACCTCGCCGCCGACCTTGTGATTGGGGGCCATGTGGTAATGCTTCTCGCTTCTCTGTGGGGATGAAAAGGGCGGCGGAACATAACGGCAACGCCGCTCGGGAGAAACCCCCTTGTCGAGCCCGGGTGCGCGAGCCTGGATGCCTGGGGTGCCGGGAGGCGGAGGGGGGCTCTGGCCCGAGCGATTGCTTGTGCCGGGAATGGGGGCACTTAGAGTAAGAACCCCCCGTGGCCTCCGACAACACACAGCAGGCGGAACAGCCCAAGGCTCCGCACCCGGTCGTCCAGTCCATCGAGGGCATGGGCCGGGGCGTCATCGGCATGGTGTCGGAGCTGGGCGGCCTCGTCACGCTCGCCATCGATGTGGGGCGCTGGGGCGCGCGCCGGCCGTATCGCTGGCAGAACCTTTTCTTTCAGCTCGACTTCGTGGGGGTGGGCAGCGTCTTCATCGTCCTGCTCACCGGCCTCTTCACCGGCATGGTGTTCGCCCACCAGTCCTCGCGAGCCTTCGAGATGTTCGACGCGGAGAGCCTGGTGGGCCCCACCGTGGCCCTCACCCTCACGCGCGAGCTGGCCCCGGTCTTCTCCGCGCTGATGGTCACCATGCGCGCCGGCTCGGCCATGTGCACGGAGCTGGGCACCATGCGCGTCTCCGAGCAGGTGGACGCCCTGGAGACCATGGCCGTCAACCCCATCCAGTACCTCCTGGTCCCCCGGGTGCTGGCTGGCCTCATCATGGTGCCGATCCTCACGCTGCTCTTCGACACCTCCGGCATCCTCGGCTCCTACTTCGTCTCGGTGTCGGTCAAGGGGCTGTCGGCCGGTACCTTCCTCGCGCGCACGCGCCAGTGGTTGGACCCCGCGGACGTCTTCGAGGGACTCATCAAGGGCGCCGTCTTCGGGCTGGCCGTGGCCCTCATCTGCTGCTTCAAGGGCTTCAACGCCTCGGGTGGCTCCAAGGGCGTGGGCAAGGCCACCACCGAGGCCATGGTGTCCAGCGCCCTCTCCATCTTCATCCTCGACTTCCTCGTCGGCGTCCTCCTGCACTGATGTCGGACATGAGCTCCAGGCCGATGATCGAGATCGTCGACCTGCACAAATCCTTCGGTGACTACACCGTCCTCAAGGGCATCGACCTCTCGGTGCCCGCGGGGAACACGTGCGTCATCCTCGGGGGCTCGGGCTCGGGCAAGACGGTGCTGATGAAGCACATGATCGGCCTGCTCAAGCCGGACAAGGGTCAGGTCATCATCGATGGGGAGGACGTCGTCCCCATGGGCCCCGAGGACCTGGAGCGGATGCGGCACAAGTTCGGCATGGTGTTCCAGGCCGCCGCGCTCTTCGACTCGATGGACCGTCTACGAGAACGTGGCCTTCCCGCTGCGCGAGCACAGCAAGCTGTCGGAGGAGGAGATCCAGAAGCTGGTTCGCTCGAAGCTGGATCTCATGGGCCTGCCGCGCAGCGCGGAGAGGAAGTTCCCCGCGGACCTGTCCGGCGGCATGCGCAAGCGCGTGGGTCTGGCGCGTGCCATCGTGATGAACCCGAAGATCGTCCTCTACGACGAGCCCACCACGGGCCTGGATCCCATCACCACGGACTACGTGGACGAGATGATCCTCGCGGCCCAGAAGGAATTGGGGATCACCAGCGTGGTCATCAGCCACGACATCGCATCGGCCTTCAACGTCGCGGACCAGATCGCCTTCCTCAGCAAGGGCGTCATCCTGGAGCAGGGATCCCCGGAGCTGGTGCGCGCCTCGAAGCACCCGGCCGTGGAGGTCTTCATGCAGACCTGGTTCGGAAAGAACGATTAGGAGCACTCCCGGTGAAGAAGCTCGTCACACCCTTCCGAGTAGGTCTGCTGGTGATCATCGCCGGAGGGTTCCTCTTTGGTTTCATCCTGTTCACCCGCAAGGGCGGGCTGAGCAAGGACGAGTCCATCCAGGTGTACGCCTACTTCCGGGACGCCTCGGGCCTGGGGGCCAAGAGCCGGGTGCAGATCGCCGGCATCCCGGTGGGCGAGGTGGAGGGCGTCAAGCTGGAGGGCACGCGCGCCCAGGTGTCGCTGCGCATCCGCCGCGACGTGGATCTGCGCCAGGACGCCGGCCTCGTGAAGCGCTCGGAGTCCCTGCTGGGTGACTACCTGTTGGATCTCAACCCGGGCTCCGAGCAGGCGCCCAACATGGAGGACGGCGGGGAGATCCGCCGGGTGGTGGACGTGCAGGGCATGGAGGCCGTCTTCGAGTCGCTCAGCCAGATCACCTCGGACATCCAGCAGGTGACGGCGGCGCTGCGCGACGTGCTCGGCGGGGACAAGGGCGCCGGCTCGCTGGAGCGGATCGTCGACAACCTCGTGCGGCTGTCGGACTCGATGGACATGACGGTGCGCATCACCGCCCAGCGCCTGGACGCCATCCTCCGCAACATCGAGGACGTGAGCGGCGACGTGCGGGGCATCACCGCCTCCAACGAGGACAGCATCGGCAACATCGTCCACAACATCGAGGCCATCACCCACGACACGCGCGACGTGCTCTCCTCGGTGCAGAAGGCCGTCGGCAGTGGGCAGGGGGGTGACCTGAAGGACACCGTGACCAGCCTCAAGCAGACGATGGCCCGGCTGGACAAGACGCTCTCCAACCTGGAGCAGATCACCACCAAGGTGAACAACGGCGAGGGCGCCGTGGGCGCGCTGGTGGCCGATCGAGCGTCTGGGCCAGAAGATCTCCGAGTCCGTGGAGGACATGTCCGACTTCGCCTCCAAGCTCACCGGCATGGAGACCGAGGTGGGTCTGCAGGCCACCTACCTGGTCGGGCAGGGCAGCTCGAAGAACAGCCTGTCGCTGCGGCTGGCTCCCAAGCCGGACAAGTACTATCTGTTGGAGCTGGTGGATGATCCGCGCGGCATCACCGAGACGCAGCTCGTCCAGACCAACCCGCCCTCCTCGGGCGAGCCCGTCACCCAGCAGCAGAAGATCACCAAGGAAGGCTTCAAGTTCAGCGCCCAGTTCGCCAAGCGCTACTACTTCACCACCCTGCGCTTCGGCATCATCGAGTCCACGGGCGGCCTCGGCGCCGACTTCCACTTCTTCAAGGATCACCTGATGTTGAAGATGGACGCCTTCAACTTCTCGGTGGACGAGCTGCGCTACCCCCGGCATCCGCGCCTCGCTCCGGGCCCAGGCGTTCGACCAGCTGTTCGTCACCGCCGGCATGGACGACCTGCTGAACGACCAGCGGCGCGACCTCACCACCCGGAAGATGCTCGCCGGCCGCGACTTCTTCTTCGGTGGCGGCATCTACTTCACCGATGATGACCTCAAGGCCATCATGACGGCTGTGCCCACACCGTGATGGCTTGACCTGACCGACTGAAAAGTCGTACCTCGCCACGGCACGGGCGGTCCCCTGGGAGTCCCGTGCCTGCCTCACCGGCCTCTCTCCCTGGAACGCTCATGTCTCTTCTCGTCGTTGGCTCGGTCGCGCTGGACTCGGTGGAAACCCCCTTCGGTCTGAAGGAGGACGTCCTTGGTGGCTCGGCCACCTTCTTCTCCACCTCCGCGTCCTTCTTCACCCCGGCCAAGGTGGTGGCGGTGGTGGGCGAGGACTTCCCCCAGGCCCACCTGGACTTCCTGCGCGGCCGCGGCGTGGACCTCGAGGGCGTCACCCGGGAGAAGGGCCGCACCTTCCGCTGGAAGGGCCGCTACGGCTGGCAGCTCAACGAGGCCGCAGACGCTCGACACCCAGCTCAACGTCTTCCAGTCCTTCTCGCCCAAGCTCCCCGAGAGCTACCGCGACGCCCAGTTCGTCTTCCTCGGCAACATCCACCCGGAGCTCCAGTGCCAGGTGCTGGATCAGGTGCAAGAGCCCCAAGCTGGTCGCCGCCGACACGATGAACTTCTGGATCAACGGCAGCCGGCAGGCGCTCCTCAAGACGCTCAAGCGCGTCGACCTGCTCTTCGTCAACGACGCCGAGGCCCGCCAGCTCTCCGGCGAGCACAACATCGTCAAGGCCGCCCGCGCCATCCTGGCCATGGGCCCCCAGCGCGTGGTCATCAAGCGCGGCGAGTACGGCGCGCTGCTCTTCGATCAGGAGCACATCTTCGCCTGCCCGGCCTTCCCGCTGGCGGACGTGTTCGACCCGACCGGCGCCGGGGACACCTTCGCCGGCGGCTTCATGGGCACCCTGGCCCAGAATGGCCAGATCGACTCCCAGGTGCTGCGCCGCGCGATGGTGATGGGCAGCGTGATGGCCTCCTTCACCGTGGAGAAGTTCAGCCTCGAGCGCCTGCGCGAGGTGACCGTCAAGGACATCCACGCCCGGTTCTCTGAGTTCAAGCGACTCACGCACTTCGAGGACCTCGGCTCGCTGGAGGGCTGAGTCGGAGCCCGTGGAGGGGGGGGAGACCCCCTCTTGACGGATATTTCCAGTGTCCCTAATCTCGGGTCCCGCGAATCCTGATTCCTGGGATGGTGTGGTGGGTGGTGGGAGAATGCAAGCGCGCCACGGACCGCGCGCCGGAGGGCACGGGTTGCGGACGGAGAACCGAAAGCACGGACGAGTCCCCTCACGCCTGCGGGCCTGGTGCGAGTCGGACAACATCACGCTCTACGCGCGCATCGGCAACCTGAGCGAGGGCGGGCTGTTCCTGCAGACGAACACGCCGCTGGCCAAGGGACGCCGGACGCGGCTGCGGCTGAGCTGTGATGGGATGAAGGAGCTCATGGCCGAGGCCACGGTGGTATGGCAGCGGGAGCGGCGGGTGGAGACGGGCGCTCCGGGCATGGGCTTGAGGTTCGAGGGGTTGGATTCTGGTGCGCTGGCGCTCCTGCGGCGCATCATCTCCGAAGAGCAGCGAATGGTGGCACTCGGTACCTAGCGGCCGGGCGGAGGGCCCGGTGAGAACTCCTCATGCGCATCGCGATCATCTCCGACATCCACTCCAACATCGAGGCACTGACGGAAGTGCTCCGGGTCGCGGAAGAGCAGAAGGTGGATCGCATCGTGTCGCTGGGGGACGTGGTGGGCTACGGGGCCTCGCCCAACGCCTGCTGTGACCTGGTGCGCTCGGTGACCGAGGTGACGCTGCTGGGCAACCACGACGCGGCGGTGGCCGGGCGGATGGACTACTCGTTCTACTACGACGCCGCCCGCCACGCGCTCGACTGGTCCGCCGGAGTGCTCTCGGACGAGAACATGGACTGGCTGAAGAGCCTGCCCTACACGTACCGGATCGGGGACGTGGGCTTCTGCCATGGCTCGCCGGTGGAGCCCAAGGCGTACGAGTACATCTTCGCGCTCGAGCAGGCCAAGGATCTGGCCCCGTACGTGGAGCACCTGCCGGAGGTGACGTTCATCGGGCACAGCCACCTGTGCAAGGCGTTCGCCATCGGCAACGGCGAGGTGCACGACGTGGTGGCCCAGAAGTTCGGCATCCGCCGGGGCTACAAGTACATCATCTCGGTGGGCAGCGTGGGGCAGCCGCGGGACTACGACAACCGGGCCTGCTTCGTGATCTGCGACACCGGGGCGCGCACGGTGGAGTACCTCCGGGTGGAGTACGACATCGAGACGGCCGCGCAGAAGATCTTCGACGCCGAGCTGGCGCTGAACTTCGGCAAGCGCTTGTTCCTCGGGGTGTGAGCCCTCCCCCGCGAAAAAGGGGCGCGGCGGCCCGGAAGATGGCGTAGAAACCGGCCTGTGCGGACCTACAGCTTCCTTTCCGGTCGGATGTTCACCGGCCTCCTGATGGCCCTCCTCCTGGCGGCGGCACCCATCGCCTGCCGCAAGCCCGCGCAGCCCTCCGAGGAGTTCTCCCAGGCGCGCACGCGTTTCGGCAAGCTGTACGCGGAGAAGGGCGACGGCGCCTTCGTCGATCCGGAGATCGATCAGATCGACTCGATGCTGGCCCGGGTGCCCCCCAACAGCCTGGACGCGGCGGCGGCGAAGGAACTGCGCGCCCGGATCCAGGCCGGTCGGCAGGAGTCCCAGGCGCGTGCCAAGGCCCAGGAAGAGGCCCTGGCGAAGGCACGTGCGCCGAGCGAGATGCCTGCCGGTTTCAAGTCCGCCCC
Source organism: uncultured delta proteobacterium (assembly GCA_963771175.1). Classification (GTDB taxonomy): domain Bacteria; phylum Myxococcota; class Myxococcia; order Myxococcales; family Myxococcaceae; genus Archangium. Next base: position 137,432 of record CAVYSY010000046.1, read on the forward strand.
GACTCCCGCTCCCGCCCCCGAGAAGCCCCCGGAGCCTGTCGACGCTGGCACCCCCGCCGTGCCCCAGGTCGGCACCCCTGCCGCCGAGCTGGCGAGCGGCTTCTCTGGCTGCTTCCAGAAGGGGGAGCCCCTGGAGGTGCTCGGCCGCGGTCTCCGGGATCGCTGGGAATTGCAGGACCGCGCGGCGTGTCGCCAGCAGTATGGCTCGCTCCAGGATCAGGTGTTGATCATCGAAGAGGGCAAGGTGATTGCCCTGGCTCCCAAGAGCGCGCTCAAGGAACTTCCCGCGGACGGCGGCCGCTGACGCGCAGCCCGTCCCATCCACCCCTCATCCCAGAGCAGAACCGGTCTCATGGACGAACAGACCTTCATGAAGCTGATGCAGATCCTCCCCAAGTCCGCGCTATCCACGGCGGTGGGGATGGCCACGCGCCTGCCCGTGCCGGCGCCACTGCACCGGGCGGCCATCAAGGCCTTCGCGAAGTCCTACAACGTGGACGTCGCCGAGGCCGAGCACACCCTCGAGCACTACCCGACCTTCGCGCAGTTCTTCACCCGCGGCCTCAAGGCGGGCCTGCGTCCCGTGGAGCCGGGTGAGAAGGTCGTCGTGTCCCCGGTGGACGGCGCGGTGTCCCAGGTGGGCTACTCCGAGCACGGCCGTGTCATGCAGGCCAAGGGCATCCACTACACCGTGGACGAGCTGCTCGGGGACCCCCAGGCCGCGAAGCCCTTCCACGGCGGCGCCTGGACCACCATCTACCTGTCGCCCCGCGACTACCACCGCATCCACTCGCCGCTCGGCGGGAAGATCACCGGGTACTCGTACATCCCCGGCGAGTTCTGGCCCGTGAACGTGGCCTCGGTGAAGTACAAGCAGGCGCTCTTCTGCGTGAACGAGCGGCTCGTCACCTACCTCGGACACCGCTGGCCGGCCAGTGCGCCGTGGTGAAGGTGGGCGCCACGTGCGTGGCGCGCATCAAGGCCGCCTATGACGACGTCGCTCACGCACACGGGCAAGCCGGGCAAGGTGCACCGCTACGACTCCGCCATTCCGGTGGAGAAGGGCGGGGAGCTGGGCCGCTTCGAGATGGGCTCCACCGTCATCCTGCTCTTCGAGCCGGGTCGCGTGCGCTGGGACGAGAGCCTCGCAGCCGGAGGCCGGTGGTGCGCATGGGCCGGCGCATCGGAGAGGTCGTCGTGAGTCAGAAGGTCAGTGGCGTCAAGGGGATGAACGACCTCCTCCCCGGTGAGGTCGAGGTGTGGCAGCACCGTCGAGCGCACCGCCCGCGAGCTGTTCGGGCGCTTCGGCTACGGCGAGGTGCGCACCCCCATGGTCGAGGACACCGCGCTCTTCGTGCGCAGCGTGGGCGAGGAGACCGACATCGTCGGCAAGGAGATGTACACCTTCGAGGACAAGGGCGGCCGCAGCCTCGTCCCTGCGCCCCGAGGGCACCGCGCCGGCGGCGCGCGCGTACATCGAGCACTCCGTCGTCAACCAGGAGCCGCTCACGCGCTGGTTCTACATGGGCCCGATGTTCCGCTACGAGCGCATGAAGACGGGCGCTACCGCCAGTTCCACCAGATCGGCGCCGAGGCCTACGGCGCGCAGGAGCCCGCCGCAGGACGTCGAGGTGATGGACATGGTGGTGCAGTTCCTCGAGGCGCTGGGGCTCACCGACGTCTCGCTCAACCTCAACTCGCTCGGGGACGAGGCGTGCCGGCCCGTCTACCAGGCGAAGCTGGTGGAGCACCTGCGCGCCCACCGCGAGCGAGCTGTGCGCCGACTGCCAGGAGCGGCTGGATGCGCAACCCGCTGCGGGTGCTCGACTGCAAGAACCGAGCGCTGCCAGGAGATCGCCAGCGCCGCGCCCAACATCCTCGAGTTCCTGTGCGAGCCGTGCCGCGCGCACTTCGCCGAGGTGCAGCGCAAGCTGGACGCGCTCGGCATCCGGTACGTCGTCAACCCGCGCATCGTGCGCGGGCTCGACTACTACACGCGCACCACGTTCGAGTTCATCGCCTCGCACCCCGCGCTGGGCACCGCCAGCACCGTGGGCGGCGGCGGGCGCTATGACAAGCTGGTGAAGAGCCTGGGCGGGCCGGACGTGCCCGCGGTGGGCTTCGGCCTCGGGTTGGATCGGCTCTGCCTGCTGCTCAAGGAGAGCGGCCAGCAGTTCTCCCAGCCGGCGGACCTCTTCGTCGCCGTGGCGGACGAGGGCTCGGCGGATGCCGCCTTCGTGCTCGCCAGCACGCTGCGCCGCGAGGGCCTGCGCGTGGAGTTCGACACGCGCGGCGGCAGCCTCAAGAGCCAGATGAAGCGCGCCGACAAGGTGGGGGCCCGCTACACGCTGGTGCTCGGCCAGAACGAGCGCGAGAGCGGCAAGGCCCAGCTCAAGCCCATGGCGGGCGGAGAGCCCCTCGCCGTGGAGCTCGCCCACGTGGCCCGCACCTTGCGTGAAGCACTCTCCCGGTCCTCGACTCCCTCGGCCTCCTGAGCCGCGGGGAAGGGTGGATAGCCGGTAAAGCCCGCCAGACCCCTGACAATCCAAGGGGTTGGGCGGGCGGCGATTTGGGGGTGTCGCCGAGGTGACGTTACAATCGTGCTCCAGTGATGCCACAGGACTGGACGCACGCGGAGCGAGAGGGCCCGTGCTGGATTCCCATCCGGGGAGACAGCATGTGGCCCTCTTTGCGTTCGGGCGACGTGGCGCGCGTGGAGCCGCTGACGGAGTCTCCTCGGCCCGGCGAGGTGGTGGTCGCGCGCTTCGACCATGCGCTGGTGGTGCACCGCGTGCGCCGCTGTGACGCGGACGCGTGCGTGCTGCGCGGGGACAACGTGCCGGCGGAGGATCCGCCCCTGCCTCGCGCGCGGCTGCTGGGGCGGGTGCGCTTCGTGCGTCGTGGGGGCGAGGTGCTCGCGCCGGCCCGGTGGGATCGGGGGCCCCTGCGTTGGGGCCGCTGGCGCGTGGTGGTGAAGCGCGGGCTGGCGGCGCTGCTCGGGCGGAGGCGCGCATGAGCTTCCGAGCGGACAGCATCCCCCATCGGCGCGAGGGCGCGGACGGTCAGCGCTTCGGCGAGGACTTCGTGGTGTTGGATCCGGAAGGTCACATGCTTCGGGGTCTCAACGAGACGGCCGCGCGGGTCTGGGAGCTGGTCGACGGCCGGCGCACCGCGCGCGACATCGCCGGAGTGGTGGCGAGCGAGTACGGCGTGGAAGTGGAGCGGGTGCTCGGGGACTGCCTGTCCTTCCTCGCGCGACTCGTGGGACATGGGCTGTTGGACGCGGAGGTGCATCGATGAGAGTGCTCGGGATGGCGTCTGTGCTCCTGCTGCTGGCCGCGTGCGACCAAGGCAGCGTCCCGAATCCTCCCGACTGGGGGTCGTGGAATGGCATCACTCCGCCGGTGCGGCCCACGCCGCCGCTGCCTCCGCTGGTGGGCGTGGCGGAGGTCGCCTACGTGCCCGAGGGCGCGCGCGGTCTGTCCGAGGTGACGTCGGTGGAGGTGCGGCTGCGCGTGAGTGGCATCGTCAACTCGGCGTCGGTGGACGCGGAGTTCCTCGCTCCCGGCCCCGCGGTGTACGAGCGGCGCACCCGCACGGTCGAGGCCCTCCCCACGGAGCAGCGTGAGCTCGTCTTCAGCCTGCCGGTGGCCGCCACCCAAATCCCCATCCATGGCCTGAGTGGCTCCTGGGAGGTGCGCTTCTTCGTCGATGGCGCGCCCCTGACCACCACCGCCTTCACCCTGGAGCGCTGACGCCATGATCGCCCGACTGCTCGCGCTCCTGTTCCTGCTGCTGCCCGCCGCCGCGCTGGCCCAGAACGCGTGGACCGTCACGCCCGTCGACGGCTCCGCGGTGATGGGGGAGATCTCCTCGCTCGTCTTCGAGGTGCGCAACGCCTCCACCAGCACCCGACCGATCAACGAGATCAGCCTCGCGGTGGATGGCACCGCCTATGACGTCGACGGTGGGGATGCTCCGGTGGGCTGGACGGTGAGCACCATTGATCGCAAGGAGCGCCGCATCACCTATTCGGCGAGTGGCTCCTGCGCTCCGGGGCCGTTGGGGATCGCGCCGGGAGCCTCCGTGCGCTTCACGCTGCGGCTCGTGGGCCTCGCCGCCAACGCCGATGTCAACGACGCGCTGCTGGCCGGCAATGCCAGCAAGAAGGCGAGCGAGGCGCGCGACACCTGCTCCGGCACCACGTTCTCCGGAGACCCGACGCTGGCGCGCTGGAAGCGGGTGGGCCTGTCCGCGAGCCTCTCGGTGCTGCCGCGCACCCTCCAGCTCGGGGGCAACGTCACCGTGCAGCTCGTCGTGGTGAACCGCTCGCTGGTGAACCAGAGCGGCATCTCCCTGAGCGGCCCCGTGGTGGTGGGGAGCGCCACCTTCGACAAGACGGTGGTGAGCTTCTCGCCGGCCACGCTCTCGCTCGCGCCCGGGGCCACCGGGGCCTTCACCGGCAAGCTCCAGGCCACGGGGGAGGGGACCGCCTTCCTCCAGGCCTCGGCGGCCAACGCCGCGGTGAGCACCGCGCAGACCTCCTCGCTCCATGTGAACGTGAGCAGCTTCCCGGCGCTCATCGAGGCGCTGCCCTCCAGCATCGCCCCCGGCGATACGGTGACGGTCCGCCTCGTGGTGTCCAACCCCTCCAAGAGCACCTACCGGGACGTCGTCCCCCGTGCTCTTGGATTCGTGGGAACGGCGACGCCCTCGATCCTGAGCGGCCCCACTCCCGCGAGCGCCACGTCGCTCAGCCCGGGCGCGTCCATCTCCTTCGTCTGGAAGTACCGCGTGGACGGGCCCATTGGCGCCACCTTCGCGTTCCAGGGCCAGGCGGATGCCACGCGCGACGGCGTGCCCCTCTCCACGGGCCCGGTGGTCTCCTCTCAAGGGCGCATCGTGGAGCACCGGCTGGCCATCGAGCCCGCCTCCCTCATCTCCGGCGCGAGGAACAAGACGCTCCGCTACACCCTCTACAATGGCGGCACGGTGGAGATCCGCTCCGTGAAGCTGCTCGTGCCGGACACGACCTTCTTCACCGTGTCGGGCACGCCCTTCGCCAACGACTCCAGCGGGTGGAACACCAGCCCCAACAAGGGCTACACGTGGACGGCCCCCACTGGTGCGCCCGGCATCACTCCGGGCTCGCAGAAGACCTTCGCCATCGACTACGCCGCCATTGGCACCGTCGCCAGCGACACGGCCTTCAGCCACCAGTTGGAGCTGACGCAGGTGAGCGGCTCCACCACCAACGCCCTCCGCGTGGATGCTCCGGTCACCGTCTTCGTCAACCGCGTGCTGCCCGAGGTCGAGTCCCTCGTGGCGCTCGCCGGGCCCCAGCGCAACACGCTCCTGTGGACCAACCCAGCCGATCATGACGGTGTGCTCGTGCTGCGCTCCGTGGGCTCCGCCCCCAGCACCGCTCCCGAGCCGGGTCGCCGCTATGTCTTGGGCGAGACGCTCGGCAACGCCACGGTGGTGTACTCGGACGAGCTGAGTGTGGCCTCCTCCTTCGCCGACACCGGGCTCACCGATGGCACCCCCTACGTCTACCGGGTCTACAACCACGACGCGCTGTACCGGTACTCGCCGGGCAACGCGCCGCAGTCGCTCGGGTTGAAGTCGACTCCCACGGGCCGCGGGCCCGGCCAGCCGCTGTGGTGCTACAGCGTCGGCTTCTCCTCGCTCCAGCAGCCCATCACCGAGCCGGGTCCCACCGGGGGCATCTTCACCTCCAACTCCTCGGGCCGCGTGACGGCCAGCCTGACGAACACGTCCTCGCCCGAGCTCGACGGCAACGAGCGCTGGCGCCCGGTGCAGCTCCAGGGCGCCGTGCAGAGCCGCTTCCCGCTCGTCCCGCTGCACGGTCTTCCCGGGCAGTACATCCTCACCGGCGATCAGGCGGGCTACCCCTACGCCATCCGCGCCGAGACCGGAGAGCTCCTCTGGCGCGGCGCCTCGCTCGGCATCATCCAGTCCTTCCCCGTGGTGCAGCTCCACGACTACGCCGGCACCGCATACAAGGCGGCTCACCCCAATCGCGATCTGGCCTTCTTCGCCACCCGGTTGAGCACCGGCACCGACAACAAGGTGGTGGCGCTCGATGCCGCCACCGGCGTGCCCGTGTGGACGTACGCCCCGGGCGACCTCGGCATGGTGAGCGGGGGCATGTTGATCGACTACACGTACAACCGACTGTTCGTGGGCGCTCGCTCCAACGGAGGCTCCCTGGCCTCGCTGCGCGTCCTCGATAGCCTCACCGGCACCGAGCTGGCCCGGCTGTCCCTTGGGGATATCGACTTCGGCCTCGTCCGCTATGGCTCGGCGCTCCTGGCGCTCGTGACGAACAGCGACGGCACCGTGTACGGCGTCGACATGGCGAAGCTGACCGTGGCCTGGAGCGCGGCGGTGGCCACCCGCCCGTCGGCCTCGGTGCCCGCGTTCTCCCAATATGCCCGGCCGGTGACGAGTGGCTTCGTCGTGAGCATCCTGGGCGCCACCGACGCGGAGGGCAGGGTGGAACGCTGGAACCTCACCACCACCTCCACGGGCACCACGGTGACGCGGACCTGGTCCACCCCCATCCCGAGCCCCTCCGGCTCCTTCTCGGCCACCCTGGGGGGCGTGCAGCGCCTCTATGTCGGCGGCAAGGACGAGAAGGTGCACGAGCTGGAGATGGCCACCGGCGTGGATGGCAGGCAGATCTCCCTCCCTGGCGCTCTGGCCATCGGCACTCCGACAGTGGACACCTCCGTGTCGCGCCTCCACGTGGGCACCCAGGATGGCCGCGTCTGTGCCTTCCAGGTGCCCTTCCCCTGAGCCCTCGATGACGCGCGATCCCCAGCCACCTCCCGAGGGAGCTCCGCCCGCGCCGGCCGTGGCCTCGCGTGCGCGCGTCTACGAGCCCCCCGCGGTGCTCTGGGAACAGCCCTTCGTCGCGCTCGCGCAGGTGTCCTTCAACGGCGACTACGGCTGCGAGATCCCCGGCTCGTGCGAGGATATTCCGTGAGGAGGAGCCGCCGCCCGTGGTGACGCTGTCGCTGGCGGGCTGGACGGTGTCCCTGGAGTCCGAGGACACGGCGCTGGAGGAGCTGCTCGTCCGGGCGTGCCTCGCGTTCCGCACCTCCGAGCCGGCTCGGGCGCACGTCCGGGTGCTGCGTCCGGCGGTCTCCCGTCCGAGTCCCGCCGTGCGCTCCCTGCCGGAGATCCGCCCCGTCCCTGGTGGCGGTCAGCGGGTGGAGGGGGAGGACTACGTCGCGGACATCGCTCCCGAGGGCCGGAGCGCCACCGTGACGGGCGAGGGCCGCTTCCCCGTGGACACGGTGTTGAAGGTGATGCTCGCGGGCGAGCTGGCGAGGCGCGGGGGCCTGCTGGTGCACGGGGTGGCGGTGGAGCACCTCGGACGCGCTGCTCTGTGGACGGGCCCGTCCGGGGCGGGGAAGAGCACCCTGGCCGGGCTGTGGGCGAGGTCTGGCGGCACGGTGCTGACCGATGAGCTGGTGGCGGTGTGGCCCGAGGCGGGAGGCTGGCGCGCCGCCGGGACGCCGTGGAACGTGGGCATGCCTCGCGAGGCCTCGCTGCGCGCGGTGGGCCTCCTGGGCTGGGACTCGGGTTCGCGCTGGGAGCCCGTGGGGGCGGGGGAGGTGGCCCGGGTGCTGCTGCTCAACGCGCTCCTGCCCGAGTCCTCCGCCGCCGGACGCCGCCATTTGATGGCTACGGCGGGCCGCCTGCTGGCGGAGGTGGAGACGGCCCGGCTCGTCTTCGCGCGAGATGCCTCCGCGGCGGACGTGGTGCGCGCGGGGCTGGAGCGCGGCTTCTAAGTCATCCGAAGAGAGTCCGTGCAGGGGTGGCTGCCGGGTGCGACCTTCGGCAACCTGTACGATAAGTGTACAAGTTGGGGCGGAGCGCGGCCGGGAGGTCGGTGGGCCTCCGTGCACAGGGGACCCGCCGGGCTCGGTCTTCGCAAACCTGTCCGACAGTCGGACAGGTTTTTGAAAAGCGAGACCGGGAGGTGGTTGGGTCTCTTCCAGGCCCGAGGAATTCCGCTGGTTCATGGTACGAGCGGGGGTGGAGCGTCGATGAAGCCCTTCCTCACCGTTATCGCTGGACCCACCGCGTCCGGAAAGACCGCGATCGCCATCGAGCTTGCCCGCCGGCAGGGTGGGGAGATCGTCAGCGCGGACTCGCAGCAGGTGTATCGGTATTTCGACATCGGCACGGCGAAGCCCTCGGCGGAGGAGCTGGCCGCCGTGCCGCACCACCTCATCTCCGTGGTGGACCCACTCGAGCCCTTCTCCGCCGCCGAGTACCAGCGTCGGGCTGACGCGGCCATCGAGGAGATCACCTCGCGGGGGAAGCCCGTCTTCGTGGTGGGCGGGACGGGGATGTACCTCCGCATCCTGCTACACGGCCTGGTGGAGGCGCCGGGGGCGGATCCCGAGCTGCGCGCCGAGCTGGAGGCGCTTGCCGCCGCCGAGGGCCGCGAGGCCGTGCACCGCAAGCTCGCCGAGGTGGATCCGGAGACCGCCGCGAAGCTTCCGTCCCAGGATCTGGTGCGCACCATCCGGGCGCTGGAGATCCACAAGCAGACGGGGAAGCCCGCCTCCGAGTTCCGCCGGGAGCACTCCTTCACCGAGGACCGCTATCCCTTCCGGATGTACGTGCTCTCGCCGCCGCGCGAGGTGCTGTACGGCACCATCGACACGCGCACGGCGGCCATGTTCCAGCGCGGGCTGGTGGACGAGGTACGGGAGCTGATCGCCCGGGGCTACGCGGAGGCGGCGCCCATGCGCAGCGTGGGCTACGTGCAGGCGAAGGCGGTGGTGGACGGGCGGCTCCCGGTGGAGGAGGCGATCCAGCAGGCGGCACAGGAGACGCGCCGCTACGCCAAGCGGCAGCTCACGTGGTTCCGCAAGGAGGCGGGGGCCGTCTTCGTGGAGCCCCCATATGACACGCTGCTGAAGGGCACCGGGCCCGGGTGAGGGCAGGAACGGGCGACTACCGCTCGGGGAGGGACTTGAGCACGAACACGTTGCCTTCCGAGTGGAAGACCACGGACCCATGGGCCACAAGGCCCTCGGGCGTGCTCACGCGGCTGGAGGCATCCTGCCGGACGTCCTGCTCCATGTCGGAGGGGAACTCGATGGTGCTCGCCAGGACCGCGTCGCCCGGGGAGAGAGGCGAGATGGTGAAGACCGGGCAGGGGGCTCGAACGCACCGGACGCCGCTGTCGGTGAGCCGGTACAGGTCGGGCGCGGCGATGACTTCACCTTCCGCGTACTCGATATCGTCAGCGTCCCCGGGGAAGAGGGGAGTGCCACACGCTGCTGCTCCGAACATCAGGGACGCGAGGATGTACTTTCTCATGGTGAACGAACCGGAGCTGCAAGGGGTATTCCTCCACCAGCGCTCGGAGTTTCGCGGGTTTGTGCGAGGTGAGGTCCTCAAAAATCCGAGATCCCATGACAGCGGGGGACCAGCATGAGCGGCTCCAAAGGGAAGGTCGTCCTCATCCGCGGAGCTGCAGAGCGCCCGAGGCCACACCGCCTACGGCACGAGCCGCAAGTCGGCTCCCGCGCCGACGGGCCACCGGATGTTGGAGATGGATGTGACCCGGGACGACTCGGTCATGTCCTACTACGGCCTGTAGGCGTCAGGACGCGTAGCGTCCCGTCTCGTCGGAGACTCCGCTCTCGGAGGCGGTCCGGTGCTGCGAGGCTGACAGGCTGTCCGGGACCAGTCCCATGAGCTGACGCAGGAGTTGCTCGGGCTCCACGGGCTTGGGCAGGAAGGCCTCGGCGCCCGCGTCGAGCGCGCGCTGGCGGACGTGCGGCCGGTTCAACCCGCTCATCACCACCACCCGTGTGTCGCGCGTGAGCGGGTGCTGCTTGAGGCCTTCGCACAGCCTCAGCCCGTCCACCCAGTGCAGCACCACGTCCAGGAGGATGGCGGTGGGGGGCCGACGCGCCACCGCGCAGAACAGCGCCAGCTCGTCCGCGAAGGCCACGACCCGGGCGCCCGTGGACTCCAGGAGCTGCGTCATCGCCTCGCGCTGATCCGGGTCATCGTCCACGATGTAGTAGAGGTCCGGCTCCAGCGTGGGGATCGTCGTGGGCAGCGGCTCCACCGTCGTCCGCACCCAGGAGGCCATGGTCTCGCGGATGCCCGCCCACCGGGCCGCGCCCAGCAGGGCGAGCGGGGTGGGCGTAATGAGTCCCAGCACGCCGCCGCCCATGCCGCCCATGGACCCGTGGTTGCGCGCCGTCACGAAGGCCTGGGGCGCCCGCCGTCCGGCCCGGCGCAGCCAGGAGATGGAGCGAGCCCCCGCCGCCGAGTCCTCGAGCAGCTCGGAGAGGCCCTCGCGCACGTAGCGGCGCTCCAGGGCCGGGGCCTCCAGGCCCGCGTCCAGCAGGGCCACCGCCGCGCGGCTGCACGAGGCCAGCGTCTCGGAGAGCCCGAGCTGCAGCGGGTGGCCGAACGCCGCCGCGCCCACCGTGAGCTGTCCGGGAGCCACGAGCGTGCGGCCGGGGCCGTAGGGCAGCCGCGTCGTCTCCAGGGCGGCCAGCTCGAAACCTTCCTCCACCAGCCCGTCGCGGGCGGCCATCATCAGGGCCTGGCACAGGTCCGCCGGAGTCACCGCGGCCCCGAAGGCGAGCGCGTACACCGAGTGCGCACCGGGGATCAGCAGCAACCCGTCCACCGAGGGCATGGGAGCGATCCACAGCCGCGCGAGTGGCGCCAGGGAGAGCCGGGAGGTCGCGTGCCGCAGCCGGGCCTGCACCGCGGCGATGGTGGGCGCGGGGCTGAAGCGAGGGAAGAACGCATCACCCAGCGAGGGCCCGGAGCCCGTGGCCAACGCGACCGCGTGGAAGCGCTCGCCGCTGCCCTGGGCCCGCACCACGAGCGGACCGCTCTTGCGCACCGTGGCCGGAGCATCCGGAGCTGGCGGCTGGTTCTCCACCCGCTCCACGCGACGGGGCACGAAGCGCGCGCCCTGGGACGAGGCCGCGCCCGCGAGCACCTCGCGCACCAGCGCCAGCCCCCCCTGTCCCTGCGGCCACCCGTCCACCACCCACAGGCCCCCCGGCGCCGCCGGCAGCACCTCGCGGTTGCCCTCGGAGAGGATCTCCACCCCGCGCAGCTCGTGCGCCCGCCACTCGGGAGGCACCCGGCAGCCGAGCGCGGCCAGTCGCGAGCGACACTCGGGCGTGAGGATGGCGGGGGGGGCGATGGTGCCCGGCTCGCCGCTCTCGTACACCCGCACGTCCAGCGCACTGCCTCGGGCCCGGCCATTGAAGAGCAGCGAGGCGGCGAGCCCCGCTCCGGCGATCCCGCCCCCGATGATGGCCACCCTCGAACCGTTCGCCAGCCTGCTGCCTTTCATCCGCGCCCTCGCTCCGCCGTCCATCGGTCTTCTCGGGGTTGTGGGTTGTCAGTGCCGCTGAACCTTGGGGGGCGGCATCTCCGACGCCCCGTACACCACCACACGATCACGCCCCTCGCGCTTGGCCTCGTAGAGCGCGGCATCGGCGGCGCTCATCAGCACCTCCGTGCTCTCGCGGGGGTGGGCGGCCGAGTGATCGGCGATTCCCACGCTCACGCTCAATCCAAAGGGGGCGGGCCGCCCATCGCCGCGCGTCACCTTCACGGTGCGCAGCCCGGCGCGGATGCGCTCGGCGAACACGGCGGCCTCGATGGCTGTCTGGTGCGGAAGCAGCGCGACGAACTCATCGCCCCCGAAGCGCGCCGCGAAGTCCACCTCGCGCAGGTTGGTGCGCAGGTGACTGGCCAGCGCGAGGATCGCCCGGTTGCCCACGTCGTGTCCCATGCCATCGTTGATGGCCTTGAGGTGGTCCAGGTCGATGATCACCACCGACAGCGGATACTGGTAGCGGTTGGCCCGCTTGAACTCCTCGTCCAGTCGCATGGAGAGCGCCCGGAAGTTGGCCAGTCCGGTGAGCGCGTCCGTCTGGGCGAGCACCTGCAAGCGCTGCTGCTGCTCGCTCTGGCGCAGGGCGCGGTCGATGCGGGCCAGCAACTCGCGGGGGTTGGCCGGCTTGTGGACGAAGTCGGACGCGCCCTTCTCCAGGCACGTCTCCAGCGTGGCCTCGTCGGTGTCGCCGGTGAGGAAGATGATGGGGACGGACTCGGTCGCCTCTTCCTTCTGCAGGGACTCGAGCACCGCCAGCCCGTCCTCCTGATCCAGGAACCGGTCCAGCAGGATCAGGTCCGGACGCCGCTCCCGGGCGAGCACCAGGCCCGACTGGCCATCGCTCGCCCCGAGGACGTCGAAACGGGCGGAGAGCAGCTCCACCAGACTGTCCCGAGTACCCGGGTCATCCTCCACGACCAGGATCAGGGCTCTATCCCCGCGGCGGTCGCGTTCCATGCTCCGCTCCACTTCCTGCGCCTGCCGTCCAATGGCAGGCCGAAAGTCTCGGGTGCCACGCCCGAAGGGCTGCCCCCCACGCCCGTCCACCGCCGCTACCCACGGCGAGCACCCCACGTCCTCCTTCTCCTTCACCCGAGACCCCCGGCCGCCAAGTCCGATGTCTCCTCACCCCGGGCCGGCTCTCCCGGTGGCGAGGCATCCCTTGGAGCAAGGGGCGTGCCCTCGTGAGACCGGGAGAGGGAGGAGTGATTCCAGGGACTTGCGGCACCCTTCGGTGGAGGAGGTGCCCCCGACTGGGCAAGAGTTGCAGCGTTCCCGGGTATGCCACCAGTAGGAATTCCCGGGAGGTGTGGATCAACGTCGGGGGTTGAACTGAACCCGCCGGCCGCCGCCGCCACCGCCGAGCATCTGGGGCGGAGGCGCCTCGAGGCCGAACTGCCACCACATGGGCTCGTAGGGCTTCATCTTCAGTTTCTTGTCATTCTGGAGCGCGCTGAGGCTGTTCTTCAGCTTCTCGTCGGAGGGGTTGGCCTCCACGCCGCGCCCGAGCACCTTGAGGGCCTCGTCCTTCTCCTTGTTCTGCATGAGGCACCAGGCGTAGACGGCCCAGACGATGGACTCCTTCTTGCCGCTCGTCACGGCGGCCTCGAAGGCGGACTTCATCTTCGGGAAGTCCTTGCGCTGGTAGTACAGGGCGCCCTGCATGGCCTTGGCCATGTAGTTGCGCGGGCTGGACTTGGCGAAGTGGCGCTCGGCCCCGTCCAGGTCCTTGGACATGTACTTCAGCATGGCGATCTGCGCGTGGATCTCCGAGCCCACGAGGAACTGCCACTTGTCGTAGGCGAGCCCGCTCTCGAGCATCTTGATGGCCCGCTCCACGCGCGCCTGGGCCTCCTTCTGGCTGGTGGGCTGCCCCTGGAGCTCCTTTTGGACGGAGGTCATGAGGCCCTGAATGAGGTTGCCGATCCGCCGGGCGAGCACGAAGTAGGTGCCCATGAAGGCGAGGGTGCCCGGGATGACGCCGGCCCAGATGGAGAAGCCAAAAAGTTTGACTCCCAGGGTAATGGCGAGACCCACACCCAGGGCGATGAGGAGGTTGTACATGGCGCCCGTTTAGCCATCGGCGTGCGTGACCGCAATGAATGGATGCGTTCGGGCGGACATCGAGGTATACGTTCGCCTGTTCCAACCCCAAGGGGCCCTCTGTCGAAATTGGTAGACGAGGCGGACTCAAAATCCGCTGCGGCTGACCCCGCGTCCCGGTTCGAGTCCGGGGAGGGCCAATCCCGGGAGTTCTCGCAGAACCCCGGGTGCGGGGGGGGAGGCCTCCAATGAAGGTCCTGCTGGTGGAGGACGACGCCAGTCTGCGCGAGGGGATGAGCGAGCTGATCTCCGAGCTGGCGGAGGTACGGGAGGCTGGCACCGTGCCCGAGGCCCTGGCGGCCATGCGGGAGGGGCTGTTCGATCTCGTCATCTCGGACCTGCGCATTGGCGAGAGCGTGGACGGCGGGCGGCGCATCCTGGAGACGGCGCGGCATCGACTGCAGCCGGTGGTCATCGTCAGCGCGGCCGCCGCCGAAGAGGTGGTCCGGGCCCTGCGGCCCTTCGAGCCCGATGCGGTGCTGGCCAAGCCCTTCCAGATCGATGACGTGCTGGGGCTGGTGGCCTCCTTCAGGGGCATGCGCGCCTCGGTGGAGAAGATGACGAAGGAGTCGTGTCCCCAGGCGACCGTGGAGGGCTGGACGGAGATCGCCGGGGGGGTCCAGATGATCGAGCGGCAGCCCGGCCAGCATGCGTGGTTGCGGATGGCGCCCGGCTCGATCTTCTCTTGGATGGTGCGGAGTGAGTCGGTGGCGGTGATGCTCCTGGAAGGAGATCTCGAGGTGGATGGCGAGCGGCGGGCAGGTCAGCAATATCTCTATCTGGCGGCGGGACCTCGCGAGGCGAAGAGCCAGCAGGGGTGCCTGGCCGTCTGGGTCGCCGGACCGGTGCGGGCCGTTCAAGCGTGAGCACTCCCTGGCCGACGACATTCCTGGAAGCGGAGCGCCTGGGGCGCCCGTCGCGACGCGCGGCGACCGCGGCCCTCGAGGCACATCTCGCCATCTTGAAGGGGGAGCCCCTCAAGCTGGCGCTGGCCAATGCCCTGAAGGACGCGGAAGGTCTGGGCGGCCAGGAGCGGCGCTTCACGGCCCTGGCGGTGCGGGAGATGTCCCGGCACCAGCGGCTGTTGGATCTCGCCTCGCGCACGCTGGGTCACCCTCCGGGCAAGATTGGCCTGCTGGAGGACCAGACGCTGGTGCGCTACGTCCTCTGGCGCCGGCTCTTCTGCGGTGAGGGCTGGACGCGCATCGGTCCCGAGGTGAAGCTCCCCGGCCCGGTGCGCCCGCGCACCATCAAGGATGATCTGCTGGTGCGGATGGCGGACGCCCCGCTGCCGGCTCCGGCCATGCCCGACTCGGGTGCCGAGCGCCTGGCGATGCGCTACTCGTTCCCCAACTGGCTCGTGCTGCGGCTGGCCGAGCTGCACCCGGAGCCGGTGCTGGAGGCGATGCTGGCGGCGCTGGACGAGGATCCGACGCTCCACTTCCGCGTGCGCCCCTCGGGGACCCGAGAGCAGGTGCTGGCGAGGCTGGCCGAGGAGGGCGTGGCCGCCGAGCCGGTGGCCGTGGCGCTGGATGCCATCCGCATCGCCGAGGCGAGCCACCGCGTCTTCGAGACGCGGGTGATGAAGGAGGGCCGGCTGCAGGTGCAGGACGTGGGCAGCCAGCTCATCGTCGAGGCGTGTCGCCCGCTGGAGGGCTCGCTGGTGGGGCGGACGGTGGCGGACGTGTGCGCGGGGGCGGGCGGCAAGACGCTCGCGCTGGCGGACGAGGTGGGGAAGGCGGGACGGGTGCTGGCGGGAGATCGCTCGCGTCGGCGGCTGGCCCAGGCGCGCGAGCGGGCGCGGGAGCTCTCCCTGCGGCACGTGGCCTTCCCACAACCACTGCCGCTGGAGCAGGCGGACGTGGTGCTGGTGGACGCGCCGTGCAGCGGGACGGGCTCGCTGGCGCGGGAGCCGGATCAGAAGTGGAAGCTCACCATGAAGGCGGTGGAGGAGTTCCACGCCACGCAGCTCGGCCTGCTGGAGGAGCTGGCGGGGCAGGTGAAGCCCGGGGCGCTGGTGGTGTACGCCACGTGCTCGCTGCTGCCCGAGGAGAACGACTCGGTGGTGCGGGACTTCCTGGCCAAGGTGCCCGGCTTCACCGTGGAGCCCCTGGCCCCCATCTTTGGCCCCGAGCGGGCGGCGGTGCTGTGCGACGGCCCCTTCCTCAGGGCCCTGCCGCCCCGAGTCCCCGGAGGGGGCTTCTTCGCGGCCCGCCTGCGCAAGGGGTAGGCGGGGTTGACAGTGCCCGCGGGCGCAAGCTACGCAGGAAAGCAGTCCTCTTTCCGAGAGGTTGCGCCCGGTGGCAGCCGACCCCAAGCAGTCCGAGACCCTCCGTCAGCTTCAGGAGGCGTTCCAAACCGCCCAGTCCCAGATGACCCAGCTCCGCCAGCAGGTGGAGAAGCACTCCGAACTGGCCCAGGCGAAGGCCCAGAGTGACTTCATCCAGCGGGAGATGGATCGCGCCCTGCGCCAGCTTGGCGAGTCGGTGTTCAAGCAGGTGCAGAAGGGCCGGGTGCAGCTCCCCGAGGGCTTCGGCCCGCTCCTGAAGGCCGTCGAGCACGTGCAGAAGAAGGCCGAGGCGCATGCTCGGGAGATCGGCGACCTCCTCAAGGAAGGCGAGGAGACAGCCCAGCGGCTGAAGGAAAAAAACGCAGGGGGCGCGCATTCGGGAGTAGCGCCTGGCAGGAAGAAATTGTAGAAGAGCGCCGTTTTCAACGTTGGCCACTCACCCAGGGCGGCCGACGAACGTTGTGGGGCTATAGCTCAGCTGGGAGAGCGCTTGAATGGCATTCAAGAGGTCATCGGTTCGATCCCGATTAGCTCCACAGTAGGAAGAGGCCCGTCAGGAAATCTGACGGGCCTCGTCTTTCCCCTTCGGGGGCACAAGTGAATATGGGGCTATAGCTCAGCTGGGAGAGCGCTTGAATGGCATTCAAGAGGTCATCGGTTCGATCCCGATTAGCTCCACAATGAAGAAAGCCCGTCAGGTTCGCGCCTGACGGGTTTTTCAATTTCCTGACGGGTCTCGTCTTTCCCCTTCGGGGCACAAGTGAATAGGGGGCTATAGCTCAGCTGGGAGAGCGCTTGAATGGCATTCAAGAGGTCATCGGTTCGATCCCGATTAGCTCCACAATGAAGAAAGCCCGTCGGGTCCACGCCTGACGGGCTTTTTCATTTTCCACGGCCAGGTGCGGCCACGAAGCGGCCGTGCGCCACGTCAGGTGGTGCGGTGCCTTGCTCGAGGTGTGGAAGTCCGCTGGGAGTGGAGGGAGGATCGCGCTGCGACCCCGCGCCCGGAGGATCGGGGCTCGGCGGGGGAGGTTCGCGAACCCTCCGCGGAATGACAGTGGGTGGTGAATCCTGCGAAGCGCCGGGCCCTTGGGGGCGCTCAGGCCTCGCGGATCATCAGCATCTGCAGGAGGTCGCTCAGCATCTTCTTGAGACCACCGGCCTCGGGCAGGGAGTCGAGGATGCGCGACGCGGCGTTGGTGGAGCGCTCGATGATGCGCTCGGTGGCGGCGCGGCCACCGCTCTGCTCCACGAGCTCGCGAGCCCGCTGCAGCATCGTCTCGTCCTTGGGGCCGGGGATGCAGAGCGTCTCCAGCTCCTGGCGGGCCTCGGGCGTGGCGCGGAGGTAGGCGGCCAGCAGCGGGAAGGTGCGCTTGCCCTGCGCGAGATCCGAGTCCGTCGGCTTGCCGACCACGGAGGACTGGCCGTACAGCCCGAGCAGATCATCCCGGAGCTGGTAGGCGGTGCCCACGTAGCGGCCGAAGCGCTCCAGCTTGTTGATGAGCTCCGGATCCGCGCCGGCCAGCATGGCGCCGCACACGAGCGGCGCGGTGAAGCCGTAGAGCGCCGTCTTCAGGTAGGCCACGCGCAGCGCGTTGTAGATGGAGAGCTCGGCCAGCGGCTGGTACGGCAGCCGGATGTCCATGTACTGCCCGGCGGCGGTGTAGCGGCACACCTTGAGGAAGTAGCGCGTGGCCACGTCCGCGTCCGGCAGGTTGCAGCCCAGCATCACCTCCAGCGAACGGCCGTAGAGGTGATCGCCGATCACGACCGCCAGGTTCTCGCCGAGGTGTCCCTCACCCAGCATCTTGTGGAGCGCGGGGCCACCGCGCCGCGTGTCCGCCTGATCCGCCACGTCGTCGTGGATCAGCATGAAGGTGTGGAGCAGCTCGGTGGCCGCGGCGAACCGCCACAGCCCCGACGGCGCCCGCGTATCGCCCCGCCCCAGGGCGTAACCCACGAGCACCAGGCCCGGACGGATGCGCTTGGAGGGACGTAGGCTGTAGCTGCGCACCTGCTCCAGCACCTTGTTCCACGAGGGATCCAGGTGCCGCTCATCCTCGAGCTCGAGGATCTGATGGAGGACCACCTGCGTCTGGTACTGCACCGTCTTCGCCCAGGACGTGTAGTCCACGGGAGACGCAGACTGCTCTGCCGCCGGGGTCCCGGCCTGATGAGTCTTCCGCTCTTTCATGACGGGGTAGTTGGCACCCGAGGTACCGCGCGTCGGCATCGTATCCTGCACAGCGGCGACCAACGTCAGCATGACGGACCTCCGGGGCTGGCGGCTTGGGTGGGTCGGGCAAGCCCCATCTTCCAATCTTCCTGATTTTAATAACACAAAATTTTTATACGGGCAAATGCCTTTTAAGAGAGAAATATTGCCATCACGGTGAATCCGGAAGGCCTTCCGAGGGAAAAATAAGTGATAGGTCATTGAGGACCCATCGGTCGTTTTTGACTCTCCGGCCGTTTGTACACCTGGAATGAAAAAAGCGGCCGGTCCTTTCGGACACCGGCCGCTCCAGACTGCGTGCTGTGGTGAGTTACTTGGCGTTCTTGTAGATGTTCATCACATCTTTCAGCAGCTTCACTGACTCATCGTGCGGCCGCTGGAAGGCATTGCGGCCCATGATGGAGCCGAAACCGCCGCCCGCGGCGATCTGACGGATCTCCTCGAGCAGGTCCTCGGTCTTCTTGGACTCGCCGCCCGAGAAGATGACGATGCGCTTTCCGTTGAAGGCGGACTTCACGACATCGCGAATGCGATCCGCCAGGGTCTTGGTGGGGATGTTGAACTGCTCGTAGACCTTCTTGGCCTCGGGCTGCTCGAGGAAGTCCGAGGGCGGCTTGACCTTGATGATGTGGGCGCCGAGCTGGGCGCTGATCTGCGCCGCGTAGGAGATGACGTCGATGGCCGTCTCTCCCTGCTTGGACATGTTGCCGCGCGCGTAGGCCCACAGCACGGTGGGCAGGCCGTAATCCTTGGCCTCGGCGATGATGTCCCGGAGGTCCTCGTACATGGGGTTGCGGGCCCCGGAGCCCGGGTAGATGGTGTAGCCCACGGCGGCGCAGCCCAGGCGCACGGCGTCCCGCACCGACGAGGTGACGGCGGACATCGGGTGGTCGGGCTTGGCCAGCGTGTCCGAGTTGTTCAGCTTGAGGATCAGCGGGATCTCTCCGGCGTACTTGCCGGCCACGGCCTCCAGGAAGCCCAGGGGCGCCGCGTAGGCGTTGCAGCCCGAATCGATGGCGAGCTGGATGTGATAGTCCGGATCATAGCCAGCGGGGTTCGGAGCGAAGGAACGCGCCGGCCCGTGCTCGAAGCCCTGATCCACCGGGAGGATCACCAGCTTGCCGGTGCCGGCGAGCGTGCCGGTGTTGAGCAGGCGGGCCAGGTTGGTGAGCGTGCCCGGATTGTCGGACGGGTACCACGAGAGGATCTGCTTGACGCGGTCGCTATACGCCATACGGCTCCTTGGGTTGGGGGCGGGTGGCCCTCTGAAACAAAGACTCGACGGTCGCGGATATTGCCCACCGAGCGTCTCTCCACCAAGCAGATCATTTGACTCATCGTCACGGTGCGAACGCTCGGGATGCACGATCCCGATGACGGATGCGTGACGAAAGTGGATGCTGCGCCGCTGCGAGATCCCCGATGTCGCGGGGCCTCCGGGAGAGGCGAGTGGTGAAGCGCAGAGAGTCGCAACGAGTCGTGGCAGTGGGGTGGGTGCTCGTCGCCACGCTGGCGGGAGCGCAGATCGCGCCAGCGCCGACGCCGGCGCCCTCGGTACCGACGCCCGGGGTGCCCACGCCCTCTCCGGCCTCACAGGCGGCACCCCAGGCCACGCCGCAGGCTCCCGCCGGGGAACAGGGCGCGCAGCCGGTTCCAGACGTGGCGCCGCAGGTGGGCGAGACGGCGGAGCAGGCGGTGCCCGAGCAGGTGCCCCCCAACGCGCCCGGCGCGGTGCAGCGGGAGCCGCTGACGCTGGAGCAGCTCGTCCAGCGCGCGCGCAAGCAGGACGCGCGGGTGGAGGAGGCCCAGGCGGAGCTGCGTCGGCTGCAGGCGCTGCTCCGTCAGGCTCGCTGGGCCTGGTTCCCCCAGTTCGAGACGCTGGTGGGCGCGGGCGGCCCGATGCCCGAGGCGCGCAATGACGGTCTGGGCGGACCGCCGACGACGGAGGCCTCGCTGGAGGGAGACCTGAAGTTCGGCCGGCTGGGTGTGACGGCCTTCATCGAGACGAACGCGCTGCTGCCGCTCTACACCTTCGGGAAGCTGAAGGCGCTGGAGAAGGCGGCGGAGCAGGGGCCCGTCATCGGCAAGGCGCTGAAGGAGCGGGCCGAGGACGAGGCGGGATTCCAGGCGGCGCAGGCCTTCTTCGGCTACCAACTGGCGCGCTCGGGGCTGGTGCAGCTCGAGGACACGTCGAAGCGGCTGGAGGACGCGGCGGAGCAGCTGCAGACGTTGCTGAAGGATGAGTCGCCGCAGGTGTCGAAGATGGACCTGTACAAGCTCGGCTTCTTCCGCAAGCAGCTCGACGCGCGCCGGGCCCAGGCCGAGCAGGGCAGGCAGCTCGCGCTCGCCGCCATCCGCCTGCTGGCGGGCGTTCCCCCCGAGGAGCCGGTGGAGGTGGTCGAGATGGAGCTGACGCCGGAGGGGGAGGTGAAGCCGCCGTCGCTCGACGAGGCGCTGGCGCTGGCGGAGCAGAAGCGGCCGGAGCTCGCCGGCATCTCCGCGGGCATCGTCGCGCGCGAGAAGGAGGTCTTCATCCGCGAGCGCAGCTTCTACCCGGACCTCGGGCTCGCGGGCTTCCTGTCGCTCCGGTACACCTCGAACGCGACGCCGCAGCGGGATCCGTTCGCCTACGATCCCTACAACCAGCGCGAGGTGGGAGTGGGGCTGGTGGCGCGGTACACCTTCGACTTCCCGGTGAAGCAGGCGCAGCTGGATCAGGCGCGGGCGGAGCTGGACAAGCTGAAGGCGCAGCAGCGGCTGCTCCAGGCGGCCATCCGTCTGGAGGTGACGAAGGTGCATGGGGAACTGGTGGCGGCGCTGACTCGGGCCCAGGCCCTCACGCAGGCGGAGCGGGAGGCGCGGCGCTGGGCCACGGCGGCCATGGCGGCCTTCGATCTCGGCACCACTGGGACGCGGGACGTGGTGGAGTCCTTGACGGCGTACGCCCAGTCGTCCGCCGAGCGGTCGCAGAGCTGGCACGACTTCCAGGTTGCCCAGGCGGAGCTTGCCCGGGTCACCGGCACGGCGGCCCGGGAGGGTGAATAAGTCCGGGCCGCGAACTGTCGTCTTTCCCGTCCTTCACTTTCAGAGCTTCGGAGTCACACACACATGATTGTTTCCTTGATTGCCGCAGTAATGCTCACCGCCGCGCCGGGCCCCGTCGATGTCGTGAAGTCGGGCAACGCCGATGTGCAGAAGGCCGCCTCCGCGCCTGGAGCCAAGGTGGAGCAGCTCTCCAAGGTGGTGGAGCACTTCGTCGACTTTGGTGAGCTGTCCAAGCGGGCGCTCGGCAAGCAGTGGGACAAGCTGACGGCCGCGCAGCGCAAGGACTTCACCGCCACCATGGAGGGCCTGCTGCGCGCCTCCTACGCCCAGAAGGCCATCGGCCAGGGCAAGGCGGAGGTGCAGTACGGCAAGGAGACCCTGGAGGGCAACGAGGCCACCGTCCCCACCACCGTCAAGGTGCAGAAGGACCAGGTGCCCGTGGAGTACAAGCTCTACCGCGCGGACGGGAAGGGCGAGTGGCGCATCTACGACATCATCACCGATGACGTGTCGCTGCTGGAGACCTACCAGGGGCAGTTCCGCAAGCTGCTGGCCGACAAGGGCTTCGACGGGCTGCTGTCCACGCTGAAGACCAAGCGGGCGCAGCTCGAGAAGAGCGCCACCGCGGCGAAGTGACGCGGAGACGGGGAGGGTGCCTCGGAGCACCCTCCCGAGCCCCTCGGACTACAGGGGCTGCTCGTAGACGCGGTAACGCTTGGAGATCTTGCCGCCCATGGACTCGATGGCGCGGTTGACGAGGTGGTTGTCCTCGAGCGTCCAGGAGATCTCCCCGCCCTCGTAGCCCAGCTCGCGCGCCGTGTTCAGGGTGTCCAGGTAGAGGATGGCGTCGAGGCCGCGGCGCCGGTAGCCCTCGACGGTGCCCAGGAGGATGAGGCGCAGGCGGCGGATGCGGCGGACGGCGAGCAGCAGCTTCGCCAGCCCGATGGGCAGGCCGAACGTGGTGAGCCGGCCGTTGGCGGCCTTGATGGCCTCGTTGGCGTCGGGAATCGTGAGCGCGAAGCCCACGGGCTGCCCCTTCACCTCGGCCACCAGCGCGAGCTCCGGCCGCACCATCTGCTTCAGATCGCGCGCCAGGTGGTCGAACTCGCCCTCCGTCATGGGCACGAAGCCCCAGTTCTTCTCCCAGGCCGAGTTGTACATGGCCTTCACCCGGGCCACCTCGGCATCGAAGTTCTTCAGGTCCACCGGGCGCACGGTGACGCCCTCGCGCTGGCGGATCTTCTCCGCGATGCGCGCCACCTTCTCCGGCGGCGGGGTGGAGGCGGACAGCTCCCAGGCGTACAGATCCTTCGCCTTGGTGAAGCCGCACGCCTCGATGAGCGCCGGGTACCAGGTGGGGTTGTACGTCGTCATGATGGCCGGCGGGGTGGAGAACCCCTCGATGAGCGTGCCCACCTCGCCGTTGGTGGAGTAGCTCATCGGGCCGATGACGGAGGTGAAGCCCTTGGCGCGCAGCCACGCGGCCGCGGTCTCGAAGAGCGCGCGCGCCACGTCCACGTCATTCACGCACTCGAAGAGGCCGAAGAAGCCGACGTTGGTGCCGTGGAACTCGTTGTAGCGGGGGTTGCTCACCGCCGCGATCCGCCCCACCACCTGACCCTCACGGCGGGCGAGGTAGAACTCCACCTCGCCGAACTCGAAGAAGGGGTGCTTCTTCGGGTTCATGAAGTCCCGGCGCTCCATCTCCAGGTGCGGCACCCAGTTCGGGTCGCCCTGGTAGACGGAGTAGGGGAAGCGGATGAAGGCCGTGCGATCCGCCGAGGAGCGGACCGGGGTCACCTCCACGTGGGTGGGGAGGGGCGGCTGCTTCGACTCGGTGCTCTGCTTCTCGGCGGTGACGGCCATGTCCCGTTCAGCTCCTGTCCTCGCGCCCGTTGCGGATGAAGAGGTTGGCGCCCTTTTCCAGCAGCATACCCGGGATGTTCGCGCGCTTCTCCCAGAGCTTCATCGGGACCTGACCCAGCTTCCGGAGATCCTCCGGCTGGAGGTTGGCGGCCCGGTAGGTGAGCGTCTCCACCGCGTCGAACAGCTTGCCGGCCATCTCGCGCGAGGACATGCGCGAGAGCTGATCCAGCGAGAAGCCGTTGTTGCCGAGCTCGCCCGCGCTCGCGGCGGCCCACTTCTCCGAGGCCTTGTTGTTGAGCACGAAGGTGCCCGGGCGGGCGATCTGCACCGGGGTGTACGTGGAGGGCCGCGTCTGGGGGATGATGTCCAGCTTCTTGCCAATCTGCTCGAAGATGTCGAGCACCCGGTCGAGCTGCTCGTCCGTGTGCGTGGCCATGTAGCTGGTGCGGATGAGGGCGTGGCCCGGCTCCACCGCCGGCGGCACCACGGGGTTGGCGAACACGCCCGCCTCGTGCAGCGCCTTCCAGAAGCGGAAGCACTTCACCTGGTCTCCGATGTGCACCGGCACCACCGGCGTCACCGACACGCCCGTGTCGAAGCCCATGGCGCGGAAGCCGTTGTGCATCTTCTCGGCGATGTCCAGCAGGCGCGCGCGCCGCTGCGGCTCGGCCTCGATGATCTCCAGCGACTTGAGCGCCGCGGCGATGGACGCCGGCGTCATGGACGCGGAGAAGATGACCGAGCGCGACTTGTGCCGCATGTAGTTGATGACGTCCGAGGGGCCGGCCAGCACGCCGCCCAGCGACGCGAAGCTCTTGGAGAACGTCCCCATCACCAGGTCCGTCTCCGCCTCCAGCCCGAAGTACTCGGAGGTGCCACGGCCCTTCTCGCCCAGCACGCCCATGGCATGGGCGTCATCCGTCATCACCCGCGCGTTGTACTTCTTGGACAGCTCCACGATGCGGGGCAGGTTGCAGATGTCGCCCTCCATCGAGAACACGCCGTCGGTGATGATGATCTTCCCCGCCTTCGGGTCCTTCTCCGCCGCCTGCTCCAGGAGCTGCTCGAGGTGCTCCAGGTCGTTGTGACGGAACTTGCGCTCGGTGGCGAAGGACAGCCGGATGCCGTCCACCAGCGAGGCGTGGTTCTGCCGGTCCGCGAAGACGATGTCGTGGCGACCCAGGATGGAGGAGAGCGCCAGGTTCGTCTGGAAGCCGGTGGAGATGACGAGCGCGGCCTCGCGGTTGAGGAACTTCGCCAGCCGCTGCTCCAGCTCCTCGTGCAGCGCCAGGGTGCCGTTGAGCAGGCGCGAGCCGGAGCACGTGGTGCCGTAGCGCTCCACCGCCTTGATCGCCGCTTCCTTCACCCGCGGATCCGAGCTCAGGCCCAGGTAGTTGTTGGAGCCCACCATGATGACCCGGCGGCCCTCGATCTGGACCTCGGTGGCTCCGAACGACTCTTCGATCGCCCGGAAGTACGGATAGAGGCCCGTGGCCTTGGCGATGCGGTAGTCCTTCCAACTCCGGCACTTCTCGAACACATCACTCATGGCGTTCTTCTCTTCTCGGGGGAGATCCGAGCGGATCCGGGGGGCGCGCGTCCCTGCAGTGTTCGAACCGACCCGGGGCCCTGCGGCGCGCGTCCTCCTCGGGGGGGTAAGCGTCGGCGTGAATAAAGAGTCACCCATCGGGTGTCAAGGCGCGGACTGTGGCGCGGCGGGCCCCCCGTCCTCTGGAAGTCCCCGATGCCGGGTTGACACCTGCGATTATTCCCACTTCTGGGCAGGCGGGTGCGCAACCGGCTGCACAGTCGGGGCATGCCTGCCCTGGGTTCACCCCAGATGGGGGGAACGGGATGGCTTCCAGGCGGGGGGGTGGAAGGCTTCCGGCCCCGGCGGTGTTTGAACCGGGATTCAGAGGTCCGTGACACGTGGCGGGAAGTCTGCTTTCTCCGGGCCTCCACTCAATTGGGGTCAAGCTTGGCTGAGTCTCTTCGACGTCGTTGGTCCGAGGCCTTCATCCGGGGCACGCTTGCGCGGCCCTGGCGGGTCGTCCTGCTCTTCACGGTGCTGGCCCTCGTCGGCACGGTGATGGCCTCGCGCCTGGAGTTCCGTGGCTCCTTCGTGGAGCTGCTGCCCCAGGAGGCGCGTGAGGTGCAGGATCTGACGCGCGTGGCGCAGAAGGCCGGCGGCGACGGCTACCTCGTGGTGCGCGCGCAGGGGCTGAAGCCCGAGGCGCTGCGGACCTTCGCCGACACCCTGGCGAAGAAGCTCGAGACGCTGCCCGAGGTGCGCTACGTCGAGCACCGCTTCGACGTGGGCTTCTTCCAGGATCGCGGCCTGCTGCTGCTGCCCACCGAGAAGCTCGGGGCGCTGCGCCAGGACGTGGACGCGCGGCTGCGCTACGAGAAGCAGAAGGCCAACCCGCTCTTCGTGGACCTGGAGGCGGGCGAGGAGCCGGCGGACTTCGAGCAGATCGTCAAGAAGTACAGCCCGGAAGCGCCCATGCGCGAGTACCTCGGGAGCACGGACGGCTCCGAGGTGTACCTGATGGTGAAGCCGGGCGGCACCGCGGGAGACCTGGTCTTCGCGCAGCAGCTCGTGGACGACGTGAAGCGCGTGGCCGACGAGGTCGCTCAGGGTTCACCCGGAGTGAAGCTGGACTACGCGGGGGCCTTCCAGGCGCGGCTCGAGGAGGACAAGGTGATGCGGCAGGATCTGTCGCGCGCCGCCATCCTCTCGGCGGTGATGGCCATTGGCATCATCTTGCTGGCCACGCGGCGACTGTGGGCGCTGGCGGTGGTGGGCGTGCCCGTCATCTTCGGCGTGTCGCTGACGTTCGCCTTCGCGGAGCTGGCCATCGGCCACCTCAACGTCGTCACGGGCTTCCTGGTGGCCATCCTCATCGGCCTGGGCCTGGAGTACGGCATCCACCTGTCCATGCGCTACTGGGAGGAGCGGCGCGAGCACCCGGCCGCCGAGGCGCTGGCCAACACCGTGCGTGGCACCTTCGCCGGCGCCCTCACCTCGGCGCTGACGAACGCGGCGGCCTTCTTCGTGCTCCTGTTCGCCCAGTTCGATGCCTTCAAGCAGTTCGGCATGCTGGCCGGTGTGGGCGTCATCATGGCCGTGCTGGTGGCGTACGGGCTGGGCCCGGCGCTGCTCGTGCTCGCCGAGCGCCTGCGCCCGGGCCGCAAGTCCGCCGCCGCTCACGCCCCCGAGGCTCCGGCGGATGCGCCGCGGCAGAACCTGCCCGGCAAGCGCATGCCCACGCCGGCCATCGTCGTCATCCTGCTGTCGGTGCTCGGCTTCGCGGGCTACTCCGTCTACGTGTCGTCGCGCGTGGGCTTCGAGACGAACATGCGCAACCTCAAGGGCGACTCGCCCTCGGTGCGCCTCGATGACCACATCGTCGAGCAGACCGGCTCGCCGCTCAACCCGGCCATCCTCCTGGTGGACGACCTGAAGCAGGCCCAGGTGGTGCAGGAGGTCATCTCCGAGGTGAAGGCCCGCCATGGCGCGGACTCGACGTTCAAGCAGTCCGCCTCGCTCAATGATCTGCTGCCCCAGGACGTGGCGGCGCACCAGGAGCAGATCGCCGGGCTGCGCCAGACGCTGGAGAAGCTGCCCGAGAGCGCGAAGAAGGATCCCCGGCTGGACTCCGTGAAGAAGATGCTGGAGGCCCAGCCCTACGGCCCCGAGCAGCTGCCCGTGGAGGTGCGCCGTCGTTTCGAGGCGCTGGACGGCAAGGGCATGTTCCTCCTGCTGTTCCCCTCGGTGTCCAACCACGACACCCGGGAACTGGCGGCGTGGGCCTCGCAGATCGACGAGGTGGTGGATGGCGCCAAGGCCCGGGGTGTGAACCTCGCGGTGTTGGATAGCAACCGGATCGCCGCCCGCATCTTCGCGATGGTGCGTGGGGACGGCCCGTTCATCCTCTGGGCGGCCGCGGCGGTCGTCTTCCTGACCATCCTCATCAGCCTGCGCAGCTTCAAGCGCGCCTGCCTGGTGGCTGGGCCGCTGTTCCTGGGCATGCTCTGCCTGGCTGGAGGGATGTATCTGTTCGACATCCAGCTCAACTTCATCAACGCCGTGGTGCTGCCCAACCTGCTCGCCATCGCCGTGGACAACTCGGTCCACCTCTTCCACCGGTACGAGGAAGAGGGCCCGGGCTCGCTGGGTCACGTCGTGCGCCACACGGGTCTGGCGGCGGTGGTGGCCACGCTGTCCAACGCGGCCGGCTACGGCGCTCTGTTGATCTCCCATCATGCCGGCCTGAAATCGATTGGTCAGATTGCACTTCTGGGGGTGGTGTGCACCTTCCTGGGAACCACGGTTTTCTTCCCGGCGATGCTCGCGCTGCTCGAGCGGTGGAAGGGGCGGAAGGAGGAGGGGAGCAAGGTGAGGCGTTTGGAGATCGGCCAGTCCGGTGAGGTGTTGACAGAACCGGAGGAGCGTAAATCTGCGTGAGCCCGTGGACCTCGGATGAACCCCGCGCCAGCGGGGTCGGTCGGGACGTACACCTTCGAGGAGTGGACATCGTCATCCTGGTGTCCTGCTCGTTGGCCGCCCTGGCTCTCGTGGGTCCAGCCAGTTGGGTTCCCGGTGCCGCGAGGTCCGCTGTCTACTTCTCCGTGTTCGCGCTCGGACCGCTCGTCCTGCGCACCCTGGAGGCCCATTTCCCCAGGCACCGGCTGCTGGCCTTCGTGGCCGGCTTCTGGCTGCTGCCGGTGTTGACCATCAGCCACGGGCTGCTCAATCCCCTGGTGACCGCCCTCAACGTGGGCCTGCGCGACGCCCAGCTCGCGGCCCTGGACCAGCGGATGTTCGGGGTGCACGCCTCGGTGGTGCTCGGGCAGCTCGTGCCGCCCTGGCTCACCGAGCTCCTGATGGTCTGCTACTACGGCCACTTCGTCTGGCCGTTGGTGCTGGGGGGAGTGCTGTACTTCACCGGGCGCCGGGAGGCCTTCGACGAGTACCTGCTCGCGCTGAGCCTCTTCTTCGCGGGCAACTACGTCTGCTACGCGCTGGTGCCGGCGATCGGCCCCCGCTACTTCCTCGCCCACATGTTCCCCCAGCCGCTGCAGGGGTTGTGGGTGACGTCCTTCCTGGACTCGGTGATGCGCGAGCCGCCCTTCGCGCGGGACTGCTTCCCGTCGGGGCACACGGGGACCTCGCTGCTGGTGCTGGTGTACGCCTTCCGGTTCTCGCCGAGCGTCTTCCGCATCATGCTGCTGCCGGCCCTCGGCCTGATCGCCGCCACCCTGGTGGGGCGCTTCCACTATGTGACGGACCTGCTGTGCGCGGTGCCGCTCCTGCTGGTGGTGGTGGGGATGGCGGTGGGCTGGAGCCGGGCCGCCGCGCGGCGCGAAGGGGTGGCGCGCCCGGTGCCAATGGACGCTATCGTGCGCCCGTAAAGGAGCGTACGCATGAGCAGGCCGATCCTCGCGGGCCGTGTGGCCCCTCTGGGCACCACCGTCTTCTCCGAGTTCAGCGCGCTGGCCCTGAAGCACGGGGCCATGAACCTGGGCCAGGGCTTCCCGGACTTCGATGGACCCGAGGCCGTGAAGGAGGCCGCTCGCAAGGCCATCACCGACGGGGTGAACCAGTACGCCCCCAGCCCGGGTCTGCGCGATTTCCGCGTGGCCATCGCCGAGCACGGCGCGCGCTTCCACGGGCACACCGGTATCGATCCGGACACCATGGTGACGGTCACCAGCGGGGCCACCGAGGCCATCTTCTGCGTGCTGCTCGGTCTGGTGGATCCGGGGGACGAGGTGGTGGTCTTCGAGCCCTTCTATGACTCGTATGACGCCAACCTGGGCTTCATCGGGGCGAAGGCCCGCTACGTGCCGCTGCGTCCGCCGGATGCCTCGCATGCCGCGTGGTGGTTCGACCGGGACGAGGTGCGCGCGGCCTTCGGCCCCCGGACGCGGGTGCTGATCCTCAACTCGCCCCACAACCCCACCGGCAAGGTGTTCACCCGCGAGGAGCTCGAGTTCCTCGGCGAGCTGTGCGCCGAGCACGACGTGAAGGTGCTCTCCGACGAGGTGTACGAGCACATCCTCTTCGGCTCGGCGCGTCATGTGCGTCCCGCCACGGTGCCCTCGCTGGCGGAGCGGACGGTGACGGTGAGCAGCGCGGGGAAGAGCTTCAGCCTCACCGGGTGGAAGGTGGGGTGGATCATCGCTCCGCCGGCACTGCGTGACGCGGTGCAGCGTGCCCACCAGTTCGTCACGTTCTCCACGGCGTCGCCCCTGCAGGCGGCCATGGCGGCGGCGCTGCGGCTGCCGGATGCGTACTTCCAGGAGCTGGGTGCCATGTACCTGGCGAAGAGGGATCGGCTGATCGCCGGGCTCTCCGAGGCGGGGCTGAAGGCGTACGTGCCCGAGGGCAGCTACTTCATCATGGCCGATATCTCCGGGCGGGGCTTCGCGGACGACGTGGCCTTCTGCCGACACCTGGTGACGGAGGTGGGAGTGGCGGCCATTCCCCCGAGCGTCTTCTACGGTTCGGAGCACAAGCACCTGGGGCAGGGAATGGCGCGCTTCGCCTTCTGTAAGACGGAGGGCGTGCTGGACGAGGCGGTGCGGCGGTTGAAGTCGGGGCTCACGCGAGGGCGCTGACGCTGGGACACCCGGGTGATGGGCGGCTTGCGACCCCCAGACCCGGGTGCTACATCCCCGCGCAACATGCCCGCGCGTTCCCAGTCCGTCTCCAAGAGGCTCACTGCTCCCCGTACGATCGCGTCCGCCAAGAAGGCCGGCCGGACCCCGTCCAAGGCGTCGAAGGCCGGCAAGCCGGCCAAGGCCACCCAGAAGGCCTCGACGAAGGCAACCAAGGCCGTGACGAAGGCGACCAAGGCCGTGAAGGCCGCGACGAAGGCCGTGAAGACCGTCGCCAAGAAGGTCGCCAAGGCGGCTCCTCGCAAGAAGAACGAGGTGCTGCGCACGTACGACGCGGCCACGGTGAAGGCGGTGGGCAAGGCCAACGAGAAGTGGGCCCAGGGCGATCTGGCCGCGGTGACGCAGAAGATGCCGCTGCGCCGCAAGTCGTTCGTCACCGACTCGGGCATCCCCATCCCGGACGTGGTCACGCTCGCCGAGCGCCGCACCGAGTCCCCGGCCAGCATTGGTCTGCCGGGCCAGTTCCCGTTCACTCGCGGCCCGCAGCCCACCATGTACCGCGGCCGCCTCTGGACGATGCGCCAGTTCGCTGGCTTCGGCACGCCCGAGGACACCAACAAGCGCTTCAAGTACCTCATCAGCCACGGCATGACGGGCCTGTCCACGGCCTTCGATATGCCCGCGCTCATGGGCTACGACTGCGACCACTCCATGAGCCGCGGCGAGGTGGGCAAGGAGGGCGTGAGCGTCTCCTCGCTCCGCGACTTCGAGGTCCTCTTCGACGGCATCCAGCTCGACAAGGTCACCACCTCGATGACGATCAATGCGAGCGCCATCGTCGCGCTCTGCATGTACATCGCGGTGGGTGAGAAGCAGGGCGTTCCGATGGCGAAGCTCGCGGGCACCATCCAGAACGACATGCTCAAGGAGTACATCGCGCAGAAGGAGTGGGTCGTCGGTCCCCGCCCCGCGGTGCGGATCGTCACCGACATGATCGAGTTCTGCACGAAGCACATGCCGAAGTGGTACCCGGTCTCCGTCAGCGGCTACCACATCCGCGAGGCCGGAGCGACGGCGGTGCAGGAGCTGGCCTTCACGCTCGCCGACGGCATCGGCTACGTCGAGGAGTGCGTGAAGCGCGGCCTGAGCGTGGACGACGTGGCGCCGCAGCTCTCGTTCTTCTGGGACGTGCACAACGACTTCTTCGAGGAGGTCGCCAAGTTCCGCGCCGCCCGCCGCATCTGGGCGCACGTGATGCGCGATCGCTTCGGCGCGAAGAACCCGCGCTCCATGCAGCTCAAGACGCACGCGCAGACGGCCGGCGTGTCGCTCACCGCGCAGCAGCCGTACAACAACGTGGTGCGCACCGCGCTCCAGGCCTTCGCGGCCGTGCTCGGCGGCACCCAGTCGCTGCACACCAACTCGCTGGACGAGACGTACGCGCTGCCCACCGAGGAGTCGGTGACGATCGCCTTGCGCACCCAGCAGCTCATCGCCCACGAGTCCGGCGCGGACCGCGTGGTGGACCCGCTCGCGGGCAGCTACTTCGTCGAGTACCTCACCGACGAGATGGAGAAGCGGGCGCTCGAGTACATCCGCCGCATCGACGAGATGGGCGGCATCATCCGGGCGGTGGAGGAGCAGTACCCGCAGAAGGAGATCGGCGAGAGCGCCTACCGCTTCCAGCGCGAGGTGGAGCAGGGTGACCGCCTCATCGTCGGCGTCAACGCGTTCAAGTCGAACACGGACGCGCCCATCGAGCTGCTGCACATCGACGAGAAGGTGCAGGAGGCGCAGATCGCCCGGCTCCAGCAGGTGAAGTCCGAGCGCAACCAGGCGGCGGTGGACGCGGCGCTGGCGAAGGTGGAGGCGGCGGCGCGCGGCACGGACAACCTGATGCCGCCGGTGCTCGAGGCGGTGAAGGCCTACGCGACGCTCGGCGAGGTGTGCGACGTGTTCCGCAAGGTGTGGGGCGCGTACCGCGAAGGTGGCGCGTTCTAGAGCCCACACCGTGAGCTTCTTCGGCGAGCTGTACCTGCGTTCCACGCTGCCGTTCCTCTCCGAGGAGGTGACGGCGAAGGAGGTGGCGTACCTCGCCAGGAACTTCCAGGGGCTCCGGGTGCCCGGCCCGGTGGTGGATCTGGGCTGTGGCCATGGTCGGCACGCGGCGCGACTCAACGCCGCGGGCCCCCTGGCCGGTCGCGTCCTCGGCCTGGAGCTGGATGCGCTCTCGCTCCAGGAGCGGCTCCCGGGTTTTCCGGCGGTGCGAGCGGATCTCCGCTCGCTCCCATTCCGCACGGGCTCGCTGGCGGGGGCCTATGCCTGGTACTCGACACTGTTCGTCTTCTCGGACGAGGAGCACGTGGCCGTGCTGCGGGATGTGGCGCGGTGCCTGAAGCCCGGCGGCTGGCTGGTGCTGCACTCGGTGCCGTACGAGCGACTCGCGTCACAGCCCGAGGCCTCCTTCTCCACCCGGTTGCCGGACGGGAGCCTGCTGGAGGAGGAGAGCCGCTTCGACGCGGTGCAGGGTCGGGACGAGGGGTACAGGCGACTGACTCGGCCCGACGGGCGCGTTCTTTCCGGCCGATATGCCATCCGTTACTATCCCCTTGCGGATTTGATGCAACTGTTGGAATTCACGGGGTTTTCGATGCGCTGGGTGCATGGCGGGCTGGAGGGGGAACAGCCATCCGGCACCTCAACGGATCTCATCGTGGGAGCTGAGCTGCGACATGGCTGAGAAGAAGCTGCGAATTCTGGTGGCCAAGCCGGGCCTGGATGGTCACGACCGTGGGGCGAAGATCATCGCCCGGGCCTTGCGCGACGCGGGCATGGAGGTCATCTACACGGGGTTGCACCAGACGCCCGAGATGATCGTCAACGCCGCCATCCAGGAGGACGTCGACGCCATCGGCATGTCCATCATGTCGGGAGCGCACATGACGCTCTTCCCGGCGGTGATCGATCTGCTGAAGAAGAGCAACGCGAACGACATCGCGGTGTTCGGCGGAGGCATCATCCCGGACGACGACATCCCCAAGCTGAAGACCCTGGGGGTGACGGAGATCTTCACCCCCGGAAGCTCGACGCAGGACATCGTCCAGTGGATTCGAACCCACATCGCGGCCCGCGCCTGACCGGGCTCGGAAGCCTGCCGGAGCGGGTCGACGTCTACGAGGTCGGCCCGCGCGACGGCTTGCAGAACGAGCTGCGCACGCTCCCCACGCGCGACAAGGCCCGGCTCATCGAGGCGCTGATCGCGGCGGGGGAGAAGCGCATCGAAGTGACGTCCTTCGTGTCCCCGAAGTGGATTCCCCAGCTCGCGGACGCGGAGGAATTGCTGCGTCTGGTGGGGCGGCGCGAGGGCGTCACCTTCTCCGCGCTGGTGCCCAACCTCAAGGGGCTGGCGCGCGCCAAGGCGGCGGGTCTGGAGGAGGCGGCGATCTTCATCTCCGCGTCCGAGGCCCACTCGAAGAAGAACATCAACAAGAGCATCGCCGAGGCCGTGGCCGAGGCCCAGCAGACCACCGAGGAGGCCCTGAAGGCGGGGCTGCGGGTGCGCGGCTACCTGTCCACGGTGTGGGGCTGCCCCTACGAGGGTGAAGTGCCCGTGTCGCGGGTGGTGGAGATCAGCCGGGCCCTCGTGGACGGCGGCATCTACCAGCTCAGCCTGGGTGACACGATCGGGGTGGGGACTCCGAGGCAGACGGAGGCCATCCTCTCCGCGCTGCTGGAGCACATCCCGGTGGAGAAGCTGGCGCTGCACCTGCACGACACGCGTGGCACCGCGCTGGCCAACGCCCTGGTGGGCCTGCAGATGGGTGTGACGACGTTCGACGCCAGCATCGGCGGGCTCGGCGGCTGTCCCTACGCTCCGGGCGCCGCGGGCAACCTGGCCACCGAGGACATCGTCTACATGCTCCACGGCATGGGCGTGCAGACGGGGATCAACCTCGACAAGCTCGTCGAGGCGGGCATGGTCGCGCAGGAGCTCATCGGCCGGAAGCTGGCGGGCAAGTTCCTGCAGGCCGCGCTGGGCGAGCGCGAGAAGAAGGCCAGTCGCCGGCTTCAGACCTGAGCGAATTCCTCCAGACGCTTGCGGTTGAGTGTCTGGTGGCGGCTGGCGCGCGGAGGCCAGCCGCCACGGGTGCGCCGGTGGGGCCTGGCTCAGGCCTCGGCTTTGCGCTCGTCCACGCCGCTGCGCAGGACGGGGACTTCCTGATTGGCTGGCGCCAGCATCGCCGCGTCGATGGCCCGCATCTCGTCGGGCTCGAAGCCGTGGAAGGCCACGGTGCGGTGCGGGCGCAACTGGGAGAGCGCGTACAGCTCATTGTAGGACTCGAGCACGCGCGGGTTCTGCCCCAGTGCCGCGAAGGCCCGGCCCACCGCGGCCGGGTACTGGCCCTTGGCCTCGCCCACCAGGCTCGCCACCTGCGCGCTCGTCTGCGCGTCCAGGAGCGCCACCTGCTGCCGGCCCTCCTCCTCCACCTGCGCCTTGGCCCGCTCCAACTGCGCCGAGAGCGTGTCGAACACCTGCTGGGCCACCTCGGGCAGCAGGCTCACGTTGCGGATGAGCACCCGCTCCACTTCCAGGCCCCACCGCTCCGTCTCCGACTTGATGTCCTGGCGCACCAATTCGCCCAGCTCGCTGCGGTCGCAGAGGATGTGCTCGAACTCGCGGTTGCCCAGGATGGACAGCGCCGCGTGGGTGACGAGCGCCCGCAGCGACTTGTCCCAGTCCTCCACCCCGAAGAGGGCGCGTGCCGGGTCGGCCACCCGGAACTCCAGCCACAGGTCCACGATGACCGTGGTGCCACGCGCGTCGTTGACGTGGATGTTGGTGAAGTCCCGGAAGTCACGCCGCAGGCTGACGGGGAAGGTGCGCGCCCACGGCAGCACGCGCTCGGGCAGCCAGTGCCAGCCGGGCTCGTGGAGCGTCTTCTCCAGCTTGCCGAAGCGGGTGACGAGCATGGCCTCCTCGTCCTCCACCCGGACCGAGAAGAGGCGCGCCAGGCCGATCAGGAAGGGGAGGGTGCACAGGCCGGCGGCGATACCACCGATGAGATGGAGCATTTCGGTCGAGTTCATGATCACTGCCCCTTGAGGTAGACGGTGCGCGACTCGGACATCACCTCGGCCCGGCGGCGCGACACATAGAGGTTGAGGGTGTTCTGGCCGTCCAGTTCCGACAGGAAGCCGGCCAGCTTGAGGATCTCCGTCTCGGTGGCCAGGGAGCGCGCTCGGGCGATCTCCACACCGCGCTCGGCGGCGACCACGCGCTGCTGGCTCTCCGCCTCGGCGCGCGCGTACGCCGCGTCCGCCTCGTTCTGCGCGGCGATCACCGCGTTGAGCGCGCTCGCCAGCTCGTCCGGCGGCAGCACGTCAGTCAGGTCCACGCCGACGAACTGCACCCCGTACCTGGCGCCAATCTCCTTATGGCAGAAGTCTTCGATCCGCTCGCTGAGCAGCCGTCGCTCGCGGCGGATGAGCGCGTAGGAATTGTCGCCAGCGCTCAGCGCCGCCTTGCTCGGGCTGCCCGTCAGGGCGGTGGCGGTGGCGGGGGCGCGGAAGTTGGCGATCTCGTTGCGCAGCAGGCAGGTGAACAGCCCGGTGATGTGCTCCACCGGCTCCCGCAGCCCGAAGAGGAAGTTGCCGAGGTTCTCCCGTACCGGGACGTAGCGCAGGGTGCTGTCGAAGCGCAGCACCGTGCCGTCATCGGCCATGGCCGTCTGGCCACCCTTCTCACCGGCCAGCTCGAGGGCCTGCTCCATCACGGGAATGTCGTGCACCTTCTCCCAGGGCTTCTTGGTGTGCAGGCCCGGGCCCCAGGTACGCAGTTGCTTCCCGTCCGCCTCCGTTCGCGCCGCGCCGAAGGCGGTGAGCACCGCCATGTGCCCTTCCTCCACGCGGAAGAAGCAGCGGGACAGCACGTAGGCGCCATAGACCGCCGCGCCAATCAAAATACCCATCAAGAACATGTCGTGTGACTCCGTCAAAAGGTTGTTGGGGTGGGGCGGCCGTCAGAAACGGTCGTCCCCCGTGCGCCAGTGGGCCCGTCCGGATGTGGTCTCCTTGCCGGAGTCCAGGCGCGCGCGCGCCGGACCCTTGCCTCCGCCCACCTGGGCGCGGTAGGCGGCCGCCAGCCCGCGGTTGACGTCCACCACGTCCTCGTTGAACTCGCGGTGGGCCTCGCTCACCGGCGGCAGGCGCTCGGCCTTCTCCGCCGTGTCCACGATGGCGCCGTGGGGGACGAAGCGTCCGTCGGGCACCTCCACGCCCACCACCACCGCGCCGATGCCGATGTAGCAGTGGTTGCCGACGATGGAGTCATGCACCACCGCATTGAAGCCGACGAAGGTGTCGTCCCCGACGTAGCAGGGGCCGTGCACCAGGGCGTCGTGGGCCATGGACACGTTCTTCCCGACGTACACCGCCCACTCCTCGCCCCCCACCAACACCTTGCGCTCCTTGAGGGCGTGGATGACCACCCCGTCCTGGATGTTGGAGTTGGAGCCGATGTGGAAGGGGGTGCCCTCGTCCGCGCGCACCGAGCTGCCCGCGGCGATGTGCACATGGTCTCCGAGCACCACCCGGCCGATGACGGCCGCCTGCGGGTGGACGTAGGACGAGTTGGACATGTGCGGCCTGGCCTGGATGTGCCGCAGCCAGCCGTGCGATTGGGGGGCGGGCTCCAGGTGGCCGGGGCGGCGCGCCTCGGCGTGCTCGCGAGACAGCACCGCGCGCACTCCCTGCTTCTTCTGCTCCGCCGAGGGAGCGGTCTCGCTCGGCTGGTGATTCCGCCGGTGCAGCCACGCGCCCACCGCGTGTATCACCATGCCTCCGGCGAGGCCCGCCACCAGATGGCCGCTCACCGTGCCGGCCGCGGTGACGAGGAAGGCCATCGCCTCCACCCGCTCCTCCTTCCACAGGTGGCGCAGCGTGCCCACCTCCAGCAGCCGGAGGCCAATCACGATCAGCAGGCCCGCCAGCCCCGCCAGGGGCACCTTGGAGATCTGATCCGACAGATAGAGGATGACGAAGAGGAGCGCCCCGGCGTGGACGAGCGCGGACAGTCGCGTGCGGCCGCCGCTCTGTACGTTGACGCCCGAGCGCACCACCACGCCGGAGACGGGCATGCCGCCCATCAGACCGACGCCCATGTTGGCCACGCCCTGGCCCAGCAGCTCCAGGTTGGGCTGGTGGGGCCGTGAGTTGGGGGCCATCCGGTCCACGATGCGCGCCGACAGCAGGGACTCGGCCGCGGCCAGGATGGCCAGTGGCAGGCACTTGAGCACCAGCTCCAGCCACCGGCCCTCCATGGCGGGCAGGGACGGGGCGGGCAGGCTGGAGGGCACCTCGCCCACCCGGGCGATGTCCCAGCCCAGGTAGCTGGCCAGCGCCGTGACGATGCCCACGCCCACCAATGCCGCGGGGAAGCGCTTGAGGTGACGGGTGGCCACCAGGAGGAAGGCCACCGCCAGTCCCGAGAGCGCCGCCAGCCAGGACACCTCGTGCAGCCACTGCGGCCGGTGCATCATCTGCGCGAGCTCGGCCACCCGGTAGTCGAAGCCGAGCAGCTCCGGAATCTGCTGATCGAGCAGCTTGAGGCCCACGCCGGTGGTGAAGCCGGCGAGCACCGACTCGGGCACGTACTCCATCAGCTTGCCGGCGCGCCCCAGTGCCAGCAGCACCTGGACGCCGCCCACCGCGATGGCCGCGGCGGCCGCGCCCACCACGCCGAACTCGGCCACCAGGACGAGCACCATGGTGGAGAGCGCGGCGGCCGGCCCCGTCACCTGCAGGGGCG
The DNA here is from genome assembly GCA_963771175.1 of uncultured delta proteobacterium. Classification (GTDB taxonomy): domain Bacteria; phylum Myxococcota; class Myxococcia; order Myxococcales; family Myxococcaceae; genus Archangium. The sequence continues at coordinate 174,837 of CAVYSY010000046.1, forward strand.
AGCCGCCCATCATCGCCGCCAGGCCACCCCCCACCACGCCGGCGATGAGGCCCGCGGACGGAGGCAGGCCGCTGGCCACCGCCAGGGCGAGGTTGAGCGGTAGGGCCACCGCCGCCACGGTGATGCCGGCCAGCACGTCCTGCGGCAGCGCGCCCAGGCGCAGCACGTCCTTCCAGGCCTCCACCCAGTGGCGCCCCATGGCGCTCAGCTCGGCGGTGTAGCGCGGCTTCGAGGGAGGAGGACGTTGCCGCTCCAGGAGGCGGGAGAGGGGCCTTGGCGCGGGCAGGCGCCGGGCACGGGTCAGGTTGTTCTTCTCACGAGCTCGTTGCATCGGGCACACACGTGTCCAGAGCGGCATGCACGCGAGGGCACACGCCGGCGGGCGGGCCCGGGCGAACGAAGGACACACGAGTGCCTTCACGCGCACGGGCGTCTTGAGCGAGCGGATCCAGCGGGCGCGCGAGAGGGCACGAGGCCATCACGCGCACGCGCGGGTCAGCGCGAGGGTTGGGAAATGAAGAGGGTGAAGCCGTGGCGGGACCGGAGTCCGGTCACACGCGCGATGGGTCGTCGTCAGCCGAGCCCAGGCGCGACGGCTGCCACACCACGACGACGCGTGGGAGCAGGGTCTGCGCGGGCGGCAGTACCCGTGCGATGGAGCGTGGTGCACTCCGGGCGCCGCGGGGACGGTGGTAGGGCACGATGCCCCGCCCCTCCGTCAATCGTGGCTCGCTCCGGAAGATGGCGAGCTCCTTGTGGGAGTCGTGCTCCTCCTCGAACATGCCGACCCGGACCGCAACACTCCAGGCGTATGCGCTCATCGGGCCGAGAAGCCCGACGATCAACAACCGGATGATGAGATCTTGGAGGAGCCGCTTCATCGCTTCGAGAACGCGCCCAGCAACCGCGCCCTTCCTACTAACATTCCCCCAGTGCGGATGTGTAGAGGGCGCGAGAAGGTTCTGCGGTTCCGTGAAGGCCTACATCACTGGAGGGAGCACGTCGGCCAGATCCGTTGCCACGGTGAAGCCGTCGTGGAACACCACGCCCTGGGCCGCGATGGTCGCGTTCCGGTAGAGGCCCTGCTTCACGTAGACGCCATCGCCCGGGTACATCGTGGCCATGGGCGTGGGCGGAACGACCTGCTGGCCATTGTGGTACAGCTCGACGAAGCCCACGCTCGGGTCGGAGCTCCACTTCACGTGGACCACGAAGTCGTTCCAGACGCCGCGCTGCAGGGGGGCCGTCCACATGTCCTGCGCCTGTGCTCCACCCACGCGCATCCGCATCTCCTCGCCGATGACGTAGAACTCCACCGGAGGCGAGCCATTGAGGCCCGTGTGGTGCCACTGGGTGAAGACCTGCCATGTCTTCTCACTGGGATAACTCTCGTCGAAGAGGGTGCTCCAGGCGTAGTACCGCTCGGCCCCTTCGGCCATCCCGCCCATGAGCGAGTCGTCCACGTAGACCAGCTCATTGCGGTTGCCGCTGGCCCGGATGGGATTGTCTCCCTGATCCACCTGCACGCGCATGGCATAGGCGCCCTCGCGCACCCGGTCGGCCACCACGAGGAGCCGGTTGCTGTTGACCTTCTCCTCCTTGGACCACTGCGAGGCGTTACCCGTCTCGAAATCACCCTTCCACAGCACGCTCGCGCTCGCCATCGTGGGGAGCAGCAGGAGGCCGGAGAGTATCCAGGACTTCTTCAAACGGAGGTTCCTTTCGTTCGGGTTGGATGGAGGGGACAACTCGCCGCGCCGGGAGCTTCCCCGCCTCGATCGTCTGCCCTCCGTCAGCGCCCCCCGCCTGCTTGCTTCCCAATGGAGCGGGCGGGACCGCGAGTATAGTCCCGAGGCCGTCCACGACACTTTCCAGAGGCTCACGCATGACCACTCAGGCCAGAGGCGCTTTCGACATCAAAGGGACTCCCCATCCCGCCAACGACATGGCCGAGGGTCTGAACGTGGGGCGCATGACGTTCCACAAGCGGTTCCACGGCGACCTCGAGGGGACGAGCGTGGTCGAGATGCTCGGCGTGATGGACAAGGCCCTGGGCTCCGGCGCCTACGTCGCGCTCGAGCGCTTGACCGGGATGCTCGAGGGGCGTGGAGGCAGCTTCCTCATGCAGCACAGCTCGACCATGACGCGCGGCAAGCCCACGCAGATCATCACGGTCGTCCCGGACTCGGGCACCGGTGAGCTCGTGGGCCTGGCTGGCGCGATGACGATCGACATCGTCGACGGAAAGCACTTCTACGTCTTCGACTACACGCTGAACGGCGCGTAGCGCGCATCTGGTGAAGCACCGCGCTCGCCGTCACAGGCCCGTCACACCCCTCCTGGTACGACCCACGCTGCTCGAACGAGCAGCTCACTCGCTGTGTCGTGAAGGAGAATCACATGAACAAGCATCACCTGCCGTGGAAGCTATTCCCCGCGCTGGCGGGCGTGGTCACCGCGATGGCCTGTGGCCCCATGCCAGAGGACGTGGATCCTTCGCTGGAGAGTGTGGAGCAGGCCGCGATCTGCGAGGACTGCGAGCCCGGCGGAGGAGGAGGCGGCGGCGGAGGGGGAACGACCACCTCCTGCGGCGATGGCGTCTGCAACCAGAAGGAGACGCACTGCGGTTGCCCGAGTGACTGCGTGGACGACGAGTCGGCGATGGTGAATGCCTTCGCGCCGATCTTCCGCTTCGATGCCCGCGAGGACAACCTGCCCTCCAGCGTGGAGTGGTACCTGGCTCGAACCACGCTGCGCTTCAACCACGACGGGGGTTGCTCGGACGAGTCGGTCCTGTCGCCCTACACCGTCAACACGACGAATCTGCTCCAGCAGTCGCGCGCGACCCGCAGCGGATGGCCGTGGTGCGGCAATGAATCCACCTACAAGTACAGCAACAGCTATAACGGATCCGACGAGTTCTTCTTCCTGCAGATTCCCAACGACGGGAACGAGCTGAGCACCCGGAACGGAGACACCTCGGGCTGGTCGTGGCGGACCTATGCGCACGTCCGCCGGGACGGCGGCACCGGCTGGGAGATCCAGTACTGGTTGTTCTTCCCCTACAACGGCATGACCCCCGGAGAGCACGAGGGGGACTTCGAGCACGTCACCGTCCGGGTGGCGGCCGACAAGGTGACCCCGATCTCCGTCTACTACGCGGCCCACGACAGCGAGGGCTCCACGGTGCCGTGGAGCTCGGTGGAGCGGGAGGGGAACCATCCATACGCCTACGTGGCCCACGACTCGCACGCGAGCTACCCGCATTCGGGCTGGACGGACCGCACCTGGCCGCTGCCCAACGACGAGCACTGGGGAGACGGCCGCGTCTACAACTCCACCAACACCGTCATCCACGTGGGTGACAGCGCCTGCAACTTCAACGGCCACACGTGGTTGCGCTTCGGCGGGCGCTGGGGCGAGGTGGGGGAGAACTTCAGCGGGCCATTCAGCCCGACCTACCAGTCGTACTGGACCACCCTGGGCCAGTAGCCGTTACGAGGGTCACCGCCCCCGTCACCTTGAAGGCGGGCGAGGTGCTCGCCGTGCCGTTGGCCACCGTGTCTCCATCCTCATGGATGGACGACAGGGTGGCCAGAAGGCCGCTGGGGTGACGAGTTCCGCACATGCGCCCATGCACCGCATGGCAAGCCACCAGTGTGCGCCGTATCAGTAACTCTCTATGGCGATACCGAACTACCGGCTGACGGAAAAACTGGGAGCTGGCCCATATTCCTCCGTCTTCAAGGGCTGGCACAAGGACTCGCCCCAGCGCCCGCTTGTCATCAAGATTCTCAAGCCGGAGGTCGGCTCGCTAAGTCGGAAGCGGTATTTCAGGCAGAAGATCGAGCACCTGAGCACCCTGAACGACGAGCGACTCATCCCGCCGTCCGACTTCATCGAGCATCGCGGCTTCCAGGTCATCGTCCGGGATTACTTCAACGGCCTGACGCTCGACCAGTGGGCCAAGACCCAGCCCAGAATCTCGCTGGAGTCGTTCTTCGACCTCGCATGCAAGCTCGCCGACGCAGTCGAGGCCTCTCACAAGGTGGGCATCATCCATGGGGGCATCAAGCCGCACAACATCCTCGTCCAGCCCGCCACGGGAGAGATTCGACTCGTCGACTTCCTCACCCCGATGGATGTCCGCAACGTCAGTCATTTCATCTATGACCGCGCGTTCGTCGAAGGGACGCTTGCCTACACCTCACCCGAACAGACGGGCCGGATCAGCCATCGCGTTGGCTTCACGACCGACCTCTATTCCCTCGGAATCGTGCTGTATGAGCTGCTGTCGGGCCGGCTGCCGTTCTTCTCGACCGATCCGCTCGAGCTCATCCATTCGCACCTGGCGGAGGAGGCTCCTCCAGTCCACGAGCTCAACCCCGACGTGCCGCCGATGGTGAGCAGGATCATCGCCAGGCTCACTCGTGAAGGAACCGGAGAAGCGCTACCAGTCGGGGGCGGGCCTTCTGGCGGATCTCCAGCGGTGCAGGGAGGAGTACAGGGCGCACGGTGGAGCCGTCGGCGAGTTCGCCCTGGGGACCCGCGACCGGACGCACCGGGTGATGTTCGTCTCGAAGATGGTCGGCCGCGACAAGGAGGCGAAGACCATCCTCGGTGAATACGAGCAGGTCGCGAACGGGGCATTTCGCAGCCTCCTGATCTCCGGCTACTCGGGAATCGGGAAGACGCGCCTCATCCAGGAGCTCCAGCGGCCCATCGTCAAGAGCCACGGCTACTTCACGTCAGGGAAGTTCGACGTCTACCAGAAGAACATTCCCTACAGCTCCATGATTCAGGCGTTCCGGAATCTCATCCGGACCATCCTGACGGAGAGCAACGAGCGAGTGGCCTGCTGGAAGAGGCGAATCCTGGAGGCCGTTGGGAGCCGCGGGCGAGTCATCACGGAGATTGTCCCTGAGCTCGAGACGCTCATCGGGCCCCAACCCGAGGTGCCGGCACTTCCTCCCATCGAGGCCCGGAACCGCTTCCACGACGTCTTCGGCAGGTTCCTCGGCTGTCTCGCGAGCGCTGAGAGCCCCCTCGTCCTTTTCATCGACGACCTCCAGTGGTGCGATATCGCCACCCTGGAGTTCCTCGCGAACATCTTCGCGGACGCCCAGGAGCATCCGTACCTGTTCCTCCTGGGCGCGTACCGCGACAACGAGGTCGACGACAGCCATCCCTTGTCGAAGTTGGTGCGCTGCATCCGGGCGGGGGGCAGCCCCTCAAGGAAATCCATCTCGGGGCGCTCCAGGCCGAGCACACCCATGAGATGGTGTCCTACATCCTGGCCTCTCCGCTGCAGGCCACCCAGTCCCTGGCGCACTTCATCTTCGATTTGACGGAGGGCAACCCGCTGTTCGTCAGCGAGAGCCTGTCCTATCTCCACAACGAGAACCTGCTCTCCCTCGATGAAGACACGCACGAGTGGCACTGGAACATGGCGAAGATTCGCCAGACCCGGATGCCCTCCAGTGTCGTCACCATCTTCAGCTCGAAGGTGCAGAGGCTTCCCAAGGAGACCGTCGACCTTCTGGAGTCCTGCGCCTGCATGGGCAACTCGTTCCATGCGGAGGACCTCGCCCAGGCGCGTGAGCTGAGCGTCGCCGAGGTGTTCCGGAGGCTGAACCCCGCGCTGAGCCACTGGCTGCTCGTCGAGAACAGGGAGCAGTTGCAGTTCGTGCACGACAAGGTCCAAGAGGCGATCCTGAGTGCGATACCCGGGGATCGGCGCCGGCGGATTCACGCGCGGCTGGGGCGGCACTTCCTGTCGCGGGTGCCTCCCGGTACGGACCTGCAGGAGGCCGACCATCTCTTCATGATTGCCTCGCACATGAACCTGGGGCGCGAGCCAGTCCTCGAGACCGAGGCGGCCTACGCGCTCTCTCATGTCAACTACTGCGCTGGCTCCAAGGCGCTCGAGTCCCTGGCGACCGAGGCGGCAAACGACTACTTCCACAAGAGCCTGGAAGCCCTGCCCGAGGACTGCTGGGAGGTCCAGTACGAACGCACCTTCAAGATCCTCCAGAAGCTCGCGAAGACGGAGCTCATGGTGGGTCGGTCCGAGAAGTCGGAGTCGCTCCTCAACCAGCTCCTCGAGCACGCCAGGTCCGAGCTGGACAAGGCAGAGGCGCTCGCGGAGCAGACCACGTCGCTCTCTTCGATTGGCAACTTCGCCAAGGCCATCGAGACCGCGAATCGAGGGCTCGCGTTCTTCGGCAAGTCGCTGCCAGAAGAGGGGGCGCTCGCGGAGCGCAAGCGCGACGCCATCATGGCCGAGATCGACGCCGGGTATTCCGACGTCTGGTCCACCATCCTTCGCATGCCGTTCACGGAGGACAGGAAGAGCAAGGTGGAGCTCGCGTTCTACGCCGAGCTCATCCCCGACCTCTACCTGTCAGGGCTCGTCCCCCAGCTCTATCTGTCGGCCGCGCAGTCCACGCGGAACTGCCTCGCCGGAGGCATGGACGAGTCAGTCATCTATTCGTTCTCCATCATGGGGCTCTTCCTGGGGGAGCAGGGGCGGTTCGAGGAGGCCTTCAGGTACGAGGACCTGGCGAAGAACCTCTCCGAGAGACACCCCAACACCTTCGGCGCCACTCGCGGAATCAATGGCGTCGTCTGGTGCAACATGCACTCCCGCAGTCGGCCGGAGGAGATCGTCAAGTACTGCCACAAGGGCATCCAGTCCGGGAAGAACTGCGGGGACCTGTACAACGCCGGGCTTTGCTACGGCCCGTTGATGTGGAACCTCCAGGTGCGCGGAGCGAACCTGCTGGAGATCGAGAGTTGCGCGCGCGAGTGCCTGCTGTTCTCGCAGAAGTTTCAGCTCTCCTTCTCCGTGGGTCTGGCGGAGTCCATGGAGGCCGGATGGATCAGGCCGTTCAGGAAGGACTACAGCCCCCTCCCCATGGAGGAGAAGATAGCGAAGTGGAAGGCGGCCAATCACATCGCTTCCATTGGGGCGTACTACGTGCTCCTCGGCCTCGCGTCGTACTATTTCGGCGAACATGAGGCCGCGGAAGTGAATCTCCAGTGTGCCGCCCGATACATGCACGGCCTGACCGACAACGTCCTCAAGCGCCAGTGGTATGTGTTCCGGGCCCTCAACGCCATCCGCCTCCATGCGCGGGGACTGTCCTACAAGTCCCACGAGGAGCTCATGGAATATGTCGGCCCCCTACTCGGAAAGGTGGAGACGTGGGCAGGACTCGGGCCGCTGCTCGTGCCCTATCTGATGCTTCTTCGTGCGGAGCTGCAGCGCATCGCGGGGGATTTCAGGGCGACGAGAGGAGCCTATCTCGACGCAATCGATGCTGCCCGGAGGGAGGGCTATACGTTCCTCGAAGGGCACATGAACGAGCGTCTGGGCATGTTGCTGCGGGAGTCCGCGGCGCCGACAGCCGACGTGTATCTCAAGAGCGCGATGCGGCTGTACCGGGAGTGTCACGCGGAGCGGGCGGAGGCCTTGCTGGCCGAGAGGTTCCCGGACTCCGTGGAGGAGGTTCGGGCGGTCTCGGGTGAGGCCGAGGCTTCCCCGACGCTTCCGAGCCTCGATGTGGACTACCTCATGAAGTCCGCACGCTCCATTTCGGCGGAAATCGATACGGAGTCGCTCCAGAAGAAGATCATGAACGTGGTGCTCGAGTCGTCCGGCGCGCAGCATGGTTACCTGCTGCTGGCGGAGGGCGGCGAGCTGCTCGTCGTGGCGGAGAGCCATGTCGGTGAGAGCCGGTCGCGCGGGGCCCTGCGTCGAAAGCTGAGCGAGTCCCCGGAAATCTGCGGGTCCATCGTGCGCTACGTCTCCAGGACGAAGCAGCCGCTGATTCTCGATTCCGCCTCCGAGCGCGGCCCGTTCACGAACGACCAGGAGACACAGGCCCTGAAGTTGCGTTCGGTCTTCTGTCTTCCTCTCCTCGAGAAGGCGAGGCTGCTCGGCGTGCTGTATCTCGAGAATCGGCTCTCCGACTCCGTGTTCACGGAGGCCCGGACCGAGATGACCCGCCTCCTGGCCGCCCAGGCGGTGATTTCACTCGACAACGCCGAGCTCGTCGAGCGCATGCGGCGAGCGGAAGAGCAGATCAGCGCCTCGCTTCGTGAGAAGGACGTCCTTCTGGGTGAGATCCAGCAACTGCTCGCCAGGGAGCAGGCGGCGAGGGCCGAGGCCCAGGAGGCCAACCGCGAGAAGGACATCTTTCTCGCGAAGCTCTCTCATGAGCTCCGGACTCCGCTGACGCCCATCCTGGCGTGGTCTCAGGCGCTGAGGCAGGGAAAGCTCTGCCCGGAAAAAATCGCCAAGGCGGCCCTGGTCATCGAGCGCAGCGCCAGGGGGCAGCGGCAGCTCGTCGAGGACCTGCTGGATGTCTCGAGAATCGTTCTTGGCAAGCTCTCCCTGGAGCGCCAGGAGGTCGCCGTCCCGGACGTCCTGGAGGCGGCGATCGACTCCGTTCGACCCGCGGCGGAGGAGAAGCCCATTCGGCTCGTGGTGGACCTCGCCCTGAGGGTGCCACCGATTCGTGGGGATGCGGGCCGGCTACAGCAGGTCTTCGCGAACCTGCTCACCAACGCGGTCAAGTTCACGCCGGCGGGAGGGGAGGTCTTCGTCCGGTTGCGGGCCGGTGTCATGCCGGCCCAGCCCGGGCGAGAGGCTGTCGTCGTCGAGGTCTCGGACTCGGGGCAGGGGATTGATCCGGCGTTCCTTCCTCGCGTGTTCGATCGTTTCTCGCAGGGAGACGACTCGATGGCTCGTTCACGCCGCGGGCTGGGGCTCGGGCTCTCCATCGTGCGAAGCATGGTCTTGCTGCACGGTGGCAGCGTGGAGGCTGAAAGCCCGGGCCTTGGGCGCGGGGCAACGTTCCGGGTCGTCCTCCCGGTGGGCGTGCCCCGGCTCATCGCCTCCAGCGCGCAGCCCTCATGAGCCGCACGCCGCTCCGGCTCCCTATGAGACTCCCGCGGTGGTCAGCAGGGCTCGCAGGTGGGCGAGGTAGGCCGAGGACAGTCGCTCGAGGGTCTCCGCGCGATGGATGTTCTCGCTGTAGGCCCAGGCCACGTGGAAGGTGCCCTCGGAGACGTAGGCGGTGATGTCCAGCACGCGGGAGCGTGGGCTGCGCGGGCTGCGCTCGGGGCCGATGGACTCGGAGGCCGGACGGAGCGGGGCGTCGCCGGAGCGCACGAGATCGAAGTGGCCCAGGTAGTTGAAGCACACCTCGGTGCGGGGCAGCCGCGCGAGCCGTTCGCGCACGGTGGCGTCCTGGCTCAGGTAGCGCAGGATGCCGAAGCCCACCCCGCGGTGAGGCACCGCCTGGAGTTGCTCGCGCACGGATTGGAGCAGGGCGCTGGCGGAGGCGCCAGCGGGTGCGTCCAGCACGATGGGGCTGAGCGAGGTGAACCAGCCCACGGTGCGCGAGACCTCCACGCCTTCGAGGATGGACTCGCGGCCATGGTTGTCCAGCTCGAGGAGATGGGACTGGCGGCCGGTCCACTCCGAGAGCGTGAGCGTGAGCGCGGCCAGCAGCACGTGGTCCACATGGATGCCGTGCACCTCCCGCATCCGCTGCAGCAGCACGCGCGTCTCCTCCTGGGTGAGCGAGGCCTCCACCACGCGCGTGGAGCCATCCAGGTTGAGGCCCTCGGGCATGTCGCGCGGAATGGGCGCCACCCGGCTGTAGGCCTCCGAGAGCCAATAGCCGAGCTCCTGGCGGGCCTTGTCGGACTGGGCGTACTCGGAAAGCCGCCGTGCCCATTCCTGGTAGGACGTGCTCTTGGGGGGATGCCGCGGCGTCTGTCCCGCGCCGAGCTGCTCCCAGAAGGTCTGCAGATCCTCCATGAGCACGCGCCAGGAGATGCCGTCAGTGGCCAGGTGGTGGATGATGAGGAGCAGCCGCCCGGGCTGCTCCGCTCCCAGGTCGAAGTGGGCCACGCGCATCAGCGGGCCCTGGGAGAGCTCCAGGCTCGTCTGGAGCGAGGTGGCGATCCGCTCCAACTCCCTGGGACGCTCGGCGGAGGGCAGTGCGGCCAGGTCGTAGTGGCTGAAGGGGACGTCCGCCTCGGGGGCGGCATAGGACTGCTCCCATCCGGACGGGCCCTGGACGAAGCGCAGGCGCAGCGCATCGTGGTGCAGCATCAGATTCCGCACGGCCTCTCGCATCTGCTCCAGGGAGAGCCGGCGGTGCACCTCGAAGAGGAAGGCCTGGTTCCAGTGATGGCGATCCGTCGGGTACAGCTCGAAGAAGCGGCTCTGGACGGGGGTCAGGGGCAGTGAGCCGGACACGACCTCCTGGGGCCTCTCTCCGCGGCTGCCCGCGCGGGTGGCGAGCTCGGCGAGCGTCTGGCTCGCCACGATATCGAGCGGAGTCAGTTGCAGCCCGGCCTGGATGGCCTTGGCCACGACCATGATGCTGAGGACGGAGTCTCCGCCCAGCTTGAAGAAGTTGTCGCCCGTGCCCACGTGCTCCACTCGCAGCACCTGCTTCCAGATGTCGGCCAGAATGCGCTCGGTGGGCGTGTGGGGCTCGCCGCCGCTGGCCAGCGTGGAGGTGTAGGCGGTGGGGGCGGGCAGGGCCTTCCTGTCCACCTTGCCATTGCGCGTGAGAGGCAGGGCTTCCAGCACGACGAAGGCACCAGGCACCATGTACTCGGGGAGCAGGTGCGAGAGGCGCTCGCGGAGCGGCTCCACGTCCAGCGGCTGGCCGGAGTGGGGCGCGAGGTAGGCCACGAGCCGCTTCATTCCGGGCTGGTCCTCGCGAGCGAGCACCACGGCGTCACGCACCTCGGGCTGGTTGCAGAGGACGGCCTCGATTTCGCCCAGCTCGATGCGGAAGCCGCGAAGCTTCACCTGGTTGTCGACGCGGCCGAGGAACTCGAGGGCTCCATCGGGCAGGCGGCGAACGAGATCCCCCGTGCGGTAGACGCGCTCTCCGTCGAGAAGGACGAAGCGCTCGGACGTGAGCTCGGGACGGCCGAGGTAGCCGCGGGTGACGCCACGGCCACCAATGAAGAGCTCACCGGGGACGCCCACGGGCACGGGCTCGCGCTGGTCATCGAGGACGTGGAGGGTGGTGTTGGCGAGGGGGAAGCCCAGCGGAACGGTGGGCGCGGGCTTGTCCGAGAGCTGGGGCGGAATCGGCCAGGTGAGGACGCCGATGGTGGTCTCGGTGGGGCCGTAGTGGTTGATGACGCGGCAGTCCGGTGCCAGCGCCTGCACGCGCTCCACCAACTCCCAACGCGAGGCCTCGCCGCCGAAGACGAGGCGCTGGCGAGGCAGCACCTGCTCGGGCCTGGAGGCGGTGAGCAGCGCCGTCATGTGCGAGGGGACAATCTTGAGGCAGTCGATTCGCCGCGAGTGCATGTACTCGGCCATGGACTCGGGATTGGTGCACCGCTCGTCGGAGATGATGTGGAGGGAGCCTCCGGACGCCAGCGCGGGGAAGACCATGGTGTTGCCCAGGTCGGCGGCGAACGTGGAGACGGTGGCGTAGCTGAGGCCCGAGGGGACGTCGAGGACCCGCGAGATGCCGGCGAGGTAGTTGGAGAGGTTGGCGTGGGTGATGCCAACGCCCTTGGGCTTGCCCGTGGAGCCAGAGGTGTAGATGACGTAGACGAGGTGCTCGGGCTGGACGGAGCTGGAGGGATTGGCGGTGGCGTAGCCGGAGAGCTGCTTCCACTGGGTGTCGAGGCAGAAGACGTGCGCCTCGTTCGCCGGGAGGCCGGCGCGCAGACTCTCCTGGGTGAGGAGCACGGAGAGGCGCATGTCCGACATCATGAAGGACAGGCGCTCCTCGGGAAGGCCCGGATCCATGGGGAGATAGGCGCCGCCTGCCTTGAGGATGGCGAGCAGGCCCACCAGGAGATCGATGGAGCGCTCGAGGTAGAGGCCGACGACGGTGTCAGGGCCGACGCCGAGGGACTGGAGATGCCAGGCCAGCTGGTTGGCTCGCTCGTTGAGCTGACGGTAGGTGAGGGATTGGTCTTCGAAGACGAGCGCGGTGGCGTCGGGAGTGGCCACCGCCTGGTGCTCGAAGAGGGAGTGGAAGCAGCGCGGAGGCGCGTCCAGGGCGCTGGCCGAATTCCACCAGGCCAGCTGGCTCAGCTCCTGCTCCGTCAGCATGCGCTGGCTGGTGATGGACTGGTCCGGGGCGGCGGCGACACTCTCCAGGAGCTGGCCCAGGTGGCCGAGCATCCTCCGGATGGTGTCGGGCTTGAAGAGGTCCGTGCTGTAGACGAAGGAAGCGTGAAGCCCCTCGGGGCTCTCACTCATGAAGAGGTGGAGATCGAACTTGCTGTAGTTCCACTCCGTCTCCAGGGTGGAGAGCTCGAGCTCGGCCATCTTCAGATGGGAGTCGGGGCTGTCCTGCAGATTGAAGCGAACCTGGAAGAGCGGTGAGTAACGAGGATCTCGCTGGACCTGGAGGGCCTCGACGACCTGCTCGAAGGGGACGTCCTGGTGGGCGTAGGCACCCAGGGAGACCTCGCGCACGCGGCGCATCAGCTCGCGGAAGGAGGGCGCGCCGGACAGGTCGGTGCGCATCACCAGCGAGTTGACGAAGAAGCCGATGAGGCCCTCGAGCTCCGCCCGGTTCCGGTTGGCAATCGCCGTCCCCACGCTGATGTCGTCCTGCCGCGAGTAGCGGGAGAGCAGGAGTTGGAATCCAGCGAGCAGCGTCATGAAGAGGGTGGTGCCCTCTTGACGGCTGAGGCGCTTGAGCGCGTCGTGCAACGAGGGGGGAAGGGTGAGGCTCTCGATGGCACCGCGGAAGGACTGGGAGGGCGGACGCGGGAAGTCGGTGGGCAGCTCCAGGACAGGAGGAGCACCGGCGAGCTGCTGCTTCCAGTAGGAGAGCTGGGCGTCGAGGCGCTCGCCCTGGAGCCACTGACGCTGCCAGAGGGCGAAGTCAGCGTACTGGATGGGGAGCGGAGCCAGGGGCGAGGGCTCGTCGCGCACGAAGGCGGCGTAGAGGGCTCCCAGCTCGCGGAAGAGCACGTCCATGGACCAGCCGTCGGAGACGATGTGGTGCATCGTCAGCAGCAGGACGTGGTGCTCGGGGGCGGTGCGCAGCAGCGTGGTGCGCACGAGCGGTCCTCGCGCCAGATCGAAGGGTTTGTTTGCCTCGTCGGTGGCCAGAGCGAGGACTCGCTGGGCGGAGTCGGGCTCGGAGGAGAGGTCGATCAGGGGAAGGCTCAGATCGATCTCGGGCGAGATGACCTGGAAGGGCTGGCCTGCGTGGACAGAGAAGGTGGTGCGGAGGGACTCGTGGCGATGGACGAGGGAGTCGAGGGCGCGCTGGAGGGCGGGAAGGGAGAGCGGGCCCGAGAGCTGGATGGCGTAGGGGACGTTGTAGGCCGCGCTGCCGGGCTGCAACTGGTCGACGACCCAGAGGCGCTGCTGAGCGAAGGAGAGAGGAAGACGCTCGGACCTGGGGGCGGGGAGGATGGGGGCGAGGGCGGGAGAGCCAGTGCGAGCCTGTTCCACGACGCGAGCCAGAGCGGCGACGGTAGGGGAAGAGAAGAGCTCGCGAAGGGGAAGCTCGATGCGGAGTGTCTCGCGGATGCGGGAGACGAGCTGAGTGGCGAGAAGGGAGTGGCCGCCGAGCTCGAAGAAGTTGTCCTCGACGCCGACGCGAGGGAGGGAGAGGAGCTGAGCCCAGAGGTTGGAGAGGAGCTCCTCGAGGGGGTTGCGAGGAGGGACGAAGGAGTCGGACTCGGAGAGGGAGGAGTCGGGGGAAGGGAGGGCCTTCCTGTCCACCTTGCCGTTGGGGGTGAGGGGCAGGGAGGGGAGGCAGACGAAGGCCGAGGGCAGCATGTACTCGGGCAGTGACTGCTTGAGGAAGTCGCGCAGCTCGGAGCTGGAGAGCTTCTGGGAGCTGGAGAGGTAGGCGACGAGGCGACGAAGGCCAGGGGCGTCCTCGCGGGCCAGGACGACGCACTCGTTGACGTCGGGGTGCTTGAAGAGAGCGGATTCGATTTCACCCAGCTCGATGCGGAAGCCGCGAATCTTCACCTGGTGGTCACGCCGGCCCTGGAACTCGATGGAGCCGTCGGGAAGCAGGCGGACGATGTCGCCCGTCTTGTAGAGGCGGGCGTCAGGGTTGGGGCTGAAGGGGTGGGGGATGAAGCGCTCGGAGGTGAGCGCGGGCTGGTTGAGGTAGCCACGGCCCAGTCCTTCGCCACCGAGGTAGAGCTCACCAGGGACACCGACGGGGACGGGCTGGAGGTTCTCGTCGAGGACGAAGGCGGTGGTGTTGGAGAGGGGACGGCCGATGGGAACGGTCTGCCCTTCAGCGGGAGGATGGGAGACGAGGTGCCAGGTGCTGAAGGTGGTGTTCTCGGTGGGGCCGTAGACGTGGAGGAGACGCGCGGGAGGGCCGTGCTGGAGGACGGAGCGAACGGCGCCGGGGTCGACGAGCTCACCACCGAAGAGGACGGAGGAGAGGGAGGAGAAGCCGGAGGGAGACTGCTGCGCCACCTGGTTGAAGAGGGCGGTGGTGAGGAAGAGGGCGGAGATGGACTCCTGGCGCAGCAGGGAGGCGAAGAGGGCGGGCGAGAGGGAGACGTCGCGGGGGAAGCCGACGAGCAGGGCGCCATTGAGCAGCGCGCCCCAGATTTCGAAGGTGGCCGCGTCGAAGGAGGCGTTGGACACCTGGGCCACCCTGTCGGCGGGCAGACAGGTGGATGTACTCGGTGTCACGCACCAGGCGGACGACGCCCCGGTGGGGAATGGCGATGCCCTTGGGCTGGCCGGTGGAGCCCGAGGTGTAGATGGCGTAGGCCAGGTGGGAGGGCGTGGTGCTGGTGGCCGGAGCGTGGGTGGGGTGCTGGGCGATGGCTCCAGAGTCGGAGTCGGAGTCCAGGCACAGCACGCGAACGCCGTCGGGCAGCTGGAGCCCATCGGAGAGGGCCCGGGTCGTCAGCAGCAGAGGTGCGCTGGCGTCCCGGAGCATGAAGGAGAGGCGCTCGCGGGGGTAGGAGGTGTCGAGGGGGAGGTAGGCACCGCCCGCCTTGAGGCAGGCGAGCATGGAGAGGATGAGGGAGGGGGAGCGCTCGAGGTAGAGGCCGACGAGGGTGTCGGGGCCGACGCCGAGCGACTGCAGGTGCCAGGCGAGCTGATTGGCGCGCGACTCGAGCTGGGCATAGGTGAGGGACTCCTCACCGAAGCGCAGGGCGAGGGCCTCGGGGGTGGCGCGGGCCTGGGCGGAGAAGAGCTCGTGGATGCAGCGCTCTCGCGGGTAGTCGGTGGCCGTCTGGTTCCAGTCCACCAACAACTGCTGTCGCTCCGCCTCCGTCAGCAGGGGTATCGCGGTGATGGCCATGTCGGGCTGGCTCGCGGCCGCGGCGAGCAGTGCCTGGAAGTGGCCCAACATCCGCTCGATGGTGCTCGTGTCGAACAGGTCCGTGTTGTACTCGACCGCGCAGTGCAGACCCTCGGGCGTCTCCAGCGTGGCGAGCAGGAGATCGAACTTCGACGTGTGGGTCCGCAGCTCCCTCGACTCCATGGACAGGCCCGCGTGCGTCGGAGTCTGCTCGACGCTGCTCTGGAGCGCGAACATCACCTGGAACAAGGGCGAGTAGCTTGGGTTCCGCTCGGGCTGGAGGGCCTCGACGACCTGCTCGAAAGGGACGTCCTGGTGAGCGTAGGCACCCAGGGAGACCTCGCGCACGCGGCGCATCAGCTCGCGGAAAGAGGGAGCGCCGGACAGGTCGGTGCGCATCACCAGCGAGTTGACGAAGAAACCGACGAGGCTCTCGAGCTCGGCGCGGTTGCGGTTGGCGATGGGCGTGCCGACGCTGATGTCCGTCTGCCCGCTGTAGCGCCGCAGGAGTACCTGGAAAGCGGCGAGCAGGGTCATGAAGAGGGTGGTGCCCTCTTGACGGCTGAGGCGCTTGAGAGCGTCGAGGATCGAGAGAGGAAGGGTGAGGCTCTCGACGGCGCCACGGAAGGACTGGACAGGCGGGCGCGGGAAGTCGGTGGGGAGCTCCAGGACAGGAGGAGCACCGGCGAGCTGCTGCTTCCAGTAGGAGAGCTGGGCGTCGAGGCGCTCGCCCTGGAGCCACTGACGCTGCCAGAGGGCGAAATCAGCGTACTGGATGGGGAGCGGAGCCAGGGGCGAGGGCTCGTCGCGCACGAAGGCGGCGTAGAGGGTGCTCAGCTCGCGGAAGAGCACGTCCATGGACCAGCCGTCGGAGACGATGTGATGCATCGTCAGGACGAGGACGTTCTGGGTCTCCTCCGCACGTAGCAGCGTGGCTCGCACGAGCGGTCCCCGGCTCAGGTCGAATGGCTGTCGTGCCTCTTCATCCGACCGCTTGCGGAGCGTTTGCTCCCTCTCCTCCGCCGGGAGCTGACTCAGATCCACGACAGTCAGCGGCAGGGTGGCCAGGGGCGAGATGACCTGGAAGGGCTGGCCTGCGTGGACAGAGAAGGTGGTGCGGAGGGACTCGTGGCGATGGACGAGGGAGTCGAGGGCGCGCTGGAGGGCGGGAAGGGAGAGCGGACCCGAGAGGTGGATGGCGAAGGGGACGTTGTAGGCGGCGCTGCCGGGCTGCAGTTGGTCGACGATCCAGAGGCGCTGCTGAGCGAAGGAGAGAGGAAGACGCTCGGACCTGGGGGCGGGGAGGATGGGGGCGAGGGCTGGGGCGCCAGAGCGAGTCTGTTCCACCACGCGAGCCAGAGCGGCGACGGTAGGGGAAGAGAAGAGCTCGCGGAGGGGAAGCTCGACGAGGAGTGTCTCGCGGATGCGGGAGACGAGCTGAGTGGCGAGGAGGGAGTGGCCGCCGAGCTCGAAGAAGTTGTCCTCGACGCCGACGCGAGGGAGGGAGAGGAGCTGAGCCCAGAGGTTGGAGAGGAGCTCCTCGAGGGGGTTGCGAGGAGGGACGAAGGAGTCGGACTCGGAGAGGGAGGAGTCGGGGGAAGGGAGGGCCTTCCTGTCCACCTTGCCGTTGGGGGTGAGGGGCAGGGCGGGGAGGCAGACGAAGGCCGAGGGCTGCATGAACTCGGGCAGTGACTGCTTGAGGAAGTCGCGCAGCTGAGCGGCCGTTACGGAGGTGCCTTCCGCAGTGGAGAAGTAGGCGACGAGGCGGCGAAGGCCAGGGGCGTCCTCACGGGCCAGGACGACGCACTCGTTGACGTCGGGGTGCTTGAGGAGCGCGGATTCGATTTCACCCAGCTCGATGCGGAAGCCGCGAATCTTCACCTGATGGTCGCGCCGGCCCTGGAACTCAATGGCGCCGTCGGGAAGCAGGCGGACGATGTCACCCGTCTTGTAGAGGCGGGCATCAGGGTTGGGGCTGAAGGGGTGGGGGATGAAGCGCTCGGAGGTGAGCGCGGACTGGTTGAGGTAGCCACGGCCCAGGCCCTCGCCACCGAGGTAGAGCTCACCAGGGACACCGACGGGGACGGGCTGGAGGTTCTCGTCGAGGACGAAGGCGGTGGTGTTGGAGAGGGGGCGGCCGATGGGAACGGTTTGGCCTTCAGCGGGAGGATGGGAGACGAGGTGCCAGGTGCTGAAGGTGGTGTTCTCGGTGGGGCCGTAGACGTGGAGGAGGCGAGCGGGAGGGCCGTGCTGGAGGACGGAGCGAACGGCGCCGGGGTCGACGAACTCGCCACCGAAGAGGACGGAGGAGAGGGAGGAGAAGCCGGAGGGGGACTGCTGCGCCACCTGGTTGAAGAGGGCGGTGGTGAGGAAGAGGGCGGAGATGGACTCCTGGCGCAGCAGTGAGGCGAAGAGAGCGGGCGAGAGGGAGACGTCGCGGGGGAAGCCGACGAGCAGGGCGCCATTGAGCAGCGCGCCCCAGATTTCGAAGGTGGCCGCGTCGAAGGAGGCGTTGGACACCTGGGCCACTCTGTCGGCGGGAGTCAGGTGGATGTACTTGGTGTCACGCACCAGGCGGACGACGCCCCGGTGGGGAATGGCGATGCCCTTGGGCTGGCCAGTGGAGCCCGAGGTGTAGATGGCGTAGGCCAGGTGGGAGGGCGTGGTGCTGGTGGCCGGAGCGTGGGTGGGGTGCTGGGCGATGGCTCCAGAGTCGGAGTCGGAGTCCAGGCACAGCACGCGAACGCCGTCGGGCAGCTGGAGCCCGTCGGAGAGCGCCCGGGTCGTCAACAGCAGGGGCGCGCTGGCGTCCCGGAGCATGAAGGAGAGGCGCTCGCGGGGGTAGGAGGTGTCGAGGGGGAGGTAGGCGCCGCCCGCCTTGAGGCAGGCGAGCATGGAGAGGATGAGGGAGGGGGAGCGCTCGAGGTAGAGGCCGACGAGGGTGTCGGGGCCGACGCCGAGCGACTGCAGGTGCCAGGCGAGCTGGTTGGCGCGCGACTCGAGCTGGGCATAGGTGAGGGACTCCTCACCGAAGCGCAGGGCGAGGGCCTCGGGGGTGGCGCGGGCCTGAGCGGAGAAGAGCTCGTGGATGCAGCGCTCTCGCGGGTAGTCGGTGGCCGTCTGGTTCCAGTCCACCAACAACTGCTGCCGCTCCGCCTCCGTCAGCAGGGGCAGCGCGGTGATGGCCGTGTCGGGCTGGCGCGCGGCCTCGACGAGCAGCGTCTGGAAGTGGCCCAGCATCCGCTCGATGGTGCTCGCGTCGAACAGGTCCGTGTCGTACTCCAGCTCGCCGACGAGGCCCGCGGGCGTCTCCTCCATCGACATCAGCAGGTCGAACTTCGAGGTGCCGGTCTCGACAGGCAACGCCGTGATGGAGAGCCCTTCGAGCACGGCCGACGAGGTCGCTGACTCCTGAAGGGAGAACATCACCTGGAAGAGCGGGTTGTGGCTGAGGTTGCGCTCGGGATGAAGCGCCTCGACGACCAGCTCGAAGGGGACATCCTGGTGGGCATAAGCCCCCAGTGCCACCTCACGCACCCGCTCGACGAGCTGCCGGAAGGTCGGCGCGCCGGAGAGGTCCGTGCGCATGACGAGCGTGTTGACGAAGAAGCCGATGAGTCCTTCGAGCTCGGCGCGGTTGCGGTTGGCGATGGGCGTGCCGACGCTGATGTCCTTCTGCCCGCTGTAGCGGCCAAGGAAGGCCTTGAAGGCAGTCAGCACCGTCATGAAGAGCGTGGTGCCCTCCTCACGGCTCAGTTGCCGCAGCGCGCTGACCGTCTCGGATGGGATGGTGAAGCGCTTCGACGTCCCCACGTGCCGCTGCACCGCGGGGCGCGGTCGATCCGTGGGCAGCTCCAGAACCGGAGGCGCCCCGGAGAGCTGCTTCTTCCAGTAATCGAGCTGCTCGCGCAACACGTCGCCCCTCATCCACTCGTTCTGCCAGAGCGCGAAGTCGGCGTACTGGAGCTTGAGCGGCCGTAGGTTGGGCTCGATGCCCAGCCGCATGGCGCTGTAGTAGGCCCCCAGCTCGAGGAAGAAGACGGACATGGACCAGCCGTCGGAGACGATGTGGTGCATCGTCAGCAGCAGGACGTGATCCTCCTCCGCGGCTCGCAGCAGGGTGGCGCGCACCAGCGGGGCCCGGCCCAGGTCGAACGGCCGTCGAGACTCCTCGCCCGACAGCTCGCGGATTCGCTGCTCCCGCTCATTGGCGGGAAGTTGGCTCAGATCGACGAGGTTCAGCTCCAGCGGCAGCTCCGGCGCGATCACCTGGACGGACTCGTCCTTGAGCGTGGCGAAACTGGTGCGCAGGGACTCGTGCCGCTGCATGAGCTTCCGCAGGGAGATTCTCAGCGCCTGCTCATCCAGAGGACCCTGGAGGCGGACGAAGACGGGCACGTTGTACAGGGCCAGTCCTGGCTCCAACCGATCGAGGAACCACAGCCTTCGCTGCGCGAAGGACAGAGGAACCTGGTTGCCTCGGTCGGTGCGCGGCAGGAGCGCCTGTTGGGAGGGCGTCTCCTTCTTGGCTGCGGAGGCACGGCCTTTGGCCTTCAGGATGCGATCCGAAAACTTGCTCATGGATGAAAATCTCGTTGTTCAAGCAGGAGGCCCGCAGGTGCCTGGGGCCTCCGAATCCTGTGTTCTTGGGGCGAGCTCTCGCGAAACAGGAGGCTCAGTCCTGGGGCTCGTCGTCGGGCTGATCCGACAGCGCGAGGACCTGTTCCGCCGTGCGGATGATCTCTTCCTTGTCCGCCGGAGGTTGCAGCATCGCCTCGGCGAAGGTCGCGACGGTCGGGTTCTGGAACAGGGTGCGGAGAGGGACAGACACCTGGAGGATCTCGTGAATCAGGGAGATGAACCGGGTGGCCAGCAGCGAGTGCCCGCCCAGGGCGAAGAAGTCGTCGTTGATACCGACACGGGGGATGTCGAGCACCTCCGCCATGAGCTCCGCCACGACTTCCTCCACTGGCGAGCCAGGCGCGACATAGGAGTCGGACTCGGAGAGAGAGGAGTCGGGAGAAGGGAGAGCCTTCCTGTCCACCTTGCCGTTGGGGGTGAGGGGCAGGGAGGGCAGGCAGACGAAGGCCGAGGGCAGCATGAACTCGGGCAGTGACTGCTTGAGGAAGTCGCGCAGCTGAGCGGCCGTTACGGAGGTGCCTTCCGAGGTGGAGAGGTAGGCGACGAGGCGGCGAAGGCCAGGGGCGTCCTCACGGGCCAGGACGACGCACTCATTGACGTCGGGGTGCTTGAAGAGAGCGGATTCGATTTCACCCAGCTCGATGCGGAAGCCGCGAATCTTCACCTGGTGGTCACGCCGGCCCTGGAACTCGATGGAGCCGTCGGGAAGCAGGCGGACGATGTCACCCGTCTTGTAGAGGCGGGCGTCAGGGTTGGGGCTGAAGGGGTGGGGGATGAAGCGCTCGGAGGTGAGCGAGGGCTGGTTGAGGTAGCCACGGCCCAGTCCTTCGCCACCGAGGTAGAGCTCACCAGGGACACCGACGGGGACGGGCTGGAGGTTCTCGTCGAGGACGAAGGCGGTGGTGTTGGAGAGGGGACGGCCGATGGGAACGGTCTGCCCTTCAGCGGGAGGATGGGAGACGAGGTGCCAGGTGCTGAAGGTGGTGTTCTCGGTGGGGCCGTAGACGTGGAGGAGGCGAGCGGGAGGGCCGTGCTGGAGGACGGAGCGAACGGCGCCGGGGTCGACGCAGCTCGCCACCGAAGAGGACGGAGGAGAGGGAGGAGAAGCCGGAGGGGGACTGCTGAGCCACCTGGTTGAAGAGGGCGGTGGTGAGGAAGAGGGCGGAGATGGACTCCTGGCGCAGCAGTGAGGCGAAGAGAGAGGGCGAGAGGGAGACGTCGCGCGGGAAACCGACGAGCAGGGCGCCATTGAGCAGCGCGCCCCAGATTTCGAAGGTGGCCGCGTCGAAGGAGGCATTGGACACCTGGGCCACCCTGTCGGAAGCAGACAGGTGGATGTACTTGGTGTCACGCACCAGGCGGACGACGCCCCGGTGGGGAATGGCGATGCCCTTGGGCTGGCCGGTGGAGCCCGAGGTGTAGATGGCGTAGGCCAGGTGCGAGGGCGTGGTGCTGGTGGCCGGAGCGTGGGTGGGGTGCTGGGCGATGGCTCCAGAGTCGGAGTCGGAGTCCAGGCACAGCACGCGAACGCCGTCGGGCAGCTGGAGCCCGTCGGAGAGCGCCCGGGTCGTCAACAGCAGGGGCGCGTTGGCGTCCCGGAGCATGAAGGAGAGACGCTCGCGGGGGTAGGAGGTGTCGAGGGGGAGGTAGGCGCCGCCCGCCTTGAGGCAGGCGAGCATGGAGAGGATGAGGGAGGGGGAGCGCTCGAGATAGAGGCCGACGAGGGTGTCGGGGCCCACTCCGAGCGACTGCAGGTGCCAGGCGAGCTGGTTGGCGCGCGACTCGAGCTGGGCATAGGTGAGGGACTCCTCACCGAAGCGCAGGGCGAGGGCCTCGGGGGTGGCGCGGGCGTGGGCGGAGAAGAGCTCGTGGATGCAGCTGTCTCGCGGGTAGTCGGTGGCCGTCTGGTTCCAGTCCACCAGCAGTTGCTGCCGCTCCGCCTCCGTCAGCAGGGGCAGCGCGGTGATGGCCATGTCGGGCTGGCGCGTGACCGAGGCGAGCAGCGTCTGGAAGTGGCCCAGCATCCGCTCGATGGTGCTCGCGTCGAACAGGTCCGTGTCGTACTCCAGCTCGCCGACAATGCCCGAGGGCGTCTCCTCCAGCGCCATCAGCAGGTCGAACTTCGAGGTGCCGGTCTGAATCTCCTCCAGGCGGACCTCGGTTCCTCCGAGCTCGAGGGGCGTCGTGGATACGCTCTGGAGGCTGAACATCACCTGGAACAGGGGCGAGTAGCGCTGATCCCGTTGGGGCTGGATCGCCTCGACGACCTGCTCGAGGGGGACGTCCTGGTGCTCATAGGCGTCGAGGGAGACCTCACGCACGCGACGCAGCAACTCGCGGAAGGAAGGCGCGCCGGACAGATTGGTGCGCATCACCAGCGAGTTGACGAAGAAGCCGATGAGTCCTTCGAGCTCGGCGCGGCTACGGTTGGCGATGGGCGTGCCAACGCTGATGTCCGTCTGCCCGCTGTAGCGGTACAGCAGCGTCTGCCAGGCGGCCAGCAGCGTCATGAACAACGTGACGCCCTCCTGACGGCTCAGTCGGCGCAGGGACTCGGACAGTGACGGGTCCAGAGAGAACCACCGGATCGCGCCCTGGTGCCGTTGGGTGGGGGGACGAGGATGATCCGTGGGCAGCTCCAGCAGCGGCGGGGCTCCAGCCAGTTGCTTCTTCCAGTAGTCGAGCTGGGCCTGCTGCACCGTGCCCTGCAGCCACTTCCGCTGCCAGACGGCGAAGTCGGCGTACTGGATGGGCAGGGGCGGCAACTCGGGGGTCTTGCCCGTGGCGAAGGCTTCGTAGAACACCCCCAGTTCCTGGAAGAGGACGTTCATGGACCAGCCGTCGGAGGCGATGTGGTGCACCGTCAACAGCAGCAGGTGATCGGCTTCGTTCAGGCGGACGACCAGGGCGCGGAGCAGCGGACCCCGGACGAGATCGAACGGCTTGCGCGCCTCGGCATCGAGCAACTCCCGGGCCCGCGGCTCCCGTTCGGGAACCGGTAGGAGCGACAGGTCGATGACTGGAACCTCGAGCCTTGGGAGCTCCTCGGAGACGCGCAGCACGAGCCTTCCGCCGCGGTTCTCGAAGGTGGTGCGCAGCGCCTCGTGACGCCGGACGATCTCGCGCAGGCTCTTCTCCAGGAGCTGCACCCGGAAGGAGCCCTTCAGGCGAAGCGCCGAGGGAACGTTGTAGAAGGCGCTACCCTGCTGCATCTGCTCCAGGAACCAGAGGCGCTGCTGGGCGAAGGATGCGCCCAGCTCTTGAGCCCGGGAGACGGGCAGGAGCGGCCCGGCCTCGGGATCATCCTTGGGACTGGAGAGCAGCTGGGCCAGACCGGCCACGGTCGGATTCTGGAAGATGGCTCGTAGCGGCACTTCCTTCCCGAGGGTTCCTCGGATGCGGGAGACGAGCTGAGTGGCGAGAAGGGAGTGGCCGCCGAGCTCGAAGAAGTTGTCCTCGACGCCGACGCGAGGGAGGGAGAGGAGCTGAGCCCAGAGATTGGCGAGGAGCTCCTCGAGGGGGTTGCGAGGAGCGACGAAGGAGTCGGACTCCGAGAGGGAAGAGTCGGGAGCGGGGAGGGCCTTCCTGTCCACCTTGCCGTTGGGGGTGAGGGGCAGGGAGGGCAAGCAGACGAAGGCCGAGGGCAGCATGAACTCGGGCAGTGACTGCTTGAGGAAGTCGCGCAGCTGAGCGGCCGTTACGGAGGTGCCTTCCGCGGTGGAGAGGTAGGCGACGAGGCGGCGAAGGCCAGGGGCGTCCTCGCGGGCCAGGACGACGCACTCGTTGACGTCGGGGTGCTTGAAGAGCGCGGATTCGATTTCACCCAGCTCGATGCGGAAGCCGCGAATCTTCACCTGGTGGTCGCGCCGGCCCTGGAACTCGATGGAGCCGTCGGGAAGCAGGCGGACGATGTCGCCCGTCTTGTAGAGGCGGGCGTCAGGGTTGGGGCTGAAGGGGTGGGGGATGAAGCGCTCGGAGGTGAGCGCGGACTGGTTGAGGTAGCCACGGCCCAGGCCCTCGCCACCGAGGTAGAGCTCACCAGGGACACCGACGGGGACGGGCTGGAGGTTCTCGTCGAGGACGAAGGCGGTGGTGTTGGAGAGGGGACGGCCGATGGGAACGGTCTGCCCTTCAGCGGGAGGATGGGAGACGAGGTGCCAGGTGCTGAAGGTGGTGTTCTCGGTGGGGCCGTAGACGTGGAGGAGACGCGCGGGAGGGCCGTGCTGGAGGACGGAGCGGACGGCGCCGGGGTCGACCAGCTCACCACCGAAGAGGACGGAGGAGAGGGAGGAGAAGCCGGAGGGGGACTGCTGGGCCACCTGGTTGAAGAGGGCGGTGGTGAGGAAGAGGGCGGAGATGGACTCCTGGCGCAGCAGTGAGGCGAAGAGGGCGGGCGAGAGGGAGACGTCGCGGGGGAAGCCGACGAGCAGGGCGCCGTTGAGCAGCGCGCCCCAGATTTCGAAGGTGGCCGCGTCGAAGGAGGCATTGGACACCTGGGCCACCCTGTCGGCGGGCGTCAGGTGGATGTACTCGGTGTCACGCACCAGGCGGACGACGCCCCGGTGGGGAATGGCGATGCCCTTGGGCTGGCCAGTGGAGCCCGAGGTGTAGATGGCGTAGGCCAGGTGGGAGGGCGTGGTGCTGGTGGCCGGAGCGTGGGTGGGGTGCTGGGCGATGGCTCCAGAGTCGGAGTCGGAGTCCAGGCACAGCACGCGAACGCCGTCGGGCAGCTGGAGCCCGTCGGAGAGCGCCCGGGTCGTCAGCAGCAGAGGCGCGTTGGCGTCCCGGAGCATGAAGGAGAGGCGCTCGCGGGGGTAGGAGGTGTCGAGAGGGAGGTAGGCGCCGCCCGCCTTGAGGCAGGCGAGCATGGAGAGGACGAGAGCGGGGGAGCGCTCGAGGTAGAGGCCGACGAGGGTGTCGGGGCCGACGCCGAGCGACTGCAGGTGCCAGGCGAGCTGGTTGGCGCGCGACTCGAGCTGGGCATAGGTGAGGGACTCCTCACCGAAGCGCAGGGCGAGGGCCTCGGGGGTGGCGCGAGCCTGAGCCGAGAAGAGCTCGTGGATGCAGCGCTCTCGCGGGTAGTCGGTGGCCGTCTGGTTCCAGTCCACCAGCAGTTGCTGCCGCTCCGCCTCCATCAGCAGGGGCAGCGCGGTGATGGCCGTGTCGGGCTGGCGCGCGGCCGCGGCGAGCAGCGTCTGGAAGTGGCCCAGCATCCGCTCGATGGTGCTCGCGTCGAACAGGTCCGTGTCGTACTCCATCGACACCGTCAGCCCCTGCCCGATCTGCTCGGCCGTGAGGATCAGGTCGAACTTGGCCGTGCCGGTGCCCAGCTCCTCGAACGACATGCTCAGCCCGTCGAGTTGTGGCGGCTGGAGCGGTGCGTTCTGGAGCGCGAACATCACCTGGAAGAGCGGGTGCCGGTCGAGCTGGCGCTCCGGGCTCACGGCCTCGACGATCTGCTCGAACGGAATGTCCTGGTGGGCATAGGCCCCCAGGGAGACCTCACGCACGCGGCGCAGCAGTTCGCGGAAGGACGGCGCGCCGGACAGGTCCGTGCGCATCACCAGCGAGTTGACGAAGAAGCCGACGAGTCCCTCGATCTCCGCGCGGTTGCGGTTGGCGATGGGCGTGCCGACGCTGATGTCCGTCTGGCCGCTGTAGCGACGCAGCAGGGTCTGCCAGCCGGCCAGCAGCGTCATGAACAGCGTGACACCCTCGCGACGGCTCAGGTCATTGAGCTGTCCGACCAGGGGCGCGGGCAGCACGGTGCGCTCGATGGAGGAGCGGTGGCTTCGCGCGGCGGTGCGCGGTCGATCCGTGGGCAGCTCCAACACGCCCTGGGCCGAGCCCAGTTGCTTCTTCCAATAAGCAAGCCCCCGCTCCAGCGGCTCCCCCCGCAGCCACTGCCGCTGCCAGAGGGCGAAGTCCGCATACTGCAGTGGCAGTTCCTCCAGGGGCGATTCGCGCCCACCGGTGAAGGCCTCGTACAGCTTGCCCAACTCCTGGATGAGCACGCCCATGGACCAGCCGTCGGAGACGATGTGGTGCATCGTCAGCAGCAGGACGTGCTCTTCCTCTCCCAGGCGGACGAGTGCCTGCCGCAGCAGCGGGCCGCGCTCCAGATCGAACGGCACCCCAGCCTGGGCGTCGATCGTCTCCCGCAGCCGCTGCTGCCGCTCGGACTCGGACATGCCGCCCAGGTCCACCAGTGGCAGCGGTTGGGGCTGGAATTCGTGGATGACCTGGACCAGCTCTTCCCGGACCTCCGTGAAGGTGGTCCGCAGGGCCTCGTGCCGCCGCAGGATGGCTTGCAGGCTCCGCTCCAGCGCCGGGACGTCCAATCTGCCCTTCAGCTCCATGGCGAAAGGCGTGTTGTAGGAGACGCTCGACGGATTGAGCTGCTGCACGAACCACAGTCGCTGCTGGGCGAAAGACGTCGGCACCGTCTCGCCCCGGGGCGAGGGCCGGAGCGGCGGGGCTTGCACCCCACGCTGGGTCTTCAGCTCCGTGGCGATCTTCTCCGCCAACCCCGCGAGGGTGGGTTGCTCGAACATCACGTGCAGGGGCAGATCCACCCCGAAGGTCCTGCCCACGCGCGAGAATGACCTGCGTGGCCAGCAGGGAATGGCCACCCAGCTCGAAGAAGCTGTCGTGGATGCCGAAGGCATTGCCGCCGAGCACCTCGGCCCAGATGCCAGCCAGCAGCTCCTCCACGGGCGTGCGCGGCGCCTCCAGGGTGCCCTCGCGCGGCAGGCCCGCCTGACTGGGCGCCGGGAGCGCCTTGCGATCCACCTTCCCGTTGGGAGTGCGCGGCAGCACGTCCATGCTGAGGATGGCCGCTGGCACCATGTACTCCGGCACCCGCTGCTTGAGGTGCTCCTGCAGCAGAGGCGCCAGCTGGCGCGCCAGGGCCGCATGCAGCGGCTGGTTGGCGTACAGGCGCCAGGGCTTCGAGCTGCTCGTCCGCACCGGAGTTGGCGCGAGCGACGGAGCCGCCGCACCGTGCCGGAGCAGCCGCAGCTCGAAGGCGCCGTCCGTCTCACCGCCCGCCCAGTGCAGGCTCACGGAGTAGGGGAGCTCTTCCGCCAGCGCCCACAGCTCCTCCGGGTTGACGCAGCCGTCCATGGGCTGCTGCCGCACCATCGCGCGCAGCTCCCCCACGGTGGCCAGCGACTCGTTGCGCTCGAGCACCTCTCGCACGGCGAGCACCTCCGCCATGCGCGAATTGGGGATGCGGAGCACCCGCAGCCGCTCCGGCTGCTCGTCCTTCAGCATCCGCCGCAGCTTCTCCACCGAGAGACCGTCGCGCTTCCAATCCAGGCCAGGCTGCGCGTCCGTGTCCTCCGCCCCTGCCTCGTCGTCCACGTGCAGCACCACGTCGTAGCGGAAGCACGTCAGCTCGTTGTGGTTCTGTCCCCGCTTGGGCCAGATGTCCACGCGGCGGATGCGCGGCAGGTGTGCCTGCAGCGCGAAGAAGAAGGCGGGATCCACCACCAGCTCGTTGTCCTGCGACACACGCCGCCGGGTGCCCTGCAGCAGTTGGTCGATCGCCATGGAGTCCCGCGCCCGGAACAGCTCCACGGACAGCGCGAAGGACTCCAGCAGCGGCAGGCTGCGCACGTCACCCACGAAGACGCGGCCCCGCCGCCCCACCGTGGCGACCGAGCCCTCGAGCACCTTCACGAGGTACTCCATCGTGGGGAAGTGCTGCAGCACGGAGTTGATGACGACGGTGTCGTGCGAGCCGGGCTCGATACCCGTGAAGTCGTCCGCGCCGCGGTGCAGCAGCTTCACCTCGCCCAGCTGCGACCCCATCCGGTCCACGTAGCGCTGCAGCCCGCGCAACGCGCCCTGGGCGAAGTCCGCGCCGGTGAAGAGCTGGCAGTGCGGAGCGATTCTCACCAGCAGCAGGCCCGTGCCGCAGCCGATCTCCAGCGCCCGCTGGGGCTTCAGCTCCAGGAGCCGCTGGACCGTGTGGTCCACGAACTCCTGCATCTCCTCGGCCGTGATGGGCTCGCCCGTGTAGCTGCTGTTCCAGCTGGCGGTGTTGAACTCGGCGTCTTCCTCGTCCGCGGCGCGGTTGTAGGCGTCGTCGTAGAGCGTCTGCCACTGGGAGATCTGCTCGGCGTTGAGCTCCTGCTCGTCGATGGCGTCACCCCAGGCCTCGCCCGGGGGCGCGGGCACCACGTATGCCACCAGCCGCGGCTGGCCCGGTGCGTCCTCGCGCACCACCGCCACCGCCTCGCGCACCGCCGGGTGCTCCTCCAGGTGCGTCTCGATCTCACCCAGCTCGATGCGGAAGCCACGCACCTTCACCTGGTGGTCGACGCGCCCGAGGAAGCGCAGCGCGCCGTCCGGCAGGTAGCTGGCCAGATCCCCCGTCCGGTACAGGCGCGCTCCGGGCTCGCCGCTGAAGGGGTTCGGCACGAAGCGCTCGGCCGTGAGCTCCGGGCGGCCCAGGTAGCCGAGGGCCAGGCAGTCCCCGCCAATGTAGAGCTCGCCGGGCACGCCCACGGGCACGGGCCGCAGGTGTCGGTCGAGCAGGTAGACCCGGGTATTGGCGATGGGGCGCCCGATGGGGATGCCCACGTGGGCATCCGGCTCCGGACTGCCCGCGGGCAGCGCGAAGAGCGTGGCGGTGATGGTGGCCTCGGTGGGGCCATAGGCGTTGATCCACCCGAGCCGATCCCCCGTGAGCGCTCGCCACGCGGACAGCTGCTCCGGCGAGGCCCTCTCACCGCCCACGACGACCAGCCGCACACTCGGAGGCGGGAGCGCGCGGTTGAAGGTGGCGTCGACGACCCACTCGTGCCAGTAGGCCGTGGGGATGTTCAGCACCGTGAGCCGCTCTTGTTCCACCAACCGCAGGAACTCGGCCACGGAGGGCAGGCGCTCGAAGGGCAGCAGCACCAGCGTCGCCCCACTGGCCAGCGTGGGGAAGATCTCCTCCAGCGAAATGTCGAAGCTGATGGAGGTGCACTGCAGGATGCGGTCCTCCGGCGTGAGCCGGTAGGTGCCACGGATGGAGGTGACGTGGTTGACCAGGCCGCGGTGAGACAGCAGCACGCCCTTGGGTTTACCCGTCGAGCCCGAGGTGTAGATGACGTAGGCCGGATGGGCCGAGGTGACCGGGGGCGTCGGCGGCAGCGGGCTCTCCGAGTCCAGCACCGTCCGGTCCCGGTCCAGTGCGAGCACTCGCAGCTCCTGGGTCGGCAGCCGCTCCAGCAGCCGCTCCTGGGTGAGCAGCACCGTGGCGCCCGAGTCCCGCAGCATGTAGCGCAGCCGCTCCCGCGGGTAGCCCGGATCCAACGGCAGGTACGCGCCGCCCGTCTTCAGGATGCCGAGCAGTCCGATGAGCAGCTCCAGCGACCGCTCCATGCAGATGCCAGCCAGCTGACCCGGCCCCACTCCCAGCCGCGCCAGCGCGTGCGCCACCTGATTGGCCCGGCGCTCCAGCTCTCCGTACGTCAGGCGCTCCTCGCCACACGTGACGGCCACGGCCTCCGGCCTTAGCCGGGACTGCTCGGCGATCAGCTCGTGGATGCAGCGCTCGCGCGGGTACTCCGCCGAGGTGGCGTTCCACTCGCGCAGCACCTGCTCCAGCTCGTCCCGGGACATCAGCGACAGCTCCGAGAGGCGCACGTCTGGAGCCGCCACCACCTGCCGCAGCACGTTCACGAAGTGCTGCTGGAGGCGCCGCACGGTGGCGCCCTCGAACAGATCGGTGTTGTAGGTGAAGGCCAGCTCCAGCCCATGCTCCGCCGCCGTCACCGCCAGGGAGAGATCGTATCGGGCGAAGTCCGGCTCGAGGGGCCGTTGGCGCAGGCGGAGACCCGGCAACTCCCACGTATTCCGGGGGTGCTCCTCCAGCTCGAAGGTGACCTGGAAGTAGGGCGTGTAGACCAGGCTGCGCTCCACCTGGAGCGCCTCGACCAGGTGCTCGAAGGGCATGGCCGAGTGCTGGAGCGCGAATTGGTGTACCTCGTGGGTGCGCGCCAGCAACGCGCGGAAGGAGGGATCCCCGCGCAGGTCGCCCCGGAGGACGAGCATGTTGCCGAACCAGCCCAGCGCCCCACCGCTGTGCGCGTCACGCAAGCTGGTGGGGGTACCGATGCACAGCTCCTCCTGGGCCGCATAGCGGTGCAGCACCACCTGGAACGAGGCCAGCAGTGCGTCGAAGAGGCTGGCCCCCTCTCCACGGGCGAGCGCCGCCAGCCCCTCCGCGAGCTCCCGCGGCAGCGGTGTTCGCAACGTGGCGCCGTTGTACGTCTGCACCACCGGCCGGGCATGATCCGTGGGCAGGGCGAGGAGCTGTGGCACGCCCTCCAGGGCCTTGCGCCAGGCCTCCACCTGCTCCCGGGCCTCGGCGGAGCGGAGCCACTGGTTCTGCCGCTCGGTCAGGTCGGCATACCGCGGCACCGGGGCCATCGCCCCGTCCTCCCGCGCGGCGTAGTGCGCGACCAGCTCGTCCACCAGCACGGGCACCGAGCCTGGATCGCAGATCATCTGATGCAGCGCGAGCAGCAGCACGTGCTCCTGCTCGTCCAGCCGCACCAACGTCGCGCGCAGCAGCGGTCCCTGCTCCAGATCGAACGGGTACAGCGCCTCGGTGCGCACCAGTTCCGCTTCTCGCGAGGCTCGCTCGGCGAGGGGCAGCCCGCGCAGGTCCACCTCGACGAAGGGGAGAGGCAGCTCCGGCTGGACGAGCTGCACGGGCTGACCCTCGAGCGCCGTGAAGCGGGTGCGGAGGATCTCATGCTTCCGTGCGAGGGCCTTCAGGGCGCGTTCGAGCTTCGCGGAGTCCGCAGGGCCACTGAGCTCCAGAAGGACGAGCTGGTTGTGGAACGGATTGTTCCGCTCCATCTGATCCAAGAACCAGAAGCGCTTCTGTCCGGGCGAAACAAAAACCGAGTGAGGCCGGCCTGAAAGAGACCGGTTCTGATTGCTGGCGGAGGCCAAGCGTGCTCCCTGTTTTCTTGTAGATTGAGACCGGGATCCGACGGCGTCGCGCGAGACGATCGAATCGGTGGTCGCGGCAATAGTTGCCAAATAGACTTAACTCTTTTAATGAGGACAAGCAGGAAGTCAACAAGCTCCGAGGATCTCTCTTGGGAATCGGAGCGTGCCTCGGACTGCCCAGGGAGCTCCCATCCTCGCGGTATTGAAACATCGTGACTTCGCGCTCATCTGGTCGGGCCAGCTCGTCTCCGGCCTGGGGGACTGGCTGCGGAACATGGCGCTGCTGTACTGGGTGTTCTCCGTCACCGGGGGTGAGTCGCCCCTGGCCACGGCGGCCATCACGGTAGCGACCACGGCCCCGGCGCTCCTGCTGGGCCTGACGGCGGGCACCCTGGCAGACCGATGGGAGCGGCGTCGAGTCCTCATCTTCTGCGACGCCACGCGCTGCGTGCTGAGCCTGCTGCAGTTGGTGGCCGTGGCGAAACAGAGCCTGCCCCTGGCGTACACGGTGGCCTTCTGCTCGAGCGCGGTGGAGCAGTTGTACGATCCAGCTCGCGTCGCGCTGATCCGCACGACGGTGCCTCGCGAGGACCTGGTGGCAGCCAGTTCCCTGCGGCAGACCACGACGAGCGCCATCATGATCCTGGGAATGGCGCTCGGCACCGGCATCTACTTCGTGCTGGGGCCGTGGGTGAGCTTTGCCCTCGACGCGGCATCTTTCTTCGTGGCGATGCTGATCAACCTGGCGATCCGCACCCGGTGCGTGAGCACCAGCGCGCGAGCCGTCTCCTCGGTATGGAGGGAGGCACGAGAGGGGCTGGAGTACGTGCGCGGCAGCCTCTTCGTCCGCAGCATGCTGGTGCTCGGGGCCATGGCCATGGCGGCCTCTGGCTTGATCGAGGTGGTGCAGATCTACCTGGTCACCCGGGAGCTGGGGCTGCCGGAGGATCGCCTGGCGTGGCTGGGCACGGCGCTGGGCGTGTCGATGTTCGCCGGTTTCGCGGTCGCCGGCTTCTTCCATCGCCGGCTGCGGTTGGAGTGGCTTCCGGGCCTGGGGCTGGGAGTCTGTGGCGTGGGCGTGATGCTGATGGCCATGGCCCCATCGCTGCTGGTGGCCATCGTGGGCATGGTGCTGGTGGGCCTGGGCAACGTGCTGCTCAACGTGGGGCTGGGACCGCTCATGCAGACGCATGTCGAGATGGGGCTGCTGGGGCGGGTGATGGGGGTCTTCCGCTCCGTGAGCACGGCCAGCATGTTGTTGGGGGCCAGCAGTGCGGGCTACCTGATTGCCTATGCGAACACGCGGCAGGTCACTGCCGCCGCCGGTGTGCTGCTGGTGCTGGCGGCACTCCTCGCTGGACGCCGGCTGGCTCGCGCGGTCGTCACGCTGCGGGCCGAGCACCCCGAGGAGCACGTGCTACCCACCGCCACTGTGAAGTGAGCCGATATGTCGAGTCTCGGTGTGTCCGGTGAGCGGGAGCGGGAGCCGGCCCGCGTGCATCCGATACGTGTCGGAGCCCCGGGGGTGGCCGTGCTGGCCCTCTGGCTGGTGGGACTCTCCGCGCAGGCGCAGGAGACGGCCCCCGTCGAGCAGCGTCAGCTCCAGGCTCTTCAGGTGGAGAAGGGCCCGGTGCTGGACGGCGTGCTCGATGACGAGGTCTGGAAGCGCGCCTCCTTTATCCGGGATTTTCTGCAGAAGGAGCCCGAGCAGGGCACGCCCGCTTCGCTGCGTACGGAGGTGGCCTTCGTCTATGACGCGGACGCCCTCTACGTGGGCGCGCGCATGTTCAGTGTCTCTTCCGAGGACATCGAGACGGTGATGACCCGGCGTGACGAGAGTGGCTCCGCCGAGCGGTTCATCATCTCGCTGGACACCTACCGGGACCGACGCACCGCCTACAGCTTCGCCGTCACCGCCGCGGGCGTGCGGGTGGATTGGTACCACCCGGATGACCACGAGTACGTCCGCGACCTTTCCTTCAACCCCGTCTGGGAAGCCCGCACCACCCAGGTTTCCGACGGGTGGATCGCCGAGCTGCGCATTCCCTTCTCGCAGCTGCGCTTCGACGCCGCCAACGAGCAGGTGTGGGGTCTCAACATCAACCGCTTCATCCCCCGCCGCAACGAGGACGACTTCTGGGTGGTGGTACCGCGCGATGTCACCGGCTGGTCCTCGCACTTCGGCGAGCTCTCCGGCATCCGCGGCGTGGCTCCCTCGCACCGCGTCGAGCTGGTGCCCTATGTGGCGGGAGACCTGCAAGTGAGCTCGGGCGCGAACCCGCGTGCCGGGACGCCCTTCGAGAACCAGCGCCCGTACTCAGGCCGCGTGGGTCTGGACGGCAAGGTGGGCCTGGGGCCCAACCTCAACCTGGACCTCACGGTGAACCCGGACTTCGGGCAGGTCGACGCGGATCCAGCCCAGGTGAATCTCACGGACTTCGAGACCATCGTCGACGAGCGCCGTCCCTTCTTCACCGAGGGCAGCCAGCTCTTCAACAACAACAACACCAACAACAATGCGCCGGCGTACTTCTACTCACGGCGTATCGGCGCCGCGCCACGGCTCAGGGCGAGCGCTGACTTCGTCGAGCCTCCGGGGGCCAGTCCCATCTGGGGCGCGGCGAAGCTCACCGGGCGGTTGTCCTCGGGCCTGTCCCTGGGTGCACTGGGCGCCTTCACCGGCGAGGGGTCCGCGGACACCTATGACTTCGCGACCCAGGAGCAGGGCCGGGTGAAGTTGGACTCGCGCACCGGCTACGGCGTGCTGCGTGCGCAGCAGGAACTGGGCAAGGGCTCGACGGTAGGTGCCACCCTCACCACGGTGTATCGGGACATTGGCGAGGGGGAGGGGCGCACGTTGGAGCTGACCCGTGAGGCCTATACGGGTGGCGCGGACTTCCGGCTGCGACTGCTCGGTGGCGAGTACATCGTCTCCGGTTACGCGGGTGGCAGCCTGGTGCGCGGGGACCCGGCGGCGATCACTCGCCTGCAGCGCTCCAGCGCCCGCTACTTCCAGCGGCCGGATCAGACGTACGTCCAGCTGGATCCCCAAGCCACCTCGATGTCCGGTTACGCGCTGGGGGCGAAGGTGGTCCGCCAGAGTGGCGAGCACTGGCTGTGGAACAGCAGCATCGGAGTCGAGTCCCCAGGCTTCGAGCTCAACGACCTGGGCCGGCTCGGCACCACGGATGACATCGACGTCAACCTGGGCCTCACCTACCGGGAGACGAACCCGGGCCCGCTGCTGCGTGGATACAACCTGAGTCTGCTGGGCTACGGCAATTGGAACCACGGCGGGGTGCGGACGGTGAACCAGTTCGTGCTCTCCAATGCGGTCACCTTCCTCAACTTCTGGGAAGCCAGCCTGGCGCTCACCTATCTGCCGCGTGCATTCTCGGACTCGCTCACCCGCGGCGGGCCGCTGATGCAGACGCCGCAGGGATTGGAGGCCGAGCTCACCCTGAACAACAACTCCTCGGGCACCCAGCTCTGGAACGTGGACGCCCTGGGGTGGACGTACGAGGACGGCAGCCGTGGCGCCATCTTGACGGGGGCGCTCACCGTGCAGCCCTTCCGCAACCTGAGATTGTCGCTCGAGCCCGTTGCCTCGCTCTACACGGAAGCGCGCCAATACATGGCCACGCTGGGGGAGGGGAGCGCGGAGACGTACGGCAAGCGCTACGTCTTCGGCACGGTGCTGCGGCGCGAGTTGGCGCTGCGGCTGCGCGCCAACCTCTTCCTCACCCCGGACCTGAGTCTCGAGGCCTACGCCGAGCCCTTCGCCTCCAGCGGTGTCTACAGCGAGCTGGGCGAGCTGGCCCGGGCACGTGGGCGGCTCCTGCGCAACTACGGTGAGGACGGCACGTCCATCTCGCGGCTCGAGGACGGCAGCTGGGAGGTGATGGACGGCGAGCGCTCGTTCCTGCTGGACGATCAGGACTTCAACGTGCGCTCGTTCCGCGCCAACGTGGTGTTGCGCTGGGAATGGCGTCCGGGCAGCACCCTCTTCCTGGTGTGGCAACAGGACCGCTCCGCGAACGAGCTCCTGGGCAGTGCGCTGGCGCCTCGTGCCCTGGGCGATGCACTGCTCAGCCCGGGAGGCCACACCTTCGCCGTCAAGCTGACGTGGTGGTTCCCCGCGGGCTGAATCGCTCAGCCCTCATGAGCCGCACGCCGGGTCTCCCCGCCGCGTGAGCGCTCGGCCACCTTCCGCCGGACCTCTTCCATGTCCAGCGCCTTCGCCTGGCGCACGAGATCCTCCAGTGCGGCCTCGGGCAGCGCGCCCGCCTGCTGGAACAGCAGCACCCCGTCCCGGTAGAGGCTCAGCGTGGGCATGGCTTGGATGCCGAGCGCACCCGCCAGCCGAGGCTGATCGTCCACGTCGACCTTCACGAACGTGGCGTCCGGGTTCTTCGCGGCCACGCGCTCGAAGATGGGGCCGAAGAATCGGCACGGTGCGCACCAGCGCGCCCACCAGTCGATGACGAGAATCCCCGGCCGGGCGACCGCCTCCGCGAAACCCTTCTGATCCAAAGTTCCCACCGACATGTGCATCCTCCTGGGAGCCGGACCGCGCCGGCCCTTCCAAATGTGAGAGCCAGGAGGGGCCCTGGAGGATTCACCGCGCCCGCATCCGAGGGGGATTCACGCGGTGACAGTCACATCGCGAAGCCGAGCACGTACAGCTAGACTGGTCGGATGCGGGAGATCACCGAAGCCACGGAATTGTGCCTTGCGCACGGTACGCTGAACCCGGCCGCTGTCGGTTACACCCGCTCACAGCGGCACCGGACCAACCTCCGCGGCTGGGGCCGGACCAAGCGCTGGGAGTACTGGGGCATCATCACTCCCACTCATGTCCTGGGGCTGACCCTCTCCAGCCTGGACTATGCCGGAGTGCTGCAGGTGTACCTCCATGACCGGGAAAGCGGCGAGGAGCTCAGCCAGGACGCCATCGTTCCGCTGGCCCGCGGGGTGATCCTTCCGGACGGGCTGCCACCCTTCTCGGCGAGCGCGTCAGGGGGCGGTCTGGAGCTTCACTTCACGGACGGCGCCGACGGCACTGTCCTCGAGGTCAGCTCGCCCCGGGTGGCCGCCCGGCTGATCGCCCCCCCTGGCGGTGAGGCGCTCGGCGTCGTCGTTCCTTGGAGCGAGAGGCTGTTCCAGTACACGCTCAAGGACGTGGCCCGGCGGGTTGGCGGCACCCTCACGGTGGATGGCCGCACGTTCGAGGTGGACCCGGCGGAGAGCTGGGCGGTGCTGGATCGCGGGCGAGGCCGCTGGCCCTATTCCATGACGTGGAACTGGGGGGCTGGGATGGGCACCGTGGAGGGAGGGCGGCTGGGTCTGCAGCTGGGCGGGAAGTGGACGGACGGCACGGGTGCGACGGAGAACGCGCTGATGGTCAACGGCCGGCTCCACCACCTCCCGGAGGAGCTGCGCTGGAGCTATGAGCTGGCGACTCCCGCGTCCCCGTGGCGCGTGGAGGGCGAGCGGGTCTGTGCCACGCTGACGCCGTTCCACGTCCGGCACGCCAGGACGGATGCGCTCGTCATCGCCTCGGACACGTACCAGGCGTTTGGACACTGGAGCGGCTGGGCCGTGGACGACGAGGGCGTGACGCATCGCTTCGAGGGCCTCGTGGGCTGGGCGGAAGAGGCCCGGAACCGCTGGTGACGGGCTCGCCTTTAGACATCCCCCGACACCCAGAAGGGCGTGGTAACCAGCAGCAGAACTAACCCCGCTGCGCGTGTTGTCCGGCTGGAGCCTCGGGTGGCACGGTGCCACCCGGGGCTTCAGCTTTGCGCGGCCAACCTCTCGCGTGGAGGCGGATGGACCAGGGAACGGCGACCTCGGTCGGGTCGAAGTCGGAGTCGGGGAGGGCGAACAGGACGCGGCGAGCGACGGGCACGCGCGAACCCTACAGAGATTCGCCCGACGCTCGCTACTGAAGAGCCGCCACGTCTCCACCACGTCATCCGTCGGATAGATGAGGGCGTCTCCATCGACGCGGTCAAGGAGCAGTTCACCCTGCTGCTGGGCCCCATCTCATCCATACTTCAGACATGACATCCCAGAGACCGTCGCTACAGACCTGGTGGGCCGAGCGAGCCACCGTCATCCGCCGGTACGACGAGATGGAGTCCCGCCTCACTGCGTCCGTCAGCGAGCGGATGCTCGACCTGGCCTGCCTTCGGCCGGGAATGAGGGTGCTCGATGTGGCTTCGGGGATGGGCGAGCCGTCCCTCCGCGCCGCGCAACGGGTGGGCCCCTCCGGCTTCGTGCTGGGAACGGACCTGGCCGGACGGCATGCTGGAGGCCGCACGGGAGAAGGCACGAGCCCAGGCCCTCTCGAACATCGAGTTTCGTGCCGAGGATGCGGAGACGCTCGAGGTGCCGGAGCAGTCCTTCGATGCGGCGACCGTGCGCTGGGGGTTGATGTACATGCCCCGGCCCGAGCGGGCGCTCGAGCGGCTCTGGCGGGCGCTCCGTCCCTCCGGACGACTGGTGTGCGCATGCTGGGCGGGGCCCGAGCAGGTCGAGTACTGGTCGCTGCCACGCAGGACCCTGGCCCGCTTCCGTCAGCTTCCCCCCGTCGCGCCCGATGCCCCGGGCGTGTTCCGCTTCTCCGACCCCGAGCACCTGCGCCCACTGTTGACGCGCAGCGGGTTCGCGATGGAGCACGTCGAGTCCATGCATGTCCCCGTGATGGAAGCAGAGGAGGGTGAGGGAGTCGTGCGCTGGATTCGCGAGCTCGGGGGCCCCGTGGCGAAGGCCGTGGAGGAGTTGCCGCCGGAGGCGCAGCGGGCGTGGGAGGAGGATGTCGCCCGCGAATGCGAGCACCATCGGACTGGCGGGAAGGTCCTGCTCGGCGGAGTGACGTGGCTCGTCGTGGCGAGGAGGTGAGCGCGAAGGCGCCGGTGGGCTTCAAGTAGTCTCAACACCCTTTTACGCACGCTTCTTGAGCGTCCGGGCCTGGATTTCGTGCTGCGGGCTTCGAACCCGTTGGGGAGGAGAGGGATCAGCTCGCCTTGGCAACCGGGTGCTCGACCACGATGTTCGAGCGGGAGCTGCCGTCCGGAGTGTCAGACGACTTGACGGAGCTGCCCGGCGAGCTCCCCCTCACGCCGCGCTCTTCATCCGGTCGCGCGCCTGGTTCATGTGGCCCACGGCCGGCACCAACTCGCCCACCTTGCCCAGGCCGAAGCGCGGCATGCCGTAGTAGATGGACTCGAAGCTCCCGGGGCGCACCGCGTACGTCTCGTGCCAGATGCCCACGGCGGACGAGCCCTTCACCCGCTGGTTGAATTCGCGCCACGCCGGCAGGTGCTCGCCATTGCGGTCCCGCGCGTAGTCCATGAGCTGCTCCAACGAACGCCAGTACTGCACGGTGAGCAGGGTGCGGCCGAAGAAGAACTCGTGGCCCACCAGCCCCAGCTCCGGCTTGGAGTACAGCTCCTTCATCATCCGCCCCATGGCGAGGGCCACCGGCAGCCACAGGTGCGGCTTCCACCACTGGTTGATGCGCATGCCGATGAGCAACACCACGAATTCCCCCTCCATGCGCGCCGACATCCGCTCCGCGATCACCTGGCTCATGTGCTCCCCTCTGTAAACAGCGTTAACTTCCAGGACGAAAAAAAACCCGCCACGGCGGCGGGCACCGCGCCACTCAGCCCCCGTGCCGGTGAGAGCCGCCGTGCTCCGCCGGGCGCAGGCCCGCAAGCAGCCGCCGCACCGAGCGGAGGTACAGCTCCACGAACTGGGCTTCCTCCAGCCGACCCAGGTGCCCCATCAACCGCAGCGAGACCAGTCCGTGTACGTGGGCCCAGATGGTGACGGCCACCTCCACGGGATCGCCCTCGGCCACCGCGCCCGCCACCATGCACTCCTTCACCCTGTCCACCAGGAACTGGAAGGTGGAGCCCAGCCGGTCGCAGTTGTGCTGGGACATTCGCTCCAGGCCCAGCTCGTCCGCGTGCGAGATGAAGATGACCTGGTAGTACCGCGACTGCTCGAGCGCGAAGCGCAGGTAGCGCTCGCAGGTGCGCTGCAGCCGGGCCTCGGGGGTGGACTCGCCCAGCGCCTCCCACAGATAGGCGCCGAAGAGCCGGAAGCCCTCCTCGGCCAGCGCCTGGAGCAGCGCCTCCTTGTCCTCGAAATGCCGGTAGATGGCCGCCGCCGTCAGCCCCACCTTCTCCGCCACCCGCCGCATCGACAACCCCACCAACCCCTCGCGCGCGTACACCTCGCTCGCGGCGGACAGGATTCGGCTCCGGGTGTCACTCGGCTCGACCATGATGTGAACAGTGTTAACGATGCCGGGGACGTAGCACAAGGTATCCGGGGCGAGGAGGCGCTCGGGGGCGCGGCGGCCAGGTTCAGCGTCCGCCACTCACAGCGTGACGTACACGCTCACGCCGTGTCGTTGGCGGTGGAGGCCGCGGCCTTCTCCTGGCGCTCGAGCTTGCGCAGGTGCCGCTGCTCGCGCCGGCGCTGGCGGGCGCGCTGCAGGGCGTCCATCCCTCGGATGAGCGGGTCCCTCCAGGCCCCATGCTTCTTGCGGGGGAGCTCGCGGTCGTTGCGGCCCCACTTCTCGCGCGCCACCAGCTTCGCGTCGTAGCCGAAGAGGGCCTCGTAGAAGGACTCCCAGTGCTCGCCGCTGTACTTGCACACGAACTGCCGCAGCGCGCCCTCCTCGAGCCCGCGCAGTCGCATGGAGCGCAGCATCTGCTCGAGGTCATCGACGAAGGGCTTGCGCTCGGCGGCCACCCGGCGGTCCACCAGCACGTAGAAGGCACTGGCGACGACGAGCGAGCCCCCCAGCACGGCCAGCGCCAGATCGTGCAGCCCGAAGTGGACGAGCGCCCAGCCCGCGCCGCCCAGCAGCAGCAGCCATACCCCCCAGGTGAGCAGCGGGGCCTGGAAGACGAGCTGCCGGAAGCGCAGGAAGAGCGCCCCCTTCTGGAAGAGCCCCCGCACGAGGAAGGAAGCCATCCACGTGACCACCCCCGCCGCCCCCGACACCACCGCCGGCAGCCGGCCCACCCACCAGCCCAGCCCAGCCGTGGTCAGCACCGCCAGCAGGAAGAAACCCAGCACCAGCCAGCGCCGCCGCTTCGCCCAGCGCGCGCCGGTGTAGCCCTGCGCGCAGCCCTCGAGGAAGTTGGCGTGCTCCTCCCGCGGGGTGAAGGCCGCCGTCCCGTCGATGCCCAGGTAGCTCTGCAGCTCGTGGATGACCTCGGACATGTCCTGGTAGCGCTCCTCGGGGCGCTTCTCCATCATCCGCATCACCGACGGCCGACAGCTGGCGGGGCACGCGCTTGACGCACTCGTCCGGCGGCACCGGCCGCTGCGTCATGTGCAGGGCGAGCATCGCCACCGAGGTCTCCGCCTCGAAAGGGGGGCGTCCGGTGAGCAGGTGGTAGAAGGTGCAGCCCAGCGAGTAGAGGTCCGCGCGCGCGTCCACCTCCGAGGAGTTCTCCACCTGCTCCGGCGCCATGTAGGCCGGCGTCCCGAGGACGGCCTCCTCCGCGATGGAGGAGTCGCCGGGGCGAGCCTCGCGGCTATCGGGGGATGTCACCTGGGCGCGCAACACGCGCCGGGTGTAGCTCGCGGCGTGCTTCACCAGGCCCAGGTCCGCCACCTTCACCACGCCGTTGCGGTTGAGCAGCAGGTTGTCCGGCTTGATGTCCCGGTGCACCATGCCCCGTGCGTGGGCGAACTTCAGCCCGCGCGCCGCCTGGAGGATGTAGCCGGCGGCCACCTCCGGATCCACGCCGGCCCTGCCGCTGCACCAGCGAGGCGAGGCTCCCGTCATCCACGTACTCCATGCTGAAGAAGTGGACCTGCCCCTCCGAGCCGCAGTCGTGGATTTGCGCGATGTTGTGGTGGATGAGCTGTGCCGCGGCGAGCGCCTCCTGGGTGAAGCGGAAGACGAACTGTGGGTCCCCCGCGAGGCTGGGCCGCAGCACCTTCACCGCCACGTTGCGGTCCAGCGACAGCTGGCGGGCCAGCCACACCGTGCCCATGGCGCCGCCTCCAATCTTCTTGATCAGCTGGTAGCCCCCCAGCGTCGTGCCCTCGGCGAGGGACACCGCGTCCTGGCGCCAGGATTCGGCGGGGAGGTCCCAGACGGGGCGGGCCGCCTCGGCCGTGGGCTCCTTCGGCGGTTCCTCCTTGGGAGGCGGCTCCTTCTTGAGGGGCGGGGCCGCTTTGGGGCGGGGGGGACTGGGGACGGGGCTCACCTCGGGGTCCGCGGCCGCTGCGCTCACGGACGAGCGCGTGCGGGCCCGAGGGGGTTGCCCGGGACGAGCCACCACCCGGGTGGACTCGGAGGACGAGTCCGGCAGTGGCACGAGGACGGTGCGCTCCTCCTTCGGCTCCTGGGAGTTGGCCCTGGGCTGCGAGCGGGGGGTGGGGGCAAAGGGCTTCGCCAGCTCGCTGGCGGTCCGCGTCTTCGGAGTGCCGGGGCTGGCCGCGCGGGCGGGGACGCCCTCCGGGGTGGGCGTGGGGCTCGGGCGGGAGGGCGCGACGGTGGGGACCCTGTCCGTGGGGCGCTCTGGTGGGTGGGGCAGGCTGCGCGCGGTACGCCCCGGCGGAGGCTGGGGCTGCGGGGTGACGAGGGTCCGCGCCTCCTCGGCGGAGGCTGGCGCGACATCGCCAGGGGACTGCTGACACTTGGAACAGGGCTCTCCTGACGCGTCGAGCAGGTGCCCTTTCAGGCAACGGGTAGACTCCAGGGCCATCTCCACGCCTCGGCACCACCATCCTGGCGGAGGTGGACAAAAGTTCGGGGATACTCCTTCGCGGCGCCCTGCATCTACCGTACCCGGGCCCGGTGTGAGCAACCCAGGTGTGCGATGGCCATTCTCGCCTGAAGTGGAGTGGATGTTTCGTGCCGTTGGCGCGAGTCCGAGGGCGGCCGCGGTGGGCCTGGAGAACGCGCAAGAAGTAACGCTTCGCGGCATTCACGCGCAGTCTCTGCGCGATTCTCCTGGCGTTCTGGTTTCCGTGATTGTAGAAAAATACAGAATGCAGAAAGTCGTTCAATCGGGCCCTCGCACCCCAAGGGGGTGGAGCCACTGGAGCAGGGAGGCGTTGGCGACCCAGCCCAACGGCCTGCCCACGCTGATGGTCGGGGCGTCGCCCGAGGGGCGCTCGGTGGAACGGGGCCTGTTCGCCGAACGTTACCTGCTGCACCGGATGGTGGCGCGAGGGGGCATGGGGACGGTGTACCTGGCGTGGGACCAGGTGCAGGAGAAGGACGTGGCGTTGAAGGTGCTGGAGGCGGCGGGCCCACGGAGCGCCGTGGCCCTGGAGCGCTTCCGCCGCGAGGCGACGCTGGCGCAGCGCATCACCCACCCCCATGTGGCGCGGGTGTACGAACTGGGCAGCTACCAGGGGCGCGCCTTCCTGACGATGGAGTACGTGGAGGGAGAGGATCTGCGGATCCGCCTGGCGCGGGAGGGTGCGCTGGCGGTGAGGGAGGCGGCGCGGCTGGCGAGGGCGGTGTGCGCCGGGCTGGAGGCGGCACACGCGGCGGCGGTGGTGCACCGGGACTTGAAGCCAGCCAATGTGCTGCTGGAGCGCGGGGGCCGGGTGGTGCTGACGGACTTCGGCATCGCGCGAGCCATGGAGGATCAGTCGGAGGGAGGACTGACCCAGGTCCACGGAATGGTGGGCACGCCGCAGTACATGGCGCCAGAGCAGCTCACCGAGGGGAGGGTGGACGCGCGCACGGACGTGTACGCGGTGGGGCTGCTGCTCTACGAGATGCTGGTGGGAGAGCCGGCCTTCCGCCAGAGCACGTCCCTCAAGGCCGCATTCGAGCGGCTGCGCCAGCCCCCTCCGGAGCCGCGCGAGCGCCGGGATGTGCCCCACGCACTGGCGGAGTTGGTCCGGAGGTGTCTGGCCCTGTCCCCCGAGGAGCGGCCCGCGGGGGCGGGTGAGGTGGCCCGGGTGCTGGAACCGTGGCTGCCTGGACCGAGCGCGTAGCTCCACAGGCCCGAGCTGCGGCTGCCGTGTGTCGCTCCCCCGCGTGCTCGTCCCTCGCTGTCGGGGCGTGCTGGCATACTCCCCAACAAGCCCGACTTGAGCCTGCCCCCTCGCTTGATGAAAGGACGTGACGATGCGCTTGCGGACCTGGAGCGCGCTCTTGGTGCTGCTCACCGCCTGCGCGAGCGCGCCCGCCCCGGCAGATCGATGCCACGGTCCCACGCCTTCGCGTCGACTCCCACTTCGGGCCCGCGCATCCTATTCGTTTCCGCGCCGATGGAGCCGGCGCCGGAACGGTCGTGGATTGGAAAGGCGGACCTGGACAAGGTCAGGGCACTGATGTCTCGGGCGCGCAAAGACATCGAGCCGCGTCAGTGGGAACAGTTGGACCGCAAGCTCACCGCGGCGGAA
Source organism: uncultured delta proteobacterium (assembly GCA_963771175.1). Taxonomy (GTDB): domain Bacteria; phylum Myxococcota; class Myxococcia; order Myxococcales; family Myxococcaceae; genus Archangium. The sequence continues at coordinate 218,156 of CAVYSY010000046.1, forward strand.
CGGGCCTTCGAGAGCTTCTCCCGCGCCGCGAGGACGAGCGGGCAAGCCGCTGAGGTGGCGAGGGGAGGCGAGGGCCTCGCCCAGGCTGGACGCGCAAGCGAAACCCCTTTAGCGCTCTCCAGGGTGGGCCCGGTGCTCGTGGCCCTCGTCCTGCTCTGGCCCGCTCACAAGCGTTCTTCGCCAAAGTGAAGTTGCCGGAAATACGACGCGAAGCCAGACTCGCCAAGGAGTGTGGCTATAGCTTCGCTGTTGGCGTCAAAAGCACCGCACACAAAGAAGCTCTTGAGAAATTGGATAAAACCCTCGCCATTGTCGTGATGGAGTGGTGTTGATATGGAGTTTGCTCTAAATGACATTACCGTCAGCGTGTACGCGCCCGCGCTCGTAGGCGATGATGGGCGCCCGCTTGCTATAGTTCATGGAGTGGAGCGTGCGTTTCCTGGATTGCGCTTGCGGTGGACAACCTCGAAGAAGGACGACCTCATCGCAGTACCCCACCGCGATGCGTGGGTCGCGTCCGACAGGACAGACGGAGGGTTTCCGTTCCTTTGCAACGATGACGACGCCCACCCTGTGACGATTTTTGGGCTCGAAAACCCGAACGGTCTTTCCGCAGAAGGCCCGCCGCATTTTGAAGTGCATGCGTCGCTGCCAGCGCATGCAGCCGGCCTTGCGGCGGCAGCGGATGTGCTGGCGGCCGTAGGGGAAGGCGCACGTGCGTACTGGGGGCACGCCACGCCCTCCAACGCGACCGTGGAGATTTCGCGGCAGACGACCGATCCGGTGCGTAAGCCAGGAGTTCCGCCACGAGGGCTGCCAGCGCTCAGGTTCCCAGACTACATCCTCGCGCCCGAGATTCCGCATAACCTCGGCTGGCTGAACTACTGGTCGGATGCTGCCGCACGGGCCATCGGCTTTCCGGACCCCGCCCGCGACGTGGAACTGCTCGCGCGCTCACGGCGTACCGCGACGGGCGGGTGGGTTGTTCAGCTCACCGATGCGCCGCTCGACCTGGACAACCCCGCCCACCTGGACGCGCTTAAACGGGCCTACGAGCGCTTCCCGGAGATCGGCGGGCGAGCCACCCCTTGAGGCTCGGCGCGGCTCGCAGTGGCCATGCTCGAGGTTCCGCCTTCGGGCTCACCGGGAAGGTGACGTTCCCGAGGGTGGCGATGGAGCGAGAAAACCAGCTCGCGGCTCAGTAACGCGCCGTGAGGGTGAGCGCGCTGTAGCTGCTCCAGCCGTGCAGCATCACGTACCAGGTGCCAGGAGCCGGGGAGCTGAAGGTGCACACCTCGTAATTGCCCCCCACGTAGGGCCGGCAGTTGAACGAGGAGAAGGTCGGAGAGGAGCCGGACTTGACGTAGAGGTCCACATCCCCCGTCCCGCCACTCGTCTCGAAAGTCAGGCTGCTCACCCCCGCCGGGAGGGTGAGGGAGTAGTACTTGCGCCCGTTCATGGTGTCGGCCAGGCCGCTGACCGGGGTGTTGTTCGCGAGGGGAGTGATGGGGAGCGCGTCGCAGAAGCCATTCACGTAGAAGGTGGTGGCCTGGGTGGTCGCGTAGCGGTCCGTGTAGAGATTGCAGCCGGCCAGCGTGGGGTGCGGGTAGAGCTGCGTGCTGACGACCACGTCGTATTGATTGCCATAGACGGGGTAGCGGGGGCGCGGCCTCTTGCGGCCAGGTGCATTGGTCCACTTCAGGTAGAGATCCGGGTCCGGCAGCTGATCGCTCACGCCACTCATGTACAGCATGGTGAGGTAGGTCTGATTGACCTGGAAGCCTTCCGCGGAGCCGACATAGGCATTCATGCCGAAGAAGTCGGAGGGCTCTGTGTAGTCATACATGGGGTTGCCATCGATCCCCATCATGCCGGTATCGGCCGCCTGGCTGGGATTGCCCACATGCATCACCAGCGCGCACCGGCGCATCCAGTTCAGCCGCTCCTCGGCCAGGTCCGCCGGCAGGCTGTCCGAATCACAGCGCTGCGCCAGGGCCTGCAGCTGCGCTCGAGCCATCGTGGGGAGCAATACCAGCCCCCCCACCAGCGCCACCGTGACTGTCATTTGTCGTCTCATGACCGCGCTCTCCATTCCGGGTGCCGTGACAAGCGAAGCGAGGCTCAGGGCAGCAACGGCTCCCCCGGGTCATCCGGGACCACCTGGCCCAGATTGAGGGCCACCACGAGCCGCTTGCGGAGGGCCTCCGCCTCGGGGGTGCCCTCGATGGGAGCCAGCTCGCGCCGCAGGCGCAGGACGTCCTCCTGCGACAGCCGGCCCCGGGCCAGCACCTCCTCCAGCAGCGCCTGGGATTGCTGGAGGGCCGCCTGGTGCTCGGAGGCGAGCATCAGGCGCGGCTTGGAGGCCGGGTCGGCCCCAGCCTCGGATTGTCGCGCCACCAGCAGGGAGGCCACCCGCGAGGACAGGGCCTCCAACTGCTGCTCGGACGGCCGGGCGTCTCCGCCTCGTCCCGCGCCGGTGCATCCGCGCTGGCCAAGGGCGGCATCCCCTCCCGCGGTGCGCCCACGGGCGGCCGGGAAGCCCGGCAGCTCGGAGACGGCCCGCTCCAGGCCCTCGAGCCGCGCTTCCTGCGCAAGCAGCCGGCTGCGTTGCGCCCCCAGCAGCCCCGTGCCCACCACGGCCCAGGCGGCCGCGGCCCCCCATCCCATGCGTGACAGAGTGAGCCAGCGCATCAGAAGGACGAGTGCTGGGAGCCGTTGTTGAGGATGAGCGTGGTACAGGTCCCGGTGGTGTCCCACGTGAGGTAGAAGTAGCCCTCGTGAAGCATGACGCGGGGCCACACGTTGGCCACCGTGGCACTGGGCACACGAGACGACCCCGGTCGTCGGCCACCAAGCCTGGAAATATCTCGACCCGGACGCGTACTCGATGAAGCTCACGTACGTGGCGGCATCCGAGTGGTTCCGGAAGGACTGGAAGTTGCCAAAGCACGAGCCCGAACCATCGGCCGCCTTGTTACAGCCGGCCGACGTCAAGCCTGCCCGGCCTCCGCGTTCATCGAAACCAGCAGGCCCACCACGGCCAGCGCTCCTCCGCACTTCAGCACGCGCGACATCTCGCTCCTCCTCACCGTGGGCCCCTCATCCCGCACCTCACGCCGGACGCGTGGCTCCATCAATTCCGAGGAATATACCATAAGTGATGAATATTCTACTAGCAGTAAAAACGGGAAATTCGCTCCCCCAAGTGGGAGCGGAGCCGTCACGTACTCCCACCAGCTGCGCAGGCCGCGGGATTAGGGACAGAGCCGCTCGACCGACTTGATCCGCACCGCTCCGTCGACGTTCGCGTCGTTCGTCTGGTCGCCGATGGCGATGGTGCCGTTCGTCGTGAAGTTGTTCCGCGTGAGCTTCGCGACGCCGTCGACGCTCACCGTCGCCACCTTCGCTGCATCCACCGCGAGCTCGTAGACATGATACGCGCCGTCGGTCACCGAGAACGCCGCGGACTGCGTGTCGTCCGCCCAGCCGATCGCCGCGCTGTCGAGGTAGATCATCTGCGAACGATCCGTGCTGTTGCCGAACGACGGCGTGAAGCTCCCCAGGATGGCCGCGCCGCTGTCGAGCGAGTTGTGGGTGTTCACCGACTCGACCTGCATCGTCACGTCGGAGCTTGAACGGCTTCGTTCCGTCGAACGCGTTCGCCCGCGTGATGAGCAACTGCCCGCTCGTCGACGCGCCGCCGTTCGTCGACGTCGCGAGGCGAACGTAGTCCGCGCCGTACGTGAGCGTGTTCGGCGTCTGCGCGACCGTCGTCCAGCCTTGCGCCGTGATGTCGTCGCCGCCGACCAGCAGCGGAACGCTCGCGCGCGCCGTCCACTTCGTCGTCGACGTCGCCGGCACGCACGTCTCGCAGGCGTTCGCCGGGTTCGGCGCACCCGCGGCGTAGACCACGCCGTCGATGAAGCACTTCGGGCTGCACACGCCGGCCGAGCAGACCTGTCCCGGGTTGCACGACGTCCCGTCAGCGCGTTGCGTCCACGTGGTCGCGGACGTCGTCGGCGTGCACTGTTCGCACGAATTCGCCGCGTTCACCGCCCCGGCGGCGACCTGCTTGCCGTCGATCTGACAGAGCGCGACGCAGACGCCGCCCTCACAGGCCTCGCCGGTCGCGCAGGCCTTGTCGCAACCACCGCAGTGCGCCGGGTCGCTCTCGGTGCTCACGCAGGAGCCGCCGCACAGCGCGACGCCGACGCTGTTGCACGTCACCGGCACAGACGCGTCGGGTGTGTCGACGGGGCAGGAGGTGGAATCTTCGCCGCAAGCAGCTACGAAGCCGAGCACGACGATGCAGGAGAGAGCGGTAGAGCGAATGGAGACCATAGAGCCTGCCACCTTACGCGACCACACGCCCGCGCGACGTGTGATCATGAAGACGTGAAACATGATAGGGAAACCTGAACGCCTACAAAACCAAGGCGGAGCCCCACGAGGCAGAGGAACAGTCGTGAGCGACGCGAAGAGCGTAGTAGCCGTGAAGCCCCGCATGCGGGGCGTGCTGCACCAGTTCGCGGCCGCCGTGGCGCTGGGGGCGGGGCTCGTCCTCATCTCCATGGCGCCCAGCGCGCGGTCCGCCACGGCGGCGGCGCTGTTCGCTATCAGCCTCGTCACCCTGTTCACGGTGAGCGCAACGTACCACCGGGTGAACTGGTCCGTACCGGCGAGGGCGTGGATGCGGCGGATGGACCACGCCTCCATCTTCGTCCTCATCGCGGGCACCTACACGCCCATCGCACTCATCGGCCTGCCGGAGGCGGCCGGCAACAGCCTGCTGCTCGCCGCCTGGAGCGGGGCGCTGTTGGGGGTGCTGAAGTCGCTGTTCTGGGCGAACGCGCCGAAGGCCCTCACGGCGGCGATCGCCGTCGGGGTGGGCTGGACGCTGGTGCCCTACTTCAACGAGGCGCGCCGCTCGCTCAGCATGACGGAGCTGGCGCTCATCCTCATGGGCGGGGTGGCCTACACGGTGGGCGCGGTCGCGTACGCCTCGAAGCGGCCGAACCCGCGGCCCGAGGTGTTCGGCTACCACGAGGTGTTCCACGCGCTGACCATCGTCGGCGCGGTGCTCCACTTCGCCGCGGTGCTCCTGCTGGTTCGCTCCGCTCCCGCCTGAAAGCCCCTCCCGTGAGTGGAGAGACTCACCAGCTCGTGCGGACCGGGCGTCCCTCCTCGTAGCCCGCCTGGCTCTGCACGCCCACCACGGCGTTGCGGTGGAACTCCTCGATCGATCGCGCTCCCGCGTAGGTGCAGGAGCTGCGCACCCCCGCGATGATGTGGTCGATGATGTCCTCCACGCCGGGGCGATCCGGGTCGAGGTACATGCGCGAGGTGCTGATGCCCTCCTCGAAGAGCTCCTTGCGGGCGCGCTCGAACAGGGACTCGCCGCGCGAGCGCGCCTTCACCGCGCGCTGCGATGCCATGCCGAAGTTCTCCTTGTAGAGGCGGCCATCGCTGTCTCGCAGGACGTCCGCCGGGCTCTCGTAGGTGCCCGCGAACCAGGAGCCGATCATCACGCGTGGCCGCGCCGGCCGCGAGCGCGAGCGCCACGTCGCGGGGGTGCCGCACGCCGCCGTCGGCGCAGATGTGCTTGCCGAGCTTCCGGGCCGCCTCCGCGCAGTCGAGCACCGCGGAGAACTGTGGCCGGCCCACGCCCGTCATCATGCGCGTGGTGCACATGGCGCCGGGCCCCACGCCCACCTTCACCAGATCCGCGCCGGCCGAGATGAGATCCTTCGTCCCCTCGCGGGTGACGACGTTGCCCGCCATGACGGGCACGGTGGGGGAGAGGCCGCGGATCAGCTCCACCACCTCGAGCATCTTGCTGCTGGTGGCCGTGCGCCACGTCGACGACGAGCAGGTCCGTCCCCGCTCGCAGCAGGGCCTCGGCCTTGCCCTTCACGTCTCCGTTGATGCCGATGGCCGTGGCGATCAGCAACTGCCCCCTGGCATCGAGCGCCGGCTTGTAGAGCGTCGAGCGCAGGGCTCCCTTGCGCGTCACCACTCCGATGAGCCGGCGGCCGCGGACCACCGGCGTGCAGGAGAGCCGCTTGCTGGCCAGTCGCTCGAAGATGATCTCCAGCGGACGTGCCATCCTCGACGGTGACGAGCTCGGTGGACATCACCCGGTGGAGCTGGGTGAAGCGATCGAACCCGGCGGCATCGTTCTCGGTGAAGATGCCGACGGGCTGCTCGTCCGCGTCGACGACGATGACGACGTCGTGGGCGCGCTTGTGGATGAGGTTGAGCGCCTCCTGGATCGTATCGGTGGGCCGCGAGCGTGATGGGCGTCTCGTAGATCGGGATGGCGCGACTTCACGTAGCGCGATGTTGCTCGCCACGATGTCGAGCGGGATGTCCTGGGGCAGCACGGCGATGGCTCCGCGGCGCGCCACCGTCTCGGCCATGCGCTTGCCCGAGACGGCCGTCATGTTCGACACGACGAGGGGGAGGGTGGTGCCCAGGCCGTCGGCCGGGGTCAGGTCCACGTCCAGTCGCGAGCCAACCTCCGAGCGGCCCGGCACCATGAAGATGTCGTTGTACGTGAGATCGTAGGGAGGCTTCTGGTCATCGAGGAACCGCATCACACCCTCCAGGGCAGGGCGTACCCTATCGTTTGGAATCCACGCCGGGGGCCGCGTATTTTGCCCCACATGACCACCGCGCTGCCCGAGTCCCGACTGACGACGCCCGTGCTGGAGGTGGAGGGGCTGGAGAAGGCCTACGGCGAGGTGCGGGCTGTTCAGGGGCTGACGTTCCAGGTGGCCCCGGGCGAGGTGCTCGGGCTGGTCGGGCCCAACGGGGCGGGGAAGACGTCCACGCTGCGCTGCCTGGCGGGCATCCTGCCGCCCTCGACCGGGCGCGTGGTGGTGGCCGGGAATGACTTGTCGCTCGCTCCGGTGGAGGCCAAGCGGGCCCTCGCGTTCCTGCCCGATGAGCCGCGCCTCTTCGAGTACCTCACCGTCTGGGAGCACCTGAACTTCGTGGCGCGGCTGTACGGGGTGGCGGACTGGGAGGAGCGGGGGAGGGCGCTGCTGGACGAGATGGAGCTCTCCGGCAAGCAGAAGGCCCTGCCCGGGGAGCTGTCGCGCGGGATGAAGCAGAAGCTGTCCATCGCGTGCGGCTTCCTGCACTCCCCGAGGCTCATCCTCCTGGACGAGCCGCTCACCGGGTTGGACCCCCTCGGCATCCGGAGGATGAAGGCCTCGCTGCGCCAGCGCGCGGAAGCGGGGACGGCGCTGGTGCTCTCCTCGCACCTGCTGCCGCTGGTGGAGGAGCTGTGCCACCGCATCCTCGTCATCGCCGGGGGGCGGGTGGTGGCACTGGGGACGCTCGCGGACATTCGCGCGCAGCTCAGTGGACCCGAGGGCGCGGCCGCGTCCCTGGAGGAGCTCTTCATCCGCATCACCAGCGCGGCGCCCGAGGCCGCACCCGAGCGGGTGGCCCCGTGAGCTTCCCTCGCGCGGTGGCGTTCCTCTGGGTGGCGACGGCGCGCAACCGGGTACGCCGCCAGCTCCAGCGCCTGCGCCAACCGAAGTACCTCGTGGGCGCGGTGGTGGGCGCGGTGTACCTGTACACCGTCTTCCTGCGGCGGCTCAGCTACGGGGGCGAGGTGGGGACGGCTCCGCCGATGGCGCAGCTCGTCAGCCAGTTCATGCTGGCGGCCGCGATGCTGGGCACGATCCTCTCCGCCTGGGTGCTGGGGCCGGATCGGCCGGCACTGGCCTTCACCGAGACGGAGGTGCAGCAGCTCTTCCCCGCGCCCGTGTCCCGGCGGGAGTTGCTGCACTACAAGCTCGCGCGCGGCGTCTTCGGCGCGGGGGTGGGGGCCTTCTTCGCCACCCTCTTCATGAGCCGCGTGGTGAGTCCCCAACCCATCCTCTTCTTCCTCGGCGCCACCGTGACGCTCGCCACGGTGAACCTGCACGTGATGGGGGCCTCCTTCGTGCGCACGCGGCTCGCCCGGCGCGGCGGGTGGCTGCGTTGGGGAACGCTCATCGCCGTGCTCGCCCTGGTGATCGGCACGGGGCTGTTCGTCCTCCGCGAGCACCCCTTCCTCCCGGAGCAGATGAGGGGCGCACGGCAGTTCCAGGAGTGGGTGATCGCACTGATGGACACCCCGGTGCTGTGGCCGGGACGGATGCTGGTGGCCCTGCCGCTCGCCCAGGACGGATGGGCCTTCCTGAAGGCCCTGCCGCTCGGACTGGGCCTGCTCGCCGTCCACTATGTGTGGGTGATGAAGGCGGCGGTGCCCTTCGAGGAGGTCGCGGTCATCCGGGCCGAGGAGCGTGCCCGCCTCCGTGAGCAGCTCTCCCAGCAGGGCGGTCGACCGGGCCGCCTCCGCGCGCAGTCAGGTGTTCTTCCGGCTGGCGCCCACGGGGCGTCCGGAGGTGGCTCTCGTCTGGAAGAACGTCATCGCCGGGCAACGGGTGGGCGGGGCGGGCCGGCTCATCATCGCGGGCCTGCTGGGTGGGCTCGTGGCCGCCGTGGCCTCGGGACAGGGCGCGCCGGATCCCCTCGCCAACGTGCGCACCCTCATGGCGCCGCTGTGCGGGGGGCTCGCGGTGCTCCTCTGCTTCATCGGGCCGTCCGCCGTGCGGATGGACCTGCGGATGGACCTGCCCCGGTTGGAGCAACTCCGGGCGATGCCACTCACCGGGCGGCAGGTGGTGGCGGCGGAGCTCGCCGCGCCGGCACTGCTGCTGGGGGCCGCGCAGGTGGGGCTCGTCCTGGTGGCGATGGTGCTGGCGGCGTGGCAGGGAGGGCCGAGCGCTCCGCTGTGGGTGGCCGGGGGCCTGGGCGCGCTCTGCGTGCTGCCGGCGGTGACCCTGGGCAGGCTCTTCGTCCAGAACGCGGCGGTGGTGCTCTTCCCGGCGTGGCTGCCACCGGAGGGGGAGCGGGTGCGTGGCATCGAGGCCCTCGGTCAGCGGCTGCTGACGCTGGCGGGCACGCTGGTGGTGGTGCTGTTGGGGCTGGTGCCCGCGGCGCTCACGGGCGCCGTGGTGGGCTTCGGCCTGGAGCACTTGCTGGGCCTCGACGTGTGGGCGCTGCCCTTCGCGGGACTCTTCGCGGCGGCGGTGCTCGTGGCGGAGGTGGCCCTGGGGGTGGTGGGCCTGGGCCGCGCCTTCGATCGGCTCGACGTGTCGAGCGAGGGACCCGAGACGACCTCCTGACCCCGTGGTCCTCGGCTCAGTGGGGACCGGCTGGATCCGACGGTGGGGCGAGCGCACGCATGATGACCGTGCGGCAGGCCGCGCACACCACACCGGCTCGCTCCCAGTGCACCTGCTCCTCCAGCGCCTGGGACGACTCCGGACTCGCCTCGAGCTGCTTCAGGAGCGCGGACAGCTCGTCACTCCCCGTGCCTCCTCCCCGAGGGGTGTCGAGCACGTCCTGCTCGCCCTCGAGGACGAGGGTGAAACGGTAATACACCGCGCTCGCGGCGATGCCGCGCCCGGCATGTGGTGCACGTCTTCGCTCGAGGGCCGGTCATGGCTCTCCTACGACTCCAGGGTTCGCATCGAGGTCCGTCCGACCATGATGTCCACGAGCTTCTTCACTCGGCGGAAGAGGCCCTCCTGCACGTAGGGCACCCCGTGCTTCTCGCAGATCGCCTTCACGCGGGGCTGCACCTCCCGGTACTTGCTCATGGGCAGGCTCGGCCAGAGGTGGTGCTCTATCTGGTAGTTGAGCCAGCCGTGGAGGAAGTCGACGACGTCGTTTCCGGTGGCGTAGTTCGCCGAGCCGATCACCTGGCGCACGGAGAACTCCGCGTGGCCGGCCGCGCGACCGTCGAAGCGGTAGAGATCATCTCCCGCGTGGTTGGGCGCGATCAGGATGAAGCTCTGGATGTTGGTGAGCAGCTCGGCGAGGACGCTGTTGGCGAACACGCTGAAGACGGCCCACAGGCCGAGCGGCGCGAAGAGGGCCGGGAGCAGCACGAAGCGCAGGGCCGCATAGGGGAGGACACACGTCCACCAGAAGGCCCGACCATCGGCGTGGCGCGGGTTGAAGGCCGTCACGAGCTCGAGGTTCGCGCCGGTGTCGAGCACGCCCGCGCGCCGCCGCTCGGCCCGCCGCCACTCCAGGAAGGTGTTGGGCGCGTAGTACGTCAGCTTCCAGGTGCAGGCGAAGAAGGCGACGATCGCGTACTTCACCAGCAGGGGCTTGCTCGAGCGGCGCAGCCACTCGGTGTTGTACTCGACCAGATCCGGATCCGCCGTCTCGCCGGTGCGGCCGTGGTGGAGCGCGTTGTGCTCGTGGCGCCACGCGTCCGGGTGGATCCAATCCGGCCAGTCGATGAAGCGGCGCCACCCGGTGGCGAAGCGGCTTCCGGTGTAGCGCTCGGGCACGCCGGGCACGCGGTCGTAGCCGCGGTGCGTGGCGTGGTGCGCCATCATCGTCCAGCGCGCCGTGCTGCCCTGGGCGATGAGCAGCGCCGAGAGGGGATTGGGCGCGAGCCACGCCGTCGCATAGCCGAGCACCGAGCACACCCGTCCCCAGCGCTCCATCTTCCGGAAGTGGGCGAAGTCCTCGGGCCCCAGGGAGGCTTCCGCCTCGGTGCGAACGGCTTGAAGCTCTCGGGCGAAGGCCTCCGCGTCGAGGGACGGAAAGGTTGCCCGCGAAGATTCCTCCGCGCGCAAGGCGACTGCCGTACTACTCATGGGTGTACTCGCTCCTCAGGGGGTGACGATCGTCGTCTCGACGGCCGGGCACTTCACCGCCATCGGCTGGAAGCGATCCAGGGGGTGCGGCACCTCCGACTGATTCGGGGTGACGTCCATCAGCTCGTTCCGGAACGCGATCCGGTAGTGCCCCGGCTGCTTGAAGTCATAGGCCAGCGACACCTCGACCGAGGCCTCCACGGACTTGCCGGCCGGGATGGCGGTGTACTCCTCCGCGCTCGGATTGCCGCGCTTCAACATCGGCCCCTGGTAGGGGATCTCGGTGCCGTCGCGCGTCACCTGCAGGAAGTTGTTGAGCAGGCCCTCGAGCGGCGTGTGCCACGAGAGCACGAACAGGGGCCGCGCCGTGGGATTGGTGAGCCGGAATCGCAGCTCCACCGGTTCGCCCGCCTTCAGGCTCGGGGGCACGCTCATCGTGCAGTCCAGTGTCATCGCCATGGCGGGTGCCTCCTTCGAGGGTGAAGCCTGCTGCGCTGGGGCCTCCTGCTGGGGAGGGACCCGCGGCTCCGCGGTCTCCTTCTTCGAAGCACAGCCCCCACCGCTGACAGCCAGGCACACCAGCGCGATCCTACCGACGGTTCCTCGTGTCACGGATGCTCTCGCCTCCAGGCGGCGCCCGGAGCGGGCACACGCCAAAAAGAAAAACGGGAGCGTCGCCGCTCCCGTCTCTTACCGCCGAACCCTACCCGACCTGCTTACGGCAGGGAGGGGGTGTTCTCGGCGAAGTACTCGTGGTTGTCCGCGTTGTCCAGGGCGTTGGTGGGGTTGGAGCTGGCGAGGCTCTTGGCCGCGCTCTGGCCGTAGGCCCAGTCATCCGTGCCCGCCACCACGTTGAAGTGGCTCATCTCGTGGACCAGCGTGCCGGCCTTGGAGTCCGTGCCCGTCGCGGGGGCGCTCCAGAAAGCGTTGCACACGTAGATCTTGTACGGCGAGGCCGGGTACACGTAGGCGTAGTAGCTCTGGTTGCAGCTGCAGTCGACCACGACCGCCGCGTTGGCGAAGGCGTTCTTGATGTTGGTGAAGTGGCTGCGCGCCGTGGTCAGCCGGGCGCTCGTGTAGGAGCCGAACCAGGTGGTGTAGCGCGTGGTGCCCGAGGGAGATGCCGTTGAGGTAGGTCGACGCGTTGTTCGAGTACGTCTTGGCGTTGCTCACCGCCGTGGTGATCGACGACTGCTCGGAGCTGGTGCAGGCGCCGGAGAACGACAGACCCTGGGCCGACACGGTGCCCTGAGCCTGGAGCTCGGGCTGGCCGCTCTCACGGCCCTCGATCCACAGGTTCACGAGGTTGGAGTCGAGCTGCGCGGCCTTGGAGAGCAGCGCGGAGTGCTGATCCAGCGAGCGCGCGGCGTAGCTGATGGAGTAGGTGCCGGACTCGGACAGGTCATAGAAGCCCGAGACAGGCGCCACGCCCGAGATGCTCTCGCCGGGGGCCAGGGTGACGTAGTCCTCGGCGCCCGGGGCCGCGCGCTTGATCTGGGGGCCGATGTACTCCACCGGCTCGCCATTGCGCGCCACCTCGAACAGACCCTCCTTGAGGGTGCCGTCCGGGATGTAGAACGAGAGCAGCCGCACGGGCTCGGACGAGATGTTGGTGAAGGTGACCTTCACCGCCACGTCCTCGCGGGCGCTCAGGGCGGACTTCTCCACGGACAGGCTCACCGCCACCTCACCGGTGGTGGCCTGCTGCTCCGCGGCAATCTCCTCGGCCGAATCGGCCGGCGCACCGCAGGCGCCAAGAAGGGACACGCCGACAACTCCGCCGACCAGCCACTTGAAACCGAGGGTCTTGCTCACGTGGAAATTCCTTTCGGGGTACTGCGCTACAGGGGAGGACTCGTTTCCGAGTAATTCTTGTTATACACCCATAAGCAGATAAAACCAACTGATAAGATTGTTTCAGGTTATTTCGTTTGACCTGAAATGTTCCTATCGGGACCCAGGCCCCCAGCAGACCCGCGACGACCTGCTCGTGGAAGAGGGGCGCTCCGGTGACACCATGGCAGGCCCGAGCGCTCCACCGCGGCCTCGAGCCGTGGGAACACGTCAAAGGACTGAGCCACCGAGAGCTCGAAAGGGTGTGCCGCGTCGAGGATGGAACGCACCGCGCGCAAGGCGATGCGGTTCGCATCGGGACGGTAGGGCATGGGGGTGTTCTCCCCTCAGCGGGCCCGTGGCGTCCCGAGCTTGGAATGCCCACCGGGGCCTACTACTCGCCCTCGTCCTCGCGGCTGCTGGCGACGCCGAACGTGTTGGCGTCGGCGATATCCTTGGTGGTGCTCTTGTACGCGCGGTACGCGAAGGGCGACACGGCAGCGAACACGATGCCGGCGAGGCCCAGGGCCATCCAGGGGAAGGGCTCTTCCTTGACCTTGATGTCCCGATCGTAGCCGTTGATGTTGTACTTCGGCTTGGAGCGAGCGGCATCGCGCTGTTCCTGGGTCATCTCCTCACCCTGGAACTCCTGGATTTGCCGCCGCTGGGCCAGGGCGGCACCGCCAGAGACGAGCACGAGGACGACCATCAATCGCGAGAGGGGGAGCAGGCGCATGGGCGCGCAGCCTACCACGACCGTACAGGTGCGCAGAAGAAGGCTTGCGTCGCCCCCGGCGGTCCATTAGGCGCGGACCCGTGCGCCTCCTCCTGATCCCCCTGGTCAACCTGCTGTTGCTGTTGCGCGCCCTGCTGGGCCTGCCATTCCGACTGCTGGGGGCGCGCGGCCGTCCCTCCTACATCCGCTTCAGGCTGGCGGGAGATCCCCCCTACCGGGAGCGGAGCCGCCGGCCCCGCTTGAGCCTGCTGGGAGGCCCTGGGCGTCCCGAGCCGGCCACGGTGACCTCGCTGGAGCGCTTCCGGGAGTCGCTCGCGCTGCTGGCGAAGGACCCGAAGGTGAAGGGCATCCTCGTGGAGCTGGAGGGGCTGGAGGTGCCGCCAGCGAAGCGGGAGGTGCTGGTGAAGCTGCTGGAGGACTTCCGGGCGGCGGGCAAGCGGGTGGTGGCGTGGGCGGTGAGCGCGGACAACCTGGGGTACCAGGTGATGTGCGCGGCGGACGAGGTGCTGCTGGCTCCGGCGGGGCGGCTGGAGCTGGTGGGCTACGCCGCGGAGGCCACCGCGCTCGGCGAGGGCCTGGGCCGGCTGGGGATCCAGGCGCACTTCATCCGGCGGGGACCGTACAAGACGGCGCCGGAGCTCTTCACGCACCCGCATGTGTCGGACATCCAGCGGCAGACGCTGGAGGGCTTCCTGGACGAGCGGTACGACGAGCTGGTGGGCACCGTGGCGAAGGGGCGCAAGCGCACGCCGGAGGAGGTGCGGGCGTGGATCGACGCGGGCCCGTACAGCGCGAAGCGCGCGGCGGCCGAGGGGCTGATCGACGGGCTGTGCAGCGAGGCGGACCTGCCCGCGCGGCTGGGGATGAAGGACGGCGAGGCGGACGAGGAAGAGGAGGAGGGGCTGGACCCGATGCCGCTGTACCTGGCGCGGCTGCCGTGGCCGCCGATGAAGTGGCGCCCGCTGCGTCCGAGACCCCGGCTGGCGGTGGTGCCCCTGTCGGGGATGATCGTCCCCGGGAAGGGCGGGGCGGGGGGACCGGGACCGGAGATGGCGGGCTCGGAGGTGGCGGTGAAGGCGCTGCGTGCGGCGGGGAGGGATCGGCGCTCGAAGGCGGTGCTGCTGTACGTGGCGAGCCCGGGAGGCTCGGCGCTGGCCTCGGAACTCATCCTGGAGGCGGTGCAGCGGGTGGCGAAGAAGAAGCCGGTGATCGCCTTCGTGGACCGGGTGGCGGCGAGCGGTGGCTACATGGCGGCGCTGGGGGCGAAGGAGATCTGGGCCACGCCGCACGCGGTGGTGGGCTCCATCGGGGTCTTCGCGGGGAAGTTCGACGCCTCGGGACTGCTGGAGAAGCTGGGGATCCACCGCACGATGATCGTGCGGGGGAGAACGCGGGCATCTTCTCGCCCACGCGGGGCTTCACCGAGCACGAGCGGGCGTCGATGGAGGCGGAGGTGGAGGAGACGTACCAGACGTTCCTCGAGTTCGTGGCGAAGGCGCGAAGCCGGACGAAGGAGGAGATCCACGCGCTGGCGGAGGGGCGGGTGTACAGCGGCACGCGAGCGCTGGGGGTGGGGCTGGTGGACCGGACGGGGGGCTTCGAGGAGGCGTGCCGGCACGCGATGGGGCTGGCGAAGGTGCCGGCGGAGCAGCGCTTCGATCTGCACATTCACGGAGGGGTGGATCGGCGCTTCTCCCTGCTGAAGCTGTTGTTGGGAGGCTCACGCGCGGGGCTGTATGCCTTGTGCCCGACGGCCTGGAGCCTGCTGGGGTTCAGGGGAGGGGAGCGTTTCGAGTAATGTCGGGGCCCGCATGGCGCGCCCCTGTCCCCTCTGCGAGAACGAGTCCCTGCGACCCCTGCGTGTCTCCACCGTGGAGGTGGACACCTGCCCGCGTTGTCACGGGCTGTGGTTCGACCCGGGAGAGCTGGAGCGGTTCCCGGATCGGCCCCCGACGCGAGCGTTCCTGGCGGCGGCGAGACAGGCGCCCTCGCGGTGCGGGAAGCGGGGGCACCTCGTGCCGCGCGAGCAGTCCACGTGCGCCACGTGCCGGAGCGAGCCGGTGTCCTGCCCGAGCTGTGGCTCGCGGCTGGCGCGGGTGGAGACGAGTGCCTGCGCCCTCGACGTGTGCACGCGCTGCGAGGGTGTCTGGCTGGACGCGGGCGGGTTCGAGTCACTGGAGGGGGTGACGAACCCCCAGGTAAGGCCAGCCGGAGCGGCGGCCCCGGGCGCACCGGCGCAGCGGTGTTCGGCCTGCAGGAGGGGGCTCCAGGTCCCGAACGCTTTCATCTATGAAGGCGACCTCTATTGTGCCCCGTGCCGGCCACCGGGCGCCGTCCCGTGCAAATCCCCCCAGGGGTTCTAAGAGGGCTGAAGTAGCTCCGGGCCGGGGCTTGCGTGATGCAACTCCCCCGCGTCGAGATACGCGGGCGGGCTCGCATCAAAGCCCCGGCCCAACGGCCAATGCCGGAAAGATCACGTTGCCGAGTGTGACGATCCGGGGTCCATCTGCTTCCCAGAGCTTCAGGACAAAGGGACCAATCGTCTGCACGTCCTGGGCCTGAACTTCGATGAAGAGGGCGCGAAATTCGCCCGGACGGACGGGTTCCGGTTGCCACACGGAACCCTTCAGTTCATCACCCCTGGGGCCTGTGAGCTTGGCCCCTTGAGCCGCCCAGGCCGCCGTGTCGTCCGGATTCTGCAACTCAACCGAGCTGTGCAGCGTTCATGCGGCGAAGCGTCCTCACCAGCCGCCGGAGCTCCGGTAGATCATCCACCTCGGGTTCGGGAGCCTCCAGCCACAAGGGCGCCTTGTCGACGTCGAGCCCCAGCATGGCGTTGGCGTCCACGCGCAGGATGCGGCACAGCTTCCGCAGGGTTGGAACGCTCGGGAGCATATGACCGCGCTCCAGCCGCCCGAAGACCTCGGTTACGACCCCAATTCGTTCCGCGACATCCGCCTGAGTCAGCGCGGTCCTCTTGCGCGCCTCGCGCACAACCGCGCTCAAGTGGGCCGTCAATCTCTTCTTCTCGTTCTGACTGTCCATCATCGGTCATCGGCGCGCTGGCTCCAGGAGCTATCCGAGGCTCGAAGCCTTCGGCCACGGGAGAAATCCAATCTCAACAGGGTGTGCATCCACTCGCTTGAGCGCGGATGCGCTCTTGACGATGACCGCCAGCTCCGCTGCCGCCTCGGGAGCGCCGAAGGGCCGCCGGAGGCTGGCGAGATACGCGCGCAGCTCGTCACGCATCTCGGCCGCTGTCTGATAGCGCTTGGTGGGGTCACTCTGAAGGGCTCGGAGCACGACCTTCCTCAATGGGGCCGGGGCTTGTCGGGCGATGCGCTCCACGTCCTCAGGACCGAAGCGGAGGAGTCGATCAGCGAGTATCTCGATGGAAGCCCATGCCGACTGCTCGGCCCTCACGCCTGAGACGAGCTGGAGCGTGCGTTTGGACACTTTGGGCGGCAGCACGTCCGGAGGATCGAGCGGATGGTGGCCCGCGATCATCTCCAGCAGGACGAGCCCGAGCGAGAAGATGTCCGCTCGGCTGTCGATGACCTTGGGCGAGAGGAGTCCAGCTCTGCCCTTTTCGGAGACGGAGCGAATGAGTTCCGGAGCCGCGTAGGCAAAATTTCCTCGGAGTACACGCGGCGGTGTTGGCACGCGCCCGAGTAGCTCCGAGAAGGCGGCGCCGAAGTTGGTGAGCTTGACGCGACCGTTGCGCCCGAGGCGGATGGCCGTAGGGCTGACGGCCCGGTGGATGATGTGAAGCTCGCGCCCTCTGTCATCCTCGCACTCATGGGCGTAGTCGAGGGCGTTGGCCACTTCGGAGGCGATGAAGGCCGCGAAAGCCGGGGAGAGCTTCCGGTCCAGCAGCAGCGCAGCGCCGATGATCGTGGCGAGGAACCCCCCGCTTGTGTGCTCCATCACCACGAAGGGGGCTCCCTGGTACTCGGCGAGCCTGAAGACGCGAGCGATGGCCGGATGGTGAAGGTGGGCGGCGAGTTGGACCTCCTCAACGGCTCGGGTCCTACCAGCACGCCCTTCCGGCACCTCCACGCGCTTCAGGACCACCAATCGACGTGGGCCCACCTGCTCCGTCGACCTACACCGCGCAATCAAAAGCGTGTCGTAATCCTCGTGTGCGAGGAGAGGACCGCGAACCTCGTAACGGAAAGCGCCTGACTCAAACGAGAAGCGCCCAGTCTCCGTGGGCGGGGTGTTGGCTCCGACCATGTGGTCTCCTGTGTGCAACGGAATAAATGAGAGACGCTTGCACTCTCATTGGTCATCATCATTGCGCCCAGACACGTAACACGGATGGGCGGAAGAATGGAAGCAGCCCCACCGGGTAGGTCATCACCCCCGGGCAACCGGCCCAAGTAGGAAAGCATCGGGAGGAACAACCGAGTGCGACACATCTACGGAGAGGAGCCCCGCCTATCGCTCCTTCTGGTTAGGGTGATGGTCGACCCCGATGCCCCGCGTTTCCCATGCTCCCCAATCTTCTCAGACCTCCTCTCCTGACCCTCTCCCTTGCGGTCTCCCTGGTGGCCACGGGCTGCGCCCACAAACCCGGCCCCAAGGAGGTGGCGTCGGCCTATGCCCAGGCACTGGAGGAGAAGCGACTGTCGGACGCCTACGCGCTGACGACCACGCCGGAGCAGAATCGAGAAGTCCTTCCTGGAGCACTACTCGGACGCCTCGGTCCGTCAGGCCCGGGTCGCGGAGGTGAGCAAGGCCCTCCCGGAGCTCCAGGCCCAGGCCCCGGCCCTCACCGTGCTCCAGACCCCCATGGGTTGGCGGGTCGTCGAGAAAGAGGCGGAGGACGCGCCCCGGGAGACCCTGAACCGCTTCCTGGACGCGGTGAAGGGGCGCGACTGGCCCACGGCCTGGTCGCTGCTGAGCGCTCCGCTGCGTGCCCGCTACACGCCCGAGCGCCTGCGCGACGACTTCAAGCGCGAGCCCCTGTCGGCCGAGCGGGTGCACCGGGCGCGGCTCGCCCTGCAGGGCCCGGTGCGGCTGTCTGCCTCGGGAGCGGAGTTCCCGATCGGAGAGGACCGGGCGGTGCGGCTGGTCCGGGAGGCAGGCGAGTATCGAGTGGCGACCATCGAATGAGATGGCGTGCGGTCGCGGGAGCAGGGGATTAGAGGAGGTTGACACGATCGGGGCCGCTGGCTATTCCGCGCCCTCTCCGAGGGGGAGACCCCCAACCCCCCGGGCTCCAAAAGGATTCAGGTACCCAGATGAGCGTTTCCGAGCGCGACATCCTCGCGGCGATGTCGAAGGTGATGGACCCCGAGCTGCACGTCGATCTGGTGAAGGCCGGGATGGTGAAGGACGTCCGCGTCGAGGGCGACAAGGCGAAGCTCAAGATCGAGCTGACCACGCCGGCCTGCCCGATGAAGGGGAAGATCCAGGCGGACGCCGAGGCGGCGCTCAAGCAGGTGCCGGGGCTGAAGACGTTCGACATCGAGTGGGGCGCGCAGGTGCGCTCGGCGCCGGCGGGCGTGGGCGGGCCGCAGGGGCAGGCGATCCTCCCGCAGGTGAAGAACGTGATCCTGGTCGGCGCCGGCAAGGGCGGCGTGGGCAAGAGCACCGTGTCGGTGAACCTGGCCGCGGCGCTGGCGCGCGAGGGCGCGAAGGTGGGCCTGCTGGACGCGGACTTCTACGGCCCCTCGATGCCGATGATGACGGGCATCACCGAGAAGCCGGTGAGCCCGGACGGCAAGACGCTGCTGCCGCTGGAGAAGCACGGGCTGAAGGTGATGTCGATCGGCTTCCTGGTGGAGGCGGACCAGGCGCTCATCTGGCGCGGGCCCATGCTCCACGGCGCGCTGATGCAGCTCATGCGCGACGTGCACTGGGGCGAGCTGGACTACCTCGTCCTGGATCTGCCGCCGGGCACCGGCGACGTGGCCCTGTCGCTGTCGCAGTCGGTGCGGGCGGCGGGCGCGGTGCTGGTGACGACGCCGCAGGACGTGGCGCTGGCGGACGTGGTGCGCGCCAAGCAGATGTTCGACAAGGTCCACATCCCGGTGCTGGGCATCGTGGAGAACATGAGCCAGTTCGTGCTGCCCGCACTGCTCGAAGGCCACGCCCATCTTCCACCACGGCGGCGGGCGCAAGGCGGCCGAGATGTTCGGCATCCCCTTCCTGGGGGAGATTCCGCTCGAGCTGAAGATCCGCGAGCGCGGTGACGCGGGCGTGCCGGTGGTGCTGAGCCGCGCCGGACAGCCCCGAGGCCCAGGCCTTCATGGGGATGGCGCGCAACATCGCGGGCCGCGTCTCCACGGAGAACATGCGGGTGGCGGTGAAGCTGCCGGTGGTAGGCAGCCGTCCCGCCACGAACCCCGAGGACCCCATGGCGCCCCCAGACGACGATTTCGATCCGCTGCTCGGTGACGAGCCGGGGCGGCGAGTCGCCGCGCGGGCTTCGTGCCGGAGTTCGTGCGCAAGGTGGCGGTGGCGGGACTGGGCGCGCTCTTCATGACCGAGGAGGGCATCCGCTCGCTCGCCGGCCAGCTCAAGCTGCCCAAGGAGGTGCTCGGCTACATCCTCTCGCAGGCGGAGAAGACGAAGGACGAGGTGGGCCGGGTCGTCTCCGAGGAGCTGCGGCGCTTCCTCCAGTCGGAGAAGCTGCGCGACGAGTTGCTCAAGCTGGTGTCGGGGATGACGATGGAGGTGAAGGCGCAGATCCGCCTCGTGCCTCACGAGAAAGCGGCCGACGAGGAGTCGGACGAGACGCCTGCTCGGCCAAGGTGGTCGTCACCGAGCTGAACACGCGCCGCGGCGGCAAGAAGGCCTCCGGGAAGAAGGAGTAACGGCGTGGAGGGCGAGCCGCGGCGGGACTGGCGCAAACACCCCCTGATGAAGCGGCTGCCGCTGCTGCTGCTGGTCGCGCTGGGCCTGTGGCTTTGGAAGGGCTCGGACGTGCCCGAGCGCGAGCTGGTGTGGCGGCTGGACGGCCCGGGGTGGAGCGACATCCGGGCCCTCGAGTTCCAGGTGAAGGCCGAGGACGGCGAGCTGCTCAAGCGCGAGGAGCACCGCTTCCAGGGGAGCGCTCCGGGCTCCATCACCCAGAAAATGGCCCTGCCCTCGGGGAGTTACCGAGGTGTGGGTCTTCGCCCGGGGGGCCGAGGGGCCCTCGCGGCCCCCCCAGTGGAGCGCCTGACACTCGGGGACGAGGACGTGCGCGTCGAGCGCGAACTGCGGGTGCCGGCGAGTCGTTGACCGGTGGGGGGGCCAGGGCTATAGCGCGCCCGGTTCCTCGTTTACCGAGCAAGGGGTCTGGAACCCATGGCAACGGAGCACATCGTCGTCGTCGGGGCAGGGCAGATGGGGCGGGCATCGCGCAGGTGGCGCTGCAGGCTGGCCTGCGCGTCACGCTGGTGGACGTCTCGAAGGAGGGTCTCGCCAAGGGCGCCGAGCGCATCAAGGGCGGCCTGAAGAAGCTGGTGGAGAAGGGCAAGCTGGACGCGGCCCGGCGCGAGGCGGCGAACGCCAACCTCGCCACCTCCACCAGCGCCACCGAGGTGAAGGACGTGGACTTCGCCATCGAGGCGGTGACGGAGAACGAGGAGCTCAAGCGCCGCATCTTCGTGGAGCTGGACAGCGTGGTGAAGCCCGGGCGGCATCCTGGCCACCAACACCTCGTCCATCCCCATCACCCGCATCGCCGCGGCCACGAAGCGCCCCGAGAACGTCATCGGCATGCACTTCATGAACCCGGTGCCGGTGATGCAGCTGGTGGAGCTGATCCGCGGCGCGGCGACGTCGGACGCGACCTACGCAGACCACGCGCGCGCTCGCCGAGAAGATGGGCAAGACCACGGTGGTGTCGAAGGACTACCCGGGCTTCATCGTCAACCGCATCCTGATCCCGATGCTCAACGAGGCCTGCTTCGCGCTGATGGAGGGCCTGGGGACCGCCGAGGACATCGACACCGCGATGAAGCTGGGCACCAACCAGCCCATGGGCCCGCTGCAGCTCGCGGACTTCATCGGCCTGGACACGGTGCTCTACATCGCCGAGGTGCTGCACAAGGGCCTGGGCGACGACAAGTACCGCCCGTGCCCGCTGCTGCGCCAGTACGTGGACGCCGGCTGGTACGGCAAGAAGAGCGGCCGCGGCTTCTACAAGTACTAACCCCGAGCACCCCGAGGAGCCTCACATGGCCTACGAGAACATCCGGCTGGAGACCGAGGACGCGATCGCCATCCTCACCATCGATCGCCCCAAGGCGCTCAACGCGCTCAACAGCAAGACGCTGCAGGAGCTGGAGTCGGCGCTGGACTCGCTGCCCACCACGGCTGCGCGCGCTCATCGTCACCGGCGGCGGCGAGAAGGCCTTCGTCGCCGGCGCGGACATCGCCGAGATGGCGTCGCATCACCTCGGCGCAGGCGCGCGAGTTCGCCGCCGCTGGGCCACCGCACGCTTCGCCACGCTCGAGCAGCTGCCCATCCCGACCATCGCCGCGGTGAACGGCTTCGCGCTCGGCGGCGGCTGCGAGCTGGCCCTCGCCTGCGATCTCATCTACGCCTCGGAGAAGGCGAAGCTCGGCCTGCCCGAGGTGAGCCTCGGGCGTCATCCCCGGCTTCGGCGGCACGCAGCGGCTCACCCGCGCTGGTGGGCAAGATGCGCGCGAAGGAGCTCATCTTCACCGGCGAGCGCCTGGACGCGGCCAAGGCCAAGGAGATTGGCCTGGTGCTCGACGTGCTCCCGGCGGACAAGCTGCTGGCCGCACTGCAAGGCGGTGGCGGCGAAGATCCTCAAGAACGGCCCGCTGGCGATCTCCCAGGCCAAGCGGGTCATCGAGTTCGGCGCGGACCAGGATCTCCGGGCGGCCAACGAGCTGGAGCGCCAGGGCTTCGCGGTGCTCTTCGGCTCCGAGGACCAGAAGGAGGGCATGAAGGCCTTCCTGGAGAAGCGTCCGGCGGGCTTCACCGGCAAGTAGGCCGGGGCAGGAGAGGGCCGGCGAGCGCCTGTCCGCTAATGGGCGCGGCAACCGACGCTTGCCCGCCCCTCCTGCAATCGCTGTTCCCGGGGCCTCCGCCCCGTACTATGTACCTCTGCGCCCTTACCCCACCAGGAGTGCCATGAACTTCGAGCTGACCGACGTCCAGCGCGAGATCCAGCGGATGTGCCGCGAGTTCGCCGCGCGCGAGCTCACCCCCAACGCCCGCAAGTGGGACGAGCAGCACCAGTGGCCCGCGCGACGCGGTGAAGAAGCTCGGCCGAGCTCGCGCCTGCTCGGCGTGGCGGTGCCCGAGGAGTACGGCGGCGCGGGCCTGGACAACGTCTGCTACGCGCTGGCCATGGAGGAGATCAGCCGCGGCTGCGCCTCCACCGGCGTCATCATGAGCGTGAACAACTCGCTCTACTGCGATCCGGTGATGAAGTTCGGCACCGAGGAGCAGAAGGAGCAGTTCCTCGCGCCCTTCGCCCGCGGCGAGAAGCTGGGCTGCTTCGGCCTCACCGAGCCCGA
Source organism: uncultured delta proteobacterium (assembly GCA_963771175.1). Classification (GTDB taxonomy): domain Bacteria; phylum Myxococcota; class Myxococcia; order Myxococcales; family Myxococcaceae; genus Archangium. Next base: position 240,890 of record CAVYSY010000046.1, read on the forward strand.
GGCGGGCAGCGACGCCGCCGCGCAGAAGACCACGGCGCGTGCGCAAGGGCGACGAGTACGTCATCAACGGCTCGAAGAACTGGATCACCAACGGCCCGAAGGCCGACGCCATCGTGCTGTTCACGATGACGGACAAGGAGACGGGCAACAAGGGCATCACCGCCTTCCTCGTGCCCACCAACACCCCGGGCTTCATCCGCGCCGAGCCGGACAAGAAGATGGGCATCAGCGCGGCGCACTCCTGCACCATGTTCTTCGAGGACTGCGCGTGCCGGCGAAGAACCTGCTCGGCAAGGAGGGCGACGGCTTCAAGGTCGCCATGGCCACGCTCGACGGCGGGCGCATCGGCATCGCCTCGCAGGCGCTGGGCATCGCGCGCGCGGCCTTCGAGGAGGCGGTGCGCTACTCGGGGGAGCGCAAGACCTTCGGCAAGCCCATCCGCGAGCACCAGGCCATCCAGTTCATGCTCGCGGACATGGCCACGGAGATCGACGCGGCCCGGCTGCTGGTGCTGCGCGCCGCGCTGCTCAAGGACAAGGGCGTGCGCCACTCGCAGGAGAGCGCCATGGCCAAGCTGTACGCCAGCGAGATGGCCAGCCGCGTGGCCAACAAGGCGCTGCAGATCCACGGCGGCATGGGCTACAGCAAGGAGATGGACGTCGAGCGCCACGTGCGCGACGCGCGCATCACCGAGATCTACGAGGGCACGAGCGAGATCCAGCGCATCGTCATCTCGGCCAACCTGCTCAAGGACTGAGGAGTCGACGCATATGAAGCGTTCCCTGATCGCGGTGGTGGTGCTTCTCGGGTCGGGCCTGGCGTTCGCGCAGGGCTCGGCCAAGGGGTCGGCGGGCAAGGAGACAGGGTCCGAGGCGACCGTCCCCGCGCAGGAGAAGAAGAAGGCGGAGCCGGCCCGGCCCCAGCCGCCGAACGTGTCGCAGATGCCCTTCACCCCGGACTCCATCCGCGAGGTGATGACGTACTACTCGCGCGACATCCAGGAGTGCTACGAGGAGATCCTCGCGACGAAGGGCAGCAAGGTGGAGGAGGGCCGCATCATGACGTCCTTCACCATCACGCCGGACGGCTTCGTGAGGAACGCCAAGGTGGTCAAGGCGGGCACGACTGCTGAAGAACGCACGGCTGAACGAGTGCGTGGTGAACGTGCTCTCCAGCATCACGTTCCCGCAGCCGCCGGACGGGCGCGAGTACCCCATCGAGTATCCGTTCAACCTCAAGGCCATCAAGTAGGACGCCCCCCCGTGAACCTCGAGCTCACCGAGACGCAGACGCTCATCCGCGACACCGCGCGCAAGTTCGCGCGCGAGCGGATGGCGCCCCAGGCGCGCAGATTCGACAAGCGAGGAGATCTTCCCCACGGAGCTCTTCAAGGAGCTGGCCGCCCTGGGGCTGCATGGGGGTGAACATCCCCGCCCAGTACGGCGGCGCCGAGGCGGGCGCGGTCTCCTACGCCCTGGCGATGATGGAGATGGCGGCCGCGTGCGCCTCCACCTCGGTGGCCATGGCGGTCACGAACATGTGCGCCGAGCTCATCCACAAGTTCGGCACCGAGGCCCAGCGCGAGAAGTACGTGACGCGGCTCACCTCGGGCGAGGCGGTGGTGGGCGCGTTCGCGCTCTCCGAGCCGCACGCGGGCTCGGATCCGCGCGCCATGCGCACCACGGCGGTGCGCCGCGGGGACAAGTGGGTGCTCAACGGCAGCAAGCAGTGGATCACCTCCGGCGCCTACGCGGGCGTGATGGTGGTGTGGGCGCAGCACGGGCGGGCAGGGCAGCAAGGGCATCTCCGCCTTCATCGTCGAGGGCGGGACGACGGGCCTCCTCGTCGGCAAGCACGAGGACAAGATGGGCCTGCGCGGCTCCAACACCGTGGCGCTCACCTTCGAGGACTGCGAGATCCCCGCGGAGAACCTCCTGGGCAAGGAGGGCGACGGCTTCAAGCTGGCGATGATCGCGCTGGACGGCGGCCGCATCGGCATCGCCTCGCAGGCGTGCGGCGTGGCGCGGGCGGCGCTCGAGGCCTCCGTCCGGTACTCGAAGGACCGCAAGGCCTTCGGTCAGGCCATCGCCGACTTCCAGGGGCTGCGCTTCATGCTCGCCAACATGAAGCACCGAGCTCCAGCGCGGCCGAGCTGCTGACGTTCCGGGCCGCGAAGCTCAAGGAGGAGGGCAAGCCGTTCACCCGCGAGGCCTCGATGGCGAAGCTCTATCGCCAGCGAGATGTCCAACCGCGCGGTGGACAAGGCGGTGCAGATCCACGGCGGCTACGGCTACATCGACGAGTTCCCCGTGGAGCGCTACTTCCGCGACGCCCGGGTGCAGACCATCTACGAGGGCACCAGCGAGGTGCAGCGGATGGTGATCGCCCGCGAGACGTTCAAGCTGCTGGACTGAGCGCCCGCCCCCTCGGGTGCCTGGGCAGCAGCCACGGGACTCCGCGCGTTTCGTGCGCCGAGGCAATGGCGCGGGGATTCATCGGGCATCACCTTTGAATCCTCGGAGGGTAGGGGAGTGTGGGTGCTTTCCTGCCTGCCGGACGAGGGCTCTAGAGGACCGGGGGGTGTCCGATCCGCCAGTGAGCATTATCAGGACTATGAACAAGTACCGCGTGCTCGCTTGACTGCCGGTATAACCGGTGTCTAGGGTGCGCGGCTTCGAACCAACCCCATTGTGGGGAAGGCTCGCGCTCCACTCGTAGCTCCCCGCGAGTGGATGCCGTCAACAACCGGGGGCAGAAGTACCAGTTAGGACTCTCAATCTCATGCAGCAGAACGTGAACCAGCAGATCGGAGATGTTGGCGACGAGGATTTTGCCGCGATGTTCGAGGCCTCGCTCAAGGAGCGCGGCGGCGAGGGCATCCTCAAGGAAGGCGAGATCGTCAAGGGCACCGTCGTTCAGGTGACCAAGGACTACGCCGTCGTCGACATCGGCTACAAGTCCGAGGGCCAGATCCCGATCTCCGAGTTCACCAACCCTCGCGGCGAGGTCTCCGTCAAGGCGGGCGACCCGGTCGAGGTCCTCCTGGAGAGCCGCGAGAACGACACCGGCATGGTCGTCCTCTCCAAGGAGAAGGCCGACAAGATGCGCATCTGGGACGAGATCAGCGCCGCCTGCGAGCGCGATGAGATCGTCAAGGGCACCATCGTGGGCCGCGTGAAGGGCGGCCTCTCGGTCGACATCGGCGTGAAGGCGTTCCTCCCCGGCTCCCAGGTGGACATCCGCCCGGTGCGCAACCTCGACCAGTACATCTCGAAGGAATTCGAGTTCAAGGTCATCAAGTTCAACAAGAAGCGCGGCAACATCGTGCTCTCCCGCCGCGTGCTCCTCGAGAAGCAGCGCGAGGAGATGAAGAAGGAGACCCTCAAGAACCTCAAGGAGGGCGCGGTCCTCAAGGGCGTGGTCAAGAACCTCACCGACTACGGCGCCTTCATCGACCTCGGCGGCATCGACGGCCTGCTCCACATCACCGACATGTCCTGGGGCCGCATCGGTCACCCCAGCGAGATGTTCAACGTGGGCGACGAGGTTCGCGTCGTCGTCCTCAAGTTCGACCCCGCGCAGGAGCGCGTCAGCCTGGGCCTCAAGCAGATCCAGGAGGACCCGTGGCACCGCGCCGACGAGAAGTACCCGGTCGGCACCCGCGTCAAGGGCAAGGTCGTCTCCATCACCGACTACGGCGCGTTCATCGAGATCGAGCAGGGCGTCGAGGGTCTGGTGCACGTCTCCGAGATGTCCTGGACCAAGCGCGTCAAGCACCCCAGCAAGGTGCTCGAGGTCGGCCAGGAGGTCGAGGCGGTGGTGCTCGACATCGATCCCAAGGCCAAGCGCATCGCCCTGGGCATGAAGCAGATCGAGCAGAACCCCTGGACGCTGCTCGAGGACAAGTACCCGATCGGCTCGGTCATCAAGGGCCAGATCCGCAACGTCACCGACTTCGGCGTGTTCGTCGGCGTCGAGGAGGGCGTCGACGGCCTGGTGCACGTCTCCGACATCTCCTGGACGGAGCGCATCAAGCACCCGGGCGAGATGTTCAAGAAGGGCGACGAGGTCGAGGCGGTGGTGCTCAACATCGACGTCGAGAACGAGCGCTTCAGCCTGGGCATCAAGCAGCTCCAGCCGGATCCCTGGGACACCCTGTCCGAGCGCACCCCGGTGGGCAGCCGCGTCAAGGGCAAGGTCACCAAGGTCACCGACTTCGGCGCCTTCGTCGAGATCGAGCCGGGCATCGAGGGCCTGGTGCACGTCTCCGAGCTGAAGGAGGAGCGCGTCGAGAACCCGCGCGACGTGGTGAAGGAGGGCCAGGAGGTCGAGGTCAAGATCATCGACATCAACACCCAGGACCGGAAGGTGGCCCTGTCGATGAAGGCGCTGATCGACGAGGGCGAGACGACTACCGCGAGTACCTCCGCCGCCAGGCTGAGGGCTCCAAGGCGCGCCTCGGCGACGTGATGGCGAGCAAGCTGAAGAAGTAGGTCTGCCTCCCTCATAAAGGGTACGCGACGGCCGGGTTCCCGAGAGGGGGCCCGGCCGTTTGCTTTTGGGCTTCAGGGCAGGCAAGGAGGCTTGATCCGCTCGGAAGGCTCAGTGATAAGGGCCCTCGCGATTGTTATTCGAAGTCATCTTCAGCACCCCAAGGAGGCAGTTCATGGCTCGTGAAGTGGTCATCGTCGGCGCGGCGCGTACCCCCATCGGGGCCTTCCAGGGCGCCCTCTCCAAGCTGACGGCTCCGCAGCTCGGCGCCATCGCCATCAAGGCGGCGCTGGAGCGCTCGGGCGTGTCCCCGGATCAGGTGAACGAGGTCGTCATGGGCTGCGTGCTCCAGGCTGGCGTGGGTCAGGCCCCCGCGCGTCAGGCCGCCATCTTCGCCGGCCTCCCCGACAGCATCCCCGCCGTCACCCTCAACAAGGTGTGCGGCTCGGGCCTCAAGGCGGTCATCGCCGGCGCCCAGGCCATTGCCCTCGGTGACGCCGAGGTGGTGGTGGCCGGCGGCATGGAGTCCATGAGCAACGCGCCCTACGTCAGCCACGCCATGCGTGGCGGCGCCCGCATGGGCAACGTGGAGTTCAAGGACTCGATGATCCTCGACGGCCTGTGGGATCCCTACGACAACGTCCACATGGGCAACTGCGCCGAGGAGTGCGCCGTCAACCAGGGCATCAGCCGCGCCAACCAGGACGAGTTCGCCTTGGAGTCCACCAAGCGCGCCATCGAGGCCCAGAAGGCCGGCCTGTTCACCAAGGAGATCGTCCCGGTCACCGTGCCCGGCGGCAAGGGCGGCGACGTGGTGGTGAGCGAGGACGAGGGTCCGAAGAACGCCAGGCCGGAGAAGATTCCGACGCTCAAGCCCGTCTTCAAGAAGGACGGCACGGTGACGGCGGCCAATGCCTCGTCCATCAACGACGGCGCCGCGGCGCTGGTGCTGATGAGCGCCGAGCGCGCCAAGGCCGAGGGTCGCACCATCCTGGGCCGCATCGCCGGCTACGCCGGGGCCGCCCGCAAGCCGGTGGAGTTCACCATCGCCCCGGCCGACTCCATCAACAACCTGCTCAAGCGCACCGGTCACACGACCGCCGACGTGGACCTCTGGGAGATCAACGAGGCCTTCGCGGTGGTGGCCCTCGCGAACAACAAGCTGCTCGGCCTGGACGCCTCGAAGGTGAACGTGCGCGGCGGCGCGGTGGTGCTCGGCCACCCGATCGGCGCCTCGGGCGCGCGCATCCTGGTGACGCTGCTGCACACCCTGAAGGACCAGAACAAGAAGCGTGGCGTCGCGTCGCTCTGCATCGGCGGCGGCGAGGGCATCGCGCTGATGGTGGAGCGCTAGTCCAACGCGGGACGAACACCCTCTCCCGCTAGTGGAGAGGGGCGGGGTGGAGGCCTTCGATGGGCCTTCGCCCCGTTCTCGTAGGAGGGGCTCATGAACAAGATCATCGCGAGCGCGGACGAGGCTGTCCGCGACATCCCGGATGGCGCCACGCTGATGAGCGGCGGCTTCGGGCTGTGCGGCAACCCCGAGAACCTCATCGCGGCCCTGCACCGCAAGGGGACCCGGGGGCTCACCATCATCTCCAACAACTGCGGCACCACCGAGCTGGGTCTGGGCATCCTGCTCAAGGCCAACCAGGTGAAGAAGATCGTCGCCAGCTACGTGGGCGAGAACAAGGTCTTCGAGCAGCAGATGCTCTCCGGACAGCTCGAGGTCGAGCTCAACCCGCAGGGCACGCTGGCCGAGCGCATCCGCGCCGGTGGCTGCGGCATCGGCGGTTTCTTCACTCCGTCGGGCGCGGGCACCGAGCTCTCCAAGGGCAAGGAGACGCGGATGATCGACGGGCGCCTGCACGTGCTGGAGACGCCGCTCAAGGCGGACTTCACCATCGTGCGAGCCTGGAAGGCGGACACCTGGGGCAACCTGGTGTTCCGCAAGACGGCCCGCAACTTCTCGCCGATGATGTGCATGGCGGGAAAGGTCACCATCGTCGAGGCCGAGCACATCGTGGCCGCCGGCGAGATCGACCCGGATCAGGTGCACCTGCCCGGTATCTTCGTGCACCGCATCGTCCAGTCGAAGGACCTCCAGAAGTGGATCGAGCGCCGCACCGTGCAGAAGAAGGCCTGAGAGGACGCCATGCCCCTGACCCGTGAGCAGATTGCCCAGCGCATCGCCCAGGAGCTGCGCGATGGCTATTACGTGAACCTCGGAATTGGCATCCCCACGCTGGTGGCCAACTACATTCCGAAGGGCCTCGACATCATGTTCCAGTCCGAGAACGGCATCCTCGGCATGGGCCCCTGGCCCATGGAAGGCGAGGAGGATCCGGATCTCATCAACGCCGGCAAGGAGACGGTGACGGTGGTGAAGGGCGCCGCCTTCTTCGACTCGGCGCTGTCCTTCGGGATGATCCGCGGCGGCCATGTCGACCTGGCCGTGCTCGGCGCCATGGAGGTGAGCGAGGAGGGGGATCTCGCCAACTGGATGATCCCCGGCAAGATGGTGAAGGGCCCGGGTGGCGCCATGGACCTCGCGGTGGGCGCCAAGCGCGTCTTCGTGACCATGGAGCACGTCAACAAGGAGGGGAAGCCGAAGATCCTCAAGAAGTGCTCCCTGCCCATCACCGGCCTCAAGTGCGTCAACCACATCGTCACCGAGTACGCCCTCCTGGACGTGACGCCCCAGGGCCTCGTGCTGCGCGAGCTGGCCCCCGGCGTGACGGTGGAGCAGGTTCAGGCCATCACCGAGCCCAAGCTCACGGTGGCCCCGGACGTGCGTGAGATGAAGATCTGAGATCGGTCTCCCGGTCTTTCGCCGTGCCCGCCGCGGTCCCAGCTCTCGGGGCCGCGGCGGAATACCTGCGCCGGAGCGGAGGTCGAATAAGGATGGCGCCCTGAAGGGGCCGCCGAGTCCCCGTTTCCCCCATGCTGCCGGATACCCCCATTGAATTGACGATCGAGCGCCTCGGGCAGCTCGGAGAGGGCGTGGCCTCGTACGAGGGACGCACCGTCTTCGTGCCCGGCACCTTCCCTGGCGAGCGCGTGCGCGTGCGTCTGGAGCAGGAGGGCAAGGTGATGCGCGGCCACCTGCTGGGTGACGTGCTGGTGCCGAGTCCGGACCGACGGCGCTCGCCGTGTGCCCTCAACGCCCGGTGTGGCGGGTGCGACTGGCTGGAGCTGTCCGAGTCCGCCCAGCGTGCCGCGAAACAGGAGATTGTCCTCTCCGCCCTGGAGCACCTGGGCCGGCTGAAGCGGGACAGCTTCGCGGTGCGGCCCCTCCTGGTGGCCCCGACGGACTTCGGTTACCGGCGGCGCGCGGTGCTGCACTTCCTCAAGGACGAGCTGGCCTACTTCGGGCGGCGCAGCCATGACCGGGTGCCGGTGAGCGAGTGTGGCGCGCTGGTGCCGGTGCTCGCGGAGCTGCCGGGCAAGCTGGCGCCGCTGCTCAAGCCGGTGTCCCGGGACGCCGAAGAGGTGCACCTGCTGGCCGAGGGTGGCAAGGCGGCCTTCGCGGTGATGCTGAAGGGTCAGGCGACTCCGAGGCATGTGGAGGCCTGCGAGGCGGCGGTGCGCGCGCTGCGGCTCGAGGGCGCGGTGCTGGTGCCCAAGGAGGGCTCGCCGCGCGTCATCGGCAAGCCGGTGCTGCGCTCGATTTCGCCCCTGCGTCCGGAAGTGCCGCTGTACCTGCGGCCGGACGCGTTCTCCCAGGCCCACGCGGAGGCCAATGTGGGGCTGGTGACGTCCGCCCTGTACGAATTGGCCCCGCGCGACACGGACTCGGTACTGGAGCTGTACTCGGGCAATGGCAACTTCACGTTCCCGCTCGCGGCGAGTGCGGCCTCGGTACTCGGGGTGGAGTCCTCCCCGGCGTCAGTGGAGCTGGCGCAGCGCAGTGTTCGAGAGGGTGGGGTGACCAACGTGCGCTTCGTCCAGGGCGACGCCCGGAAGGTGTGCGAGGGCCTCATCCGCGAGGGGAAGCGGTTCGACCTCGCGCTGGCGGACCCTCCTCGGACGGGGGCACCGGGGCTCGCTCGGTGGCTCAAGACCCTGGGAGTAAGGCGTGTGGTGTACGTGGCCTGTGATCCGGGCTCGTTGGCGCGGGACGCAGCGGGACTGGTAGAGGCGGGTTACAAGCCGCTGGCGCTCCAGGTGGTGGACATGTTCCCCCAGACGCACCACGTGGAATCCGTGATGTCCTTCGAGCTGCCCCGGTAATCACCCCGCGGCACACAGGAGTTTGTTTTGGAGATCTTCAAGGAGTTCACCTTCGAGGCCGCCCACCGCCTCCCCAATGTTCCCGCAGGGCACAAGTGCGCCCGGCTGCACGGTCACTCCTACCGCGTGACCCTCCACGTCCAGGGGCAGGTGGGTGCGGACTCCGGGTGGGTGATGGACTTCGCCGACCTCACCGAGGCCTTCAAGCCCATCCAGGCCCAGCTCGATCACTACTACCTCAATGAGATCGAGGGGCTGTCCAACCCCACCAGTGAGAACCTGGCGCGATGGATCTGGCAGCGGGTGCGGCCTCGTCTGCCGCAGCTCTCCCAGGTGATGGTGCGCGAGACCTGCACCTCGGGCTGCATCTACCGGGGCGAGAACGACTGAGCGTCACTCGCGCAGCAGCAGTCCTCCGTCGATGACCAACTCGCTGCCGGTCGTCCACGGGGACGCCAGCAGGTGCACTACCGCGTCGGCTATCTCCTCGGGCTTGCCGAGCCGTCCCAGCGGGTGCAACGCCCCCAGCGTGGACAGTTGGGCGGAGATCCTCCGCTCGAGCTCCTCACCCTCGGGAGGTGACTCACCGGGACTCAAGCGCGGAGCCCGGACCATCTCCGTGTCCACCACTCCCGGGCAGACGGCATTGGCCCGGACCCGCCGCGAGGCCCCCGCCAGGGCCAGCGAGCGCATCGCCGCCAGCAACCCGGCCTTGGCCGCGCTGTAGACCGCGCTGGTGGGCAACGGCCTCAGGGCCAGGGTGGAGGCGATGAACACCATGCCCCCGCCGTCCTCCAGGACCGACAGCGCCTCCTCGCCCAGGCGCAGCGGAGCCACCAGGTTGACCTCGAGTTGGGCCCGCAGGGCCTCCTCGGAGATGTGTCCGGGGAGTTGGTGCTCCACCACCCCCGCCGAGTGGACCAGTCCGTCCAGCCCGCCCAGCGCCTCACGCGCCCGAGCCAGCAGCCCCGCACGCTCGGAAGGGGACGGCGAGATCGCAGGGAAGGGCCACCGCCTGACCGGGCCAGGCTCGCACCACCGCCTCCAGCCGCTCCGCCCGACGCCCGCTCACCGCCACCCTGCCTCCCGCCCGCAGCAGCGCCTCGGCGACCGCGAGGCCCATGCCGCTGCCCCCTCCCGTCACCAGCACCTTCCGGGTGCCCCACGGGTCGCTCGCTCACCACCGCTCGCCCTCCGCCTCCGGGGTGCTCGCCGCCGCCGGGTAGTAGGGATGGCCTTCAATCGGGGCCAGTCCGCCTTCCGGCACGGGGACCTCCACCTCGTCATCGGGGAGGAAGGCCGGACGGTCCACGCACAGCACCGTCTGCTCGAGGGTCCTCGGGTTGTCGTAGCGGTGCGGGAAGCGCTTCGGCCACCGGAAGCCCGTGCCCGCCGGCACCGGTCGGCCCTGGAGCAGCAGCCCGTGGCCCAGCACCAGCTCGGCCTCGTTCATCACCCGGTGCTCGTGCGTGGGGATGGTGCGGCCCGGGGCCACGCGCAGTCGGTAGATGCCAACGTGCTCGTCCTCGAAGAGGACGTCCACCCGCCCGAAGGACTTCTCCTCCGTCTCGAACTGGTACTCGTCCGCGGTGCGGTGCACCTGCAGCGAGGCGAGGCCCGCTCGGCCCAGGGCCTCCGGCTTGGACAGCCGCAGGGTGACGGCCCGCACCGCGGCTCGGGCCGAGTCCTCGGTGGGCGGGGCCAGGATGTAGCGGCAGAGGGCCTCGGCGGCTGTCTCCAGCATGCGGAAGTCGGCCGTCTCCAGCAGGAAGCGCAGCTCCCCGGACAGCCGCGCGTAGTCCACCGTGTCCCGGAGGCTGCCCTCCGCGGCGGCCTTCCGGGTGTCCAGGTACAGCGCCACGTCGAGATCCAGCGGCTGCGGCGTGCCTCGCTCGGCGGGGTACACCCCGACGATGCACCGGACGGGGAGCTGGCGCAGTTCGATCACATCCAGCGGGCGGCCCTGCGCGTCACGCGGGGCACCCTCGGAGAGGGGGCGGTTCATAGCTGGGCGCTCCGGGCTCCATCCACGGCGATCACCTGTCCGGAGATATAAGGGGCCTCGCGGGCCAGGAAGACGACGACCCGGGCCACATCCTCGGCCGTGCCCACCCGCCCGAGGGGGATGCGGGCGAGGATGGCCTTCCGGGTGGCCTCGTCGAAGTCCTCCGGGAAGACGACCGTCCCCGGGGAGATGGCGTTCACCCGCACCTGGGGAGCCAGCTCCACGGCCAGCGCCCGGGTGAGCATGAGCAGCCCCGCCTTGCTGACGGAGTAGTGGGCATAGTTGCTCTCCGCTCGCTCCGCGCCAATGTCGGTGAGGTTCACGACGAGCGGGTGGGGGGTGGCTCGCAAGGCCGGGAGCAGCGCCTGGGTGAGGAAGAAGGGTGCCTCCAGGTTGACCCCCATCATCCGGTGGTACTGCTCCCGGGTGATGTCCTCGAAGGCCGCCCGCTCGTAGATGCCCGCGTTGTTCACGAGGATGTCGATGGTCGGGTGGGCCTCGCGCAGGGTCGCCGCCAGCGACTCCAGCTCGCGCGGCGCCCCCAGGTCGGCGCGGTACACGGTGGCACTCCGGCCCAGGGCGCGGGCCTTCCCGGCGACCTCCTCGGCTCCCTCGGTCGAGCGGTGGACGTGCAGGGCCAGGTCGTACCCCACCTCGGCGAGCGCCAGGGCGATGGCCTTTCCGATCCGGATGCCCGCCCCGGTGACGACTGCTGTTGGCATGAATGTCTCCCTCGGCTTTTCCTCGGGCCTGGGTATACAGGACCCACGGGCCGTCTGAGGGGAGGACGAGCGCTCACATCGCGGTCCCGAGGCTGTTAGAACGTCTGGCACCGATTCGAGGGGCCCACACCCACATGGACGCACGCATCGTCGAGTTCGCCGAGGTCCTCCGCCAGAACGGGGTGCGGGTCAGCACGTCCGAGGTCTCGGACGCGGCCCGGGCGGCCTCCGAGGTGGGGCTCCAGGACAAGGGCGCGTCTTCCGCTCGGTGCTGCGGACCACCCTGGTCAAGCGCCAGCAGGACGTGGACGTCTTCAACCGGGCCTTCGACTTCTTCTTCTCGGGGGCGGCGAAGACGTTCGAGGCGATCGACAAGTCGCTGGCGCAGCAGATTCAGGAGCAGGGGCTCATCGAGGGCGACAACCTCACGATGCTCCTGTTCCAGATGAACCAGCTCTTCCCCGAGCTGTCCCCGCTGGCCCAGGCGGCGCTGATGGGAGACCGGGCGCAGGCTCGCGCAGATCTTCCGGGCGGCCACGCTGCAGTTGGACCTCTCGCAGATGCAGAGCTCGATGCAGACGGGCTTCTTCTCCCGGCGCCTGCTGGTGGCGGCGGGAGTGGACCGGGCGCGCTCGGAGCTGAAGGGGATGGAGGACGAGCTGCGCAAGCGGGGCCTGCCGGCGGAGGGGGTGGAGATCGTCTCGCGCCACGTGGCCGAGGCCATGCGCAAGGTGGAGGAGGCGGCGCGGCGCGAGGTGAAGCGCCAGGCCGAGGCGCGCATCCGCAAGCCCGCGGGTGGGGTGGTGGACAAGCCGCTGCACCAGCTCAGCCAGGCCGAGGTGAACCAGATGGAGGCGGCGGTGCAGACGCTGGCGGAGAAGCTGAAGGCCCGGCTCATCCGCAAGGCGCGCTCGAAGCGGAAGGGGACGCTGAACGTCCGCCGCACGCTGCGCCGCAACCTGCCGTGGGGTGGGGTGCCCATGGTGCCCCTGTTCCGCGCCCGCCGCCCCGAGCGCCCCGAGGTCGTCGTCCTCTGTGACGTCTCGGACTCGGTGCGCAACGCGTCGCGGATGATGCTGCTCTTCACCTACACGCTGCAGTCGCTCTTCGTGCGCGTGCGCTCGTTCGTCTTCGTCTCGGACGTGGGCGACGTGACGCAGTACTTCAAGGAGCAGGACGTGGACCGCGCGATCGACCTGGCCACCATGGGGCAGGCCGTCTCGCTCACCGCCAACTCCAACTACGGCCGGGCGCTGGCCGCCTTCACGCGAGATCAGCTCGGCAGCATCACCCGCCGGACCACGGTGATGATCATCGGGGACGGCCGCAACAACTACAACGCCAACAACGCCTGGGCGCTCAAGGACCTGAAGCAGAAGTGCAAGCGGCTCCTGTGGATCTGCCCCGAGGACCGTGGCAACTGGGGCTTCGGGGACAGCGAGATGCTCACCTATTCGAAGGAATGCCACCAGACCGTGGTGGTCAACTCCGTGGCCGACCTGTCCCGCATCGCGGAGCAGCTCGTCCCCGCCTGAAAGACACGCCCATGTCCCGTTCCATGTTCGATGATCTCGAGTCCGCTCCGGCCGTTGGCATGGAGGCGGCCGATGCGAGGACCCTCCGGCTCTCCGCCCACCCCCTCACCCAGGACGAGCTGCAGTCCCTCGTCCGCTACCAGGAGGCCTACCTCGCCCATGCCGAGCAGCCCGCGGTGGGGCACGACGGCCTCGGGGCCGCGCACGAGCTCGGCCTGAAGGCCTCCGGCCTGGAGGTGAAGAAGGTGGAGCTGGGCCTCTCCCTGCTGCGCGCCTACTCCGGCAAGCGCTGGACGGTTCGCAAGCTGCGCACCCGCCTGGCGGAGCTGGAGCGGCAGTCCGACGCCGTCTCCACCGAGAAGGCTCGCCGGGCCCGCGAGGAGATGGCCCGCGTCGAGGATCTGGACCCCCTGGCCCGGCGTTATGGCCAGGAGACGATCGACCTCCTCAACGAGCACGAGGAGCGCCTCGTCGACCTCCACGCCCGGATGCAGAAGGCCCACAGCCGGGTGTAGATCGCCCGCCCGCCCGCTCGCCGGGTGGTTGCAATCCGCCGGGGCCCATCGGATAAGGGCCCGTTCTCCGTACGGAAAGACCCATGAAGCGCTACTTCATCCACACCTTCGGCTGCCAGATGAACGTCAACGACTCGCTCCGCATGAGCGAGGTGCTCGGCGAGCTGGCATACCGGCCCACGCCGGCCCCGGAGGAGGCGGACCTCATCATCCTCAACACCTGCTCCATCCGCGAGAAGGCCGAGGACAAGATGCTCTCCGCCCTGGGCCGCTACCGCACGGTGAAGCTCGCCCGCGGCACGCTGATCGGCGTGGGCGGGTGCGTGGCGCAGCAGGAGAAGGACAAGCTCCTCAAGAAGGTGCCCTACCTGGACTTCGTCTTCGGCCCGGACACCATCGCCAAGCTGCCGGAGATCATCGGCCGCGTGCAGGGCGAGCGCGAGCGCGTGGTGGAGACCGCCTGGGTGGACTCGCGAGGAGTACGTCTTCCCGCGCGCCGACCCCGAGACGAGCCGCGGCAAGGTGACCGAGTTCGTCACGGTGATGAAGGGCTGCGACAACGTCTGCGCCTTCTGCGTGGTGCCGCACACCCGCGGCCGCGAGGTGAGCCGGGCCTTCCCGGAGGTGCTCGCCGAGGTGGCGGACCTGGCCAAGGTGGGCGTGCGCGAGGTGACGCTCATCGGGCAGAACGTGAACTCGTACCGGGGCGGCATCAGCTTCGCGCAGTTGCTGCTGCGCACCGCCGAGGTGCCGGGCATCGAGCGCGTGCGCTTCACCACCAGCCACCCGCACGACCTGTCGGACGAGCTGATCGAGGCCTTCCGCGTCGCAGCCGAAGATCATGCCGCACTTCCACCTGCCGGTGCAGAGCGGCTCGGACCCGGTGCTCAAGCGGATGCGGCGCGACTACACCGTGGCCGAGTACCTGGAGCGCCTGGAGAAGCTGCGCGCGGCGCGTCCGGACATCGCGGTCACCACGGACATCATCGTGGGCTTCCCCGGCGAGACGGAGGAGGACTTCGCGCTCACGCTGGAGCTCACCGAGAAGGTCCGTTACGAGAACCAGTTCTCGTTCATCTACGCGCCCCGCCCGAAGACGGGCGCGGCGCTCAAGGAGAAGGAGTGGGGCCTGGTGCCGCACGAGGTGAAGATCGAGCGGCTGGAGCGCCTGCAGAAGATCCAGCGGCGCATCAGCGGCGAGCTCATGGCCGCGGAGCAGGTGGGCACGGAGGTGGAGGTGCTGGTGGAGGGCCCCTCGCGCTACAACCCGCTCAAGCGCTTCGGCCGCACGCCGGAGAACCGCACGGTGAACTTCGACGGCGACGCGCCGGCCGGAGCCTTCGTGAAGGTGAAGGTGGAGAGCGCCACGCCGAACCAGCTCGCCGGCAAGCAGACGGCGGTGCTGAGCCTCCCGACGGTGATGCCCGCCGCCGAGGCCCCCCAGCCCGAGCTCTCGTGCGTCGTCGCCTGAGCCTGTCCTCCCAGGAGCACCCATGGCCCTGAGACGTTTCAAAGACCACTCCCCGCGCGTCCACCCGAGCTGCTTCGTCGAGGACTCGGCGCAGGTCATCGGGGACGTGGAGCTGGGGGAGGACTCCTCGGTGTGGTTCAACTCGGTGCTGCGGGGGGACGTGAACCCCATCCGCATCGGCCGGAGGACCAACATCCAGGACCTCTCGATGATCCACGTCACCAGCGAACGCTACGCCACCTTCATCGGGGACGACGTGACGGTGGGGCACCACGTGGTGCTGCACGGGTGCACCAGGTGGGCAACCGCGTGCTGGTGGGCATGGGCGCCATCGTCATGGACGGCGTGGAGATCGGCGACGACTGCATCATCGGCGCCGGCACGCTGCTGACGCCGGGGACGAAGGTGCCCCCGGGCTCGCTGGTGGTGGGTTCCCCTGGAAAGGTGAAGCGGCCCCTCACCGACGAGGAGCGCTCCTTCCTCCTCGAGTCCGCGAAGCACTACGTCCGCACGGCCGCCGACCATCGCGCCAGCCGTTAACGTGACGGACGGGGGCGTGCGTGTTAGGAGCACACCTCATGGAGGTCGCTGCCTCACTCAAGGCGTGCTCGCTCTTCAAGGACTTCACCGATGTCGGCATCCAGATCTTCGCCGCCATCGGGGTGCCTCGGGCGTTCCCGAAAGGGTCGGCCCTCTTCCAGGAGAACCGTCCCGGCGAGTCGCTCTTCATCATCAGCGACGGCAAGGTGCGGTTGAGCGCGCGCAACCCCGCGGGCGAGGACGTGTCGCTCGGGGATGTGGGCGCGGGTGAGTCCCTGGGCGAGATGGCCCTCCTGCAAAAGGGCGAGCGGCTGTGTACCGCCACCGCCGCCACCGACGTCACCGCCGTGGAGATCCGCCACGCGGACTTCCAGAAGCTGACCGCCCAGAAGCCCCAGGCCTGCATGAAGCTGCTGATGGGGATCGTCACCCACTTCGGCCAGAAGGTCCGCGACAATCGCGAGGCCATGAAGTCGCTCGTGGGAAAGACTTGAGGCCTGGTCCCTCTCGCATCTGCTAGCTTCCCAACACACGATGGGTGGGACGTTCGCGCAGATGCTGGGAGTGTCGCTCGTGGCCTGGGGCCCGGCCCTCGCATGCGCGGATGCTGACCGGGCGGGCGAGTGCTCGCTGATGAGAGGGCAGGGTGTGGGGAACGACGCGGAACGGCCAGTCCGGGTGCTCGCACTCCGAGCCTTGGAGCCGCTCGATGATTATCTGGCAGACAGCCGCGGGAGATGCTTCGGGCCGCAGCACGTGGCTCGGAGTTTTGACGACGCGTGCCCGGTTGATGCCTGGGCGCTGGAGACCTGGCGCGGGTAGAGCCCGCGAGGCCTCCACGAAGTAAACGAGACCGAGAGACGAGCGTGCAAGAATTCCTCACCAACCTGCTGGGCAATACCCAAGGCTTCCTCGCCTACCTCACCGTTTTTGGCGTGCTGGTGGCGTGTGGGCTCGGCGTGCCACTGCCAGAGGACATCTCGCTCATCCTGGGTGGGTTTCTCGCCCACAAGGGAGCGGCCAGCCTGCCGATCATGATGCTGGTCGGCTTCGTGGGCATCCTGGCTGGTGACAGCCTCATCTACTACGCGGGTCGCCGGCTCGGCTCCCAGGTGGGCCGTTCGCCCAGGGGCTTCCTGGCCAGGGTCGTCACCCCGGAGAAGCGCGCCCGCGTGGAGGGGCTGTTCGCCCTGCACGGGCAGAAGATCGTGATGATCGCCCGCTTCCTGCCCGGGGTTCGCGCGGTGACGTACTTCTCCGCCGGCTCCGCGCGCATGTCCTACTGGCGCTTCATCCTCTGGGATGGTCTGGCGGCGCTCCTGTCCGCGCCCTTCTTCGTGTGGCTCGGCTTCCACTTCGGCGACAAGCTGGACTACGCCATTGATCGCATGAAGGAGGGCCAGCTCGTGGTGGTGGGCGTCATCGCGGTGGTAGGCCTCGCCTTCTTCCTGTGGCGTAAGCGGCTCTCGGCCCTCCGCAACGCGGCGCTCGAGGCGGCCGCGAAGGCCTCGCCGGTTCCCGCCCACCTGCTGACCGGCGCGGCCGAGACCCAGCCGGCCGCGGCTCCCGTCTTCGAGATGGCGGAGAAGCCCGCCGGCACGGATCGCCTGCCGCTCCGCGACTGAAAGCACCCCTCTTCCCTCGGGAAGAGGGAAGGGCTCACGCGCGTCCGAGGATCCGCTTCAACCATCCCACCAGTCCGCCCGGGGCCACCTCCCTGGCGGAGGCGGCGAGGGCAGGCAGGGGCACGTGCGCGACGGCGTTGTGCCTCGTCGGGGCCCCGGACGCCGTCACCGTGGGCGTGGAGCCGGACGCGCGCGCGGGAGTCGCCACCGGGTGAGGACGTCCGGCCGGTGCCTCCGGGTGCGTCGGGTGCGTCTCCACGTCCTCCAGCGGGTCTCGGGTGGTGAAGACGCTCATCACCTCGGCGCCGCTGGTGTTCTCGCGCGCGAGCACCTTGAGGAGGCCCTCGCTGTCCACCTCGAAGGTGACGGACACCCTCACCGAGCCGCGAGAGCCCGGAGGCAGCCCGGTGAGCTTCAGGGTGCCCAGGTACTCGTTCTCGCCCGCCCGATCCGAGTCGCCCTGGAGGATGATCAGGTCGAGCTCCTGCTGATCATCGCGGCTGGTGGAGATCTGGTAGCTCTTGGTGGCGGGCAGCCTCGCGTTGCGCTCGAGCACCGGCTTGAAGCGCCCACCCGGCAGGCCCACGCCGATGGCCATGGGCAGCACGTCGACGAGCGCCACGCCCTCGGTCTCCCCCTCGGGATGGCCCTCGGTCTGCCCCAGGCTGTGCGCCAGCAGCGCGGCGCCGAGCGCCACCGCCTCGTCCGGATGGACGTTCTTGGTGGGGGCCTTGCCGAAGAACCAGGAGATCTTCTCGTGGACGAGCGGGAAGCGGCTCTGGCCCCCCACGAGGATGATCTCATCGATGTCCTTGGGGTTGAGCCCCTTGGCATCGCACACATCGGCACAGACCTGGAGGGTGCGGTTGACGAGCTCCTCGGTGAGCTGGACGAGCTTCTCGCGAGTCAGGGAGACGTCGAGATCGAACGGCTTGCCGTCGATCATCGTGATGAAGGCCACGTGGACGCGCATCTCCGAGCGCTCCGAGAGGGCGCACTTGGCGCGCTCGGCCGCGTCGTGGATGCGCTGCATGGCCACCCGGTCTCCCTGGAAGGTGAGGCCGGTCTGCTTGTGGAACTCCTCCAGGAGGTAGCTGACGATGGCGTTGTCGAAGTCGATGCCACCCAGGAAGGTGTCGCCGCCGGTGGAGACGACCTCGTAGACGGTGTCATTGAGCTCGAGCACGGAGGCATCGAAGGTGCCGCCGCCGAGGTCATAGACGAGCACGCGCTGCTTGAGCTTGCGACCGAAGCCGTAGGCGAGCGCGGCGGCGGTGGGCTCGTTGAGGATGCGCTCCACGTAGAGCCCGGCGAGCCGTCCGGCCTCGCGCACCGCCTGGCGCTGGTTGTCGTTGTAGTAGGCGGGGACGGTGATGACCGCGCGCGAGACGGGCTGGCCGAGCTGGTTCTGGGCCACCTCGCGCACCTCGCGGAGGATGAGGGCGGAGATCTGCTGCAGCGAGTAGACACGGTCCCCGAGCTTCACCGCCGCCTCGGCGTTGTCACCGGGGGCGATCTCGTAGGCGAAGCGGTCCTTGATCTGCTGGACGATGGGGGACTCGTAGGGGCGACCCACCAGCCGCTTGGCCCCGTAGACCGTCTGGCGGGGATTGGTGAGCATCTGCCCCTTGGCGGGGTGGCCCACCACCAGCTTGCCACGGGTGTTGAGGGCGAGGATGGAGGGGACGGTGGTGTGCCCCTCGCGGCTGAAGAGGACGCTCGGCTTGCCGTTGCGCACGTAGGCGGCGCAGGAGTTGGTCGTCCCCAGGTCGATGCCGATGACGGGTCCGGTCCGCTTGGGCTCCTCGGTGGGGGCCTCGAAGGCCGGGGCGGTCGGGACGACGGGGCTGGTCGACGAGGAGATCTTCGGAGTCGTCACCGGAACCGATGAAGCCTCCGTCGGGGTGGGTGCCGACGGTGGTGGGGCGGCGGGCACCGATCCGGGGTGGGGCGTGAGGGTGGGTGGCCGAGCCGTGGGAATCGCGCCGGGATGAGGGGTGTGCGCGGGCACCGGGGCCGTGGGGATCGCGCCGGGATGAGGGGTGTGCGCGGGCACCGGGGCCGTGGGAATCGCGCCGGGATGAGGGGTGTGCGCGGGCCTCGTGGCGACGGGGAGGGCTCCGGGATGAGGCGTGAAGGCGGGGCGCGGGAACGGCGCATCCGCCGAGGGCTGCGGCTCGGTGGGGACCGAGTAATCAGCCGCTCCCACACCCGCTGGGAGTGGAGGAAGGGGCGACTGGCCGTGCGGCAGGGGAGCCACGGAGGAGTCGAGGAACTGCAGGGTGGCCGGGTCCACGTTGAGGAAGCGGAGCCCCATGCCGGAGATGCCCTGGCCCGCCTGGCCGGTAACGAAATGGACGACCGCCGTGGCGTGGATGAGGCGGGAACCATCGGCGAGCTTGAGGTCCAGGTTGACCGGAGTGCCGGGAGGCTTCACCGACTTCGAGCGGAGGTAGATGCCTCCGCGAGTCACGTTGGCTCCGTACTTCGCCAGGAACTCCTCGGGGGTCGCGAAGGGCAACTTGACGACCAACCCGTTGGCTTCTCCCATGACTGTGTTCTGTGGCTGCGTCAAAGACCGGCCCCGTTGCTACCCCCAGAGGGGAGGCGGGGAATCCTAGCATCATTCGCCTGCATGCCGTGGGAACGGACGGTCAAAAGGCGGTTTTGGTCGTTGCACCCCCCGCCCGCAGCCCTTATGGAAGCGGCTTTACCGCGGGCATGACCCGCGGCTCCCCGGGAGCCCCCATGCTGACCTCCGAAGTCCGGCTCGCGCTGACTTTCGACGACGTCCTCCTCCAACCGGCCGAGAGTTCCGTCCTTCCCCGGGACGCCGATCTCACCACCCGGCTGACCCGCAACCTGCGGCTCAACATCCCGCTGCTGTCGGCGGCGATGGACACCGTGACCGAGGCCCGTACCGCCATCGCCATGGCGCAGGAGGGCGGCATCGGCGTCATCCACAAGAACATGACCCCCGAGCAGCAGGCGCTCGAGGTCATGAAGGTGAAGAAGTTCGAGAGCGGGATGGTGGTGGACCCGATCACCGTCGAGCCGCAGGCGCCGCTGGCCCGCGCCATCGAGCTGATGCGCCAGTACAACATCTCCGGCATCCCCGTGGTGCAGGGCCGCAAGCTGGTGGGCATCGTCACCAGCCGCGACGTGCGCTTCGTCACGGACCTGGACCAGAAGGTGGAGGCGGTGATGACGCGCAAGCTCGTCACCGGCCGCGAGGGCATCGGGCAGACCGAGGCCCAGCAGCTCCTGCACGAGCACCGCATCGAGAAGCTGCTCATCGTGGATGAGCAGTTCGAGCTCCGGGGCCTCATCACCATCAAGGACATGGAGAAGCGCCGGACCCGTCCCAACGCGGCGAAGGACGCCAAGGGCCGGCTGCTGTGCGCCGCCGCCATCGGCGCCTCGGCGGATCGCGAGGCCCGCATCGACGCGCTGGTGAAGGCGGGCGTGGACGTGATCGTCATCGACACCGCCCACGGCCACTCCACGGGAGTGATCGACGCGGTGCGCGACACGCGGAAGAACTTCCATGGCTTCGAGCTGATCGCCGGCAACGTGGCCACCGCCGCCGCCACCAAGGCCCTCATCGAGGCCGGTGTGGACGCGGTGAAGGTGGGCATCGGCCCCGGCTCCATCTGCACCACGCGCGTGGTGGCGGGGGTGGGCGTGCCCCAGCTCACCGCCATCGACGACTGCTCGCGCGAGGCGGACAAGCACGGCGTGCCCATCATCGCCGACGGTGGCATCAAGTACTCCGGCGACATCGTCAAGGCGCTGGCCGCCGGGGCGAGCACGGTGATGATCGGCTCGCTCTTCGCGGGCACCGAGGAGTCACCGGGCGAGGTCATCCTGTACCAGGGCCGCAGCTACAAGAGCTACCGCGGCATGGGCTCCATGGGCGCGATGAAGCAGGGCGCCAAGGATCGCTACTTCCAGTCGGACGTGGAGGCGGTGAAGCTCGTGCCGGAGGGGATTGAAGGCCGAGTGCCCTACAAGGGCAGCCTGGGCATGAACATCCACCAGATGCTGGGGGGGCTGCGCAGCGGCATGGGCTACGTGGGCTGCGCCACCATCGAGGAGCTGCGCGCCAAGGCGCAGTTCGTGCGGATCACCTCGGCCGGGCTCAAGGAGAGCCACGTGCACGACGTGATCATCACCGAGGAGGCGCCCAACTACCGGGTGGAGTAGGGCGCCGGAGCGCGGCGAGGGGGGAGCCGCCTACTTGCCGCGCCTCTTGCCGGAGGCGGGCTGCTCCTCGCTGGCGGGCGACACGCGCTTCTCAGCGCTGCCCACGCGGGTGATGAGGGCCTCCTTGTCATCCAGGTTGAGCGTCTCGATGGCCTGGCGCAGGGTGTTGAAGTCCAGCCGGGCCACCGTGACGGTGTTACCGCCCTTGATCTCCTGTACGGTGGGCACATCCACCAGCTCGCGCACGTAGGTCTCGAACTCCACCTTCACGTCCGCCGTCTGCTGGATGCAGGTCTCCTTGGCGGCCACGAGGCGCTGGCTGCCCTCGGTGTAGTGGAGGTCCGGGTTGCGCGTCATCGCCTCCTCGAAGGTGGTGGTGCGCTTGATGAGCGAGGTGTAGAGGTCGATGTAGCTCAGCACCCGGTCGGTCTCCGGGCGGTTGACGTTGCGAGCCTGGTTGAGCGCGTCGCCCGTGTCGTCGCAGTTGACCTTGGCCAGGGACGCCTCATCCGGCGTGTCCCTCGTCGCGTACTGGGTCTCACGATCCAGGCGCTCCTCCGAGGAAATCTCCTTCACGCAACCGATGGTGGACAAAGACAGGACGGTTGCAGCAGCGAGCAGGCGGCGCATCCTTGGAACCTCTGGGGCGGGGACTTATTGGTTGATTTCCGAAAGTTTCTAGCGGTAAGGGCCGCATCCGTCAACGCGCCCCACTCTCTTGGAGACCCCCGTGGACATCCACGCTGAGAAGATCCTGATTCTCGATTTCGGGAGCCAGTACACGCAGCTCATCGCTCGCCGCGTGCGCGAGCTCGGGGTGTATTGCGAGATCCACCGCCCCGACCTGTCGGCGGAGGAGATCCGCCGCTTCGCCCCCCGGGGCATCATCCTCTCGGGAGGGCCGGCCTCGGTGGAGGCGCCGGGCTCGCCGCGGTGTGATCCCTACGTCTTCGACGCGGGGCTGCCGGTGCTGGGCATCTGCTACGGCCTGCAACTGCTCTCCAAGCTGCTGGGCGGGCGAGTGGACCGCTCGGCACACCGCGAGTACGGCTCCGCCGAGGTGGAGGTGCTGTCGCCGCGCGGACCCCTGGCGGCCTTCCACCTGGGGGACCGGGTGAAGGTGTGGATGAGCCACGGAGACCGGGTGGAGGCGCTGCCGCCGGACTTCGAGGCCATCGGCCGCAGCGGCAACTCGCCCTTCGCGGCGACGGCGCACAAGAGCAAGCCCATCTACGGCCTGCAGTTCCACCCCGAGGTGGTGCACACCCCGCATGGGCAAGGAGATGCTGCGCGCCTTCCTGTTCACCGACTGCAAGGTGAGCGGGAGCTGGACGATGAAGGGCTTCATCCAGGAGGCCGAGGAGGCGATCCGCCGGCAGGTGGGCGAGCACGGCCGGGTCATCTGCGGCCTGTCGGGCGGCGTGGACAGCTCGGTGGCGGCGCTGCTGCTGCACCGGGCGCATCGGCGCCCGGCTGCAGTGCATCTTCGTGGACAACGGCCTCTTGCGGCAGGACGAGCGCGCGCAGGTGGAGGCGCTCTTCGTGGACCGGTTCCACGTGCCGCTGAAGACGGTGGATGCGCGGGCGCGCTTCCTGGCGAAGCTCGCCGGCGTCACGGATCCGGAGAAGAAGCGGAAGATCATCGGCGGCGAGTTCATCGCGGTGTTCGAGGAGGCCGCGCGGGACGTGCAGGGCGCGGAGTTCCTGGCGCAGGGCACGCTGTACCCGGACGTGATCGAGTCCGTCTCGTACAAGGGCCCGTCGGTGACCATCAAGAGCCACCACAACGTGGGCGGGCTGCCGGAGAAGATGAACCTCAAGCTGGTGGAGCCGCTGCGCGAGCTCTTCAAGGACGAGGTCCGCGCGCTGGGCCGCGAGCTGGGGCTGCCGGACGAGATGGTGTCGCGGCAGCCGTTCCCGGGGCCGGGCCTGGCGATCCGGGTGCTGGGGGACATCACCGAGGAGCGGCTGGAGCTGGTGCGCCGCGCGGATGCGATCGTCCAGGAGGAGATCCGGGACGCGGGGCTGTACAAGGAGCTGTGGCAGGCCTTCGCGGTGCTGCTGCCGGTGCAGAGCGTGGGCGTGATGGGTGACGAGCGCACCTACGAGTCCACCTGCGTGCTGCGCGCGGTGACGAGCGTGGACGGCATGACGGCGGACTGGGCGCGGCTGCCGTACGACGTGATCGAGCGCATCTCCTCGCGCATCACCAACGAGGTGCGCGGCATCAACCGCGTCGTCTACGACATCTCCTCCAAGCCGCCGGCGACGATCGAGTGGGAGTAGGGCGCTCGAGCTGAAGCAGGGGGGCCCTCGAATCGAGGGCCAAGACAAAGAGGCTGCCCGGACGAACCGGGCAGCCTCTTCGTGCTACAGGGGGCGACGAGCGGGGATTACATCCCCGGGCGGGCCTTCACGGAGGGCACGGAGCCGGGGCGCAGCTCCTCGAGGACGCGGTCGGCCTTGTAGACCTTCTTGAGCGCCTCGATGAGGGCCTCGCTGTGGACGGAGACGGCGCGGTTGACGCTCTCGTCGAAGCCGTAGTCACCGCCGAGCGACTGGATGTTGCCGTCGAACACGAGGCCGACGATCTCCGCGTCCTTGTTGATGACGGGCGAGCCCGAGTTGCCGCCGATGATGTCGTTGGTGGTGACGAAGTTCATCGGGGTGCTGGCCGTCAGGTCCTTCTGGGCGGCGAGCCAGCTCTTGGGCAGGGCGAACGGATCCTCTCCGGTGTGGCGCGCGAAGGTGCCTCCCATGGCGGTGATGGGCTCCACCTGCTTGCCGTCCTCCATGTAGCCCTTCACGGAGCCGTACGAGAGGCGCAGGGTGAAGGTGGCGTCCGGGTAGATGCCGGTGCCGTAGACCTCGAACTTCGCCTGGGCGACCAGCTCGCTGTTCTTGCGGACGACGGCCTCGACCTGTTCCTCGTAGATCTTACGGATGGCGCGAGCGTCCGGGTCCACCAGGGCGGCGAACTCGATCATCGGATCCTTGGAGGCCTCGATGGCCTGTCTTGCCACCGGAGAAGAGCTGCCTCGCGGACCTTGAGGTCGGTCAGCTTGGTGCCCTTGACCACGCGGGAGGCCAGCGCCGCCGGAGACTCCTTGCCGAGCACCTTCTTCACGAACGGGTGATCCGGCCCCAGTTCCTCGCGCATCTTGGTGAGCGAGAAGGTGAGCTGGGCGATCTCCAGCTCGGGGTAGATGGGGGCCTTGCTCAGGACCTGGTTCTTGAGGACGGGCAGGTTGGCCTCGTTGAACTCGCGGAGACGCTCGGTGTTCGGCTTGGTGAGCTCCTCGGCGGCGCGCACCAGGGTCCGGGCCATGCTGGAGCAGCTGCTGCCTGCCGAAGGCGCCCTCGATGTACTCGTAGTCCTTGCGGATGTTGCGGTAGCTGTCCTGGGCGCGGGCGATCTCGTCCCAGGCGGCGCCGTACTTCGCCTTCATCTTCGGATCCGCGTCCACCTTCTTCCGCAGCTCCTGCTCGGCGGCGACCTTCTGGGCGAAGAAGGCCTTGTCGACGAGCGCCTCGTGCCGGCCCTTGATCGCCTTGAAGCTGTTCTCCACGCCGAACAGCGGTTGTTGGAGATGCGCTTCTGCTCGGCGCCGCGGTTCTGGAACTCGGTGATCATCCCGCGGAGCTCGGACAGATCGAAGAGCTGCTTGGGCAGACCCACGTCGCGGATGGTACTCGAGCTGCGCCACGGTGAGGCCGCGCGAGGTCCTTCCCGGGTGGCCGGAGACGAAGGTGAGCTCGCCTTCCTTGGCGCCCTTGTCGGACCACTTGAAGTAGTTGGTCGGTCTTCGCGGGCTTGCCGTCCTTGTAGACGCGCACGAAGGTCACGTCGAGGTCGTACCGGGGGAACTTGAAGTTGTCCGGATCACCGCCGAAGAAGGCGATGGCGTGCTCGGGGGCGAACACGAGGCGGACGTCCTGGAAGCGCTGGTACTTGTAGAGGTTGTACTTGCCGCCCTGGTACAGGGTCACCACCTCGCAGCGAGATGTCGGTGCCGGTGGCGCAGTCCTTCTCGATGCTTGGCCATCTCGGCCTTGAGCGTGTCGGCGTACGGCTTGCCGGTGAGGCCCTTGGTGGCGGCGTTGCAGCTGCGCGGTGACGTCGGTGAGCTCGACGAGCTGGTTGACGCTCCATGGCCGGGCACTGGAGCTCCTCGGCCTGGGTCTTGGCGTAGAAGCCGTTGGCGATGAAGTCCTTCTTGGCGGTGGAGAGCTGCTCGATGCAGCCACGCGCACAGTGGTGATTCGTCATCACCAGGCCGTCCGGGGAGACGAAGCTCGAGCCGAGCAGCCGCCCGCGATGCGCACCGAGGCCAGAGCGCACGTTGTCGAGCCACTCCTGAGTGGGCTCGAAGCCGTACTTCTCCTTCACCTTGGCGGCGGGGAAGTTGTTGTACGTCCACATGCCCTCGTCGGCGAGGGCGGGGGCGGCGCCGACCAGGGAGGCTAGGATGAGCAGACGCTTCATTACGGGAGTCCTTTCCGGGATCCGGAGGTGCCGCGGGTTGTCCCGGGAACGGCCGGTCCGGTCAAGCAGGGGAGAAATGGGGAGAAAAATCCCGGCGCCTGAACCCATGAGCGGGACTTTGATTTCCGATCGACCGCACGAACGGACGCAGTCTCCGCAAGCGAGCGGGATGACGCCGCTCATCGGAATGGAGGCCCGGAGGGCGACGGGGAGGAGCCGAAAACCAGCGCCCGGACCCGTGGTCCGAGGACCCCTTGGGCGGCCCTATGCTGAGTTTACATAACGCACATTATCAGACGCAAAGGCTATTTGCGGCCTGATTCCGGGGACTTACCCATCCGCTGGCCCGAGCTGGCCGCGCCCACGACGCCCGCCGATGTGGCCGCTATATCGGAGCGCTGCCCCAGCGGCGCCAGGCACCGGCCCGCGCCGTACGACTGGTGGTGGAGAGACCCAGCCGAAATGACCGAGCCGAACTGCTCCAGGGGCTTCAACAGGAACTCGCCGCGGCCAGTTTGTGCCTGCCGACGCCCGGACTCGAGGGCGAACTCGACGAGTTTGGTGGACGAGCCAGCGCCGGTATGCCGGTATGCCGATTCCATTGAAACAAGGTGGGCGCTCAATGAAAAGAAGACACCTTCTCGACCGTTTGATTGCCGCCGCATTCACCTGTTTGATTGTCATATACCTCGTCCTGGTCTTCAACAACGCCGAATTCTTCAATTGGGTTTTCGAGCGACATCAGAACCGGTTGAGCTGGTACATCAGGCCGCTTTTCTTGATTCCCTTCTGCTTTTTCGCCTACTGGCGAAGTCTGGCCGGCATCGCGGGCACGATCTTCCTGCTGCTTACAAGCATGTGCTGGTTTTCAAAGCCCGTCGTCGTCGATGACCAGGTCAGAGAGTTCTTGCAGTTCGAAAAAGACTGGCTCACTCAAAACTGGGGGCTCTCCAAGATCCTGCTGATGCTGCTCGTTCCCGCCTCCTTGGCCGCGCTCGCCGTCTCCCTCTGGAGGCGCGGTCTATGGCTCGGCATATCGGTTATCGTCTGCATGGCCCTTGGGAAAATCGTTTGGAGTTTGACCCAGGCTGGAGAATCTGGAGCGTCCATTTTAGTGCCCGCGATCACAGGGCTTTTGTTGTGCGTTTTGGCGGTGCTGTGGGGATTCAAAATCCTGGAAAGGAAATCGGGTTGATCCGCCAACTCGCCCCGGACGAGCACCCGCTTCAGCTCGCGGTCCCCTTCATCTCCGGGTTGGTACGAGCCCAGCAACTCGCCAGGGCCTTCACGGCCTGACGGCCTGCCCCGCGAGGGGCCGTGGCATCGCGCTCGAGCCCCGGCTTTCGCGCTTCTCGCCCTGCACGTTGGGACATAGGGTTTCCGCGCCCTATGCGACTCCCTCGTTTGAACTTCGCGGTCTGCGCGGCCGCACTCCTCGTGGCCGGGTGTCCCAAGCCCTCTACCCCAGGCGAAGATGCCGGCGTCACCACCGAGCCTGGCGCTGAAACGGATGCGGGCACGGAACCTGGCCCCGCGTCGTTCACGCTCCAGTACGTGCTCCCGGATGCCGGGATGGACGCCATCCCCCTGGTGGGCCCGGACGAGGGCCGACCGCTTATCGAGCCCACGTCAACGCTTGAGCTGCGCAGTACCCTGACGCTGCGGAACTATCGCATCCGCCTGTTCGACGAGGTCGATCGCGCCATGGTCTCGGATGACGCCGCCGAGGAATCCGCGAACGGGCTGCTGTACCGCATCTCCCTGCCCACGCCCCTCAAGACCGGCCACAAGTACACCCTGGTCATCGACGCGCAGACCGGCACGTCGATGACCGACTCCCAGGGCCGCGAACTGCCCGACCTCCGGATTCCCTTCCAGGTCTCCGGTGAAAAGGAAAAACCGGCACCGCCCCCCAAGAAACAAAAACAGCGCCGGCGCTGAGCCCCGGCATTCCCCAGAGCTCCGCGACCGGGCCAGGCCCCCTGGCGCGGAGCTTCCGCTCAGTGTTCGGTCTTCCGAGGCGGCACCTCTGGGAACACGTCCGGCTCGATTACGTCCGCCGACTCGCGCAACAGCTCGGCCTCCTTCACGGCCACGAACACCTCCCGCGCCGCCTCCGGCCGCCCGTACGAGCGCCCCTGAACCACCAGGAACTCCCGGAGCGCGTCCCGCATTTCCAGTCCGGACTGGTAGCGCTCGGCTGGCTCCCGCCGGAGCGCCCGGTGCACCACGGCCCGCAGCGGCTCCGACACGCCCTGGACCGCCCGCTCCACGTCCTCCGGACCAAAACGCTCGATGCGCGCCGCCATCTCCCTGATGGGCACCCAGCTCGGCTCCTCGCACTGCACCTCCGTCAGCGCGGCGGACACCGGCCCGGGCTCCCGCGCCGCCAGCTCCACGTCTTCCAGGTCGAACAGGTGCCGGCCCGTGAGCAACTCCAGCAGCACCAGCCCCAGGGAGAACAGATCCGAGCGGTGATCCACCTTCTCCAAACGCATGCGCTCGGGAGACGCATAGGCGATGTCCCCGCGCAGCACGGAGGCCGTGGTGGACTCCCGCCCGGGGAGCAACGAGTACGCCACGCCGAAATCCACCAGCTTCACCTCACCGCTGGTCCCCACGCGGATGTTCTCCGGATTGACGTCCCGGTGGACGATGCCCAGGGGCCGCCCGCGCTCGTCCGCCAGCGTGTGCGCATGGTGGAGCGCGTCCGCGACCTCGGACACCACATGGCAGACGAAGGCCTCGGACATGGGACGCTGTCGCATGGCCGCGACGCTCAGAACCGTCTCCAGGGAGCGCCCCTCCACATGCTCCATCACCACATACGGCAGGCCCCCGTGCAGCACCAACTGGTACACCTTGGCGATGCCCGGATGATCGAGCCGGTATGCGAGCTGGACCTCCTCCTTCAGCCGCTGTTTCTGCTTTTCGTTGACCGGCCGCGACAGCCGCTTGATGAGGACGGAGCCCGCGGGCCCCTGGGCGTAGCGACGCCTGGCGAGCAGCACCTCGCCATTGCTCCGCCGCCCCAACTTACGAATGACTTCGTAGCGGGTCCCATCCACGGAGAACAGGAGCCGGGGGTGGTTCGAGGATTCGGGCCTGTCGATGGACATCTCGGGCTCTCCTTTGTGATGCACGCCAACGCCGCGCCAATGGAATACCGAAGGTAGGGCCCAGACGCCGAACCTCCAGCGTCAGCCACCCTACCAGACCGGCCTGACACGCCCGCCCGACCTCTCCCATGGGCAGAGGCGGAGGCCGTCAGTCCTGGTGCAGATCGCGGTCCTGGGCGCGCACCCGCTCGAGCACCTTCAAGTCCCTCTCCGTGGGCCCCAGCTCCAGGATGAGCCGGCTCACGTCGTAGAGGACCTCGCCCCGCTCGAACACGGGCACCCGGGGCACGTCGTTCATATTCAGGTCGTCCAGCGCCTTGTTGTACGCCGTGTCCATCAGCGACCGGAGCTGGAACGAGTCATAGAGGTTGTATTCCACCAGGAAACGCAGCGCCTCCACGTCCCCGCGCGCGCGGTAGGCCCGCCACAGCAGTACCGCGTCCCACCCGTTCACGCCCTTCATGTGCGGCGGCCGTCCCAGCCCCAGCTTGTCTTCGAGATCCTTGAGCCCGCCGCTCATTCCCAGCCGCAGGCACACGAAGCGCAGATCAATGTGCGCGTCCGGCTTTGGAAAGCCCTTGCCGAAGTAGTCGCGCAGCACCGGCACGTCGAAGCACGAGCCGTTGAACGTCACCCACAGCCGCCGTTCCGCCATCGCCTCTGGCAGCGCGTCCATGTTCCGGCCCTGGATGAAGACGCGCAGGCCCGCGTCGTCGAACAGGGCCACCACCGTGGGGACCTGCTCCTCTTTCCCGTCCGTTTCGATGTCGAAGTAGACCGCGTCGCGCGCGAACTCGGGGTACAGCCGCCAGTGCTCGCGCTGCGGCACCATGGCCGCCAGCCCCTTCAGATCGCGGCGCTCCAGGGCCTCGCGCGCCATCGTCAGCCGCTGGCGAGCCTTGTCGTCCAGCTTCTGGCCCAGCACCACCCCGGTCTCCGGGAAGTCATCCCAGCTCAGGATGCCCCGGGCCCAGAGGTCCTTCTCCCTCCAGGGACCCACGCCCGGAATGAGCTGGAACGTGCGCCGCAGCATCACTCCAGCGGACCCAGCCTGCCCGCCACCAGGTCCTCCAGGGGCGGAATGTCCGCCTCGCAGAACGGCAGCGCCTGCATCTCCGCCGGCGTCAGGAACGCCAGGGCGTTGGCTCCCAGTGTCTTCGGCTCCCCCGAGCGCAGCCGGGCCGCGTACAGCACCAGCTCCACCGTCAGGTCCGAATACGCGTGTCTCCCCGCCCATAGCCGCCTCCCCACGAGGAGCTCCACATCCAGCTCCTCCCGGCACTCACGAGCCAGCGCCTCCGGCTCGGACTCCCCGGGCTCCACCTTCCCGCCCGGGAACTCCCAGAGCAACCCCCGGCTCCCTCCCGGCAGCCGCTGCTGCACCAGGAACCGCGAGTCATCCCCGGGCTTCACAATGAGGGCGGCCACCACGCGGACCGTCCTCTTCGGTGCTCCCTGCGTCAACCACTCCTCCCATCCAGCCGGAGGGCGTACAGGTACCCGTTGTTCGACAGCACGTACATCTTCGCGCCCACCACCCGCGGCGTGGCCGAGATGCCATCCCCCGGGTTCCACGCCAGTTGCGACTTCCCCGTCCGCGGGTCCACGAAGAGCAGCGAGCGCTGTGCCGGCACCAGGATCATCCCCTTGACCAACACCGGCTCGAACCCGGCCCGTTCCTGGAGGGTTTGCGACCAGAGGAGCTTCCCTGTGTCCGTCAGGTAGGCATCCAGGCGATCATCCCCCGTGGCGACGACCACCCCTCCATGTACCAGCACCGAGGTGATGCCCTGGGCCACCGAGTTCCACACCACGTCGCCCGTCTCGGCGTCGAGCGCGTAGAGGCCGCCCGAGTACGACGCGGCGTAGACGTGGCCCGACTCGTCCAGCGCGGGCGTGGTGTCCACGTCCACGAACTGACCGCCGCTCGGGGCCAGCGACCTCTCCCACCGCAGGCCGCCGTCCGCCAGCTCCAGCGACACCAGCGTGCCGTCGGAGAAGCCCACCCAGACCGCCTCCCCGCGCACCGCTGGCGCGGAGGCCCGGTGGATGGTGAAGCCCGTGGGCGGATCCCTCCGGTACAGCCACGCCAGCTCGCCCGTGCCGCGCTTCACCGCGAACAGGGTGTCGCTCTGCGAGGCCACCAGCACCAGGTCGCCCGCGAGCACCGGCGCCGTCGCCAGCTCCTCGCCAGCCGGGTACTTCCACTTCGGCTCGCCCGTCTTCGCGTCCAGCGCGTACAGCACACCGTCCGCGCCAGGAACGTAGACGAGGCCGTCCTCCACCGTCGCGCCGGCGAAGAACCGGTTGCCGACCCGGAACCTCCATGCCACCTCGCCACCCGAGGCCACGCTGCGCACGAAGCCGTCCCGGGTGAGCGTGATGACGCGCTCGTTCTTCGCGTCGTACGCCGGCTGCGCGAACTCACGCGGCGCGTACTCGAGCAACGTGGGGCTGACGAGCTGCGTCCACCAATCCACCGAGAAGAAGTGGTGTGGCGGCTGCTGCGCGGCGGAGGTGGCCGGGTTGCCATATACCGGCACCACGCTGCATGCACCGAGCAGGCTCGCCGCCGCGAACCCACCCACCCAACGCTTCCACCCGCTCGCGATGCGCATAAGCCAGCGATTACCCCGCGTCCTGCTGGGCGGTCGCCGGAGGCGTCTTCGGCTCGGGCACCTTCACGCCCTGCGCCGCCAGCACCGCCAGCCGCTCCGTGGCCAGCCGGCCCGCCGCCGTGTTCGCCTGGGAAGACTTCAGATCCGCCAGGACCTGCGCCGCCTCGTCCTTCTTGCCCTGCTGCACGAGGATGCGCGCCTGGTGGTACAGCCCCATCCCCTGCAGGTAGTCACCCGACTCCACCTTCGCCATCCCCTTGAAGGCCTCGAGTGCCTGATCCAACTGTCCCTTCGCCTCGTAGGCGTAGCCCTGGCCCTCATAGGCCGCGGCCAGCAGCGGATCGTTCTTCGGGGCGTCCTTGATGAAGTCGCCGAAGGCGGCCAGCGCGCCGTCAGGGTTGCCCAGCCGATACTCGGCCTTGCCCAGGGGCAGCGCAGCCGTCACCGCGGCCTCCGTGCCCTTGTGCTGCGCGCGGAAGTCGGTGAGCGACTTGACGATGGCCTGGTCCTTCTCCTGCTGGGACTTGAAGGGGGGCTCCTCGCCCGGGGGGGCCTGCAGCTCGGTCCCCTCCACCACCGGCCGATCCAGCACCGCCAAGGACTGGCCGAGCGCCTTGGACGCCTGCATCTCGCTCCGGGTGGAGAAGTAGTGCACGACCGCGGCGATCAGCCCGCCCACCAGGAGCACCGCCACCGCGGTCCCGATGATCTCCCGGCGCTTCATCAGCCAGTCGCTCGCCTCGGCGCCGTAAAGCTGGAAGGCATCGGGCGCACGGAGCTCCTGCTTCGTCATCTTCTTCTCGGACTTCTCGGCCACGGTGGTTCGTCCCTCTCTACACAGAGTCGAAGGGCGCGCAATCTACGGAGCGCGCACCGGCAGTGTCAACGCGGACGACCCTCAATGCTTCCGGGCCACCTTGTTCGGCCTCTTGCGCGCGGCGCGCTTGGCCTGGCCCGGTCGGTCCCGGAACAGCATCCGGATGGGCACCCGCAGATCAAAGGTCTTCCGCAGCTGGTTGGTGATGTAGCGCTTGTACATGTCCGGCACCGCGTCCGGCCGGTTGCACGTGAGCGCGAAGGTGGGCGGCGCCGTGCCCACCTGGGCCATGTAGTACACCCGGAGCGGCCCGCGTCCCACGATGGGCGCCGGATGGTTCTCGTCGATGTGCTTCAGCAGCCGGTTGAGCTGCGGCGTGGGCGCCCGGTAGCGGAACTGGTCCGCCAGCTCCACCGCCAGCTCCAGCACCTTCTCCACCTTCGACCCGGTGAGCGCCGAGGTGAACACGATGGGCGCGTACCCCACGAACTTCAGCGAGTGCTTGAGATCCTCGCGGAAGAGCTCCTGCTTGCGCTGATCCGTGCTGATCAGATCCCACTTGTTCACCACGATGACCAGCGCGCGGCCCTTCTCCTCGGCGATGCCGGCCAGCTTCGCGTCCTGGTCCACCGCCGGCTCCGTGGCGTCCATCAACAGCACCGCCACGTCGCTGCGCTCCATCGCCTTGAGCGCCGCCACCACCGAGAACTGCTCCACCCGGTGCGCGATCGTCTTCTTGCGCCGGATGCCCGCGGTGTCCGTCAGGATGAGCTGGCGATTCTTGTACGTGAGCTCCGAGTCGATGGGATCTCTCGTGGTGCCCGGCACCTCGCTGGCCACCACCCGCTTCTCCTTCAGCAGCGCGTTGACCAGGGTGCTCTTGCCCACGTTGGGCCGGCCGATGATGGCCACCCGGATGGGGCGCTCCTCCTCCGGCTCCTCCTCGGCGGGCGCCTCCTCCTCCACGCCCTCCTCGCCCCACTCCGCCCGATCCTCGGCAGCCTTCTCGGCCTTCTCGGCCCGAGCCTTGGCGGCCAGCTCCTCGGGAGACAGGGGCGGCAGCTTGCCCACCACCGCCTCCATCATCGTCCCCACCCCGAGACCATGCTCGGCGGAGATGGGGAACACATCTCCCAGCCCCATCCGGAAGAACTCGCTGGCGTGCGCCTGGAGGGTCTGCGACTCGCTGTCCAGCTTGTTGGCGGCCACCACCACCGGCTTGCCACTCTGGCGCAGGTAGTTGGCCACCTCCTGATCCGCGGTGGTGAGACCGGCGCGGGCGTCCGTCACGAAGATGATGGCGTCACACTCCTCCACCGCGAGCTGCGCCTGTTCGCGCACCTGCTGCAGGAGCGAGTCCTTCTCGCCGGGCACGAAGCCGCCCGTGTCGATGACGGTGAGCTCGCGATCCTCGTACTCCACGTCCCAGTAATGCCGATCCCGGGTCACCCCGGGCACGTCCTCCACCAGCGCGATGCGGCGCCGGGCGAGGCGATTGAAGAGCGTGGACTTGCCCACGTTGGGGCGACCCACGATTGCGACCAGAGGCTTCATGGCTTCCTACTTCCTGACTACTCGTAACCCAACTTCTTGAGGCCCTCGGGACGCTCGCTCCAGCGAGGCTCCACCCGGACCCGTAGCGAGAGGTACACGTGCGCCCCCAGCAACCGCTGGATGGATTTGCGCGCGTCCGTCCCGATCGTCTTCAGCATCTGCCCCTGCTTGCCGATGATGATGGCCTTCTGGCTGTCGCGCTCCACGTAGATGGAGGCGGCAATCCGGATGAGGCCGGCAAGCTTGCCGGGGGGCGTTCCAGGCGGTGGCTCGCGCTCGGACTCGTCGAAGAAGTCCACCAGCACCGCCGTGGAGTACGGAATCTCCTGCCGGCAGTGCCGCAGCACCTGCTCGCGGATGTACTCCGCCACCAGCGTCTTCTCCGCCTGGTCCGTCAGCACGTCCTCGGGGAAGAGCTGCTCTCCCTCCGGCAAGTGCTGGAGCACCGACTGGAAGAGCTGCTCCACCCCGTCATCCTCCCGAGCGGAGATGGGCACCACCTCCGCGAAGGGGAATTCCCGGCGGTACAGGTCGATGAGCGGCAGCAGCACCTGCTTGGGCACCGAGTCGATCTTGTTGATGACCAGGAAGGTGGGCTTCTTCGACTTCTGCAGCCGCTCGAGGATGAAGCGGTTGCCCGGACCCACCC
Source organism: uncultured delta proteobacterium (assembly GCA_963771175.1). Taxonomy (GTDB): domain Bacteria; phylum Myxococcota; class Myxococcia; order Myxococcales; family Myxococcaceae; genus Archangium. The sequence continues at coordinate 275,476 of CAVYSY010000046.1, forward strand.
CAGGCGTCTCGGAGGGCGTCGGCTCGATGACGAAGAGGACCAGGTCCACCTCGTCCACCGCCTGCAGGGCGATGTCCACCATGTAGCGGTTGAGCTCGCCCTTGGCCTGATGGATGCCGGGCGTGTCGAGGAAGGCCACCTGCCCCTCCGGCCGGGTCACCACCCCCAGAATCCGATTCCGGGTGGTCTGCGGTTTGGGAGAGACGATGGCGAGCTTCTCGCCGGTAAGTTGATTGAGCAGCGTGCTCTTGCCCACGTTGGGGCGGCCAATGAGCGCGGCGAACCCGCTGCGGTGTTTCTGTGGAGGCATCTGAAGCTTCTGAAGGTCGAAGGTGATCTGGAGGTCCCCTCTTCAGGAGACCCCAGAAACTACGCAACTACATAAGACGTCCGGCCCATCCATGCCTTATGGGGGCAGGCAGGCAACCGCCTCCTGGGCGGTCTGGACGGCTAGCCCTGCGCGGCGGTCGGGATGGTCAGCTTGTTGATCTTCACGTCCGTTCGCGGCCGGTCGCCCGGGCCCTTGGGAATCTCATTGGCGATGCGATCGGCGATGTCCTGGCCCTTCACGACCTCGCCGAAGATGGTGTGCCGGTTGGTGAGGTGCGGCGTCGGCACGACCGTGATGAAGAACTGGCTACCGTTGGTGTTCGGACCGGCGTTGGCCATGGCCAGCAGGCCCTTCCTGTCGAAACGGCGGCCGCTCTGGAACTCATCCTTGAACTTGTACCCCGGACCGCCCGTGCCCCGGCCGAGCGGATCCCCACCCTGAATCATGAAATCCCCGATGCAGCGGTGGAAGATCGTCCCGTCGTAGAGCGGCTTGCCCGTCATGCGCTCGTTCGTAGCCGGGTGCGTCCACTCCTTCTCCCCCGTGGCCAGCCCCACGAAGTTCTGCACCGTCTCCGGCGCGTCCTTCGCGAAGAGCTTCACCACGATCTGACCTTCCGTCGTATCGAAGGTGGCGTAGAGATCCTTGCCCGCACGCGCCTCGTCCATCATTCCCATGGATACCTCCCGGGTCTAAACCCACTAGCGGATGGGCGCGGGACCTTATTCGCCACCTCCAGGGCGGCCAAGCAGTTTTCAGGCCGGGGTGTCGTCCTTTGGACCCGAGACGGGTGCCGGAGGTGCCTCCTGCCCCGGCTTCTCGCCCCGGTCCATCATCTCCAGGGAGAGCCGGGCGGCGACCTGCTCGGCGTCCTTCTTGCTGCGGCCGCTGGCGCGCCCGTACACGTCCGTGCCCAGCACCACCTCCACCTCGAAGACCTTTTCGTGGTCCGGGCCCGTCTCGGAGACGATCTGATAGCGGGGCGTCAGCTTGAGCCGCTCCTGCGCCGCCTCCTGCAGCTTCGTCTTGTAGTCCTGGCGGCTGAGCGCCTGCGCCACTCCCTCCAGCGCCTCGGCGAAGTGCCGATCCACCAGCGCCATCACCGGCTCCAGCCCGGAGCACAGGTACACGGCGGCGAAGACGGCCTCCACCGCGTTGGCCAGCAGCGAGCTCTTGTCCCGGCCGCCGCTCAGCTCCTCGCCCCGCCCGAGCTGCAGCAGATCGCCCAACTCCAGCCGCCGGGCGATGCGCGAGAGGCCCTCCTCGTTGACGATGCGGGCGCGCAGCGGCGTGAGCTCCCCCTCCTTCATCTGGGGAAAGCGCTCCATCAGCCGGTGGCCCACGGCCAGGTTCAGCACCGCGTCCCCGAGGAACTCCAGCCGCTCGTTGTCCTGGAAGCCCTCGCCCCGGTGTTCGTTCACCCAGCTCTTGTGGGTGAGCGCGGTGAGGGCCAGCTCGGGCCGCGGGAACGTCGTCCCGAGCCGCTCCTCCAGGGCCTTCACGCGCTCGGCGGGTAGTAGCTTGGCCACGGGCTACTCCGCGAGCTGGCTCGCGAGCTCCTCGGCGAGCGCGTAGGGATCCGCCTGGCGCTCCGCGATGCGCCCGGCCACCTCGTCCAACTGCCCCCGCTCCCGCTCCAGCCGCGCCAGCGCGCTGCGCAGCAGCCGCTCGCGCAGCAGGGCCACGAACTGCGCCGCCGCCCGGGTACGCTCCTTCTCCTTGCGCTGGCCCGTCTCCTCCAGGAAGGCCCGGTGCTCGTCGATCGTCTTCACCAGCACGTCCACGCCCGTGTCCCTCGCGGCCATCACCTTGAGGATGGGCGGCTCCCACTCGCGAGGTCCGGCCGGCTCCTCCACGTGTTTGCCCTCGGCCTTGGCGAGCACCATCCGGTGGTGGGCGTCATGGTCCATGGGCGGCGCCTTCACCGCGTGGCGCAGCTCCAGCATCATCCGCAGCTCGCGCACCACCCGGTCCGCCCCGTCCAGGTCGGCCTTGTTCACCGCGAAGATGTCCGCCACCTCGAGGATGCCCGCCTTGATGGCCTGGATGTCATCGCCCATGCCCGGCACCGTCACCACGATGGTGGTGTGCGCCATCTGGGCGATGTCGATCTCGTCCTGCCCCACGCCCACCGTCTCCACGATGATGACGTCGCGCCCCATGGCGTCCATCACCCGGATGCAGTCGCCCGTGGCGCGCGACAGGCCGCCCAGGTGCCCGCGCGTGGCCAGCGAGCGGATGAAGACGCCCGGATCCGTCGCGTGGTCCTGCATGCGGATGCGATCCCCGAGGATGGCGCCTCCCGTGAAGGGGCTCGTGGGGTCCACCGCGATGACGCCCACCGTCCTGCCCGACTTGCGCAGGTGCGCGATGAGCCGGTCGGTCAGCGTGGACTTGCCCGCCCCCGGCGAACCGGTGATGCCGATGATGTAGGCCCGCCCCGTCTTGGGGAACAGCTCGCGCAGGGCCTCGGTGGCCTCCGGCTCGCCGTCATCGATGTTGCGCATCAGGCGCGATGCGGCCCGCACATCGCCCTGCAGAACCCTCTCGGAAAGACTCGGCTTGGCCAAAACCCTTACTCCTGTGGAGCGTCCGCGCCGACCAGCTTCACGGCCTCGGGGGAGACCTTCAGCAGGCCCGCCACCAGCGGAACGACTCCGGGGAAATCATCCAATTCGAAACGCTCCGCCCACACCTTCCCCTGCGCTCCGGCCAGCAGCCCCCGGAAGGTGCGGCCCGCCACGCGGGCCGCGGCGAAACGGTACGGCCGGCCCTCCACCTCGAGCTGCACCAGCAGCTCCAGGCCGCTGCGCGGAGGCACCACCGCCCCCTCCCCGAAGGCCTGGACGACCTCCGAGAAATGCACCAGCCCCTCCCCTACCGCCGCTGCCTGCCCCCGGGCCGCCTCGCCGGCCCCGGTCTGCTCTCCGAAGAGGGCCGCCAGGTAGCCCACCAGCGCGCCGCGCTCTCGGAACTCGGACAGCTCGAAGGTGTGCGCGGGGGGCACGGGCAGGGACTGCCCCTCCCGCGTCGCGCGCGCCACCCGGAAGTTGCCCTGACGATCCGCCACCAGCGTCAGCACCAACCCGGCCTCGGACACCTCGGTGGACAGCACCAGCGACCCCGGATCCACCTGGGGACTCAGCCCCAGGGCCCGCAGCTCCGCCGAGCGACGCTGCACGTGGAAGAGGTGCTCATTGAAGGCGTCCGCCAGCTCCGCCTCCAGGGCCGCGGAGCCCATCACCGCGCCCAACGTGATGGGGCGCAACCCCACCACCTCCGGCGGCGCCATGGGCACCAGCCGCTCCCCCTGCACCCGGAAGTCCACCCGATCCACCTTGACGGGACTCACCGGGTTGTCGAGAGGCGTGTTCAGGACGAAGGTCGCCTCCAGGCGCTCGCCCTCGCCCCGGATCTCCAGTCCGAGTTGTCGCAGCCGGGCCGAGTCCATCACGCCTTCTTGAAGACTTCCCGGGCGATGATGGAGCGCTGGATCTCGCTGGTGCCCTCGCCGATCTCACACAGCTTGGCATCGCGCAGGTAGCGCTCGACGGGGAACTCGCGGGTGTAGCCGTAGCCGCCGTGGATCTGCACCGCCTTGTTGCAGGCCCGCGTGGCCACCTCGGAGGCGAACAGCTTCGCCATCGAGGCCTCCTGGCTGTACGGCTGGCCGGCATCGGCCAGCGCCGCCGCGCGGTGCACCAGCAGTCGCGCCGCGTCCGACTCCGTCTTCATGTCCGCGAACATCCAGCGCAGCGCCTGGAACTCGGCGATGGGCTGGCCGAAGGCCGTGCGCTCCGGGAGTAGCGAAGCGACTCCTCCAGCGCACCGCGAGCCAGGCCCACCGCCAGGGCGCCAATGGTGATGCGGCCCTTGTCGAGGATCTTCATCGTGTCGATGAAGCCGTGGTCCACCTCGCCCAGCCGCTGCGAGTCGGGCACTTCCACGTTCTCCAGCACCAGCTCCGCGGTGTCCGAGGAGCGCATGCCCAGCTTGCCGTGGATGGAGCGCTGGCTGAACCCGGGCAGCCCCTTCTCCAGGATGAAGGCGGTGACGCCCTTCTGCTTCTTCTCCGGAGAGGTGACCGCGAGCACCACGAACACGCTGCCCACGGTGCCCTGGGTGATGAACATCTTCGTGCCGTTGAGCACCCACTTGTCGCCCTTGCGGACGGCCGTGGTCTTCATGCCCGCCGGCGTCCGAGCCGCTGCCGGGCTCGGTCAGGCCCCAGGCGCCGAGGGACTCGCCGGTGGCCAGCTTGGGCAGGTACTTGCGCCGCTGCTCGTCGTTGCCGAAGACGCGCAGGTGGCTGGTGCCCAGCCCGTTGTGGGAGGCCACGGTGAGGGCCAGCGAGCCGTCGTAGCGGGCGATCTCCTCGACCGCCACCGCCACCGCGAGCGAGTCCATGGCGGCGCCGCCGTACTCCTCGGACACCAGCATGCCCATCACGCCCAGCTCACCCAGCTCCCGCACCACCTCCAGCGGGAACTTCTCCTCCTTGTCCCACTCGCGCGCGTACGGCTTGACCTTGCGCTCGCAGAAGTCACGGAGGGAGGCCTGAAGGGCTCGATGGCTTTCGGGAAGTTCGAAGTCCATGTCGGGATGTATAGCAGAGGGTGGAGGGGGGACCATCAAACCGGGTAGACGCCGTGCTTCTTCGTCTCCCGGGGCTGGAAGCGCCGGGAATACAGCTCATAACGCTGCACCAGCTCCTGGCGCAGCCGGTCGCCGGGGACGATCTCGTCCACCACCAGCTCGCTCGCCAGCTTGTAGATGTCCACGTCCTGACGGTACTCGTCCCGGAGCTGCTGGACGTAGGCGGCCCGCTCGGCCTCGGGCTTCTCCTGGATCTTGTTGAAGTAGACGGCGTTCACCGCCGCCTCCGGGCCCATCACGGCGATCATCGCCTGGGGCAGCGCCAGGGTGGCGTCCGGAGCGAAGCCCGGGCCGCTCATGGCGTACAGGCCCGCGCCGTACGCCTTGCGCACCACCACGCAGATCTTCGGCACGCTGGCCTCGGACACCGCCGAAATCATCTTCGCGCCCGCCCGGATGATGCCCGCGCGCTCCACCTTGGTGCCGATCATGAAGCCCGGCACGTCCGACAGGTACAGCAGCGGGATGTTGAAGGCGTCGCACAGCCAGATGAAGCGCGCCGCCTTGTCCGCCGAGTCCACGAAGAGCACGCCGCCCTTGTACTTGGGCTGGTTGGCGATGATGCCCACCGGACGGCCGTCGATGCGCGCCAGGCCGGTGATCAGCTCCTGGGCGAAGAGCTTCTTCACGTCGAACCAGCTCCCCTCGTCGATGAGCTCGTTGATGAGCGCATACATGTCGAAGGGCTTGTTCTGGTCCGCGGGGATGATCTCCTCCACCCGCTTGCCGCTGCTCTTGGGGGCCTTGGGCTCGGCCCGGGGAGGCGCCTGGGTGAAGTTCTCCGGGAAGTAGCTCAGGTACTTCTTGGCCGTCTCGATGGCCTCCTGCTCCGTCTTCACCAGCACGTCGCCCACGCCCGACACCGAGCAGTGCATCTTCGCCCCGCCCATCTCCTCCAGCGTCACCTTCTCGCCGATGACCATCTCGGCCATGCGCGGGCTGCCCAGGTACATGGAGGCGTTGCCGTCCACCATGATGACCAGATCGCAGAACGCCGGGATGTAGGCGCCGCCCGCCGCCGAGGGCCCGAAGAGGAGGCACACCTGCGGCACCTCTCCGGACATGTGCACCTCGTTGTAGAAGATGCGGCCCGCGCCTCGCCGGCCGGGGAACATCTCCACCTGATCCGTGATGCGGGCCCCCGCCGAGTCCACCAGGTACAGCAGCGGACAGCGCAGCGACTTCGCCGTCTCCTGGATGCGGAGGATCTTCTCCACCGTCCGGGCGCCCCAGCTCCCCGCCTTCACCGTGGAGTCGTTGGCCATGATCGCCACGGTGCGCCCCGCCACCTTGCCCAGCCCGATGATGACGCCGTCCGAGGGCAGCTCCGGATCCACGTTGTTGGCGAGCCTGGCGTCCTCGATGAACGAGCCCTCGTCCACCAGCAGCCGGATGCGCTCGCGGGCGAACAGCTTGCCCGCCTCCCGGTTCTTCGCGTGGTATTTCTCGGCCCCGCCCTTCTCCACCTGGGCGATCTTCTCGAGCAGCGTCTGGTCGAATGACATGGCGGGCTGGGGCATAGCAGAAAGGTGCTCGCCTGGCTGCTGTCTCCGTTCACCCCCCTACTGGGCACACCGCGTCATGGCCTCGCGCTGCCTTCCAGCCGACGCCCGCCCCCTCCCCCAGGGGCCAGCACACTCCCCAGGGGGTGCCTCCCTCGCCCCACCTCCCTAGCTTGATGCCCGCAGGGGTGGACGACCGTGGGGGGAGTCCACCTCTCGTATGGCTGTGGCCAGGAGGAGGACGGAATGCTGTTCGCGAAGAAGGCCAGGTGGGCGGTGAAGAGCGATGTGTACCGGAAGCTGCTCGCCCGGAAGATCATCAAGGACCTGCCCAGGTTCGCCAAGGATCAGTGGAAGGACTTCGATCCGGATGACGTGCTGCGCTACGTGGGTCTCACCACCTACAAGCCCGCTCGCAGCTCGTTCGCCGGCATCGGCGCGTTCGTCATCGGGTGCTGCGTCGGCGGCATCGCCGCCCTCATGCTCGCGCCCAAGCCCGGCACCGAGCTGCGCACCACCGTGAAGGACAAGGCCATGGGCTACCTCGGCAAGCAGGGCATCATCAGCCCGGAGAAGACCGCCAGCGCCTAGTAGTCGCTCGCGGCCCACCAGCCAGGGAGGGGGGCGCCAGCTTGTGCTCCCCTGCTTCGCCGGTGGGGACTCCCGCGAGGGACCTGGGAGCGTCCGACACGGGACGGGACGACGCCTCCTGGACTCCTCGCGCGAGGTAAGTCACTGAAATCACGGGGCTTCCTCGGAGTCTCCCGCCGCCGGACTCCCCTGCCCCGCCGCTAGTACACGCGCAGCAGCTCGGTCCGGATGTCGAAGTGCGGCCTCCGGACGTCCGGGATGATCACCTCGCCGCGCGTCTCCTCGAAGTTGCCCGACAGCAGCCCCAGCGGAAACAGCGCCGAGATGTAGGCCGCGTCCGAGGCGTCGAGCTCCTCCAGCTTCGAGAACTTGATCGTGCGCGAGAAGCTCACGTGTCCCTCGATGCCCCAGACACTGCGCACATTGCCCTTCGTCCTCGCGGCGAAGTGCTCGGACGCGGGGCCGAGCACCGCCAACGACGTGGGCACGCGCTCGGTGACGTACGCATCGAAGAGGGGGTTGCCCGAGCTCTCCACCAGCTTCACCGACAGCACCTGGCCCGTGCGGGACTGCTCCAGCTCCAGCTTCACGTGCAGCGCTCCGGCGCGCCGGTTGTACGTCTCCAGTATGTCCACCGTGGAGGGCCTCGTCCGGGCTCGCGCCCCCGCCGTCCCCGAGCGTGCCACGTCCTCCAGCCGATCCGTCCCCGAGGGGCCGCCTCCCGCCTCGTCCGGGCTGCCGCTCGCGCCATAGCGCTCGACGCTCGTGAGCAGATCGCGCAAGGACTTGCCGCGCTCGGGCGTGGCCTTGAAGAAGTGCTCGAGCACCCCCTGGTACGCGAAGAGCGGCGCGCCGGAGAGCCCCTTCTCCAGGGCCTTGTCCATATCCCCGAAGAAGCTGTCCACGAGGCCGTTCTGCACGCGCAGGCTCGCCATCCCGTCGTCGAGGAAGCCCTGGACTCGGCCCCGCACCCGCTCGCCTTCCTCCGCGAGGAGCTGCTCCGGCGAGGGCCCGTCACCCGGTCGCAGCGTGCGCCCGGTGGAGCTCCCTGGCGTCGTGGGGACTCCGGTCACGGGGAGTCCCCCAGGACCCGGAAACAAGCGCACCGAGCGCGGCGCATCCGGCACGGTCTCGGTCGGAGGTGGAGCGGGCGCGGGGGTGACCGGAGGCGGGGCGGCGGCCGTAGCGCTCGGGGGTGGTGTCGAGGGAGGGGTCGCGGCGCGCGGAGGTCGGGAGGCGTTTCTCGGCGGCCGGGGAGGCGCGGGTTCCGGTACCGAGGGCGTGGGCGGCGTGCGCACGACCACCTCGACCTGGAGTGGCTCATGGAGCGCAGGCGGACGCGTGCTCTCGGGCGACGGCGCCAGGAACAGCACGAGCCCCAGGCCCAGGTGGAGGGCCAACGAGAGGAGTAGTGCCAGGACCAGGCGCGAGCGCCGCATACACCGCCAACGCTGACAGAGATGCGCCCTCCACACAAAGTACGGCTCAGGGACCCGCCGTGCCAAAGACGCTGTCGGACATGTAGCTCAAGGTCAGCCGAAGGCCTCTACCACCGAGCGCCTGATAATGGGTCGGGCCGAAGTCATAGACGCGCAGGGCCATGGGCAACTCGAACCCCACCGCGAAGTGAGGCGCGACCCGGACAGCGCCATCCCAGACGACGTAGGTGATGGATTCGAAGCCCTCCCGGGGTTCCGTATACGCACCAGTCACCCACCAGTTCCTGGCCCGCATCCGGAGCATTCCCAGTCCCCGGTGGACGAGCTTCGCCTCCAGGACGGCCTGCGCCCCCGGACCGATGTGATAGTCGCGGACGAGCTCCGACTCGAGGTCGAGGCGTCCCGCCGCGGCGAAGCCCAGTCCTCCCAGGATGGCGGTGCCCTGCAGGAACACCTTGTCGGTGAGGCGCGTCCGCAGGGTCGTCCCCACCCCTACCCCCACGGACGACACTCGGACGATGTCGTTCGCTCCGAAGTCGTAGAGGCCGAACAGCCCCCAGAGGCCCTGCGTCGAGCTCGCCTCACCGCCGTACTGGTCGCCCGCGAGGAGTCCACGGATGTAGAGATTCCCCGTCGAGACGCCCGGGAAGGTCAGACTCGCGTGCGCGTCGAAGTGGGAGAAGGGATGACGGTAACGCCAGCGGAAATCACCCGGAGCACCATAGGTGAGCTCCCCCGATAACGTGACCTGTGGCCCCTGGCGGATGAGCGGGCGAGGCGCATCTCCGGTTATATCAACGAGGCGGGTCATCAGACTCACGCCAGGGGTGAGCACGAAGGAGATCGGCGGAGCCCGATCGATGTCGCCCGGATCCGTCTCGCCTCCGAAGATCCAATCGTTCAGGGACGACGCCGGGCTGATGAGCAGTCCCGCGAGCTTGCGGGTCACACTCACCTGCCCCCCAGCATCCTCCATCAGGGAAACGTAGGTCCGGTGGAGGACCTCGCCCAGGAAGATTCCGCCGAGCGTCGTGGTGATCTGATCATTGATGGAGGGCGGTTCGTTCTCGGCGAAGTACTCCCACCCGAGGCTCGCGACGAAGGTGTAGAGACCCGCCTGCCAGAAGGGCACGCCCGACGAACGCGCCGCGGCGTGGTCGATCGAGCCATGGTACGGGTGCGCGAACTGGTTCGTGACGAAATGATCGACATCGAAGGTCCAGCCAGCGCTGCCATCGAGGTGGCTGCGCACCGTGGCCCAGGAGATCAGCGCGAATGACTGCTTCGTCAGGAGGTTGTTGAAGGCGAAGAGGCCGAGGTTCATCGCCGCCGACTCGAAGGCCGGGATGAGATAGTCCCTCCGCACTGGAGCATCCGCGGGCGGATGGGCCGAGGGCGTTTCCGGCTCGACGATGGGTGGGAGCTCGGCGCGCGCGAGCGTTCCACAGACGCATAACAGCCCCAGCAGTCCGCTCCACTTCACGGGAACGTCCCTGACAGGGACACTCCCCTCCCGCTCGGGGCGACCCTTACCGTCGCGGACCCCGCGCCCGGTCTCTCCGGAGTCCAACTCCACATCACCACCGAGACTCCCACGGCGCACGCCCCGACGAGCGTCAGCGCCATCCCGCCCAACTGACGCTGCTGGGCTGTAATCCGCTCCGCCGCCTGGAGCTCGGAGGGGCTCTGGCTGGTCGGGGCCGCGGCTCCCCACTGAAAGTTGCCGACGAGCCACAACACCGTTCCGGAGAGCGCGAGACTCGCTCCGACACCGGCCATGAGCGGGGCTCGAGACCGCGCGGGAGCGGCTTCAACGACCGGAGCGGGGCCGGCATCCCGCGAGGACGTGGAGGCCGGCGCTGCTCCCATCAACATCGCGCACAGCAAGGGGGTGATCATGGGCGTGGGGCGGCGCCATCGAGGAAGCAGCGCAATAAGGGGGCAATGGCCTCATCGACCGGGCGGGGTTGCTTCAGGACGAGCTGCTGGTGGAGGACGCCCTGGACCATGCCCAGCAGCAGCGTGGGGTAGTGACTGGCGTCCTCGGGCCGCAAGGCGCCCTGCTTCAGGCCTTCCTGGTTGAGCAGCTCGACCCGGCTGGACAGCTCGCGCGACATCTCCTGGTGACCGCACCGATCCGAGTCATTGGGACGGCCCTGGCGCATTCCCTCCTCCATGAGCACGCTGAACAGCCGGAAGTGGGACTGGGCATGCTCCAGGATGCAGCGGAGGAAACCATACAGCCGGGCGCGGTAGGGCGCGCCCTGACTCCGCTCCAGCTCCGCGTCGAGCATGGCCAGCAGCTCCCGCGCGCGCACCTCGAGCAGTGCCCGCAGAAGCTGCTGCCGATCCTCGAAGTAGTTATAGAGCGTCCCGACCGAGACCCCCACCTGCGCGGCGATGTCATCCATGCGCGGGGCGTGGAGACCGTCCCTGGCCAGCACCTGCTCGGCCGCGTCGAGGATGGCGGCCCGCGCCTCCTCCTTCATCCGCATCCGGAGTGATTGAGGTTTGGTTCGGGATGTTGAACGCGGGTTCATTTTTATGAGTCTGGATATATAGCCGCTGAACTTCGGCTGCAACACCGCCGCCTCCAATTCCGCCAATCCCCGCACATCCCACCACTTCTGCCCTGTCAGCACACACAGCAAGAATGGAAAATTGCGGCTTGACGGCACTGACGGATTTAATTAGAAAACAAGGAACAGCTCGACAACACCGTTGAGCAGGAGAGAGGAACTCGCCATGCGCACTCGCCGTCTCGTTTCCATCCTCCCCCTCATGCTCCTGGGCAGTGCCTGCGGCGTCGACATGGACGTCGACACTCAGGCCACCGGGACTCAGGACAGCAACCTGGCCGCCGCCGCCGAAGGGCGTGGCCTCGCAGCGCTCAAGTCGCAGCGGCCGGACTTCCTCCGCGGCGCGGGTGACCTCTCCTCCAAGCGCGCGCTGGTCGATCGAGCGCGGCAAGTCGCACGAGCGCCTGTCGCAGTCCTTCCGGGGCGTGCCCGTCTTCGGCGCCGAGGCGATCGTCCACCTGAACGATGACGGCTCCATCGCGTCCATCACCGACCGTCTGGCCCGCGACCTCAAGGTCGAGACCACGCCCAAGCTCCGCGCGGACGAGGCCACGCAGATCGCCATCGCCCACGTGGGCGGCGCGAGCGCCCTGGTGGGCACGCCGAAGGCGGACCTGCAGATCCTCCCCGAGAGCACTGGCGCGCCGCCTGACCTACCGGGTGCAGCTCGAGGCCGTCACGGCCAAGGGCGAGCCCTCGATGCCGAACCTCTTCATCGACGCGCAGACCGGCGAGCTCGTGGAGTCAGTTCGACAACCTGAAGACGAGCCGCAACCGCAAGACCTACACGGCCAGCACCCGCACGAGCGCTGCCCGGCACGCTGGTGCGCACCGAGGGCCAGGGCGCCTCGGGCGACGCCGTGCTGGACGCGGCCCACGACAACGCGGGCATCACGTACGACTTCTACTTCAGCCGGTTCGGCCGCGACAGCTACAACGGCGCCGGCGCCACCCTCACCTCGACCGTCCACTACAGCAGGAACTACGTGAACGCGTACTGGAACGGGACGCAGATGGTGTACGGCGACGGCGACGGCTCGCAGTCCGGCCCGCTGACGGTGCTCGACGTGGTGGGCCATGAGCTCACCCACGCCGTGACCGACACCTCCTCGGACCTCATCTACTCCAACGAGTCGGGCGCCCTGAACGAGGCCATGTCCGACGTCTTCGGCGCCTCCATCGAGGCCTACCGGGACGGCGCGGTCAGCGCCAACACCTGGAAGATCGGCGAGGAGTGCTGGACGCCGGCCACCGCGGGCGACGCGCTGCGCTACATGAACGACCCGGCCCTCGCTGGCGACTACGACTACTACCCGACGCGCTACACGGGCACCTCCGACAACGGCGGCGTGCACTGGAACTCGGGTATCGCCAACCTGGCGTTCAAGCTGATGGTCACCGGCGGCACGCACCCGCGCGGCAAGACGAGCAACGTGGTGCCCGCGCTCGACGCGAACCCGTACCTCAGCATCGAGAAGGGCGCGGCCATCTTCTACCGCGCCAACACGGTGTACCTGACCCCGAGCAGCACCTTCGCGGACGCGCGCAACGCCACGGCGCAGGCCGCCGCCGACCTGTACGGCTCGGCCGCCGCCACCGCGGTCAACGAGGCCTGGACCGCGGTGGGCGTGGGCGCGCCCCCGATCTGGACGGCGTTCGACACCAAGACCAACCTCTCGGGCGCCAAGAGCAGCAGCACGAACTTCAGCTACGTCACGCCGACCGGCGCGACGGCGATGAAGTTCGAGATGTCCGGCGGCACGGGTGACGCCGACCTGTACGTGAAGTTCGGCAGCGCGCCCACCACCACCAGCTACGACTGCCGTCCGCGGGCGCCGCCGGCAACGCCGAGAGCTGCACCTTCAACGCGGCGCAGCAGGGCACGTACTACGTCATGATCAGCGGCTACACGGCCTACTCCGGCCTCACCTCAAGGTGAGCTCCGCGCAGTAATCCCGAGCAGCACTGAATTCCTCAGCCGGCGCGGCTGCCACTCCTGGCGGTCGCGCCGGTTGTCTTTGCGGGCCTTTTCCCCGCGGAGCGCGACGGGCCACCTCGAAGGTGCACTTGGGGCACGCGGTATGTCGGTTCCGGAGACCCTGTAGACTGCGCTCCCTCCCCGTGCCGCACCCATGAAGACGCCCTCGGTTTTTCTCTCGTTCGTGCTGGTGGCACTGGCCGCGTGCCAGGGCCATACGGACATGGGCGTGGGCCCGCGCCTGGGGCTCGCGATGGAGTCGCCGGGCCTGGGCGCGCTGGCCTCGGCACACTCCGGGGCCGAGGCGCTGGAGGGGACGAGCGAGGTGCGCATCCAGGCGTGGGCGGCGGCGCGCCGGCTGAAGCACACGGGCGCGTGGCTGGCGCTCGGGCTGCGCGTGGAGGGCGAGCGGGTGCAGTTGCTCGCCGTACGCGCTCACGAGGGGACGGGCGCCGAGGCGGGCCCGGTGGAGACGGAGGACTTCCGCCGCCTGGTGGACTGGGCGCTGTACCGCTACGTGCGGGGCCAGCGGGGCGACGTGGTGGTGACGCTGCGTCGCGGTGAGGGCATGTGGCGCGAGGAGGTGGAGTCCACGGGCCCGGTGCTCTCGGCCGCCCTGCCCCAGGCGCCCTACGAGGCCTTCCTTCGCCACCAGGGGGAGGCGTTGCAAGCCCCCGGCCTCTCCGAGGCGGCGCGCCGCGAGGGCCTGTCGGCCCTCAAGAAGCTGGAGGGCCAGCTGTGGCTGCAACCCGAGGAGGCGCTGACGACGGCGCCCTCGCCCCTGGCGCGGTACGCGGCGCTGCTGGAGGAGGAGCGGCAGCGCGAGGTGCGCTGGCGGGCGGTGCAGCGCAAGCTGGCCGAGTACGAGACGTGGGGCAGAAAGCTGCTGGACACCTACGCCCCGCCCCCTCGCCGTCTGGCGCCGGGCTACCTGCTGAGCGAGTCGCCCCTGCGCGAGCACTCGCTGCGCGCCCTGGGCAATGCCACGCTGGCCTGGGCCTACTCGCATACGGAGGACCCGGATTTCCTCCGGCGCACTCCCGAGGAGGTGGCCCTCTATCTGCTGGCGAGTCGCTCGGCCCTGGCCAGCGCGGTGCAACTGGGGCGACTGGCTCCGGTGCAATTGGATTACAACGAGGCCTTCGACCCGGAGACCTACCCCGCCGAGGACCTGGTGCTGGAGCTGCTGGTGGGCCTGACACCGGGCGCTGGCGAGGTGACGGACGCGCAGGCGGCCGTCACCGGCTACAGCCTCACCGGCCACGCCCTCACTCGCACCGAGCGCGTGGTGTGTGCACTGGGCGTGCTGCTGCCCTTCGTCACCGGCGCCGTGCTGATGAAGGCCGGCGAGGAGGGGGCCGCGCGGCTGGCGTTGCTCACCGGCCGGGGCCTGGACGAGGTGGAGGTGCTCTCGCGCGTGGCCTCGCACCTGTCTCCCGCGGACGCCAAGGAGATTGAGCGCCTGCTGGCGGCGGCCTCCCGGGGCCACTCCTTCACCGAGGAGGAGTTGCACTTCCTCGAGCGGGTGGCTCGCGGCCTGGAGGCCCCGTTGCGCGAGGCGGCCGGGGCCCTGAGGGCGAGCCAGAAGGTGCCGCTGCTGGGCGTGCGCACCCTGCCGGACGGCAGCCGGCTGCTGCCCGGCACCCGTGCCCACAAGGCCCAGCGCTGGGTGGACTACCAGTTCCGCCACCCGGAGAAGTACCGCCGCTTCTCCTTCCAGCCGGACCCGGACTGGGAGCGCATGTACGAGACCATCCTGAAGAACCGGCCGGCGGGCAACGCCTTCGAGGACTCCATCCTCCAGGCCAACCAGTACGAGCGCAACACCGCGATGATGATGCCGCCACCGGGCAGCGGCGCCCGGGGCTTCATCCCCGACTCGGTGAAGGGCAACCCGGCGGAGCTGGTTTGGGGGCAGCCCTACCCCTTCGTCGAGTCCAAGGCCCGCAAGGAACTCTCCCTCTCCGGCAACCTCAAGGCGATGATTGACTACGTGGACAAATACGGCGGTCACCTCGAACTGTGGGTCCGCTCCGCCAAGCATCCCGATGGGGCTACACATCTGTCCGGATCCACTCCTGAATGAATTGACCCGTCTGTCAAGCAGGGCAAGGCAATCATTCAGACGTTACCCATGATTCCCATCTCCGACATGCCAATCAAGATATTCGAAACGAATTTCGATCTTCCACCCGGAACGACCATCTTGCGCAGTCGTGGGGGAGTTTCTCGACCTCGTGCTTCGCGAGTTCCGATGGTTCGAACCCAGGCGCTATGGGTGCTCGCCTTGGATAAGACCCATCGATCCGAGCCGCATCGATCTGGGTGCGCTCGTCGCCTACTACGAAGAGCATGGAACCTGTGCGTCGCCGCCCGCACCGATCGGGACTTCATCTCGATTCTATCCCATCACGACCGGCGCTCCGCCCTACACAGGCGCAATCACCTGGATGACGTCTGCGAGCCCGGCCTCGAAAGCGTCCTGGCGTGCGGCTCATGCAAAGCAGGTGCTCGAGGTGATGCGCCTCTTTCAAGTCCCGCTGGCCCAGGCCGGATTGAAGACGGATCTTCATGCCAAGCAAGGCGACTCGTGCGCAAGAGGATTCCCCAGGAAGGAGGAAAGGAGTTCACCTACTCAGAAACAGGTCGTCACCGTGCGCGACTACAGCGAAGGACTGGCGGGCCTCTTCTGGCGCAACTTCTACGGTCCACCCTTCGTCCGTATGTTCGGCGAGCGGCTCGACGCACTACCCCCCGAGTGCCGCCAGACGCTCGGAGAGGAACTCGTCCTCGTCCAGCCCTACGAGCTGCCCACCGAGGCGGGCACCGAGGCGGGCATGGCGCGAGAGCGCGAGCTCATCTCCCTGCTCGGCCCCGAGTGCTTCTACGACCACGAGCACCACACCCTCCCCACCCGCCGGCCCGTCCTGGACTCCCTCGGCCAGCCTCTTCACTGAGCGTTTTCGCGCTCACGATGCTCGCAGCCAGGAGCCGTGATGCGGTTGGATGGTGGAAGGCCGCCCCTCGCATCCCCGTGCCGCACATGAAGACGCCCTCGGTATTGCTCTCGTTCGTGCTGGTGGCACTGGTCGCATGCCAGGGCCATACGGACATGGGCGTGGGCCCGCGCCTGGGGCTCGCGATGGAGTCGCCGGGCCTGGGCGCGCTGGCCTCGGCACACTCCGGGGCCGAGGTGCTGGAGGGGACGAGCGAGGTGCGCATCCAGGCGTGGGCGGCGGCGCGCCGGCTGAAGCACACGGGTGCATGGCTGGCGCTCGGGCTGCGCGTGGAGGGCGAGCGGGTGCAGTTGCTCGCCGTACGCGCTCACGAGGGGACGGGCGCCGAGGCGGGCCCGGTGGAGACGGAGGACTTCCGCCGCCTGGTGGGATGGGCGCTGCACCGCGACGTGCGGGGCCAGCGGGGCGACGTGGTGGTGACGCTGCGTCGCGGTGAGGGCATGTGGCGCGAGGAGGTGGAGTCCACGGGCCCGGTGCTCTCGGCCACCCTGCCCCAGGCGCCCTACGAGGCCTTCCTTCGCCACCAGGGGGAGGTATTACGTGTCCCCGGCCTCTCCGAGGCGGCGCGCCGCGAGGGCCTGTCGGCCCTCAAGAAGCTGGAGGGCCAGCTGCGCTGCAACCCGAGGAGGCGCTGAAGACGGAGCCCTCGCCCCTGGCGCGCTACGCGGCGCTGCTGGAGGAGGAGCGGCAGCGCGAGGTGCGCTGGCGGGCGGTGCAGCGCAAGCTGGCCGAGTACGAGACGTGGGGCAGAAAGCTGCTGGACACCTACGCCCCGCCCCCTCGCCGTCTGGCGCCGGGCTACCTGCTGAGCGAGTCGCCCCTGCGCGAGCACTCGCTGCGCGCCCTGGGCAATGCCACGCTGGCCTGGGCCTACTCGCATACGGAGGACCCGGATTTCCTCCGGCGCACTCCCGAGGAGGTGGCCCTCTATCTGCTGGCGAGTCGCTCGGCCCTGGCCAGCGCGGTGCAACTGGGGCGACTGGCTCCGGTGCAATTGGATTACAACGAGGCCTTCGACCCGGACACCTTCCCCGCCGAGGACCTGGTGCTGGAACTGCTGGTGGGCCTGACACCGGGCGCAGGCGAGGTGACGGACGCGCAGGCGGCCGTCACCGGCTACAGCCTCACCGGCCACGCCCTCACTCGCGCCGAGCGCGTGGTGTGTGCACTGGGCGTGCTGCTGCCCTTCGTCACCGGCGCCGTGCTGATGAAGGCCGGCGAGGAGGGGGCCGCGCGGCTGGCCTTGCTCACCGGCCGGGGCCTGGACGAGGTGGAGGTGCTCTCGCGCGTGGCCTCGCACCTGTCTCCATCGGACGCCAAGGAGATTGAGCGCCTGCTGGCGGCGGCCTCCCGGGGCCACTCCTTCACCGAGGAGGAGTTCGCACTTCCTCGAGCGGGTGGCTCGCGGCCTGGAGGCCCCGTTGCGCGAGGCGGCCGGGGCCCTGAGGGCGAGCCAGAAGGTGCCGCTGCTGGGCGTGCGCACCCTGCCGGACGGCAGCCGGCTGCTGCCCGGCTCCCGTGCCCACAAGGCCCAGCGCTGGGTGGAGCTACCAGTTCCGCCACCCGGAGAAGTACCGCCGCTTCTCCTTCCAGCCGGACGCGGACTGGGAGCGCATGTACGAGACCGTCCTGAAGAACCGGCCAGCGGGCAACGCCTTCGAGGACTCCATCCTCCAGGCCAACCAGTACGAGCGCAACACCGTGATGATGATGCCGCCACGGGCAGCGGCGCCCAGGGCTTCATCCCCGACTCGGTGAAGAGCGACCCAGCGGAGCTGGTTTGGGGGCAGCCCTACCCCTTCGTCGAGTCCAAGGCCCGCAGGAACTCTCCCTCTCCGGCAACCTCGAGGCGATGATTGACTACGTGGACAAATACGGCGGTCACCTCGAACTGTGGGTCCGCTCC
>CAVYSY010000047.1:0-117784 GCA_963771175.1 uncultured delta proteobacterium
GTCCATCGGACACGACCAGTACCCGGCCCGTGCGGCCTGGGACGAGGGCCCCCGCCGAGTCCAACGCCGCCGACAGGTCCGACGCCTCGGCGTCCACCGGCCGGGTGAAGCCACCGAAGCGCCCCGCCTCGGAGAGTGGCTGCTCCACCCGGGCCTCGCGCCCGAAGGAGATGACCCCCACCCGGTCCCCGGGCCGCCGCTGCGACTCCAGCAGGCCCACCAGCTCCCGAGGCCACCCGTCCCGCGTCCCCCGGCATGGAGCGCGAGCGGTCCACCACCACCACCACGTCACTGCCCGCGTGGCTGAGCACCAGCTCGGGGCCGGCGAGCGCGCCCACCACGAGCAGCAGCAGCGCCCAGCGCAGGGCCATGGGAGGACCAGGGCGCTGGCCCCGCTTCCACAGGAAGAGGCCCAACGGAACGAGGAGCACCAGCGCCTGCGGCAGGGAGAAGCTCATTCGTGGAGAAACCGGGCTCTCTCGGAGAGGTTCACCCCTCTACGCCACCTACCCGGGTAGGGCCGTGAAAGGGGGCGCGGGGCAAGGGTGGCGGCGCGCCTCAGGCCCGCGGGACAAGCTCCCGGTAGATGGGGTTGGCGATTTCCAGTCCGCCCCCTGGATGAAACTGCAGGTCATCCTCGGACGCAAACCCCAGGACAGGCCGGCCGAGCTCATCGGCTCCAGGATGCGCCGCACCCAAGGCTCGCGCAGGCGCTCGGTTGGGCGGTGTCCGGGACGAACTCCTCAACGGTCACTTGGCCAGCTTGAGCACCTCCCAGGCGGTCAGACGCCGCTCACTGCGAGACAGCGCCCCGGGTCCGAGGTCCCATGTGGAACGGAGGGAGGGAGAGCTAGCTTCCGAGCCATTGATTCGGACGAGGAGCTCGCATGCCCGACGTCACGCCCAGATGACGCCAGCTTTCCGCCTCGGGATTCCTTCCTGCTCCCGCCAGGTCGCGCTTCTCGCCCTGCTCGTGGCCGTCACCGCCTCCGCCCAGCAGCCGTCCCCCGCCAGACCTCCCTCCCAGCCTTCCTCCGGGGGAAACCTCGCCGCCTTCGAGGCCGCCTTGAAGGCAGACCATTTCAAGGTCCAGGGAGGAGGACGCTTCTTCCATCCACCCATCCTCGAATGGGGCTGGCGACGGTACGCTGCCGTCCTGCAACGGCCAGAACGCCGGAAACACCCCCTACCTCGCGGCGGGCTTCCCAGGTGGCCCGGGGGAGACACCTCCCTCGGATCGACTCGACGCCGATCGGCTGAAATTCCAGATGCGTCCGGATGAGGCCCTGGTGGTGATTGGCACCACCCCCCCTCAGATGGGACTACTTCAGCTTCCGGAGCTACATCATGTTCCGCTGGGTGGAATCCGAAGGCGTCCGCCGCAAGGTGTTCGTGAGCCTGGGGGATCCCCACAACATGCTCACCCTCAAGAACGCCGGGGACTCAGAGGGGGGCTAAGCTTCAACCAGCCCTACGTCATCATCATCGCCGCGGACCAGGGCACGGAGGCCCGCGTCCGCGCGGCACTGCACCAGGCCGGCTATCCGGACGACATCATCAACACCGACGTCATTCCACCAAGCATCGCCAGGCTGGGCCTGGATCCGATGAAGGACGACGAGTTCGTCTTCTTCGTGCGTATGGCGTACAGCGCCAACAAGGACGCGGTCGACCGCTACCTGGCCCATCCCCCGGCGGAGTTGCTGCGGATCACGCCCGAGCCCGCCGTTCCCGCGGCCCGGTTGCACCCGCTGCCCGTGGAAAGGCTGCGACCGCGCGGCACCGGGCGGACGAACTCTGGAGCTGCTCCCCGAGGTGGAGCAGCTACGCCAGGCCATTCTGGCGAAGTACCGTGGGATGGCCGCGGACGAGCTCACGCCCACGGTGTGGCTGCAGGAGAGCTTCCCGGCGCTCCAGGCGGACGAAGATGTGATTGGCGAGGGCCGGGACGCGCTCTACCTGCGCAACGCGGGCACGTTCTCCCTGGCGGACGACGAGTTCCTGGTCCTCTACGGCGTGAACCACCAGGCCACGGGCAAGGCCACGTACTCCAACTTCTCCATCTACGATTCCTGCAAGGCTTGTGGTGTCACAGCGGAGAACAACGCCACCTTCGCCGGCAGCGCGCGCTCCTACTTCACCCCGGCGCAGCAGCCACCCCACGTGGACCAGCTCTATGCCTGGAGGGTGGCGCGCAAGCCCCTGCACGACAAGGACCCGAAACACAGCACATTGCTACCCACAGGCCCCTGTCCAGGCGCGGTGGCCATCGGTAACCAGCTCTTCGTGGGCTTCCGCTCCTACGTGGAGCCCGCGACGGCGATCGGCCCCGACCCCGCCGAAATCCTTTTCGACCGCGTCATCAAGTTCAGCCCCAACGCCCCCGTCCTCAGCGACATCAAGTTCTCCACGGGCCAGGTGGCGGACTCGCCCTTTCCCCTCGCGCAGGTCAGGCCCGGCACTCGGTGAAGGTCAACTTCAAGATCCATAGCCCCGACAAGCAGGACGTCACCTGGACCGCCACCTTCAAGACATACGACGGTTGCGGCGAGGCGCACCCCGCCACGGGCGTGGTGCATGGCAGTGGCACCGCTTCGTTCGTCCTCACGGCCCCCAGTAGCCAGAAGACCATACTCAACCTCTGGCTGAATGCCACGGACGCCAAGGGACGGAGGGCCAAGGTGCGTGCATTCCAGGTGAGCTACGAGTGACTCGATCACCACCACGGTGGCGGCGCGCCTCAAGCCCGCCGGACGGTGACGCGGCGGCCGCGCGGCGTCATCGCCTCCAGGGTGGCGTGGGTCCGCTTTCGGCAATAGGTGGCTGCTCACTTCTCCGGTCGAAGATGTCACCAGCCAGCCGCTCTCGAGCCCCAGGCCCGCCAGGTATCCATCTAGCTGTGCCAGTCCTTCGTCGAGCGGGTCCTTGCTTCCGTCGCGCCACACCTTGGCGCTCCAGGGCCAGCGTGTCCGGCCCGTAGCGCAGGCATACGTCCATGCGCCCGGTGCCAATGGCGTACTCGCGCTCCAGCGTGCCGCCCCCGTTGGCCACCCGGTGCAGGAAGGCCATGAGCACCAGATGCGGGGCAATCTCGTGATAGGGCGCGGTGCCGAGCAACGGCTGACCGTGCTGGCGCCAGAAGGCGAGGAATGCCTCCATGAGCCGCCCGGTATCCAGACGGCCATCGGCGCGCAGCCAGGTGGCGGGCAGCCGGGGCAGGGACGCCACCGCCGTGTACGACAGGGTCCGGGGGACAATCTCCCGGTAGATGGGGTTGGCGATTTCAGTCCGCCCGTTGCCGCCATGCGCACCAGAGCCGAGGTCGTGGACGAAGCGGAGATCATCCTCGGGCACTTCCCCCAAGGACGTCCCGGCGAGCATCGGCTCCAGGATGCGCCGCACCCGGGCTCGCGCAGGCGCTCGGCCAGGCTGTCCAGGTGGGTCTCCCGGCGCTCGATGAGCAGCCGCCTGGCGCGCTCGATGTGCTCGCGGTGATGGGCTGGGCGGCGTCCGGGACGAGATCCTCGACCACCTTGGCCAGGGCGTTGACGAGCCAGGGCTGGCCCTGGGTGAGCTCGCAGGCGACGGCGAGCGCCTCGGGCTCGAAGCGCTGGCCCGTGTCGGCGGTGTGCTGCGCGTAGAGCTCGGCGACCTCTCGGCGGTGAAGTCGCGCAGAGTGAGCGACTCCACCTTGATGTTGAACGGGCTGGCGGTGCCCAGGTGGTCGCGCTCGCCGGAGCCACCTTGTAGTCGCGCACGTCCCGCAGCCCGAAGAGGACCAGCGACCAGGGGAAGTGCTCGGGGCGGTTGCGGTAGCCGGTGCGCAGCTGGCGCAGCACGGACACCAGCACGCCGTCGCGGAGCGCGTCGATCTCATCCAGGAAGACGACGAGCGGACGGGGAGAGGAGCTCGGCCCAGGCCGTGAGGGCGGAGCCGATACGGCTGCCCGCGGGCGCCTCCGGGAAGGGGGGCGGTTGCAGCTCGGGCGGGAGCTGGGCCGGCCGCGTGGCGCCAATCTCGAGCATCGCGCAGTTCGGCGGCGCCGATGTCGTGGGGGAAGGCGGCACCCACCTCCATCGAGACGAGCGCGGAGACGTACCGCCCCTCGGCGGTCAGATCCCGGGCGAGCGCGAGCAGGGCCGTCGTCTTGCCCACCTGCCGGGGGGCGTGCACGACGAAGTACCCCTTCTGGTCGATGAGCCGGCGCACCTCGGGCAGGCGCCGCATGGCCGGCAGCATGTAGTGGTGCGGCCGGCTTGCACGGACCGGCGGTGTTGAACCAGCGAGGCATGGAGTGAAGGTGAGCACTCGCGTCACGCCCTGGCCCCATCTTCATCGGCACACCTCCCTTGTGCTTTCCTCGGCGGTGCGTCCATGAACCCCCTCCCCTTCGCCACGCCCCCCTCCCGCCCCACGGACTTCCGGCAAGCGCTCTACGCCGGGGCCGTCTTCAAGCTGGCCCCGAGCGAGGCATCGGTGCGGCTGGCGCGCGAGGTCTTCGAGCTGCTCGCGGAGACCTTCCGGGACGTGGGAGACCCGCGCGAGGCGCAGTTCCGGCTACCGGCGGCGGAGCACCTCGAGCGCCTGGGGCGCGTGCGCCAGTGCTGACCGGGGAGGCGCGCTTCCTCGCGGGCGCTCGCGCGGTGCTGGCGGCGGCGGGACAGGCGCCGGACGAGTACGCCCTCGACAAGCCGCGGCTCCGCGGCGTCCTGCACCGGGGGCATGAGATTGAAGCGGCCGCGCCCGTCTACTTCGCCCACCGCGACACCTGGTACGCCAATCCTCGGGCACAGCTCAACTGGTGGCTCGCGCTCCACGACGGCACCGAGGAGGAGACGTTCACCTTCTTCCCCGAGGCCTTCGACCAGCCGGTGCCCAACTCCTCCTCCACCTTCGACTACCAGACGTGGCGCACCCAGGCGGGGTGGCAGAACCCGAAGCGGGCGGCGAGCGCCGCGTACCCCACGTCCCTCGTCCCACTCGACGGGCTCCAGGAGCGGGGTTTCGCGTGCCGGACGGGCGAGGTGCTCGTCTTCTCCGCGGCGCACCTGCACCGCACGCGACCACACGCCTCGGGGCGCACACGCTTCCAGCGTCGACTTCCGCTCCGTCCACCTCGAGGATCACCGCCAGGGTCTCGGTGCTCCCGACGTGGACAACCGCTCGACCGGCTCGACGCTCGAGGAGTACGTCCACCCCGCGGCGGCTCCCGCCGGAGGCGCATCCTGAGCCCGCCCACCGGTACCTTCTGGGAGCACTTCCGAGCCGTCGCCGCCGCGCATCCCCACCGGGTGGCGCTGGAGTCGGAGGGCAGTCGCCTCACCTACGCGGAGCTGCTCCAGCGGGCCACCGCGCTCGGGGCGCACCTGCGGCGGCTCGGGGCGGGACCCGAGTGCATCGTCGGGTTGTTCCTCGAGAAGTCCCCGAGTACGTCATCGCCCTGCTGGGTGTGTGGGCCGCGGGAGCGGCGTTCGTGCCGTTGGAGCCCACGCTGCCCACCGCGCGGATTGACTTCATGGCGCGCGACTCGCCGGGCTCGGGCTGGTGGTGGCGCGGCGGGGTGCGGAGCCCCGGCTGGAAGGAGTGGAGGCCCGCGTCGTGCGGCTCGAGGACGTGCCGGAGAGCGCTCCGACCGGCGAGACTCCGAGCGGGTCCTCGCACCCCGAGGACCTCGCCTACGTCATCTACACCTCCGGCACCACGGGTACACCCAAGGGCGTGCTGGTACTGCACCGGGGCTCGTCAACCTGCTGCTCGCGCAGATCGAAGCCTTCGCGCTCGACGAGACGAGCCGCGCCATCCTCTACCTGTCGACGAGCTTCGACGCGTCGCTGTCCGACATCGGCACGGCGCTCTGTCCGGCGCGACGCTCTGCCTGCCACCCGCGCACGCGCTCCAGCCCGGGCCGGGACTCGTGGCGCTGCTCAACGGGTGGCGCATCACGCACGCGGACCTGCCCCCCTCGCTCCGCGGATGTTCGAGCCGGAGGCCCTGGCCGCCACCCTGCGGGTCCTCGTCATCGGCGGAGAGCCCTGTCCTCCCGAGGTGGTCCGGCGCTGGGCACGGCACCTGCGCGTGGTGAACGTCTACGGCCCCACCGAGGCCACCATCTGCACCAGCCTCTGCGCGTGCGATCCGGAGACGTGGACGCGCCCGCTGCTCGGTCAGCCCATTCCCAACATGTCCTGGCATGTGCTCGATGCGCGAGGCGAGCCCGTGCCACCGGGCACTCCCGGGGAGCTGTACCTCGGAGGCGTGGGGCTGGCGCGCGCGGACGTCGAACCGCCCCGAGCTCACCGCGGCCCGCTTCGTCGAGCGGGGCGGCGAGCGCCTCTACCGCACGAGCGACCGTGTGGTGGAGCACCCGAACGGGGAGCTGGAATTCCTCGGCCGCGTGGATCGCCAGCTCAAGCTCCGGGGCCTGCTCATCGAGCCGGAGGAGGTGGAGGCGCACCTGCTGCGCCATCCAGGTATCCAAGACGTGGCGGTCCTCAAGCGCCCGCTCGTCCCGGACGGGGAGAAGGCGCGCGCCGTGCTGGTGGCGTTCGTCGTGCCCCGCCTCCCCGGGGAGACTCCCGCGCCGGACGCGCTGCGCGCGCACCTGTCGGGCGTGCTGCCCCGGTGGATGCTACCGCAGCGCTTCGAGCCGCTGGAGCGCCTGCCCCGCACCGTGACGGGGAAGGTGGACTTCGAGGTGCTCTCGCGCCTGCCACTCTCGGCCCGGCGGGAGGCGGACGGAGTGGTCCCTCCCGCCACCGGGCCGGAGCGGCTGCTGTGTGAGCTCTGGGAGGATGTGCTGGGCGTGGCACCCGTGGGTGTGACGGACGACTTCTTCGGGCTCGGCGGGGACTCGCTCGGGGTGCTTCAGGTCGTCGCGGCGGCCGAGGCGCTCGGGACTCCCCCTCCGTCCAGCCGCGCTGCTCGCGCACCCGACCATCTCCGAGCTGCTGGCCCACATGGGAGCCGGAGGACCGGAGCAGCCGTCCACGGACGGAGGCATGAGCGCGGACGAACTGCGCGCGGACGTCGCACTGGGGCCCGGTTGGGAGGCCCTCCTGCACACCGCCCGCGAGCGGCCAGCGGCACCTCCTGGTGGAGACCTGCTGCTCACGGGAGCCACGGGGTTCTTCGGCTCGCGGCTGCTGCACGAGCTGCTCCGGCGCACCAAGGCCCGGGTGCTCTGTCTCGTGCGGGCCCGGGATGACCAGGAAGCCCGGAAGCGCCTGCTGGGCGCACTCGAGGCACAAGGCACGCCGCCCTCGCGGGAGGAGGCCGCGCGTCTGGTAGCGCTCCGGGGAGACCTGGCACGCCCGCGCTGGGGGCTCGACGAGCTCGAGTGGGAGCGGCTCACTCGCGAGGTCGGCCACATCTACCACTGCGCGGCCCACGTCAACATGGTGCTCCCGTACCACGCGCTGCGCGAGGCGAACGTCGGAGGCACCGAGCAGGTGCTGCGCCTGCAGGCGGAAGGGGCGCGCAAGTCGCTGCACCACATCTCCACCCTGTCGGTGTTCGTGTCGACGGACAGGAATACCGGGCACCTGGAGGAGACGGACGCACTGGAGGGCCCCCAGCGCATCTTCGGCGGGTACGCGCAGAGCAAGTGGGCGGCCGAGGCGCTCCTGCGCTCCGCTCGGGGCGAGGCGGGGCCCATCACGTACTACCGGCTGGGCCTCATCACGGGCGACACGCGCACGGGGCGCGCCTCCGCGAGCGACTTCCTGTCCCTGTTCTTCCGAGGAGTGGCCTCGCTCGGCTGCATCCCGCGCGGTGCGGACGAGGGGCTCGCGGTCGACATCACCCCCGTGGACTACGCCGCCGCGGCGGTGGCCCACCTGTCCCTGCATGCGGCCCCGGCGGAGGGCTCGTCCACCTTCCACCTCGCCAATCCCCGGCCATTGTCGCTGCCCGTGCTGGTGGACGCCCTGCGCTCCTTTGGAATCCCCCTCACCACCGTCTCCGAGGAGGAGTGGCGGGCCCGGCTCGCCGCGCTCGCACGGGAGGAGGTGGGCTCATCCGAGGCCGCCGCGTACCTGGCGCTCTGCCGGGGCCTGTCCGGGGGCGCCTTCGAGCGACACCGGACGATGGATCTCTTCCAGGCGACGGGGGCGGAATTCGGCATGGAGCACGCGCGCGCGGGGCTGGAGGGCTCGGGGCTCTCGTGCCCACCGGTCACCGAGGCGCTGCTGCACACCTATCTTGGGTATACGTTCGCGCGGGAAGCAGAGGGCACAGCATGAGCACGAGGAGCATTCGAGGGGCGAGCAGCGTGCGCCAGGGGACGGGCATGGTGCTCGGGAAGTTCATGCCGCCGCATCTCGGGCACGTCTTCCTGGTGGAGTTCGCGCGCGAGTACGTGGCGGACCTCACGGTGGTGGTGGGCACGCTGAAGGCCGAGCCCATTCCCGGAGAGCTGCGCCACGGGTGGATGCGCGAGCTCTTCCCGGACACGCGGGTGGTGCACCTGACGGACGAGAACCCGCAGTACCCCCACGAGCACCCCCAGTTCTGGGACATCTGGCGAGACAGCCTGCAGCGGGTGCTGCCGGGGCGGCCGGACTACGTGTTCGCCTCCGAGGAGTACGGCGCGAAGCTGGCCGAGGTGTTGGGGGCCGAGTTCATCCCGGTGGACATCGCGCGGGGGGCGGTGCCGGTGAGTGGCACGGCAATCCGGAATGACCCGTGGAAACACTGGGACTATCTGCCGAGGTGCGTGCGGCCCTACTTCGCTCGGCGAGTGTGCGTCTTCGGCCCGGAGTCGACGGGGAAGACGACGCTGTCGAAGCAACTGGCGGAGCACTTCAAGACGGTGATGGTGCCGGAGTACGCCCGACTGCTGCTGGAGCCGCGGGGAGGCAAGGTGGAGCTGGCGGACATGCCGCGCATCGCACGGGGGCAGGCGGCGGCGGAGGACGCGCTGGCGCGGAGCGCGAACCGGGTCCTCATCTGCGACACCGACGTGCTGGAAACGAGCATCTGGAGCGAGGTGCTCTTCGGCGAGTGCCCGGCGCCCATCCTCCAGGAGGCGGAGCGCCGTGACTACGACCTCTACCTGCTGACGGACGTGGATGTGCCGTGGGTGGCGGACCCGGTGCGCTACCTGCCGGACGAACGCACCTCGTTCCTCGAAGAGCCGCGAGAACGCCCTGCGCTCGCGGGGCCGACGCTACGTGAAGCTGAGCGGCTCGTGGGACGAGCGCTTCAAGAAGGCGCGAGCGGCGGTGGAGTCGCTCCTCGTGCCCGAAGGCGGAGAGTTGCTCACTTCGCTTCCGCGCGCCGGGTGAGGGAGAAGTCCGCGAGCAGCGCCGCCAGCAGCACCAGCAGGGGCCAGCGCGCCCGGCCGGAAGAGGACTCGCCCCCATCGTCATCGCCCTCGGCTTCAGCGGGCCTGTCGCCCTCGCCACGCCCGCGCAGGTCCGACTCGCGGGCATCCAGCGCGAGCACCTCCACCGCATCCACCGGCTCGCCGTCCCGCTCCAGCACGTAGCGGCCGGGCAGCGCAGGCGGGGGCAGGCTCAAGGCGCCCGCGCCGAAGAGGGGGCGGTTCCCCTCGGGTCCCGCCAGCGTGTAGCGAGCGCCCGCCACCGTCACCAACGACAGGGGCTCGCCGAGGGAGAGCTGCCGCCGGGGGAAGCCCTCCTGGGCGCGCCGAGCCTCGCGCAGCAGGTTGCCCAGCAGCACCGGCCACGCGGCCGTGCGCTGCACGTTGGAGCGCGCGAGGTCCACGTTGAGGTGGACGCGGCCCTCCTCCTCGGAGAGGAGCACTACGGTGCCCGCCGTCACCAGGGGCCGACCCGGGGGAGCCTCGCTGCCGGCCGCCCAGCGCACGCCGCCCAGTTGCACATCATCCAGCAACGGGTGGCCCTTCTCCGCGAAGAAGGGGCCCACGAAGGTGCGCACCGTGCCGCCCGCGCCCACCGTCACCCGCGCGTCCGTCCCCCGAGGGCCGAGCACGACGGCTCCCTCGCCGGGACCCTGCTCCACCTCGGGGGCCACCGCGAGGAAGCGCTCCAGCGCCGAGCGCGCCTGCGCATCCAGCCCCTCGGCCAGCGCCACGCGCACCCGACGCTCCGGGGCGGGCGGGAGGCGGGCCTCGCCGTCCTCGGGCAGCGCGTCCGGGGGCAGGGACACCTCCACGTCCCCGGCGTTCTCGAAGGTGAGGCGCAGCGTGGCCGCGCCCGCCTCGGGCAGCCGCATGCGCTCGCGCCGCTCGGTGCCCTCCTTCGCGCCAGGGCCGGGCCGGGCCACCACGCTCACCTGCGTCTCCTCCGGCCCCGCGCCAAAGCGCGCCAACCGCAGCGTCACCGTGGCCGTGGAGCCCTCGTCGCGGCGCCACGCGGACACCAGCGCCACGTTGTCCCGAGGCGCGCCCAGGGCCGTCCACCGCACCGCCGGGGGCACGGCCGCGCCCTGCGCGGGCATGGCATCGGTGAGGAAGTGCACCCGCCTGCCCGGACCCGCCAGTTCCTGCGCCCACAGCAGCGTGGGCGCCACGTCGTGGTCCGCTCCGAGCGCGCGGAAGGACTCCAGCGCGGCCAGGGCCCGCGAGGGCTCCGCCTCGGGCCCGGCCAGGACACGCGGCACCGTGCCGCTGGCCAACACCGTCACCTGCGTGGCCTTCTCCTCCTCCACACGCCGGGCAGCCTCGGCGCGCACCTTCTCCAGTACGGGGCGCCCGTCGGGCCCGCGCGCGGACAGCGAGAGGCTGCCGTCCACCACCAGCACCAGGTGCCGCGCCCGCGCCGCCTCGCCGAAGCGCACATCCGCGAGGAAGAGGGCCGCGGCCACCACCGCGAGCGCCTCCAGCAGCAGCGAGGCCTCGCGGGTGAAGCGCTCGAAGCGGGGGCCGGCCTCGGCGCGAGGGCGGGGCGTGCGCCAGAGGAAGAGGGCGCTCACCACCACCGGATTCTGCTTGCGCCGGAGGAAGTACGCCGCCACCAGCGGCACCAGTGCGCCAAGCGCCAGCAGACCCCAGGGAAAGCCGAAGCTCATGCCGCCCCCTCAAGGGGAAAGCTGGCACTCCGACAGGTCGTGTCTCGCCGTGTCGCCATCAAGGCGTCCCCGCGTCAGGCGACGGGCTCCCTGCATCGGTGGAGACGGGAAGCTGACCAGCACATCCGGCGGGACAGTCACGTCGACTGCCTCGACCCCGCCATCCAGAATGACTGGCTCGGAGCCACCCGCATCGAAGCAGCCATCCTCCAGTGCGTTCCGGCTCCGGTTCTCCATCGAGCAGTCGGCGGAGGATACGGCCGTCGATGCTAATCGCATATCTCGCTCCGGAATCGAGGGAAGGGTACGCGCGACCGCAGAAACTGGGGTCCTGCAGCATCGCCACATAGATGATCTCCCCACGCCGAACAGCGTAGTACTTGTATGCCTCTGGCGTGTCGATGCATGCACGCGGGCCACCCCAGGCAGGGAAGAAATCGTCGGCGGCGACCTTGAGCGCTCGAAACGTCGGGCCATCAATGGGACCGCCCAGGCATGATGGACTCATGGCTGAGCATCCGAACGCTCGAATCCTGAGGCTCAAGCCGCCCCCGGTGATGGAGACACCCCAGGGAAATGGCCATGAGCAGAAGCGCGCAAATCCTTGCCTTCATGGCTGCTCCTATGCCGCCCCTGCCGGGAAGAAGAGGGGCCGCAGCGGGCCCGCCACCAGCGTGCGCAGGGCCTGGGGCGAGGGAGTCACCATGTGTGCCGCCCGGGCTCTCGCCGCCGCGGCTCCGAGGGCTTTCTGGTGCTCGGCGAAACGCCGGGCATAGGCCACCAGCACGTCCTCGGTGAGAAGCTCCTCCAGCGCCGCGTCACTCTCCGCGTCCACCAGCCGCGCGCCCTCGCCGCCCGGTGGGCTCGAGGTCCTCCGCGTCCAGCACCTGCACCAGGAAGAGGGCCGAGGCCCCCTGCGCCAACCGCGACACCAGGGCCGGCAGCGGCGCCTCGAAGAGGAAGTCGCTCACCACCACCCGGAGGCCGCACGGGCGCAGCGGGGGCAGTCGCCCGAGGGCGGCGTGCAAGTCATCCCTCGCATCGAAGGAGGCGGTGCGCAGGGCGGCGCGACACGCCTGCCCCTGCACCCGCTCCGGGCGCGAGCCGCCCACCAGCAGCGTGGGGCTGAGTCCCTGCTGCGCGCCCACCTCCGTGGCCAGCAGCGCCACCTCGCGCGCGCACCCGGCCTTGCGCGGCGACAGCGCCATGCTGCGCGAGCCGTCCAGCAGCACCTCCACGCGCGGGGACACCTCGTCCTGGCGCACGCGGAGAATCACCTCGCCGGTGCGCGCCACCGCGTTCCAGTCCACCTGCCGCAGGTCGTCTCCGGGCTGGTAGGCGCGGAAGTCGTGCAGTTCCAGCGAGGCGCCCGCCGAGGCCGCGCGCACCTCGCCCACCCGGCCCCGATGGGGCGTGCGCGGCAGCGCCAGGGCGAGCCCCGGGGCCAGCCGGGCCACCTCCGC
Source organism: uncultured delta proteobacterium (assembly GCA_963771175.1). Classification (GTDB taxonomy): domain Bacteria; phylum Myxococcota; class Myxococcia; order Myxococcales; family Myxococcaceae; genus Archangium. Next base: position 12,457 of record CAVYSY010000047.1, read on the forward strand.
CTCGTCGAAGTCCACGGGGGCGTCACGCTACCCCGATGAAAGCCTGGGCTACGTCTTCGTCGTCCACAACCATCCCGTCGGGCTTGAGCTGTCTCGTTACGACATCCAGTTCATCGTGGCGCAGGCGGCGCTTCACGGATTGACCACGAAGGTGGGCAATCGCGAGCTACACATCAGCACCGTGGCTTTCTTTTCCAACTCATTTGGCGGCCAGAACGCCCATTGCGATGGATTCTTTCAATACATTCCAGCAACGGGAGAACTCCTGAAGTGGACCATGAACGCTCGCGGGGAATGGGACAAGGAGCAGTTAGGCTGAGTCATCTGGACCGGGCCCGAGAAGTTCGAGATCCGCCGAAAGAATTGATCAACCTCCTGCTCCACCAGGCAGGCGGAGAGCTGGATTTCGCCACTCTTTCCAGTCCGCTCTTGAAATGGAATCATGAAATCGAGCCTCTTCACTTTATTCTTCTGCATCACCCTGAGCGGGTGCGCGCACCGTCCATGTCAAATGCTCGGCTCCTTGTTTGGCTGCAGTTGCATCAGGGAAATGGAGCAACCGGAGTACCAGGACATGAGTGTCCAACTCCCGGTCTTCGACAGCGCCCTGCAATCGGACGCGGACCTGGATGGCTACACGCTTCAGGCCATCCGGATCGCCGCGGATGATTTCCTGGACGCCGATCCACGGGCCTCCCTTGTGCATACAAGCAGGTTTCACACAGATATCAGGCTGTTCGAAGGGGGGACGTCATCTTCGTCCGGATTAGACTTCAAGCCGGAGAACTGTGGCAGCCCTTGGCCCGCTCGATGCCGGAGTGACGTATGCCATCGGCGTGGACGGGCGCATCCTCCGCCGGGAGCGCGATGGAGGTGGACCTTGATGAAGCGGAGTTGATGCTCCGGACCGTTCTGAGCTCATGAGGCGTGGGCCCGCCGCTCGCGCTCGACGAGGGCCCGGTCCGCGGCGAAGGCGACGAGCACGGCCACCACCCACACGCAGGCGAGCAGCTCCACCGTTCATCTGTCGGCTCGTCCATCGTGTAGTCGTAGTCGCCGAAGTTCGCCAGCCCGACGAAGGGGTTGAGCAGGTTGACGAGGGGGTCATCCGCCGTCTGGTCGAAGAGGACGGCCACGAGCGGGAGCAGCGCGCCGGCCAGGCCCACCAGCGAGAAGAAGAGGACGCGCACCACCGCCGGGGAGGCGAGCCGGTCCGAGCGCGGCAGCCGCCCCACCAGCAGCGGCAGCGAGAGGAAGAGGAGCGCGTACGCTGGCGCGGCGAGCACCCCGAGGAAGTGGGCCTCGGAGTGATGCCGCGAGGAGCTCGACAGACTGAAGAGCGCGACGCACAACCCCGTCCAGAAGAGCAGCAGCAGCATGACGAGCCGGAAGCCCGCGCACGGCCCCCGGGCGCAGGAGCGACCAGGGCCGCGTGCCCGCGCGCAGGGCCCGCGCCTGGCCGTCCACGTCCGTGGCCACGAAGATGCCGGTGAGGCGCCAGGTGGAGGCAGCCCGAGGATGCTCGCCGCCATGACCGCGTCCGTGGACGGCTCCTGAATCCATCCACGCGGCCACCAGGATGAGCCCGGAGAGCAGCGTCTGCAGGGTGAGCGCCAGGCGGGGGCCCCGGGAGTAGTTCTCCGTGACCAGCGACAGGCGCGCGGCGGCCGTCTCGAAGAGCAGCCACCCGTAGGTGAGCATGGCCCACAGGAAGAGGACGGCGAAGGTGAGCAGCTCCTTCTCGCGCAGGAGGACGCGGTAGCCCTGCTCGCCGAGGATGAAGGCGCGCGGTCAGCCCGTACATCAGCGCCATGCCGAGCAGGCCCAGCAGGAGGAAGTGCACGAAGGCGCGCCCCATGCGCCCGTCGGCGAGCGTGGCCGCGCACACCGCCACCGAGGTGAGGAAGACGAGCCAGCGAGGCCGCCCAGCCCGAGCATCACCAGGATGGTCGGCAGGTCGATGCCGTTGAGGTAGTAGCTGAAGAGGAGGAAGGGCCCCGCCGCGGAGGCGTAGAGCGCCGCCTGCACGAGGAAGGAGGCCACCTTGCCGCGCAGAATCCGCCGGGGCCCCAGGCCGGTGAGGGTGAGCAGCACCCACGTCTCGTCCTCGCGCTCGCGCGCCATCGAGCGGTAGGCGCTGTAGGGAATGATGAAGAAGTGCACCAGCGCCCAGGCAGACGAAGAAGGCGATGAAGAAGCCCTGGCCCTGGGTGGTGAGGCCACTGTCGTGCGCGTGTGGCGTAGGCCACGAGCGAGATGACGAGGCAGGCCAGCAGCATCAGCGCGAAGAACACCCAGAAGACGCGCGGTGCGCAGGCCCTGGCGGACCTCCTTCACCACGATGGGGTTGAGCCTGTCGCCCAGCCGCTCGCAGCCGGGACGGGCCTCCGCGCGCGGGGCGGTGCCCGCGGTGTCCGCGGCCGTCGCGCTCACGCCACCCTCCCCTTCGTCACGTGTCATGAAGGCGTCCTCGAGGTCGAGCTCGCGGTGGCTGAAGGCGCACACGGGCACGCCCGCCCCCACCAGCACCTCCAGCAGCCGCGCCGCCGACCTCGTCCACCCAGCTCGCCGGCGGACGCGCCGCCCTGCGCAGCTCGAGGCGCACGCGCAGCGCGTCGCCCTCGCGCGCCACCTGCGTCACCCGCGGCTGCTCCAGCAGCAGCCGCTCGGCGCGCGCCCAGCGCCGCCTCGCGCCTCCTCGCCCGGCGAAGAGCCGCAGCCACCAGCTCCGCCGGCCGCCGTCCCGGTGGCCTGCGCGAGGATGCTCCGCCACCTTGCCCGTGGCGAGCAGCCGGCCCTGCTCGATGATGGCGCAGGTGTCGCAGATCTCGGACAGCTCGGTGAGGATGTGGCTGGAGATGAGCACCGCCTTGCCCTGGTCGGCGAGCGCGCGCAGCAGCTCGCGCAGCTCGATGCGGGCGCGCGGGTCGAGGCCGTCGGCCGGCTCGTCGAGGATCAGCAGCTTCGGGTCGTGCAGCAGCGTGCGGCCCAGCGCCACGCGCTGCTTCATGCCCTTGGAGAGCGCGCTGGTGAGCTTGTCCTTCAGCGGGCGCAGCCCGGTGAAGTCCATCACCGAGTCGACGCGCTTCGTCCGCGCCCGTGCCCTGGAGGCCGTAGGCGCGCGCGAAGAAGTCGAGGAACTCGAGGACCGTCATGTCGTCGTAGGTGCCGTAGCGGTCGGGCATGTAGCCGAGGAGCGGCCGCACCTTGTCCGGGCGCGTCCACCAGCGAGTGCCCGTCGAGCAGCACCTCGCCCGCGGTGGGCATGTCGAGGGTGGCGAGGATGCGCATGGTGGTGCTCTTGCCCGCGCCGTTGGGCCCGATGAAGCCCGAGGATGGTGCCCGCCTCCAGCGAGAAGGACACGTCGTCCACCGCGCGCAGGGCGCCGTAGTCGCGCCGCAGCCCCTTCACCTCCAGCAGGCTCATCCCCGCACCTCGCCTCGTGTCCGCGTCATGGTCCGTCCACCCGTCCGCGCACGAAGTGCAGGCCCTCGTGCAGCTCCACCGGGAGCGCCGCCGTGGGCAGCAGGCCCGGGCCCTCCAGCTTCGCGACGAAGTCGCCCTCCGCCAGCGACCTGCCAGCAGCGTTCCAGGGCACGATGCTGAAGCGGCGCTCGCACGGGCTCGGGGAAGCTCACGAGCTCCGGCCAGACGGACTCGGCGTCGGAGCCCAGCGCCGCGGTGGCCACGCCCTCCGCGCCCATCGGCGAGCGCGGGCAGGGCCCACACCTTGCCGCCGAGCCGCACGTAGCCCTGCGCGAGCGGCGCGCCGAGCGCGTTCTGCACCCGCAGCCCCGTCGCCCTCGCGCTGCACGGTGAGCCGGGCCCGCGTGGGCACCACCGCCACCTCGCCCCACTCGCGGTAGGTGCGCGAGGGGAGGAAGCCTGCCCGTCACCGCCATGCCATTCGTCCAGTCCGCCTCCACGGCGTGGCGCCTCCCAGTCCATCGTCCGGCCCGAGGAGCGCGGCCAGCGCCGGCACGCCGGAGGCCCTCGGGCTCCAGGTTGGCGTAGTAGCCGCCGAGGCCCACCGTCACCGCCCGGTCCCGCTCCCTGTCCAGCCAGGTGAGGCTGTAGCGGGAGGCATGGACGGAGAAGCCCTCCACCAGCACCGACCAGCCGACGATGGCCAGGCACGTGACGAGCGCCACCGAGGGCACCGCGATGAGCAGCGCCACCGGCCCCTTGCGCCGGGCCAGGACGAGGCCGCCCGGGCCCCACCGCCAGCACGAAGAGGGTGATGAGGAGCAGGAAGCGGCCCACCGGCGCCTGGACTCCGGGCAGCAGCGGCTGCTCGCCGTTGTTCAGCACCTGGCGCGCCGCCCCGCTGCCAGCTCGGCGGCCGGCCCGGCGGGCGCGACGAGTCCCACGTGGCCCCGTGGCGGGCTCCAGCGTGCTCACGTCGGCGAGCAGCCCCTCGCCGCACTCCTCCGCCTTCGCGCACAGCCGCACCTGGCCGAAGCCGTAGGGGAGCTGCCCCGGGGCGGTAGCTGGTGAGCAGCGGCAGGCGCGTGGCCACGTCGCGCGGCGGGCGGAGGAGGACCAGGTGGCCTCCGGTGGCGGCGTAGGACTCGAGCGCGCTCCAGGCATCCGCCGGGAGCGGCGGTGACGTCGCCAGCCACCACCACCATGGCGTGGCCCACGTAGGCGGCGAGCTCGCGCGGTGCGTCCTCCGGGGCGACGAAGCGGACCGACAGCTTCGGCTCCTTCTCCACGCGGGGCAGGCCGGTGCCCGACTGGAAGGCCCGCTCCGAGCCCAGCACCAGCACCGCCGCGCCCGTGTTGTCCACCGAGTAGAAGTTGAAGGCCCGGAAGTCGGCCCCGGGGCTCTGCAGGCGCACCCTGCCGCCGCGCGCGGAGATGGGGACGGGCAGCCACGCGACGAGCCGCTGGCGCGGGCCCACCTCCACGTCACGCGAGGTGGCCGCGGAGCGCCCCATCCCACTGGACTCGAAGCCGATGCGCACGAGGCGCGGGGTGGGGCCCGGGTTGTGGAGCATCACCTCCAGCGGGATGTAGCCGCGCGAGGGGCGCAGCACGCCGTTGGTCAGCGTGGCCTTCAGGTCCCCCTCGGAGAGGCTCACGGGCTGGCCCCGCACCTCCTGGTAGCCCGGCACCCACGGCTCCTCCTTCTCGGCGCCCTCCTCGTCCTCCACGGCCGTCTCGTCCACGGCCTCGGCCTGGGCGGGCACGGCGGGAGGCGGAGCGGGCACGGGGGGCTCCGCCCACGCGGGGCTCGCGCACAGCAGGAGCGCGAGGAGCGCGGCGGCGAGGCGCTCACGCACGGGGCACCTCGGGGACGGCCTGGAGCAGGGTGCGCACCACGTCCCCCGAGCCCACCTTCTCCAGCGAGGCCTCGTAGGCGAGCACCAGCCGGTGGTTGAGGACGGCGGGCGCGGCGGCCACCACCTCGTCGAAGCCGACGTTGGGCTTGCCCCGCATCAGCGCGAGCGCCCGTCCGGCCGACGGCCAGCGCCAGCGCCGCGCGGGGGCTGGCCCCGTAGCGCACGAAGCGGCGCACCGGCTCCGGCGCGCCCGGGCCGCGCGGGTCGCTCGCCTCCACCAGCCGGCCGATGAAGTCCGCCACCGGCACGGGCAGGTGCACGCGGTCCACCGCGGCGAAGAGGGAGGCGAGGCCCTCGGCGTCCGTCACCGGCGGCAGCACCGGCGGCGTCGCCGCGCACGCGCGTGGTGAGGAGCGTGGTGAGCGTCTTCGCGCCCACGGGCGGCACCTGGACGCGGAAGAGGAAGCGGTCGAGCTGCGCCTCGGGCAGCGGGTAGGTGCCCTCCAGCTCGATGGGGTTCTGGGTGGCGAGCACGAAGAAGGGCTCGGGCAGCGGGCGCGTCTGGCCGAGCACGGTGACGCTGCGCTCCTGCATGGCCTCCAGCAGCGCGGACTGCGTCTTGGGGCTGGCGCGGTTGATTTCGTCCGCGAGCACCACGTTGGCGAAGAGGGGGCCCTCGCGGAAGACGAAGTCGCGGCGGCCCTCGCCCTCGAGCACGTAGGTGCCGGTGATGTCGCCGGGCAGCAGGTCCGGGGTGAACTGGATGCGGCGGAAGGGCAGCCCGAGCAGCCGCGCGAGCGCCTTGCACAGCTCCGTCTTGCCGAGGCCCGGCAGGCCCTCGAGCAGGAGGTGGCCGCGCGCGAGCACCGCCGCCACCACCTGCTCCACCACCTGCGTCTGGTCGAGCAGCACCTGGTTCAGCCCCTTCTGGAGCTGCGCCACCCTCTCCGCCGCGCCCTGCACCTCGGCGGGGCTCAACAGTTCCGACACGGCCGACTCCTCTCCTAGGGTTCCCCCCCGAAATACCGCTTCACCAAATCCCGGTTGCGGGGCAGCAGCGGCGCCGGACACGTGTCCCGCCTCCGCGCCGCCCTGGGCGCTCGTCCCCTTGCCCCCCCCGCCGCCTCCCGCCCTCGCGCTGCTCCGGGTCCGCGGAGCGCAGGCCCCACAGCCCCTGCGCCTCACCGCCCTGTCCCTGGGGCAGCGGCTTGAAGGCGAGCCGCTCCGGGTCCATCTCCGCCTCCTCGCCGAAGACGAGCGGCTGGCTCTCCCCGCCCCGCCCCGCTCCGGCGCCCTTGCCCACCCCGTCGGCTCGCGTGGCCGCCCCGCTGGCCCTGTCCCTCCCCCTCGCCCTGCCCCGTTCCAGGCCGCGTGCCGTTGCGCCCGGCGCCCTGCCCGAAGCGCCGCTCCAGCTCCCGCTGGCGCCGCTCGAGCGTCTCCCGCAGGTTGGCCACCTCGTCGCGCGAGCCCGGCGTGCCCCCCGAGCCCCGCTTCGCCTGCGCCAGGCCGGTGCCCCCATCCCCCGCGCCAGCGCCCCCGCTCCCGTTGCCGGAGGGGGAGGAGCCCTCGTTGCCCTCCTGGGAGCGAGTCGCCTCGTCGTGCCCGAGCGCCATCAGCGCGCGCTCGAGGGCCTCGCGCTCCCGGGCGGCGGCCTCGGCACCGGAGGCGGCGTCCAGCGACTCCTCCAGCTCGCGCGCGGCCTCGGACGCGGTGGCCAGCTCGGCGGCGGCCCGGGCGGCGCGGGCCTCGAGCGACTTCTCCAGGCCGTCGGCGGCCTCCCAGTCGGCGGCGTCGAAGCGTCCCTCGGCGACCTCCTCGGCGAGCCGGCGCAATTCCTCCTCGACGGGAGAGCCCAGCGGCTCCTCGCGGGCGAGCGCCTCGGCCATGGCCTGCACGGCGGCCACCTTCGCCGCGGCGGCCGCGGTGGCCGGGCGCGACTTCCGGGCGGGCAGCGGCAGGAGGAAGCCCACCACGAGGAAGGCGAGCGCGGCGAGCAAGGCCCCGGCCGGGCGTCGCCACGGCACCGGGGGCGGCGTCACCGCGCGGGCGTACTGGTTGGCGGAGCAGCTCCCACTCGCCCACGGGCCGCTCCAGGCGGGTGAGCAGCAGCCCGCCGGCGCCGGCCGAGCGGTCCGCCAGCACCGCCGCCTGCGTCAGGGAGACGTGACGGGCGCGGGCCCGGAGGAGCCACCAGGCGCCCGCGGCGAGCAGCGGCACCGGCAGCAGCCAGGGGGCGAGCTCCCTCGACAACAGCCGGGCCAGCACGCAGCCGGTGGCGGCGGCCCACACGGGGGCCACACCGGCCTCGGCCCAGACGACGGCATTGAGGCGCCGCTGCACGCGCCGGACGGGCGCGAGGATGAGGGCCTGCAGACGGCGTTCGTCGCTGGCGGGCATGGGTGTCCCCGAGTCTCGGCCAGTCTGCCGGCTCTCCACAAGCAGGCAGACCCGCCTGGGACGCGGCGGCCCCGGCGGCACCTACTCCAGGGAGAAGGCGAAGAGCTTGCGGCCCGGCGTCACGCCGCCGCGCTCGTAGCCGTTGCCCCAGTACACGGTGCCGTTCACCACGGCGGCCCCGGAGTTGACCGCCCCCCCGGACGTGAAGTCCCAGAGGATCTCCCCCGTCCGCGCGTCCATGGCGTACATGCGGCCCTGCGCACCCATCGAGCCGGCGTAGACGACGCCGTTGGCCACCGTCACCGCCCCCGACCCCCTGGAGTGCGCCGGGTCGCCCGTCTGCCAGAGGATCTCCCCCGTCTCCGCATCCAGCGCGCTCCAGGAGCCCCAGGCAATCTCCTCACCCGACACGAGGGTGTGGGCCTGGAAGGCGCCGTTGGTGTTGGCCACGTAGATGCGCTTGCCGTCGGTGGCCGAGCCCCACATCATCCCGCCCAGCGCCCCACCCGGGCCCACCTGCCGGCTCCAGACGATGGCGCCGGTGTCCGGGTCCAGCGCCCAGAAGATGCCGCTCTTCTGCCCGGCCCCGAGCAGCTCGCGCCGCCCGCCCTTGCCCTCGACGGTGAAGAGCATGGCGCCCTGGCCGAAGTCGAAGTCCTCGCCCTGGGGCTCCGGGCACCAGCCCACGTGAATCATGCAGGCATACGTCCAGGCGTCGAAGCCCGCCAGGCGCCGCCCCCACTTGATGGCGCCCGTGCTCAGGTCCAGCGCCACGAACGCATCGATGTAGTTGTCGGGGGCCATGCAGCCGTCGGCCTCCTCGAGGGGCACGGAGGCCGCGCACTCGGACACCTCCTCGGGGACCTCGTAGTTGTTGCCGGTGGTGACGTAGAGGCTGTTGCGCCTGGCATCCACCACCAGGGTGTTGCTCCACACGGCGCCCCCGCTGTAGCCCTCGGGCACCATGTACGCCTGCCACAGCAGCGCGCCGGTCTCGAGGTCCAGGGACACCACGCTGCCGCGGAAGGTGCAGCAGACATAGCCGGGGATGGTGGCAAAGCCCTCCTCCGCGGAGGAGACGCCCACGTAGACGCGGTCGCCGTGGACGATGGGCGACTGGGTGATGATGGCCGCCGGGTGCGGGTCCACCTGGGTCTTCCAGAGCAGGTCACCGGTGTTCTTGTCCACCGCCACCATCAGGCCGTCGTTCTGCAGGCCGATGATGAGCCGCTCCCCCACCACCGCCGGAGTCGTACGCGAGAGGGAACCGGGCACGCCCGTGTACTCGGAGATGTCGCGGGACCACACCACCTGCCCCGTCTGCTCATCCAGCTTCCACAGGCGGCCGCCCCAGTCGGGCACGTAGACGGCGCCGGAGGCCACCGCCGGAGTGGCCGAGATGTCGCCCGCCGCCGAGAAGACCCACTTCGTCGTCAGGCCCGCCACGTTCTGCGGGCGCAGCGTGTGCTCCGCGTCCTGGGAGCGCGTGTTGTGCAGGTTCTGCCCCGCCACCGTCCACTCCGCCTTCTTCGGACTGTCCGCGAGAGCCGGCGTCAGCGAGACCAGGCCCAGTACCAGCGACATCCCAATCCGAAAATGGCTCAGCGGCATGATTCCCCTCCCAATCGGCATATTCCGCCGGTGCTGGAAATCAAGTTTCTAAGAATCCCACTTGAATTGCAACCTTTCACTCGGGCAACAATGCCAGTTTTGTCTTTTGCACTGCCGGTAAAACCTTCCATCTGACATGGCCAGACACGGGCGCGTGTGCGAGCGGAGCGGGCGCGTCAGGTCTTCCCTCTGGCGGCGTCTCTTCTTCCCGAGCGGTTCGAGGGACATCTCGGGCGCTCCTCGAGGCCCGTTCCGCCCGGGGCGGCGGCGGTCCGCAAAACCGTCTGTTGCCGGGTTCGACTCCCGGACAGGCCTCCATCTGTTCAAAAAAGCACGGGCCCCGGCACCTCGGAGGTGCCAGGGCCCGTGCGGGCTCCGCGGCTGAGCGCGGCGTCGCTACTGCTGCGGTGACGGCTGCTGGAGCTGCCCCCCCTGCTGGCCGCCGCTCGCGCCCTGGCCGCTGCTCGTCACGTCCACGCGCACCGCCGTCGGCTCGCCGCCCACGTCCTGGTACGAGGCGCGCACCTGGTTGCCCTCCGAGATGTCCGCCACCGAGCCCTGCTGCCCATTCACCAGCACCTGGGTCTGCTCGTTGAGCTGCAGGCGGATCTGCGGCTGCCCCGGGGCGCCCGCGCTGCTCAGCAGCAGCTCATCCGGGCTCGCGCTCACCACCCGGCCCGTCACCAGCTGCTGCTGCTGAGGCTGGGCCTGGGCGGCCTGCTGCTGGCCCTGGGCGGCCTGCTGCTGCTGCTCGGCGGCCTGCTGCTGGGCCTGCGCCGCCTGCTGCTGCTGCTCGCGTTGCGCCTCGAGCGCCTGCTGCTGGGACTGCTGGGCCTCCGCCTGGGCCTGCTGGGACTGGCTGCTGGCCTGCTGCTGGGTGCGCTGGGCCTCCTGGGACTCCTGCTGCGCCTTGGCCTCCGCCTCCTGGAGCTCCTGGCGGGACTCCTCGACGTCCTGGCGTGCGCCGGCCACCTGCTCCTGCTCCTCGCTCGCCTTCGCCTGGGCCTCCTTGGCCTGCTCCAGCGCCTGCTCGGAGCGCTCCTGCGCCGCATCCACCTGGGCGCGCGCATCCCCCTGCTCCTGCTGCTGTTGTCCCTGCTGCTTGCAGCCGGCGGTGAGTAGCAGCGCGGCCACCCCGGCGGACAACCACCACGAGCTCCTGTTCATGGTCCTCTCCTGTCGAAAGCGTGACAGGAGGAAGATGGAGCGCCTTGTCGAGGCGCCAACCCATCCCGTCCCCTCGGGAAGCTCCTCCGGCCGCCACGGGAGGCTCGCGGCACGTCTCTCGCCCGAGCCCTCGCCCGCCCTGCCAACCCCGTCAGGGCGAGCGGCAACTCCCGGGCAGAGCGAGTGCCGCGCGAAAATTGCCACGCCACCGGAAGAATGCTCTCAGCATACACCGTTTTGCGTCCGATTAGCGAAGTTGACTGTAGTCCCCCTCCCCACAGACGATCAGTCCCCAACGGCAGCCCTGTTACAGGGGGGGCCGCTCCATCCGTCATAAGAGGTGAAGAGCGAATGACGCTGAAACAGGCGTTGCTTTCGGGGTGCGCACTCGCACTCCTTTCCATCGAGGCTCGGGCGCAGGAAGAGGCCCCCGTGGCGCAGCAGCCCGCCGCGCCACAGCCCGCCGCTGTACCGCAGGTGCCCAACCCCACCAATCCGGTGGCGATGACGCCGCCCCAGAGCACGGGCCGGACGATCACCGGCAAGGTGCTGGACGCGCTGACGAATGACGGCCTGCCGCTCACGCGCGTCATCATCAAGGGCACCACCAAGGGCACGGAGACGGAGCTGGACGGCACCTTCAGCCTTGAGGTTCCCAAGGGCCCGGTGACGCTGCTCTTCTCCAGCCAGGACCACAAGGACCGCGAGGTCACCGTCGGGGCCACGCGCAACACGGTGGAGGTGTCGCTGGACGCCACCTTCGTCGAGGAGATGGTGGTGGTGGGCCGCGCCAGTGAGCTGGCCCGCAAGCACATGACCAACTCGGTGGCGTCCGTGAACGCCGAGGAGCTCAACCGCGCGCCCGCCGCCACGGTGGACCAGGCGCTCCAGGGCAAGGTGGCCGGCGCCAACATCCAGAGCAACTCGGGCGCTCCGGGTGGCGGCATCCAGCTCAAGCTGCGCGGCGTCTCCACCATCAACGGCTCGTCCGCGCCGCTGTACGTCGTCGACGGCGTCATCATCAGCGACGTGGCCATCGCCTCGGGCGTCTACCAGGTGACCGAGTCGGTGCGCGGCTCCAACCCCTCGGCCACCCAGGACAACCAGGTCAACCGCATCGCGGACCTCAATCCCAACGACATCGAGAGCATCGAGGTCCTCAAGGGCGCGTCCGCGGCGGCCATCTACGGCTCCAAGGCCAGCAACGGCGTGGTCATCATCACCACCAAGCGCGGCAAGGCCGGCTCCGGCCCCCGGGTGGACATCACCCAGCGCGTGGGCATGTACTCGCTCGCCAACAAGGTGGGGGCTCGCAAGTTCGAGACCTACGAGGAGGCCTCGGAGCGCTACGGCGAGGAGCTCGCGTCCCAGTACTACCAGCCCGGGCGCGTCTTCGATCAGGAGGAGATGCTGGCCGGCCGCAAGGACCTGTCCTACGAGACGCTCGCCAGCGTGAGCGGCATGGCCGGGGACACCCGCTACTTCGCCTCCGCCATGGTGAAGGACGACGCGGGCATCATCCAGAACACCGGCTACGAGAAGCAGTCCTTCCGCCTCAACCTGGGGCAGAAGCTGGGTGAGTCCGTCGAGGTGAACGCCTCCGCCAACCTCATCCACACCAATGCCCGGCGCGGCCTCACCAACAACGACAACACCAACATCACCTACTACCAGGTGCTCAACGCCACGCCGGACTTCATGGACCTGCGGTCCAACAGCGACGGCACCTTCCCCAGCAACCCCTTCGTCGACAGCCGGGCCAACCCGCTGCAGACCGCGGCGCTGATGCGCAACGACGAGGACGTCTGGCGCCTGATGGGCTCGGCCGACGCGGTGTGGAACGCGTACAAGAGCGACACGCAGAGCTTCAAGGTGCTCGCCAACCTCGGGGTGGACCGCTTCCAGCAGAAGAACGATGTGGTCCTGCCGGGCGCGCTCAACTTCGAGACGGTGCTCGACAAGCTGCCGGGCACCTCGCTCCTCACCTCCGCCGAGGTGCTCAACCTCAACACCGGCGTCAACCTGGTGCATGCCTACCGGCCCGCGGGCGGCGGCCTGAGCGCCACCACCTCGGCCGGCTTCCAGTACGAGCAGCGCAACCTGGACTCGCTCTACGTCAAGAGCGCCGGGCCAGATCGCCGATCAGCCCAACGTGAGCTCGGGCACGCAGCTGGGCGTGCGCCAGAACCGGCAGCTCGTGCGCGACCGCGGCTTCTACGTCCAGGAGGAGGCGCTGCTGCTGGACGAGCGCCTCACCCTGGTGGGCGCCCTGCGCGGCGAGCAGAGCAGCAACAACGGTGATGCCAACGCGCTCTTCTTCTACCCCAAGCTGGCCACCGCCTACCGCCTGCCCTCGTTCCACCCCGCGGTGAACGAGCTCAAGGTGCGTCTGGCCTACGGCGAGACGGGCAACCAGCCGCTCTACGGCATGAAGTTCACCGCCCTGAGCGCCACCAACAACATCGAGGGCAAGCCCGGCATCGTCGGCACCGGCGTCGCGGGCGACAAGGACATCCGCCCCGAGCGCCAGCAGGAGATCGAGGCCGGCGTGGACGCGCTCCTCTTCGACGGCAACGCCGTGGTGGAGCTCACCGTCTACCAGCGCACCATCACCGACCTGCTGCTGCAGCGCACCCTGCCCGCCTCCACCGGCTACACCACCCAGTTCTTCAACGGCGGCGAGCTGCGCAACCGCGGCGTGGAGGCGATGCTCCAGGTCACCCCGGTGCGCAACGGCGAGTTCGAGTGGGTGTCCACCACCACCTTCGCCGCTCAACCGCAGCCTCATCACGCGACTGCCCGTGCCCGCCTTCGACACCGGCGGCTTCGGCACCAGCCTGGGCGCCTTCCGCATCGAGGAGGGCGCCAGCGCCACGCAGATCGTCGGCAACGCGCCCACGGCGGACGGCACCGCTGCGACGTGAAGAAGATTGGCGACACCGAGCCGGACTTCCGCATGGGCTTCGCCAACACGCTCAAGTACGGCGACTTCAGCCTGTCCTTCCTGCTCGACTGGCAGCAGGGCAGCGACATCATCAACCTGACCCGCTTCCTCTACGACTGCACCAGAACTCGGTGGACTACGAGACGACCGGGGCCAGCAGCGCCAGAAGCGACTGGGCAGACCGAACGCCGCCGTGTACGTGGAGGACGGCTACGTTCCTCAAGGTGCGCGAGGTGACGTTCACCTACAACCTGCCCGCAGTCGCTGCGTGTCGCGCCTCCCCATGGTGAAGACGGCCCGCCTCAGCGTCAGCGGCCGCAACCTGCTCACCTTCACCAACTACTCGGGGCTGGATCCCGAGGTGAGCAACTTCGGCAACCAGGCCATCGCTCGCAACATCGACGTGGCCCCCTTCCCGCCCAGCCGCAGCTTCTGGACGTCTCTCGACGTGGGGTTCTAAGGACCATGAAGATCCGCAACATGAAGAAGATGACGAAGGTGGTCCTGGCGCTGTGCGCCACCGTGGGGCTCGGCGGGTGCGGCGACCTGACGGTGCCGGACCTGAACAACCCGAGCGTCGAGTCGCTCGAGGACAGACCCCGACGCGCACGGCCGTCCTCGACGCGGCCACCGGCCTGCTCATCGGGCACCGCGCGGGCACGCGCCACCCAGAACGGGTACGTGTCGCATGCTGGGCGTGCTCGGCCGCGAGTCGTACGTGCTGGACGTCGGCGGACCCCCGCTACATCAGCGAGATGCTGCCGGGCCCGGGCTGGACCCGGCAGCCCCGCCTTCGGCGGCAACTTCTGGACCAACCCCTACGTCAACATCCGCAACGCCAACACCCTGCTCAACGCGTTGGACAAGGTGACGGGCGTGAGCGAGGCCGAGAAGGCAGGCCATCCGGGGCTTACGCCAAGACGCTCCAGGCGCTGGACTTCCTGGTCGTCATCAACACCCGGGACGACGAACGGCGCGCCCATCGACGTCAACCGCCCGCTCGGCGGCGAGCTGGCCCCCATCGAGGGCAAGGAGGAGGTGCTCGCCCACATCGCCACGCTGCTCGACGAGGGCAAGGCGCACCTGGAGGCCGGCGGGGACAGCTTCCCGTTCCCGCTCAGCAGCGGCTTCGTCGAGTTCGACGACCCCAGCACCAAGAAGCCGCCCATGTCCGTGAAACCTTCATCAAGCTTCAACCGCGCCGTCAAGGCGCGGGTGGACGTGTACCGCAAGGACTGGAACCAGGCGCTGACCGACCTGGGCGAGTCCTTCATCGACGACCACCGCGCTCGCTCGACCGGGGCGTGTACCACGCCTTCAGCGCCGGCTCGGGTGACGTGACAGAACGAGCTCAACGACCCCAACATCTTCGCGAACCCGGCCCTCGTCGACGACGCGGAGAAGCAGGCGGGCTCACGAGACGCTCCTGGATGACCGGGTGGTCCGCAAGGTGAAGACGACGACGAAGAAGGGCGACCTGCACGGGCTCCAAGACAGGAGTTCAACCTCATCTTCGCCCAGTACGACACGGAGAATCAGAACGCGCCGCTGCCCATCATCCGCAACGAGGAGCTCATCCTCCTGCGCGCCGAGGCCCACATCGGGCTGGGCAACTCCCAGGCCGCCCTGGATGACCTCAACGTCATCCGGACCGCTCGGGCAAGCTGGCCGCGCTGCCGGAAGACCTGGAGCGGCAAGCTCTTCGAGGACGAGCTGCTCAAGCAGCGCCGCTACTCGCTGCTCTTCGAGGGCGGGCACCGGTGGATCGACATGCGCCGCTACGGTCAAGCTGGAGCGAGCTGCGCCGGGAGGATCCGTCGGACGGAGTTCACCCGTCCACGAGCGCTTCCCCATCCCGACCTCGGAGATGGACGCGCGCCAGTAGTCCTCACGTGACGGGAGGGGGCCCCGCCGAGGGCTGCCACTCCCGCGCTCCGAAGCTCCGCGGGCGGGCATCCCCCGGCGCCGCGAAAACGAAGACGCCCGGGGGCCATGGGGCTCCCGGGCGTCCGGACTTCAGGGCTGCTTCAGCGCGAGGCTAGTAGGTGCCCTTCATCGTCACGTTGGTGTACGCGCTGTAGCCGCGCGAGCAGGCGTACCAGGTGCCCGCGCGCTCGGGCTGCTGATGGTGCAGGTCTCGGTGCTGCCGGAGAGGTACGGGCGGCAGTTGTAGCTGCTGGTCGTCGGAGCGAGCCTTGTACTTGACGTACAGGTCCGCGTCGCCCGTGGTGCCCGTCTTGCCCGTCTGGTTGAAGACCACCGAGGTCTTCCCGCTCGGCACGTCCAGCGTGTAGCAGGTCACGAGCTCGCGGCGCCCGAGTACTGGGCCGACTCCACGCCGTTGGTCAGCGACGCTGCCGCCACCACCACCGCCGGTGGTGTACGAGCCCTTCAGGCTCATGCCCGAGGCGGCCGAGTAGCCGTTGAGCTTCACGTAGTAGGTGCCGACGCTCGGGGTGGCGAAGGTGCAGGTCTCCGTGTTGCCGGACGCGTACGGACGGCAGTCGTAGGAGGAGCTGGTCGGCTCGGCGCCGAACTTCACGTACATGTCCGCGTCACCCGTGCCGCCGCTCAGGTTGAACGTCAGGTTGCTGGCGCCCGCGGGCACCGCCAGGGTGTAGTTGCAGCTCCACGCGCCCGCGTCCACGGCGACGCCGGTCACCGTCACGCCGTTGGAGAGCGTCGACCGGCGTGCACGCCGGGGGCGGCGTGCCACCACCGTCCGTCGGCGGCGGGGTGTTGCCCGTCGTCGCGCCCTTGGCCACCTCGCCCAGGAAGGCCACGGCGAGCTTGGCGAACTTCACCGAGTTGTTCGCGGTGCCGCCGGCATAGGTCAGGGTGTCGCCCGAGGTGTGGATCTGCGGGTTGTCCGTGCTCATCGTCGCCTCGAAGGGCATCGTGGCCGGGTAGCCCGCGCTGTTCCACGAGGCGTGGTCCGAGCAGCCGTAGCCGCAGGTGATGTTGGTCCACGTCAGCCCCGGCAGGTACGTGGAGATGAGGCTGGTGGTGAAGCTGTTCAGCGTGGCGTTGGTGTTGTCCGTCACCATGCCGAAGTCGTAGCTGGAGCCCTTGTAGTTGGTCATGTCCAGCTGGAGCACGCCCACCACGTTCACCGCGTTGTTCTTGTACGAGGTGGCGATGGCGGTCGAGCCGTACAGGCCCACCTCCTCGCCGGCGTAGGCCATGAACTTCACCGTGCGCGCCGGCTGGTAGCCATTGGCCATGGCCACGCGGAAGGCCTCGGTGACGCGAGGCCACGCCCGAGGCGTCGTCATCCGCGCCCGGCGCGGCGCCGCGTGGGGCTGCTCTGGTTGATGGAGTCCAGGTGGCCGCCGATGCACCACCACCTCGTTGGGCAGCGTGGTGCCGGTGATGGTGGCGATGACGGACGGCTGCAGCCAGGTGTGCGTGAAGAGCTGCCACCGAGACGTCCGTGCGCCCGTTGGCGATGCGTCGTCCACTGGTTCTTCAGCCAGGTGGCCGCGTCCGCGCCCGACTGCATGTTGTAGTGGCGCGTCGTCTAGTTGGTGGACAGCGAGTTGATGGTGTTGCGGATGTTGAGCTCCTGCACCCCACCCAGCATCGCGTTGACGGACGGGCCGTTGTTGATGTTGTAGTTGATGAGCGCAGGGCGCCGGCGCCAGGGAGGCGGCGGCGCGCGTCCACCTCCGCCAGGGCCTGCGCCTCCGAGTCATGGGCGATGAAGCCCGCGCACCGGTTGAGCTTGCGTGCATCACGCCCGGCGAGCTTGTCGACCTGCGACTCGGGGCAGCGCAGCGCCGCCACGCCGCCCTTCTCGCGCAGCGGGGCCGGCAGCGTCAGCCCCTGCGCCTTGAAGGCCTCGCGCACCGGCTCGGCAGCGCGTCCGTACCGATGGTGATCCACACCTTCTTCTCCTGCTGGGGGGCCTGCGCGAACGCGGGGGCGGCACACGCGAGCCACACGACGACTGGACCAAACTTCTTCATACGCTTCTCCTCGGCGCTGGATGCTTCTTCGGGGGGATTCCGTGAGCCGGGTCTATCCCGGCACACCGGAAAGGCATTCTTATCAGCCTACACTTGAACTTATGACATAGACTGAATACCGGGAATAATTTTGAGTGTAGGATGAAGGATGCAGACCGGGAGGTCTCCGACCCTGGTTCGTGGTAGGTCGCGGGGATGCTTTCAGACGAAGCGCTCTTCGTGCACCCGGGGCTGAAGGTCCGCCCGTGCGAGTGGGGCTATGGGGTCTTCACGGACCAGCCCATTCCCGAGGGGACCATCATCGAGGAGTGCCACTATCTCAAGGTGCCCTTCCGCGCGGTGCGCAACTCGGATGTCTCGGACTACGTGTTCAACATCGAGTGGGGCCCGCACGAGGAGGATCGGGGCGGAGAGTGGGTGGCGATCGTGATGGGGTTCGGGATGATCTACAACCACTCGCAGGAGAACAACGTGTCCTATTACCGGGGCTTCCAGACCGGGAAGGGGACGAGGGACGTGTTCACCTTCTACGCCACGCGCGACATCGAGGCGGGCGAGCAGCTGTGCATCAGCTACGGCGAGAACTGGTGGAAGACGCGCGGCCAGGACATGCCCTGAGCCCCCGCCCGCTCGCTTTTCCTGCACTCCCGCGCGTGCCATAACCCTCTCCCATGCGCATTGGACGTCTTGGACTCGTGGGTCTGGCCGCCCTGGCGGCCTCGTGTGGCAAGGATGAGCCAGCGGAGTTCCGCGTAGGGGGAACTGTCACCGGCCTCGCCGGCAACCTCACCCTCCAGCTCAACGGGCAGGAGAGTCTCCCCCGGAATGCCGACGGGCCGTTCTCGTTCGAGACGCAGCTCGCGGACAAGAGCGACTTCACGGTGGCGGTGACCGCCCAGCCCCAGGAGCAGGACTGCTCCGTGGAGGGCGGGACGGGCAAGGTGGCCGGGGCGGACATCAGCTCCGTCCAGGTGCGCTGTGCGCCGAAGACGTACACGCTCGGGGGCACGGTGGAGGGCCTGCGCGGGACGCTCGCGCTGGGCCTCGACGGGGGCGAGGTCCTCCAGGTCACCCAGGCAGGCCGCTTCACCTTCACGACCAAGCGCCCCAAGGGCGGCGCGTACTCGGTGAGCGTGACCACCTTGCCCCAGGGCCAGCGCTGCACCGTGTCGAACGGAAGCGGGACGGTGGCCGGCAACGTGGAGGGCATCTCGGTCCAGTGCCATGACTGGTTTGAGCTCGTGAGCACCCAGGCCGCCGGGGTGGTCATCGGACAGGTCGACTTCAACACCAGTGTTCCGAACCAGGGCGGCGCCCTGGGCCGCAACACCCTGAACGGTCCCTGGGGCAATCCGGCGCTCGCGAATGGCCGGCTCTACATCTCGGACCAGAACTCCAACCGCATCCTCGGGTTCATCGGAGTCCCCTCGGCGGATGACGCGAGCGCGGACTTCGTCCTCGGTCAACCGAACTTCTCGAGCACCAACTACGGCGGCGGGCAGGCCGGCCTCGACACCCCGGCGGGCCTCTCCAGCGACGGCACCCTGCTGGCGCTGGCGGACACGGGCAATAGCCGCGTCCTCCTCCACACCACCGCCCCCACGAGCACCGACGCCAGGCCGGCGCGGGTCGTCGGGCAGCCGGACTTCAACACCAACATCCCCCAGTGCGACCAGAAATCGCTCAACTACCCGGAGGACGTCTTCATCGGCCACGGAAAGCTGATTGTCGCGGACAGCGGCAGCAGCCGTGTCCTGGTGTGGAACACCATCCCCGCCACGGACGAGGCGCCGGCGGATCTCGTCCTCGGGCAGAGCACATTCACCACCTGTGCCGAGAACGATGCGAACGGCGATCGTCGTGCCGGACAGCGCTCCGATCCGCCTCCACGCTCTGGAACCCTACCGGGGTCTGGACGGACGGACACCGCCTCGTGGTGGCCGACAGCTTCAACAACCGGGTGCTCATCTGGAACCAGTTCCCCACCCGGAATGGGCAGCCCGCGGACGTGGTCCTGGGCCAGGCGTCCTTCACCTCGAGCGCCGCCGCCACCACCGCGACGGGGCTGAATGCACCCACCACCGTCACCTCCACCGGTCTCCAACTCCTCGTGGCGGACAACCAGAACAACCGGGTGCTGGTGTGGAACCAGTTCCCCACCACCCAGGGGAGCCGGGCGGACATCGTTCTCGGGCAGCCGGACTTCACCTCCGCCCTCACGCACGACCCAACCACCATCGGTGGCAACCCGAGCGAGCGCAGCCTCTATCAGCCGGGCGGGGTGCTCCTGGCCTGGCCCCATCTGCTGGTGTCGGACAACAAGAACAACCGCGTCCTCGTGTTCAAGAGCCGTTGAGCCGTCCCTGCAGCTCCGCCTGCCTGGCCGCGCCCCCCCGGGGGGCTGGCCTGGCGGGCGTGAGCCGCTGGCGTCTGGGAGGGAAGCACCTCGTACTGGGAGTGTGATCCGGTCCGGGAGGTCGCCGACTATCCGATTTCCACCATCCATGTATGATTCCACTCATGGGTGGGGAACAGAGGATGGCGCGGGATTCCCGGTGGTCGGGGCTTCTCTCGTTGAGTCCTCGCATTGCCCCTGGTTCGTGAACGCTTCGTAGGGGACGTCGCTGGACATGAAGAAGAACGAAGCAGGTGCCATGAAGTGGTCACCCCAAGCCCCAGGGGCAGCGGGAGGAGTCATGGCCGAAGAGCTGGACGATCGGACACAAGCCGCCGATGTGGAGTCACTCTTCGGCCCGCCGCCGGTGGAATCGCCCTCCATGAGGGCCCGGCACCCCACCGGGGACGCCTCGTGGCCGACCTTCGATGACTCGGCGAGCCCGGGCAAGAGCCAGGAGCTGAAGCCCGGCACGCGCATCCAGCACTACGAGCTCATCCGCCAGCTCGGCAGCGGCGGCATGGGCACCGTCTTCCTGGCGCGCGACATGCGGCTCGGCCGCCGCGTGGCCATCAAGTTCCTGCACACCAAGGACGCGGACGCTCACCAAGCGCTTCATCCTCGAGGCGCGCGCCACGGCGCGCTGCAGCCACGAGAACATCGTCATCATCTACGAGGTCGGCGAGTTCCACGGCAGCCCCTTCATGGTGCTGGAGTACCTCACAGGGCCAGCCGCTGATGAAGCTGATCGCCGGCCAGCGCCTGCCGGCCGCGCGCGCGGTGGAGCTGATGGTGCCGGTGGTGCGCGCGCTGGCGTGCGCCCACGAGCAGGGCATCGTCCACCGCGACCTCAAGCCCGAGAACATCCTCGTGACCGAGTCGGGCACCATCAAGGTGCTCGACTTCGGCATCGCCAAGGTGCTCCAGGGCGACGAGCAGGAGGCGCCCCTCGGCGCCGATGGCCAGCGCCGCGGCTGCCCTCCGCCGCCGGAGCTCGGGCGAGGACATCTCCAACCTCACCCGCCGCGGCGCCATCATGGGCACCATGCCGTACATGTCCCCGGAGCAGTGGGGCATCGGCGTGCCCATCGACCACCGCACGGACATCTGGGCCGTGGGCATCATGTTGTTCCGGATGATCGCCGGGAAGCACCCGTTGGATCCGCTGCGCGGCCCGCAGCTCATGGTCACGGCGATGCTCGACGAGCCGATGCCGCGCCTGCGCGACGATGGCTGCCGGACGTGCCGCCGGAGCTGGCCGCCGTCGTCGACCGCTGCCTGCTCAAGCGCAAGGACGAGCGCTTCCCGGACGCGCGCGCGCTGCTGCGCGCGCTGGAGCCCTTCCTGCCCGGGCGCTACACGCCGAGAGCTGCGCATCGACGAGAGCCCCTACGCGGGCCTCAGCTCCTTCCAGGAGGCGGACGCGGATCGCTTCTTCGGCCGCTCCCGCGAAATCGCCGCCCTGGTGAACCGCATCCAGCGACCGGCCGCTGCTTGGCGTGGTCGGCCCCTCGGGCACGGGCAAGTCCTCGTTCGTGCGCGCCGGCCTGGTGCCGGTGCTCAAGCGCTCCGGCGACGGCCTGGGAGGCGCTCGTCATCCGCCCCGGCCGCAACCCGCTGGCGGCGCTGGCGCAGCATCGTCGCGCCGCTGGTGAGCTCCTCCGACCACCATCGAGCAGGACATCCAGGAGCAGCAGAAGCTCGTCGAGCGGCTGCACGCCGAGCCCGGCTACGTGGGCAGCGTGCTGCGCAACCGCGCCCGCCGCGAGCGCCGCAAGATCCTCCTCTTCATCGACCAGTTCGAGGAGCTCTACACCCTGGTGCCGGACGTGCAGGAGCGCCTGGCCTTCACCGCGTGCCTCTCGGGCATCGCGGACGACGCCACCTCGCCCATCCGCGTCGTGCTCTCCATCCGCTCCGACTTCCTGGACCGGGTGCCCGAGGACGAGCGCTTCATGGCCGAGCTGAGCCAGGGCCTCTACTTCCTCACCCCGCCCAACCGCGAGGGCCTGCGCGACGCGCTGGTGCAGCCGGCGGAGATGGCCGGCTACCGCTTCGAGACTCCGGCGATGGTCGACAACATGCTGGAGCACCTGGAGGCCACGCAGGGCGCGCTGCCGCTGCTCCAGTTCGCCGCCACCCAGCTCTGGGAGCTGAGGGACCCCAGCACACAAGCTGCTCACCGAGAGCGCCTACCAGTCCATCGGCGGCATCGCCGGTGCGCTCGCCAGCCACGCCGACAGCGTGATCGCCGAGCATGACGACCCAGGAGCGCACGCTGGTGCGGGCGCATCTTCCTGCGCCTCGTGACGCCCGAGCGCACGCGCGCCATCGTCTCGGTGGACGAGCTGCGCGAGCTGACGAAGGACACGGGGGAGATGCAGCGCCTCATCGACCACCTCGTCCAGGCGCGCCTGCTCGTCGTCCAGACGGGAGGCGGCGCCTCGGGCGCGACGGTGGAAATCGTCCACGAGTCGCTCGCTGCATAGCTGGCCCACGCTGCGCCGCTGGCTCGATGAGGGCCAGGAGGACGCGGGCTTCCTGGAGCAGCTGCGCAACGCGGCCCGGCAGTGGCAGGCGAAGAACTTCGACAACAACCTGCTGTGGCGCGGCGAGATGGTGGAGGAGGCACAGCGCTTCCAGCGCCGTTACCGAGGCGAGCTGCCGCGATTGCAGGCCGACTTCCTCGAAGCCGTCTTCTCCCAAGCGAAGAAGGGCAAGCGGCTGCGGCGGGCGCTGCTCATCGGTGCCACGGTGTTCCTGGGACTGCTGGTCATCGCGGCCGTGGTCGCCCTGGTCGTCATCAGCAACGCGCAGCAGGAGGCCGAGCGACAGGCCGCGGTGGCTATCGCGGCCGAGACCACCGCGCGCAATGCCGAGTCCGCCGCGCGCAGTGCCGAGGCGGAGGCCAAGCAGCGCCTCGCAGAGGTGCAGGCCAAGGAGCAGGAGCGGCAGAAGGCGCAACAGGCGGCGGAGGCAGCCAACGCGCAGGTGGCGCTCACCAATGATGAGCTGCTCCGCAAGAACGACGAGCTGCTGTCGGCGCTGCAGAGGGCCCAGGAGGCGCAGATTCGCGCGAAGACGGCCAAGAAGCGCGCCGAGCAGAGCGCGCTCGCGGCGCGCGACGCGAAGGAAGAGGCCATCAAGGCGGCGCAGGAGCTCGCGGCGTTGCTTCGCCGGGAGCAGGAGCGCGTCCACCGCCTGCAGTCGCAGCTCGGCAGCCCGGTCATCGAGGTCCTGAAGTGAGAAGAGCCGTGAGAATGGTGATGAACAGGTCCAGGGTCGCCCTCACCGTGACGATGGCATTGCTGGCGCTGTGGGCGGAGCCAGCGGAGGCGCAGCGGTCGCGCGCCAAACAGCGGACGGGCACCGCGCAACAGTCCGTCTCCAAGAAGAAGCCGCGCGGCAAGCAGCCTTCCACGGACGCGTCCAACCCCGAGCCCGTAGCCGCCACCCAGGAGGCCGCCCCTCAGCAGCCCGCCTCCACGCCCCCGCCCTCCTCCACTCAACAACGGATGGGCACGACGCTCGAGCCGGCGGGCAATCGCCCCTGGGCCCGGAACGTCACGAAGAATGACCAGGAGGCCGCGTACGCGCTCTTCCAGGCGGGCAATACCCTCCTGAAGGAGTCCATCTTCCTCAAGGCCGTCGAGAACTACCGCAAGGCGCTCGCGCACTGGAACCACCCCGCCATCCACTACAACCTGTCGCTGGCGCTGATGAACCTCGACCAACCCATCGAGGTCCACGAGCACCTGGTGGAGGCGATGCGCTACGGCCCGGAGCCCCTGGAGCTCGAGAAGTTCGAGTACGCCCGCAACTACAAGACGCTCATGGAGAAGCAGCTCGCCCAGGTGGAGATCTCCTGTGACTCGCCCGGCGCCATCGTGACGATGGACGGCAAGACGCTGTTCGTGGCCCCCGGTCGCCACGAGGCGCTGGTGCGTCCCGGCGCGCACAGCATCCTCGCCACCCGCGAGGGCTACCTCCCCGCCGACATGAGCCGCACCATCCTCCCCGGCGAGACGACGAAGCTCGACCTGAAGCTGTACACCGAAGAAGACCTCATCCATTACAAGCGGCGATGGTCGGCGGCGACGCCCTGGCTGGTGGTGGGCGCGGGCGTGGCCGTGGCCGCCGGCGGCGGCTTGCTCCACCTGCAGGCTCGCGACAACCTGGTTGCCTTCGACAGGGGCATCGACGAGCGCGGGGGCATCCAGCTCGCGCAGGTTCCGGACCTCCAGAGCACGCTGAACCGCGGCAACGCCTTCCAGACCGTCGCCATTGGCGGATACGCCCTTGGCGGGGCCGCGCTGATCACCGGCGCGGTGCTCGTCTACCTCAACCAACCCCAACCCTACCGTGTCGACCCCAACCAGAAGCAGGCGGAGGCGGTGACCATCGCCCCTCTCCTGGGTGACGGGACGCACGGTGCCCAGGCCCTTTTCCGTTTCTGAGGTGACCGATGAGACGAGAGTTCCCCTTCCACCTCGGCCACATCGCCACGCTCGTACTGGCGCTCCTGGCCCTCCCCTCCTGCTTCGAGCCCGTCAGCGTGTTCTGCCCCTCGGGCCTGGTCTGCCCCGCGGGCCAGAAGTGCGCCACCAAGCAGGACGTCTGCCTCAAGACCGACTGCGGCGACGGCATCATCCAGGCGGGTGAGTCCTGCGACGACGGCAACATCGTCGATGGCGATGGCTGCAGCCTCGACTGCAAGTCGACGGAGATCTGCGGCAACAGCGTCGTGGACGTCGCCGCGGGTGAGAAGTGCGACGACGGCAACACCCAGAACGGAGACAGGTGCAGCGCGGACTGCCGCTCCAATGAGGCGTGCGGCAACGGCATCTCGGACACGGCCATCGGCGAGAAGTGCGACGACGCCAACAACACCAGCGGCGACGGCTGCAGCGCGGACTGCTTGTCGAGCGAGATCTGCGGCAACAGGTACGTGGACACGGTCAAGAACGAGAAGTGCGACGACGGCAACAACGAGAGCGGTGACGGCTGCAGCGGTGACTGCCGCTCCGAGGAGATCTGCGGCAACGGCTACGTGGACGTGGCCAAGGGCGAGGCCTGCGACGACGGCAACAACGTCAGCGGCGATGGGTGCAGCGTCGACTGCAAGTCCAACGAGACGTGCGGCAATGGCATCAAGGACACCGCCGCCGGGGAGCTCTGCGACGACGGCAACAACGTGAGTGGCGACACGTGCAGCGCCGATTGCAAGTCGGGCGAGGGCTGCGGCAATGGCATCGTCGACTCGGCCAAGGGCGAGCAGTGCGACGACGGCAACACCAGCGACGAGGACGACTGCCTCAACACGTGCGTGTTCGGCATCTGCGGTGATGGGAAGACCGACCGCGTGGAGCCGCGCGTCGAGCAGTGCGACACCTCGGTAGAGACGAGCACCTGCAACAACAACTGCACGGTGCAGAAGTGCGGTGATGGCATCGTGAACTCCAAGGCCGGCGAGCAGTGCGACAATGTCGGCCCCACGAACAGCGCCACCTGCGACAGCAACTGCACCATCGCCTACTGCGGCGACAGCTTCACCAACCCCCTGAACAGCGAGGTCTGTGACACGGGAGGCAACTCCACGACGTGCGACTCCGACTGCTCGCCGGCCGCCTGCGGCGATACCTTCCTCAACACGGCGGCGGGTGAGCAGTGCGACACCGGTGGCGCGGAGACCTCGCTCTGCGACAGCAACTGCACGCTGGCCGCCTGCGGTGACAGCCACACCAACACGTCGGCGGGCGAGCAGTGCGATGACGGCAACGCCGGCAACGACGACGACTGCCTCACCAGTTGCAAACCCAACGTCTGTGGCGACGGACTGCGCAACACCCTGGGGCCGGCTCGCATCGAGGCCTGCGACGACGGCAACACCACCACCGAGTCCGCGTGCCCCTATGGCACCCCCACCTGCTCCGCCTGCAACTCCATCTGCTCGGCCTCCCTGAGCCTGACGGGCAACTACTGCGGCGACACCAAGGTCACGAACGCCGAGACGTGCGATGACGGCAACACCACCACCGAGTCCGCGTGTCCCTACGGCACGCCCACCTGCTCCGCTTGCGACGCGGCCTGCTCGGCGAACCTCAGCCTCACGGGCAATTACTGCGGCGACACCAAGGTCACGGACGTCGAGGCGTGCGACGACGGCAACACCACCACCGAGTCCGCGTGCCCCTACGGCACGGCCACCTGCACCCCCTGCAACTCCACCTGCTCCGCCACCCTGAGCCTCACAGGCAACTACTGCGGCGACACCAAGGTCACGAACGCCGAGACGTGCGACGACGGGAACGCCGTCGACGAGGCCTCCTGCCCCTACGGCACGGCCACCTGCACCTTCTGCAACTCCACCTGCACCGCCAACCTGAGCCGCACGGGCAATTACTGCGGCGACACCAAGGTCACCGACGGCGAGACGTGCGACGACGGCAACACCACCACCGAGTCCGCGTGCCCTTACGGCATGGCCACCTGCACCCTCTGCAACTCCACCTGCTCCGCCACCCTGAGCCTCACGGGCAGCTACTGCGGCGACAGCATCGTCAGCGATGGTGAGGTCTGTGACGAGGGCGACACGGTCGACGAGACCTCGTGCCCCTACGGCACGGCCAGCTGCACCCCCTGCAACAAGACGTGTACGGGCAGGCTCAACCTCACGGGTAACTACTGCGGCGACACCAAGGTCACCGATGGCGAGACGTGCGACGACGGGAACACCATCGACGAGGCCTTCTGCCCCTACGGCACGGCCACCTGCTCCCCCTGCAACTCCACCTGCTCCGCCACCCTGAGCCGCACGGGCGCCACCTGTGGCGACAAGGTCGTCAACGGCCCCGAGGCGTGCGACGACGGCAACACCAACGCCTGCGGCACCTGCAACAACACGTGCATGGCGTCCCAGCTCTCGGCGGCCAGCGGTACCCTCACCTACGAGGCCAGCTCGTACAGCAGTTCCCTCAACGATCGCGAAACCTTCATGATCAGTGACGGCATCAACCCGCCCGTCACCTTCGAGTTCGACAAGAATGGGAGCTACGACAGTGCGCGGGTTCGCGTGAATGTGGCGAACATTCTCGGGCAACCCGCTCTCGGCGAGCCAGGTGGCCACGGCCATCACGGATGCCATCAATGGCTCGGCATTCACCTTGAACATCACAGCGGTGGCCAATGCGAACATCGTGCAGCTCACGAACAACCAAGCGGGTTCGTTCGGCAACCAGGCCATCACCGAATCGGTCAACACCAGCCGCTTCACCGTGAGCGGGATGAGCGGTGGCGCTGGCTTCGACTGCTCGAGCGGCACCGGGTGCACGCGAAACGAGGACTGCGCTCCCGACCTGGTGTGCCTGGCCGACAACACCTGCGGAGTCGCCCCTCCTCCGTAAGACGTAGCCAAGGCTGAGAGGCCGCCGGCACGACCTGACGCCTCCCCCGCGGGAGCCTCTGGCCGTTGCCGGCGGTGTCGTTTCCACCTTCACTCCCAGGATGGGCGCGCGCTTCGGATAGAGTCCGCGCCCATGTCATTCCAGCGAATCTGGAAGGTGGGCCTCTGCCTCCCCCTCCTCTCCGTCGGGGTGTTCCATCCCCGGGTGGCTCGGGCCGAGTCCCCCGCCCGGCAAGCCAACGAACTGCAGACGTACCTCCAGGCCGCGCTCCGGCTGTACGAGAGCCTGGATTACGAACAGGCCCTGGAGAAGCTCGCGCGCGCCAAGGGCTACGTGCGCGACCTGGAGGACGACGCCCTCCTCTCCTTCCATGAAGGCATCATCCTCTCGGAGCTGAACCGCTGGGAGCAGGCCAAGGCTGCCTTCCGTGCGGGTCTGCTGTTGAAGCCGGAGGCACGGCTTCCGCTGAAGGTATCGCCCAAGGTGGAGAAGGAGTTCGAGGTGGTACGCGCCGAGGTGCAGCGGGAGCTGGCCGCGCAGCAGGCCAGACAGGGGCCAGAGGCCCGTCGCCCCTCGCTGGAACCCACCGTCTCCACTCCCGGCCTCACGGCGACCTCCATGTCGCGCCCCCGGGTGCTCTCCTATGCCCTGATGGGCGGCGGGGTGGCGATGACCGGAGCCGGCGTCTACCTGGGCCTGTCCAGCCTCTCCTTCAACGCCCGGAAGCGGGAGATGACGATTGACGAGGCCGTGGGGGCTCGGGCCACGGCCGGGACCCAACTGACGGTGGGCTCGGTGCTGCTGGGAGCGGGGCTGGCGGCGCTCGGTACCGGCACGGTGCTGCTGCACCTGTCGGAGGGCGGCACTGGAACCGCCGCTACCGACTCGAAGACCCTTCTGGTCCTGGTCCCCCAGCCCGGCGGCATCGCCCTGGGCTCGGCGGGGAGTTTCTAGCTCTGGCTCCGCTCGAGGAAGAAATGCGTGCTTGGCTGTTTCGCTGTTGGGGGTTGTGTCTCGTCGTACTGGCGGGCTGTAGCGGGCTGCTGACGGATTACGAGGGCACGCTCTGCAATCCGGGGGGCGGCTGTATCGAGGGCTACCACTGCGTGGAGCAGACTGGGCGCTGTGAGCCCGACACGGAGAAAGAGTCCGTGTGCGGCAACGCCACCGTCGAATTCGCGGGGGGTGAGAAGTGCGACGACGGCAACACGCACTCGGGCGATGGCTGCAGCGCTGACTGCCTGTCCAACGAGCTGTGCGGCAACGGCATCGTGGACCGGACCGTGGGCGAGGTGTGTGACGACAGGAACACGCGCTCGGGCGACGGCTGCAGCGCCGACTGCCTGTCCACAGAGTTCTGCGGCAACGGCTATCTGGACTTCAACAAGGGCGAGCAGTGCGACGACGGCAACGCCGAGAGCGGTGACGGCTGCAGCGGCGACTGCAAGTCCAACGAGACGTGCGGCAACCGCATCGTGGACACGGCCAAGGGCGAGGTCTGCGACGATGGCGGCCCCACGAGCGGCGACGGCTGCAGCTCCGACTGCAGGTCCAACGAGACGTGCGGCAACGGAGTCAAGGACACGGCCAAGGGCGAGGTCTGCGACGACGGCAATACCGTGAGCGGCGACGCCTGCAACTCCGACTGCAAGGGGGGCGCGGGCTGCGGCAACGGCGTGCTCGACCCCGGGGAGCAGTGCGACACGGGAGGCCCCCCCTCCGCCACCTGTGACAGCGACTGCACCATCGCCTATTGCGGCGACGGCAGGGTCAACACCCCGAGGGGCGAGCAGTGCGACACGGGAGGCAACTCCAAGACCTGTAACGCCGACTGCACCATCGCCTCCTGCGGCGACAGCAGGGTCAACACCGCGGCGGGCGAGTTCTGTGACGATGGCAACACCGCCAACGAGACCTCGTGCCCCTATGGCACCCGCGAGTGCGCCCGGTGCAACTCCTCCTGCTCGGCGGGACTGAACCTCACGGGCCGCTACTGCGGTGACAACATCGCCACGGACAACGAGGCCTGCGACGATGGAAACACCGTCACCGAGACCACGTGCCCCTATGGCACCGCCAATTGCGTCACGTGCAACTCCTCCTGCTCGGCGGCACTGTCCCTCACGGGCCGCTACTGCGGCGACGGCAACACCACGGACGCCGAGGCGTGCGACGACGGGAACACCGTCACCGAGACCGCGTGCCCCATGGGCGTGCCGAGCTGCACCGTCTGCAACGCGAGCTGCTCCGCCACGGTGAGCCTCCCCTGACGGAAAAGACGAAGGCCCCCGGAGCGCGTGTCCCCGGAGGCCTTCTTCACTTCAGCTCGGCGTTACGTCAGGGCCTCACTGGGCCTTGAGGTCCACACCGGCGTACGCGGAGTAGCCGCGGAGCATGATGTGGTAGGTGCCCGTGGACGGAGCCGTCAGCGTGCACGTCTCCGAGTTGCCGCTCTTGTAGGGACGGCAGTCGTACGAGGTGGTGGTCGGCTGCGTGCCGAACTTCACGTACAGGTCCACGTCGCCCGTGCTGCCCGCCGCGTTCGGGGTGATGGTGATGGACACCGACTGGCCCGCCGTGGCGTTGTAGGTCCAGTACTGGGTCGAACCAGAAGCACCCGAGATGTTGCTCACGGACAGCGGAGTGCTACCACCCGAGCCCGCCGTGTACGCGCCCTTCAGGCTCATGCCCGAGGTAGCCGTGTAGCCGTAGATCTTCACGTACCAGGTGCCGGCGCTCGGGGCGGCGAAGGAGCAGCTCTCCGTGTTACCGCTGAGGTACGGACGGCAGTCATACGCGGTGCTGGTCGGCGCGGCGCCGAACTTCACGTACATGTCGCCGTCACCCGTGCCACCGCTCAGGTCGAACTTCAGGTTGGTGGAGCCCGCGGGCACGTTCAGCGTGTAGGTGCAGCTCCAGGTAGCCGAGGCCACGGAGATGTTGGACACCGTCCCACCGTTGGTGAGCGCCACCGGCGACGAGCAGCTCGGCGGCGGAGTGGTGCCGCCGCCCACGCCCACGGCCTCCCAGGTCTTGGTCACAGCGACCTGCTCAGCCGAGCCTGCGCCGTAGAGCGTGCCAGCGGCCTGCTCCGTGTAGGTCTTCGCCTGGGCGAAGGTGGTGGAGGACGTGAAGAGGTCCACGTTGGCCTTGTAGAAGATGGCACCGGCCTTCTGCACGCCGAGGCTCGGCACGCTCACGGTCGTCTTGGAGCGCGGGTGCGTGCCGCCCGTGGACAGCAGCTTGAACGCCAGGTTGGCGATGCCCGAGTTCCAGTGCACGCCGCCGTTGTCGGAGGCGCCCGTGTAGCGCTCGGGGTAGTAGTCCTTCGACGAGCCGTCCTGCGTCGGGTTGCCCATGTAGCGCAGGGCGTCACCCGCGGTGTTCGGCGTCCACACGTCGTCGCCGATCATCCACACCGCCGAGTCCATCGCCCAGCTCTTCGTCCAGCTCTCGCAGTAGGCGGAGAAGATGTCGCTCATGCCCTCGTTGAGCGCGCCGGACTCGTTGGCGTAGGTGAGGTTGGACTCGGAGCTGGTCACCGCGTGCGTCAGCTCGTGCACCGTCACGTCCAGCGACTTGCCCAGCGGCGCGGACTGCACGCCATCGCTGTCGCCGTACACCATCTGGCTGCCGTTCCAGAAGGCGTTGGTGTAGCTGCTGCTGTAGTGCACCGTGCTCTTCAGCTGCGCGCCCGCGTTGTTGTACGAGTTGCGGCCGAAGTTGGTGGAGTAGCAATTGTAGGTGGTGCCCAGGTGGTCGTAGTTCATGTCCACGTGGGTGTCACCGGTGGCCGCGCCGCCCTCGGAGCGCTTGAGCGAGCCGGGCAGGCTGCTGCCGTTGTTGGCCGAGTACACCGCGCGGTTGAGCACCGTGTGGATGTCGGTGGCGCGGCCGAGCACGGCGCCGTCGCGGGCGCTCACGAACACGTGGTCACGGATGGGCAGCGCGGCGCCCTCGCCCGCCACCACCACCTCGTAGGCCAGCTTCAGGCGGTTGTCGCCCTCGGTGCGGTAATAGACGAGCTTCGCGCCCTCGGCGGACAGGCCCGTGCCCTCGGTGGCGCGCAGGGCCGCCTGCGTGGCCGCCTCGGGGGAGAGACGCGCCTGGGCCGACACGCTCTCGCCGTCGCGGGCCGAGCCGTTGGCGGCGTAGATGCGGCCGTCCTGGTCCACGTGGACGATGAGCTCCTGGCCCACCACCTCCAGACCGTTCTTCGTCTGGGCATAACGGAGGTGGGTGTGACCCTGCTCATCCACGGTGGTGCGCAGCACCACCAGGTCCGCCGCCTGGAGACGGAAGATGGGAGCAATCCGGTTGAGCGCCTCGCCCACGCGGGCGTGCGCGTCGCGGGCCGCGAAGCCACGCAGCGACTGGCCGGTGGAGCCGAAGTCACCGCGCACGAAGTAGGGCACCTCGTCCGCGTGCTTGCCGAGGACCTCGGAGCCGGGAATGGCACTCAGAGCGGCCTTCACATCGGAAGTGGACAGGGTGCCGATGTCGGCACTCTCCGTCAGCGCCTCGTTCGAGCCCTCCACACCACACGCCGCCAGGGGCAGGGCAAGGAGAGCAGCAGCCAGGAAACGATTGCGGACCAAGGGGACCTCCTGCTGGCCGGTGACGAGGATGCCACCGCAGCCGGGGGGTGCTTTCAGCAGGATGCATGCCGTTCCATGAAGGCACGACCTCCCTCGGAGCCCGTCTTTACAGGGAGTGCGAGTGGAGCATGGGTGTCCCACGCCCCGGCGGCCCGATGTATGTAAACCTTACAAGAACGGTGCCACGGGCCTGAAAAGACAAGAGTTTCTGACTCTCGTGCTGGCTGTCCTGAATGAATACACCCCAGGCTGGGAGGTGGTTCATTTCAACACAAACAACCACTCAGGCGCTCGCATGCCCGTCTGGCCAATGCACGACCTGCACCACTATTCCCAGATTATCACATCTCGCGCGTGCATCGAAGCCCCCCAAGCCGCTCCGGCGCGTTGGAGAAGGCACACTGCGGCCAGGAGAGCGAGGGCCCAACCTCCCGATTCATTTGACTTTGCTCCTTCTGCGGAAGAATGGATGCGGCGCGTCGGCGGTATGCTGGGGCGTTCCCTCACCTCACTTCACCAGGTCTCCATGACGTCATTCTTCCTCCTGGCCCAGATGGGCAACGAGCATGTCGGTTGGCTCAGCCACAAGCTGCTCAGCGTGACGCTCTCCAGCGCCGAGTGGGTGCTGTGGCTGCTCGTCGTGCTCTCCGTCGCTCTCGATCGCGGTGATGCTGGAGCGGGCCGTCTACTTCGCCACGCACCGGCTGCCGAACTCCGAGGAGCTGGCGCTGCAGCTGGCGCGCGGCGAGTTCGACGGCGGTGACGAAGGCGCCGTGGGCGACCACAAGGGCATGGAGGCCGCGGTGATCCGCGAGGCGCTCGCCGCGGTCGCGCAGGGCCCGGACTCGGTGGAGGAGGTCATCGCCTCCACGGTGGCGCGCGAGCGCCCGCAGTACGAGCGCTTCCTCTCCTTCCTGGGCACGCTGGGCAACAACGCCCCCTTCATCGGCCTGTTCGGCACGGTGCTCGGCATCATCAAGGCCTTCCACGACCTGGGCGCAGGTGGGCGCCAAGGGCGCGGCCGTCCAGCAGACGGTGATGGCGGGCATCTCCGAGGCGCTGGTGGCCACGGCGGTGGGCCTCGCGGTGGCCATCCCCGCGGTGGTGGCCTTCAACGTCTTCAACCGCCAGCTCAAGACGCTCACCGCGCGCACCAACGCGCTGGGCCACGCGCTGGTGGCGCCTGCGCCCAGGCCACGCGCGGCGAGTCCGGTCCGCGCGCCGTGGCAGCCGGGGAGGCTCGCTAGCCATGGCCGGCGGCGCGCAGGACGAAGCGACGAGGAGATCACCGGCATCAACGTCACCCCGCTGGTGGACATCGTGCTGGTGCTGCTCATCATCTTCATGGTGACGGCGAACTTCATCGTGCGCGAGACGGTGGAGGTCGACCTGCCCCGCGCGGCCAACGGCGGCGAGACGGTGCAGGGCCTGGTCAACGTGGTGCTGGACAAGGACGGGCAAGCTCTTCTTCGACGGCGCCGAGGTGACGCGAGGACGAGCTGCAGGCGCAAGGTGGTCGAGGCGCTGGAGAAGGACAAGGACACGCGCGCCATCATCAGCGCCGACCAGACGCTGAACTACGGCACAGGTGATGCACCTCATCGACGTGGTGAAGGGCCAGGGCATCGCCAAGTTCGCGCTCAACATCCAGAAGGACGCGGCGCCCGCGGCTGCGCCCGCGGCCGCGCCTGAACGGGCGCCTCAAGGCCATGAGCCAGGCCGCGCTCGACGAGGCCCGCTGTCCAGTCCCGCCGCGACGCGCTCGTCGCTGGCGGTGCTGCTGTTCCTGCTCGTGTCCCTCGGGGTGCACGGCGTGGGCTTCGTCCTGCTCTCGCGCATGCAGGAGCGCACGCCCGCGCCATGGTGCAGCGCCCGGTGGAGCTGGTGATGGTGGAGGTGCAGAAGCCGCCCCCGCCGCCGCCTCCGCCGAAGGAGGAGCCCAAGCCCGAGCCGCCTCCAAGCCGAAGGTGGCCCCGCAAGCCGCCGCCGGTGAAGGTGGCCAGGCGGAGAAGCCGCCTCCGCCGCCGCCGGACGACGCGCCGCCGCCGCCCAACGACACGCCTCCGCCCGAGCCGCCCTCGAAGCCGGTGCCGCTGGTGGTGGGCATCTCCATGTCCTCCACCACGAGCGCGGGCGGTTTCGCCGCGCCGGTGGGCAACACCGTCTACGGCAAGACCGCGGACAAGGCGACGGACCCCAAGGAGGTGAAGGCCTACTCGGCGCCCAAGTACATGCCGGTGTACCAGGTGGACTCCGAGCCTCGGGTGGCCGGCGGAGGTGAAGATTCCCTACCCCGACGAGGCCCGGCGCGCGGGCATCGAGGGCCCGGTGGTGCTCTCCATCACCGTCGACAACGAGGGCCGCGTGGTGAAGGCCGTCAAGGTCATCACCGGCCCCGGCTACGGGCTCAACGAGGCGGCGCGCGACGCCCTGCTGCGCTTCCGCTTCAAGCCGGCCATCAAGAACGGCGAGGCCGTCTCCACGGAGATGAAGTACACGTACACGTTCCTCCTGGATTGATCGAGGTTGCCGGATGACGCTCTCCACCGAAGACCGCTTCAACATCGAGGTCATCAAGCTGCTGCTCCAGGTCGCCTGGGTCGACCGCGAGCTCTCCCAGTCCGAGCGCCTGGTCATCATGGGCCTGGGCCGGAGCTGGAGCGTGCCCGAGGGGGAGCTGAACACCCTGCTGGACGTCCTCAAGGCCGGCGGCAGCCATGCCCGAGCCCGACCTGGAGGTGCTGCGCACGCGCCCGGACGACGTCCTGGAGGCCGCGCGCGCGATGTGCGTCTCCGACGGTCAGCTCGCCCAGGGCGAGAAGGCCCTGCTCGAGCGCATCACCGGCCTGCTCGGCGCCCCGAAGCAGGGCTGAGCCAAGCGGAGGCCCGGGCGGGGCTCAGGCCACCGCCGGCTTCGCCGTGGGCGCCAGGTGCACGTTGATGTTCTGCGTGCCCGTCACCCCCAGGAACGTCTCCACGCTGCCCTTGCCGCCCTGCTCGAAGGTGATGACCTGCGAGCGCGAGCCGTACTTCGCCTCGATGGTCAGCTTGTTGCTGGTGGCGGTGTACGTGGCCTGCGCCGCCCTGTTGCCGTTGAGGCTGAGCTCGGCCTTGCCATCCTCGAGCAGCTTCAGCGTGAGCGACAGTTCCCCCTTGTAGAAGACCGTGTCGATCTTCCCCTTGAAGGCCGCCTGGGTGGAGCCCAGGTCCAGGAACTCGCCGCTGCCCACGTTCACGAAGAAGAGAACCTGTGCGAGGACGTTCAGCTTCGTGCCCGCCGCGGTGCCACGCCCGATGAAGTTGCGAAGGTCGACCATGTTGTGCTCGTACGATGTCGCGATGAGAAGCGGGCTTCAGCTCCCGCCAGGATCGCGCGCATCGTAAGCGAGGCCCCCCGCCCCCGCCGGGCTTTCACACCGGGCGGCGACCCGCGCCGGGAGGGCCGCCTGCTCTGGGAGCGGGCCTCGCGCGCCCGCTCGCCCACCAGGGACCCACCGGCTCACTCACTGGACATCGGCCTTCCCGCCCAGGGCCACGTTGCGCGGCCGGGCGAAGCGGGCCAGCGAGACGGTGGGCGAGTAGGTGTTCGTCGTGTTCACCAGCATCAGCGTCATCAGCGCGGCCCTCTCGCCGAGCGGTCGCTCCATCAGGGGCGCGGGGAAGGCCACCTGGAGATCCGCCTCCAACGGCCCGCCGCAGCTCCGCCGCCCCGAGTACCCGGCCTCGGTGCGCTTGAGGACGTAGCCGCAGCCCCCCACGTGACCGTGGAGCCAGTCCTTCTCCACGATGAAGTCCACCGACGCGCCGCCGAAGATGCCCGAGACGCGCGTGTCATCGCCCTCGGCGAGCTCCAGGTACGTGCCGCAGTTCCCCACCGCCCCGGAGATCTCCTGGTAGTTCCACTTCAGGGACACCGGCATGTCGCGGAAGCGGCCACGCATCGCGTCATCCGAGACGACCAGGGACGAGGTGGGGCCGGTGATCGCCGAGCCCTGAACCAGGAGCGGCTCGCCCGCGGGCTGTCCCAGGGGTAGCGCCGGCTCTCCAGCGCGTGAAGCGGAACCGGTGCTCGCACAACCAGCGCCGAGGATGATGAGACTCGACAGCAACATCAGACGCGACATGACAGACCCCTGGGTATCTGGAGGTTTCACCCGGAGAACGCAGGGGCGGGAAACGGCATATCGGCGGGCCCCGGCGCGAAAAAAATTCGGGGAAATACGGAATGAAATCCGGCACGCAACTCACCGCCTACCCGCGCGGACAATTCAGCAGTCCATCCCCTCAAGCGCCCCGAGGTCCCCCATGTCCAACATTTCTCGCGCCTCCCGCTCCCCGGCCCACGGTGGCCTGTCCCGAGCCCAAGGCCACGACAAGACCCACGGGCCGCACCACGAGAAGCACGCCCACAAGGCCGGCTCCCGCGAGGACAAGCTCCAGCGGCTGGCCGAGGCCCTCAAGCAGGACGGAGCCGGGCGTGCCGGTGAGGCGAACGGCAAGAAGGGGCACAAGTACGAGGCCGACCAGGGCGACACCCTCAAGCTCATCGCCGAGCTGCTCAAGTCCCTGGGCTTCCCGGGCTCGGTCGAGGACATCGTCAACCAACTCAAGTCCCTCAACCCCCAGCTCAAGGACGGGAAGCTGAACGCGGGTCAGCCGCTGCGCCTGCCCAGCCCGGGCGGCATCAACGGGGACAGCACCTTCACCCCGGCGCCGAGCCGCTCCGGTCCGGACCTCGGCAGCCCCGTCTCCTCCGCTCCGGCGGCGCCCTCGACCAGCCCGTCCTCGCCGCTGTCGGGCACCTCCGGCTCCGCCCCCATCTCCGGCGGCCAGCACGTGGTGGGCCGTGACCTGCCCTACATCAGCCAGCTCAACCCGGTGGGCGCGGAGGGCGGCTACACCAACGGCGCCATGAACTGCGGCCCGACCGCCATGGCGATGATCGCCCGCGGCATGGGCTTCGGCGAGGGCATGACGGATGCCCAGCTCATCAACTACCTGGGCCAGATGGGCGGGACGACGGCCGGGGGCACCACCACCAACGGTATCGCCGCCATGGCCCAGGCCATGGGCACCAACGCGCAGATCCACCAGGGCACGGACGTGTCGTGGATGGCGGAGCAGCTCCGCCAGGGCAAGCAGGTCGTCGCGCTCGGTGACTACCACGCCATGCCGCCGCACCAGGACGAGTCCCGCACCTCCGGCCACTTCGTGACCGTCACCGGCATGGACGCCAACGGCAACTTCCTGGTGCGCGACCCGGCCGACCCGAACGTGCGCACCGTCAGCCCCGAGCAGATGGCCCACTTCCTCGGCTCGCACGAGGCCGGTGGCCACCAGATTGCGGTCGGCTGAGCGCATCCTCTAGGGTTGGCCCATGACCACCCAGAAGAACGCGGCGAACAAAGAGGTGTGCCTCTCCTGTAAGCGGGAGGCCTCACCCCAGCTTATCGGTGCCTGGTACAACGCCAAGGGCTCCAACGGGATGCTCGTCTCCTTCTGGATGTGCAACCCGTGCGCGATTCCCCTCGGCGTGAGCCAGGGCGCCATCGACATGGAAGGCGTGGGAAAGCCCGCCGCCGGTCAGAAGAAGTAACGCGCCCCGCCCGGGCTCAGCGCCGGTGCCGCTCCACGCGTACCGCGGAGCGGCCCGCTACTCGGCCGGGATGAGGAAGTCCTTGATGACGGCCATGTGCTGCATGTTGGTGGCACCGCTGTCGGTGCTCAGCGCCGGGGAGATGTCCGAGAGTGGCGAGTACACGCGCGTGTCCACTACGAGGCCCGCGCTGAAGGAGCTGGAGCCGATGACGGTGGACGTCTGGTAGGCGCGCAGGTCCGAGTCCACGAGCACATGGTCGTACGGCTTGGCGCGGGTGGCGTTGGTGTTGCCGTTGCCGTTCTTGTCGACCGGGTACGGGCCGCTGGTGGTCACCACCTGGCTGAAGGTGCTGAAGCAGCTCTCGGTGCGGGTGCCGGTGTTGAGGTCCCCGCCGATGGCCAGGTAGTCGCCCGCGGGGATCTTCGACTTGATGAACGACACCAGCGAGGTGGCCTCGTTGTTGCGCGTGGTGGCGTCCGAGGTGAGCAGATGCACGCTCACCACCCAGAGGTCCTTGGGCCCCGGCACGTCGATGCGCGCCCAGGCGAAGTCGCGGTTGGTGACGTACGGGTCATCCCACTCGCCCGAGGCGAGGATGGGCCAGCGGCTGATGACGCCGTTCGGAATCTGCGCGCCGGCCTCGCGGTAGAAGGAGAAGCTCGTCCCGAACGCCGTATCCACGAAGCCCCGGATGGCGCTGGCCGAGTTGTCGCCGTAGTTGAACTCCTGAATCATCACCACGTCCGGCTTCGTGCCCTGGAAGATGCGGAGGCCGTGGCCGGGGTCATAGCTCTGGTAGTTGCCGCTGGAGGTATTGGCGGCCATCAGCCGCACCCGGGCGGTGATGAGCAAGGACTCGGGGGAGGTGGCCTCGGGGGAGGTGGCCTCGGGGGAGACCTCGTTGCCCGGCTGGGGCTCGACGTCCGTGCCGACACCGCACGCCGAGAGTGAGAGGGTGAACAGGGAGAGCAGCAGCTTGGAACCGAAGCGGGTCTTCTTCGAGAGGGGGGAGAGCTGGCGCATGAGTTCCATCCTGTCCGCGGGAGTGTGGCGCGAGGGGAAGGCTACGCGCAAACCCCGGCAAGCCACAGGTGTGTGTCAACGGATGGAGGCCGCACGGGTTCGTTCCCGGCGGCCTCAACCCTGTCGCACCTCGGCGCGAGCGCCTCGTGGGCAGGTGGAGACTCAGTTGGACTCGGGCTCCGGGGCCAGGCCATGGCAGGTGGCCGGCATGGCATCGAGGCGTCCGTACAGGCCGTGCGTCTCGTCATCCGGACCCGACGTGAAGAACAGCGTCTCGGTGGGCTGGTTCAGCACGCCGTTGCCGAAGCTCAAGCCCCACAGGCCATCGATCTTGATGGGCTTCCCGTCGGGCCGCTCCAGCCGTCCCTCGCAGTGACCATTCTGCGGATCGTAGACGTTGATGATGCCG
This sequence comes from uncultured delta proteobacterium, assembly GCA_963771175.1. GTDB lineage: Bacteria > Myxococcota > Myxococcia > Myxococcales > Myxococcaceae > Archangium. Next base: position 51,257 of record CAVYSY010000047.1, read on the forward strand.
TCGCCGAAGTTGCCCACCAGCAGCTTGTTGCCGAACTTCCCGAAGCTGGCGGGCGCCAGCGCCAGGCCCCAGGGCGCGTTCAGCTTGCCGCGAGAGATGAGCCGCCGGACGAGGCGGCCGTTCGTGTCGAAGATGTTGACGTAGCCAAGCCCCTTGCCGGTGACATCATCCTCCCGGTCCTCGTCCTGCTTGGCGTAGGTCACGTAGAGGGCGCCGTTGATGTTCTGGATGCCGAAGGGCGCGAAGCCGGCGGGAATGGTCGGGTCCGAGAACGAGCCCGACAGCGTGGCCGGCGCGAACGTCCTGTCGAAGACGTCGATCTTCCCGTTGTGGAAGTCCGTCGCGTACAGGAAGAAGCCCGTGCCGTTGCCCGCGAGGGCGAGGCCCTTGTAGATGGCGCCCGACGCGGAGTTGTCCACGGCGAGGATGGCGTGGGTGAGATCGACACCCGGAGACCAGCCCGAGATGGTCCCGTCCTCGGTCGCGAAGATGAAGCGGCTGGGGCCAGAGGCCCCGCCACTGGTGACGACGAAATCCGCCGAGACGCTGAAGACGATGCCGGTCGGGCTGCCCGTGCCCGTGTTGCCCGGAGCCGTCGGGATGGAGACGACGAGGCTCTCGGGAACACCGTCCCCGGTATAGAGCGTCGAGACGCCCGTCTTGTTGTCGGAGACCCACACGTCGCCCACGGGGTTGAATGCGATGCCCCACGGATTGACCAGGTTCGGGTCAACGTGCGCGGCGAACCCCGGCCTGTCCGCGACGAGGTTGCGCTGCACGTAGGCGTTGGGCGCCCGGCACGAGTTCTCCGCGGCGCTCACCGCGGGCACCAGGGACGCGGCGAGCGTCAGTGCCAGGACAGGGCTCCGCCACGACAGTCGATTGAATGAAGCCTTCATGTGTCTCCCCCCTCACGAGGCAGCCAGGATGGCGGCCTCGACGGACGGGAACCTGGGGGTAGACACGGGGGCCGACAACCGGCCCTGGAGAACGTGAGCGCGGAGGAAGGCCCCTCGCCCCACCCGCGAGGGTGAGCCCCGAAATCCCCCCAGCAGGGGCACCGCCGCGCGCCTGGAATACGAGCGGACAGGCGGGGCCCTGTGCTTGTTGCCCTGTCTTCCCGTGCACATCTCGGAGACGACGACGGCCGCATGGGACGGCGGGTCAGGGTCCCGCTCGCGGCCACTCGGGGGAGCGACGAGCGATGCGAAAGGCAATCGTGGGCGCGGTGCTGCTGCTGGGACTGGTCGGCTGTGCCACGGCGCGGCCGGTGCCAACGGAGCAGTTGGTGGACTCGGAGGTCTCCATCCGCCAGGCGGAGGAAGCCGGAGCCGCGCAGGTGCCGGACGCGGCGCGCCACCTGCAGTGGGCCCAGGAGCAGACGCGAGAGGCGCGCAGGCTGCTCGAGAAGAACAAGCGCGACCAGGCGGCGCTCTACCTGAAGCGGGCCGAGGCGGACGCGGAGCTGGCCCTCGCCCTGGCCCGTGAGGCCCCGGCTCGCGCCGAGGCCGAGCGCGTGCGTCAGCAGGTGCAGCAGCTCCAGCAACAGAACACGGTGCAGTAGCCACGGACACACGGAAGGCGCATCGAGCAATCGATGCCGGAGGACACGGTCATGTGGGGATGGAAGCGTCTGACGTGGGGCGTGCTTGGCGCCGCTGTCATCGCGGGATGCGCGGCGAGCACCCCGCGCGAGCTGCTGGATGCGCGCTATGCCTATCAAAAGGCCTCCACGGGGCCCGCGGCCCAGTACAGCCCCGAGTACCTCGCCGAGGCACGCGAGGCGCTCGATGCGGCCAACCGCTCCTTCGAAAGCGAGCGGGACTCGGAGCGCACACGCTCGCTGGCGTACATCGCGCTGCGCAAGGCCCAGACCGCCGAGACGCGCGCCCAGCTCGCCCTCTCCGAGCAGGAGCGCCAGCTCGCGGAGCATCAGCTCGCCGCGGCCCGCTACTCCGACCAGGAGCGCATGCGCCAGGAGCTGGACAAAGCACGCGCCGAGCTCGCCGAGGCCCAACGCATCCGCGAGGAGGCGGAGCAGCGGCAGGCCCAGCTCCAGCAGGAGCAGCAAGCGGCGGCACAGCAGGCGGCACAGCAGCAGGAGGTGGAGCGGGCCCAACGCGAGGAGGAGGAACGACAGGCGCGGCTCGCCGAGGCCCAGGCGCACATGGACCAGCTCAACACCCAGCTCGAGCAGGAGCGCCAGGCGCGTCTCCAGGCCGAGCAGCGCGCGACCCAGGCCGAGGCCGAGGCACGCGCCCAGGCGCAGGTCGCCCAGGAGTTGCGCAACATCCAGCAACTGCGCGTGACGGAGGAGCCGCGAGGGCTCGTGCTGACGCTCTCCGGCAGCGTGCTCTTCCGCTCGGGCAGCTCGGACCTGCTGCCGTCGGCGAAGCGGCGGCTCAATGAGGTGGCCGAGGCCCTGAAGAAGGCCCAGAACCCGCTGGTCATCGAGGGCCACACCGACAGCCAGGGCCCCGATGAGTTCAACGAGGAGCTCTCGCTCTCACGTGCCGACTCCGTGCGCGACTACCTCATCGACCAGGGCGTGGACAGCGAGCGCATCCGCACCACGGGCATGGGCGAGGCGCGCCCCATCGCCTCCAACAAGAACCCCGAGGGTCGCGCGAACAACCGCCGGGTGGAGATCGTCATCGAGCGCGGTGTGGGTGGTGCCGGTGCCCAGCAGGAGCAGGAGCAGGAACAGGAGCAGGCTCCGAGCACTCCAGAGCAGTCGGCCCCGGAGCAGCCCGTGCCGACGCCGTAAGCCGCGCTGCGTTTTCAAATGAAACGGCCCCGCCACCTCGAGGGCAGCGGGGCCGATGGCTACCGAACGGCGTGGGCCTTACGGCTTGGCCGGGGCGGCGGTGAGCTGCGAGGGGTGCGTGGGCACCTGGAGCTCACCGGAGACGATCTTGCCGCGCAGCTCCTCGACCTTCTGGAGGGCCTCGGCCTTGCCCGGGAAGTCCACGCGCACGGGAGCGTAGGTGACGCCGCCCTCCTTCAGGCCCAGCACCACGTCCCCGCCCTGGAGCTTGCCCTCGGCCAGGTCACGCACGGCCTCGTAGACGCCCAGGTCCACGCGCTTGATCATCGAGGTCAGCACCGCCTCCGGGGCCACGTGGGACTGGTCCGAGTCCACGCCGATGACGAACACGGGCTTGCCGGCGGCGCGCGCCTCCTTCACCGCCTGGATGACGCCCAGGCCGTCCGAGCCGGCCGCGTGGTAGACGATGTCCGCGCCCTTCGTCACCAGGTCCTGGCCCACCTGCTTGCCGGCGGCCACGTTGTCGAAGCTACCGGTGTAGTTCACCAGCACGGTGGCCTTGGGGTTGGTGGCGGCCACGCCCGCGCGGAAACCGGCCTCGAACTTCTTGATGAGGGGCACCTCCATGCCGCCCACGAAGCCCACCTTGTTGTTCTTGGTGGTCAGGCCGGCCAGCGCGCCCACCAGGAAGCTGCCCTGCTCCTCGCGGTACATCACCGAGCGCACGTTGGGCAGGATGTAGGGCTTGCCCTCGGCATCGGCCAGGGTGCTGTCGATGAGCAGGAACTTCGTGTCCGGGTTGCGCTTGGCCACCGTCTCCACGGCGTTCTCGAGCATGAAGCCCACGCCGATGGCCAGGGACACGCCCTGGTCCACCAGGAGCTGCAGGTTGGGCTCGTAGTCCTCCGGCACCTTGCTCTGCAGCACCACCGGGGTGACGCCCACCGGGGCGATGTTGCGCGAGGCCAGGTCCTGCTGGAGCGTCTCCTTCAGCTCCTCCGGGGTGGCGTCCTTGTAGCTGCCACCCTCCATCTTCTTGCCCGCGCCCCACAGCTCCAGGCCGCGCAGCGCCGAGTCGTTGAAGGAGTGGTCACCGCGGCCGCCCACGTCCGTCACGAGGCCAACCTTCAGCGCCTTCTCCTTCGGAGCGGCGGCCGGAGCGTTCACGGCGGCGGTGGTCTCTGCGGGCTTGGCGGCCTCGGGCTTCGCCTCCTCCTGCTTCTTGCAGGCGGACACGAGCAGCAGGCCAGACATCAGGGAGATGCGCAGGGCGGAGCGAGCAGTAGGCATGGCGCGGCCTCTAGCAGAGCCGCGCCCTCCTCTTCAAGTCACGCCAGGAGTGCCGCGCCGATAAGACCACTGTCGTCGCCCAGCTCGGCATCGCTGATGAGCAGCCCCTCGCGCGAGGTGTTGGAGGCATAGGCCTGCACGCCCTCCAGCACGCGCCGCCGCATGCCCGGGCAGTGCGACAGCACGCCGCCTCCCAGGATGAGCCGCGCCGGGTTGAGCACCGTCACCTGGTTGGCCACGGCGAGAGCCAGCATGAGGCTGGCACGCTCGTAGATCTCCCGCGCCTCCAAATCACCCGCGTCCGCCGCCTGCTCCAGCATCACCGGCGTCACCCGGGAGGGGTCTCCGTCCGTCAGCTCCTTCAGGATGAGCGAGTGCCCGGTGGCCAGCAGCTCGCGCGTCTGCGCGATGAGGTTGTGGCCGCCCGCATACGCCTCCAGGCAGCCCAGCTCGCCGCAGCCGCACCGGCGCCCGTTGGGCACCACCTTGATGTGGCCCAGCTCGCCCGCCACGCCCCCGCCACCATTCACCAGCCTGCCGCCGGCGATGATGGCGCTGCCCACGCCCGAGCCCACGAACACCGTGAACATGTCCAGGGCCCCGCGCCCGGCTCCGGCGTTGAGCTCGCCCCAGGCGGCGGCGGACAGGTCGTTCACCACCCGGACGCTGAAGCCGAGCCGCACCCGGAGCATTTCCCCCAGCGGCACGTTGCGCCAGCCGAGGTTGGGCGCCACCGCCAGCACACCCGACTCACCGTGGATCTGCCCGGCGGCACCCACGCCACACGCCGTCACCGGCATTCGGGCCGACGCCACCGCGGACTCCGCCGCGTGGGCGATGGACTCCACCACCGCGGAGGGGCTGCGCTCGCCGAGCGCGACCTTCGAGGCGACGATGATCTTCCCCTGCTCGTCCACCACCGCCGCGCGGGCGAACGTGCCTCCCAGGTCGATTCCGAGCGTGGGCATGTGGGTCCTCCGGTCGGGCAATCAGCCCTTGAGCATGGAGACGAGAGCCGCGAGGCAGGTGCGCCTGCCTCAGGTGCCGACTTCGCGCTGCATCTTCGCCACCGTGCCCTCGATGAGCTGGCGGATCTCCTCCAGCCGCTCGGGAGTACGGGCCTCGAAGCGCAGCACCAGGATGGGCTGGGTGTTGGAGGCGCGGATGAGGCCCCACCCGTCCGGGAAGGTCACTCGCACGCCGTCCACGTCCACCAGCGAGTAGCCCGCCGCGCGCAGCCACTCGGTGGCGCGCTTGACGATCTCGAACTTCTTCTCCTCCACCGTGTCCACGCGCAGCTCGGGCGAGGCGTACGTCTTGGGCACGTCCGCCAGCAGCTCGGACAGCGTGGCCTTCTCGTGGGTGAGGATCTCCAGCAGGCGCGCCGAGGAGTACACGGCGTCGTCGAAGCCGAAGTAGCGGTTCTTGAAGAAGATGTGGCCGCTCATCTCGCCGGCCAGCTCCGCGTGCTCCTCCTTCATCTTCGCCTTGATGAGGGAGTGGCCCGCCTTCCACATCACCGGCTTGCCGCCGTGCTTCGCGATGTCGTCATAGAGGGTGTAGGAGCACTTCACCTCGCCGACGATGGCCGCGCCCGGGCTCTCCTTCAGCACGTAGCGGCTGAAGAGGATCATGATCTGATCGCCCCAGAGGATGTTGCCCTGGTCGTCCACCACGCCGATGCGGTCGCTGTCGCCGTCGTAGGCGATGCCCACCTCGGCCTTCTCGCGCTTCACCGCCGCGATGAGGTCCTGCATGTTCTCCACCACCGTGGGGTCCGGGTGGTGGTTGGGGAAGGTGGCGTCCATCTCGCAGAAGAGCGGGACGACGTCGAAGCCCATGGCCTCGAAGAGCGGCACGGCGATGGCGCCGCCGGTGCCGTTGCCCGCGTCGATGACGATCTTCATCCCCTTGCGGCCCACCTTCACCGTCTGGCGGACGAAGTGGTTGTACGGGGTGATGATGTCGAACTCGCTCACGGTGCCCGGCTTGTCGGAGTGCTCGAAGTCGCGCGCCTCGATGAGCCGGCGCAGCGCCTGGATCTCGTGACCGTGGAAGGTCGTCTTGCCGGCGCCAATCTTGAAGCCGTTGTACTCGGGCGGGTTGTGGCTGCCGGTGATCATCGCCAGGCCGTCCACCGGCAGGGTGTTGGCGGCGAAGTAGGTCAGCGGGGTGGGCACCACGCCGACGTCGAGCACGTTGAGACCGGTGGAGGTGAGGCCACGGCAGAGGGCGTCGCGGAAGCGGGTGGAGGACTCGCGGCAGTCGCGGCCGACCACGATGGAGCGTCCGCCCTGGCGCCGCACCACGGTGCCGAGTCCCTTCCCCAGCAGTTCCACCACCTCGACGGTGAGGTCCTTATCCACCAGGCCACGGATGTCGTACTCGCGGAAGATGTGCGCGTTCATGAGGCTGTTTCCTGAAAGCCCTCGGGGGGCATGTCGAGGGCGGCGCACTGTACACAAGCGCGGGGCGGTGGAGTATGCAAGCGAGGTCTTTCCAACCCCTTGAAATCCGAGCCTTTCAGGTGGCGGACATGAGCGGGCCTTCTGACCTGCTTGCACTGGGGACGGGGGAGGCTCAGCCGGCGGTCCGGGCCTCCAGCTCGCGGTCGAAGTCCACGAGCGCCCGGACGATGTGCTCCCGCGAGTCGGAGAGCAGCAGGTACCGCGCGTAGTCGTGCCCCCGGGCGAGCTGCTCCAGGAGCGGGTAGACCGGGCGCGTCCGCGTCCAGAACTCCTGGCCCAGGAAGATCATCGGGCTGACCACGCCCACGGTGTTGTAGTGGTTCTGGCAGGCATCCTGGAAGACCTCCTGGATGGTGCCAGCGCTGCCCGGGGAGTAGATGACGCCCCCCTTCGCGATGGTGAGCAGGCCGTCCTCGCGCACGCTGTTGGCGAAGTACTTGGCGATGTGGGTGGCGAAGGGATTGGGCGGCTCGTGGCCGTAGTGCCAGGTGGGGAGGCCCAGGCTCTCGCAGGCCGGGCGGTCCTCGTCCCGCAGCGGCCAGGCCGCGCGCACCTCGAAGGCCCGCGCGAGCCACTCCCGGTCCTGGTAGCTCGGGGCCTTGGACAGCAGCGCGAGGGCCGAGTCCAGCTCCGCCTCGCTCCGGCGGGCGAACCAGGCGCCCAGGTGCGTGGCCTCCATGGCGCCCGGTCCCCCGCCGCTCACCAGGAAGAAGCCGAGGCGCGCCAGCTCGCGGGCCAGCTCCGCCACGGCGCGGTAGTCGGGCTGTCCCCGGCGCATGGAGTGGCCGCCCATGATGGCCACCACCTTGCGCGGGCGACCCTGGTGGGCGAGCACATCCTCCATGGCATCGGTGACGGCATGGTCATGGAGCCGCTGCGCCAGCGTCTCCAGCAGCGAGGGAGGGTTGGCCCCGCCGCGCGAGTTCCAATGGGCGTAGATGCGGGCGTCGGGCGTGTCCGCGTAGCTCTCGGGGCGCGCGGGGTCGAAGCCGGCGTACAGCTCCTCCGGGGTGTAGAGGCTCCCCCGGTAGGGCGAATAGGGCAGCCCCGAGAAGGGCGGGAAGACCATGGCCCCGTGCGCGAGGACGGCCTGCAGCGTGTCCTTCTCGAGCTGGCAGCCCAGGAAGACGGTGCCGGTGAGGTCCGCGGCCAGCAACGCCCGGGTGCGCCCCGTCAGGTCGAGCCCCTGCAGGATGACGTTGGCGAGGCTCCTCCCGCTCGCCAGGTGCTGCTCGAATACCGCGAGGCTCTCAATCTCGACCACGCCAACCTCCCGTGAGTGCGAAGAGCATCGAGGCTATCAGGAGACCCTCGCCTCCGGGATGAATCCTCGGGCCTTCATGACCAATCCCGAGAAGCCGTGTTCGAGGGAGCACCTCATCTCAGCCTGTCCCGTCTTTGCCGTGTCAGCTCCGCTTCGAGTTCCTGGACGGAAGGCAGGCTCCTGGCAAGGTTGTTGGGCAATCGCTCGGTCAGCCTGTATGCGGAGACTCCGATGGGCCTTTTCGTGTCCCTGAGGGCGTACTCGACGATGACCCGGTCCCGCTCCTTGCAGAGGATGAGCCCGATACTGGGCTGATCACTCTCATGGCGGAGAGTGTCGTCCACAGCCGACAGATAGAAGTTCATCTTCCCGGCGTATTCTGGCTCGAACTCGCCCGTCTTCAGCTCGATGACGACGAAGCAGCGCAGGCGCAGGTGATAGAAGAGCAGATCGATGTAGAAGTCCTTCTTTGCTACTTCGATGGGCACCTGGCTGCCGACGAAGGCGAAGCCAACCCCCAGTTCCAACAGAAAGTCTCGAATGTGGACCAGCAACTCACGCTCGAGCTCCCGCTCTCGAAGTTCCAAGCCGAACGGCAGGAAGTCGAGGGTGTACGGATCCTTGAGCGTCTGTTGAGCGAGATCTGACTGGGGCGGGGGCAGAGTCTGGGCAAAGTTCGTGATGGCATGACCCTGCCGCCGGTGCAGTCCCCCATCGATCTGGTGCACCAACACATTGCGAGACCAACCATGCTCGAGGGTCTGGCGCACGTAGAAGAGCCGGTGCTCCGGGTCACGGACACGGTCAAGCAACCGCACATGGTGGCCCCAGGGGATTCGTGCAACAAGTTGTTGCACAATTGGCTCATCAGGCCACGCCTCGGCGAAAGCCCGCATGTACTGCAGATTGCGGACGGAGAAGCCCTTGTTCGAGGGGAAGGCCCGCCGCAAATCCGCGCTGAGCCGGTCAATGACCTGGGCGCCCCACCCTTCCCGGGCCTGCTGATCCAGGAGCTTCCGTCCAATCCGCCAGTACAGCAGGACGAGTTCGGAGTTCGCCGAGAACACCGCGCGAACCTGCGCTTGGCGGATACCAACCTTCAGATCCTCCAAGAACCTGGCGTAACCGGGGGGAACGAATGAGCGGGGAGACATTCCAGACCACGAACCCTACTCTTCTGGTTCCCTATAGGCAACCCACCTTTCTCGTCACCCACCGAGCAGTCACACCTCTCGCAAGGAGGTGCCCGTCCATTCCAGCAACCATCCCACCTCCCAGGCCCTCAAGGCCCGGGCTGGCCGCCGAAGGACTCGGCGCCACGGGGCTGACGCCCGTACGCCTCGCCCGGCTTCAGCGGTGCCAGCCACAGCAGGTCCAGGGCCTGCATCCCGTCGGGCGAGTAGAGGGACACCTCGGGGCGCTCCGGGCTCATCGTCGCGCCCAGCCCCTCCGCGCCGGAGGCCCCCTGGCGGAAGGTGACGAGCTGCCCGGGCGCCACGGTGAGGGCGGGCAGCCGCCACTGGGTGGTCATCCGGGTATGTCCCGAGAGGTAGAGGCCGTCCAGGGACACCGACGCGCGCCCCCGGTTGTAGAGCTGCACCCAGAAGGCGCCGGAGGCGTCGCGGCCCACCCGGTCGATGACGAGCGGCCCGTTGCCCAGCGCCTCGATGGCGTGGAGGTGGCTGTGCAACCACGCGTTGCGCTCGTGCACGAAGCGGCGGAGGTAATCGGCACTGCGCGCGGCGTGCTCGGGGCTGACGTACGGGTCCACCGTCTTGCCGTCCTTGCCGGGGAGGATGTACGGAGCGAGCAGCTTGTGCATGGCCTCCACGCGCGGGCGGATGTTGGCCTCGGTGAACCAGGTGTCGAGCAACAGGCGCAGCCGGGCGACATAGCGGGCGCGCAGGGCCGAGTCATCGTAGATGCGCGTGGTCAGCGTGCTGTACGTGGGCTTCATGTCCGTCACGCCGAGCACGTCACGGCGGAACACGAAGAGCTCGTACACTCTCGGGTCATAGGCGGTGTACGAGAAAAGCGGGTGCTCACCCTTCACGCCCTGGATGACGGCGTTGGTGCGGTTGTAGAGGGACAGCGCGTTGTTGAGGTCCCACGGCACGTACGTCCACCTGCCCAGCTCGCGGTCGTAGACGAGATAGCTGCGCGAGTCGCCCTGGAGGTCGTTGGCGATGAAGGCGTCCAGCGCCATCCACGTGAGGTAGTCCTCCAGCTCCAGCTTCTGCTCGGCGAAGGCGGCGAACCGGTGCGGCGGCGTGCGGTTCACCCCCTCGAGGAAGCTCCACAGCCCATCCCACGGCTCCTTCTCGTGGGTCTTCTTGTCCCACTTCTCCTGGTACGGCTCCTGGGGCGGCTGGCGCAGCTCGCAGTCGACCATGCCACAGCGGTAGAGGTCCCCGTCATCATCGAAATCGTGGGCCGCGAGGAAGTCCTTGTTGATGGACTCCAGCTCGGTGAAGACGCCCTCGTACTTCGTGAGGACGCTCCCGTTGACCTGGACGATGTGGAGCTTCACGTGGACGTAGCGGGCGCTCGGCACGCGCAGGCCCACGCTGGCGGCCAGGTCGTACCAGAGCTTCTCGGTGAGGTAGCCCGAGTCCTTCCACGTCGCGAGCAGCTCGATGTTCTTCTTCCCCTGGAAGCGAGCCTCCTTGTCGAAGCGCACGTCCCAGGACTTCTTCACGATGCGCGGGTCCGTCTTGGTGGAGCGCCCGCGGAAGCTCAGCTCCACCGGGTACGTGCGGCCCTCGTGGAGGAACTGGCCCTTCACCTGGAATTTCCTCGAGGGAGGATCCGGAATGTGGTCGTAGAGGGCCTGGTAGTCCGCCTGACTCAGCGTCAGCTCGTAGGTGGGAATGGACGTCTGCAGTGCCGGCCACCGGGGCTTCGAGGGCGAGGGCCTCGAGCCCGTATGAGTCCCCGAGTCGGGATTGCCGGCATCCGGTGAACCCGCGTCCGGTGTGCCCGCATCCGGTGTGCCCGCGTCCGGTGTGCCCGCGTCCGGCGGCTCGGGGCGCGTCCCGGAATCGGGAGGCTCGGAGTCGAAGAGGTCCGTGGGGTCCTCTCGCACGTCGCGTCGGGTCGCTCGAGCCACCGACACACGCCCCCAGGAGGAGGAGCAGTCCAGTGAGGAACGCGATTCTCATACACCCGCCCAGAAACAAGTGATGCGCCAGGGTCGCGGCCCTCGGAGGGCACTCACGGGGAAGGCGTCGCATGGCGCTCGGGGGCCTCGGCGGAGGCCGTGCGCAGGCGCTGCGCGAGCGAGTGGTAGTAGCGGTGCAGCGAGAGGTTGAGCGGATCGACGGTGAGGGCCTCGGCGTAGCGCGCCAGGGCGGCGTCGAGCACATGCTGGGCCTCCAGGAGGATGCCCTCGTCGAAGAAGGAGCGCGCGCGGGCCTCCGCGTCCGGACGGGTGGCGAGGAAGGCCTGACGCAGGCGCTCCACCGCGCTCAGCGACACCCCGGCGACGATGCAGCGGGCCACGCCCCGGAAGTTGCCCCGGGCCGCATCGAAGCGCGCGCGAGAGAGCGGATCGCCCAGCGTCCTCCGGGCCATCTCCAGCCGGTCGCGGAGCGACGTGAGGGCCTGGCGCTGCTCGGGAGGCAGGGGTCGATGCCAGAAGGGCTCGAGCCGGCGGTGGGCCTGGGTGACACGCTGTAGCACCTCGGCGAAGTCCGAGTGCGGGTGGATGGCCAGGAGGGTGTAGGGGTCCTGGCTGCTCGCGGCCGCGCGGGCCAGCAGTTGGGCGAGCTCCGGATCCGGCGTCGGCTCCGCGGGAGGAGGCGCCAGCGCCTGGGCCACCAGGCGGCGCACGTCCTCGGAGGGCTCGGAGAAGTGGAGGATGAAGCACTGGCGGCCGCCCCAGGAGCGCGCCTCCTCCGCGGGCAGCAGGCGCACCACGTCGCACGCGCATTCGAGCGCCCAGCCGTTGAGGGACAGCTCCACCCGGAGGCGGGCGCCGAGCCTCGGCAACGGCGCGTCACTGGCGATGCGCAGGCCCTCCTCGCTCACGTCGTTGACGAGCACCGACTGCAGCCCGGGACGGTGCGGATCCTCGACCCGCACGCGGAAGGCGGGAGGCGCGATGCAGCCGAAGGCGGGACGCCGCATGGCCTCGCGCAGGGCCGAGCGGAAGGCCCGGGCGCTGACGAAGCGCTCGTCGGGGCGCAGGGACATGGCCTGCATCAGCAGCGTGGAGAGGGCCGGCGGCACGCGCTCCTCGAGGACGTGCGGCGGCAGCGGCCGGGTGGGCTTGTGGACGAGGAGCATCTCGCCCATGCGCCCGCCACCGCCGAAGGGCAGCCGCCCGGTGAGGAGCCGGTAGCCCACCACCGCGAGCGCGTACAGGTCCGCGCGCCCATCCGGCTCGGCGCGCACCCACAGCTCGGGAGCGAGGTAGGCGGGGCTGCCCACCACCATCCCGGCGGCGAGCTCCTCCTCGGAGAAGCCCGCGGCCAGGGGGCCGGCCATGCCGAAGTCGAGAATCTTCACGCGCCGCTCACCCTCCCGGTTGGTGGTGAGGACGAGGTTCTCCGGCTTGATGTCGCGGTGGATGACGCCGCACGCGTGCGCGGCCTCCAGGCCCTCCAGCACCTGGGAGAGCAGGAACACGGCCTCCTCGGGAGGCAGCGGCAGCGACAACTTCGACAACGGGGTGCCGGTGACGCACTCCATGAGGAGGCAGTGGTGGCCGCTGGGCGCCTGACGCACGTCGAGGACACGGGCCACACTGGGGTGGATGATGTGCTGGGAGAGGTGCGCCTCCGAGTAGAAGCGGCTGAGCACGGCCGGGTTCTCGGCCAGGTGCGAGTGGAGCACCTTCACCGCGAAGTGCGCACCCGAGGACGAGTGCTCGGCGAGGTACACGGTGCCGAGCGCCCCCGCGCCCAGCTTGCGAACGAGGACGAGTGGCCCGTAGCCCATGCCCGACAGGGCCTCGCTGTCACACGGAGGTCCCACGGGCAGGGTGCACGGTGCACTGGTTGGATGATCAACGAAGCAGTGGTTGCAACCCATCGCCGCCCCCAGCAGCGCTCGCCTGCACGGCAGCGCACGCGCGGAGCATTGCAACCTCCGTGCAGCCCCTGCTCCGTTGGAGAAGCGACGGCGCAAGCGTGGGAAGTGCCGTGATGAACCCCTGGAGAACGGGACGGGGCCGGTAATTCCTGCAAACCCACCCATGAAAAAACGACGGTCCCGCGGAAGCTCCGGCTCACCCCACCGCGGATGTGGGCAGCCCCTCCCCCAAGTCGGAGCTCAATGGAGACTTTCGGAAAGGTGGTCGAGGACGTGAGCCTGCCCCGAGGACAGGGCCCACACGCGGCCATGCAAGGCCGACTCCGGCCCCGCGCACGCCAGCAACAGGAGCAGCAGGACGCTCCCGACTCTCCACCCCGGTGCGCCCCGCCTCCCGTGCATCACCACGTCCTACAGGAACTTCTCGCGCTTGCGGCTCTTGAGCGCCTCGACCACCTTGCGCACGTCCTGGCTCTTGTCCTTGGGCACCACCAGCACCGCGTCGCCCGAGTCCACCACCACCATGTCGGTGAGGCCCACCACGGCCAGCGGGCGCTTGTCGGCGAGCACCACGCAGCCCTTGCAGTCCACCACCACCGCCTCGGCCCCGAGACGACGTTGCCGTTCTCGTCCGCGGGGCGCACCTCGGGGATGGCGGCGAAGGAGCCCACGTCGGACCAGCCGAAGTCGCCCGGCAGCACCGCGATGTTGGAGCGCCTTCTCCATCACCCCGTAGTCGATGGAGATGGAGGGCAGCTTCGGGAACACGCGCTTGAGCACGCGCCGCGAAGGTGCGCTTCCCCGCCGCCTTGCGCAGCGCGTCCAGCCCCTTCTGCATCTCCGGCATGTGCTTCGCGAAGGCCTCCAGGATGACGTCCGCCCGGAAGACGAAGATGCCGGCGTTCCACAGGTACTCGCCCGACTCCACGTAGCGCCGCGCCGTCTCCACGTCCGGCTTCTCGCGGAAGGCCCTCACCTGGCGGCTCCCTCCCTCGAGGGCGTCGCCCACCTGGATGTAGCCGTAGCCCGTCTCCGGGCGGTTCGGCTTGATGCCCAGCGTGACGAGATGACCCTTCTCGGCGACCCGCGCCGCCTCGGCGATGGTCTTCTTGAAGCCGGCCACGTCCGCCACGTGATGGTCCGAGGGCAGGACGACCAGGATGCCCTCCGGGTCCCTCGCGGCCACCTGCAGCGCGGCCAGGGCGATGGCCGGCGCGGTGTTGCGCGCCACCGGCTCGACGAGGAGGTTCTTCTTCGGCAGGCCCTTCACCAGCTTGGCCGCCTGCTTCGCGTGCAGGGGGCCGCAGACGATGAGGGTGTCCTTCACCGAGGCCAGCCCCTTGAGGCGCCCCGCGGTGTCGGTGATGAGCGGGCTCTTCGAGGCCAGCGGGAGGAACTGCTTGGGGCGCGCCTTGCGCGACAGCGGCCAGAAACGGGTGCCGGAACCACCGGCCATGATGACGGGATAGAGGGTCATGGGCGGCGCAAGATAGCGCCTTGCCCGCCGCCCGCCAGGGGTCCGTCTGCCCGGCTCCTCCTCGACCGTTGGCAGGAGTTTTGACCGCACCCCAAAAAGCCAGTCTCATGCCGGCGCGTTGGAGTCCAAGCACACATCGGTCGGGTTGACGCTCGCCCTCACGGTGGCGCTGGCCGTGGGGCTGTCCCTTGCCCCCGTGCCGGAGGCGCTGCGCCCCCTCCCCAGCCTCGCCAAGGGGCCGGCCGTGCCGCAGCTCATCGCGCTCGTCACCACGTCGAGCGCCGCCTCCAAGCGCAAGGCCATTGGTGTCGAGCCCGACGCGGACAGAAACACCCCCGAGGTGCCCGTCCTCCCCGAGGAAGAAGAAGAGGCTCCCGAGCTGGCCGAGAACGGCACCTCCGACGCCGGGACACCGCTCCCAGCACCCGACGTCTCCACCGCCGTCTCCGATTCCCTGGGGCTGTCGGGCCTGGGCCCCACCACGCTCACCACCGCCCTGCGCATGGAGGCCCTGCGCGAGAAGATGGGCGCGAAGAACGTGGACATCGACCCGGGCTGCCGGCGCATGGGCGCCTCCGGGTGCGAGGAGAGCGGGCTGGCCCCCTTCTTCCAGGCGCTGGAGGCCCTGCGCGATGGCAGCCGCACCCAGCCCGTCCGGGTCGAGCACCTGGGCGACTCGCTCATCGCCTCGGACCACATCAACGACGTGGTGCGCAACCGGCTGCAGGAGCGTCACGGCTCGGGCGGCAAGGGCTTCCTCTACGTCGACCGCCCCACCCGCTCCGGCCGCGGCGTGCGCGCCGGCCAGGCCTCCGAGGGCTGGGAGTTCATCCGCATCATCGACCGCGCGCCCCCGAAGGACCGGCTGCCCTTCACCGGCGTGGCCTTCGTCGCTGGCGTCAAGGACCCCCAGGACGTGCGCTTCGCCGTCGAGGACGCGCGCACCGCGGAGATCTTCTTCCTCGCGCAGCCGGGCGGGGGCACCGTGCAGGTCTCCGTGGACGGCAAGCCGCAGCAGCGCGTGCAGACGCGCTGGAGCCCGGCGGAGGTGGCCATCGCCAAGGTGAAGCTGCCGGCCGGGGCGAAGACGCTGTCGCTGAGGACGCGGGGCAAGGTGGAGCTGCACGGCGTCTCGCTGGAGAACGGCAACCCGGGCGTGGTGTACGACACCATCGGCCTGCCGGGCGCCTACGCGGGCGTGTTCCTGCGCACGCACCGGCCCTACTTCCGCGCGCAGCTCCGCCAGCGCAAGCCGTCGCTGGTGGTGCTCATGTTCGGCGGCAACGAGGCCTTCCGCCTCTCGCGTGACTGGACGAAGCCGGAGGAGATTCGTCAGGAGGCGGAGCAGCTCGTGAAGCTGGTGCGCGAGTCCGTGCCGGAGGCCGCGTGCCTCGTCTGGTCTCCCATCGACGCGGCCGTGCGCACCCTCGGGGGCGAGCTGGTGCCGCGCCGGGGCTCGCGCATGGTGGCGGACATCTTCCGCGACGTGGCGAAGGAGGGCGGCTGCGCCTACTGGGACGCGCTCAGCGCCATGGGGGAGGAGGGCGCGGCCATCCGCTGGCTGTCCGCCGGCATGCTCAACGAGGACCTCATCCACCCGCGCGCGAGGGGCTCGGACCTGCTGGGCCACCTCTTCGACCTGGCCATTCAGCGCGCCTACGCCGCGAGCCACCCGCCGCGCGTCGCCACCGAGCCCCAGGGCTTCCAGCACGCCGACAAGTCCCTCACCACCACCCTCACGCGCCTGCTCGCGCTGGAGAAGGGCGAGAACACCCGGCTGGGCATCCTGCAGATGGGCGCCTCGCACACCGCCTCGCACTACTTCACGGACGCGATGCGCACCGCGCTGGCGAAGCGCTTCGGAGACGCCGGGCGCGGCTTCATCGCCGCGGGCAAGGAGTCGGACCGGCTGAAGCCCGCGGGTGTCGTGCGCGAGCTGACGGGGGAGTGGACGGTGGAGGACGCGCTGCAGGCCACCGAGCCCGGACAGGCCTGGGGCCTCAGCGGCATCCGCGCCGTGGGCGCTCCCGGGGCCTCGCTGCGCATCCGCTTCTGCGACGGGTGCACCGCGGCCACCACGCCGCCCGCCCGGCTCTCGCTCTACTGGCTGGACGGCCCCGGCTCCGGGCAGATGGAGGTGAAGCTGGACGGCAACGCCCTGCCGCCCGAGCCGCCGCCGCCCGAGCCCTTCGCCACGCCCACGGTGCGCATCCGCTCCTTCCCCGTCACCGGCCCCGCCCATGAGGTGGAGGTGCTCAACCAGGGAGGCGGACCCCTCACCGTGCTGGGCGCGGCGCTGGACCTGGAGCAGCCCGGGGTGGCCTACGACGCGGTGGGCCTGCCGGGCTCCACCGCCTCCACCCTGGCCAGCATGGAGCCGCAGGCACTCGCCGCGCAGCTCTCCTCGCGCAAGCCCCAGCTCCTCGTCTTCTGGTACGGCACCAACGAGAGCGGCCAGGCGGACCTGGACGCGGAGAAGCTGCGCGCCGAGTACGGTGCCCTCATCGCGCGCCTGAAGAAGGACGCGGGCGGCGCCGAGTGCCTCCTCATCGGCACCACCGACCGGCTGCAGCAGCGCGCGGACGGCGGGTGGGAGGAGGCTCCCGCGCTCGCCAGGGTGGTGAAGACGCTCCCCGAGGTGGCGCGCGAGCAGGGCTGCGCCTATTGGTCCGCGCGCGCGGCCATGGGCGGAGATCGCGGCATGCGGCGCTGGCAGCGGGACGGGCTCGGCCACACCGACGGCATCCACCTGACGCCCGAGGGCTACGAGAAGCTCGCGGGCCTGTTCCTCTCCGACCTGCTCGCGGCCTACGAGACCTTCAAGGCCCATCCGCCAACGCTCACCGCGGAGGGCGGCTGACGTGTACTTCCACAGCCCTCAGTTCATCTTCTTCCTCACCGTCACCTTCGCCCTGTACTGGGCGCTGCACCGCTACAAGTGGCCCCGGCTGGGCGTGCTGATGGTGGCGAGCGTCATCTTCTACGCGATGTGGACGCCGCTGCCGCTGGTGCTCTTCGTGGTGGCCACGGGCATCAACCACCTGTGCATCAAGGGCTTCCGGCGCTCGCAATCGCCCGGGGTGCGCAAGGCGCTGGTGACGGTGTCCATCGTCAGCACGCTCGGGGTGCTGTGCACCTTCAAGTACGCGGACCTGTTCCGCGAGACGGCGGTGGTGCTGCTGGGCCCGCTGGGCATCCACGTGCGCACCGAGCCCTACGGGCTGCTGCTGCCGGTGGGCCTGTCCTTCTTCACCTTCCAGGCCATCAGCTACGTGGTGGACAGCTACCGGGGGCAGATTTCGAAGGAGCACACCTACTTCGAGCACCTGCTCTACCTGCTCTTCTTCCCGCACCTGGTGGCGGGCCCCATCGTGCGCGCCTCGCACCTCATCGAGCGCTTCGACGACACGCCCTCGCTGACGTCCGCGGAGGGTGGCCGAGGCCTGTACCGCATCGCGGTGGGCATGGTGAAGAAACTGGTCATCGCGGACGTGCTGGGCTCGGGCCTGGTGGACCCCGTCTTCGCATCGCCGGAGGCGTACACCTCGGCCGAGTGCCTCGTGGCGGCGGTGGCCTACAGCTTCGAGCTCTACTTCGACTTCTCGGCGTACTCGGACATCGCCATCGGCACGGCGGCGCTCTTCGGCTTCAAGTTCGAGGAGAACTTCAACCGCCCCTACCTGGCGACGAACCTCTTCGACTTCTGGGGCCGCTGGCACATCAGCCTGTCGAACTGGCTGCGCGACTACCTCTACCGGCCGATGGGCGGCAACCGGGTCTCCAAGCCTCGGGCGCTCTTCAACCTGATGGTGACGATGGGGCTGGGCGGCCTGTGGCACGGGGCGGACTGGCGCTTCGCCATCTGGGGCCTCGCACACGGAGCGATGGAGTGCGTCATCCGCGTGTGGTGGTGGATGACGGGCAAGCCGCCAAAGGAAGGCCCCATGGCGAAGGTGCGCGCGGGGCTCGGCTGGGCGGCCACGTTCGCGGTGGTGGTGCTCACCCGCGTCATCTTCCGCTCGCCGACGCTGGCGCACGCGGGGGAGATGTACGCGCGGATGTTCGAGGGCAGCATGGGGTTCGCCAACGTGAGCACCCTCGTCTGGGCGATTCTGGCCGTGGCGGCGGTGAGCCATGTGCTGCCGCTGCGCTTCTTCTTCCAGGCGGGCGACCTCTTCGTGAAGCTGCCCGTGCCGGTGCGCGCGGTGGTGCTGGTGGCCATCGGCCTGGGCGTGCGCCACCTGTCCTCGGTGGAGACCCGCCCGTACGTCTACTTCCAGTTCTGAGTCACCCGACCGGGGCGGCCCTCACGCCGCCCAGCGGCGCACGATGCGGTCCGTCGCCTCGGCCTGCGCCGAATCGGTCTGGACGTCCAGGCCCATGCCCCGGGCGCTGAAGCGGTGCACCGCCCCCTTCACCGGAGCCGAGCCCGAGCGCACCTCGTCCGCGTGCCACAGCTCGCCACCGCTGGCGAGCACGGCCTGCCGCATGCGCGCGTCGAACTCCGCCTCGGGCAGCAGCCGCATGTGCTCCACCAGCAGCTCCACGGTGGCGTCCGCATCGGGCCGCTGCGCCTCCGGGCCGGCGAGGCTGCGGAAGATCTCCGCGTGGCGGTGGGCCGGGAGGAAGGCGGCGTAACCGGGCCGCAGCACCGCCACCCCGGGCTCCGCCCGCTGGCCGGAGCGCGCGGGCTCCGGGCGGCGACTGGCCGGGAGCACGGACACCTCGACCACCCGGGGCGAGCCATCCACCGCCCCCAGGAAGGGCGGACGGCGATGGAGGTCGAGCAGCGCCGCCAGCCGGCCGGCGTGGCCGGCATGGCGCACGGTGAAGGAGCGGTGGCCCTCGACGCGCACCTCGCCCCAGGCCGGCAGGGCGGAGATGCCACCGGGGGCGATGGACTCCAGCGACACCTGCACCGGCTCGCCGAAGCGCGGCTGCCACATCAGCCGCTTCGAGGTGAGCCAGAAGCGGCCCGAGCACCGCAGGTGGAAGTAGAGGAGGAACGCGCCGCCCGCGACGAGCAGGGGGCCGGGGTGGCCGAGCCGCGCCATCCAGTGGCGATTGGTGAGGGTGAGCAGCGCGAACACCCACGAGCCGGGCCACGCGAGGAGGTGGCGCCATCCCTGCGCGCCCTCGAGCAGCACGGGCTCATCCCGCCCGGGCGGCTGGGGCACGGGCTCGCGCACCAGGGCCTCCAGGGAGCCGAGCACCTCCCCCAGGGACGCCCCACCCCGCCGGGTGAAGCGGGCGAGCCGCTTGCGCGCGAGCACCTCCAGCCGGGCCCGCCGCTGGCGCAGCGTCCGCGGGGACTTCCCCTCCTCACCCAGGGCCAGCAGCTCGAGGACGGGGGCCTCCAGCTCCCGCGCCTCCCGCAGCCGCTCCGCGTGCGCGCGCAACAGGCGCTTCCAGCGGGGCGAGCGCATCATCCGCGAGAGCTCGGCGTAGCATGCGAGGGCCGGGTCCAGGGCCCAGCGGGCGCCGCGTACCTCGGACACGGGACGCTCCTCCGCCGGAGGCGTGCCAGAGCCAGCGTGGGGGGTGGCCAGGGTCATGGCGGGAATCCTCTCGCGAAGGGTCCCCTCCCAAACTGCCCGCTCCCCGCGTTTGAATCCAAGTCACGAATTCCCATCGAGGGTGGGTGGATGGAGGAAGCACGAGGGAGCATACCCTTGCTTACCCGCCTCCCGCCAACCCGTCCATCGCCGGCTCACCTCAGACCCAGCGCCGCCGCATGCCCCCGTTCGTGGCCGGCTCGTATTGAAGGAGCGGCGGCGAGCGCGGCAGGTAGAAGATGAAGCGGGTGCCCTGGCCTGGCTCGCTCTCCACCTCGATGCGGCCGCCGTGGGACGTGATGATGCCGTGCACCACCGACAGCCCCAGCCCCGTGCCCTCTCCGGCCGGCTTGGTGGTGAAGAAGGGCTCGAAGAGGTGCCGCTTCGTCTCCTCGGACATGCCCGTGCCCGTGTCGCTCACCTCCACGCGCACTCCCTTCCCCTCGCTGCGCGTGGAGATGCGCACCACGCCGCCGGACGCGGTGGCCTGCCCCGCGTTGACCAGCAGGTTCACCAGCACCTGGACGATCTGCCGCGGGCGGCCCACCATCGTCCCCACCCCGCCCAGCTCCTTCTCCACCCGGCAGTGGCCGAGCTGGCCGTGCGCGATGCGCAGCGCCGTCTCCACCTCCGCATCGAGCTCGTATCCGGTATGGGCCTCGGGGTCCCCGCGCGCGAAGCGACGCAGGTCCGCGACGATGGCGTTCACCCGTTTGATGCCATCCAGCGTGGCCGGGAGCACGTCGTCCACGTACTCCTTCATCGCCTCGGACAGGTTCGGCTCGTCGCGCAAGCTCCCTGAGCATCGAGTGGACGTTGCTCGTCACGAAGCTCATCGGGTTGTTGATTTCGTGCGCCACGCCCGCCGCCAGCATGCCCAGGCTGGAGAGCTTCTCCTGCTCGAGGGCGCGCTGGTGCAACTGCTGAAGCTCCTGGTGGGCCTTCTCGAGCTGCTCGCGCTGCTCCACCACCTGCCCCAGCATCCCGCGCAGCAGCGTGGCCCGCTTCTCCAACACCAGGTAGGCGCAGCCGCACAACAGGACACAGGCCAGGGCCATCTCCAAGCCCCCGCCGGTGGACAGCGCCACGGAGATCACCGTCCCCAGGTAGAAGGCGATGCGCAGGAAGACCCAGCCATCCATCCCGTGGAACCAGAGCAGGTTGTAGGGGACGAAGATCCACACCAGTGGCGACCAGTGGGTGAGGACGCCCATCACCGAGACGCCCACCAGGTTGGCCAGCATCCGCGCCGTCTCCGCCCAGCCCCGGCCGACGCGGGTGGCGAGCCGCTCGACGATCAGCAGGTTGAACAGGGAGAGCCACAACCCGATGCCCAGCACGCCGAGCACCACGGGCCACCGTCCCCAGTACCAGAGGATGAGCGCCGCGTTGAACATGGCCGGGCCCAGGCCCGCCATGGCTTGCACGCCCTGATGTACCTGCTCTGGATCCGCCTCCGGAACGACCTGCTTCGGTTGAGCGTTCATGCCCGAGGAAAGGAGGGGCGCTCAGGGCCCCGAGGTGACGGGGCCCTGTCCCCCGAGGAGGGCCCGGACATCGGCGACGAGCCGCTCATCGTCCCAGGGCTTGCTGATGAAGTGGGAGATGACGCCGGCCCCCGCGCCGCTGGAGGACAGATCCGCGTGGCCCGAGATGAGCACCCGCACCGTCTTCGGCGCCATGCGCAACACCTGCCCGAGCAGCTCCAGTCCGTTCATTCCCCGCATGCGGAAGTCGGAGATGACCACGTCCGCCTCGAAGCTCGCGAGCTTCTGGATGGCCTCCTCGCCATTGAGCGCGACCTCGATGGAGAAGCCCTCACGCCGCAACAATCGGCGGAGCGCTCCGACCACATGTACTTCATCGTCGACGATGAGAATCCTGGGCATGGGGGCTCCGAGCCACGCCGGCACGTATGCTCCACGCTACATCAGATGCGGGAGGTCCTACAGACGGCGAGCCTCCTCCATTCAGGTTTGGACGGAACATTCGGGGGCTCCCGGAATCCAAGCTACGAGTTCCCGGAGAACTCGGAGGCCAGCCGCAGCAGGTCTCGGAGGATGCGGCCGGTGGCGCCCCAGATGACGTGGGAGCCGTAGGTATAGAAGTCCACCTCGTACTCCACGCCCCGGACACTGCGCCGCTCGGTGCGGCGGAGGGTCGGATCCATCAGGGCCGCCAGCGGCACCTCGATGATGAACTCCACCTCGTCGGGGTTGGGCCGGTACTCCAGGCTGTTGGGGATGACACCCACGAAGGGCTGGATGCGGAACTCGGTGAGGGTGGGCACCTCGTCCAGGGCGCCGAGCACGCGCACCCCGGACACGTCGATGCCCAACTCCTCCCGCGTCTCGCGCAGCGCGGTGTGCAGCGGGGTGGTGTCCTCCGCGTCTCGCGAGCCTCCTGGGAAGGAGTACTGACCGGCGTGGTGGCGCAGCGTGGAGGGGCGCTTGGTGAAGAGGATGTGGGGCGAACCCTCGCGCACGAGGAGGGGCACCAGCACCGCGGCCTCGCGCAACACGAGTCCGGGGAGGTTGACGGCCCGAGGGGGCCGGGAGGCCAACCGGGCCTCCAGCGCGTCGAAGAGGATGTCCACGGCTACTCCGTCAGCTGCTTCTCCACGGGAATCTTCAGGGGCTTCGCCGGGGTGTCCACGTTCTCCACGCCGGACATCGGGCGGAGCACGTTCATCTGGAGCAACACCAGCAGCACCACGCCCAGCACCACCCGGTAGACGATGAAGACGAGGGTGGAGCGGGTACGCAGATAGCTCAACAGCCAGGCGATGGCCGCCCATCCCGAGCCGAAGGCCACCACTGTCCCCACGACGAGGGCCACGGTGGAGGGCCGCTCGGTGGCCTCCAGCAGGTGCTTGAGCTCGAAGATGCCGGCGAGGGAGGTGGCGGGAATGGACAGCAGGAAGGAATAGCGCGCCGCGTCCTCGCGCCGCAGCCCCAGCGACAGGGCCCCGGTGAGGGTGGTGCCCGAGCGCGAGGAGCCGGGGATGAGGGCCAGCGCCTGCCACAGCCCCACGATGATGCCGTCCTGCCACCGCATGTCGGCCAGGGTGCGCTTGTGGGAGGCCCGGCGCTCCACGATGAAGAGGACGATGGCCAGGACGATGAGGCTGCCGGAGATGATGTAGAGCGAGCGCAGCGACGTCTCGATGGCCTTCTTGAAGGCGAGCCCGCAGATGCCGATGGGCAGGGTGCCCACGAGGACGAACCAGGCGAGGCGCGACTCGGTGGTGGCGAAGGGCTGGCGCTGGAGCAGCCCCTGGAAGAAGGCCTTGCCCAGGACGACGATGTCTCGCCGGAAATAGATGAGGACCGCGGCCACGGTGCCGAGCTGGATGATGGCGGAGTACGCCGCGCCCGGGTCCTGCCACCCGAGCAGCTCCGGGACGATGCGCAGGTGCGCGGTGGAGCTGATGGGCAGGAACTCGGTCAATCCCTGGACCAGCCCGAGAACGATGGCTTGAAGGAGGCTCATACGGTGTGGGGAACTGGATGTATGCGCTACCCTCCGGGGCAGCAAGGGCCTTCGCAAGGCCCTGTCTTCCAGGAACGCCCATGCCCCCTGCCCCGCTCTGTCCCTGCTCCTCCGGCCTGCGCTACCGCCAGTGCTGCGCCCGCTACCACAAGGGCGAGGCGGAAGCGCCGGACGCCGAGGCCCTGATGCGCTCGCGCTACAGCGCCTTCGCCCTGGGCGAGGTGGAGTACCTGTGGCGCACGCTGCACCCCGAGCACCCCGACCGCGCCAGGCCCAAGGACGAGCTGCTGCGCGAGCTGCGTGCGGTGGCCCGTGGCCACAAGTACCCGCGGCTGAACGTGCTGGACCGGTGGCTGCCGCCGGACACCACGGGCACGGCGCGGGTGCTCTTCCACGCTCGCGTCTTCGAGACGGGAAAGGATCGCTCCTTCGTGGAGCGCTCCGAGTTCCGGCACGACGGCACGGGCTGGCGCTACCTGTCCGGAGTGGCCCTGGCCCCGAGCGCGCTGCCCGTCCCGCCCGAGTCCCTCACCCTCGCGAACTTTCCCTCTCCTGGCGAGAAGGGCGCGGGGTGAGGAGCCCCGCTCTCAAGGAGTCGTGAGGGCCCGCAGCATCCGGCTCTCCCCCACCTGGATGCGCAGCAGCAGCACGGTGCCGGACTTCGCGCCCCGGACGAGCTGGGCGAACTCGCGAGGGTTGCGCACCGGCTTGCCCGCGGCCTCGACGATGACCATGCCGGGCAGGAGGCCAGCGCGGTCCGCGGGCGAGCCGGGGTCCACCCCGACGATCATGGCCCCTTCTTTGACGCCCGGAACCATGCGCGGGTCCACTTCCTGGAGACGGAGCCCCAGCTTGCGGCCGGTGTCCTCCTCTTGCTCCTCCCGCGGGGCCGAAGCGAGGCCCTCGAGGTCCGGGCGCTCGCCCAGCTTCACCTGGACCTGCTGCTGCTGGCCGTTGCGGAAGACGGTCAGCTTCAACGTCTCGCCTGGCGCGCGGAAGCCGATGTCGCGGGTGAGGCCGCGCGAGGACTCGACGGGGGTGCCCTCGATGGCGGTGATGACGTCATCCGTCTTCAGCCCCGCCTTCGCGGCCGGGGTGTCCCCCTGCACGTCGGTGACGATGGCCCCCTTGCGTACCGGCACCTTGAGCGCCTGGGCGAGCTCCGCCGTCAGGTCCTGCACGGACACGCCCAGCCAGCCACGTTGAATCTTCCCCTTCTGCAACTGCGGCAGGAGCGCCGTGGCCATGTTGGCGGGCACGGCGAAGCCGATACCCGTGCCACCGCCGACGATGGCGGTGTTGATGCCGATGACCTCGCCCCGCATGTTGAAGAGGGGCCCGCCCGAGTTGCCCGGGTTGATGGCGGCGTCCGTCTGCAGGAAGTTGTCGTAGGGGCCGGCCTGGATGTCGCGCGCGCGGGCCGAGAGGATGCCGGCGCTGACGCTGGAGGTGAGCCCGAACGGGTTGCCGATGGCCACCACCGGATCTCCCACGCGAACCTGGTCCGAGTTGCCGAGCCGCGCCACCGGCAGGTCCTTCACGTCGCCCTGGAGCTTGATGAGGGCCAGGTCGGTGAGCGGGTCGCGCCCGAGCACCTTGGCATCGAACTCGCGGCCGTCGTTGAGGCGGACGCGGATGTCGATGGCGTTCTCCACCACATGGTTGTTGGTGAGGATGAGTCCTTTCGGGTCGATGATGAAGCCCGAGCCCTCGCCCTGCTGGATGTGCTCCTGGGGGCCGCCGAAGGGAGTGCCGGGTCCACCAAACGGAGAACCGGGTCCGCCCGGCCCTTCCGGACTCCCGAAGAAGCGCTCGAAGAGCTCCTCCGGCATGCCCTCCATCGAGGGAGCACGGGCCTGGACATCCACATTGACGACGGTGTCCTTCACCGCGTCGACCAGATCCGCGATGGACATCGACCCCGAACCGCCCACCGCGGCCTGCGTCCCGGTGCCACCAGTGCCCGGCACCTGGACCTGGGGAGGAGGCGGAGCGGGTGGAGTTCCCTGCTCGGCC
The DNA here is from genome assembly GCA_963771175.1 of uncultured delta proteobacterium. Classification (GTDB taxonomy): domain Bacteria; phylum Myxococcota; class Myxococcia; order Myxococcales; family Myxococcaceae; genus Archangium. Next base: position 76,620 of record CAVYSY010000047.1, read on the forward strand.
TGGGAGGGTTTCTGCCAGGGTGGAGCCGACTCCCGGGTGCGCGCCTCACACCCACTCGCGATGGCGAGCATGAAGGCATTGAACAGGATGAGTTGCTTCACGAACGCCGAGCGGGCGAGCTTCATCGAGGGACATCCTCCCTGGGGGAAGATGCGGACCCCGTGTCGACTGACAACCACTCGGCGAGGGATGGAAGACGGGCCGGAGGGCGCTCGCCCGCCGCTCCCCTCCCCTGGCGGTCGTGCCTACAGCCCGCCCATGTCGTAGCTGGAGGGCACGTCCACGTGGAAGGCGAGGTCCACGGAGCGCTGCTCGGCGGGGGCGAGCGTCACCTTCCAGGAGACGATGCCATCCATCGCCTCGAGCGCGTGGCCGCCGGTGGTCTTCTCCGAGTCCAGCTCCACCTTCACGTCGTCGAGCTCGGAGACGGGGATGTGCTCGGCCACCTCCACCACTTCGGGGCGCTCGCGGTAGTTGGCCAGGTTGAAGCGGTAGACGTAGCGGAAGCGGCGCCGGCCCCCGAAGAGGCCCTCGGTGCGGGCGATCTCCTCCACCACCACGCGCTCCACGCGCAGCGACTCCTCGAGGCCGAAGGTGAGCTCGAAGGCGCCGCCCTGGGGAACCTGCTCCAGTGACTGACGGCCGATGAAGCCCGAGGCGCGGAACACGTCCACGGGGCCCGGCAGCAGCGGGAAGGGAGCGCCGTTGACGAGGCTCGCCACGCGGAACACCACCGGGTGCAGCTTGGGCACGGCGCGCCAGACGAAGGAGGACTTCAGCTTCGTGCCCGCCACGCGCAGCCGCACGGCCGTGCCATCGCCGGGCACCTGCGCCAGCTCGGGCACGAGGAGCTGCACGGAGACGCCCTGCGAGGCCGCGCTCAGCGAGCCCTGCGTCTCCGCCGGAGCCTGCTTTCCGCCCCGGGCGTGCTCGTGCTGCTCGTCGCGCCGGACCAGCACCTTGCGCTCAGCGGGCCGCTCGTAGGCGCTCAGCGCCAGGGGCTTCAGCTCGGGTGGCGACGCGTTGGCGCGCGGCCGGGCGGTGGAGAGCACCAGCCGCACGCCGGACCAGTCCTCGCCGGTGGACTGGCGCACGGTGGCGAAGGTGGAGAGCTCCACCCGGCCACCGGCCTCGTCGGCGCGCGCCTCGTAGGAGGGGGCCCAGCCCGCGCCGCCCACCACGTACTGCAGCTCCACGCGGGCACGACCCTCCGAGGGGCAAGCCAGCCGCACCTCCACCCGCCGCTCCATGCGCTCGGCCGACTCACCGAGGTACGACTCCTGCTCGCGCAGCCAGTCCAGCTCGCGCTGCACCTCGCGCATGCGGGCGGCCCGGGTCGTCACGTCACTGACGGCGCGCAGCCGGGTGTCCAGCGCGGCGTCGAAGGCGGCGGCCCACGCTCGGGTGTCCGGCTTGGGCTCGGCGAGCTCGCGCGTCACCCGCTGCCCGGACAGCTCGGCGAGACCCTCGCCCAGCTTCCGCAACGCCTCGGCGCGCGCGCGAGCATCCACCAACTCCGCCATCTCGCGCTCCAGGGCCTCGCGCTTCTTGCGCAAAGACTCCGTCTCGGGGCCGAAGCGGTGCTCCAGGGTGCGCTCCTCGGCCACGAGGCTCTCCACGGTGGCGTCCTCGGAGCGGGCGCGGAAGCTGGCGGGGTCCGCGGCGGGCGGCACGGACTCGAAGACGGCGAGCGCGCGGCCGGTACACGCCACCGTCTCCACCCGAGTCACCAGGGCACGATCCGGATAGACGACGACGGAGGACACCTTCGTGGGGGCGACGAGCGCCAGCATCATCAGGGGAAGGGTGTGCATGGGCGGCTCCTCACTGGCTCTGCTGCAGGCGCCAGCCCCTGGGGTGGCGGACCGTGTATACGAAGGACACTGACTTCTTCTCCGAGGGCGGCACCGACAGGCGCCACTCCAGCGTGCCCTTGTCCTTGTCCTGCTCGGCGTAGGGCTCGGTGCGCACGAGCTTCACCTCCACGTCCTCATGGCGAGACAACGGCCACTGGTCGTGGATGCGAACCGGGAGGGCGAAGGGGTACGGGTTGGCCACCTCGATGGTGACGAGGTACTCGGTGAGGTCGTCCTTGCCGATGAGCCCCTTCTCCGCCGTCACGAGCTTCACGTTGCGCACCGGGCGCACCGCCGAGTCGATGCCGAGCGGCAGGGTGAAGGCCTCGCCCGGAGACACCACCGAGAGCCGGGCCTGGCCCGCGGGGTCGGCCCCGACGAAGAGCTGCGCCTCGCCGCCGGGCAGCACCTGCTTCGAGGGGCCGCGCAGCTCCGCCACGAGGAAGGCATTCGGGGTGAGGGCGGGGTACAGCTTGCGCTCCACCTGCACGGGCCACGTCTCGGTGAAGAGGGGCACACGCCGCTCGCCCCCGCCGCTGCGTACCGTCTCGCGGCGCTGCGCGGGGAAGGCCAGGGCGTAGCCGCCGGCGAGCGAGGCGGGCAGGTTCGGGTCCATCGCGGGCCGCCGCCAGCTCGCGGGAGGCGCGAGGCCCACGGGGACGGACACCTCCGGACGCGGCGCCGGGCGCGACACCGTGCTGCTTCTGGCGCCGCTGATGACAACCTCCTCAACCGCCTCGATGTAATCGTTCTCGGGAGTGGTCGCCGCCACCGGCGCGCTGGGGGCAGGTTCGAGGAACTCCTTATCGACGTTGGCGCCCGCGCTCGTGGAACCGACGTCGATAGAGGGCGGGGCAGAAGGCGGGGGCGGGGGCATACCCAACACCACGCCCGCCGTCGCGGTGGGGCCGATGAGCGAGAGGAGGCGGGAGCGAAGCTGCTCGTCCTCCTTCGGCACCTCGGGCGGAGGCGGAGGAACGGGCGGCGGGGAGCGCCAGGAGTCGGCGACCGGGGCGGGGGTGGGAATGAAGCGCTCGCGCTGGCCGATCTTCCAGGTGGCGATCCTCGGCGCGGTGGTGGCGGTGGCGGGGAGGGCGGTGCTGAGCGTGAGCGCCGCGTCCTCCCAATCCTCGCCGCTCTCCTGGCTGACGCGACCGGCGAAGGCCACCTGGACGCGGTTGGACTCGGGCTCGAGCCGCAGCTCATAGGAGGGGTACCAGCGCGCACCCGTGGTGACGTAGGTGAGCGTGAGCGTCGCGGAACCCTGGCCCGAGAGCGTGGGGACGACCTCCAGCCCCGGGCGCTGCGGAGTGCCGCCGAGCTGCCGCGCCTCCTGAACACGCCGCGAGAGCTCGCGTTCGAGCACCTCCTCACGCTGGCTCACTTCCCGCAGCTTCGCCTGGAGGTGGGAAGTGGCCGCCACCAGGAAGTCGGTGGCGGCGCGCCAGCCGGAGGCATCGAGCCGGGAGGGGCGCTGGGCGGTCGAAGTCGTGGAGGGAGGGGTGTTCTCCGGAGGGACGACGGGCTGAACCTTGCCGAGCGCCTCGAGCTGTGCGGAGTAGACCTCGCGCTCGGCGTGGGTCTGGGCGATCTGATCATCGAGCCGCTCCAGCTCGGTGACGAGCCGGCGGGCCTCGGTGGCGGGCAGGGATTTGGCATCGACAGGGCGGATGTCGACCCGAGTCACCTCGGCGCCCTGGGCCTCCACGCGAATGCTGGAGGGGTCCACCGAGCCAAGAAGGAAGGGCAGCTCCACGCGTTGGGTGCCGGAGAGGCTCACCCTGGCGGTGCGCACCACGCGGGCCCGGTCGCTGTAGACGGTGACCGAGGTGACGGGAGCATCCACCGCGGCGAGCCAGAAGGCGCCCAGGGCTGAAAGTCCGAAGACGGGCATGCCTCCTTGTACCGTCCCCGCCTCGGTGCCGTCACCCGCCCATGGCCGAGCGCACTCGGAGTGCGGGGAAGCGGAGGCGCCGCGCACGACGTGCCCTGACGGGTCCCTTTCAATGTACCGGATGGCTCGCATAGCGTCCGGTGCATGGCGGATTTCGACCTGGTGGTGATCGGCTCGGGCCCCGCGGGCGAGAAGGGCGCGGTGCATGCGGCCCTTCACGGCAAGCGGGTGGCGGTGGTCGAGCGCGAGCCGGTGCTCGGCGGTACGGCGGCCAACACAGGCACCCTGCCCTCCAAGACGCTGCGCGAGACCTCGCTGTACCTCTCGGGCTTCCGTCAGCGGGGCCTGTACGGGGTGGACACGAACCTGCGCCAGGAGGCCACGGTCTCGGACTTCCTCTACCGCGAGCGCCGGGTGAAGGGCATCGAGCGCCAGCGCATCCTGGAGGACCTGAAGCGCCACGGAGTGGAATTGCTGTACGGCCGGGGCGAGCTGGCGGACGCGCACACGGTGGTGGTGCGCCGCGAGGGCGAGTCGGAGCGCAGGCTGACGGCGGACGTCATCCTGGTGGCCACCGGCTCCTCGCCGTACCGCCCGCCGCTGTATCCCTTCGGGGACCCGCGGGTGCATGACTCGGACGAGCTCCTCGACCTGTCCGAGCTGCCGCGGGCGCTGGTGGTGGTGGGCGCTGGCGTCATCGGCTGCGAGTACGCGTGCATGTTCGCCGCACTGGGCATCCCGGTGACGCTGGTGGACCCCAAACCGGAGCTACTGCCCTTCCTGGACGACGAGTTCTCCGCGCTGCTCCGGCAGCGCATGGAGGCGGTCGGGGTGCGGATGCGGCTGGGGCGGACGGTGGAGACGGTGGACGTGCCTCCGGCCGCGAAGGAGCCCATCCGGCTGACGCTGTCGGACGGCGAGAAGCTGGAGGTGGACCAGGTGCTGGTGGCCTCGGGACGCTCGGCGAACACGGCGGGGCTGGGCCTGGAGGCGGTGGGCGTGAAGCTGGGAGCGCGCGGGCAGGTGGAGGTGGGGCCCGAGTACCAGACGGCGGTGCCCGGCATCTACGCGGTGGGGGACGTCATCGGCTTCCCCGCGCTGGCGTCCACGTCGATGGAGCAGGCGCGCATCGCGGTGATGCACGCCTTCGGGCTGGAGGACCCGAACAAGATGGCGCCGGTGCTGCCCTACGGCATCTACACCATCCCCGAGGTCTCCATGGCGGGCGAGACGGAGGAGGCGCTCCGGGCCAAGGACATCCCCTACGTGGTGGGCCGCGCCGCGTTCTCCACCAACCCGCGAGGGCAGATCATCGGCGAGTCCCACGGACTGCTGAAGCTGCTCTTCCGCCGCGAGGACCTGCGGCTGATGGGCGTGCACGTGCTGGGCGAGCAGGCCTCGGAGTTGGTGCACGTGGGGCTGATGGGGCTGATGACGGGCGCCACCGCGCGCATCTTCGTGGAGACGTGCTTCAACTACCCCACGCTCTCCGAGGCCTACAAGACGGCCACCTACGACGCGCTCGACAAGGTGCGCGCGCCGAAGCGGCCCTGAGACGGCAACGGGCTCAGGTGCCCTCCTGCCACGAGCCCAGGTACTTCACCTGCTCGGGGGTGAGCTTGTCGACCTTCACCCCCATGGCCTTGAGCTTCAGCCGGGCGATCTCCTGGTCCAGGTGCTCGGGCACGGCATAGACGGTCTTCTGCAGCTTGCCGTGGTTCTTCATCATGTACTCGCTGGCGAGCGCCTGGTTGGCGAAGGACATGTCCATCACGCTCGCGGGGTGCCCCTCGGCGGCGGCGAGGTTGATGAGCCGGCCCTCGCCCAGGACGACGATCCTCTTGCCGTTCCTCAGGGTGTACTCCTCCACGAACTCGCGATCACCGAGCGGGTCCGGGCCATCTTCCCCAGCGTCTCCAGGTCGATCTCCACGTTGAAGTGGCCGGAGTTGGAGACGATGGCGCCGTCCTTCATCCGCTCGAAGTGCTCCTGGCGGATGACGTTGATGTTGCCCGTCACCGTGCAGAAGAAGTCGCCAATCTGCGCGGCGTCGCCCATGGGCATCACGCGGAAGCCGTCCATCACCGCCTCGAGGGCGACGGAGGGGTTGATCTCGGTGACGACCACGTCCGCGCCCATGCCCCGGGCGCGCATGGCCAGACCGCGGCCGCACCAGCCGTAGCCGGCGACCACGAACACGCTGCCCGCCAGCAGGCGGTTGGTGGCGCGGATGATGCCGTCGATGGTGGACTGGCCCGTGCCGTAGCGGTTGTCGAAGAGGTGCTTCGTCTTCGCGTCGTTGACCGCGATGATCGGGTACTTCAGCACCCCCTCCTTCGCCATCGCGCGCAGGCGGATCACGCCGGTGGTGGTCTCCTCGGTGCCGCCGATGACGTGCTCCAGCAGATCCGCCCGTTCGCTGTGGAGCACGCCGACCAGGTCCGCGCCGTCGTCCATGGTGAGCTGGGGCCGGGTGCTCAGCATCTCGTGGATGTGGCGGTAGTAGGTGTCGTTGTCCTCGCCCTTGATGGCGAAGACGGAGATGCCGTGGTCCACCACCAGCGCCGCCGCCACGTCGTCCTGGGTGGAGAGCGGGTTGGAGGCGCACAGGGACCACGTCCGCGCCGCCCGCCTTCAGGGCGAGCACGAGGTTGGCCGTCTCCGCCGTCACGTGGAGGCACGCCGCCATGCGCACGCCCTTGAGCGGCTTCTGCTTCTGGAAGCGCTCCCGGATCTGCGTTGAGCACCGGCATGGTGCGGCCCGCCCACTCGATGCGCCCACGGCCCTTTTCCGCCAGCAGGGGATCCTTGATGTCGGCGTGCACCGGCGCGCTGCTGCGCCTCGTCGGCTTCTTCAGACTCACGATCTTGGCCATGGGCAACTCTCGCTGAAAAAGAAACGCGCGCGAGCCAATCAGAGGCCCGCGCGCGTCTTCAAGTCAGCGAATCGTGAGGCGTTGACTCCGGGCTACACCGCCTTGAGGCGGGAGCCGGCCACGGCCTCGCGCAGCACGTCCTTCTTGTCGGTGCGCTCCCAGGTGAACTCCTTCTCGGTGCGGCCGAAGTGACCGTACGCGGCGGTCTTCTGGTAGATGGGCCGCAGCAGGTCCAGGTGCTCGATGATCTCGCGCGGCTTGAGGCCGAACGTCTGGCGGATGGCCGGCGGCGATCTTCTCCTCGGGCACGGTGGCCGTGCCGAAGGTCTCCACCAGCACGCTGACCGGCTCGGCCACGCCGATGGCGTAGGCGACCTGCACCTCGCAGCGGCGCGCCAGGCCGGCGGCCACCACGTTCTTGGCGATGTAGCGGCCCATGTACGCGGCCGAGCGGTCCACCTTGGACGGGTCCTTGCCCGAGAAGGCGCCGCCGCCGTGACGGCCCATGCCGCCGTAGGTGTCCACGATGATCTTCCGGCCGGTCACGCCCGAGTCGCCCATGGGGCCGCCGATGACGAAGCGGCCGGTGGGGTTGATGTAGAACTTGGTCTTGGCGTCGATGAGCTTCTTGGGCAGCGCCTTGGCGATGACGTCCTCGCGGATGGCCTCGTGGATCTTCTTGTTCGAGACGTCATCCGCGTGCTGCGTGGACACCACCACCGCGTCGATGCGGACCGGGCGGCCGTTGCTGGTACTCGACCGTCACCTGGCTCTTGCCGTCCGGGCGCAGCCAGTCGTGCTTCTTGCGGCGCACGTCGGCCAGGCGCTTGGTGAGCGCGTGGGCGTAGTGGATGGGCGCCGGCATCAGCTCCGTCGTCTCGTCGCAGGCGTAGCCGAACATCATGCCCTGGTCGCCGGCGCCCTGCTCCTTCTTGTTGTCCACGCCCCGGGCGATGTCCTGGCTCTGGCCCTCGATGGCCACCATGACGCCGCAGGTGTGGCCGTCGTAGCCCATGGAGCTGTCGGTGTAGCCGATGCGGCAGATGGTGCCGCGGACGATCTTCGGGATGTCGACGTAGCAGTTGGTGGTCACCTCGCCGGCGACGATGGCGAGGCCCGTCTTCACCAGCGTCTCCACGGCCACGCGGCCCTGGGGGTCCTTGGCGAGGATGGCGTCCAGCACGCCGTCGGAGATCTGGTCGGCGATCTTGTCCGGGTGGCCTTCGGTGACGGATTCGGAGGTGAACAGGTAGTCGGTCGGCATGTCTTCTTCAGCGATCGTGAGGGGGAACGCGCGCCTCGGCGGCGTGAAGCGCAGGACACTAGACGTTGGGCTCTAGAGGAGTCAAACCCGTAAACCCTCCTGGTAATTCGCCCCACGACAGTCCTCCCTCGCAGGCAGGCGACCCGGCCCCCGGACCCCTCGCCGGGTGCCCGTTGAATTTCGCGCGCTCCGGGCCGTTCCTCTGGGCTACAGAGACTGCCCTCTTCCAGGAAGGATTCGAATGATCGCTCGCCTCCGCTCCCTCGCCCTGCTGGCCACCCTGACCCTCGCCGCGCCGGTGCTCGCCGCCCCCAACGAGCCCGTGGCCAAGCCGGTGAAGACCCTCGTGCAGTCCGTGCGCTACAGCAAGGACGAGCTCGCGCTCAAGCACTTCGACGACGAGGAGCAGGGGCGCTTCCTGCTCGGCGACGACTGGGCCAAGGGCACGGACGCCCAGCGCAAGGAGTTCACCCAGCTCTTCAACAGCCTCTTCGCCAAGATCGCCTTCCCGAAGGTGCGCGAGAACTTCAAGAACCTCGCCTCCATCACCTACGAGGACCCGGCGGTGGAGGGCGACACGGCGAAGATGAAGTCCACCATCGTCATCGAGCACCCGCTGAAGAAGCAGGAGATGAAGCTCCTGTACTCGCTGGCGAAGGACAAGGGCAGCGCCTGGAAGGTCGTGGACGTGGCGGTGCTCGGCGACTCGATGCTCACCGGCATCCGCGACGATCAGATCCGGCCCATCATGGCGCAGGGCGGCTGGGACCACCTGCTGGACCTGATGCGCAAGAAGAACGCCGAGCTGACCGCCCTGGACAACAAGGGCAAGAAGTAGTCGCACCGCGCTCCGGGACCGAGCGGCCGGGCGCCCAGGAAGTGAACACGGTTCGAGGCACGGATACCGGCTAGACTCCTGGCCGATGTCCGTGCCCCTGCCCCAGCCAGCCGACATGCGTGAAGGGCGCTCCTCCCGCGAGGTGGACGCCTTCTGCGTCCAGTTCGCTCCGCGAGCCCCGGGTCACCCCGCCGTCCGAGACCTGCAGCAGCTCCTGGCCGACGTCCCCCAGGAGGGCGCTCGAGGCGCGGCTGCAGTGGGTGGAGCGGTGGGTGGAATGGCTGCGCGACCCCAAGCCCGCCCTGGGGTTGATGGAGCCCGCCGAGCCCGAGGCCCCCGCGGCGGTCACCGCGCCTCGCGCTGCTGGTGCGGGTGCTGGAGGACCCGGGCCGCGGCCCGCCAGTCCGTGGGCGCCCTCGTGCGCGAGGTGCTCGCCGGGACGAGCGGGCTGAAGCTCTTCGCGCAGGTGGGCCTGCTCGCCGGTCAGGGCTTCCTTGGCGAGGTGTCGGACCGGCTCGCCCGCCGCCTGCTCCCCGCCCCGCCCGAGGACCGGCAGCTCTCGGCGAGCTGCTGCCGCGCCTCTTTCCGGAGCCGGAGGACGCCGCCTGGCTGGAGGCCCTGCCCCCGGCGCTGCTGGCACGGCTCTCCACGCTGCTGGGCGAGCGAGACCCTACCTCCGGCGCGCGGGCCCGCGGCAGATGGTGCGCGCCGACCTGGTGGACGCGCTCTGCCTGCTGGCCGTGCAGACGGCGGCCCTGGGCCTCACCGAGGACGTGCGGGACCGCTGCCCGGAGGTACGTCGCTTCCGCTCCTCGCCCTTCCTGCGCTGCGCCGGGTGAGCGAGGGCGTGCTCGCCCGCGACGCGCGCGCCGGACAGCGCTGCGGGAGCTGGGCCGACGTGCTGGAGGAGTGCCGGCAGGTGGTGGCCACGTGCACGCAGCCACCTGGAGACGTACGGGGTGAGCGTGGACCTGGTGTACCGGCTGGAGCGCATCCGCCGGAGCCTGGAGCGCATGGAGGCCATCGGCCGGGTGCTGGCGCACGCCGCCCGGCGAGGCCCGCTGGCGCGAGGGGCTCGCGCTGCTGGCGGACCTGCTGCGCCGCGCGCACGCGGACCGCTCGGTGCGCGCGGTGGTGGCGAGCAACGTGCGGCTGCTGGCGCGCAAGGTCATCGAGCGCGCGGGGGCCACTCGCGGCGAGCACTACATCACCACCACCCGCGCCGAGTACCACCACATGGTGCACTCGGCGGCCGGCGGCGGGCTGCTCACCGCCGTTCACCGCCGGCCTCAAGTTCGTCGCTCGCCACGCTCGCGCTGGCGCCCTTCTTCTACGGGCTGTCGCCGCGCTCAACTACGTGGGCAGCTTCGTGCTGATGCAGTTGCTGGGCTTCACGCTGGCCACCAAGCAGCCGTCCATGACGGCGGCCACGCTGGGCGGGCGCGCATCGAGCCAGGGCGGCCGCGGGCGGGCGGCTGTCGCGCCTGGTGGAGCTCATCCCCCGCATCACCCGCTCGCAGCTCGCCACGGCGCTGGGCAACCTGGGCATCGTGCTGCCGGCGGCGGTGGGCGCTGTCGCTGGTCTTCGCAGTGGTGGAAGGGACGCCCGCTGCTCAACGACGGCCCAGGCGCAGTACGTGGTGGACAGCGCTGCACCCCTGGAAGAGCGGCACCCTCTTCTACGCGGCGCTGACGGGCGTGCTGCTGTGGCTGTCCAGCGCTCGCGGCCGGGTGGCTGGAGAACTGGGCGGTGTACCGGCGGCTCCCCGAGGCGCTCGCGCACCACCGGGTGCTGCGCCGGGTGCTGGGCGAGTCCGGGGCACGGAAGCTGGCTGAGCCTCTTCGCGCACCACATCGCCGGCACTGGGCGGCAACGTGAGCATCGGCGTGCTGCTCGCGCTGCCGCCCGTGGTGGGGGCCTTCTTCGGGCTGCCGCTGGACGTGCGCCACGTGACGCTGTCCTTCGGGCAGCTCTGCCCTGGCCGGGTACGCGCTGGGGCCCGAGGCCGTGCTGCAGCCGGACTTCCTCGCGGCGGTGGCGAGGCATCGGGCTCACCCTGGCCATCAACTTCGGGGTGTCCTTCTCGCTCGCCCTGGCCGTGGCGCTGCGAGCGCGTGACGTGCCCTGGACGGACGCGCTGCGACTGGTACGCGGGGTGGGGGTCCGCTTCCTGAGGGAGCCGCGCTCCTTCCTCCTTCCTCCTCGGGAATAAACAGGGGGAGGGGGTTACGTCCCCCCCTTGACCCCCTCCGGGAGTGAACCTGGGCAGCCGAGCAGTCGGGGACACTGAAGCGTGCTTCAGACAGACGCGGTTCTCCTGTAGGGTCCGCGCCGATGAGTGACTCGACCCACAAGCCGCCGCGCCTTGCTCTCGCCTATGCCAGCCTGCTGGTCCGCAAGCCAGGAATGGTCCTCCTCGCGATCCTCGCACTGTTGGCCGTGTCGGGGTGGGCGATGTCGAAGCTGACCATCAACTCCAACCAGCTCGACCTCATCTCGCAGGACCTCCCCGAGGTCGTCGAGGTCAAGCGCGTCATCGACATGGTGGGTGGCAGCGGCTACCTCATGATGGCCTTCCGTTCCGAGAGCGAGCCCACGCTCAAGAAGGTGGCCGACGACATCGCCGCGAAGCTGCTGGCGGACAAGGAGCACGTCCGCTTCATCACCTACAAGGTGCCGGTCGAGTTCGTGCAGCAGAACATGGCCCTCTTCATCAAGACGGAGGACCTGGCCGAGGGCAAGCGCCGCATCATGGCGTACCTGAAGGATCAGCTGCGCCGCAACAACCCCTTCTTCATCGAAATCCAGAAGACCGAGCCGGTGAAGCTCGACCTGACGGACCTCATCGACAAGTACAGCAGCGTCGGCAAGAAGAGCATCCGGGATGACTACTACATCTCGAACGACCGCAAGATGATGCTCATCCTCATCAAGCCGATGTGGGACTCCAATCAGCTCGGCCAGACCAAGGAGTTCGTCGAGCAGCTCCGCAAGGACCTCGCCGGCTACTCGGCCGGCGGCGTGAAGCTGGTGGAGGACTACGACAAGATGGGTGACGACAAGCTCGTCGCCTACGGCTTCACCGGCTCCTACAAGACGGCGGTGGACGACTCGTACGCCATCGAGGAGTCGCTGCAGCCGGTGTCGCTCATCGCCTTCGCGGCCATCTTCGTCATCACCATCCTGGCCTTCCGCAAGTGGGTGCCCACCCTCATCGTGGCCAGCGGCACGGTGATCGGCACCGTCATGACCATGGGCTTCACCTACGTCACCGTGGGCGAGCTCAACATGATCACCAGCATCCTCGGCGGCCTGCTGCTGGGGTTCGGCATCGACTACGGCATCCACTTCATCTTCCGCACGCGGCTGGAGCTGGGCCAGGGCAAGCGCTACGACGACGCCATCCGCGACGCGGTCATCAACGCGGGCCGGCCGGCGCTGGTGTCCGCGGTGGTGACGTCGGGCTCGTTCTTCGTGCTGATGCGCAGCGAGTTCCGCGGCTTCAGCCAGTTCGGCTTCCTGGCCGGGTGCGGCACGTTCCTCATCGGCGTGCTGCTGTTCGCCTGGAGCCCGGCGCTGCTGGCGCTGCTGGGCCGCATCAACCCCGAGCTGCCCAAGAAGCTCATCGGCGAGATGAAGCCGCCGGCCACCCAGAGCGCCTCCACGGGCAAGGAGCTGCGCATTCCCCGGCCCGGTCTGATGCTCGTGGTGGGCACCATCATCGTGGGCTTCATGTGCGCCTTCGCCCTCCCCTGGAGCGACGTGGACGTGCCCACGGATCGTCCCGCCTCCATGGCCGATCGCATCAAGGCCGGCGTGCGCTTCAACTACAACAGCCGCGCCCTCATCCCCGAGGGCCAGTCGTCGGTGCGGCTGCAGGATGAGATCAGCGCGCGCTTCAACATCTCCAGCGATCCCATCGCCGTCTACACGAAGACGCTGGAGGAGACGAAGGCCGTCTACGACGAGCTCACCGATCCCAAGAACAAGGAGAAGTACTCCGCCATCGACCAGGTGGTGAGCATCTACACCTTCGTCCCGCCGCCGGGCACGGCCGAGGCCAACGCGAAGATCCTCACGGAGTGGAAGGAAGAGCTGAAGGACATCGACGTGGCGGCGCTGCCCCCGGAGGCGCAGGACAAGGCGGCCCTCTTCATGAAGATGCTGGAGGCCAAGCCCTTCGACGTGCACGGGGTGCCGGACGTCTACGCCTCGCAGTTCCGCCACCTGCCGGAGACGAAGCCGGAGAACCACGGCTACCTGACGTTCATCTACCCGAACGTGGACCTGTGGGACGGCAAGAAGATGCTCACCTTCGTCGATCAGACGAGCAAGATTCCCACGCCGGAGATCAAGGATGCCTCGGGCAAGGTCATCGCCGCGTCACAGGATCGCCGTGCGGCGGGCTCGGCGCCGCTGTTCGCGCGGCTGGCGCGCATCGTGCTCTCCGATGGCCAGTGGGCGGTGCTCCTCGTCACGCTGTGGATCCTGGTGATGCACTTCCTGGACTTCCGCAACGTGAAGCTGGCGCTGGCGTCCGTCATCCCGCTCACGGTGGGCCTCGCCATGATGCTCGGCATCATGACGCTGGCGGACCTGCACCTGAACTTCATGAACATCATCATCCTGCCCATCCTGCTGGGCTTCGGGGTGAGCCACGGGCTGTACCTGCTGCACCGCTACCTGGAGGGCACCTCGCCGGTGGTGGCGCTGCGCAGCGTGGGCGCGGCGGTGGCCTCGTCCACGCTGACGACGGCCGCGGGCTTCGCCGCCCTCCTGGCCGCCAGCCACAACGGCCTCAAGTCCATGGGCCTCGTGGCCTGCATCGGCCTCATCACCACACTGGTGGTGTCCTTCACGGTGCTCGCCGCGGTGATGCAGGTGATGTGGGACCGGCTGCCGCGCAAGCTGCAGGACGGCGTGCAGCCGCCGACTCCCGCCCACAAGCCCTCGGACAAGTCCGAGGCGGCCTGAGTGGGATGACACGCCGCATCGAGGCGTGTGACACCGCGCCGGATGAACATCTCCGGCGCAACCGATTGGAAGGGAGCCGTCGCCCCCGATGAGACGGAGCGCTTAGCAATCCAGCCCAGTCCACTCGCGGCGTCCGCTCCTTCTTCAGTTCCTCCCTCGCCGCGGCCTCAGGCGCCACGCTCGCCCCCTCCTCTCCTGCTTGGGGGAGCAAGTGAATCTCGCAGGAAAGCAGCGAGGTGGTCAGTCCGTGTCGAATTCGCGCACCCTCTGGCGCGCTTCGGCCAGCAGCTTGCTGTTCCAAAGTCACCTTGCCTTCGCTCATCTCGACCGCCCAGCTCAGATTCCAACTGCCGGAAAGACCGAAATCGGCACCTGCTTTGTGCCGAAGCCGGCCAGCATCGGCATCTCCGCCGGATGTCCCCATCACGACTTCATCTCCTCCTCGAGGATTCGCCGCCCTTCAGCGAGGAGCTGGACCAGTTGGTCATAGGAAAAAAGCTTGTTGGCTCCTCCCTCATGCAGCGCCACCTCGATCTCGCCTTCGTCAGTGGCGGAGATGTCGAACAGCACCGTGTCACCCTCCACGAGCTCGAAGATCGGATGCTCGCGATCGAGGGGAGAGAACTTCCGAAAGTGTGGATTCCTTACTCGGCTGTTCAAGGTCTTCTCCTCAGGGACTGATCACGCTGGAGGACCGCCTTGGAGGCATCGGCGCTGTCGCTGGCGGCGGCCAGCGTGGGCAGGCCCGACAGCAGCAGCACGAGGCAGGTGGCCAGCACGCCCGCAGTCAGGGAGAGGCCTCTCCGCGCCCCGCCGCGAACCGGGCAGCCGCTCGTCGTGGCAGCGGACATCATCCACCCCCCCAGGCCCAACGAGACGAAGGCGCCAGGCCTCAAGCTGGAGTCCGGCTGCGGGAATCAGAACGATTCGAGGCTCGACTCGAAAAAGTCGAGGTCGTTCTCGATGACCTTCATGCCAGCCGCCACGATGACGAAACGCTTCCCATGGCTCACAATCACATGCACATCCCGCTCAGCCACGTCCTCGCGAAAGGCGACATGGACTCGACGGAGGTCATCGGCTGTGGGGTTGCTGATCTCAATCTCCCCGAGTTTGGTCGGGAGATTCACGAAGTCCACTCCCGCGAAGATGATATCCACGTTCTTCGGGTGCCGTTCGGTGCGTGCGCTTCGGAGCAGAAGCTGATCGTGGCTGACCCGGAACTCCCAGACGCGGAAGGTTCGTCCTGACAGATTCATCGAGCACCTCAATCACTGAAACGGGTTCGGCACGACCTTGCCATCTCGGAAGAACGTGATCCGCTCCCACCACTGCGGGTTGGTCTTGATTTGGAGCAACTCCCAGTCAGTAGCTCCGCCGCGCCCCGCCGCTGAACGAGACACTGCGCGCCAAGCGTCATAAATTCCAGTCAGATTAAAACTGACGCGGTTCGCGGGGTTGCTCATGATCTCGGTGAACGCCGACTTCCACTTCGTGGGATTGGCGCGAGCCCACTCCTTCCATGTGCTTCCACCGACCGACTTCGCGAAATCATCGAGGTGGTCGGCAAGGCCGAGCGCGATGTGCTTTCCCGGCGTTGCGGCAAGCTGGGGGGCCTTCAACACGGGCGGCAGGGCAGCAGCGTTCGTTCCCGCGGCCTGGCCTACGACCTTCAAGGTATCGGCCATGCCCTGGTAGTACTGGCTGCTCAGTTGCGCCTGTGCCTCGTCCAGCTCGTCGGTGCCGAAGTTCGCCGGCATCGGCACCTCCGGCGCGGCCTCCCGGAAGAAGGCCCGCCGCTCCTGGGGCGACATCTCCATGAGCTGGTCCGCCGTGACACGCTCCGCAGCCTCCGCACCTCCTCTCTCGGCCGGTAAGGGATGACCGGCCGGGTCGGCGGTGGGTGGGCGAGCGGAAACAGGGGCCGCCGCGCTGGCTGACTTGCGCTTCTTGCCACGCTGAAGGACCGCCTTGGAGGCATCGGCGCTGTCGCTGGCGGCGGCCAGCGAGGGCAGGCCCGACAGCAGCAGCACGAGGCTGGTGGCCAGCACGCCCGCAAGTCAGGGAGAGGCCTCTCCGCGTCCCGCCGCGAACCGGGTAACCGCTTATCGTGTCAGCGGACATAATCCACTCCCAGGCCCAACGAGACGAATGCGCTAGGCCTCAGGCTGGAGTCCGGCTGCGGGAAGAAGAGAGTGCCCCCTTGCGCCAGCCCGTAGAAGTGCCGGGCGAAGCGGCAGCGCACCTCCGCCGAAAAGGTGTAACGCGCGCCGGGCTGCCCCACGGCCGTCGCGATGGCGCTGAACGCCAGCCCCATGCGCCGCTGGGCGAGGTAGGTTGACACACGCGCGTCGGCGTCCACCCGGCCCCAGGTGAAGACCTCTGCCGCCACCGAGAGCTCGAGGTTGCGCTCCGCGGCGTCGCGGTCGATGGAGTCCCACCCCACCACCAACTCCCCGAAAGCGGAGTAACCGTCCGGGAAGGGCGCCTCGGCCGCAGGCACCGGCGAAGGTCCAGCGGCGGTGAAGCGAGCGAGTTCGTAGTCCGGGCCGAAGAAGCCCTGGCGGAAGCCGCCCCGCTGGATCCGCGCCTCCAACCGCCCCCCAGCTCCAGCGTGGGGCTGCGTTGCTCCAGCCCGAGGCCCACCACCGCGCCCCATGCGCCAGGCCGTTCAGGGCGTGCGCCTCCTCCGGCCACCGCGTGCACCTGGAAGTCCTCCTGGAAGATGAACACCGCGTTGAGGTCCGCATGCGCCAGCGTCACCGGGGCGGAGCGACCACCGGCCCGGCCAAAGTCGTGCACGGCCGACAGGGAGAGGGTGTAGCGTCCGGGCTCCCTGGGACGGCCTGCCACCAGGTGCACCAGGTCCAGTGCCACCTCGCCGCCCAGCAGGCGAGCCCCCAGCACGTCGCTCCCAAACAGCTCGGCGTACGCCGGACCCAAGGTCCCCGTGAGGTAGGCGCCGGCGGGGTGGTAGTCCGGGTTGGCGCGGTTGCTGTAGCGCCGCACCAAGTGCCCATTCAGCAGACTGTAGTCCTCCAGCGCCCCAACCCACAGCGCCACCGGGGAGGTGTCCTGGCCCAACCTCAGCGCGCGTACCACTTGGCCGAAATCAGACAGGCTGTCCCAGTCCTCCGCGCGCAACAACCCCCCGCCGCGCTCCGTCCCGGCGGCACCGCTCGCCACCCGCAGCCGCAGTGGCGCGCCCACGTCGAAGCCCCAGTCGTCGCCCCCGTCCAGGATGAAGCTCGGCGCCACCTGCGCGAAGACCTCGAGCGAGCCAGCCTGTGCTCGCGGTCGCAGCGTCAGCCCCGTCAGCTCCAGCCGAGCCCAGGAGTGCACCCCCTCGTCCACGGAAATGGAAGCCCCGCCATCCCCGGTCCGCGCCTCTCCCTGCTCCATGGCCCCCGCATCGCCCTGAGTCAGCAAAAGCATCACGAGAAGCGTGCTCGTCATGGCTTCCTCCAAGCGATGGAGCGGGCTCGCCGCCGGGTAGACGTCAGGCCGAGCCCGTGGCCCTACGCCACGCCCCGAGGAGGTTGTCGACGACCTCCTGCAGGCCCACGCCCTTCGTCACCTGGGTGAAGACGAAGGGCCCCTCACCGCGCATCTTCCGCGCGTCGCGCTCCATCACCGACAGGTCCGCGCCCACGTGCGGCGCCAGGTCCGTCTTGTTGATGACCAGCAGGTCGGACTGGGTGATGCCCGGCCCTCCCTTGCGCGGCACCTTGTCCCCGCCCGCCACGTCGATGACGTAGACGGTGTAGTCCGCCAGCTCGCGGCTGTACTGCGCCGCCAGGTTGTCGCCGCCGCTCTCCACGATGAGCAGCTCCGGCTTGAGCTCCTCCATGAGCTCCTCGAGCGCCAGCAGGTTGTGGCTGATGTCCTCGCGGATGGCCGCATGCGGACAGCCGCCCGTCTCCACCGCCCTGATGCGCTCGGGCGAGAGCGCCTTGTTGCGCACCAGGAACTCGGCGTCCTCCTTGGTGAAGATGTCGTTGGTCACCACGCCCAGCCGGTACTGGTCCCTCAGCGCCCGGCACAGCGCCAGCACCAGCGCCGTCTTCCCGCTCCCCACCGGCCCGCCGATGCCGATGGTGAAGGACCTCGACGAGAAGTCGCGCCGCTTGGGCGCCTCACGCTCGTGGTAGTGGCCCGGGTGGTCCCAGTCCTCGTGCGTGTGGTCGTGGTCGTCGTCATGGCCGTGGCCGCGGTGGTCGTCGTGCATGGTTCACCTCAGGAAAGGAAGAGCCGCGAGTAGAGCCGGTCGTGCGTGGCGCCGAGCAGGTCCATCAGCGGCGACGTCTGCGCCAGCGACTCCAGGCCCAGCCCGGCGCAGGACTCGAGCACCGCGTCCAGCACCGGGGCGCACTGGTGCTGGAGCTGGTGGGACTCGTGCGTGCCCACGATGCCCAGCCGCACCGCCGCGGACAGCGCGCCCCGCAGGGTGAGGGACAGGCAGAGCCGCTGCGAGTCCAACAGCTCGACGTCCAGGGCGCGCAGCACCGCGCCGAAGAGGGGCGCGTGGTGGTAGCGCGACTTCGCCTCCCGAACGGCCTGCCGCAGCGGCGCCACGGGCCCGGGGAAGATGCGCGCGCACGTGTCCAGGAAGGCCCGCCCCTGCGTGCGGCTCGCCCGGTTGGCCACGTGGTTGGTGAGGAACGCCTCCGTGCGAGCGTCCAGCGACTCCAGCGTGCCGGGCTCGCGCCAGGCCTCGCTCAGCAGCGGCAGCGCTCCGTACCCCGTCTGCCACAGCAGCTCGCGCACGAAGCGCTCCAGGCCCTCGCCGCCGCGCACCTCGCCCTGCTGCACCGCCGCCTCCAGGCCCCCCGAGTGCGCGAAGCCCCCAGTGGGGAAGCCCGAGTCGGCCAGTTGCAACACCCTCCACGGGGAGCCCATGGCACCGTCCCTCAGAACAGCGAGTAGCGCTGTGCCAGCGGCAACCGGACGGCGGGCTCGCACACGAGCAGCTCGCCGTCCGCGCGCACCTCGTACGTCTCCGGGTCCACCGTGAGGACCGGCAGCGCGTCATTGAGCTTCATGTCGCGCTTGCCGAGCCCCCGGCACCGGCGCACCCCGGAGAGCTGCTTGACCAGCCCCAGCTCCCGCACCATCCCATCCGCCAATGCGCGCCCCGAGACGAAGGCGATGCTGGTCGCCCCCAGCGCCCGCCCCCGGGCCCCGAACATCGGCCGCATGTAGAAGGGCTGCGGCGTGGGAATGGAGGCGTCCGGGTCGCCCATCTGCGACCAGGCGATGAAGCCGCCCTTGACCACCAGTTCCGGACGGATGCCGAAGAAGGCCGGCCGCCACAGCACCAGGTCCGCCAGCTTGCCGACCTCCACCGAGCCCACCTCGTGCACCATCCCGTGGGCGATGGCCGGGTTGATGGTGTACTTGGCCACGTAGCGGCGGATGCGCAGGTTGTCGTTGTCCCCCTGCTCCTCGCGCAGCCGCCCGCGCTGCTCCCGCATCTTGTGCGCCGTCTGCCACGTGCGGGTGATGACCTCGCCCACCCGCCCCATCGCCTGGCTGTCCGAGGACATCATGCTGATGGCGCCCAGGTCGTGCAGGATGTCCTCGGCGGCGATGGTCTTCCGCGGATGCGGCTCTCGGCGAAGGCCACGTCCTCGGGAATCTCCCGGTCCAGGTGGTGACACACCATGAGCATGTCCAGGTGCTCGTCCAGCGTGTTCACCGTGTACGGCCGCGTGGGGTTCGTCGAGCTGGGCAGCACGTTGGGTGCGCCGCACACCCGGATGATGTCCGGGGCGTGCCCGCCGCCCGCGCCCTCCGAGTGGTAGGTGTGGATGGTGCGGCCCTTGAAGGCGGCGAGGGAGTCATCCACGAAGCCGGACTCGTTCAGCGTGTCCGTGTGGATGGTGACCTGCACGTCCTCGCCCTCGGCCACCGACAGGCAGTTGTCGATGGCGGCCGGCGTGGTGCCCCAGTCCTCGTGCAGCTTCAGGCCGATGGCCCCGGCCGCGTATCTGCTCCAGCAGTCCCTCGGGGCGCGAGGTGTTGCCCTTGCCGGTGAGGCCGATGTTGAGCGGCAGGGAGTCCGTGGCCTGCAGCATGCGCCGGATGTTCCACGCGCCGGGCGTGCAGGTGGTGGCGTTGGTGCCCGTGGCCGGCCCCGTGCCGCCGCCCACCCAGGTGGTGATGCCGCTGGAGATCGCCTCGTCCGCCTGCTGCGGGCAGATGAAGTGGATGTGCGAGTCGATGCCGCCCGCCGTGACGATGAGCCCCTCGCCCGCGATGGCCTCGGTGGTGACGCCCACCACCATGCCCGGCGTCACCCCGGCCATCACGTCCGGGTTGCCCGCCTTGCCGATGCCGGTGATGCGCCCCGCCTTGATGCCGATGTCCGCCTTGTAGATGCCCGTCCAGTCGAGGATGAGCGCGTTGGTGATGACGCAGTCCAGCGCCTCGGCGTCGCCCACTCCGGACTTCTGGCCCATGCCGTCGCGCAGCACCTTGCCGCCGCCGAACTTGCACTCGTCGCCGTAGACGGTGAGGTCCTTCTCCACCTGCGCCACCAGCCCCGTGTCCCCCAGCCGGACCCGGTCCCCCGTGGTGGGACCGAACATGTCCGCGTAGTGACGGCGATCCATCTTCCGGCTCATGCGCCCTCCTCGTGTCCGAAGCCCCGCGCGGCCACCTCGGCCAGGGCGCGCTCCTGGTTCTCCGGCGTCACTGGCCCGGACCCCAGCGCGTTGCCCCCCTGCACCACCCGCGCCCCCGCGATGGACACGAGCGACACCGTCTTCTTCTCCCCGGGCTCGAAGCGCACCGCCGTGCCCGCCGGGATGTCCAGCCGCCGCCCGTACGCCTTGGCCCGGTCGAAGACGAGCGCCCGGTTCGTCTCGAAGAAGGGGTAGTGGCTTCCCACCTGCACGGGACGGTCTCCCCGGTTGGTGACCTCCACGGTGACGGCGTCGCGGCCCTCGTTGAGCACCAGCTCGCCCGGCTGCACGAGCACCTCGCCCGGCCGCGTCTCCTCGTGCGCTCCTCGCGTGAAGCGCTCCAGCGGCGGTACGGGAAGGAAGCTGCCGTAGAGCGCCAGCGACAGGTCTCCATGCTCGACCTCGACGGGGTGGTGCACCGTCACCAGCTTCGAGCCGTCCGGGAAGGTGCCCTCCACCTGCACCTCCGCCACCATCTCCGGCACGCCCTCCATCACCTGCGCGCGCCCCAGCAGCTTCCGCCCCAGGTCCATCAACTCGGCCACGCTCCGGCCGTCACGGATGAACTCGAGGAGCTGGGTGGCGATGAGCGCGACCGCCTCGGGGTAGTTGAGCCGCAGCCCCCGCGCCAGACGCTTCTGGGCCAGGAAGCCCGCGCCGTGCAGCAACAGCTTGTCTATCTCACGCGGCGACAGGTGCATGCGCCCCTCCGGGTGGGCCATCCGGGAGCAGGCCCGGGCAGGCCGGGGCTCACCCTATCGCGGCGCGTCATTCACGACCAGGGCGGGTTGTGACTTCACGCCCGGCGTGCCCACGGGTCATCGCCGAGGAGCGGGGAGAGGAAGGACAGCCAGTCGCGGGTGGTGCGCAGCAGCGCCTCGACGGAGGTGGCCGCCACCCGGAGCACCAGTCCGTCGGGCCCGAGCGGGCTGGCGGAGCAGACGAGCCCGGCGCGAGGAGTGACGGGCAGGGCCCCCACGAGCCCGGCGAGCGCCTCACGAGCGGAGGCCAGGGCGGGCCCCACCAGGAGCACGGTGGCGAGCGCGTCGAAGCGGCCGAGGCGCGCGGGGAGCGGCCCATGTGCGGGGTCGAGCAGCCAGCGCTCGTCGAGCAGCGCCCGCCCCTCCCGGTGGACCCGGAGCGCGGAGACGTAGTGGGTGAAGGCCCAGCGCTCGCCGTTGGCGCTGCGGCCCGCGGTGACGACATCCAGCAGGACGAGCGAGGCGCCCGGGGCGAGCTGGACGTCCTGGCGTTGCGTGTACCGGGCCCCGGCGAAGCACATGGTGGGGTCCGGCACCAGCGCGAGCAGCGCGCCCTCGCCCACCCGGGCCGACAGCTCGCTCCGACAGCCACGCGGCGAGCGATAGACGCGGTTGGCGCCCTGGCTCGACAGGAGCGCGGAGGCTCCCTCGGCCACGTCCAGCTCCACGGAGAGGTGGTCGCCATCCACCAGTCCCCCTCCGAGCGAGCTGGTGTAGACCCAGGCGGCGTGCCCGTGGTTGCGCGGCGTCAGCAAGCGCAGCGGACTGTGCGCGAGCGCGGTGCGCACCACGGTCCGGTTCCCCACCCGCTCGAAGGCGAGCCGCGCATCTCCCGCGCGCCCAGGCCGGGGCACTGTGAATGGCTGAAGGTGCTCACCTCGAATCATGAGACGACAAGAGTGCCGCAGGGTTTCCAAAAGACAACGTTCGTGGGCGAACAATCCTCGCCCCCTCCCGGATCTGGCCCATTAGATGAAGGGGTGCCCACTTCCGGTAACGCATCCATCCTGGCCATTGACCTCGGGACCTCGGCCGTCAAGCTGGCGGTCATCACCCTCCGGGGGCGGATTCTCGGTGGAGATGTCGAGCCGCTCGAGCTCGACCTGCTGCCCGACGGCGGCGCCGAGCAGGACCCCGAGTCCTGGTGGGCCGCCATCGTCCGCGGCACCCGCCGCCTGCTGGACAAGGGAGTCATCCCCGCCGAGGACATCATCGGCATCAACGTCAGCTCCCAGTGGTCCGGCACCGTCGCCGTCGACGAGACGGGCAAGCCCCTGCGGCCCGCCCTCATCTGGATGGACTCGCGAGGCGAGCCCCACATCCGGCGCGTCGCCAATGGGTTCATGCCCATCGAGGGCTTTGGTGCCTCCCGCCTGCTCACCTGGGTGCGGCTGACCGGGGGCGCGCCCACCCTCTCGGGCAAGGACCCGCTCGGCCACATCCTCTACCTCCAGAGCGAGCACCCCGAGCTCTACCGCGCCACCTACAAGTTCCTGGAGCCCAAGGACTGGCTCAACCTCCGGCTCAGCGGCCGGTTCGCGTCCTCCTTCGACACCATCACCCTGCACTGGGTGACCGACAACCGCGACCTCTCGCGCATCACCTACGACGAGCGCCTGCTCCGGATGACGGGACTGCCGCGCGAGAAGCTGCCCGACCTGGTGCCCGCCGCCACCGTGCTCGGGCCGCTCCAGCCCGAGGCCGCCCGCGCGCTGGGCTTGAGCGACAAGGTCCAGGTGGTCACCGGCGCCCCGGACATCCTCGCGGCCGCCGTGGGCTCGGGCGCGGTGCGCGACCACGAGGCCCACCTCTGCCTCGGCACGTCCTCCTGGCTCAGCTGCCACGTGCCGTACAAGAAGACGGACATCTTCCACAACATGGCCACCCTGCCCTCCGCGCTCCCGGGCCGCTACCTCCTCACCAACGAGCAGGAGTCCGCCGGCATCTGCCTGTCCTTCCTCAAGGACCACATCCTCTTCGGCCACGAGGAGCTCGCCCTGGCGGCACCGGGCCCGGAGCCAGGAATCGGTGGACCTCTACAAGGTCCTCGAGAGGGAGGCCGAGCGCATCCCGGCCGGGCAGCGACCGGCTCATCTTCACGCCCTGGCTCAACGGCGAGCGCTGCCCGGTGGACGACCAGCGGCTGCGCGGCGGGCTTCTTCAACCAGTCGCTCAAGACGACGCGCGGGCACATGGTGCGCGCCGTGCTGGAGGGCGTGGCCTACAACTCGCGCTGGCTCCTCGGCTACGTGGAGAGGTTCGTCGGCCGCAGGCTGGACTCCATCCGCATCATCGGCGGCGGCGCCCGCTCGAAGCTGTGGTGCCAGATCCTCGCGGACGTCCTCGACCGGCGGATCCGCCAGGTGGACGACCCCGTGCTCGCCAACGCGCGCGGCGCCGCGTTCCTGGCGGCGCTGGCGCTCGGGCACCTCTCGGTGGACGAGATTCCCTCGCTCGTCCCCATCGCGAACACCTTCGAGCCCAACCCCCAGAACCGCGGCGCTCTACGACGAGCTCTTCAGCGAGTTCGTGAACCTCTACAAGTCCAACAAGGCCATCTACGCGCGGCTCAACCGGGCCCGAAGCGCCTGAAGCGGAGCGACACCATGGATCTGCCCGAACTCGGAACGAACCTCCTCAACCGCGTACCTCCCCGGCTGCTCTCGGTGGCCGAGCGCTACCTCAAGAGCGTCCCGCTGCTGCGCGACCGGCTGGCGAAGGAGACGGACTCGATGCTGGCCGGGCTGGAGGGCGAGCCTGAAGCCCTACCGCGGCCAGCTCCCCAGCTTCGACACGCTGCCCGCCCAGGGCCTCTCGCACGAGGAGGTGCTGCGCGAGATGGGCGTGATGGAGACGAAGGAGGAGGAGCGGTGGAAGGAGGGCTTCGTGTCGGGCGCCGTGTACCACGGCGACCCGGAGCACATCGACTTCCTCAACCGGGTGTACGCCATCAACTCGCAGAGCAACCCGCTGCACGCCGACCTCTGGCCCAGCGCCACCAAGTTCGAGGCGGAGATCGTGGCCATGACGGCGAACATGCTCGGCGCCGCCGAGGCCAACGCCGGCAGGGCCCCCGAGGAGCACATCTGCGGCTCGGTCTCCTCGGGCGGCACCGAGAGCATCCTGCTCGCGATGAAGACGTACCGGGACCGGGCGCGCGAGACGAAGGGCATCACCCAGCCCGAGATGGTGGCGCCCACCACCGCGCACGCGGCCTTCGACAAGGCCGCGCAGTACTTCGGCATCAAGATGGTCAAGGTGCCGGTGGGGCAGGACTACCGCGCCGACGTGAAGGCCACGCGCAAGGCCCTCACCCGCAACACCATCGTCATCGTCGGCTCGTCGCCGTCGTTCCCGCACGGGGTCATCGACCCGATCGAGGAGCTGTCGGAGCTGGCGCGCAAGCGGGGCATCGGCTTCCACACCGACGCGTGCCTGGGCGGCTTCGTGCTGCCCTGGGCGAAGAAGCTCGGCTACCCGGTGCCGGCCTTCGACTTCCGGCTGCCCGGCGTGACGTCGATGTCCGCGGACACGCACAAGTACGGCTACGCGGCCAAGGGCACCTCGGTGGTGCTGTACCGGGGCACCGAGCTGCGCACGCACCAGTACTTCACCGCCACCGACTGGCCCGGCGGCCTCTACTTCTCCCCCACCTTCGCCGGCAGCCGGCCCGGCGCGCTGATCGCCGCGGCCTGGGCGGCCCTCGTCTCCACGGGCGAGGCGGGCTACCTGGACGCCACCCGCCGCATCCTGGAGACCGCGGACGCCATCAAGCGCGGCCTCCGCGACATCCCCGAGCTGCACGTGCTCGGCGACCCGCTCTTCGTCATCGCCTTCGGCTCGCGCACCCTGGACATCTACAAGGTGATGGAGCGGATGAGCGCACACGGCTGGAGCCTCAACGGCCTGCACAAGCCGCCCGCCGTCCACCTCTGCGTCACCCAGCGGCACACGCAGCCCGGGGTGGTCGAGCGCTTCCTCGCGGACCTGCGGGCTGCCGTGGAGCACGTGCGCGCCCACCCGGAAGAGAAGGGCACGATGGCGCCCGTCTACGGCATGGCCGCCACGGTGCCCTTCCGGGGGCTCTTGAGCGACCTGCTCAAGAAGTACATGGACCTGCTCTACAAGGTCTGAGGCGAGCCCCGTCCCGGCCCGCATGTCACGAAAACGTCACGGGCCGGTGGCGGTGAGCCGTCTACAGTCCGCGCATGCCGCACATCCTGATCGTCGATGACGAGCCGGATCTGGCGGGGCTGCTGGCGTACAACCTGGGGAGGGCCGGCTTCTCCACCACCCTGGCTCACACGGGGGCGGAGGCCTTGGAGCGGGCGCGCACGACGCCTCCAGACCTCGTCCTGCTGGACCTGATGCTGCCCGACATGGACGGGGCCCAGGTGCACCGCCAGCTCCGGGAGGACCCGGCCACGAGCCACCTGCGCTTCCTCGTCCTGTCCGCCCGCCCGGATGCGCACTCCCGGGTCAGCGGTGTCGAGGTCATCCTCAAACCCTTCAAGGTGCATGAGGTGATGGCGCGAGTCACCGCGCTGCTCCAGGCCCCATGAACTCCACCCAGCACATCTTTTTTTCGTGCTGGCACTTCTTTCCAGGTGAGGTAGTCACCTTTTGTAACGGACGGGTCACTGTTGTGTCACGTCCGCCCGCCGCTCCGGACCACTGGAGCAGGCCCCGAGGAGAAGCACGATGCTCGAGAAGTTGATGCCCAAGTCGGACGAGTTCTTCGACGACTTCGATAAGCAGTGTGCCGTGACGGTGGAGGGGGCGCGCATGCTGCACGCCCTGCTGAGCGACTACCGGGACGTGGCCGCCCGCGCGCAGGCGCTCAAGGACGTGGAGCACAAGGGCGACGAGGTGACGCACACGGCGTTCAACCGGCTGCACAAGCAGTTCATCACCCCGTTCGACCGCGGGCAGATCCACACGCTGCTGTCGCGCATCGACGACGTGCTGGACCTGACCAACGCGGCGGCGGCCCGGCTGCACTACTACGAGATTCCCGTCGAGCCTGCCGGACGCCACCGAGCTGGCGCGGCTGCTGGTGCTCAGCACCGAGAAGGTGCAGGAGGTGGTGGCGGCGCTGCGGCTCATCAAGAAGCCCGAGCAGATCCTCGCCGGCTGCAAGGACATCAAGCGCCTGGAGAGCGAGGCGGACGATGCGCTGCGCTCGGGACTGGGCCGGCTCTTCAAGAGCGGCGCGGACCCGCTGATGATCATCAAGTGGAAGGAGATCTACGACCTCATCGAGACGGCCACGGACAAGTGTCAGGGCGTGGCCAACATCATCGAGGGCGTGGTCCTGGAGCACTCCTGAGATGCTGCTCGCCGCCGTCATCCTCATCGTCGTCGTCGCGCTCGTCTTCGACTTCATCAACGGCTTCCACGACGCGGCCAACTCGATCGCCACCGTGGTGTCGCACGCGCGTGCTGTCGCCGAACCTGGCCGTGGCCTGGGCCGCCTTCTTCAACTTCGTCGCCGCGTTCGGCGGTGGGGTGAAGGTGGCCAACACCATGGGCAAGGGCATCATCGACTTCGAGATGCTGCGCGCCCAGGGCCCGCAGGCCGTGCTGCTGGTCATCTTCTCCGCGCTCATGGGCGCCATCGCGTGGAACCTGCTCACGTGGTGGTGGGGCCTGCCCTCCTCGTCCTCGCACGCACTGGCCGGCGGCATGATTGGCGCCACGCTGCCGGTGCTCGGGTTCGCCGGGCTGGTGGGCTCGGGCATCGCGAAGATCGCCGCCTTCATCGTGCTCTCGCCCCTCATCGGCATGGTGCTCGGCACGCTGCTGATGCTGGCGAGCACGTGGACGGTGCACAAGCAGACGCCCCTGAAGGTGGACACCTGGTTCCGGCGCCTGCAGCTCGTGTCCTCGGCCATCTTCTCCTACAGCCACGGCACCAATGACGCCCAGAAGGTGATGGGCATCATCGCGGTGGTGCTCTTCGGCACCATCTGGAAGGACCGGCCCTTCCACATCGACTGGTGGATGATCATCTCGTGCCACGCGGCCATCGCCATGGGCACCTTCTTCGGTGGCTGGCGCATCGTGAAGACGATGGGGCACAGCCTGACGAAGCTGGCGCCCATCGGCGGCTTCGCGGCGGAGACGGGTGGCGGCGTCACCATCATCGCGCTGGCGAAGCTGGGCATCCCCGTCTCCACCACGCACACCATCACCGGCGCCATCGTGGGCGTGGGCGCCACCAAGGGCTGGCGCGCGGTGAAGTGGGGCATGGCCGGCCGCATCGTCTGGGCCTGGGTGTTCACCATCCCCGCCGCCGCGCTCATGGCCGTGCTGGTCTACGGCCTGTCCCGGCTGGTGATGATGGCGGTGCAGTGAACGGCCCGCGCGAGGGCGTGCGCTTCCTCCCCTCGCGTGGTGTAGAAACGAGCGCCCCACTCCCGCGACGGGAGTGGGTTCGGGAGAGGACACCGACGATGAACCGACTCGTGCTCGTGCTGGGACTCGCGCTGCTCTCGGGCTGCGCCACCGTGAAGAGCAGCCACATCCGCCCCGACTACGAGACGGTGGATAAGACCCAGGTGAAGCGCCTGCTCGTGGTCACCCAGCCCCTTCCCGACGGCAAGCCCGAGGTCGGCGAGCTGTGGAGCCTCATCGCCCGCCGCTACGTCAACCAGAACCGCGACTTCATCGCCCGCTCCAACGTCGCCCTCGACGGCAGCCCCGAGGACACCACCTTCAAGGGCCTGTGCGTCGACAACCTCGAGGGCGTCCTCTGGCTCTCCCCCGACGTGAAGCGCACCGGCAAGGGCCTGGAGGCCGCCGTGAAGGCCCAGCTCGTCCGCTGCCGCGACGGCCAGGAGGTCTGGGGCGCCGAAGCCGCCGGGAGCTGGCCCTCCGAGGACGAGCGCTACAAGGAGCTCATCGCCCAGTACACCAGCGAGCTCGGCCCCGAGGTCTCCCCCTACGTCGCTCCCACCTTCCGTCTCCTGAGCGCCACCCTCGACACCCTCCCCCGCCCACAGCTCAACGACGCCGACGTCGAGGAGAAGATCGAGCTCGGGGAGTAGCCGGCCTTGTTGATAGACGAGACCACCGCCGTCCTCCGGCTCCTCCTGGCCTTCGGGCTCGCGTTCGCGCTCGGCCTCGAGCGCGAGCTGCGCGGGCAGGATGCCGGCCTGCGCACCCACATCCTCGTCAGCCTCGGCTCCTGCCTCTTCACCCTGTGCAGCCTCTTCGTCTCCGCAGCCGCTGGGGCCTGACACGCACCCGGACGTCCGCGCCGACGTCACCCGCATCGCCAGCCAGGTGGTGGTCGGCATCGGCTTCCTCGGTGGCGGCGCCATCCTCCGCTACGGCACCTCCATCCGGGGCCTCACCACCGCCGCCAACCTCTGGCTCACCGCCTCGGTGGGCCTCGCCGTCGGGCTCGGCTTCAACGTGCCCGCCATCGCCGCCACGGGGCTCACCCTCTTCACCCTCGTGGGCCTGCGCTTCTTCGAGCGCGCCATCCGTCGCTTCCGGAAGAAGTACGGCCTCGTCTCCGAGGAGAACCTCGCCTCCCGGGCGCACGAGGACGGCGCGGAGACGAAAATCATCCAGGAGTAGGCGCGGCCCCCGCCCTCTCCCCGATGAGGGGGAGAGGGGAACTCGGGCTCACTCCCCCGTGGCGAAGCGCCTGTCCATCTCCGTGCGGATGAAGCGCTCGATCTCCTCCGCCGTCGTCAGCTCCATCGCCGTCTCGAGCAGCTGCTGCGCCTCCGTCCGGCTCGTCTGCCGGATGAGGCTCTTCACCGTCGGAATCTGCCCCGCCGTCATCGACAGCTCGTCGAAGCCGAGCGCCAGCAGCACCAGGGCGTACATCGGGTCTCCCGCCATCTCGCCGCACATCGCCACGGGAATCCCCGCGTCCTTCGCCGCCGTCACGATGTTCTTCAGCGAGCGCAGCACCGCCAGGTGCAGCGGCCTGTACAGGTACGCCACGTCCCGGTTCTGCCGGTCGATGGCCAGCGAGTACTGGATGAGGTCGTTCGTCCCGACCGAGAAGAAGTCCGCCTCCTGCGCCAGCCGGTCGGCGATGAGCGCCGCGCTCGGCGTCTCCACCATGATGCCCACCGGGAAGCGCTTGCCGAGCGGCACGCCCGCGCGCCCCAGCTCCGAGCGGCAGGCCTCCAGCTCGCTGCGCGCCTCGCGCAGCTCGCTCATGCCGCAGATGAGCGGGAACATCAGCCGCATGTTCCCGTGCACGCTCGCCCGCAGCAGCGCCCGGAGCTGCACCCGGAAGAGCTCCCGGTGGGCCAGGCAGTAGCGGATGGCCCGCAGCCCCATGGCCGGGTTGGGCTCCTTCTCGTGCTTGCCCTTGCCCGGCACCTTGTCGCCGCCCAGGTCCAGCGTGCGGATGGTGACGGGCCGGCTGCCCATCATCTCCAGCACCTGCCGGTACGCCCGGTAGTGCTCCTCCTCGGTGGGCGGGCTCTTGCGGTCCAGGAACATGAACTCGGTGCGGTACAGGCCGATGCCCTCCGCGCCGTGCGCCAGCAGCGAGTGGATCTCCTCCGGGAACTCGATGTTCCCGACCAGCCGCATGCGGTAACCGTCCGTGCTCTGCGCCGGCAGGTCCTTGGCTTCCAACGCCCGTGCCTCGCTCTCCTGGAGCCGGCGCATCGTCTCGTGGAAGAGCGCGAGCTGATCCTCGGTGGGGTTGACCAGGACGACGCCCCGCGTGCCGTCCATCGCGACCAGGTCCCCCGGGGAAATCTGCTCACTGGCGCGCCCGGCCCCCACCACCGCCGGCGTGGAGCGGGCGCGCGCGACGATGGCCGTGTGGCTCGTCTGCCCGCCCAGGTCCGTGACGAAGCCCGCCACCCGCCCGGTGCGCGCCATCAGCGCCGCGTCCGCCGGCGACAGGTCGTGCGACACCACCACCGCGTGGTCCGGCAGCGTCACCTCCTCGTCCACCACCTGCCCCAGCAGGTTGCGCACCACGCGGTCCGCCACGTACTCCACGTCCGAGCGCCGCTCGCGGAAGTACTCGTCCGGGATGTTGTCGAAGAGGTGCTTGAGCTTGCGCGCCACCCGCCGCACCGCCCACTCGGCGTTGATGCGGTCCTCGACGATGAGCCGGTTCACCTCGTCCACGAACATCGGGTCGTGGAGCATCAACCGGTGCGCCTCGAGGATGAGGGCGTGCTCGGGGCCCTCCGTCTTGCGAAATCTGCTCCTTGAGCTCGGAGAGCTGGCGGTCGGACAGGTCCAACGCCGTCTTCATCCGCATGCGCTCGGGGTCGACCTCCGCCTCCGCCAGGCGCAGCTTGGGCGTGCGCACGCGCTTGCGATCCAGGATGAAGGCGTGGCCCACCGCTACGCCCGGGGAGGCGCCGATGCCCTTGAGATTCAACGTGGGGGTGGCCTGGCTGCTCACGGTTCCTTCTTCGTCTGCGGCGAGTCGCCGCGTGGGGACGACTTCACTTCGATTCACCAAACCTGTTGGCGATGAGCTTCTGGATGTCCTGGAGACACGGCTCGGCGTCCTCCCCCTTGCACGTCACCGTGACGTGCATGCCCTGGGCCGCCGCCAGCATCAGCACGCCCATGATGGACTTGGCATTGACCTTCTGGCCCTCGCACAGGAGCGTCACCTCGCTCTTGTAGCGGTTGGCCACCTTGACCAGCTGCGCCGCCGCCCGGGCATGCAGCCCCAGGGCGTTGATGATTTCGAATGTCCCTTCGGCCACGCTCGACATTGCCAGTCCCTATTCTCCCTCTTCTACAGGAAGGCCCCCGCCGCACAGGCCAGTCCCGCGGCGAGGTAGAGCACCACGTAGTTAGGAATCCGACGGGCGACCAGGAGGTAGGACGCTACCCCCAGCGCCAGGCAGCCCGCGGAAAGAAGGGGCGCGAAACGGCCGCCCGCGTTGGAGCCAAAAGTGACGGCCAGCCAGGCGGCCAGCCCTCCCGCGCACGCCGCCGCCACCGCCCGCAGCTTCGCGCCCCGAGTGGGGAGGTTGGCCCGCGCCACCGCCTCCACCAGCCTGTCCCCCAGCGACAGCCCCAGCAGGTACAGCCGGGCCCGCAGCGTCAGGTGGACGAGGTTGTAGAGGAAGAGGAAGAGCACCGCCGCCCACGCGGCCAGCACGGGCACCAGCGCCGCGCACACCGCGCCGGTCGCCGGGCTTGAGCGACAGCCAGAAGAAGCCGTCGCCCAGCGCCGCCAGCGGGCCCATGAGGGCCGCCTTGAAGGCCACCACCCTGTCCGGTGGCTCCTCGCCCCGGGCGATCCGCTGCTCGTGGTAGAGCACGCCGCCGACGATGGCCGCCGCCACGTAGGGGTGGGTGTTGAAGAAGACGAGGTGCCGGCGCACCGCCGTCTCCAGGGACTGCTGCTCCGGGTAGAGCCGCTCCAGCGCCGGGTAGAGGGCGTAGGCCAGCCCCAGGTTCTGCATGCCCTGGGGGTTCCACGACGCCTGGAGGAAGAGCGAGCGCAGGAAGACGCGCAGCAGCACGCCTCGGGTGCAGGGGTGGGCTGGCGCACGCTCATGCCCGCTCCCTCAGGGTGAAGAGGATGACGGCCACGGTGACGGCCGCGGCCCCCAGCCCCGCGTACACGGGCGCGCGCCGGGCATGGCTGCCCCGCACGGCGATGGCCGCCGCCACCGAGGCCATGGCCGGGTAGGCCCACGCCAGGCCGCGCAGCAGGGGCAGCGGCATCCGCTCCAGCAGCGGCGCCGAGGAAGAAGCCCGCCAGCGCGCACGCGGCCGTCACCGACCCGAAGAGGACGAAGTGCGGCCACATGCCCCACAGGTTCTGCCGCATGGCCCGGGTGAGGTCGCCGGCCTCGGCCGAGGCCAGCGCCTGCGGCGCCAGCCGCGCCGAGTAGCGCTCCAGCAGCCGGTCCACTACCTGGCCCAGCCGCCCCAGGCCCACGAAGAGGAGCACCGCGAGGCTCCAGAGGGCCGGCGTGGAGCCCGCGCCCGTGGCCGCCGCCATGGTGGCCGCCGCCGCCGAGGTGCCCGTGGCCGACAGCGTGTCGTTGTCCGGCAGCGAGGCGCCCAGGTTGGCCGTGCCCAGGTGGAAGAGCTCCAGCAGCATGCCGACGAAGAGCCCCGAGGGCACATCGTTGAGCAGCAGCCCCATGCCCGTGGCCGCCACCAGCGGTCGGGAGAACATGGCCTGGAGGAAGGCCTTGCGCTCCACCGCGACGAGGCCGCCCCAGACGCCAGCGAGCGCCACCTGGGTCCAGCCCACGCTCACGCGCTCACCCCGCCCTTCCCCAGCGCTCTTGCAGCTCCGCCAGCTCCACCGGCTTCTCCACCGGCACCGCCCGCGCCTCCACCCGCACGCCCTCCTCCGCCAGCCGCTGCAGCGACTGCAGCTCCGACTCGGCCAGGAACACGGAGGGCGACACCTGCCGGCGTCCGGTGCCGAAGTGCACGTTGCCCAGGTTGAGATGGTCCACGGAGAGCCCGTGCGCCTTGGCGAAGGGCACCGCCGCCACGTCTCGCAGCAGCACCAGCGTCTTCACCGGGTCCTTGGAGACCCCCGCGAAGTCCACCTGGGCCAGGGGGAAAATCTGCACCTCGATGGCGCTCTGCACCGCCAGCGCCATGGCCGCGCGCACCAGCGGGCTGGCGGCGGCCTCGTCGTCAGCGACGACGACGCGGGAGACCTTCAAATGGGGGAGCCAGGCCTCGACGACCTGACCATGGATGAGGCGGTTGTCGACGCGGACCAGGGAGATCACGGCAGTCTCGAATCGCCCACACTCGGGGGGCCGTCAAGTTCGCGGTACGGCCTGCTGACGCTGCTGCGCCTCGCGCAACAGGGCTGAAGCACAGGTGATGTTGCGCTGACCGTAGGAAGCAAGCTGCGCGGCCATCTCCGGCAGCGGCAGCTCCTCGGAGCGCAGGGAGTTGGCCTTCAGGAGCATGGGGAGGTTGACGCCGGCGAGCACCTCGAGCTTGCCCGTCTGGCAGCCGCCCTCGGAACACAGCATCAGCGACTCCTTGCAGGGAGTACCGCCGAAGAGGTCGGCCAGGACGATGACGCCCTCGCCCTGGTCCACGCCCTTCACGGCCTGCCGCATCTTCGCCCGGAGATCCTCCACCGAGGATCCAGGCTCGATGTTGCAGGTCGCCACTGCGGGCAGCTTGCCCACGATCTGCTCAGCGGTCGCCACCAGCTCGTCCGCCAGACGTCCGTGCGATGCCACTACGAGGCCGACCATGATCACCTCCACCAGCCCCCCAGGGCTGCCTGACTACGCCTGAATGGTGCGATGCGCAACCCCCGCCGAAAGTTTCCGCTCCCATTCTACCGCCCGTCCCCTTGCCCCTACTCCTTACCACCTTCCCATCTAGAAGGAAGTTAAGGCGGGTCCTGACGCCTCGCCCGCCATTTCACCGACATGAGGGCCATGGGCTGTCGGCTGCCAGACGAGGAATCAGGACCCGAGGACCGGGAATGAGCCTTCCCCGTCCACAGAGAAGGAGCAAGGTGGACACGGGTGTGAGGACAGGGGCACGGCACCCTCACGCCGCCTCTCTCCCGGCCGCCGGGGGAGAGGTCAGCCGGCGGGCCTACTCCTTCTCGACGTCGCGGTCCCAGAGCTGCACGCGCGGGTAGTCACCCGAGAGACGCTTGCGCAGCTCCGCGGCGATGGCCACCGAGCGGTGCTTGCCGCCGGTGCACCCCAGCGCCACCGTGAGGTACGTCTTGCCCTCCTTCTGGTAGCGCGGGAAGAGGAAGCGGCAGAGGTCCACCACCTTCTCCACGAACTGCTGCGTCTCTTCGCGGTCCAGCACGTACGCGGACACGCGCGGGTCCTTCCCCGTCAGCCCCTTGAGCTCCGGGACGAAGTAGGGGTTGGGCAGGAAGCGCACGTCGAACACCAGGTCCGCCTGCGGCGGCACCCCGTGCCGGAAGCCGAAGGACATGACGGACAGCGACGGCCCGCTGGCCGGCTCCGGGTTGAAGCGCGCCTGCACCATGCGCTTCAGGTCGTGCACGTTGAGCACCGACGAGTCGATGACCTGGTCGGCCAGCTCGCGCAGGTCCTTGAGCGCCTCGCGCTCGGCGAGGATGCCCTCGGACACGCTGCCCGTGGGCGCCAGCGGGTGGCGGCGGCGCGTCTCGCTGAAGCGGCGGATGAGGCTGTCGTCGCTCGCGTCCAGGAAGAGCACCTCGAGGTGGTGCCCCGCCCGGCGCACCTCGTCCAGCACCCGAGGCGCCTCGTGCAGGAAGATGCCCTCGCGCGCGTCCACCACCAGCGCCAGGTGCGAGAACTGCCCGCCACCGGCCAGCTCGGTCAGCTTGGGCAGCAGCAGCACCGGCAGGTTGTCGATGCAGAAGAAACCGACATCCTCCAGCGCCCGGATGGCAGTGGACTTGCCCGAGCCGGACATACCCGTGATGACGACGATGTGCTTGGCCGGGGCGTTCACTCGACTTCCTCACCCATGGAGCGGCGCGTCGCCCCCTCGGCGATGGCGCGGTTGAGTTGCTCGGCGAATTCCCTCGCCGAGTGGTGGCCCTGCAGCTTGAGCAGGTGGTTGCGAGCGGCCACCTCGATGATGGTGGTCATGTTGCGGCCCGGGCGCACGGGCACCACCGAGAGCGGGATGTTCACGCCCACGATGCTCATGAACTTGTCCTCCACGCCCAGCCGGTCGTACTCCTGATGCGGGTCCCACTCGTGCAACTCGATCACGAGCTCGATCTTCTTGCGCTCGCGCACCGAGGCCACGCCGAACAGGTCCTTGATGTTGATGATGCCCAGGCCGCGGATCTCCATGTGGTGATGGATGACGGGGTTGCCCGCGCCGTACACCACGCCGGGCCGGCGCCGCGTCACGTCCACGATGTCGTCCGCCACCAGCCGGTGGCCGCGCATCACCAGGTCCAGGGCGATCTCGCTCTTGCCGATGCCGCTCTTGCCCAGCAGCAGGATGCCCACGCCGAACACGTCCATGAGCACGCCGTGCAGG
The DNA here is from genome assembly GCA_963771175.1 of uncultured delta proteobacterium. GTDB lineage: Bacteria > Myxococcota > Myxococcia > Myxococcales > Myxococcaceae > Archangium. The sequence goes on from CAVYSY010000047.1 coordinate 111,732, forward strand.
CTGCTGGACTCGGTGAGCGCCTCCTCCAGGAAGGCCTGCACCTGCTGGATGAAGTGGCTGGAGAGCAGCGGGGTGCGCATCAGCGCCAGTCCGCTCCTCTCGCACGCCTCCAGCAGCATGGGAGGCGGCTCCAGGCCCTTGGTCACCACCACGCAGGCCAGCTCCTCCTGGAAGAGCGAGTCCAGCACCTCGCGCTGCCGCGCCACGGGGAGCGTGCGCAGGTAGGAGACCTCCGTGTTGCCGAACACCTGGACCCGCTGCGGGTGGAGGTGCTCGGTGAAGCCCGTGAGCGCCAGTCCTGGCTTCTGGATGCGCGAGGAGTTGATGCGGCGTTGCAGCCCGCGCTCGCCTCCCACCAGGGTAAGCCGGAGATCGTACTCGCGGTCCTCGAGGAGCTGGGAAACCCGGATTGAGTTCATCGGCAGGTGTGGAATATCACCCGCCGGACTTTTTGCGTGGTGAACCCTCATGTCCGCCTCCACACCCCCCCCCGAAGCCCCGGCCGAGCGGCTTCTCGCCCGGCTCCTCCTCGTGCTGGCACTTGGGGTGGGAGCTACACTCCGGGTGTGGTCGGCCCTCACGGATGACGGCATCTACTGGCCGGACGAGGTCTTCCAGAGCCTCGAGCCCGCCCACCGGCTCGTCTTCGGCTACGGGATGCAGGCCTGGGAGTTCCTCGAGGGAGCCCGTAACTGGGCCCTGCCCGGACTGGTGGCGGCCCTGTTCCAGCTGGCCCGGCTGCTGGGGCTGGACGAGCCGCGAGGGTACCTGGGCCTGACGCGCGCCGCCTTCGGGCTGCTGGGCACCGCCACGGCCTGGGGCAGCTACCGGCTGGCGCGGGCCTACGGGGCCTCGGCACTGGCGGCCACCGCGGGGGCCTCCCTCTTCGCGCTCGCCGCGGTGCCGCTCTACTTCGCGCCCCGGGCCATGAGCGAGAACGCCTCCGCGCTGCCGGTGGTGCTGGGGCTGGCGCTCGCGCTCACGCCCGGGGCCTCGCGTCGCGCGGTGGTGGCCGGAGCCTCGCTGCTGGGGCTCGCCGTGCTGCTGCGCCTGCAGAATGGCGTCTTCTGCGTGGGCCTCCTGGGCCTGCTGGTGGCGCGGCGCGACTGGCGGGCCGCGCGCGAGGCGCTGGCCGTGCTCGCCGTGTGGGCCCTGCTCCTCGGGCTGCTCGACAGGCTCACCTGGGGCCGCTGGTTCCACTCGGCGCTCGTGTACCTGGACTTCAACCTCGTGCAGGGCAAGGCCGCCGGCTGGGGCACCGCGCCCTTCAGCTACTACGGCCGCGTCCTCCTGCGCTCCATGGGCACCGTCACCGGGGTGGCCCTGGGGCTCTCGCTGCTCGCCGCGCGGCGCGCCCCGGGCCTGCTCGGCGTGGCCTTCGCCTTCTTCGTCCTCCACGCGCTGCAGCCGCACAAGGAATTGCGCTTCCTCGTGCCCGTGCTGCCACTGTTCGCCGCGCTCGCCGGCGTGGGATTGGACACGGTGCTGCGCCACCTGCCGCCCTCGCCCGTCCGGCTCGCCCTGCCGCTGGCGGTGGTGGCCGTGGCGGGCCTGTCCGGCATGCGCGCGGGGCTGCTCACCTTCGGAGACCTGGGCCAGTACGAGGACGTGAAGCCCCGGGCGAGCGCCTGGGATGATTCGGGGTCCATCAACCGCCTGCTCATCGCCGCCGGCCGCCGCGAGGACGTGTGCGGCTTGAAGGTGGAGGCGGTGCACCTGGCCTGGACGGGGGGCTACAGCTACTTCCACCGGGACGTGCCGCTCTACGCCCACAACGGGCCGGGGCGCGAGTCCGGCCTCTACAGCCATGTCATCACCCCGTCCGGAGCCGCGGGCAGCGGCGAGGTGGTGGCCTCCGAGGGCCCGTTCGCCCTCGTTCGACTGCCGAACACCGGCTGTGTACCGGACCCGGCCTGGTCCTCGCGGCTCCCGTGAGCCAACGTTTGTCCCAGGAGGCCCTTTGCATACATGCAAGGCGCTGCTAATCCGGGCCTCCTATGTCCGAGTGCATCTTCTGCAAGATTCGCGACGGCCGTGTCCCGGCCAAGGTCGTCCTGCGCGACGAGCTGTGCATGGCCATCGAGGACATCTATCCCCAGGCGCCCACGCACCTGCTCGTCATCCCCCTCCAGCACATCCCCACGGTGAACGACCTCACCGTGGACGAGCGCGAGCTGGTGGGCCACCTCTACCTCACCGCCGCGAAGCTGGCCCGCCAGCGCGGCATCGCCGACAGCGGCTACCGGCTGGTGATGAACACCCACCGTGAAGCCGGGCAGACGGTGTTCCACATCCACCTGCACGTGCTCGGTGGGCGCCCCATGGAGTGGCCACCGGGATAGCCGGAATCTCCGCGCCTGCCCGGCTGCGTTTCGGGGACCCGGAACGCCCCTGCACCCGGGGAGCAGGCGTGGTACACACGTGTCCATCTCTCTCCGGGGTCATCCGTCGCCATGTTCAGCGCAGCGACGTCGCCGCGCAGCCGTCTCGCGTACTCCACGCTCGCCCTGTTGCTGGCCGGAGCGTCCGGGGTGGTCAACGCCACCAGCTTCTTCGCCTTCGGCCAGCACATCACCCACATGACGGGCCACATGTCCGTGTTGGGTGAGGCGCTCGCCAGCAGCCGGTGGGAGGGGGCCCTCATTGCCGGCAAGACGGTGTTCGCCTTCGTCGTGGGCGCCACCACCGCCGCGGCCCTGCTGGATGCCTCGCGCCACCGGCAACGCGGGCGCCACACCCCGGCGCTGCTCTTGGAAACGGTGATGCTCGGTGGCATCGCTCTCTGGGCCGCCGAGCACCCCGATGCCGACGAGCCCACGCTCATGTGGGGCCTGGCCTTCGCCATGGGCCTGCAGAACGCGCTCGTCACCCGCGTCTCCGGCGCCGTGGTGCGCACCACCCACCTCACCGGAGTGCTCACCGACATCGGCATCCAGCTCGTGCGCATGGCCGTCTGGGTGCGCGATGGAGCCCGCGAGCGGGGCGTGCTCGGGCTCTGGCACAAGGTGCAGGAGCTGCCCTCCGCCGAGCAGTTCGAGCGCACCCGGCTCCACCTGGGGCTCGCCCTCGCCTTCCTCACCGGCAGCGTGCTCGGCTCGGCGCTCTTCCTGCGCTTCGGCGCGCCCGCCATGGGCATGCCGTGCGCGGTGCTGCTGCTGGTGATAGCGCTCGACGTCAGCCCCGCGGGCGCCCACGTGCACGCCACGGGTGTCTAGCGCGGAGTCTCAATAGTCCGGCTTGCAGGTCCAAGGCTCGGAGTCGGAATAGCGGTCGCACTTGTAGTGAGGAGCGCACATGCCCGGGACATCTGGCTTACACGACTGACGGCAATACCGCATGTGGCAGATGAACCCCTCGGCGCAGGAGGGCCCGTCCTCACCACATGGCTCGACACACCACATCCAGACATCTCCCGGACGTATTGAAGGAGCGTGAACGAAGCAGCGTTGCCCTCCGGGACAGGGAGTCCGCTGGCAATTCAGCCCGTGGATTTCCACGCACCTGGAGACGCCTCCATCGAACCGGACGCACTGCTGCGCCTCGGGACACGACCGGCCTTCGCACGAGGGAAGGCAGGAGGGACCATCGGGCCCCTCGCGGCAGAGAAAGCCCTCGGGACAGCTCGTGGGCTCGTCCATGCTGGCACGGGCGACCACACCACGCCCTGACAGAGAGGTCCGCTCCGCATGCCCGACTCGCGCGAGGCGGGCATCTTCTTAGCACGTTTCGCCCTCCTCCCGCACACCGACGAGCGCACAAGCACGAATGGCAGGACACCTTCGTCCTCTGTCTCCATCGAGCGGCAGACGAAGCCTTCCGGGCAGTGCCGATCCGTCATGCATCTGCTGTCGGTGCAGTATCTCGCCATCGCTCGCGGATTGATGACGCACCCGAGCGGAGACTCGCAGTCCTCTGACTTCCGGCAATTGCGCTCGTAGGTCAGCAAGCTCCGGCGCTCCTCGTTCGAGAGCATGGGAGCGATCCTCGAACTCGAAGCTCGGCCGCAAGCACTCCGCGGTCCTTCGCCGTGTACAGCAGCCAGACCAACGGTATCGGCAGGAGAAGGCCCAGCAGAACGGCCAGTCGCGTACGCCACTTCATGGGTACTCGAACTGGCAGACCGGTGGACACTCCAAGAATTCCCAATCATCTGGCTCAGCACAGAGCTCGCGCCACTTCTCCGAACCGATATGGCACTGCTGCTGCTTCAGACGCTCTTGGATGTCCTTTTCCAGGGCTCGGTCCATGGTGCCTCCTCGACCCCAGGCATGCGGACACCCCGTCCCAAGCACGAGAAGCAACATCACGAAGATCGCGAGGCGCCAGCCCATGCATCTCTCCCTCCTTTAGGAACTCAACATCGACGGGTACTCCTCGCGCAAGGCGATCTAACGCGGAAGCTCCGTCGCGGTGAAGGCCGGCTCGGCCCTCGGCGCCTCGCGCCGCGCGCTCTCCAGGAAGCGCTCGAGCGCCGTGCGCGTCACCACCCCCACCCGCCCCTGTCCCAGGATGGGCAGCGCGTCCACGGCCTGCGCGTCCATGAGCGCCAGCGCGTCCCCGAGCGGCGTGTCCGCGGACACCGGGCTCGCCAGGTCCGCCAGCGCGGCCACCGTGGACTCGCCTCCCGCGCGCCGCCAGCGCTCGCCCAGCGTGCTCGCCGTCACCACCCCCAGGAGCTGCCCGTCCGCCCCGAGCACCGGTAGCGCCGACACCGGCGCGGTGAGCAGCCGCTCGCGCAGCACCGAGGCCGGCAGCCCCGAGCCCACCGGCTCCACCCACACCACCAGCGCGCGCACCGGCGAGCGCCGCAGCGCGTGCACGTCCCCTCCCGCCCTGCGCTCCACCAGCGCGTGGCACAGCGCCGAGGCGATGGTGCACGTCACCATCAGCGGAAGGATGATGGCGTAGTTGCCGCTCAGCTCGTACACCATCATCAGCCCCGTGAGCGGCCCGCGCGTCAGCGCCGCCACCGCACCGCCCATGCCCACCATGGCGTAGGCACCACTGGGCGCGGTGATGCGAGGCATGGCCGCGTGCAGCAGCTCGCCGAAGGCGCCTCCCGCCAGCGCCCCCATCACCGTCATGGGGAAGAACGTCCCGCCCGAGCCCCCCGAGCCCAGGGTGAGCGCCGTGGCCACCAGCTTGAGGGCGAAGCCCGAGGCCAGCAGCGTCAGCGGCAGCGCCCGCACCGCCGCGTCGTTGATGTACTCGTGCCCCGTGCCCCACACCACCGGGTGCACCAGCGCCAGGCACCCCACCAGCAGGCCTCCCAGCGCCGCTCGCAGCGGCAGCGGCTGCCGTCCCAGGAAGGCACTCAGCCGCCCCGGCTTCTTCCCGTGGAAGAAATCCTCGACGTTGTGCATCGCCCGGATGAAGACGTACGCCAGCAGCCCCGTCACCAGCCCCAGCACCGCGTAGAAGACAATCTCCCAGCCGCTCACCATGGTGTAGTCCACGCGGCGGATCATCGAGGCGCTGCCCATGACGCCCCGGCCCACCATGGTGGCCGTGACGCTGGCGAGGAAGATGGGGGAGAAGACGCGGAGCTGGAGCTCGCGGAGGATGATCTCCATCGCGAAGATGGCGCCGGCGATGGGGGCGTTGAAGGAGGCGGCGATGCCCGCGCCCGCGCCGCTCGCCAGGAGGATGGCCAGATCGCGCCGGGTGAAGCCCAGCGTGCGCCCCACCGCCGAGCCGAACGCCGCACCGCCGAAGACGATGGGACCCTCGCGCCCGGCCGAGCCGCCGGTGCCGATGGTGATGGCGCTCGCCACCAGCTTCAACACCCCGTCCCGCGCGGGCAGCCGGCCCTCACGCTCCACGGCCTTCACCACCTCGGGCACGCCGTGGCCGTGCGTCTCGGGGCGGTTGCGCAGCACGTGGCCCACCAGCGCGCCGCCCAGCATGGGCAGCAGGGGAACCAGCCAGAAGGGCAGATGCTGGAGCGCGCGCCCCATCTCGTGCATGTGGCCCAGCACCGAGTTCACCGCCGCCAGCGCCACCAGCGGGTAGTAGAGCGACAGCCCGCCGAGCACCAGCAGGCCCAGCACCTC
>CAVYSY010000048.1:0-71123 GCA_963771175.1 uncultured delta proteobacterium
AACGGAGCCGAACCCCGTGGCCGGGTCAACGGAGAGCCGGACCAGCGTGTCGGAGAGCGCGGCGGCATCCAACGTCACCGTGGACACCTGCTCCTCGCCCTGCAGCAGGGTGAGGGGACCCCCAGGCGTGAGGCTCGCGAGCGCCGGCAGGGTCGCGGTGGTGAGCGTCACCGTCGAAGCCTTACGGGACCGTCGGACGTACCGCCGAAGAGGACCACCCCGACGCTACCGCCAGTCACCGCGGCATCCACCGTCGCGGCGGTGATGAGCGTGAAGGCCGCGCTCCGAGCCCCGGCCGGGATGCTCACCGAGGTGACCGGCGTGTCCCACAGCTCGGCCGGCTGCGCGTCGATAGCCACGGTGAGCTGGTCGGAATGGGGGTTGTCGAGCTGCACGGAGAAGGTGACCTGCCGACTTCCCGCCGCGGTGATGGCCTCGGCCGGGGAGAGCGCCGCGACCTTGGGCATTACGAGCAGATTGTCCGCATCGCGCGGCTCGATCTTGGAGTGGTTGTTGCGCCAATCCAGCATGCCGCGCACCGCGAGGTCTTCGTGCCCACCGCCGGAAGGGTCGTGGACTTGCGAACGAGGTCGTTGACGCGCACGCCCAGGGTCTCGCCCATCCGTGCCCGCCGTGGTGTCGACGACGAACTCGTTGGTGGGGGCCTTGTCACCCGCGCCACCGAGGGCTCCTGCTTCGTCACGAAGATGTGGTGCTGCCCACGAGCACGCCCTCGAGCGCCTCGGCGCGCGAGCCACCCGTGCGCACCTCGGCGGGGGTGACGAGACGGGCGCCGGTAGCGCATGGCCGCCGTCCAGCGTCGTCGCGACGACGTCGTTGAGCTGGATCTGCCCGAAGTAGTCCTTCGGCACGGCCGAGGGATGCTGACGTAGTTCGCCGGGCTTCACGCTGGGCAGCGCGGAGGTGAAGACGTAGACGAGGACCATGCCGGACGGCGGTCCGCTCCACGTCGACCGGCTGGATGAAGAAGTTGCCGCCGGACACCGCCGTCACCAGCGCCCGCGCGATGGACACGCGCTCGTTGACGAACGGGCGCTTGCCGTCCACTGGCTTCTTGATGTCGTAGATGGAGACCGGGCAGGCCATGGCGCCGGGGTTGGCGGTCGCGCAGACGTCGCACGCGTTGCCCTTGCCGTCGTTGTCCGCGTCCGCCTGGTCGGGGTTGGCGATGGGCGGGCAGTTGTCCTGCGGTTGGGCACGCCGTCGCCGTCGTCGTCGTAGGGGTCGGCCGCGGGCAGGTGGTGCGTGTTGGCGTCGAGCGGGCACGGGTCGCACACGTCGCCCTTGCCGTCGCCGTCGCTGTCCGCCTGGTTGCCGTTGTCCATCGGGCGCACCGGGTTGAAGACGTCGGGGCAGTTGTCCTCGGCGTCGGCGACGCCGTCGCCGTCCGCGTCGTCCGCGGAGGCCGATGCTCGCGTAGACGGTGGAGCCGTTACGCGAGGCGGCCACCGGAGTGGACGCGGTGCGCGCGGGCGTCGCAGGTGGGCTCGTTCGCCGGGACGGCGCCGCAGGAGAAGAGCGGGTAGGGCGCTGGGGCCTGCGCGGCCGCAGTGGTCAGTCTCGCCGAGCGTCGGAGCCGATCTCGCACGTCACGCACACGCTTGGCGCTGCCGCACACGTCCAGGCGTCACAGCCTCGCGTGCCGTCGTCAGGCGCCTGCACCACGGCCGCGTCACCGTAGAGCGCCTTGCCGCCGCGCACGGTGAGGACCACGTCCTCCGGCTTCGGCGGCGATGACCGCGCGGTGCGGGGTCGCGCGAAGGCCCGCAGCCTGAAGATCGCGAGGTCCGCCACCTTGCCCGGCGCGATGCGGCCCAGCTTCTCGCAGGTGTCCGTCAGGTCCGCGGCGTTCGCGGTGACCATGCGCCACAGCTCCTCGTCGGTGAGGGCGCGCCGAGTAGTGTGCTGGTTGAGGTAGTCCGCGCACTGCAGCTCGCGCAGCATGTTCATCGAGCCGCTGACTGCAGCCAGTCGGTGCCCAGCGCGATCTTCACGCCCAGCTGCTGTAGGCGGGCACCGTCGCGGTGTCGCCGTAGAGCGAGACGTTGGAGCGCGGCGACCAGATGAGGCTGGTGCCGCTCTCGGCCATCTTGCCGATCTCCGTCGCCGTGACGCCGACGCCGTGGATGATGGCGGTGCGCGCCCGACAGCAGGTCCTGGCCGCGGCGTCCGTCGCCGGAGACGCAGCGGAACTCGTTGCTGCGCCGACTCCTCGATGCCCTCGGCCACGTGCGGCAGGTAGGCGGCCAGCGCCGGGCATCTCGCTCGGGCGGCTCGATGACGTCGCCGTAGGCGCAGCCGCTGGTGAGCTCCAGCCGCTCGAGTCGCCGAGCGGGAAGGTCTCGAAGCGTCCACCGGGCTCGCCCAGGCCCTCGCTGGTGCGGCTCGAGTCGAGGTTGCGCAGGAGGCCGGCGCGCCGCCGCTGCCGTCGACGGAGGTGGTGCCGGCCATCACCTGGCGCAGCTCGGCCCAGCCTGTGACGGCGTCGTTGGTCGCGCCGCCGCTGTGGCAGCTGCCGGTGTGGCCGTTGTTGCCCTTGCGCCAGTCGTGGCGGTGCTCGTAGCGCTCCTCGTCCCGCCGGTGCCCGGCGACTGCTGGTAGGTCGATGTGGTCGTGCGCGTTGATGAGGCCGGGGAGACGACGACCTCCGGGCAGACGACGTGGTGGCGGTGGCCGCACCGGCCGCGGCCGTGCAGTCGCAGCCGACGCACTGGATGACGCCCCTTGTCGTCCACCAGCACCTGGCCGCCCTTGAGGGTGCTTGCCGTCCAGCAGCACCACGCCCATGTACAGGCGCCAGCCGTTGGCCGCGCCCTCGGCGGGAAGCACCGTACAGGTGGCCCCGGCCTCCGGCTGCGGCAGGCTCGCCGCCCCGGCGCACTGCTCCAGCGCCGGCCGCGTGGGCACGCAGGTGCTCTCGCACCCGTCACCGTCCACCGAGTTGCCGTCGTCGCAGCCCTCTTCGATCTCCCGGACGCCGTTGCCGCACGTGTGCAGGATCTCCTCGTTCGCCGGAGTCACACTGCAGTCGGTCTGGCAGCCGTCTCCGTTGCTGGGGTTGCCGTCGTCACACGCCTCGCCCGTCTCCACCCTCCCATTGCCACAGGCAAACGGCACGGTCGGGGTACAGCGGCTGGAACAGCTGTCACCGTCGACGGTGTTGCCATCGTCACATTGCTCCAGGCTACCGAGCTGGCCGTCGCCACAGACGTCGGAGGAGCACGCGGTCAGCAGGAGCAGACCTGTGCTTAGCGCTGCCAGGAGTAGGCGGGGGTAGTTGCGCATGCGGTCCCTTTGGGGTTGGGGGTTGGGCCTGGGAGTGGGCTCTGTCCCTTAATGTTGAGAAGCCCACTGAAACATTTCGGCGACACCTTACGCCGGAGGTGACCCGAGAGGAAAATCCGGGCCCGACGACTGGATGCCTGCTCACGCGTTCCCCCTGCGCACTCGTGGACACCTGTCTCACCGGACAGGTAGCGATCACCGCTCGGAGATGATTGGCTGACCTCCATGGCGCGCGCCCTGTTGCTGTCGCTGCTCGTGCGGCAGCACCTCGCACTGAAGGAAAAGTTCCGAGCCCGCTACCCGCACTCGTGGTTGGTGTGGGAGGAGGGCGTCTGGAATGTGCCGGAGAACAGTGAGCAGAACCACGGCACCACGCGGCTACCCACCTCGGAGCTGCGCGACTGTCTGCCGGCCGGGGACGCCATGTGCTTCGAGCTGGCCCCGGTCACCGGGCGAGACAGGCTGCCGCTGGGGCGCTCCTCGCACAACGTGATTGTCGTCAACGACGCCACGGTGTCGCGCGAGCACCTGCTGCTTCACTCCCAGCCGGATGGGCGCTGGATGGTGGAGGCGCTGGCGCAGGGAGGGCCGGCGATGCTCAGCGGGAAACAGCTGCGGCCCGGCCTGCCCACGCTGATCGAATCCGGCATGCAGCTCCAGCTCGGCGACGTGCGGCTCACCTTCCACGACGCCGAGAGCTTCCACACCCGAATGGGCCACACGGCCGCCCTGTTGATGGCGCAGCAGCGCGGGCCCCGGCAGAGCCCGGCCTGAGCGGGGCACCCGTCGAGCGGGGCCTCGTCGCTAGCGGATGGTGCCCAGGCTGGTGGGGCGCGGCTCGGGAGCGGTGGCCGCGTAGATGATGCCCCCGGCGACAAGCGCCACGGCGCCCGCCCCCGCCCACACCCACCACTTCTTCGTCAGGCTTCTCGCCCTTCACCTCCGCCTCGGCGGTGGCCGCCGTCTTCGCCCGAGGCGTCAGGGTGCGCTTGCCCGCGCCCTCTTGCGCCCGGCGCGCGGCGATCGCCTCCGCCTGGGCCCGCAGCGCCGCGGCCCGAGCCTTATCCCTCGCCGTCTCCTCCCGCGTCAGGCGCCGCTCCTGCTCCTTGCGCACCACCTCGTCCATCTCCGCGATGAGCTCCCGCACCAGCGGGGCGTTGGACGGCTCCTCCTCCGAGAGGGACAGGTAGCGCCGGTAGAAGAAGCCGGCGCGCTCGGCATGGCCGAGCTGCCGGTGGCACTGAGCGATGTTGAAGAGGAAGCCCGGCAGCGGCATCAGCCGGTACGCCTCGCTGTAGGCATCCAGGGCCTTCTGGAACCTGGCCAGGTCGTAGGCGAGGTTACCCTCGACGAACTTCGCGCGGGCCACCGCCTCCGTGTCGGGCGCTCCCGCGTTCATGTTGGCGGCACCCGCGCCCAGGGGCGCCACGGCGAGCAGCCCGGCCACCAGCACCAGGAGGACGGAGCGCTCAGCGAGCGAACGGATCGATGACATCATCACGCATCCCTACCTTCTGCTTGCGGTGGGTGGTGGTCCGCACCGGACCGCGCGCCGCGCTCCGGGGCGAGGGAGCGCCTCCCGGAGCGAGGGGGGCCTCGAGGGTCTCGGGCGAGTCGAGCCGCGCATCCTGCCCGCTCGGGGTGCCGGAAGCCGGCGAGGTCACCGCGACCGGGAGCGGCTCCGTCCCCGCGTCCGGCCAGAGGGCGAGCCCCGCGCCGATCAGCGCCAGCGCGCCCGCGGCGATCGCCAGCCAGGTGCGCCGCGACCGGAGCGCGAATCCCGGCACCGACATCGGCAGGGTGGGCCGCTGGGCATCCAGGAGGGGCTCTGGCGCCACATCCACCAGCAGCGCGGTGATGACCTCGGCGAGCTGCCTCGGGCGATCCGCGGGCTCCTTGGCCAGGCAGCGCAGGGTGAGCTGGGCCAGGGACTGAGGCACCGGCTCGCCCGAGGGCGTGTGCGAGGGCAGCGGCGGCGGTGGCTCGGTGATGATCTTCACCATGAGCTGGCCGAAGTTGGACGCCTGGTAGGGAGGCCGCCCGCTGAGCATCTCGTAGAGGACGGCCCCCACCGCGTGGATGTCGGCGCGGTGGTCCACCGGCAGGCCCGCGGCCTGCTCCGGCGACATGTACGTGGGGGTACCGATGAGGGTGCCGTCCAGCGTCCCGCTGGTGCTCTCGACGGTGAGGAGCTTGGCCACCCCGAAGTCGAGCACCTTGACGAAGTCCGCCTGCCCGCCCTTGTGGATGACGAAGAGGTTGTCCGGCTTGACGTCCCGGTGCACCACGCCGAGCTGGTGCGCCGCCCCCAGTGCCGCACACACCTGCACCGCCATGCGGCGGATGCGCAGGACGGAGAGCTGCTCCTCCTTCATGAGGTCGGAGAGGCTCTGCCCGCGCAGCAGCTCCATCACGCAGTAGACGTGGCCGTGCTGGGGGTCCTCGACGAAGTCGAAGATCTCCACGATGTGCTCGTGGTTGATCTGATTGACGGCGCGCGCTTCCTGGAAGAAGCGCTGCACGAAGGTGCCGTCATGGGCGAAGGTCGGGGCGCAGCACCTTGAGGGCCACCTGGCGCCCCAGCCGCACGTGGCGGGCCTGGAAGACCTGCCCCATGGAGCCCTCGCCCAGGAGGCGCTCCAGTTGGTAGCTGCCGAGGACATCCCCTTCGTGGAGCTCCGCGTCCACGACGGATGAACCTCCGACGGCGTGGAAGATGCCAGAGAGAACCGTGCTCGAGCTGAGGTCGTCGCCACCCATGGGCGGCAAACCTTTTCATCCTCTCAGGCCCCGGCAACCCACGGGCCTCCAGAGGTCGCGAGGGTGACGACTCTTCTGCCCCCCGGACGGACACAGTGTTCCGTCCGAGGGTGTGCGGAAGTGAGGAGGGGTCCGCCGGGTGACGGTGGACCTGCACGATCAGCCTACGAGAGGACGGCTAGGCACAGGTGGTGCCACTGCACTTGCCCGCCGTGCCGTCCGCTTTGCGACAGAGCGTATTGGCGGGGCAATCCGTGGTGTCCGCGCAATCGGTCTTGTTGTCGCCGTCGTTGTCGACGTTGTCGTCGCAGACGTTCTCCATCTTGGTGGTGCAGGTGTTGATGACGCAACCGAAGCCACATCTGCCCGTACCGCTGGTGCAGTTCGGGTCCGCGCCCTGCCCCGTGGTCCTGCAATCCGTTCCCTTGTCGCTGTCGTTGTTGATGCCGTCGGTGCAGTTGGCCTCGTCGAGCGCCCCCGGCGTGCTCACGGAGCAGACAGTGCCTGCGGTCGCCGCCACCACCCCGGCGCAGTCGGTGTCGTTGCAGTCCTTGGCGCCATCGCCGTCATTGTCGCTGTTGTCAGCGCAGTTGAACTCCACCCGCGCGCCGCCCTTGCACCGGGTCCCATCACCGAAGTTCTTGTAGGCGCAGTCGGAGTCCGCGCAGTCGCCCTGCCCGTCCCCGTCGTTGTCCTTCTGGTCACCGCAGTCGGACTCGAACTTCTGCCCGGCGCGGCAGATGCAGCCACCGAGGAGGCCGCAATCCTTGAGGTTGCAATCGGCGTCGGCGCAGTCGGTACCCTGGTTGTTGTCGTTGTCGAGGTTGTCTCTGCACTCGGTCTCGGTGCGCTGGTTGCCCGCGCAGACACAGCCGGCGCCACACGCCTTGGTGTCGCAGTCCAGGTTGTCCGCGCAGTCGGTGGGGCCGTCACCGTCGTTGTCCTCGCCGTCGCCGCAGGCGCTCTCGCTCTTGCTCAGGTTCTTGCAGGTGCAGCCCCCCACGGTGGCGTTGCACTCCTTGCCGTCGCAGTCGGAGTCGATGCAGTCGGTGGTGCCGTCGGGCTCGTCGTCCGCGTCATCGCCGCACACCCCCTCGCCACGCGTGCCTCCGATGCAGATGCAGTTCGGGCCGCACGACTGATTGTTGCAGTCCGTGTCCGCGCAGTCCTTCTTGCCGTCCCCGTCGTCATCCGCGTCATCGTTGCAGTCCAGCTCCGAGCGCTTCTGGCAGGAGCCATCGATACACGCGAAGTCGGTGCCGCAGGGATTGCCGCACCGGCCGCAGTTGGCCATGTCGGTCAGGAGATCGAACCCCTCGTCCGTCTGGCCATCGCAGTTATCGTCGAGGCCGTTGCACACCTCGGTGCCGGGCCGCACCTCGCCGGTGCACACCACCTCGCCCTTGGCGTTACAGGAAGACTTGCCGGCCTTGCAGGTCCCCTTTCCCTGGGTGCCCGTGGGGCCGCCGTAGCAGGGCGAGTCGGCCAGGTCGTCCTTCTGGCCATCGCAGTCATCATCGAGGCCGTTGCACACCTCGAGGGTCGCCTTGCAGCAGTAGCCGCGCAGGCCCGTGCGGGGAACGCACACCACGCCCTGCTCGGCGCAATCGGCGGCCGTGTCGCACGCGAAGAGGGTGTCGTCCGGCAGCTCCGGCACCCAGCACCCCGCGGCGGACACCGCGAGCAGGAGACAGCAAAGGAGAGAAGAGAAGGACTTCATGTTCAGAAGCTCCCGCCAATCACGAGGTGGAGGGCCGTGCCGCCGGTGCCGCCCGTCCCGCTGGACACGGGGCCCAGTGACGAGGACGGCGGCGCGGAGCGGGCCGGGACGATGATGAGCCACAAGAGACTGCCGCCGGCCAACGCGCCGCCGCCCGCCATGAGGGCCGAGGAGATCGCCGACTGCTGCCGGGCGGCTTCGTACTCGCGCCGGGTGACGCCCACAACGCCATTGCCATCCGGCGTCCGCGCGAGATCGGCCACGCTCTTCGCGCTCGTGCCGAGCACCACGCCCACGCCCACCGCCGCCAGCCCCACCATCGCGGTGTAGAACGCGGGACGGCTGAAGACGGAGGACTCGCCGGAGGACTTGCTCGACTTCTTCTTCTTCACGCCCGCCACCGCGTCCGCCGGAGGCCCTTCCGGCGCGGGGCCGTTGAGCTCCAGCCGCACCTGCACCTCCTCCGTCTGGCCGGGGGTGAGCGTCACCGACTTCGTATAGGGGGTGTACTCATCGGCCTCGACGATGAGCTGTACCTCGCCGGGCGGCAGCTTCGCCTCGACGGTGCCCACGCCCAGCATGCGCTCGCCCACGCGCACCACGGCCTGCGACACGTTGACGGACACCTTCAGCAGGGAGCGCGGCCTGGCCAGCTCCGACACCCGCTTCGCCAGCGTGTCGCCAGCCTGACGGATGAAGTTGCTGTCCGCCGGCTTGCGGCCCGTCACCACGTCCGTCTCCACCACGCCCCGGTCCCGATTGTACGTCCACAGCCGCAGCGTCCAGCCCCCGTCCTCCAGCGCCAGGCGCGCGGTGGTGAGCAGGTCCGCATCGAGCGTGTCGGCGAAGCCCTTGAAGCACTCGACCGACTCGCAGCGCAGGGTGTTCTCGTACCTCCGCCTCGAGCTGCTGCGGGACCTCGTCACATCGGCGCCACTGGCCACCTGGCCGGTGCGCAGCACCTGGGACTGGAGCCACCCCACCCACCGCTTCGCCACCGCGGCACCGGCGCGATCGGGCGTGTCCAGGCCCACCAGCACGTAGCGCGGCTGCAGGTCCGCGCCCGGCGAGTCCGCGCTCGGCGTGCCCGCGCTCAGGTCCAGTCCCAGGCCGCCCGACTCCTGCGGGGCGCCCTCCGTGGCGTCCGGTGAGGGCTGCTCCTCGGCGGCTGGGTGGTCGCATCGCCGGAGAGGTCCAGCCCGAGACCGCCCTCCTGAGCACTGGCCGGGCCGGCGGTCAGCGCGAGCGCCAGCAGGCCGGCCATATACACGACGGGAATACGCATGGGCTCTGTTGTATCGCGAACAGAGCCCGCTGCGGAGCACCCCAGGCCCCAACACCACACGCCCTTGCAACGGGGGCGAGCGGGGGACTTACGGACGTCCGCAAGTCATGTAGGCAAAAGCACACCTCACTTACGGACGTCTGTAAGTGAGGCGCGCGAAGGCGGTATCCAGGGGAAGGAACCCGCCAGCGGTGGACATGAGGGTTCCTTCCGCGGGCCTCGTGCCTCCCGTTCTCGTTCTGTTACTCGCTGACGGCGGGCGCGGGTTGGGGAAGCTCGATGAGCCCCGCCCGGTCCAGCAGCTCGCGCACGCGCCGGGTGAAGGCCACATGTTCGGGGTTGCTGGCCGTCATGGGCTCAGGGGAGAGGACGAGGAGCCAGCCCAGCGTGCCCACCGGCTCGATGCGCACGGGCGCCGGCAGCGGCGGCACCTTGCCCCGTCGGCGCGACAGGTACGTCAACCAGCCCACCCGCACCTCGGACCTGCCCTCCTCCACCAGGTCCACCATCTCGGTTGAAGAAGCCATGGCGAATTCGGGGTCCCACGCCTTGGCCATGCTGGTGAGCACTTCCGTCAGGACGGCATTGCGCAGCAGCCGCTCCCGTACCGCGCACTCGCTGGTCAGCTTGAGCAGGCAGATGTTGGGATGGCTCCACGGCGAGTATTTGCCGCAAGAAAGATGGAGATCGGAGGCCCCCTCCTTCGCATTCCACATGATCCGGCTGAAACCCAGCTCCTCGATGACTTCCTTGTCGACGGTCGCACGGTTCCTGCTCTGCAGGAGGAGCTTCTCCAATTCCATCACCTCCGGGAGGACAGGCCAGCCCGGCAGCTCGCGGGGGGCGCCACGGCCTGACCGGTACCACTGGGTGAACGACGGGTCACACCGCGCCAGCATGTGGAAGAAGAGCTCCGCGCGCCGGGCGCACTCCCGCGCCGTCTCCCTCCGTGGGCCCCAGTACGCCCCCACGTAGTAGTCCTCCTGCATGCGTGCTCATCCCCTACCGTGCTGGTAATCCCGAGCAGTCTTGTACCCGGCCAGCTCCGTCAGTTTCCGGTCCACGATGTGGTTGTAGAGCATTGCCAATCTGGTGCGCGGAAGTGAGCGCCACGAATCGCCGTGGGGACGTGCAGGCGCCCAAGCCGGCAGGACGAGGCCTTGATGAACACGAGGCCCGGGATACCCGCCTGTCGGCTGAAGCCAGTTCGGACGTCAACCCGCCCGGGAGGCGAGGTAGCGCGCCAGGGCCTGCGCTTTGGGAATCAAGGTATCCACCTCGATGAACTCCTCCACCGTGTGGAAGCCCTTGCCCCGAGGCCCCAGCCCGTCGATGGACGGAATCCCCATGGAGGACGAGGTGCTGGCGTCCGAGCCACCGCCCACCAGCGCCGCCTCGCCATGCCCCAGCCCGGAGGCATGGGCGCACGTGCCATACGCCGCCATCAGCGCCGCGGAGGCCTCGGTGCGCTCCAAGGGCTCGCGGGCCACCCCGCCGCTCACCTCGATGCGGGTGCCCGGGACACTGGCCGCCGCCTCCTCGGCCGCCTGGCGGAAGCGCCGCACCAGCTCCTCCCCGTCCGCGCGGGTGCAGAAGCGCAGGTCCACCTCGGCCACCGCGTGGTCCGGCACCGTGTTCTTCCCCTGCCCGCCCGTCACCTTGCCCACGTTGACGGTGAGGCCGCGGGGGTAGTCGGTGAACTGCTGCACCCGGTCCACGAAGCGGGCGAGCGCCCAGAGGGCATTGGCCCCCTCCTGGTGGGCATTGCCCGCGTGGGCGGCCTTGCCGTGCGCCACCGCGGTGGCCATGCCGGTGCCCTTGCGCCGGGTGATGATGGCGTCCCCGGCCCGGCCGGACTCGAAGACGAGGCAGGCGTCCGCGCCGGCAATCGCCTGGCGGATGACACCCGCGCCCTCGGGCGAGCCCACCTCCTCGTCCGACACCACCACCAGCCGCAGCGGCGGCAGCTTCTCCAGGCCCCCCGAGGCCGCCAGGGCCTTGAGCGCCCAGGCGATGGTGACGAGGCCGCCCTTCATGTCCAGCACGCCGGGGCCGCGCCGCAGCGCCCCGTCCTCGCGGTAGCCCTCGAACTTGCCCGGGGGGAACACCGTGTCGAGGTGGCCCACCAGCGCCACCGGCTCGAGCCCCGCCCGCCCCTCCGAGCGGAATACGAGGTGGTCCGCGTAGCGCTTGCTCGGCACCACCTCGGCCACCAGCCCGGGAATGGCGAGCTGCTCGCGCAGCAGGGCACCGACCTTGCGCCCGCCCTCCGCGTTCTCCGTCCAGGAGTTGAGCTCCACCAGCGCGGCGAGCGCCTCCTCCATCTCCCCTAGCCTGCCCACCAACCAGCTGGCCGCCGCTTCACCTATCTCGCGCATCGTCTTCGGCCTCCCGCCAAGAAAACCCCGGGGCGCATCCCCGGTTGGACCCCGGGCATATGCCAGGCCCCCGGCTCCAGGGAAGGTGCCCCGGCGCCCGCCCGCCCGGCACGCCAGCGGAGGCGGCTCGGGGGAAGGAAACTTGCCGGGGACGGTGAGGGTCCGCACCTCAAGGATAGGAGGACGAACGATGGCGGACGCGCTGTGGATACTGGTGGCCAATTCGAGCCGGGCCAAGCTCTTCGCGACGGATGAGCGGGCCGAGAGGTGGGACTTGCGCGAGGAGTTCCTGCACGAGGAGAGCCGGACCTTCTCCCGCACCCTCCTCAATCAGCCGGACAACCCCAACGCGGGCTCCCTGCACAAACCCCAGCCCGAGAGCGAGCCGGATGCTCGCCAGCAGCTCGAGCATGACCGCTTCGCTCGCGAGCTCGCCGCGCGGCTGGAGCGGGGCCTCAACGACCGTGCCTATGACCGGATAGTCATCGCCGCCCCACCGAGCTTCCTCGGCTTGCTGCGCAAGCACATCAGCCAGCGCGTCCACCAGCGGCTGATGCTGGACATGCGCGCGGACTACGTGAACGTGCCCATCCGGGAACTGCCCGAGCGCATCCCGCTCTCCTAGGTAGGGAAGCGGGCAGGCATTGCGCCCGGTAGCCTCTCGCTGGCTCCGGGCGCCCTCCTCCCGAAGTCTCACAATCCCCTACACGTCCATGTCCCGGGGGGAGCCCTCCCACCGGGCGTGCTCCGTGGTACAGGTGGGGTGCTCGTCCGGTGGAACCCAGTCGCCCACCGACGACACCACCGTGCGGACGTAACGAGATTCATGAGACTTCCCCTGATCGGTACCCTCAAGCTGCGTGGCCGCCTGACGCTGTACGTCACCCTGTTGGCCATCGTGCCGCTGCTGGCCTCCACCTGGCTGGGGGCGGGCGCCACCCGGATGATGATGGAGGCGCAGGTCCACGACATGCTCCGCATAGAGGCCGAGGGCCTGAAGGACCTGGTCGAGGCCTCGCTGGGGGAGCGCGAGACGAGCGTGCGGAGCTGGGCCGAAGACGCGCTGCTGCGCGAGGCGCTGCGCACGGACAGCTACGAGCAGAGCGACGCGGTGCTGTCGCGGCTGCAGCTGCGCTACACCACCTTCACCGGCCTGGTGCTCTTCACCGAGGAGGGCCGGGCCGTCTCCGCCAGCACTCCGGCGTTGAGGGACTCCTTCACGGGCCAGGAGGAGGCGGTGCGCGATGCGCCCTGGTTCAAGGCGGCCCAGGAGGGGCGCTTCACCAGCACGACACTCACCCAGGAAGACCCCGTCTTCGGCATGCAGGTGCTGCACCTGGCCGCCCCGGTGATGGACTCGCGAGGCGGGCGGCGCCTGGGCGTGCTGCTGGCGGCCTATGACTGGGGCCAGGTGGGCGAGGTGGTGAAGGCGGCGCTGGCCCGTGCCCGCTCGCGCAAGAACGACAGCTTCGCCCTCGAGGTGCGCACGGAGGCGGGCACCCTGCTCTTCGACTCGCGCGGCCCGGATGCCTGGAGCATGCCCAATCCCGTGATCGCCGAGGCCATCAACGGGCCGGAGATCGCGGACGTGGGGGACGGCTGGCGCTTCGTGGCGCTCGCGGACCCGGAGGAGGTCTACGCCCCCGTCAACAAGCTGAGCACCGGCGTGACGCTGACGGTGCCCGTGGTGCTGGTGGTGGTGGCGCTGGCCGCCTTCCTGCTGGCGCGCGGCATCAGCCTCCCCATCACCCGGCTGAATCAGGCGATGCGCCGCATCGTGCAGGAGGGAGACCTCACCCAGAAGCTCGAGGTGCACACGAGCGACGAGGTGGGCGAGCTGGCCGAGTCCTTCGGCCAGGTGGTGCACAACCTGCGCGAGACGACCCAGAGCCTGCAGCGCGGCACGCAGGTGCTCACCAACACCGTGGCCGAGCTGACGCTCGCCTCCCAGCGGGCGGAGAACAACATCACCCGCCAGGCGGCGGCGCTGCAGCAGACGCAGGTGACGGCGCAGGAGATCAAGCAGACGTCGATGGTGGCCGCGGAGCGGGCGGACGCGGTGCTCAAGGTGGCCACGAGCGCCGATGAGCTGGGCCGCGGCGGCGCTCTCGCCCTCACGGAGACCATGAACGGCTTCCAGGAGATGCGCGATCAGGTGAACAAGATGGCCGAGCACATCGGCCAGCTCAACGAGCGCGCCCGGCAGATCGGCGGCATCACCCAGACGGTGAAGAGCCTGGCGGACCGCTCCAACATGCTGGCGCTCAACGCGGCCATCGAGTCGGTGCGCTCCGGCGAGCACGGCAAGGGCTTCGGCATCGTGGCGCAAGGAAATCCGCACCCTGGCCAACCAGTCCATCCAGTCCACCGTGCAGGTGAGCACCATCCTGGATGACATCACCCAGGCCATCCTCCAGACGGTGCAGCTCAGCGAGCAGGGTCAGCAGCGGACGGAGGCGGGCCTGGCGCAGGCGCGCTCCAGCGCCGACAGCCTCCGGGCGCTGAGCGAAATCGTTCAGGACAACATGGGCGCGGTGAGGCAGATCGCCGGCGCGGTGAACCAGCAGAACGCCGGCATCGCGGAGATCTTCAGCGCCATGACGGACCTCTCCACCATGATGCACGACACCATGGAGGGGCTGCAGGCCACCCAGGAAGTCACCCAGGCGTTGCGCGACGTCGCCGAGCAGATGCAGCAGGTGGCGCGCAGCTACCGGGTGTAGAAAGGGGAGCCATGACTCCCCCGCCCCGCGCCGTCATCCTCGACCTCGGCAACGTCCTCGTCTTCCACGACAACGCGCCTGCTCTTCCGGCGCCTGGGCGCCGCGGGCGGGGCTGTCACCCGTGGAGACGGAGCAGCGGCTGTCCGGCGCCGGCTGGACGGCCGCCAACCGGGGCCTGCTGGACGCCGAGGGCATCCGGCGCGACGTGTGCGACGCGCTGGGGGTGAGACCTGCCCGCGGAGGAGTTCAACGCCCTGTGGAGCAGCCACTTCACCGTGCACGAGGCGGTGCTGCCGCGGGTGGAGGGGCTGGTGGGGCGGGTGAAGCTGGTGCTGCTGTCCAACACCAACGTGCTGCACGTGGCCTGGCTGCGCCCGCGGCTGCCGCTGCTGGGGCGCTTCGACGACCTGGTGCTGAGCTGCGAGGTGGGCCTCGTGAAGCCGGAGCCCGCCATCTACCAGCGAGGCGCTCAAGCGCGCGGGCTGCGCGCCGCACGAGGCCGCCTTCTTCGACGACCTGCCCGAGTACGTCGCAGGCCGCGAACGCGCTGGGCATCCGCGGCCGTCTCTTCACCACCGCCCAGCCTTCGACGCGCAACTGAAGGCGCTGGGCCTGTAGCGGGCGCTACTTCTCGTAGCGTGCCACGGGCGGCTCGCTGCGGGCGGCCTCCGTCCAGGCCTTCATGGCCGGCAGGGCCAGCACCGCGTCGCGGTAGGCGCCGCACACCGCGTCCAGCTCCACGCCGTAGGTGACGAAGCGCGTGACGACGGGCGCGTAGAAGGCGTCCGCGATGGAGAAGGCGCCGAAGAGGAAGGGCCCGCCCTTGACCGAAGCGGGAGCGGCACTCGCGTCCACAGGGCGGTGATGCGCGCGATGTCCTCGGCGACGCCGGGGGCGCGGCCCTCACCGGGACTTGCGGGCGCGGATGTTCATCGACATGTGGTTGCGCAGGTGCGGTGAAGCCCGAGTGCATCTCCGCGGTGACGGCTGCGGGCCACCGCTCGGGCCGTGGCGTCCTCGGGCCACAGCTTCGCCTGGGGGAACAGCTCGGCCAGGTACTCGCAGATGGCCAGCGAGTCCCAGACGACGAGCTCGCCGTGCCCCAGCGCCGGCACGCGCCCGCTGGGCGAGTGACTTCGCGATGTTCGCGGCGGTGTCCGCCTCGCCGAGCTGCACCACCACCTCGCGGAAGGGCTGCCCGGTGTGGGCGAGCGCGAGGTAGGGCCGCAGGGACCAGGAGGAGTAGTTCTTCGAGCCGACGACGAGGGTGAGCTCTTTCATGGGGGCGCACCATAGCGCCCCCCTTTTTCGGAGTGCTCAGATCCCAGTGTGCCCGGGTAGCAGCCCCGCGCAGGCGCGAGAACAGCGAGCGGCGGCGCCGTCGGCGCACGGGCGGGTCGATGCGGTAGACAGGCACCGGCAGGCGGATGTTCTTCAAGTCCCCGCGGCTCAGGCGCACCACCGGGGCAAACACCTGGCTCTGCACCTGCTGCACCACCGACTCACTGACGTAGAGGGAGCCGGGCCGGGCCAGCGACTCCAGCCGCGCGGCCAGGTTCACCCCCTCGCCGAAGATGTCCCCGTCCCGGTGCACCACCGAGCCCAGGTGGATGCCGATGCGCAGCTCCACCCGGCGCTCGTCCGGCACGCACTCGTTGCGCGCACACAGCGCCGACTGCAACTCCAACCCGCAGGCCACGGCCGTCAGCGCCTCGTCGAACTCGACGAGGAAGCCGTCCTCGAGTCGTTTGATTTCACGTCCCCCGTGGCCTGACAGCAGGCCGCGCACGAGCCGTCCATGCTCCTCGCGCAGCTCGTGGTTGAGCGCCTCGTCCCGCCGAGCCTCGGGACTGAGCCCCACCATGTCCGTGAACATGATGGCCGCTACCTTCCTGGGTTCCGGTTGCGGTACCTCCGCCATCAACGCGTCTCCTTCCCCCCCGGCCAGACACAGGCGAATGTTACCCGACCGACACTCGCTTTTCGCCGCATCCCACCTCTTGACAGCGACAAGTAAATCACTTCTGACGCATCGCGCAACGCACGGCCAGTCCGGGCCCGGGGGAGTCGTCAGGGAGAGGACAGGAGACGGCGCCCGAATGTCGCCCTGTTACCGTGGGCCACGAGCTCCCCATGTCCGCGCCCGAGGACGAACACGACGAGAACGCCCCGCTGTGGCCCCCCCTGCTGCTGACGCTGGGCGTGCTCTTCCTCGCCACCGAGCTGCGGCACCAGACGCTGGCGCTCACCGCGCTCGCCGCGCTGGTGCTGCTGCCCACGGCGTGGCGGCTGATGGCGCGCCGGTGGATGCGCGGAGACGTGCTCCGCGGACTGGGCGCGGGCTTCCTCGCCAGCCACCTGCCGCTGCTCCTCGGTGCCTTCTCCACGTGGGACCGGCCCGAGTGCCGCGTCCGCCTGTGCCTGGAGGGCGTGCTGGCCGCGGCCCCCCTCATCCCCTGGGCCGGACTGCTCGGCACCCTGCTCTACTGGGCCTGGGCCGGACCGCCTCCGGGCCGTCGCGAGCGCTGAAGCCTCTCTTCACTCCCAGTGCCGCGAAGCCAGACATCGCGTATCAAAACCAGGAACGACCCGAGCCCACCTGTCCGTCAGAGTGGGCCAACCGCTCACAATCTCTCGCTTTCGGTCCGTCCATACACATTGCGATTGGATAAATAAAACCCGAAAGGCATTTGCATTTTCTCTGTCTTTCAAAAAGAGAACGCTTTCGCAGTAGTCTATTCATTCCAGCCGTATTGGCTTTAGGATTCCCGACAGCAACCGAACGCCTCGGGGGTCGCCCGTGCTTTACGTCGCGCTGGAGTGGGATCACAAAATTGGAAAGCCAATGATTGGCTGGATTGTCGTGGAATGCGGAGGCGTGGGTGAGAAGTGCGGAGGCCCGGTCGCCCTGTCGCCACGAAGGGACGTCGCCTACTTCGTCGAGGAGAAGACCGCGGAACGGGATGCCAAGGCATTCGCGGAGTACAAGAATGCACAGCGAGAGGGTCGCACCGTGGAGCTGCCCTCCCAGGGACCTCTCAAGTGGCACATGCCGTATGCCTGGGATCACCAGATTTTCAGCCCGCTGATCCGCTGGGGCGTGCTGGAGTGGAACGGAGAGACTGGCAAGCCCGGTCCCCGGCTGGACGTGGCCTACTTCCTGGACCAAGACACCGCCGAGAGCGACGCGAAATGGTTCAGTCGGGAACGGGACCAATGGCTCGCCCGGAAGGTGAGCACCCCTCCTCTGACGCTTGCGCGTAAGGTAGGCTGAATTCTCGCCCAGGCACCTCGCCCGCTGGGGCGCATGGAGCCGCGAAGATGAATGCCATGCATGTCACGTTCCTGGGCGTCCCGAGTCCCGTGGGTGAAGAGTTGGAGCGGGAACTCCAAAGGGAAGGGCTCGCCATCGAGTGCCGCCACCTGACCCTGGAGAGTCCTTCCCTGCCGCAGGTCTTCCCCCCAGGGCTGGTGGTGCACTGGGACTCGGGAGGACCGCTGGAGGAGGCGGTCGGCGTCTGTAGGCGGCTGGCATCCATCTCTTCCCTGTCTCGCACCTGCCTGGTGGTGCTGACGCGTCGTGACGTGACCGAACAGGAGGCACTGCTCCTCGCCGGTGCCAGCAACTGCCTGGCGCCCGTCGGCGAGCGCTGGGCACCGAACCTGCTCGCGCTCACCCGGCGCATGGGCGTGCCCTCCCGGTTGGGAGCCCCGCCGGGGGGACCGGGGAGCTCGCGGGTGCCTCCGGAGAGGGCCCTGCAGACGCTGCTGGCCGCCACCACGGCCGACCTGGGCCACGACTTCTTCCGCACCCTGGTGAAGCAGCTCGCCGAGGCCTTCCGCGTCACCTGCGCCATGGTGGGCCAGAAGCTCCCCGAGCAGAACTCCATCCGGACGCTCGCCTTCTGGAGCCAGGGAGCCTTCCAGGAGGAAGTGACCTATCCGCTCCAGGGGACGCCCTGCCACAACGCCATCGCCTACTCCATCTGCCACTACGCGGACGACGTGAGCCGCCACTTCCCCGAGGACCTGATGCTGATGGACCTCGGCCTGCGCGGCTACCTGGGCGCGGCGCTGCGGAGCACCAAGGGCGAGGTCATCGGGGTGCTGGCCATCCTGCACGACCAGCTCCTCGACGCGGGAGAGATGGACTTCGCGCTGCTGGGCGCCTTCGCGGCCCGCGCGGGCGCGGAGCTGGAGCGCATCCAGGCCCATGCCGAGCTGGAGCGCACGCGCGACTTCCTGCGCAACACGCTCGAGGCCGTGCCGGATCCGCTCTTCGTCAAGGACCGGACGCACCGCTGGGTGGCGGTGAACAGCGCCTTCTGCCGCTTCATGGGGCGCCCCGCGGAGGAGCTGCTGGGCAAGAGCAACATGGACTTCCTCCCCGAGCACCAGGCTCGAGCCTTCTGGACGCAGGACGAGCAGACCTTCACCTCCGGCCAGTCCGGCGAGCTGGAGCAGAGCTTCACCGACAGCGCGGGGCTCACCCGGGCGCTCGTCACCAATCGGGCCGTCTTCCCCGGGGCCGATGGCCAGCCCGCCCTGGTGGCCGTCATCCGCGACCTCACCGAGCGCAAGCGCCTGGAGACGCAGCTGAGGCTGGCGGACCGGATGAGCTCCATGGGGACGCTGGCGGCCGGCGTGGCGCATGAGATCAACAACCCCCTGGCCTACGTCTGCTCCAACCTCACCTTCCTGAGCGAGCAGCTCGCCCAGGAGACGCTCCCGCCCGAGGCCCTGCCCGAGCTGCGCGAGGTGGTGGCGGAGACGCAGGAGGGGGCCGGTCGCGTCCGCGCCATCGTCCAGGACCTGAAGACCTTCGCGCGCTCGGACGAGGAGAGCCGGGGCCCCATCAACGTCCACCAGGTCATCGATGGAGCGCTGCGGCTGGTGCGCAACGAGCTGCTCCGCGGCAATGCCCGGCTGGAGCGGGCGCTCGAGCCGGTGCCGGCCATCCTGGGCAACGAGGCGCGCCTGGGTCAGGTGCTGGTGAACCTGCTGGTGAACGCCACGCAGGCCTTCCCCGAGAGGCGCTCCGACAACAACAGCATCCGCATCGCCACCAGGAGCGACGAGGCGAATCGGGTGGTGGTGGAAGTGGAAGACAACGGGGCGGGCATGAGCCCGGAGGTGCTGCAGCGAATCTTCGACCCCTTCTTCACCACCAAGCCGGTGGGTGAGGGCACCGGACTGGGGCTCGCCATCTGCCACTCCATCGTCCAATCCATGGGCGGGCAGATCGAAGTGCGCAGCATCCCGGGACGCGGCACCACCTTCGTGCTGTCCCTGCCGACCTTCGTGCAGGAAGACGAGGAGGACGGTCCGAGCACGAGGAGCCCGATGGCGGAAGGGCTCGAGCCCGAGCGCCTGCGCGCCATCGGCTAGAGGCACACGAGGGGCGGCGCTCCGAGCCGCCCCTCTCTTCCTTCACCGCTGGTGGGCGCGCAGCTCCTTCACCAGCCGTCCGGCACCGTAGACGTGCTCGAGGGCCCGCCAGCAGGCCCTCTCCGTGCACGGCCACCGCGCGGTTGGTCTCCGGCACGTACGCGAAGTCGCCCGCCCAGCGAGTGCAGGTTGCCGTCGAAGATGAGCCCCACCACGCGCCCCTCGCGGTCCACCAGCGGGCGAGCCCGAGTTGCCACCGATGATGTCGTTGGTGGTGGCCACGTCGAGCGGCGTCTCGCCGGGCACCTTGCCCTGCGCCTTCAGCCACGAGTCGCGGCAGCGGAAGGGCTCCTTGCCGGTGTGCCGCGCATAGGCGCCGGCGAACGTCGTCAGCGGCGGCACCTGCCGCCCGTTCTCCTCCCAGCCCTTCACCACGCCGTAGTTGAGACGCAGGGTGAAGGTGGCGTCCGGGTAGCCCGTGGTGCCATGGACCGCCAGCCGCGCCTGCGCGAGCAGCTCGCCGTTCTTCTTCAGCACGGACTCCACCGTGTCCTCGTAGCGCTTGCGCACCTCGCGCGCCTCCGCGTCCACGCGGCGAGCCAGGAGGATCATCGGATCCTTCGAGGCCTCCACCGCCGCCTTGCCGCCCTCGAGCAGCCGCTGGCGCTCCTTCACGTCGCAGAGCCGCGTGCCCTTCACCAGCGCGCGCGCCAGGTCCTCCGGCGCCTCGCGGCCGAGCACCGCCTGGACGAACGGGTCATCCGCGCCCAGCTCTCGCGCAGCTGGTTGAGGCCGAAGGTGAGCGTTGAGCACCTCCAGCTCGGCGGGATGGGAGCCTCGCGCAGCAGGCCCTGGCGCAGCGCCGGGCAGCTGGCGCGTCGGTGTACTCGCGCAGCCGCTCCGGCGTTGGGCTTGGGCAGCTCGTCGGCCGCGCGCACCAGCGTCGCGCGCGAGGCCGAAGAGCTCGGACGGGAAGCCGACGCCGGCCTCCTTCAGCCGGTACTCGGCGCAACATGGGGCGGTAGGCATCCAGCGCGCGGGCGATGTCGTCCCAGGCGCCCGCGGTGGAGGCCTTCAGCTTCGGGTCCGCCTCCACCTTCGCCCGCGCAGCTCCGCCTCGGCCTTGCGCTTCTCGGCGAGCAGCGCGGGGTCGGCCAGCGACTGGTGCCGGCCGCGCAGCGCCTTGAGCCCGTTCTCCACCGAGCGCAGCTGCGCGCGCGTGGTGCGCCAGCGCTCCGGCGAGGTGGCGGCGAACTCGCGCAGCATGCCCCTCGCTCCGCCAGGTACAGCAGCGTGATACGGCAGCGCCACGTCGCGCTGGAACTCCAGCTCCGCCACGGTGATCTGGCGCTCGGTGCCACCGGGGTGGCCGGAGACGAAGACCAGGTCGCCCTCCTTCGCGCCCTGCCTTCGCCCAGGGCAGGTAGTTCGCCGTCTTCAGCGGCTGGCCGGTGCCGTCCCACACGCGCAGGAAGGCCGCGTCGAAGCCGAAGCGCGGGAAGTTGAAGTTGTCCGCGTCCCCGCCGAAGGCGGCCATGGAGAACTCGGGCGCGAAGGCCAGGCGCACGTCCTGGAAGCGGCGGTACTTGTAGAGGTGGTACTTGCCGCCGTTGAAGAGCGTCACCACGTCGCAGCGCAGTCCGGCGCCGGTGGCGCACTCGCTCTCCACCTTCGACATCTCCGCCTTGAGCGCGGTGTTGAAGGCCGGGCCGCTCAGCCCCTGGGTGACGCCGCGTGGAGGCGCGCGGTGACGTCCGTCATCTCCACGAGCTGGTTGGCCTCCACCTTGGGGCAGCGCAGCTCGTCCTTGAGCTCCGTCGCGTAGAAGCCGGTGGCGAGGTAGTCCCGCTGCGGCCGGAGAGGTCCTCCACGCAGCTGCGGATGCAGTGGTGGTTGGTCATCACCAGGCCATCCGGCGAGACGAAGCTCGCCGAGCACCCGCCGGCCAGCCGCACCGAGGCCAGCCGCACCTGGTCCAGCCACTCCTGCGAGGGCTCGAAGCCGTAGGCGGCCTTCACGGCCGGCACGGGGAAGGCGTCGATAGGTCCACATCCCCTCCTCCGCGGCGGCGGGGAGGGCCGACAGGAGAGCCGAGAGCGAGCGAAGTCGGTGCAAGGGCAAGCGTTCCTTCCGGTGATGTGAGAGGAGACCTGCGTTGTTGCCCGGGAGGGGCGCGCCGTCAACCCGAGTCGAGCCGGGCGATGCACGTCGGGCTTGAGTTGGGGGCGGGGACACCGGAAGGTTGGGCCGAATGGCGACGAAGCACCTACGTCTACCTGGTCCCGGGCTTCTTCGGCTTCGCCAACCTGGGCGAGCTGCTCTACTTCGGGCACGTGCGCGACTTCTTCGTGGCGGAGATGGCCCGCCGCGGCGTGGAGGTCGAGGTGGTGCAGGTGCTCTCGCACCCCACCGGCTCCATCCGCCGCGCACCGCGGACCTCTTCAAGGCGATCGAAGCCAGCGCGAAGGACGACGACGGCCCCATCGCACCTCATCGGCCACTCGACCGGCGGGCTGGACTCGCGGCTGCTTCGTCAGCCCGGGGCGCCTCCTGGGCGAGGGACGTGGACCTGGAGCGCTTCGCGCCGCCGGGTGCGCACGGTGGTGACGGTGTCCACCCCGCACGCGGGCACGCCGCTCGCGTCCTTCTTCCTCGGCTTCTTCGGGCAGAGGCTGCTGCAAGCTGCTGTCGCTCTTCACCGTGTACGTGCTGCGCTTCGGCCGGTTGCCGCTGCGCGTGGCCTTCCGCTCGGCAGCCTGCTGACGCGCGGCGGACGAGCAGCTCGGCTTCCGCCCGACGCTGCTGGACCAGCTCTTCGAGCAGCTGCTCGGCGACTTCTCCATCGAGCGTCGGGAGGCGCTGGTCCGCTTCCTGGGCGACGTGGGCAGCGACGCCTCGCTCATCCCCCAGCTCACTCCCGAGGGCATCGACCTCTTCAACGCGGGCACGCAGGACCGGCCGGGGGTGCGCTACGGCTCGGTGATCACGCCAGTCCCGGCCGCCATCGCTGCGCACGCGGTGGAGCGCGGGACTGGACCCGTACGCCCAGCTCACACACACCGTGTACTCCTTCCTCTACGGACGGACGCAGAACATGCCCCTCACGGCGATTCCCCTGCTCACACCGGCACAGACGACGGCACTGGTGGAGGCCTACGGGGCCCTGCCAGGCCCGCAGGCGTGTGACGGCATCGTCCCGACGCGCTCGCAGATCCACGGGCGGGTGCTGACGGCGGTGCGGGCGGACCACCTGGACGCCATCGGCCACTTCGACCAGCCAGCGCACCGGCCGCCGCACGTGGACTGGCTCATCTCGGGCTCCGGCTTCCGCCGGCTCCAGTTCGAGCGCACTGTGGCGCACCGTGGTGGATTTCGTCCTGCTGGAGACCTGATACACACGGGGCTCCCAAGACCGCCCTGGAGCCCACCTTGAGTCCTCATCTCCGCGTCTGCTCTCCCCGGGCCCTCACGCTGGCGCTGCTCGTCGTGCTGACGGGCTGTGCCACCGTCCCCCAGACGCTGCCCACCGCCGAGCGCGTGCCCGTGCTGTTCGTGCACGGCACCGATGACACCCCGGGCGCCTTCTTCGCGATGCGCGATGCGTTCCAGGAGGCGGGCTGGCCGGAGGAGCGGCTCCATGCGGTGCGTCTGCACCCCAACAACGGACAGCTGCCCATCGAGGTGATGGCGTACCAGGTCCGCCGCGCGGCGGAGGGCCTGCGCAAGCGCACCGGTGCCGAGCGCGTCGACGTGGTGGCCTTCAGCCAGGGCACGCTGTCCACGCGCTACTGGATGCAGGAGCTGGGAGGCCAGCCGCGCGTGCGACGCTTCGTCTCCATCTCGGGGCCGCACCACGGCACGCGGGTGGCGTACCTGAAGAGGGACCCGGCCCTGGTGCAGATGCGCCCGGACAGCGACTTCCTGCGCGAGCTGAACCGCCATGAGAATCCCTTCGGCGACACCGAGGTCTTCTCCTTCTGGACGCCGCTCGACAGTACCGTCGTCCCCGCCGAGAGCGCGCGCCTGCCGGGAGCCACCGAGCGCACCTTCCTCGTGCCCATGCACCAGCTCATGCTGAGCAGCCCGGCCGTCATCTCCGCGACAGTGGAGGCGCTGTCGGGGCCCTCGGGCAGGTAGCCCTCGGCTCATGGCCGGGTGCTGGCATCCAGCACCTTCGCTGCCCACGCGAGGGCATCCGGACAGGACTCCATCAGGAAATCGAAGCGCCCGGCCTGGAGCAGCTTCACGAGAGGCTCGTCACGGGCGATGAGCTCCGGCACCTCCCAGGGAAAATTGATGCGCGGGGTATGTTCCAAGGAAAGTGCCCTCAGTGAGCCTGGAGCCGGTGGGCCGAGTTCGGCTTCGAGCCTGGCGTTGGATTCAGCCTCCTCATGGATGAGTTCCACCTGTCGCTCCAGGGAGCGTGAGTAGGTGTCGAAGAAGCGGTCGATACTCGAGGCGATGGGGAGCGCGTAGAGGTCTTCGTAGGTATCAACCCTCACAACGGGCTGAATGCCACCTGCATCTGCCAACGCGGGAACCGTCGCGTAGTAATAGGCAAGCGCCTGCTCCTTCGCGAAGACGAGCAACGAACTGAAGGGCTCTGACCAGTCCCGACGCCACTCTTCATTCACGCCCGCGAGACCCGTCCAATCCTCGGCCCTGCTCGAAAGCAAGAAGAACTCATCCGGTAACCCGAGGGTCCCCACGCGGGAGAGAACAGCGGAAAGGAGAGGATCGCAAGGTAGTCCCGCCACCAGTGCCCCAGGGCTGGGCATGAATGAACCTGGGGGCTCCTGATACAGGTCCAACCCATACGTCCGGCACACCTGCAGCATGCGCTCGAAACCGGGAAGTGGTGTCACGGGCATCATCATCACCCTCTCGCGAGCAGCCTCTCGATGTCCTTCAGAGCAGCCATCTCCGCCTCATCGAGAACCGAAATGGAGTGGGGAGCATGAAGCACATCGTACCAACGCCGGAAATGTCGATCGACGATCTCCGCCATCTTCTTCACCTCCGAGGCATCCACTTCGGAACCACCGCGCTCCTTCCGAAACACCCCCCATAGCTTGTTGATCCGCTGATGGACCGGCCGAGCCAGCGCCGCGAGATTGTTACGCGCGTTGAGGTCTTCTCCCAGGAGGATGTGGGCGTACTCCAATGGCCGGCGGTGATGGATATCATACGCACCTCCGCGACCAATCATCATGGCCTCGGCAAGTTCTGGATGAAGCTGTCGGAAACTTTCGCGCGCCGATTTCCGGAGCTCGTCCTTTTCTCTAGTCGTCAATGGAGCATCGACGAGTTGCTCGAGCCGCTTTGCGAGCCCACTCAACTCGCGCTGTTCGCTCTTGGTGAGTGATTTGGCTTCCCGCAGGTCAACTCGTTCCCAGAGCTCTTTGAAGGCTTCACGTTCGGCCTTGGGAAGACGCTGAAGGAGGGTATTCAACCATCCCCGCGCCCTCGCACCACCCCGGTGAAGGATTCCCATCAGCTTGGGTGCAACCACCTTGAGGATGGCGCCTCCCCCGTGCACGGCCACGCCACCGATGACCCAGAAGGCCAGTTCCTCCGCGCCGATGCGCAGTGCCAGCCGGCCTGACTCCACCACCTCCTCGCGCCACTCGCGCAGGATGGTCTCGTGCAGGGCCCGGTACTCGGCGATGAGCTCCGCGTCCTCTCCGTGCAGCGGTGCCGGATGGAGCGTCTCCGCCTCCACCACCCGCCAGCTCGAAGTGGACTCACCCGGCCGGTGCATTCCCCGGAGCGAGAGCCGCACCTCCCGCGGCCCCACCCCGTGGGTGAAGGGCAACAGCGCCTGGATGAGCTCCCCCTGCAACCGCTCCCGAGCAGCAGGGCCGGCCTCCCGACCCGTCCCCTCGTATGCACCAGGCTCCCAGCCAGGAACCCCATCGTCGGCCAGCTTCACCGTCGCGGTGAAAGCGGCATCACGCCCGGTGGGTCCTCCCAGCAGGCGCACCATCTGCTCGGCGACGTGGGTGACGGCGGCATAGGTCTCCACGGAGACCCCTTCCCGCCTCACCGGTTGCGTCTTCGCCTCGGGTGGCCGGAGCACCTCCGAGGAGCCACGGAAGTCCACGCGCCAGTCCGTCCTCGTCCGGTGCAGGGTGAAGACGACCTCCCCTGTCCTCTCACCCACGTAGGCCGTGAGGACACGCCGGAAGCTCTTCGCGAAGGTGGCCTCGCCCACCGGCTCCGCTCGCTCCTGCCCGCCCGAGGTTCGATGCGAGAGCAGGGTCAGTGCCCCACCCTGTGCCCAGAAACGCAGTTCCACCCGCGCGCCCACCTCGTCCACCCCACGGACAAGGCCCCACACCTGCGCCAGCGCGCACTCGGCCTCCGCGCGCCGGGCCTCGGACAATTCCTGTCCCTCCTGGCGCGGCTCACGGAGGAACACCACCCCGGGCGTGCCCTCGGACACCCACCCCACGGGTGGCAGCAGCCCACCAGAGGCCATGACTCCCGTCGCGCACGCCTGCAGCAGCAGCGCGGCCAGACCCAGCAGCAGGCCCCGCACGGCCCTCTCGCGACCCATGGATTCTCTCCCCTCCCGGACCCCAGGCGTGGAGCCGTCCCCCAGCTTATGCCCGTCCGCCCTCCAGGCGGGGTAGCTCCAGGTTGGCGCGGGCCCGCTCCATCCCCACCGTCATGGACACACCCGGCGGCTCTCCGCCCGGGCGGAACCATCACGAGGGACGCGTATGACCACGAAGTTCCCCAGCCACATCAATCTCCCACGCGAGGCCCGCGCGGAGCTCATCGAGCTGCTCAACACCTGTCTGGCCACCGCCATCGACCTGCACTGGCAGGTGAAGCAGGCCCACTGGAACATCCGCGGCCAGCAGTTCATCAGCCGGCATGAGCTCTTCGACGACGTCGCCGATCACGTCCGCGGGCACGCCGACAAGTTCGCCGAGCGCGCTGGAGCCCTCGGAGGCCAGGCGCAGGGCACCATCCGCCTCGCCGCCAAGAACAGCGAGCTGGAGGAGTACGACCTGAACGCGGTCAACGGTGATGACCACATCCGCGCCCTCGTGGACCGCGTCTCCCGCTACGCCGCCTCCGTCCGCGAGGGCATCCAGCGCTGCGCGGACCTCAACGACCCGGTCACCGAGGATCTGTTCACCCAGGTGCTCGGCGAGGTGGAGCAGGACCTCTGGTTCCTGGAGAGCCACCTGTACGGCTCCGCCGCCACGGGGCGTCAGGAGGAGCGCCCCCCCGCGCCCAACGCCTGAACATCCCCCGGCCCGCTCGCCAGCGTGCGCGCGGGTCCCCCGGCGGATATAGAGGGCCCTCATTTGCAGGATTTTCAGGAGGGCCACCGCCGATGACGCCGGGAACCATGGAAGGAAAGGTCTGTTTCATC
The DNA here is from genome assembly GCA_963771175.1 of uncultured delta proteobacterium. Lineage (GTDB taxonomy): Bacteria > Myxococcota > Myxococcia > Myxococcales > Myxococcaceae > Archangium. Next base: position 26,951 of record CAVYSY010000048.1, read on the forward strand.
ACTGGAGCCACCTCGGGCATCGGGCTGGAATCGGCCCGAGCGCTCGCGCGTCAGGGGGCCACGGTGGTGCTGTCGGGACGTGACAAGGGTCGCGGCGAGGCCGCGCTCGCCGAGGTGCGCCGCACCGTCCCCGACGCGAAGCTGGACCTGATGCTCGCGGATCTCACCTCGCTGGCCTCCGTGCGCCAGCTCGCGCAGGACTTTCAGCACAAGTACTCGAAGCTGGACGTGCTGCTCAACAACGCGGGCCTCATCCTCGACCGGCGCCAGCTGACGCCGGACGGCTTCGAGGCCACCTTCGGCACCAACCACCTCGCGCACTACCTGCTGACCCACCTGCTGCTGGACCTGCTGAAGTCCAGCGGCGCGGGGCGCGTGGTGAACGTCTCCTCCGAGGCCCACCGCGTGGGCTCGGTCGCCTTCCTCGACGATGTCCAGGCCGAGCGCGACTACAGCACCATGAAGGTCTACGGCAACTCGAAGCTGGCCAACATCCTCTTCACCCGCGGCCTGAAGCGGCGGCTGGAGGGCACGAAGGTGACCACCAACTGCCTGCACCCGGGCGTGGTGCGCACCGGCTTCGGCCTCAACTCCGAGGGCATCTTCAAGCACCTGGTGAAGCTGGCCGCGCCCTTCATGCTGTCGGCCGAGGGCGGCGCCCGCACCTCGGTGTACCTGGCCTCCTCGCCCGAGGTGGAGGGCGTGAGCGGCAAGTACTTCATCAAGAGCAAGGTGGCCCGGGAGTCCAAGGCCGCGCAGGACGACGCCGCCACCGAGAAGCTCTGGCAGAAGAGCGCCGAGATGACGGGCGTGGGCAGTTGATCGACTGAAGTTGCCGGAGCGCAAGTAGCCCCAACCCGAGGGGCGCGGATGTCCTCCGCGCCCCTGTTTGTTCCCCCCTGTCATGCCCACGCTCGAACAACTCCGTTTCGACAACAGCTACGCCCGCCTGCCCGCCAGCTTCGGCGTGCCGCTCGGGCCCACGCCCTTCCCGGACGCCCGGCTGGTCAGCGTGAGTCCGAGCGCCCTGCGCCTGCTGGACCTGGAGCCCTCGGAGGCCGAGCGCCCCGAGTTCGTCCAGGCCTTCGGCGGCACGCGGCCGCTGCCCGGCATGAAGCCGTTCGCCATGGTGTACGCGGGCCACCAGTTCGGCGTGTACGTGCCCCGGCTGGGGGACGGACGCGCGCTGCTGCTCGGCGAGGTGCTCAACGCCGCGGGCGAGCGGTGGGACGTGCAGCTCAAGGGCTCGGGACCCACGCCCTACTCGCGCATGGGGGACGGGCGCGCGGTGCTGCGCTCCACCATCCGCGAGTACCTCTGCAGCGAGGCCATGCACGGGCTGGACATCCCCACCACGCGAGCGCTGTGCATCCTCGGCAGCGAGGAACCGGTGTACCGAGAGGAGGTGGAGACGGGCGCCATGGTGGTGCGCCTGTCCCCCTCGCACGTGCGCTTCGGCACCTTCGAGTTCTTCCACTACTCCGGCCAGCACGAGCACGTGAAGGGACTCGCCGATTATGTGATTGAACGGCACTTCCCGCACCTCGCGGGCGCGCCGGACACGTACGCCCGCTTCTACGCCGAGGTGGTGGAGCGCACCGCGCGCCTCATCGCGCAATGGCAGGCGGTGGGCTTCGCACATGGAGTGATGAACACGGACAACATGTCCATCCTCGGGCTCACCCTGGACTACGGGCCCTTCGGCTTCCTCGACGACTTCGACCCGGGCTTCATCTGCAACCACTCGGATGACCGGGGCCGCTACGCCTTCGACCAGCAGCCGCGCATCGCGATGTGGAACCTCGCGTGCCTGGGCGAGGCGCTCCTCACCCTCCTCTCCGAGGACGAGGCCCGCTCGGCGCTCGGGACGTACCAGCCGACCTTCGCCACGCACTTCCTCGCGCGCATGCGCGAGAAGCTGGGCCTGCGTGAGACGCGCGAGGAGGACCGGGACCTCATCCAGGCGCTCTTCGCGCGCATGGCGGAGACCCACGTGGACTACACGCGCTTCTTCCGCGCGCTGGGCCGCTTCGACTCCTCGCCCGAGGCGCGCAACGACGCGCTGCGCGACCAGTTCCTCGACCGAGAGGACTTCGACACGTGGGCGGCGGACTACCGGCGGCGGCTCGCGGCCGAGGGCAGCCAGGACGCGGAGCGGCGGGCGCGGATGGGCTCGGGTGAATCCCAAGTACGTGCTGCGCAACTACCTCGCGCAGACGGCCATCGAGCGCGCCCAGGCGGGTGACTTCAGCGAGGTGGACCGGCTCCGCACGCTGCTGGAGGACCCCTTCTCCGAGCACCCCGAGCACGAGGCCTCCGCCGCGCCTCCACCTACGTGGGGTCGCCACCTCGTGGTGAGTTGCAGTTCCTGACCCGAAGCGAGCTCTCCCTGGGAGGGCTGGAATGAGGTGTAGGGTCGCTCGCCCCAGCAGCAGACGGCGGGCCTCGAAGGTTGCCGAGGTGAAACTCCCCGCCGGGCGCGCTTGTCCCCGGCGCACGGACTGGCCCAGCCTCGGCTCGATGACCACGGACCTCACCCGAGTGCCCCTGCGAGGCAAGGACGACGCCTTCCATGTCGTCGTCGAATCGCCCCGGGGCTCCTCGGTGAAGCTCAAGTACGAGCCGAAGCTCGGGGCCTTCACCGTCTCCAAGCCCCTGGTGCACGGGCTGCGCTACCCCTTCGACTGGGGCTTCGTTCCCAGCACCCTGGCTCCGGACGGAGACCCGCTCGACGCGCTGGTGTACTGGGACCAGTCCACCCATCCCGGCGTGGTGCTGCCCTGCCGCGCGCTCGGCGTGCTGAAGGTGGACCAGAAGAAGAAGCGAGGCGGCGGGCGGGAGCGCAATGACCGGCTGCTCGTCGTCCCCACCATCGCGGCACGCGCGGAGAACCTGGGGGACATCAAGGACCTGTCCCGCCGGGAGCGCCAGGAATTGGAGCACTTCTTCACCGCCGCCGTCGCCTTCGCGGACAAGGACGTGCACGTGCTCGGCTGGGAGGGGGCCGCGGCCGCCGAGCGCATGGTCGAGGAGGCCGCCGCCGAGTTCGAGAAGAAGGCCGGGCGTTAGGAAGCAGTCATGCCTCAGCCCACCCCCATCCGCGGGCTCGGCCCGGAGAGCCGGCTGGCCGAGGCCGCCCGCCGCATCCTCGCCAGCCGCCTCGCGGACGTGCGCCACGAGGAGGACGCGCTCGCCGAGCACCTCACCGAGGACGGCGTCCACGACATGCGGGTGTCCACCCGTCGCCTGCGCGCGGCGCTCAAGGTGTTCCGCGACCTGGGCGGACTGGCGCCGCTGGAGCGCGAGGTGAAGAAGCTCCAGGACGCGCTCGGCGAGGTGCGCGACACCCACGTGCAGGGGGCCTGGTTGAAGCAGGCGGCCCGCCGGGAGAAGCCCTCGCAGCGGGCCGGGCTCGAGGCCCTGCGCGCGAGCGTGGAGGCCCAGCTCGGCGCGCGGGAGAAGCGGCTGCGGCGCGCGATGACCCGCTGGGCGGCTCGGACGGTGCCCGCGCTCCTGCGCGAGGCGAAGCGACTGGACGGCCCCGGCCGCTACGGGGGCCAGCGCGTCAGGACCCAGCTCCGCCGCCGCCTGCGGAAGGTGGAGCGGCTCATGGAGGACTACTCGGCCGCACCGGACGCCGTCACGGCGCACGAGCTGCGCAAGGAGGTGAAGAAGCTCCGCTATGAAGCCGAAGTCTTCCGCCCCGCCCTGCGCCGGAGGATGGAGGCGCTGCTGGAAGCGCTGGTGCCGCTCCAGGAGCTGCTGGGCGAGCTGCACGACTCGGATGTGCGGCTGGGACTGCTCGAGGGCTTCGCCGCGAAGGGCACCGCCACCGAGCGCACCGCCGCGCGCAAGCTGCTGGAAGTCGTGCGAGAGGAGCGTGCCGGCCGCGCCGCCCGGACAGCCCGGGAGCTGCAGCGCTGGCATGCCGAGAAACTGGCCCGCGGCCTGCGCCAGTTGTTGAAGTGAGGCGCGGGGCCGACCCGGCGCCGTGCTCCGTGTACCAGGCGACCTACTCAAATCTCTCCGGAGGGGGCCGCGCTGGTCCCGTCACGTCCACCAGGATGGCCATGGGCTGACCCTGCACATCCCGGTACAGGGCGCGAATCTTGTCGCCCTCCCGGATGTCGCCCACCGTGGACATCTGCCCGTTCACCACCACGACGGTCTGCGGCTTCATGTGCAGCTGGACGTCGGGCGCGCCACGGACGGCGACGTGCACCCCCTCCGGGCTCGCCTGCTTCACGGCTCCCGAGAGCTCCCCCGGCGCGCTCTCCGCCGGGGCCTCCTCCGGTCCACCCTCGTCCTGGGGCTTCTCCTCCGTCTCCGCCGATGCCTGTGCCGCCCCCATGAGCAACGCGGCCATTCCCGCCAGCAACCCGCTCGCGCCGATTCGCATCACATCCCTCGTCCTCTTCCGGGCAACTTCAAAGATGCACCCTGGGTACGGACCGGCACCTCTGACGGGGACACTGGGAGGCCGAGTGCCTGGATGTCCTCCGGAGGGCCAGACACTCGGCGCTACCCATGGGAACCATTTGCGCGTAGAGGTGCGCCCCCCATGCTCGCCTGCGGACTCGACTTCGGAACCAGCAACACCGCGATCGCGCTGCCGGACGGGACGGTGCTCCCCGTCGCCCCCGGCTACACCGACCCCCGGCTCTACCGCTCCGTCATCTTCTTCCCCGAGGATGAGCGCGAGGTGTACACGGGCGTCCAGGCCATCAACCGCTACCTCGAGGACAACTCCGGCCGCTTCATCCAGTCGGTGAAGTCCTTCCTCCACAGCGCCTCGTTCCGCGCCACGCAGATCCGCGGCCGCACCTGGCTCATCGAGGACCTGGTCGCGCTGCTGCTGCGCCGGGTGCGCGAGGCCGCCGCTCCCCACGCCGGCGGAGCCCCCGAGAAGGTGGTGCTCGGCCGCCCCGCCGTCTTCACCCCCGAGCCCGAGGCCGACGCGCTCGCCGAGCAGCGCCTGCGCCGCGCCGCCGAAATCGCGGGCTTCACCCACATCCAGTTCCTCATCGAGCCCATCGCCGCCGCGCTCTCGTACGAGGCGCAGCTCACCCGCGACGAGCTGGTGCTGGTGGCCGACTTCGGCGCCGGCACCACGGACCTCACGCTGATGAGGCTGGGGCCCTCGCGGCGAGGCAACCCGGACCGGCGCGCGGACGTGGTGGGCTCCACGGGCGTGCGCATCGGCGGTGACCGCTTCGACGCCGAAATCATGCGCCACAAGCTGCTGCCCCGCTTCGGCGCCGGCTCCACCTACAAGGTGCGGGGCTTCAGCGACAAGCGGCTGCCCGTGCCCCAGCACGTGATGGCCAAGCTGCTCTCCTGGCACGAGATGTCCTTCATCCGCGAGAAGGCCACCCAGGAGCTGCTGGAGCTGATGCTGGAGTCGAGCGACAAGCCCGCCGAGGCCGAGGCCCTGTACGACCTCGTCATGGACAACCTCGGCTACCGGCTCTTCCGCGCCATCGAGATGGCCAAGGTGCAGCTCTCCTCGCAGGAAGAGACCACCCTCGAGTTCGAGGAGGCCCGCATCCACCTGCACGAGCGCATCACCCGCGCCGAGTTCGAGGCCGCCTCCGAGCCCCTCCTCGCTCCAGCTCCGCGAAGTCACCGAGGGGCTGCTGAAGCGCTGCGAGGGCGCCGGCGAGGTGGATGCCGTCTTCCTCACCGGTGGCTCCTCGCAGATTCCCGCCGTGCGCCGGCTCTATGCCGAGCGCTTCGGCGAGGGGCGCATGCGCACCAAGGACGCCTTCACCTCCGTGGCCGAGGGCCTCGGGCGGGCCGCGGCGTCCCTCTGACGCGCCTCAGTGGCGCTGCATCCAGTCCAGGATGGGCGCCCACACCCGCGTCGGGGCATCGTCCGCCAGCCACAGGTCCGCGTGGCCGTAGTCGAACGCGCGGTCCGAGTCCGGCAGCCGCTGCACCACGTACCGGGTGACGTCCGTGCTCCCGAGCTGCGTGAGGGAGTGGAAGCCGTAACGGCCGACCCCACCCGCGGCGCCCACGTACAGCACCGGCACGCGCACCTCGCTCAGGTGGTCGTCATACGGGACGTCCGGCGCACCGCACCACATCGCGAACGTCTCCACCTGCTCGCCGATGCTCTGGAAGGGTGAGGACTGCTCCAGGCCCTCGAAGAAGAAGCGCTCGCGCGTCCACGACAGCGCGGTGGGGGCCCCCGCCGCGCTGACCTGGCCTCCGGCCCAGTGGTAGCCCGGAATGATGGGCGGTTTCTGCAGCAGCCAGGTGGCCGCGCCCGGGAGGAGCCCCGCCTGCCGGTTGGTGAGCCCCGAGAAGATGGGCGAGCCCGCGTCCGGCGAGCTGCTGGCGAGCGCACCGAGGCCCTGGAGGAGCAGACCGACCTGACCGCCCTCGTACAGCCCATCGGCCTGGAGCTGCGCGAACAGCGCATGGCTCTGGCACGCCGCCTGGCGCTCCGCCACGTCCCCCGGCGCGAACGTGTAGGCCATGTCCACGGGGATGAACCCACTGACGTGGCGCTTCTCCGGCGGGAGCCGCGTCTCCGCGTTCAGGTACGCGTAGGAGATGGAGGCCCCGCGGCTCCACCCCAGCAGCACCATCCGACCGACCTCGTTGGAGAAATACGCGCGCATCGCCCGTGCCAGCCCGAGCCCGATGCCCACGTCCCGGGCGTGCAGGCCCAGGTTCCAGTTCTTCATGAAGGAGAAGTCGGTTGTCCCCTGGGGAACATGCACCCAGCGCTGGTCGATGCCCCACACGTCCACGCCCCGCTTCGCCAGGAAGACGGCGAGGGAGTGCTCCCGCGACACCGCCGTGCTCGCGGCGCTCGCCAGGAACGCGCCCCGGAAGCCCCACGCGTCCCCATGAACGAGGAACACGGACCTCGGCGTACGGACGGGCACTCCCGCCGACTCCTCGCGCACCACGCGGTGCAGGGTGATGAAGCCATGGTCCCCAGGTCCCACCCGGACGCGGAAGCTGTACTCGAAGATGTCCTCGAACACCTGACGGCGCTCGGGGGAGCCCAGCGAGCACGGCTCGTCGGAGAAATCCCCGGCACAGGGTTGCGCGAGGCCCGTCGGGCGCCCATGTTGCCGCGACTCCGCCGCGGCCCGGGTCTGCAGCCCGAACCCCAGGGCAAGTACCCAGACATACATCCACGCAGACATTCTGCCTGGAATCCGAACACCCCTGTCCTTCCGCATGGAACCCCCTCATCCGAATAACTGTTCATTCCAGTCATTCCTGACAACTCCGTTCGCCTCATATTCATGCGAATCTGGAGTTGGAGAGGGGCGCGCGGAGACGTGTCAGCGTTTTCCGGAGAGCGCCGCGGCCTCGATGACGAGGTCGGCGTAGCGGTTGCGCGGGTCGGCCGGCACGGAGCCGTCACGGTAGTAGAAGGTGAACTCGTCCCACTCATCCGGCCGCGCATCATTGGCGAACATCCACGGGCCGATGGCGCCGGCACCGCTGCGCCAGGAGCAGAGGAACCAACCCCGGTACATGGCGCGCCGCTCGTCGAGCGTGAAGCCCTCCCGGTTGCGCAGACCGAACTCGCCAATGAACAACGGCTTTCCCAGGTCACGAGAAAGTGCGACGTGCTCGGAGAACCAGTGCGCGCCCGCGCGAGCCGTGGCACCCGCCTTCACGCCATAGGCCTCCGGGTAGAAGTGGACACTGCTGAAGTCGATGAAGGGCGAGGCCGTGTTGCGGCGGAAGCTGGAACCCCCCTCGAAGAAGGAGGAGGAGGCCGCGTCGCGCCAGAAGCGCTCGTCGTAGCCCGCGAAGGAGGTGTCGAAGCCCTCCTCGCCGGTGCCCACCAGGTGCCCCGGCGCGTATTGCTTCACCACGGCGGCCACCTCGTCCACCCAGGCGCGCATCGCCGCGCCTTCGTTGTCCAGGCCCGTGCCCCGAGGCTCGTTGAGCAGCTCCCAGGCCAGCACGGCCGGGTGCTCGCCGTAGCGCAGCCCGTCCAGGGTGTTGACGCGAGAGAGCAGCCGCGCGACGTGCGCCTTGTAGTGGTCGATGACGGCGCGTTCGGTGAAGAAGCGCGGGTCCCCTTGCACCGGCGAGGGCAGCCCCGCCCACTCCACGTACTGCCGCGTGCCGCCGTACGCGTCCCAATAGTTGCCCAGGGGGAGGACGAGCTTCACGCCATACGCGGCGGCCCGGGTGAGCACGAGGTCCATCCCGCGCAGGCTCACCTCGTCATATTGCAGCGGGGCCACCTGGATGGCGGAGTCGCCGCGCTTGTCGGCTCCGTCGTTGTAGCCGTTGGTCCGCACCGCGTAGGCCCCGAGCGCCGAGACCTTGGCGAGCGTCTCCTCCACATCGGGCGACTCGGTGAGGCCCCGCCTCAAGTCCCGCGCGGCCGCCTCCTGGAGGTAGTACGCGTTGAGCACCACCGCCGCGGAGGGCGCCGCGCCCAGCCGCAGCGCCGGCCCCACGGGGCAGTCCGAGGCCTCGTCCTCCAGCTCCTGGAGGGGGTCCTCACCACAGGCCACCACCGTGAGCAGCAGCAGTAACGGGAATGGGGCACGCATGCGCGGGCTCACGGGGCTCAGCCCTGACGCTCGGGCAGGCCGAGCGCCTCGCGCACCTCGGCCACCTGGCGCGTGGCCCAATGGCGGCGATGGTTCTCCGCGGTGGTGAAGCTGCGCGTCTCCATCCGGTCGAGGTACAGCATGCCGTCCAGGTGGTCTATCTCATGCTGGAGGATGCGGGCGTACCAGCCGCGCGCCGAGATGGACACGGGCTGGCCCTTCTCGTCGAGCGCCTCCACGCGTACGGCGCGCGCCCGCCGCACCAGCGCGGAGAAGCCGCTGACGCTCAGGCAGCCCTCGTAGAACTCCACCGGGGTCGGGTCCTCCACCGCGAGGCGCGGGTTGATGATGACGTGGAAGTCCACCGGCTTGCGCTCGCGCGCGGCCAGCTCCTCCGGTGAGAGGGAGGCCTGACACTCGGCCCGGTCCTCGATGACCGCGAGCCGCACGTCGACCCCCACCTGTGGCGCGGCCAGCCCGACGCCCGGCGCATCCCGCATGGTGTCGCGCATGAGGGCGATGAGTTGCCGCACCGCCGGGCTCACGATCTCCTCGTGGGTAAGGTCTCTCGCGTGCCGACGCAGCACCGGCTCTCCAGCCTGGACGATTTTCAGCACCATGCCTGGGAGGATACGCGGCACGCGGTGCGCCAGCACAGCGGTCCACACGAATGACGGTTGGTTGGCGGAACGGGCCGGGGTGGCACCTCGGGAGGAGAGGCCGCTTGCCATCCACTCCGAAATAGGGTCTGGAGCGGGCGCCATGAGTCCGAGCCTCGACGTCCGTAACCTGCAACACTCGGTGGAGCTGTCCGCTCCGCCCGAGGCAGTCTACGCCGCGTTGATGGACGCGCGGCAGCACGCCTCCTTCACGGGCTTGGATGCGGAGATCGACGCACGCGAGGGCGGCGCCTTCGTCACCTGCGGGGGGCGCAACAGCGGCTACACGCTGGTGCTCGTGCCCGGGCGCCGCATCGTGCAGGCGTGGACGCACCGGGACTGGCCCGAGCACCACTACTCCATCGTCACCTTCGACCTGGTGCCACTGGGACGCGGCACGCGACTCACCTTCACCCAGATGGGAGTGCCGGCGGAGGCCCATGACTGGCTCGACGAGGGCTGGCGCACCACCTACTGGGGACCCCTGGCGCGCTTCCTCGTCCTGCGTCGCCGCGGGTGACGCACCGAGGTCCCACCGAGCTCTCGACGTCTCAAAGCGGAGGCGGGCTCTTCGCGGAGCGCTTCTTCAGAGCGATGGCGGAGGCGAGTGCCGCCAGGGTGCGAAGAGCGCTGGGAGAGAGCGAGGGCAGGATGCTCGCGAGGCGGCGCAGTTCTGGAGGATCGATCGGCTCGGCTGGGGTGGTTGGGACCGAGACCTCCTCGGAGCCGAGCCCCAGGAGCACATTGGCGGAGATGCTCAACGCCACGCAGAGCCGGTGCAGGGAGGGCACGCTGGGCAGCATGTGCCCGCGCTCGATGCGGCCATAGACGGCGGAGGCGAGACCCACCATGGAAGCTACATCGGCCTGGGTGAGCCCCGCCCGCTCTCGGGCCCCCAGGAGCGCGGTTCCGATGGTGCGCTTCAGCTTGTGCGTTTCATCCATGCTTGGGCGACACTACCTCGAAAAGCGCATCGCGAGAACCAACTCCGGGGGTTGATACTGGATATTCCAGGTGGCTCGCGCGCGTCCCGCTGTTCATCCCTCGACCCGCGAGGAGAGCACCGCGCCCCGCCGCGGAGGGAATCCGGCACGATGGCGGGCTCCGCGCTTCCCTGGATTCCGGAGACCTCGCCACATGCGCCCCCTCCCGCGAGGAGTCCTGCTCCCCCTGACCTGCCTCTGGGGAATGACCGCCATGGCCCATCCCACGGCGCCCGGAGCGGTCGGAGTCTTCTGCCTAGAGTCGGAGCTCTCGGAGCACGAACCAAAGGTGGGAGCAGGCCCGGAGCCGCCGAGGGGGGAACTGGCACAGCTCCAGGAGGAGAACCAGCGGCTGCGGGCGGAGCTCGAGCGGCGAAGCGCGGAGCCGGAGCCGGAGCCGGTCAGCCTCACCCGGCTGCGCAGCGGGGAGCTGATGGACGCGACCGGCGTGGAGGCCCGGGACATCGCCGCGGAAATCAGGCTCACCCAGGGGGCGATGCTGTCCGTGATGCAGGCCGACAGCTACCGCGCCCGGGGGCGGGTAGCGGTGGAGCTGGTGCTGCTCAATGAGGGCTCAGCCGAAACCTGGGCGGGGGACAAGGCGGTGCTGGTGGGGGCGCACGGAGAGGAGCTGGAAATCCTCTCGGTCTGGACGACGGGACCCCTTGCCCCGGGCGGCAAGGGTCGGGTGCTGGTGGAGGCGGTGGGAGAGCCGTCCCCCAGCACGTACACCCTCCGGGTGTGGCAGGGAGATGGCGCTCGCGCCCTCATCGTCGAGAATGTGACGTTCCCCGACCCCCTCTCTCCCCTCCCAGGAGGAAGACCATGAGGAACGCGCCTCCCCCGCTGCCCTCCCTCGGGGATTGGGTCGGGGAGTACGAAGTGGTGGCGAAGCTGGGCGAGGGCGGCTGCGGCACCGTCTTCAAGGCGCGGCGGGGCACGCGCTTCTACGCCCTGAAGTTCATCCGCGGTGTTCGCGGAGGCAAGGACGGGCGGGACGCCTGGGGACGGAGGGAGGCGTCCATCCTACTGAACGTGGAGCACCCCCACGTGGTGCGGCTGGTGGGCATCGGGTACTGGCCGGACGAGGAGACGGGCTGCTTCTACCTCGTCATGGAGTACGTCGAGGGCCGCACACTGTTCGCGTGGGCGGAAGAGGAGAACCCCTGCGCGCGCGAGGTGGCGCGCAAGACGCTGGAGGGTGCGCGGGCCCTGGCGGAGGTCCACCACCAGCACGTGGTGCACCGGGACGTGAAGGGCTGCAACCTGCTGGTGCGCGAGGCGGACGCTCGGGTGGTGCTGGTGGACTTCGGCGCGGGAGGCTACGAGGGAGCGCCGCGTCTCACCCGCTACGGGCTCGCGCCGGGGACGGACCTCTACCGCAGCCCCGAGGCGGTGCGCTTCCACCTGGACAACGCCCACGACCCCCACGCCAGCCATCCCTCCCAGCCAGCGGATGACTTGTACGCGCTGGGTGTCGTCCTCTACGAGCTGCTGACGGATCAGATGCCCTTCCGCGAAGACCTCCCGGAAGCGCGCATCCACGAGCTGTACGAGGAGATCCTCCATCGGGTGCCCGAGTCCCCCTCCAACCTCAACCCCCGAGTGCCACGGGCCCTGAGCGACCTCTGCATGCGCCTGCTGGCCAAGCGGCCCGACGCCCGCTACGCCAGCGCCCAGGAGCTGTGCGGAGTTCTGGAGGCGGCGCTCTCGAAGGCGGACGCGAGCTGGGACGTGCCCCTCTTCGCCTCGCGAGCCACCGCCCCCGCCCGAGCCGCCAGCCCCGCGGAGGATGACGCGGAGGTGGATGCGGAACAGCAATGGGTGATGGAGCAACCCGGCCAGCGTCGCGGGCGCGGCGAGCGCCCATCGGGAACACGGGAGCCAGCTCCCACGCCCGCGCGCTGGACCCTCCCGAAGATGATGGCCTGGGGCAGTCTCCTGCTGATGGTGTCGTTGGGGGCATGGCTCCTCTCCCGCCCCACGAGTCTCGACCCCGAGCTGGCTTCTCCTTCCGCGTCGCCTCGCCGGGCCGGCCACGAAGTGGCGCCCCCCGCCGGGCTGCCGGAAGCTGACGGAGGCGCAGCGCCCCCCGTGGCGGCCATCCCTGCGCCCGTCGCCTCCGCGACGCCCCAGGAGGAAGACACGCGCGTGAAGAGCCAGAAGACCTCATCGAAGACCGGACAGAAGGAGTCTGGTTCCGCCGCTGGCTGGCGTGCCCTCACCACCGTCGCCATCTGCACTGCGGCGGCCGGCTGTCCCGCGGTTCCGGTGCGCCCGCCTCCCGTGGACTGCCCGCCAGAGACCCTCTCCTTCATGCGAGAGAAGCTGGGCATCCGCGTCGGAGACTACGCGAGGGTCGTCATCGACAACGACAAGGGTGTTGGCTCCGTTCCCATCGCGGTGCCGGCGGGCGACATCGAGAGCGAGCTGACGGATGACCTGGGAAAGCTGCCGGGCGAGGACAAGAGGATATGGCTGTACGGTCAGCTCTTCTTCGGGAAGGACCGGGTCTATGGCCGCTACACCAAGGCCCAACTGGAGGATTTCACCTTTGTCCCGGTGTGCCTGCAACTGCATGACCGGAAGGATGGCACCCTGGGAGTACCCAAGCAGCCGGGCTCCGGGCCGGGCGCTGCCCTCATCCTCAACGTAGGCTACGTCATGGCGGTCCAACGCTTCGAGTGAGGTGCCCCCAGGTGGAGCGGCCCTCGCTCGGACCGGACGCCCACCAGGGAACCACCCCGTCGAGATGCCTGGAGAGGCCTGACAGGAGCTTGATGCACCCGGGGCGGATGAGTACCCATCAGGTCGTGGGCAGCTCATGGACTCCAGGCGTCTTCTCACCAGGAGGTGCCCGCACTCCGCCACCGCACGGCCTCGTCCGTGCCTCCGCCCGGGAGCACCTCCATGTCCGGCGACGACACGACCCCCGACAACCCCCGCCATCTCTTCACACGGGAGGGCACGCGCTACGAGCAACTGCGTGTGCTGACGTCCGAGCGGAACGAGCTGCTCGCGCGACGCCGCTTCCAGGACGGACCGAGCGGCCTCGTCCGCATCAAGCGACTGGTGGCCCCGTTCGACCCCAAGGTGCGCCAGCGCATGCTCGACGAGGTCCGGCTCTCCCTGCGCCTGCACCACCCGGGCATCGCCTCGGTGTACCTGCTCACGATGCACGCGGGGGCGCCACATGTGGTGATGGAGTACGTGGAGGGCTTCTACCTGGAGACGCTCTCGAGCCTCGCGGCCGTGCGCGACCGGCCCTTCTCCCCCGCCTTCGCCCTGTATGTCGGCGCCGAGGTGGCCGATGCCCTCCACCACGCGCACACCCTCACCGACGATGCGGGCCAGCCACTCAGCATCGTCCACCGGGGCGTCAACCCCCAGCACATCCGCGTGGGGCACGGGGGCGAGGTGAAGCTCACGGACTTCGGGGTGGCCTGGTCACGGCTGGTGCACCGGCAGCGCACGTCGCCCTGGAGGCTGCGCGGGGACCTCGCCTACGCCGCCCCCGAGTACACGCGTGCCGAGGCCGTGGATGCCCGCGCCGACATCTTCTCGCTGGGGCTGGTGCTGGTGGAGCTACTGACGCACCGCCACCCGCTGGACAGCGAGGAGATGGACGCCCACGCGCCAGAGGACCCGGCGCGGGTGCTCGGGGAGTGGGTGGAACACGTGCGGAGCGAGGAGCCGTCCTGGCTGCCGGTCCCGATGATGGTGGAGCGACTCCAGCGCCTGGGTCCCGAGCACGTGGAGTGGGCGGTGCACGGGCTGCCGGAGCCCCTCCGGGTGCTGTTGCACAAGGCCTTGCGGAGCGACCCCTCCGAGCGCTTCCAGACGGCGGCCGAGCTGCGCGACGCCCTCCGGCGGCAGCTCGCCCAGGGGGGCCCCTACGGCCGCGAGGAGGCCGCCGAGGAAATCCGCCGGGCCACCGAGGAGGCCTCGCACCTGACCGAGAAGGCCGACGTCCTCGAGCCGATGTGACTGGGTCGCGCGGCTCGGGAAGAGCTCACTCCCCGGCTCGCCGGCAAAGCCAGAGGCGGCCGGACACCTCCTCGATGCATCGCTGGCCCGGGTCACAGACCTCTCCCGCGTCCGGCCCGCATTCCCGCTGGCATCCACCCAGGTAGCAGACGGAATCCTTGGGGCAGGACCACTTTCCCCTCCCACAGGGAATCACGCACTCCACCCGCGCGGTCCAGGCCTCCTCTAACTTGGCCGTGTAGTCGATGGGGTTGCAGGAAAGACCTTCGGGACACGGGTCGCGCAGGCAGTTGGGGCCGCGAATGACCATGCATTGGGCACGGTCGGTGCCCGCCCCCACGCAATCCTGCCCCTCGGGACAATCTCCCCCCTTGCAGAAGGGCTGGCAGAAGGAAGTCTCCGGGCCCGCCCGGCACACGAACCCGGCGGGACAGGTCGAAGGCCCGTCCAACTGGCAGGGCCGGCCACAATAGCCCTCGCCGCACAGCAGCCCTCGCTCACAGGCCTCCTTCAGGAATGTCGTCGTCTCCAAGCAGGGCTGCCCCTCCTTGCGCTCGCCCACGAGGACACACCGTCGCACCAGGGGACCATTCTCTCGCAATTGCCGGGTCCGGCAGGTGAAGCCCTCCTTGCATTGCAAGTCCGTCATACACGAACTATCAACACAAACTCTTTCGCCATCCGACCATAAATCCAGACATGCGAGCGGCGGCGCACAATCCTTCTGGTCCTCGCAAGAACGCCCGTAGGTCAGGAGCGCGCGTCTTTCCTCTCGATTGAGGATTGGCACAACATTCGTCCCCGGCGGACTCAAGCCCAGGATTGTCCGGTGCTGTTGCAGTCTGGCCGCACAGTGGTCGAACATGAAAGGCAGGGGGAGTAACAGTCCCACGATGACCCCCAGCACCGTGCGCTTCTTCATTCACACTCCCAGTGACAATCCCGTGGCTGATCCACCGGACCCTCGCAGCGCCAGATGCGCTTCTTCTTACGGTCTTTGCAACCTTTTGGCTCCGTCAAAAGCTCTTGTCGCCGCTCTTCCTGTTGCTCCTGAATGTCCTTTTCCATTGCATCATCCAGGTATCCGTCCTTCCCATAGAGTTCCGGGCACCCGGTCCCCAACGAGCCCACCAACAGCGCGAGCCCCACTGTGAAACGCCGACACATGAAAAACCCCGAGTGGTGAGACGGTAGCTGAAAGCGACTTCACTCCCAGTATAATCTCACCAGGGCATGCGATACAGCACGATGTCGGAGGTTGGCGCATGGAAGAGGTACTCCGCGCCACGCTGTTCCCGCAGTGCCCGCTCCGCCGCCGAGCCTCCCCGCACTCCCACCCAGCGCGGCTTCAGCGCGTCGATGCGCGCGAGGTAATCCCTCACATCGCCTTCGCTCGGCACGTACTCCACCCGCGTGCGGTAGTCCCGGGTGAAGAACTCCGCGAGGAAGTTCACCGACTCGTCATAGGCCACCACGTCGCCGGCCTTCAGCTCGCGCTCCTTGAGCAGGTTCCACTCGGTGGGCCACAGCCAGTCCACCACCTGCAGCGCCGAGCGCTCCAGCGGACCCGCGCGCAGTGCTCGCTTGAAGTGCTTCGTGTACATGAACAGGTCCGCCATCTGGACCTGCGCGCTGGCCCCCTGCCAGAAGGTGACGCCGAGGAGCACCAGGAAAGTCAAAGACAGACCCGGCCGCAGCGACCCGCGCACCAGCCTCCCGTGGACGACGCCCAGCGCCACCAATCCCGCGGTGGCAACGCCCATCACGAATCGCGGCCACCATGCCGCCTGCACCGTCAGCGCCACCAGCGCAAGCGCCAGGATGGGCAGGTTTCGCTTCCAGCTCCTCGGGCTCACCAGCTCCAGCACCAGCAACAACAGACACGGCACCAGCAGATACGCGAACACCGGGCCAAAGCCTCCCGTGCGCACGTCCGGCCAGAAGGTGGGCGACTCCACGTACCAACTCCGCAGCAGGTGCGCGAAGGCCCCGGGCGCACCGAAGAAGAGCGGACTCTCTCCGGGCGGAGTGCCGTAGAAAACGGCCGGATCAAACAGCCCCGGCAGCTCGGTGCCCAGCAGCGGCACCTTCACCTTGAAGGCCCACAGCGGGTTGCCCGTCTTCCACAGGTTCTGGAAGTACTTGAACGAACCCACCGCCATCAGCGCGAGCAACGACAGTGCCATGTCCCCCGCTCGCCGCCACCGCTCGCCCCTCGCCTCCCACAATTCCAGCGCGCCCCGAACGGCCACCCACGGCCCGAGCATCAACAGGTGGAAGGCCCCCGTCATCTTCGTGCCCGCGTACAACCCGAGCGCCAGCAGGCACATCCACCGGTCTCGCGCGGTGGGGCGCTCCCGCATGAAGAACACCGCCGCGCTCAGGAAGGCGCCGCACGCCACGTCCACATGCGTGCTCCACACCTGGAGGAACATGGGCGGCAGCAGCACCCACGCCGCGCCCACGCCCGCCGCGAAGGCCTTGCGCGCTCCCGCCGCATGCGCCCAGGCCGCCGTCACCGCCGCTCCCAGCACCGCGAAGGGCAACTGCGAGCTGTCGTCCAGCCGGTTGTCGAGCGGGAAGATGCAGTTCCACGCCGCCAGCAACTCCACATTCTTCGGGTGGCTCTGCGTCCACGGCACCGACGTCTCGATCCAGTCCAGCGACGCGGTCTGGATGGCATAGGCGGTGATGGGCACGTGGTACCACGTCGGATCCCACGTCCAGGACTTGTAGATCCACACCAGCAGCGCGGCGAAGAGCAGCACGCCCACGGCGGCCACCACGGTGAGCACCGCCGGCTCGCGCTCCCGCCACGCCTCGCGGGCCAACCGCCTGGGCGCGCCCACGTCCGAGCGCAGCAGCACCAGCGCCCGCTCACGTCCCAGCCGGCGCCACGCCACCCACGCCGGCACCGCGAACACCACCGGAGCCAGCAGCCCGAGCCACACCGGCCGCAGCAGCCCCGGTATGCCCAGGGCCTGCATGGCCACGAGGATGAGCGTGGGCGCCACCAGCAGCGTGGCGATGAGGCGGTGCAGCACGCCCTTGTCCGGGTAGAGCGCGGCCGCCACCAACCAGCTGGCCCCCAGGCACATCCACGTCTCGATGATCCAGATGATCCAACCCATGGCGCTCGCGGACAGTGCCCCAGCCCCGCCAACCCCGCAAGCCGTGTCTCCAGAACTGGACCACCGACACACGGTGTGTCTTTACCCGGCCCGCCATCTCGCAGATCATGCCCGCCCTACCGATAGCAACCCTCCGGAGGTTTCCGTGGCGACCCCATCCGCTGACGTCCAGCAACAGTCCCGGCAGTACAAGGACAGCGCCGCCGCCAACATCCTCCAAGGCAAGCCGGAGCAGGCCCTCGCCGACTACCGCAAGGCGCTGGAGCTCCTCCCCCAGGACTCCGCCGCCCGCCTCAAGGTGGCCGAGCTCCTCGCCCAGCTCGGCCAGCGGCAGGAAGCCGTGCGCGAGTTCCAGTACCTCGCCGTCCGCTACGCCGCCGAGGGCCAGACGCTCCACGCCATCGCGGCCTGCAAGCTCATCCTCGCCCTCGACCCCAACCACCAGGCCACGCAGGAGAACCTCGCCAGCCTGTGCGCGATGCAGAGCGCCGAGGAGCGCCAGCGCGAGGCCGATGCCGAGCGGGACTCCACCGGGGAGCCGTCGTCACTCCAGGCCACCACGGAGTCGCCGAAGCCGGCTCCCACGCCCCTGTTCTCGCAGCTCCCCCGGGACGTCTTCGTCGCCCTGCTGGGTCTGCTGGAGATGCGCCGGGTGTCCGGCGGCGAGCCCATCATCACCGAGGGTGAGCGGGGCAACTCCATGTTCATCCTCGTCCAGGGCACCGTGCGGGTGGTGCACACGCCCGAGAACGGCCCGCCGCGCACGCTCGCCGAGCTGGGCGAGGGCTCCTTCTTCGGGGAAATGGGACTCATCTCCGACGCCCCGCGCGTGGCCAGCGTGGTGGCCATCCGCGACTGCACCCTGCTGGAGGTGACGCGGGAGATGCTGGCCCAGCTCGGGGAGCGCTTCCCCGTCCTCGAGCAGGTGGTGCAGCAGTTCTACAAGGACCGGCTGCTCGACAACCTGCTCGAGTCCAACCCGCTCTTCCAGCCGCTCTCCGCCGAGCAGAAGCGGGCCATCGCCGAGCGATTCCAGAGCCGCACCGTGGAGCCAGGCACCGTGCTGCTCCAGCAGGGTCAGCGCAGCCATGCGCTCCACCTGCTGCTGCGCGGGCGCTGCTCCGTGGTGCATCAGGATCCCGAGGGCGGCGAGCTCCCCTACCCGGACATGCTGGAGGGCGCCGTCTTCGGGGAAATCTCCCTGCTGCTCGACCTGCGCGTCACCGCCACCGTGCGGGCCGCCACCTCCTGCCTGCTGCTGGTGCTCGACCACGAGACCGTGAGGGAGCTGGTGCTGCCCCACCCCGAGGTGCGCCGGACCCTCACCCAGCTCAGCCGCGAGCGCCTGGACCGGACCGCCGCGCTGCTGGCCGAGGGCGCCGAGGTCCCGGGCTCCTTCCTCATCTGAGCGCCACGCCGGGCGCTAATCGCGATCGTAGATGGGGTTCTCCGTCAGCCACGCGGCGAAGAGCGCGTCCGCGAAGTCCTTGCCGGGAATGAGGGCACCCCGGCTGGCCTCGCCGGAGACGAGCAGCCCCTTGTCCGGCAGATAGGTGATGAGGAGACTGTCGCCCTTGCGCACCGCCCGCAGCGACTGGACGAGCTGCTCCGAGTGCTGCCTCATCTCCGGGGTGCGCATCGCCGAGGTCCGGGAGAGGAAGTTGCGGAAGGAGTTCACGAGCTGCTCGCGATTGAGGCTGCGCCGGAAGTGGAGCTGAAGCTGCTTGGGGCCCTGGGCGGCAATGGCCTCGTGGGTGGAGCCCGGCGTGTGCTCCAGATACAGACCCCAGACATAGAGTTCGAAGAAGAGCTTCTTCTTGAGCTCCATATGGTCCAGGACGAGTTCCCTGCCCTGAAGGAAGATGGCATCCGGTAGGCGGACCCCCGCGGTCACCTTGGCCTGAGCCGTCCCCGCGACCAGAGCCAGCGCCAACACCAGCCACCGCAGCCACCGCAGGCGCCCCGCCCCCCACCCCTTCATCACCTTCGCGTCCTCTCGGTTGCGCTGCATGTCGTTGAATGTGGACACGATGCAAGGAGATGGCCAGTCTGGTTTATCCAAGTATTCCCCGCGAGCGCTTACCTGCTCGCCAGGGAAGGGCCAGTTGGACAGCGGGCATCCGAGCGCCGTGGGCGGGGACGGGTTCACCTGCCCACCTTCAATGGCATGAATCCCTTTGATGAAGAGGAACGGGGAAGGGGCTTCCGTCCCGAGCTCATCGACGGCGTGCGCACGGCGGCCCTTGAGCTGAAGGACGAGGATTCGGACTTCGACGCGCTCATCGAGAGCATCGGAGATGCGCGCTTCGTGCTGCTGGGCGAGGCCACCCACGGCACCCACGAGTTCTACAGGGCCCGGGCCACGCTCACCCGGCGGCTCATCGCCGAGCAGGGCTTCGCCGCGGTGGCCGTGGAGGCGGACTGGCCGGACGCCCTGCGGCTCAACCAGTACATCCAGGGCGAGGAGGGGGACGCGGAGGCGAAGCACGCCTTCGACGACTTCCAGCGCTTCCCCAAGTGGATGTGGCGCAACGCCGAGGTGCTGGAGTTGGTGGAGTGGCTGCGCGCTCACAACGCCGCGCAGGGGCCCAATGGGGTACAGGCGGGCTTCTACGGGCTGGACCTCTACAGCCTGCATGCCTCCATGCGCGAGGTGCTGCGCTACCTGGAGACGCGAGATCCCGAGGCAGCCGAACGGGCGAGGGCTCGCTATGCCTGCTTCGACCGCTTCGGCCCGGAACCACAGGCCTATGGCCATGCCACGTCGTATGGCTTCGAGGACCCCTGCGAAGACGAGGTCATCCAGCAGCTCCTCGAGCTGCGCCAGCGCGAGGTGGAGCACGGGACGCGGGAGCAGGACGCGCTCTTCTACGCGCAGCAGAACGCGAGGCTGGCGATCGACGCGGAGACCTACTACCGGGCCATGTACGCGGGGCGCAACGCATCCTGGAACCTGCGCGACACGCACATGGCGGACACGGCCGACGCCCTGTCCGAGTACCTGAGCCGCCGCCACGGCAAGCCGGCGCGCCTGGTCATCTGGGCCCACAACTCGCACCTGGGCGACGCGCGCGCCACGCAGATGGGCGAGCAGGGCGAGCTGAACCTGGGCCAGCTGCTGCGCGAGCGCCATGGCCGGAAGACCTTCAACGTGGGCTTCACCACGTACTCGGGCACCGTCATCGCCGCCCGGGAGTGGGACGAGCCGGGCCTCAAGCGGCGGGTGCGGCCGGCGCTGCCGGGCAGCTACGAGGCGCTCCTCCACGAGGTGGACATCCCCGGCTTCCTCCTCCGAATGGAGGACCTGGGCGAGGCGGGCGCGGGCCTGCGCGAGCGGCGGCTGGAGCGGGCCATCGGCGTCATCTACGCGCCGCACTCCGAGCGCCACAGCCACTACTTCTACGCGGACCTGCCGGCGCAGTTCGACGCCGTGCTGCACTATGACCTGTCGAGCGCCGTGCGGCCGCTGGACGCGGACGCCGGCTACGAGGAGGAGGATGCCGCGGACACCTGGCCATTCGGCATCTGACGTCAGCCGAGCGAATGCCCCGCGGCGTGGGAGCACTCGGGATATAGGGGGCGACCGTGATGCTCGAGAGCTTCCTGATAGGTGAGGGGCAGCGGCCGACGGTGCTGCTGCACGGTTTCCTCGGTACGGGGCGCAACCTGCGCTCACTGGCGACGGCCTGGAGCGCGGTGGACAAGGACCGCCGCTTCCTCCTGCCGGACCTGACGGGCCATGGCGCCTCGCCCCGGCTGCCACCCGGGGCCACCCTGTCCACGGTGGCCGAGGACGTGGTGGAGACGGCGCGCGCGGCGGGGCTGGTGGGGCCGCTGGACCTGGTGGGCCACTCGCTGGGTGGGCGCGTGTCGCTCGCCGCGAGCCTCCGTGCCCCCGAGGACGTGGCCAGCGTGACGCTGCTGGACATCTCCCCCAGCCCCATCCCCACCGCCTTGTCCGAGAGCGGCAAGGTGCTCGAAATCCTCCGGGCCGCGCCGGCCAGTGCGCCGGACCGGAAGACGATGCGGGCGGAGCTGACGGGGCGCGGACTGTCCGGGCCCCTGGCGGACTGGCTCATCATGAACCTGGAGTCGGCGCCGGACGGAGGTGTGCGCTGGCGATTCGATCGCGAGTCGCTCGCCGAGTTCCACGGGAGGGTGAACGGAACAGACCTGTGGGCCGCGCTGGAGCGTCCGGGCGCGAGGGTGCGCTGCATCCGGGGCGGGCGGGCGCACTACGTCTCCGACCCGGACCTGGCGCGGATGGAGGCCCTGGGCTGTCCCGTGGCCACGCTGCCGGAGGCGGGCCACTTCGTCCACGTGGATGCACCGGACGCGCTGCTGCGCTGGCTCACGGACTGGCGCTAGCACGGAGCGGACCTCCCCTCCATGGAACGCTCCACCCTCCTCATCTGGCTGGCGGTCCTGGCCGACGGTCTCGCGGGACTGGCGGGAGGACTCCTCTCGGAGCGATGGCTCACCCGGCACCTGTCGGCGCTGATCGCCTTCTCGGCCGGGGCCTTGCTGGGGGCGGTGTTCCTCGAGGTCCTCCCCGAGGCGGTGGAGGCCACGGGGCCCTCGGCCTTCCAGTGGGCGCTCGCCAGCTTCCTGGCGCTCACCTTCTTCGAGTGGTTCCTCGGCCCCCACCACCACGACCACTCCACCCATGTGCCCGGTCACCATCACCATGCCCACCTGGGGACCTCGCCCACGGTGGTGCCGTCGCTGCTGGCCGCGGACGCGCTGCACAACATCGGAGATGGCGCGGCGGTGGCGGCGGCCTTCCTCGTCTCACCCCAGGCCGGGGTGGCCACCGCGATGGCGGTGATTGCCCACGAGGTGCCCCAGGAGGTGGGGGACTACGCCCTGCTGCGCGCCGCGGGCTTCTCTCGGCCCCGGGCCCTGCTGGTGCTCGGCGGAGTGCAGCTCACGGCGGCGCTCGGAGCGGGCGCGGTGCTGCTGGGCTCACAACTGGTACAGGGCCTGGAGGGCATCATCCTCGCGCTCGCCAGCGGCACCTTCCTCTACATCGGCGCCACGGACCTGCTGCCGGAGCTACACCACAGCCCGACCCCGAGAGCGCGGCGCGGCTGGATGGTGGGCTTCCTGCTCGGCCTGGCGCTCGTGGCCCTGGCGGGCGTGGTGGAGCGACACGTACTCGGTGCACACGGCTGACGCGCCGCCGGTGCCCGTCACATCCCTGGAGTGACTCCTCCATCCCCCATGGCAGCCACCTCCGGCTGCCCCAGTGATGGATTCACCCACAGAGGAACCTCCATGGAACCAGCAGCCGCGCAACCCGTGACGACCCCCTCCGAGCCGCTCGTGCCCAACCAGTACGAATTGCTGGGCAGCGGCGTCTCCATCAACTTCTCGACGACCAGCATCACCGGCCAACCGCTGTTCCACTACCAGGACTCCTGCCGAGAGGTGAACGCGCGCGGGGATGAGATCCGCCAGGAGGAGACGGAGATTGGAACGCTGGTGACCATCACGCTCGAGCCGGATGCCGATGCGGGCTCGTTGCTCTTCACCGTGTTGATTCCGAGGGCCACCGTCCAGAACATCGGCAGCGAGCTGCGCATCACCACGGAGGGCATCATGGCCCGCAGCCGGTTCGCGCGAGGCCCCGCCGCCGACGCCCAGCTCCAGGAGTATCGGGTGGTGACGCTGAGGGGCCAGGCGACCTTCGTCATCTCCTGACGTTCCGCCCGGCGAGGGAGCAGCCAACGGGGCGCAGGCAGCCCCGAGCGCCCATCGCCGGGCAGTGCCCGCATGGACAGGGTTCCAGCATGCAGCTCGGTTCCAAGCGCATGCTCGGAGAAATCCTGATGGAGATGGGGCTGATCGACCGCGCCCAGCTCCGCCTGGGTCTGGTGCACCACCATGAGACCCGTGTGCCACTCGGCCGTGCGCTCGTCCGGGAGGGGGTCTGCACCGAGGCCGACGTCCTGCGCGCACTCTCCCAGCAGCTCGGCATCGAGGCCATCGAGCTGGAGCGCGAGCCGCTGGACCGGAAGCTCACCCGGCTCGTGCCCGCGCGCATCGCCCGACGGCACCGGGTCGTGCCGCTCCGGCTGGAGAAGGGAGAGCGCGAGGTGCTGCACATCGCCCTCCCCGCCCCGGCCTCGACTCGAGGCGCTGGACGCGGTGCGCGCCGTCTCCGGCAAGCCCCGCGTCGAGCCGCACCTCGCCTCGGACTCGGCCCTCGCCCAGGCGCTCACCGCGCTCTACGGCATCCAGGAGGACACCCACGAGCCCGCCTTCGAGCCCACGCCCCCGTCGGGACCGGGCGCGCCCCTGCTGCTCTACGCGTGGCCTCCCGTCACCGCCACCCTCATCTCGCGAGCGCTCGGGCGGCACGGCATCCAAACGAAGGTCGCCTCCCCGCTGGAGGTGATGCACACCGGGCCCTCGGACCTCGTATTCGCCCCCGTCCAGGCCATGGAGGGCCTGCTCGCGGGAGAGGCCCGGATCGCCGGCGCGCTGCTACTCTCCGGTAGCTCGGATGACGAGGACCTCGAGCGGGCCCACCGGCTCGGAGCGAAGGGCTACATCTCCAACCCGCTCGACGGAGAGCTGCTGCTGCGCGCCATCCGCCGGCTGCGCCCCTCCTCCGACGACTCGTCGCTGTCAGGACCGAATGGCTGACGGCGGAGAGAGGCCGCGGTCCGCGCCTACGGGAAGATGACGCCGATGGGCGGCTCCTCGCTGGTGAGGAAGCGCGGGTAGGTCGCCGTGTACCGGTTGGTCTGCACGAGCAGGCGGTTGCCCTCGAAGTGCATCCCGTAGACGCTGGTGCTCCCACGGTACGTGCCGAGGAAGCCGGTGCGGGAGACCGACAGGTCCTTCGGATTCAAGGCGAAGAGACGCACGTGCACGAGCCCCGAGCCGCTCGGCGTCCCCTTCGACGCGAAGGAGACGGCGAGGCCCTTGCTCTCCTTCGTCGCCACCGTGACGCTCGCGGCGTACGAGGAGTCGAGCACCACCGTCTGTGCCTCGCAGTGCCGCGAGGGCATCCGCTGCACGGTCAGCTGGTAGCGCGGCGGACCGTAGCGGCCCTGCGGCGGCGTGGTGACGAAGTACCAGCAGCCTCGGAGCTGCACGGGGGGCGCGGCCAGCGAGGAGAAGGACTCCACGTCCGTGGAGAGCAGGAACTCCACCGCCTGCTCCTCGGTGTACTCGTTGGCGGGCCCGAACACGGGCTCCGCCTCGGCCTCGTCCGCCTCCTCCACGAGCGCGGTCGGAGCCGCCGCCGTGCTGGCCATCAACGCCTCGATCTGTGCGTTGTCCCAGGCTTCATGGAGCGCGTCCTCCGCCTTCTGCTCCTCGGTCCGGAGATCCTCCTCGACCGGTGCCGGAGAGAGCTCCTGAGCGAATGCACCGCCAGCCCCGAACAGCACGGCCGTCATGGAAACCGCCCGAATCATGTGCCTCATGTCGTCCTCCCTTTCGTGGATTCCCACGAATTCAAGCAGAGGAGGCCAACATTTCCAAGGAGGGTATAAAAGCCCCCGGAGGCGGACCTGGGCGGAGGTCGACTCCAGGGCCCTACTCGTTGCTGAAGAACATCCCGGCGACGCCGCCGCGCGACGAGTACTCCAGCATCGGGAAGTCGTCGGTCGCCACGGACGGATCGTTGAAGAGGTTCGGGACGTCCTGGGGCGTGAGGCCCTTCGAGAAGACCGCGCCAGCCCGGAGGGGCTCGACGAGGCCGATGCCACGCAGCGCCTCGCGCACGGGGGGAATCTCCGCCAGTGCGTCGATCTTCGCCGGGTCGGCCTCGAGCGGCCGATCCGAGGCGACCACGTTGAAGCCACTCTGGTACGAGGGGAACAGCCGGACGTACTTGAACGAGCGCCCCAGCGTGGAGAGCACCAGGCGGGTCTCCGTCCCGAAAGCGTGCTGGATGATCACGCCGCCCTCGGTGAGACGCTGCTTCACGATGTCGTAGAAGTCGGTGTGGAAGAGGCTCGAACCGCCGGGCAGCCGCGGATCCGAGAGGTTGATGGACACGATGTCGAACGTGTCCTTCTGCCGGGTCAGGTAGTGCCTGCCGTCGTCCACCACCACGCGCACGCGCGGGTTGCGGTGGTAGCCCAGGTTGTGGGGCATGAACATATCGGCCACCTCGACCAGGGCGGGGAGGATCTCCACCGCGTCGATCCGCTCCATCTGTGGATACAGCCCGAGCGCGCCCGCGGTGATGCCGTAGCCACTGCCAATCACCACCGCCGTCTTCGCCTCGGGGTGGAAGAACATGCCCAGGTGGCCCTGCATCTGCTGCACGTACGAGGTGCTCGCCGCCCCGAGGTAGTGGATGAGCCTGGTGTGGTTGTTGGTGACGCTGAGCAGCCCGCCCGGCAGCGCGTTCACCTGGAACACGCCGTAGCGATCCTCATCGCGGTACACCATCTTCTCGTGCGAACCGAGCGTGACGAGCTCCTCCGGCATCGACAGCGGCACGAGCGTCACCACCAGCGTCACCGCGCCCAGGCCGATCAACTTCGGCAGGCGCTCGCGCACGCCGAGCAGGAAGACTCCCGCGGCCACGAGGCAGGCGAAGGCCACCAGGTAGCCGATGGTCCGGTACACGCCCACCGAGGGCAATGCCCAGAAGCCGACGAGCAGCGAGCCCGCCACCGAGCCCACCGTGTTCACCAGATAGAACAGGCCCGCCGCCAGACCCGAGCGCTCCTGGGTGAGGCGCGAGGCCGTGAGGCTGAGCGGGAACAGGCAGCCCATGGCCAGCATCATCGGGGCCAGCAGCACCAGAATCTGCAGGATGCGAGCGACGAGGAACACGCCACTGCTGGCCGGCAGCGCGCGCTCGAGCTCGGCCTGATGGTGGATCCACCACTCCGACATCGCCGCGCAGGCCACCGTGAGGGCAGCGGAAGCAGCCAGCACTCCACCCATCAACTCCGGGATGCGGCGGCCGAACCGGCGCAGCAGGCGCTCGGCCAGCCACGAGCCCGCCGCGAGCGCGCTGAGGACGCACGCCATCAGCATGCTGAAGGCATACACGCGATTGCCCAGGAAGTAGCTGGACAGCCGCATCCACGCCACCTCCACGCCCAGCGTGAGCAGGCCGCTGGTCGTCGCCACCGTCAGGAGGATCCACTGGGGCAGCGAGGGGGACTCCGACGCGGGCTCGGAAGCCGGGGCCGGCTCCGGGGACGGGGAGGGCTCGGAGGACGGAGCCGGGGCCGCTTCGGGCGTGCCACGCGCGAGCAGCGCCGGGAGGCAGGCGGCGGCCGCGAGCAGGTTGAGCAGGGCCCCCGCGCCCACCGAGCCGCGCACCCCCAGGGTGGGCAGCATCACGAAGCCGCAGACGAGGGTGCCCAGCGAGGCGCCCAGGGTGTTGAGCGCATAGAGGATGTTCACCCCGCTCACCTGGATTCCCGAGCGGCGCGCCGCCGCCACCATCAGCGGGAAGGTGGCGCCCATCAACAGCGTGGGCAGCAGCACCAGCGCGAGCACGAAGAAGAAGACGAGCGCCACGCGCGCCAGCCCCTGCACGTCTCCGCCGATGATGAGCGTGTCACGCACCAGGAACAGCACGAGGCCCGCGGCGCCCGCGGTGAACGCGATGGCCACCTCCACCCAGGCGTACGCGCGCAACGGCAACCGCAGCAGGTCAGCCTTCCGGCCTGCCAACCACGCCCCGAGCGCCAATCCCACCAGGAAGGCCGCGAAGGTGGTCGAGGCCGCCTCCACCGTGGAGCCCACCATGTTGGACAGCGAGCGGACCCACAGGGTCTCGGCGATCAGCGCGGCGGCGCCCGAGAGCACCGTCGCGACCTTCAGTCCCAACCACGCACGATTCTGGGTGCCACTCACGGCGCGTCGCCTCCCGCCAGCTTCTGACGCAGCGACTCGCGCAGCGCCTGGTCTTCAGGGCTCATCGGCCCCAGCCTCCCGAGGAACTCCAGGTGGGCGAGGGCATCCGCGTTCAGGCCTCGCTGGGCCGCGACCCGCGCGAGGATGCGGCGGACGCCGGGCACCAGCGGACCCCCTTCATAGAGGCGCAGGAGCGCCTCGTCCGACACCTCACGGCCGAGCCGGAGCATCAGTCCGAGCCGCATCTCCTGGTAGCGCAGGTCGCCCCCGAGCGACTTCTCCAGCCCGTCGAGGACGGACAGGGCGCGCTCCAGCTGGCCGTTGTCCACCAGGCTCGCGGCCATGGACATGCGGATGCGCGGCGCATCGTCCTCGTCCCCCCAGGCGAGCATGCGCTCCACGTACGTGAGCGGCAGCGGCTTGCGCCCGCCCTCGGTGAGGAGCTGCCTGCACATGGGGTCGAGCGAGCGACTCACCGCGTGCAGGGCGAAGCAGCGGGTGCCCAGGGTGTCGCGCGTGAGCGGCTCGCCGGAGAAGCCAGGGACGGTCAGGTCCACCTGGGCGAGCATCAGCGGGGACCAGGGCTTCACCTGCTGCTGGGTGAGCGAGGCCGAGGCCATCACGAACTCCAGCTCCGGCTGGTCGAAGGTGTTGAGGGGCGCCTCCCAGTCCGTCTCGAAGAGCTGGTGCTTGCGCAGGATGAGGTGGGAGAACAGCTCGTTCATCCCCATGCCGAGCTGATGCGCCTCATAGAGGGCCACGAGGTCCTTCGGCCACGCCTCCTCGGGCAGCGGGTGCGGGGTGAGCGGCTGCTTGCCACACACCACCTGCGTGTACACGGAGGTGAGGAACACGAAGTGGCAGTCCGCGAAGCTCTGGCGCAGCGTCTCGAAGACGATGCGCGCGCCCTCGGGCTGCACGCGCGCGTCGAACCACATCGAGTACACCCCGCCGTCGGTGAGGCGGCTCTTCACCAGCTCGAAGAACTCGCGCGTGTAGAGCTTGCTCGACGAGAAGTAGAGCGGGCTGGTGACGGTGTTGACGATGGCGTCGTAACGCTGGTGGGTGCGGGCGAGCGCGGTGAGCCCATCCTCCAGGAGGAGCTGGAAGCCGGGCCGCTGCGCCAGCCCGAGGTTGTTGGGCGAGAAGCGCGGGAGGGCCTCCGCCACGGCCGGATTGATTTCCACCCCGTCCGTGTGCGCGAAGAGGCTGGCGGTGGCGCCCGCGGTGATGCCGGTGCCCACCCCGAGCACCAGCGCCCGCTCCCGCTTGGGCGCGTAGAGCGCGGGCGAGGTGCCGACGATGAGCTCGCTGATGTTGGTATGGCCCGAGCGCGAGGAAACCAGCGACCGGTAACCATTGATGATGACGGACTGCTCGCCCTGGGCGTCACGCACCAGGCTGAGCGCGCTGTCGAAGCGCTTGAGGAGCTCCGTCTCGCGCACACCGGACAGGGTGCGCTTGAGGGTGTCGGAGGAGATGAAGTCCCGGTAGGAGAGCTGCAGCAGCGTATCGGACCACGTCAGCCCGAGCAGCACGAGGAGCGGCGCCGGCAGCAGCCGCGTCACCAGGGAGGGCATCCGCGAGCCCTCGCGAGCGAGGAGCCCCAGGAGCCACAGCCCGGCGGGGAAGAGCAGCGCCAGGGCCCGGAACGAGAGATTCTCGTAGAGGAACGCGACGGACAGGACATAGCCCAGGCAGTTGCCGAAGCTGGACACCGCGAGCATGCGCCCCGCCGTGGTGCGCGCGCCCTTGAGCTGCCCGAGCAGCGCCGGCACCGTGGCGCCGAACACCGTCAGCGGCACCAGCCCCATCGCCGTGAACACCAGCGCCTTGCACAGCGAGCTGAGCAGCGGCGTCACGCCGAACGCCACGTTGAGGTGGCCCCAGAAGTGGATGAGCGGCTGCAGCAACAGCATGCTCGCCCCGACGGCCGCGGCGCCCACCAGCAGCAACGTCTCGAAGCGCAGCCCCCAGCGGTACGCACGCCACGTGCCGAGCGCGATGCCCGCCAGCGCCATCGCCAGCACCAGGGCGAAGTTCTCGTGGAAGGGCCCGAAGACGATCTCCGTGAGCTTCAGCAGGAAGAGCTGGTACAGGCCGCTCAGCGCGCTGGCCACGAAGAGCGCGGCCACCCACCGGAACGGAACCGCCTCGTGCTCGTCCTGCGACGCCTCCCGGGGAGGAACCTCCAACTGGCGGAGCACCAGCGCGCTCACCAGGTTGAGCAGCGCCAGCAACAGCAGCGTCTGCTTCACGCCCAGCGCGCGCAGCAGGGCGTACTCCATGGCCAGCACGCAGGCGGCGCCACCCAGGTTGTATATCCAATAGACGGCGTTGAAGGCATCCGAGTGCTGGACGTTGCCCAGATGGTGCCGGGCATATTCCGAGAAGAGCGGCACCGAGAAACCGATGAGCAGCGCCGGCACGAACGCGAACAGGAACGCGGTGAGCGCCACCATCCAGCGGCCATGTCCCAACGCGGGCAGCAGGTGCTCGAGCACGACCTGGGGCTCGCTGGCGAATGTCAGCGCGACCAGCAGCGCGTACACGCCGATGCCCAGCTCGACGAGCCACAACCAGCGCACGAACCGGTGCGACACCCACGAGCCCAGGCCGATGCCCAGCAGGAAGCTCGTCAGGATGGCGGCGTTCACCTGGAACATGTCGCCCAGGTGGGTGGTCAGCAGCCGAGAGTAGAGCAACTCATAGGCGATGCCGCACCAGCCCGACAGCAACGCGACGATGGGAAGAAGCCGGCGGATGGACATGGTGGTCAGGGTCGCGCAGCGTAACAAAGGCGCCCGCCCCGTCGAGCTTCATGGTGGCCTCCTCCAGAGTGGCGGTCCCCTGCCCGGTCGGCTCCCTATTTCTGGCCCGCGGGGCGAGCAGCCGGACAGGGGCCTCCTCGATGGGGCCGTGAGGAGTTCCTCGCCGCTCCCCGTGCCCGAGGGACCGTGCCTTGTCCGTCCCCCCGGAGGTGAAGACCGTTCCAGGAGCGGCCCGGCCCCATTCCGGATCGCGGGAGACGCGACATGCTGAAGCTCCGCGCGCTGTACGCATTCCTGTGGTCGCTCGTCCTCACCCCGGCGCTGGCGCTCGCCCAGTCCGGCGAGCCCATCGAACCCTATGAGCCCTACGAGGCCACCCGCTGGGGCCTGAGCTGGCTCTGGCTGGCGGTGCTCGCCGTCATCATCGTCGCCCTCGTGGCATGGGGCCTGTCCCGGGACCGATATCAGCGGGGGCCTCCGCTCACTCGGTGACAACCCTGTCCTCACCTCGCTCCGAGGGCCCCGGGTGCATGGTAGGATCGCCCCGAAAACCGGGAAGCGGCACATACGAGCTGCCTCAGCGATTCGGGCGAGCCCATGCGCCTTCCGTATCGGGGAAACGCGACATGACTTCGAAGCAAGGCACCTTGGTCCTGGGCTCACCGGAGGAGCTGGAGTGGCGACTGACATTGGTGAATCCCGCGGACACCGCGCGCGGCTATTTCTTCAACTGCGCCCTGAACCAGGTCCGGCTCCATGCCGACGCGGAGGCGCTGAAGCGCTGCACTGAACTGCTCGGGGAGGAGAAGATCACGCCCTTCTTCAACTATCCCATCACCACGCTGCTGCGGCTGCTCTACAACGCGACGTGGAGCCTGAGCGAGAAGCACGAAGGTTTCGAGAAGACGCTGCAACACCTGGGGCGCCAGGTGGCACAGGACTTCCTGAGCAACGCGGTGGGCAAGACGCTGCTGCTGCTGACTGGAAAGGCCCCGACGCAGCTGGTCAACAGCCTGCCCTCGGCCTACCGGACGGGCTGGCATCACGGGCAGGGCGCGGTGAAGTGGACGAGCCCCCGGCAGTGCATCGCGAGCATCCACGGCAACGTCATTCCCTACCCGTATTTCGAAGGGGTATTCCAGCAGGTGTTCGGCGCCATGGGGGTCGTCAACATGCAGGTGAAGGGACGACAGGTGGAGCCGGTCACCAGCGAGTACGCGTTCTCCTGGAACTGAGCCTCCTGCCGGGAGCCGTCTCCGGTGGGCAGCGCGGCCGGTCGTAGGGCGCGGAGACCCGGAGATGTCAGAGGGCCGTGTTACCCGACCTGTATGACAATCCCGAAGAGACGTGGGGGGATGGGTCTGTTCGCGGGCCTGTGTCTCCTGACAGGACAGGGGTGCCAGACTTCCGCCGGACCCGAGCAGCAGGATGCAGCCGGAGTGGTGGAGCGGCTGCGCTCACATCGGATGGACGTGAAGGAGGCAGGGGCGAAGCCCCGTTCCGTGCTCCCGCCCGCGGACAAGACGCGTGTGGAGCGCGTGGAGGGTGGGCTCTCGGTGAGCCCGGAGAAGCCCTCGCGCGGGGACTCGCGGCGCCCGGCGCGCGTGGTGCTACCCGAGGTGGCGCAGCGTCCCTTCCGTGTGAAGGACCTCGCCTCGGGGCTGACGATGGACGTGGCACTCGAGGGCGCGACCCCGGCGAAGGCCGAGGTGGTGGACGGCTACGTCGTCTACCCGGACGCGCACCCGGAGGGCGCGGACGTGGTGCACCGCTTCACGCCCGAGGGCACCGAGGACTACCTCTCGTTCGAGCAAGCCCCGTCCAAGCCGGAGGTGAGCTACGGCCTGACGCTGGGGGCGGGTGCGGCGGGTCTGCGCCTCGTGGAGGACACCCTGGAAGTGCTGGACGGCAGCGGGGCCCCGCGCCTGCGCATGGCGCCGCCGTACCTGGTGGGGGCGGACGGCCGCGTCAGTCTGGCGCACGTCTCCGTCGAGGGATGCGCGGTGGACACCCGCGCCTCGGCGCCCTGGCAGCGGCCGGTGACGGTGCCCGGCTCGCGCCAGTGCCGGGTGCGCGTGGGGTGGAACGCCGAGTCGGTGAAGTACCCGGCGGTGTTGGACCCCGTTTGGAGCACCACCGGCTCGCTCTCCCTGGCGCGGGGCGCGCTCACCACCACCGTCCTGCCAGACGGCCGGGTACTGGCGGTGGCCGGCATCAACTACCAGGTGGGTGTGCTCTCGAGCGCGGAGCTGTACGACCCGGTGACTGGCACCTGGGCTACGACGAGCTCGCTGGCGACGGCGCGGCAGCTCCACTCCGCCACCCTGCTCGACTCGGGCAAGGTGCTGGTATCCGCGGGCAGGTCCCCGGACTACGAGCCCCTCGGCACCGCCGAGCTGTATGACCCCGTCACGGGCACCTGGAGCAGCGCGGGCTCCCTGAACACCGCCCGATACGAGCACGCGACCGTCCGCCTCGCTGACGGGCGTGTGCTCGCCAGCGGTGGCAGTGATTCCATTGGTGCCTCACAGATGAGCGCGGAGCTGTACGACCCGACCACCGACACCTGGTCGCCCAGCGGATCCCTCACGGCTCCACGCGAGCACCACAAGATGCTGCGGCTCTCCAACGGGAAGGTCCTGACGGTCGGCGGCATGAATGCCTACAACCACGACCTCTATGAGCCCTCCACGGGCACCTGGACAGCGACCGGCTCGATGGCCACCTCCGTGTACTCCCTGCTCATGGCCCCGCTTCCCGATGGCCGTGTGCTGGTCACCGGTGGATACGAGCCCATGGCGGAGGTGTATGACCCCGCCACGGACACCTGGAGCCCCACCGGTACTCCCCCTCTGGTGCGCATCGAGGCAACGGCCAGCGTGCTTCCGGATGGCCGGGTGCTGGTGGCGGGCGGTTCGAACAACTCGAGCTTCGACCCGCAGATGGGCGTCACGCAGGTGTATGACCCCGCCACGGCCATCTGGAGTCTCGGAGCCACATTGCAGCAAGCGCGGAGGAGCCACTCCGCCAGCGTGCTTCAGGACGGGCGAGTGCTCGTCGTGGGCGGCATGGGAATCATCGACTATGGGCCCATCGCCAGCGCGGAGGTGCTGCTGCTCGGCGTCGACGACGTGACGTCGCCTGTCGCCACCCTCACCTCGCCCTCGGAGGGCGCCTCGGTCGCGGGGGAGGTCATCCTGACCGTGAGCGCCTCGGACGACTACGGCGTGAAGCGGGTCGAGTACTTCGATGGCGACACGCTCATCGGCACCGCCATGTCCGCGCCGTTCTCCTTCTCCTGGTACACCCAGTGGGGGGTGGCCAACGGTCCACACGTGCTGACCGCTCGGGCGTACGACGCCGCGGGCAACGTGGGCATGAGCTCGTCCGTCTCCGTCATCGTGAACAACGACGTGACTCCTCCCACGGTGTCGATCACCGCGCCCACCTCGGGCGCCACGGTGAGCGGCACCGTCACCATCTCCGCCTCCGTGAGCGACAACGTGGGCGTCAGCTGGGTCCATTTCTATGATGGGACGACCCTGCTGGGCACCCTCACCACCTCGCCGTACTCGCTCTCGTGGAACACGGTGGGCCTCTCCAACGGCAGCCACACGCTGCTGGTCAGGGCCTACGACGCGGCGGGCAACGAGGGGCTGAGCACCCAGGTGCAGGTGACGGTCAACAACCCCGTTCAAACGGGAATGGCGGTCCATGACTCCACGCTGGGCGCGCCCCGGTGCGGCTCCTCGGGCAACTCCTGCGACTCGGGCACCCTGCTCAATGGTCGGGCCAACCTGGGGCCCGAGGCCAACGCGCCCAACACCGTGGACACCTGCACCGACGGGATCAGTGGCGCCTACCATGCCGACGAGTCGCTGGATCGACTGAAGGTGTCCACGCTCGATGGCTCGCCCCTCGCGGCGGGGAAGACGGTGCGCATCGACGCCACGGTGTGGGGGTACGGCTCCTACTCCGCCGACTACCTGG
This sequence comes from uncultured delta proteobacterium, assembly GCA_963771175.1. Classification (GTDB taxonomy): domain Bacteria; phylum Myxococcota; class Myxococcia; order Myxococcales; family Myxococcaceae; genus Archangium. Next base: position 60,858 of record CAVYSY010000048.1, read on the forward strand.
ACCTCTATTACGCACCGGATGCCAGCGCGCCGAGCTGGACGTTCCTCGGCACGATGACGGCCACCGCCGCCGGCTCGCACGTGCTCTCCAAGACGTACACACTGCCCTCGGGGAGCACCCGCTCGGTGGTGCGCGGGGTGTTCCGCTACAGTGGCTCCGTGGGCACGTGCCCGGGCGGCGCCTATACGGACGTGGACGACCTCGTCTTCAATGCGCAGTAGTGCCTGAGCCGTGAGGGAGGGCGCCGGGTGACTGTTCCTGGCGCCCCCTTCCGTCCAAGCAGGTCGCCAAAAGTTCCGAGCTGGGGCAGACGCCCGTGGGTGGCTTCAGCCCGTCTTGCTCGACGGCTCCTGGGGACCCTCCCTGGCGGGGGTGGGAGGCGAGGAGGGGGCCGTAGATGTCAACCGCTTCCCGGGGAGCCGCAGGTCCAGTTGCTTCACCACCGGGACCTCCGCCCGGCACTTCGGGCAGCACGAGGCCTCCTTGCGGATGGCGGCGGCGCAGGCGGGGCAGGGGCGGCGGAAGCGAGCCTCCACCCGGTGCTCCACCCCGCCCGCGACGAGGCCGCTCACCCCCTGTACGGCGGCGAAGGCGAGCGCCAGCGGCGGGGCGAGGAAGAGGGCCACGCCCAGCCCCACGGTGCCGACCTCTTCCAGCCTGATGAGCCACTTCAGGGGGCGGAAGAAGGCGTTGTCCAGCCGGTCCACCGCCGAGTGCAGGCGCCGGCGCAGGGTGAGGCTGCCCATGGCCAGCAGAGCGCCGCCCACGCCGAGCACCCAGCCGGGGACCCCGCCCAGGGGCGCCTTCAGCGTGGCCACCATCACCAGGGCGCCGCTCGCCGCGCTCAGGCCGTACTGCACCAGCCCCAGCAGCTCGCGCAGGTCGTCGTCGCGGTACATGAGGGTCTCGAAGCCGAGCACCACCGCGAAGGCAGCCATGGGCCCGGGGCGCGCCACCCACGTCAGCTCGGGTGGCAGCGTCACGTGGCCCGTGAGCGCGGCCACCGCCACCGCCAGCAGGCCGAGCCCCGCGCGAGTTCCCGCGGCGCTGCCCAGGCCGAGCGCCTGCGAGACGAGCGCGAAGGGCGTCATGGCGTTGCTCCCGGGAGCGCGCCGAGCCAGCCCCGCGCCGTCGCGAGCCACAGCACCACGGCCGCCACGGCGGCAATCAGCGCGAGCAGCAGCGCGCCCCACCCGGCGAGCAGCACCACCTCCCATGGGGCCACGGGCAGGCCCTGGCTCTCGCGCTGGAGCTGCCACGAGAGGTAGCGCCGGATGAAGAGGCCGGAGAGGGTTATCTGGACGGCGCTCAGCGCCAGCTTGAGCAGGGGCCCCACGGCGGGGATGAAGGTGAGCAGCTCCAGCAGGGCGACAGAGGCCGCCAGGATGCAGCCACCGGCCAGCCGCAGCGTCAGGCGCGAGACCAGCCCTCGCTGGGGCGTGAGGAGCCGCATCGCGGGCCGCAGCAGCTTGAAGCGCATCCAGTCGAACGCCACCGCGAGGAGAATGGAGTTGGCCAGGGGGAACCAGCTCGCGGCCATGGACGCCACGGACACCAGCCCCACCACCACGCCCAGGTGCAACGCCGAGCGCGAGGTGTGCAGTCCGTGCAGGACGGCCCGGTCCGAGGGGCTCGGGAGCGTCTCTTCACCACAGCGGGGGCAGGGCCTGCCGCGCAGCGCGGTGCCTCCGGGAATCCGCTCGGCGCAACCACGGCAGCGGCCAGAGAGCAGCAGGGCCAGCGCGTGGGTCTGTTCAGGGGCAAGGGAGGTGGAATCCATCACGGTGTCTTCCCGCCAGCCGGAGTGCAGGGACACACCGGCTGCCATCATGGCTCAATCCAGGAGGGAGCTCAGCGAACGGCCCAGGTCGTCGGCGGGACGTGGAACACGAGGTCCGGCCGGCCCACCGGCGTGAGGCTCGACGCCCCCGCCTGCAGCGAGCCCGCCAGCGTGGGCACCACCTTGAAGCGAGCGCTGAAGGGCTCGGCCGCGCCTCGCGGTGGGAGGGTGAGGCTCACCGCCCCGTCCTCCACCTCGTAGGCCGACACCCGCCCCTCGCGCACCAGCGCATCGAGGCTCGCGCGGTCCACCTGCACGCCCGCGGGCAGTCCCTGGCGCAGCGTGAGCCCCATGCCCGAGGGCGATGCCGCCTGCACCGTCAGTTCCACCGGCATTCCCACCTTCGCCTCGGCCGGGCCCTTCACGGCGAGCTCCAGCCCACGGCCCGCTTCCTCCGCGCGCCACGGCACGTAGGCCGCCAGCGTGAGGGAGAAGCCCAACCCGGGCACCGCCGGCTCCGCGCGCACCGCCCACGTGTGCGCCCCCGCGGAGCCGGGCACCGCCCCCTCCAGCGCGAGCACCTCGCGCAGCGCCTTCGCGTCGAGCGTCCCCTCCGTCACCACCTTCCCGTCCCGCTCCAGCACCACCCGCACCTGGGGCGGCAGCGGCTCCTTGAAGAGCGTCAGCGCCGCCCGGAGTCCCACGTGGTTGGCGCGCCCGTCTCCCCAGCCCGCGCTCGGGCCGGTAGCCCGCGAGCAGCGAGGTGCCCAGGTCCGCCAGCGGCGCCTCCTTGTCCTCCGCGAGCGCCAGCACCGCGAGCGCGGTGGCCTCGGTCTCCGACGGCGCGAGCCCATCCGCGCGCACCACATCGGCGTCCACCGGCAGGAAGGCCGAGCCGTCCGGCCGCTTCTTCAACGCCTCGCGCACCTGCTTGCGCAGCGTGTCCCGCACCGAGCCGGACACGCCGCCGCTCGCGAGGATCGCCGCCGCCGTGTACCCGTCCCGCACCCGCGACAGGTAGCGCTCGAAGGCACCCGCCGCGCGTGCATGGAAGGCGGAGGCCCGGCGTCCGCCCTCGGGCGAGCCCGCGCCGGCCCGCGCACCGTTCGGGAGCAGTCCGCGGTGGCCACCAGCAGCCGCTGCAGCGTCCAGCCATCCGCGCCCTGGCACGTCCCGTCAGGACGCTGGGCCGAGGCCACCTGCGAGGACAGTCGCTCCCCCAGGCGCGCCAGCACGGGGTTGTCCGGGTGCGCCAGCGCCGCCTCGGCCAGCAGCGCCGCGGTGGCCACGTCCGGCGCGCGGCCGGCCCGCAGCACCCGCTGCCCGGCGAGGGCCGCCATGCGCTTGAGCTCCTCCGCGTCCGCCGTGCTCGCCCAGCGACTTCAGCAGCTCCGGCGCGCGGCCGGCGAGCAGCAGCGCGTAGGCGTCCTCGGCCACGCCCCCGCGCTCCACCGCCGCGGCCAGCTCCGCGCGCAGCACGCCCAGGGCGCCCGGGTAGACGAGCAGCCGCACCCGCTCGCTGCCCGCCACCGCGTCCGCGGGGCCCGCCAGCTCCAGCGTGCGCGGCGCGGCCAGGGTGCCTCCGCGCGTCTCCATCACCGGCCGGCCCGTGGGCCACACGTCGAAGGTGCGCACCACCGAGTCCGTGCCGCCCAGCGAGGCCCGCACCGTCACCGGCCCCGGCTGCGCCGCCCGCACCGTCACGTACTCCACCACGCTGCCTCCCGCCGGCACCGTCACCGTGCGCGAGCCGCCCTCCACCGCCACGCCCTGCGCCTCCACCTTCAGCGAGCGCGTCACCGAGGCCCCGGTGGTGTTCACCACCTGCACCGGCAGGCGCACCACGTCCCCGGCGCGCAGGAAGGGCGGCAGCACCGGGTCCACGTAGGTGGGCAGCGTGCCCGCGAAGGCGCTCACCGTCCCGGCCTGCGCACCCGAGCGCGAGTGCGCCAGCGCCAGCACCCGCCAGTTCGTCAGCCGGTCCGGCACCTTCACCGGCACCGAGGCCGAGCCGGACGCGTCCGTCACCACCAGCGGCTCGAAGAGGAACGTCTCGGGGAACCAGGCCCGGCCCGGCGTGGCGGGCGCCTCCGCGGACGGAGCACCGGGCGGGGGCGGTGGAGCCAGCACCGACCTCCGCTTCGGTGGGGGCATTCCCCCCATGCCGCCACCGCCCTCGGCGGAGCCGATGCCCTGGAGGACTTCATTGTCCGCCAGGGGGGCCGCCGCCATGGCGGGAGCGGGAGGCGCATCCATCGCCATCTCCTCGGCCGGCGCACCGAAGTTCTTCTTCTGGAGCCGCAGCTCGGGCTCGTAGCTGGCCCCGGCCAGCGCGTCGGCGGAGGCGCCGAAGAGCCGCCTGGCATTCAGGCACGTGCTCATCAAGAAACCCGCCGCGAGGCACACCCCACCCAACACGAAGTAGCGCTTCATGGCGCCTCCCGGGCGACCCACGCGCCCCAGTTCTCGACGTCCTCGGGCAGCCGCGTGCCGCTCACCACCACCGCCCGCGGGTCGGTGAGGGCGAGCAGCTCCGGCGGCAGCCGCGACAGCTTCAGCTCGCGGCCAAAGGCATCCGTCACCGCCTCGCCGCGCTTCTCACAGGCCTCGAGCGCCTGGTTCCACAGCTTCGCCATGCCCGCGGGCGAGAGCGTCTCGCCCTCGGGCGCCGACTGCTCCCAGGCGCGCACCTGCACCGTCAGCTCCGCGAGCACCCGGTAGAAGGGCTCGGTCAGCTCCACGTCCGGGTCGAACGTGCTGCGCACCGCCAGCGACACCGGCGGCGCACCGCCCTCGCGCGGAGGCACCCCGCCCACCCGCAGCAGGGTGGCGGCGGCCGCGTTGGCGCCGCGGATGCGCCCCATGGCGAGCGCCGTCCCGTCCAGCACGCCGAAGGCCGGCGAGGACACCGTGGGCGCCGGGCGCATCCGGTCGAGCGCGTCCGGGCCCGGCAGGGCGGTGAGCTGCGACAGGCTCTCGTCCACGCCGAAGAGGCCCACCGCCGCCGGGCCCTCCTTGCCGTCCACGCGCGTGCGCACCTGGAGGTGGGCCAGCTCGCCGGGCGCGTAGGCCTCCTTGTCCGGGGCCACCTCCAGCGCGAGCTGCGCGCGCGGCGCCACGTACACCCGGGCCACCGCGCCATCCCAGGTGGCCTCGGCCCAGCCCTCGAAGTCCTTGGGCAGGCGGAAGCGCGCCGCCGTGCCGGGCTTCTCCACGTCCGCCTCCAGCGTCGCATCCCCCACCTGGAGGTAGAGCTTCTTCGGCAGCGTCGCCGCTGAAGCCCGGGCCCCGCAGCAGCTCGAAGCGCACCTCCTCGCCCGCGCGCGCCAGCACCGGGGTGGCCCGCAGGCGCGTCGGCGGCAACTGCGTCGGGCGCAGCACCAGCTTCGTCGAGCCCAGGTCGTCCTTGCCCGCCTTCGCGCTCACCTTCAGCTCGTAGCCGAGCAGCGTCGTCTCCTGGGGCCCGGAGTCCTCGGAGTCGCCGCTCGCGGGGTGGGCGGTGAAGCGCACCACGCCCATGGCGTCTGCGCCCGCGCTCCGAGTCCAGGCAGCCAGCCGCGCGAAGCGGGACTGGATGCAGGACAGGTACGCCGAGGGCAGCATGCCCTCCTCCTGGGGCAGGGAGACCCAGCCCACCTCCACCTCGTGCCGCTTCTCGCGCGTGCGCCAGGTGAGCGCCGACGGGCAGCGCGGCGCGGCACGCGAGAGCGTCCCGGGCAGGCACGCCCGCGCGTCCAGTGCCGCGAACCGCAGCACCGTCGCGAGCTCCTCGGGCGAGCCCGCGAATGTCCTGCGTCTGGAAGGAGAGCGAGGGCAGACCGGGGTCGGAGACGTCCAGGGTGAGCGCCAGCATGCGCTCGGGGCCCGCCGGCAGCGAGCGCCCGCGCACCACCGGGGCGAGGCAGTCCCCCACCCACGAGCCATCCGACGTCACGTCCACCACCGCGCCGCTCCCGGCCACGCGCACGCCCAGGCTCACCTGGGTGGAGCCATCCTCGGCCGAAACGAAACGCGCGCAGGGGTGGAGCGACTCCAGCCAGCGCTCCAGGGCGAGCTGGTCTTCCAAGCCGACCTCGGAGGAGCCCGCGAGGAGGTTCCGTCACCGCGCCCAACGCCACCGGAGGCGGCGGAGGCTCGGGGCGCACCGGCATGGGCGGAAGGACGACGTTGACGGGCGGACCCGGGTCGAGCTGGAAGGCGGCCACGCCGTCCTCGTCCGTCACCGCGCGCACGCCCTCGTCGCGAGCGTCCCACGCGCGCTTCACGGTGAGCTCGGCGCCGGGCAGCAGCTGGCCATCGGCGGTGGTGGCGCGCAGATAGACGCGGTTGCTGTAGCCCTCCACGAGGCCATCGGCCAGCTCCGTCACCGGGGACACGGAGAGCGCGTCCTCGGCGAGCAGCACCGAGGCCCCGCCCTGCACGTGGTCGCCCGCGGGGTCGGTGGCGGACAGCGCCGCGGAGAGGGTGACCTGGCCGCGCAGAGTCCTCGGGCACGCGCGGCAGGGAGAGGCGGAAGCGCCCCGAGGCATCCGTGCGGGCCTTGCGAGGCAGCCCGTCCTTCGCCTCCTCGTCGAGCCACGCGGTGGGCGGGGGCCACTCGCCGGAGACGTTCCAGGACACCTCCACGGCGGCGTCGGCCACCGGAGCCCCCGAGCTGTAGACGACCCGGCCCTCGACGACGGGAGACTCGCCCGCGCGCCAGAAGGGCCGAGAGCTGTGGGCCTCCACCCGGAAGCGCGGCAGGGTGAAGGGCTTCACCTGGAAGGAGGCCTCGCCGGAGGCCGCGCCGCTCGTCCAGCGCACCGTCCAGCGGCCCGTGGGAGCGCCCCGGTCGAGCGGGAAGTTCCCGGACACCACGCCCCACGGGCCCGCCGGGGAGCGCTGCTCCAGCACCACCTCGCCGGAGGGGTCGGTGACGAACCACGTACCGGGGCGCCCGTCGATGGGGGCGAGGTCCTTGGCGCGCAGCACCACGGCGCGGAAGCGCACCTCGTGGCCGGGCTCGTAGAGGGGCCGATCGGTGAGGAGGTGGACGCGGGCGGGGGCGTAGAGGGCCAACGGGGCATCCACGGTGTCGGTGCCGAGCGGAGTGGTGACGCGGGCGCGCAGCTTGTAGTCCCCGTCCGGCAGCGCGGGCAGCTTCACCGGTGTGTACAGGGAGAAATCGAAGTCCCGCTGCTCCCAGTCCTCCTCGGGCTTGAGCGGAGACTCCTTGCCCTCGGCGTCCACGAGGAAGAGCGAGGCTTCCAGCCGGCGCACCGGGGCGCGCAGCCTCCAGGCCAGCTCCGCGATGCCATGGGCCTCGGCGGAGACGAAGACGGTGCCGGTGGTCTCGCGGGCGAGCCCGTCGAGGCGCAATTCCACGGTCTGCCGGAAACGGCCCTCCGGACAGCGAGGCACCTTCACGCCCTGGAAGGCCCAGGCGGACACGCACACGTCCGAGGTGGCCCACCCCACGAGGCCCGCGACGAGCCCCGCGGCGAGGAACACGGCGACCCGGCGGTTCAAACGGATGTTCATCCAACCTCCCCGGCGTCACTCTATGCCAGGAGACGAATTCTTCCAGGCCCCAACCCCGCCCGGCCAGTAGAGTGAGAGCGGCCTTCCGCCGAGCCTCTCCATGTCCGCCACAGAGCGCCCCCACTGCCAGTTCCATCCCAGCGCCGCCGCCGGCTGGTTCTGCCCGACCTGCAACGCGAACCTCTGCCCCGGTTGCGCCGTCCTCGACGTCCTCGAGTCGTCGGCATCCACCGAGCTGCTCTCCTGCGGCCACTGTGGCGGAGCGGTGGATGTGCTGAAGGTGCACCGCTCGGGGGCCCCCTTCGGCAATCGGCTCCTGGGGGCGTGGCTCTATCCCCTGAAGAAGTCGGGGCTGATGGCCCTGCTCGCGGTGGGCGCGGTGGTGGCGTTGTCCCGAGCCGTGTTCAGCTTCGTCCCCTTGCTGCCCGGGCTCGTGGTCCTCGCCGTGTGGTTGGGCAGCTTCTGGGGGGCGCTCTTTTGGATCGTCCGCGGCACCGCCATGGGCGCCGAGCACTTCACCGCGCCCGACTTCCACGACATCCACCACGACCTGGTGGACCCGGCCATCCGAGGCGTGCTGGCCACCGCGCTGATCTGGCTCCCCGCCATCATCTTCCTGGTGAATGCCGACGAGACGAACCCAACGGGCGCGCTGTTCTGGCTGATGGTGCTCGTCACCCTGCTCTACGCGCCCATGGCCCTGCTCTTCGCGGCCATCGGTGAGAGCAAGCTGTCCCTGCTCAACCCCGTCAAGGTCGTGCGCATCGGCGTGCGCCTGGGCCGACCCTACCTGATGGTGGTGGCCTGGATGGTGCCGCTCGCCCTCGTGGGCGTCATTCTGATGTGGGTGGCCGCGAAGGTCTCCTCGCTGCATGTGCCCCTCGTGGCGTCACTGTTGGGCGAGGCCATCTCCCTGTACGTCCCATTCGTGGTGGCGCGCATGCTCGGGCTGTTGCTGTTCGCGTACGGGGACCGGGTGGGCTACGGGGTGGACTCGGAGTTCTTCGAGCCGGCACTGCCCGGCGTGAAGCCCCGGGGGAAGAAGCGCGCCGCGCGGGTGCCCGCCCAGGAGCAGCGCGAGACCGACCGCCCGGCGCTCCACCAGCGCTTCATCGAGATGGAGCCGAAGGTCGCCCCCACGGCGCAGCCGGAGCCGCGCCAGCGATTCATCGAGCTGGAGCCGGAGCCGGCGCCCGAGGCCCCGCCAGAGCCCCTGGAGACCCAACTGGTGCGAGCGGTGGAGACGAACGCGCTGGACCAGGCCCTCGCGCTCTACCGGCGGCTCCCCGAGCGACTGCCGCCGCTGCCCGCCGCCTGTCACCTCGCGGTGGGCCAGCAGGCCGCGACGGTGGGCGACTACACCCTGGCCGTGCGGGCCTTGAAGCAGGTGGCCCAGCACAGCCCGGAGGATCCGCTCGCGCCCAGGTCGTGTGTGATCCTCGCGCGGCTGTACGGGGAGCGGCTCGGGGACGCGGCGAGCGCGCAGAAGCTCTACCGGCACGTGGTGAGCCGCTACCCGGGAACGGACGCGGCCCGGTTCGCGCAGTCCCGACTGACGCCCGCCTAGACGCAACAACTCCAGCCCGGTGAAGAGCAGGTGCGTCTAGACATGCTTGATCCACTGACGGATGACATCCACGAAGGCGGATCGTCTTGCGTCAATGTCTTTCAAATCGCGAAACATCGCCGATGCCCGGTCCTTGGCGAGCCACTCGAGCAACCCTTCTGGGTCGGCGATCACGATGCCGGAGGTCGAGGTGTCTCGTTTTTTCGCACCCAGGTGCAGGATGACCTGCACGCAGTCCTTCGCTCGAAGATGGAAGGTAGCGAAATACTCCGACGTCCGGAAACTCGGCGCGTTCCACTTGATGCCTTCGGCGATGCTTGGATCGGCACCGAGAATCGTCTGCCTCAGAGCAAGAATCTCTTGCTTGAACGGGTGCTCCAGCGACGCGAGAAATGTCTCGACGCTCTCAGGCGCGGGCGCACTGCGCTTCATCGTTTTCTTGCTGGAGGCTTTTGAGGGCACGGTGCACTCCTTCTGGTCATCAAGCAAGCAAGCATAGGACAGCATGGGGCCTCCTGCCCCGTTGGACAGGTGCCTGCCTGTCTGACACCCTCCTGGCCCATGCCGCCCACCTCCCCCACCCCACGCGGCGCCCCCTGGTGGGTCGAGCGCGCCGAGACCCTCCTGGCGTCGAAGGATTTGCGTACGCTGGAGCTGGGCGCGCTGTGGGAGCTCTTCGAGCGGTTCTCCTTCGTGCAGGAGAACGTGGAACCGGACCTGCTCCTTCTCGACGTGCGGGCACGTCCGGAGCTCCAGGCCCTCTGGGAGGCGCTGGAGGCGCGTGCACGCTCGGTGACCGAGGCGCTGGATGCGGCCGGAGATGAGGTCGCCCAACAGCTTCGTACGGGAGACCTCGCACCGGCACGCTTCCGGGAGCAGTGGGAGGGGCTCGGCTTCACCGAGGCCGATGGCCGCGCGAGCACGGCGGCGGATGACTGGCTCGAGGGCCTGCTGCGCATCTCCCGCATCACCACCGGCCAGAACCGGCCCCCGTTCGGTCAGGTGAACATGGCCTCGCGGGCCCAGCGCATCTCCGACTTCCTCTCCATCACCCATCCCGGACAGCGCGACACCATCTACGACCTCGGCTGTGGCAACGGGAAGTTCGCCATCACCGTGGCCGCGAGCTGCTCTGCCCGGGTCAAGGGCGTGGAGTACGGCCAGACGTACGTCGAGTCCGCGCGCCGCAATGGCGAGCGTTTCGCACTGCCGAACCTGGAGTTCATCCACGCGGATGTCCGCGATGTGGACCTGTCGGACGGCACCGCGTTCTATCTGTACTTCCCCTTCTGGGGAGAGGTGGCGCACGCGGTGGCCAGGATGCTCGGGGACGCCGCGCGGGCCCGGGACATCACCGTGTACGCCTCGGGTCCCCGCCACGACTACGGCGAGCACTTCC
>CAVYSY010000049.1:0-52166 GCA_963771175.1 uncultured delta proteobacterium
GCGCTCCACGGGCCGAGCCGAGCGGGCCGGGCGTCCGACGCGCGAGGGCTCCACGGTGAGCGCCGCTGCGGCTCCTGGCGCGCGTGCTCCACGGGCCGAGCCGAGCGGGCCGGGCCTCCGACGCGCGAGGGCTCCACGGTGAGCACCGCTGCGGCCCTGGGGCGCGCTCCACGGGCCGAGCCGAGCGGGCCGGGCGTCCGACGCGCGAGGGCTCCACGGTGAGCGCCGCTGCGGCTCCTGGCGCGGGCTCCACGGGGCCGGAGCAATGGCGCCGGAGAAAGGCGCCGCTGCTATTCGCCAGCGGGCGCGCGGAAAGGGAGCCGCGAGGGCTCCACGGGGGCTGGGGGAGGGGCGCCGGAGAAAGGCGCCGCTGCGATCCGCCAAACGGGCGCGCGGAAAGGGAGCCGCGCGGGCTCCACGGGGCCGGGGGAAAGGCGCCGGGAGAAGCGCGCCGCTGCGATCCGCCAAACGGGCGCGCGAGGGCTCGACGTAACTGGTCGCCCTGCCCCCGTAGGGGAGCAAACGTCAGCACCCCCGGCGTCACAAACACTCGGTTGTGACGCAGGGATGGCGAGCCCGGCTTTTGACGCGTGTCCCGGTTGACAGGCACGTCGGGTGGGATCGGATGAAGGAGGCCCTTTCAAGGACGTTGGGCAGGTGACACATGAAGGCAGCTGAGGCAGTCGCATGGTTCGACGAGGTCAGTGCGCGCCAGGTACCCAAGGAAGACACTTCCATCTACCACCAAGGTGAAGCGGTTCGGTGGATTACTGAGGCCGAGTCCGCACTCAGGAGCGTCTTTCCACCGGGTCACGCCGTAGTGAGGCGGTGGGACAACATTTTCGAGAATCTGAGTCGGACGTTCCGCCGCGGAGGGTCGATAACTATTTCGACTCAGCTAGAGCAGTATTCGAGTCCGCGCGGGCGCAACTGAAACAGGGCCGCATCGCCAGTCTCCTGCCCTCTATAGCATCCGCGCTGAGTCGGTTGGAGAACTGCTCGATCAGGCGGAAGCGCTCCTGGCCAGCAAGTACTTCGTCGCAGCAGTGGTAACCGCAGGCGGTGCCCTAGAGACGTTCCTAAAGCACCTGTGCGAGAAAAACGGACTGGCGTGGGCAGGGGCTGGCTCTATCACCCGCTATGAGCAGGCTCTGGCGCAAGCGCGTAACGCAGGAAACGAAATCGTTTCCGCCAATCACGGCAAGTTGGTCACCGGTTGGGGTGGCATGCGCAACACTGCCGCGCATACCCCGGCGCAATTCAATCACGTTGAAGCTGAAGTGCGGATGATGATTGAGGGGATCCGCGAGTTCGTAGCGCGCCATGCCTAAAACCGACCGATGCACGGTCAGTCCGAGAAGTACCAAATCCGGACAAGGGGGCTGGCGGGCTATCCACCGCAGCGGCGAAACGGGCAGCAAACCGGCCCCCAACTTTTCCGGACGGCGCCTTCTGGGCAGGGTGTCAGACGACTCGTAGGGGGCGAGGTGTCGGAACGAGTCCTTTGACACCTTCTCGTTGGGCACGAATGCAGGGGCCAAGCTCATGCACACGGGGTGGCGCCACAAGCTGGCTCGGGGGCATGTCGTCCGGGCGACGAAGGACACGGCCCCGACCTGCCCGGGCTCGGCCGCCATGGGGGAGAGCACCGGGCGCCACTACGATGTGGTTAGGGTGCGCCGCAACGCCTGAGCGGCCTCATGCGCGGATCGGCGGGACCGGAATTTCCGCCGATCCGGCCTGAATCCCCGCTCTTCCCTTCCTCGGGGTCCCGACGCATCCTCTGGTCCAATCGCCCGCCTCCCGCGGGTCTCCCGAGGACACGTCATGACTCACGAACACCCTGCCCCCTCCCTCCACCACATCGTGCCGGGCTTTGGCGCCGACCGCGCCGCCCACTACGATACCCAGGCATCCGTCAACCTCGCCGGCATCCAGGCGGCGTACGAGCTCGGCGTCAGCGCGCTGACCGCCCAGCTCGACGGCCAGGACACGGCGTCGCTGCTCTTCGTGGGACTGGGCACGGGGGCGGAGTTGATGCCCTACACCCGCTTCGACGTGCCGGGCTGGCGCTTCACGGGCGTGGAGCCCTCCGAGGCCATGCTCGCCGTCGCCCGCAAGCGCCTGGAGGCCGAGGGAATGCTCTCGCGCACGCACCTGCACGTGGGCGAGCTGCATACCCTGCCTCCCGGACCTCCGTTCGACGGCGCGCAGATGATGGGGGTACTGCACCATGTGGAGGGCGAGGAGGCCCGCCTCGAGCTGCTGCAAGAGGTGACTCGGCGGCTCAAGCCCGGAGCGCCCCTCGTTCTGGGCTGCCGCGTCGGCAAGGACCCCGAGCTGACGAACGTGGAGCTGCGGCGGTGGCGGGCGTATGGAATCCCCCCGGACGAACTGGAGCGTCGGCGCCAGCTCTTCGCGGTGATGCGGCCCATCGAGTCCGATGCCGCCCTGTTCGCGATGTTCGCCCGGACCGGGCTGGTGGCGCCGCGTCAGCTCTTCGTCTCGCTGCAGTTCAAGGTCTTCCTCGCGCGCTTCGAGCCCGGAGCCGCGGGCTGAGACCCGGTCCAGCGTGCATGAGCACGTGGACGAGGAAGCCCGCGCGAGCGAGAGCCGGAACGAGTCCTTTGACACCTTCCCGCCTTCCCGGGGTTTGACGGTGGGCGGCGGCCGCAGCATCCTCGCGCGCGAGGTGCCGCCGATGTTCGAGTACAGTCCGGCCTGGCCGCACGGAGCGATCGAGGCCGCGTTCCCCGAGGTGTTCGTCGTCGTCGGGACCAACAAGACGTCCCACGCTGGCGTCGACTTCCAGACCAGCCGGACGATGACCGTGGTCCGCGAGGCCGGCGCGCTGACGCTGCTGAACACGGTCCGCCTCGACGACGACGGGCTGCGCGCGCTCGAGGGCCTCGGCGAGGTCCGCCACGTTGTCCGCCTGGGGGCGTTCCACGGCCGCGACGACCCGTTCTACTGCGACCGCTACGGCGCGACGCTGTGGGCGCTGCCGGCGGCGACCCACGCCGACGGCCGCGCGACTGGGTGCCCGCTGGCCGAGGGCGGCCCGTTCCCGCTCGCGAACGGCGCGGCGTTCGTGTTCGCGTCGGCGCGCTTTCCCGAGGCCGCGGTCCTGCTCGCCCGCGAGGGCGGCATCTTGATCACCTGCGATGCGATCCAGAACTGGACGCACGTCGACCGCTTCTTCTCGCCGGAGTGCGGGGCGATGTTCGCCGCGCAGGGGCTGATCCGCCCCGCGAACCTCCCGTCGACGTGGATCGGCGCCTGCAAGCCGCGCGCGGACGACTTCCGCCGCCTGCTCGCGCTGCCGTTCCTCCACCTGATCAGCGCCCACGGCGAGCCGCTGCGCGACGAGGCCCACGCCCGCGTCGCCGCGAGCGTCGCTATGGCGTTCCCGGGTTGAGCCACAGCCAGGGTGTCCACAGCCAGGGTGTCAGACGACTCGTAGGGGGCCCGAGCCAGAGCCAGGGTATCCGGAACGAGTCCTTTGACACCTCCCGAGGACACCTCCCGAGGGGAACGAGTCCTTTGACACCTTCCCGAGTGCCCGGCGGAGGACATTGCGAAGCCGAACGAGCGCGGACAATAATGCCTGCGGAAGCTCCAACTGATGGGGGCGAGCATATGCATGAGCGCCTCCGCCGTGGCGGTATCCCTGCTCAGGATGAGCGGAAGACGGTCGCTGCCCCCTCTCTTCCCTTGACTCCTTCCGCCGCTCCCTCGAAAGCGCCGCCAGAACAGGCGGCGTCGCCAGGGCGACACCCAGGCTTCGACTTCAGCCGCCTTCCCCTGTTCCCTCCCGACCACTCCCCCACGGCGTCGCCAGGAGTCTCCTCCGTCGGCGTGCCCCTGCCCGGCCCGGTGCGCTCCTACTTCGAGGAGCGCCTCGGCAGCGACTTCTCCCAGGTGCGCATTCACACCGGCCCTCCGGCACACGCGGCCGCTCGGGCCCTCCATGCCCATGCCTTCACCACGGGTTCCGACATCCTCTTCGGTGAAGGCCGGTATGCCCCGGGCACGCGCTCCGGGCGCCAGCTGCTCGCCCATGAGCTCACCCATGTCGTGCAGCAGCGAGGGCGCGCGCCCCTGACCGGACCCGTCACCGTGAGTCGTCGCGGCGATCCGGCGGAGCAGGAGGCGGGCCGGGTTGCCCGGGTGGTGGCGCATGGAGGCGTCGCGCCGGACATCCGCGCCACGGCCTCGGCGGGCATCCACGCCCAGGATGCGCACGACGCGGGCATGGCGGACGCGGGTGTCTACGATGCCGGGGCGCCCCTTCCCGGAGGCATTCCCCCCACGGCGGAGGAGCTGGCCGAGGCGCGCCTGCGGGACACTCCCGTCGCCGAGCTGCGAGACGACGAGATAGGTCCCGCGCTGGAGCTGGCGCAGCGAACCAGCGCCACCCGGCGCTACACCGAGCTGCTCGTCCAGGTCCGGGACCGGGACACGGACTACAGCTTCGGCGTGGGCCTGCCGCTGGCCATTCCCCGAGGTGCCGGCGGGAATGCGATGGTCACGCCCCAGGTCGCGGTGGCCATCCTGGAGAACGTGCTGAGCGGCCGGCCTCCGTTCCGGCCGGAGCTGGGCGTGGGAGGCTGCTCGTGGTTCGTCACCGAGGGAAGCCCGCACACGGGCGTGGGCTCGGGCAACTCCATCCCCGTCCAGGCGGAGCTCATCAACACCGAGGGGGCCATCCGCTTCGAGCAGGCGGAGCTCGATCGGCTCTTCGCCGAGGAGGAAGCCCGTGCGCGCCCGGAGGTCGAGCAGCAGGTCCGCGAGCGCTTCCGGCTCCGCACGGGACGTGACGCGCCCGCGCAGCTCAGCAACACCCTGGCCGACCGCGTCGCCCGCCAGCTTCGTGGGCTGGCCGAGCGCCGCATGTGGGAGCGGGTCGCGGCACGGGTCCGCGCCTCCGCCTCCGGTGTGGGCGAGGTCATCCTCCCGGCGGGAGGGCGCTTCTCGACCAACCCGGGCCGCTTCACGGTCATCGCGCAGGCGGCGAAGATTCGCCTCCGGGGTGGGTTGATGCTGCTGTTGAATGCCCTCCGAGCCTCGGGACAGGCGACGGTCGTTCCGGCCCTGGAGCGGTCCGCCGCGGAGCTGGCGCGCAGCATGCGCCTGGCGGGCCGCGTCCGTCAGGTGTTCCGCGTTGGAGGGAAGATCCTCATCGTCGTCGCCGTCGCGGTCGACCTGTACGAAATCATCACCGCGGAGGACCACCTGGAAGCGACGCTCGTGAGCGTCTCGGGCTGGGTCGGGGCCTCCGCCGCGGCGGCGGCCTTCTCCGCGTTCTGGACTCCCGCGGACGTCGCGGGTCCCTGGGCCTGGGCCGGGCACGGCGTGGGAGTGCTCGTGAGCGGGGCCATCGGTTACTGGGTGGGCTCCTCCACCACCCGCTACATCTACCGCCTCGTGGTCAGCCACCGCGGGCAGGTCCGGGGTTGATGTGATGAGCCGCACCCACGTGATGGCACGACTGATGACCCTGGCCGGTCCGCGGGGCCCACTGGGGACGGATGAAGTGCTCGACCGGCTCCGCGACGAGCTGCTGGAGGGCGAGCCGCTCACCGCGGCCTCCGCCATTCTCGATGCGGTGGAGACACGCCCCGAGCTGCCGGCGAATGTCTCACGCGAGGACTTCGAGGGCACTGCCGCCGACCTGCTGGCGGAGCTGGGGGAGAGGCCCGGAGTCGTGGACTACCTCTGCCAGCAGCTCGAACGTCCCGGACTCCGGGGCGTGCTCCTGGATGCACTGGCGCTGCTGGCAGACCCGGCGGCGGCGCCCGCGGTGGCCGCGCTCGCGAAGGCCCAGCTTCCGCAACCCGCCTTGGAGACGCGGGAGCTGGTCAAGCTGCTCTCCGCGCTGGGCTGTGTGGGAGGCCCGGAGTCACGGGAGGCACTCGACTCTCTTCGTGCGCGTGGGGGTTGGAGTCCCGAGGTCTCCCGGGAGCTGGAGATCGCCGACGAAGCTCTGGGCAGGGTGTCAGACGACTCGTAGGGGGCGAGGTGTCGGAACGAGTCCTTTGACACCTCCCGGGCGGACTTACCTGAAAGGGATTAGGGGAGAGACCGCGGTTGGCTCGCGGTCTCGAGTTCGGCGTAGTTGGCGAGGTCGGGCATCAGGCCATCGACCTGGTGGACGTTGAAGCTCGCTTCGCTGTTCTTCATGCCGCCCCAGGTGCCGATGAGGCGGACCGTGCAGGTGCCGCCGCCGGGGCAGAGTTCGTTCACGCGGTCGACGAGGCTGACGCCGAGGGCGCTGTCGTTCACCCATATCGTGGCGGGCCCAAGGCGCGCGCTCTGGATCGAAATGCGATCGAAGGTGAACGTCACGGGGAGCCGAACCGTGTCCTCGGCGTGCGCATCGAGCCAGGTGATGAGCGCGTCGAACGGCACGAGGTTGGGGCCGCGCGCGAAGGTGCGCTTCGGGTAGGGCGTCAGGTTTCCGGGAATGGGTTTCTCCGTCGGTTGCGGACGCGGCGTGCTGCAGGCCGCGACGGACGCGACCGCGATGAGAGCGGCGATTGCGAGAAGGGATACCCGTGCGCCGTGTCCTCGTCGGTTGCCTGCGGTATCCAAAGCTTCTCCCGCCATCGTCCACCACCATCGCAGACTTCGGCGACACTCCGCCCTTGCGAATCGCCGGTCAACGGCGAATCTCCGTGCGTTTTTCGGTATTCCCGCGCGCCCGTGCCTGCCAGCACGTTGTCCACGCTGGGATCGAGTTCCACTGGCCATTGTTCAGGGGCGAGCGGCACTGCCACGATTCCCGCACAAAAATGGGCAGCGCTCTCCAGCACTGGACGGCTCACTCCGGCTCGGGCGTGATTACACCCGCTCGAAAGGTGCTTGACGCTCTCGAGCGCCCGGGGCGAGCATCGCCCGCACCATGAACGGCAGTTCTACCCTCCGACATTTGCTGCTCGCGGCGATATTGACTGCCCTGACGGCCTGCTCGACCGGGCCCAGCCACGCAGCGATCGATCACAAGTACTTCAAATGCGACAAGTCGCGGAACCTGGAGGGCGGCATTTACGGCAAGGGGCCGTTCAAAAGCTTCGGCCCCGGCAAGGCCGACTGCGCCACGTCCGAGTGGGTCGAGATCGACAAGGCCGAGTTCAAGCGGCTCGCGACGAGCTGGTACGGGGTCGACTGGTCGAAGGAAATCCCTTTCTGGCAGTAACCCTGACACCTTCCCTGGAGCGTGCCTCCCACGGGGAAGGTGTCAAAGGACTCGTTCCGACACCTCGCCCCCCTACGAGTCGTCCCCTACGAATCGTCTGACACCCTGAGCCGGAGCAGCCCGGAAGGGTGTCAGACGACTCGTGTGGGTAGGCCCTCACCTGACACACCGAGCACCTCCTGGAAGTCGGGCGCGGTCCATGCGAACACTCGCAGCACGTGGCCTCCAGCAGGCGGAGAGGCCCGTGAGGAGCACGCATGGACGAGAAGAAGAAGTCCGAGGTGAGCGGGGAGGGACCGGAGCGGGTGGGGCCGTACCTGATTCAGGAACAGGTGCAGCAGTCCCATGACAGCCAGGTGGAGCTCTACCTGGCCACGAACGAGACGAGCGGGGCCACGGCCCTGGTGCGGAAGCACACCGCCGAGGAGGGCGCGGCACCGGGGAAGAACTGGCGGGTGCGCCTCGGCTTCTGGGCCTCACGGGGCTACTCCGCCATGGATATGGAGCACACCGACTGGGCCAGGGCCCAGGACCATCAGTCGGCGGAGTCGCTGCTGCTCACGTTGGAGAGTGTGCTCGAGGAAGTGCGGCACATGGCCCGCGCCTTGTCCGACACCGACAAGCCCCGCCTCCGGTGGCGCCTGGGGTTGGGCGTGGTGAGCGCCGCCACGGTGGGAACCCTGCTCTTCGCGCTGGTGCGTCTTACCTCGGTGTCCCAACCCCCGAGCGCCCCGCCAGCGCCCATGAGCCACGGGGTGCCCACGGCAGCTGAGACGTCGGACTTCCGCGCGTGGCTCGCGGACACCACTCCCCAGGGGCAAACCGTGTTCGCCCGACCTCTCCCGAAAGAGCCCTTCAAAGGACAGAAGCGTCCCCCCTGCACGCGCTACACCGAAGTTGAGCTGGTGGGCGCCTGCTGGATGCCTCACGAGCTGAAGGCCCCGTGCCCGGAGGACCTCTTCGAGTACCAGGGCAAGTGCTACGCGCCCTCCTTCAGCGCGAAGCCGCCGCCCTCGTCGCTCGGGCAATGAGTGGTGCGGGCGCTCGCGGGCTTCACTTACAGACGTCCGTACGTGAGGCCACACTTCCCGTGGAAGGTGCAGGAAGGGTGTCTGCAGGAAGGGTGTCAGACGATTCGTAGGAGACGAGGTATCAGAACGAGTCCTTTGACACCATTTCCGGCCGATGTTGCCGCCCAGATATTAGTGGCCCGTATCAATCCGGAGGACGACCGGATTGAACTCCATGGACATGCTCGCAAATCCGACGTCGGGACCGTTCCGGTCGCCCTGAATCACCCAGCGGGCCACGAGCTCGTTGGGCTGGCCGAGGAACACGTCCTTCTCCCAGGTGGTATCCCGGTAGCGAACCTGCGACTGCCCTGTCAGGACATCTTTGATCACCCCAGGGCCAGGCAGCACATACTCCGGCGCCACAGCCGAGCCAACGACAGTCGTGTAGTCCCATCCCGCCTCGGTTGCGGACATTCCGTATTCAATCCGGAACGCTCGCCGGTCGTCCCTGACGTGCACGCGCGCCCAGACGTGGATATCGACCTTGCCCCAGAAGTCGTTGTCTCCCTGTGTGTGTCCCCGGGGCACGAACGTAATGGGATTTACTTGCACTGTATGATTGATGAGTGGCATTGACCCCTCCGAGCCAGGAAAGACTACCGGCTCATTGACGATACACGGCCGTCAGGGCATTTACAATTCAACGGCGAGGACGCTTCCCCGGGTCAGCGGAGGGAAATGCCCTTGATGCGAACCACGGGGCGGTGTCGGGAGATGCCGGCCTGGACGATCTGCGCGTTCATCGCGACGCGCCGGTCCTGGAAGTTCCGGATGTCCGGCACCGGGGTCACCTCCAACGTGCGGCCAATGAACTGGCGCGCATTCGGGGATGCGTCCTCCACGCGGATGTGCCACTCGGAACCCAGTTCGCCCCCCGCAGCCATCTTGTTGGTGTTGCTCTCCCAGTAGATGACTCCAAACAGGTCTGCATCCATCGCGGCCCCCAGGTTGAGGAGACAACCCTAGCACCGCTCGTGATCGGTGGCGTAACGCCCCATCGCGCGACCCACGCCTGCGAGCTACGGGCTCCAAGCGCCCCATTCTGTTGCGCACCAACAACATGGGCCATGGCAGCCGGGGTGTCAGGCGATTCGTAGGGGGGCGAGGTGTCGGAACGAGTCCTTTGACACCTTCCCTGACACCTTCCCTGGGGCTCTACACGCCCGAGATGCTGGCCGCGATCCTGCGAGACTGGTTGCTCCAATTCCCCGACAGGGTGCTCTTCGGGACCGATGCCGCGTCTTTCGGGCCGGACGTCGGCTGGGAGCTGGCCGCCTGGATCGGAACGACCCAGGCGCGGACCGCGCTGGCGATCGCCCTCGGCAACATGATGCGCAGCGGAGAGGTGAGCCGCACCCGCGCCGAGGAGCTCGCGACGATGGTGATGCGCACGAATTCCGGGGTGCTCTACGGCCTGTCCCTTGGCACCGAGGGGGGGCTGTAGGCGGCGGGTGTCGAGCCCGCCGCGCCCAGCCTCGACACCCGTGGCGGCCCGATCGCTTCTCAGCCCGCGGACTTGCGGCGGCGCGCGCCCAGCATCGCCAGGGCCGCCAGGAGCACCCCACCGAGGGCCTCACTGGAAGAGGACGCTCCGCAGGCGCAGCCGCGCCGGGCGTACTGCCGGCTCACCGAGACGGTGAACATGCAGCGCGAGGTGTTGCCGGCTGCATCGGTGGCGGTGACGACGACCGGAGTGTTGCCCACCACGAAGTCGCTGCCAGACGGAGGGTTGTAGGTCAACGCCGGCGGGGAGATGGAGTCGGTGGCCGTCGCCGGCGGGTATTCGACGGTGGCGCCCAAATGGTTCGTCCTCCAGGACTCCTGGTCCAGCGGGCAGGTGATCGACGGCGGCTGGGTGTCCCGCACCTTCACGGTGAAGGTGCACTGCGAGCTGTTTCCGGACTCATCGGTCGCCGTGACGGTGACCGGGGTCGGGCCGAGCGGGAAGGTGCCGCCCGTGGAGTGGCTGTAGCTCAGGGTCACCGGCCCGGGCTTGTTGTCACTCGCCGTGGCGGCCGGATAGGTCACGCTCACACCAGCCGGGGCCATCGCCTCGGAGGTCCTTTCAGAGGGGCAGGCGAGCTCCGGCGGAGTGCAGTCGTTCAGCGACCAGGGCTCGGCGCCGGCGGTGCTGTCTCCGGCGATGAAGAAGACGCGCGGGCCCACGGGGGTGAGCAGGGAGGGCGCCAGGGAGCCGGTGCCCGGGACGGCGTCGTGGAGCAGCATCGTCCCTTCCTGGGTGCCATCGCTCGACCAGAGCTCCCGGCCGTGCTCCGCCGTCTCGGCGCTGAACAGCACCGTGCCGTCCACCACCGTCAGCCAGTAGGGGGCCGAGCCATCGCTCCCGGGACGGATGTCCTCGACGAGCACCGTGCCGGTGACCGTCCCATCACTGCGCCACAGCTCGAAGCCGCTCGCGTCATCCCACGCGGAGAAGAGGAGCTGCCCGTCCAGGTCCGTCAGGAAGCGGGCGTTGGCCGAGGGCTTGACGAGGAGCGTGCCCTTGTCGGTGCCGTCACTGCGCCACAGGGAGCCGTCCGCTCCCGCGAGGAAGTAGATCAGCCCTCCCACGGGCACCATCTTCCCTGGGCCCGCCGCGTAGTCCGAGGCGCTCAGGCCCAGCGGGGTGACTCGGACCGTCCCCGGACCCGTCCCGTCGCTCTTCCAGAGGTCCCACCGCTTCGCATAGTCGGACCCGGCGAAGAAGTAGAGCCGATCTCCCAGGGTCAACAGGCCCTGGATGAGCTGCTCGCCGGGATCGCTCTCGATGACGCGGATGACCGCGACGCGCTCGGTGCCCGCCTGGGTGCCATCGCTCTTCCAGAGCTCGGTCTCGTGGGGCCCGCCGTCGGCGGCGAAGTAGAGCACGTCCTTCATCACGGCCAGCGAGCCGAGCCCCGCGCCCTGCGAGCCGGGGAGGAGATCCGCGACCAGCGCGGTGCCGGACTCGGAGCCATCGCTCTTCCACAGCTCGGGGCCGTGGACGCCGTCGTCGGCGATGAAGAAGAGCGTCTGGCCCAGCGCCAGCAGCGAGGACGCCGCCGAGCCCTCGAGGCCAGGCCGGATGTCCCGGACGAGCAAGGTGCCTTCGGCCGTGCCATCCGTCTTCCACAGCTCGCGGCCGTGGGCGCCGTCATCGGCGATGAAGAAGAGTGTGTTGCCGATGGTGGTGAGGGACCGAGGATCCGAATCCCTGGCGCCTGGGAAGATGTCCTTCACCAGGGCCGTATCACCCTCCCTGCCACGGCTCCGCCAGAGCTCGAGGCCGGTCGTTCCATCCCTGGCGGTGAAGAAGACTGTCTTGCCGCTGACGGCCGGCGGTTGGACGTCATAGTCCGGGACCGAGCTGGCGGTGCCCGGGGCGATGTTCTTGATGAGGGTGATGGGCTGACAAGTGGCGGACGCCGCCTGGAGGGCCTGGGGAGAGGTCGTGTCCAGTGCGTCCGCTGTGTGCGAGGCCAGGGCTCCAGCCAGCACACAGACGGAGAGCAGCGAAGACACTCCGGTTCGATACCGACGCATGTCCACCTTCCTATGGGATGCAGAGGGGGGACGTAGTCTGGGTATTCGGACTGGAGGAACAACTGGAGCCCCAGGGAGGGTTGAATTTCAGCTGCCGGACGCTCGCGGCCTCGGCCCGTCAGCCGAGCAGACCGAGCGCGGGCGCGGCATGCCTCTCCTGGTGGGCATTGGACTCACCCTGGAGCAGGACCACACCCACTACCGAGGCCAGCGCTTCCAGGAGGGGCAGGTGCAGCCAGCCCTGCAGGCGCAACTCCTGGAGAGCACGCGCGGCGCTGGCGGGCTCGGGCGTGGCGTGCTGAACCCGGAGGGTGAAGGCGATGGCCGCCGCCATGGCCTGGGCGGCGGGACGCGCCTGCTTGAGTGGGGGGAGTGCCTCGTGTCTCATCACGAGCGTCAGCACCTCGGCCACTTCAGGAGCAACGCCCGCCAGCAAGTCCTGCGAGGCCAGGCAGACGGCCAATGCCAGACCCTGGGCCGCGGCGGAGGCCACGCCGAGCTCCTTCGCATTGGCGCCGAGCTGTGCCGCCGTGCGCTGGGCGAGACGCACCAGCAAGGGGAGCAGGGCCGGGTCTTCTCCCAGCCGTGACAGCAGGCTCTTCATCGACGGCTCCATCAGGGCCTGGGGCCGCTCCCGGGTGGCGCCCATCTCCGGCCCACTCCCTCCATAGAAGCGATGGATGGCGTGGCGGATGGCGCTCTCCGAGGCATGGAGCCCGCGCACCGTGCGCACCCCCGTGGCGAAGCGCAGCGCATCCAGCACCTCGAGGTTCCGTGGGTCCCTCATGGCGCAGCCCAGCTCCCGCCCCCCCTGCATGAACACCGGCACCACGCAAAACCGCTTGCAGAGCTCCTCCGGCAGGAGTTGCAGCAGCGCCCTGGGCACGGCCATGGTCCGCAGCTGCTCGTCCAGACGGGAGTGGGCGTCTCGGCGCCGCCGCATGGCCAGGGTCTCCTCCAGCATCCGGACCGCATGGGGCCGCCTCGCGACCAGGAGCTCGCCCCTCCGCGGGAGCAAGGGCACGGGAGCATGGCCACCGGGCACGGGCTGCTTTCGCGGGAGGAGGGGCCGCACGGAGGCGCGAGTCTCCGCTTCCTCGCAGACGTCGACCATGAGGCTGAAGGGCTCCTCGGGAAGGACCGGTGGCGCGTGGTTCTTCAAGCAGACGAGTGCGTCGCTGGGCTCGGGCGTGCCCTGCAGCGGCGAGCTCCACCGGGGAAAGCACTGGGCGAAGACTCGGGCCATGTCGACGGGGCCGGGGCTCATCCCGCTGTCCTCGAGGAAGGTGCCCAGCTCGTCCGCGAGCTCTCGTGCCGAGCCCATGCGGGCAAGCCGGGAGGCGGCCAGCGCCCGCTGCAGCACCCTCCACAGGGGTCGGGGAATCCACGGAATGGGTTCCAGGCACCGCTCATCGAACCGAGTAATCTGTTGCAGCAGTTGTAGGTCGGTGCCGTGGAAGAGGTGTCGCCCGGTGAGCAGCTCGTACAACAGCAAGCCCAGAAGGAAGACATCACAGCGTTGATCCAACCGCTCTCCGCGTGCCTGTTCGGGTGACAGGTACTGCAGCTTGCCCTTGATGATGCCGGCCTGGGTGTCGCGGGAGCCATCGGCCACCTTGGCGATGCCGAAGTCCACCAGCTTCACCTCTCCCGTGCACGACAGCAGCACGTTGGAGGGATTGATGTCGCGGTGGATGAGGCCCAGCGGCTCCCGCGAGGGGCCGCGCAGCGCGTGGGCGTAGGCCAGTCCCTCCGCCACCTGCCGCACCACGTAGCACGCCTCGGCCAGCCGCATCTTCTCGTGTCGCTGGAGATGCGCCCGCTGCACCGCGTTCAGGTTCTCCCCTTCCACGAACTCCATCACCGTATAGAGCCGCTCCTGGCTGACTCCAGCATCCAGCACCGGCACCACGTTGGGGTGTCGAAAGCCCTGGCACACCCGCGCTTCGCGCAGGAACTGCTCCACCTGGTGCTCATCCCGCGCGTACATCGGAAGCAAGCGTTTGAGGGCCACCCTCCGTCCCGGACCCTCCGGCCTCCACTCCTGGCCCAGGAACACCTCCGACATTCCGCCTGTCGCGAGCTTCTTGATGATGCGGTAGTTACCCATGACGCAGTCCCTTCAACGGAGGTCGTCTCTCGCGGGCGCCTCCCGTGTCTGCCGCCCCCCCGCGTCACCACCAGTTCCGAGCTTTTCCGTTTGGGAAGACATTTCGTCCTTCCTTCATCAACCTATGAACGAGGGGACGCCTGTCAGCCCTCCCTCGAGTGCAGGGGGACTGCGAAGAAGTGGATAGGACTCACCGGGTGGAGAGGAGCCGGTACAGGCTCAGGAACAGCACGCTGCCTCCAGCGGCCACGTAGAACCGGCGTGCCCAGGGCCCTCCGCTGTCCGTCCCGCTGAACAGGCCGTGCACCAGCGCGAGCACGAACACCGCGAAGCTGGCGAAGTGGATGAGCCTCCAGGTCCGGTGGCCAATCTCCCCGCGCAGGTGGAAGCTGAACGCCACCAGCACCATCACATAGAGGCCCACCTGTCCCAGGCCCACCCAGAGGGGCTGGTAGCCGGTGCTGGCGAACGGAAGCAGCAGCCGCGCCAGCGTGAAGTCGATGTACCCGTCCCCCAGCAGGATGAAGGCGTGGAAGAGCGCGAAGACGAGCCCCAACAGGCTCGTGTACTGGTGCAGCTCGAACGCCGCCGGGCCGCCGGGCCACACGCGCGCCAGCTTGTTCGTCATCAGCAGGCCGAGCACCATCGAGCACCACATGAGCCCCAGGGCCACGAAGGCGCTGGCTCGCGAGAGGTACCAGAAGGCCCTCGGCTCCGGGCCGGTGAGCGAGGCGCTGAGCCCGGGCACCCACGTGGGCAGCACCAGGAACGCCGCCCCCGTGCCCAGGCCGAGGGCGGCGAGCAGCCACAAGAGACTGGAGAACGGAAGGGGCGGTGGAAGCTCCTGCCCCGCGGGCACCGGGTGTCGCTGGGTGTTCATGGTTCCTCCCACAGAAAATGTCCGAGCCGGCGGCTGCGCAGCACCGTGCCGTCCTCGAGCACCAGCAGCCCCGCCAGCTCGGGTCGGGACTCCAGCCAGGCCAGGCCCTCGCGCGAGCCCCGGAGCAGGACCCCCTTGGCGGCGACCTCGGCCTGGAGCGCGGAGCCGGCGATGACGGTGGCGGCGAGCACGTCCGTCCTCCCCGGCTGTCCGGTGCGTGGGTCGATGAGGTGATGCCGCCACCGTCCGCCCTGGCGCCAGCGGCGGAAGTCCCTCCCCGAGGTGGCCACTCCTCCCGCCTCGAGCAGCAGCAACGCGAGCTCGCGCTCCGGATGCAGCGGGTCCGCCACGCCGATGGCCCAGGGCCGCCCATCGCGGCGCGGGCCACTCACCGCCACGTCTCCTCCCGCGTCGACCAGCGCGGGGCCCTCCTCCGACAGCCACTTCGCCGCGGCATCCGCCGCGCCTCCCTTCGCCGTGCCGCCCAGGTCGAGCCCCACTCCGGGAGGCAGCAGGAGCGAGCGCGTCGGCTCGTCCCTCCCCACCTCCCGCCAGTCCGGGCAGCGGCGAGCCCCCGCGGCTTCCGCGTCGCCGCTCTCCGGGCCCTCCCCGTGCGCCAGTTGCTCGAAGGTCCGGTCGTAGCCCGCCCGCTCGAGCGCCTCGAGCACCGTCGGAGTCACCAGCCCCTCGCTCCAGCGAGCCGCCTCCAGCGCCGCGCCGACGGCGTCCCACAGCACCGGGCTGGCGGGGAACGGACGGCCCGAGGCTCGGTTGAGCCGGCTCAGCTCGCTGTCCGGAAGGAAGCGGCTCAGCCGCGACTCCCGCTCGTGGAACCACTCCGGCAGCGACTCCAGCCGCCGGGCGGTGGCCACCGGCTCCGCGTCGAGGGCCCCGAGGATGTCACTGCCCATGGCTCGGAAACGGAGCTGACGCATGGCCCTCTCCTCAACGCGACGAGCGCGTGACCGTCACCGCGCGGGGACGCCGCACGGTCCGCACGAAGCGCACGCCAGGGGGCGGTGGTGGTGGCGCACCGGCGGCTGGCGCGGACATGGCACCGGTGGACGCCGGACGCGCCTCGGTGGGAGGCAGCCCACGCTCCTCCCCGAGGGTCAGCCAGGCCCAGCCACCCACCATGGCCGCCACGGAGGCCGCGGTGAGCAGCACCTTCATCTCCAGGAACGAGCGGCTCGGCGAGCGCGCGGGGGTGGCTGGCTTCATCGGAAGTCTCCTCAGACGTCTTCGTGGTACTCGTGGCGCTCGGAGGCGTGCTCGCGGCGCGGTCGGTCGCGGGAATGCTTCTCGTGCTCGTGCTCCTCGTGCTCGTCGTCCTCGTCATCGTCCTCCCACCGGCGCTGCGAGCCCCCGGTGCGGCGCGTACCGTCCTGGAGCAGCCGGCCACTGTTCGCGTCGAGGTAGACGTGGCCCCGGTTCAGGCGGACCTCGTAGGCGAGCGTCCCCTCGAGGGAGACCAGCTCCGGCGCGCCAGCGGGGCTCGCGCCGGGAACGAAGCTCGAGGCGATGGCCACGGCCTGCTCCGGTGTCAGCGCTGGAGCGGCGGGCCGGGGTGGCTCCCGCTCGTTCGTTGGAGCGGGCCGGGCCTCCTGGGTGGAGGGAGGAGGAGTGGCCTCGGACACAGGGGCGTTGGCGGGCAGGACGCGGGCCACCACTCCACCGATGAGGACCAGGATGAACGCCGTCAGGATGACAGACAGGATGAGTGCACCACGCTTCGACATGGGAGTCTCCTTGGGGTGGTTTTGGGGTGAAGGGAGTCAGGGCCGAGCGGTGGTGTAGGCGGAGGCGGCGCCGTGCGAGTACACCAGCGCCCCCCCCGAGTGGCCGGTCCACACCGCGAGCAGCGCCATGGCCACCGTGCCGGCCGTCACGCCGGTGGCGAGCACCCGCCGCGGCCCCTCCTTCTTCAGGACGAGCGCCCCGAGCGCGAGCGCCAGCACGGCCCCCGTCGTCCAGACGAAGGCTTCCGCCCGCTCCTCGTGCTGCTCGATGACCGACTCGG
Source organism: uncultured delta proteobacterium (assembly GCA_963771175.1). Classification (GTDB taxonomy): domain Bacteria; phylum Myxococcota; class Myxococcia; order Myxococcales; family Myxococcaceae; genus Archangium. The sequence goes on from CAVYSY010000049.1 coordinate 16,804, forward strand.
GGACCACACGCTCCACCACTTCTTCCTGTTGCTCGCCCGTCCCCATGGAGGCCATGCCGCCGCCCACGGTCAGGACCAGCAGGCCCACCAGTACGGCCCAGGCGCCGGGGGACCAGCGGCCGCGCAGCGCGGCGATGGTGAGCCCCAACGCCAGCAGGGGGAGGACGAAGGCGAGGCCCAGCGGCAGATGGACCAGGGCGGGATGTAGGGGAAGGTTCGACATGGCGGTTCTCCTTTTGTTCGCTATCCAGGTAGCTCCGGGCGCCATGTCCCTCCATCCAGCAAACGACGCAGCCCAAAAAAGCCCAGGGATTCCGAGCCCTTGGAGCCCATGGTTGCGGCGGATGACGCAGGGGGCCGGACGTGTGGGGGCAGGTGGTCTGCCGGCGGCCAAGGTGTCAGACCCGGCCAAGGTGTCAGACGACTCGTAAGGGGCCCCCCCGGCCAGGGTGTCCGGCCAAGGTGTCAGACGACTCGTAAGGGGCCTCGGCCAGGGTGTCCCGGCCTCCGCCGGGGTGTCAGACGACTCGTAGGGGGCCCGGCCCGGCCGGCCCTGGCCAGGGTGTCCGGCCAGGGGGTCAGACGACTCGTACGGGGCTCGGCCAGGGTGTCAGACCGGCCAGACCGGACCGGCCAGACCGGCAGGGTGTCCGGCAGGGTGTCAGACGACTCGTAGGGGGCCGAGGTGTCCGGCCAGGGTGTCAGACGACTCGTAGGGGGCGAGGTGTCGGAACGAGTCCTTTGACACCTTCTCCGGACACCTTCCCGGCCCTCGGCAGCCACGCGCTGGCGGCGGCAGCCAGGGTCAGTGATCATGCAGGGCATGTCACAAGCCACGCCAATCCAGGCCCGTGGCCAGGCCACTCCGCTGCGTGGCCCCATCAGGCTGCTGCTGAGCCATGGCGAGGCGCTCAGCGAGCAGGAACTGCGGGAGATGTGGTGCTTCCGGATCGGCATCCTTCCGCTCAAGCCTCATGTGCCACCGGAGGAGGACTTCGCCCGCTTCTGCCGCTTGTGCCGTCGATGCACGAGCGTGGTGCGGCTGTGGAGTGCGGATGGGGTGCTGTGCGGAATCACCGTCATGTCCTTCCATGACGGCACCTTCGAGGGACAGCACTACAGGCTGCTCCTGCCAGAGTACGGTATCGTAGACGCGCGGCTGCGGGGCTCGCCGGTGGTGCCCTGGTTCTGTCTGCGCATCGTGCTGCACGCCCTGTGGCACATGCCGCCTCGGCAGCGCGGCGCCCGCATCTTCCTGGGGGGCATCGGCTACCCCACCAGTGCGTTGATGATCGAGCGCTTCTTGCCGCCGCTCTGGCTGTATGGCGATACAGAGGCCCCACCCCTCGCCACCCACCTGCTCGAGTGGATGCGCGAGCACCTGGCCGGTGAGCGCTGGGATCCGCGGGCGCGCCACGTCTCCATGCCTACGCTCCCCCGGACTCCCTCTGAGCGCTGGCTCGCGCGCCAGCAGGCCCGGCCCCTCTACCAGCGCTATATGCGGCGCTGCCCGGACTGGACACAGGGCCGTGCCCTGCCACTGCTGGCTGCCATGACCTGGCGCATGCCATTGCAGGTGGCCCTGCACCTGCTGCGGCGGCGGTGGCGCGCACCGCAGTCCCCCTGAACGGATGGCTCCAGCTCCACCAGCCAGGGTGTCAGACGACTCGTAGGGGGCGAGGTGTCGGAACGAGTCCTTTGACACCTTCCCGGGGGACACCTTCCCGGGGACACCTTCCCGGGCCTATGCGCCGGGCGTGCTGGCCGAGACAGTTGCCTGCACTGGCAGCCAGTATCGCGCGCACCCCGTTCCCGGTACTGCTCCCCGTGAATTCCAGCGGATGACAGGGCGAGGTCCTTGAAAGGCTTGGCGCCAGAAGCCGCCTGCGCCACTCCCTCGCCCCGCGCGCGGAGCGGCCGGAATGGAAGGTGGGAAATGAGAAGAACCCATTCGTGGAGCAGGTGGGCCTGTGGGCTGTCATGGGCCGCGATGCTCGTGGCGCTCGGGTGCTCCAGCGACCCCTCCGGGGAACTCGAGGCAGAGCAACCGCTGGACGCGGAGGCCGCGGTGCTCGAGGCCGCCAGGGGGGGCGGGCATCTCCGCTGGGACCACAAGGCGGGGACCTTCCGTTACTCCATCACCCGCACCTCGGGCTTCGACGCGCCAGGGGGACCCACCACGACGCGCGCCGTCGTCAGCGTCACCCTCGACGGCAAGCAGCGTGTCCTGGTGAGTGGAGACGGGCTCGAGGCGACCTTCTACAGGTTTCATCCGTGGAGACTGTGCGAGACGAACGAGGCGAACACGGTCGTCCAGGAGAATGCAGCCATCCTCGCGCTGCCGCCCTTTCCCGCGGCGCCGCGCGTGGGGAGACAGCACGTCTCGGAGACGCACGTGGGCAATGAGGTGACCCTCCAGAGCCGGAGGACCACCCGCATCGACGGCGTGGGCTCCCACCAGGTTGCCTATACGACGAGCCTCGCCTTTCGCATCCCCGAGAACCGGGCCGTGAGGGACTTCGCGTCCCAGTTCTGGGGCGACGGCGCAGCCGACTCCCTGCGGAACTTGGAGTGGTTGACCCACGAGTGGACCCCGTATGGCCTCTGTGAGGGCCGCTTCAACTCACGGCTGGGGGTCCTCGAGACGAAGCGCTGTGTGCTGCGAGTGCTGCCGGACCGCGGCGCGACCCTGGCCCAGGTGCTCTCCGACCCCCTGCGGGAAGAAATCCAGGTCGAGCGGCTGTCCGGCCCCTGAGCGTCTGCGAGACGAGGACCCCCATGGTGAAACCAACCCAGCGTCATACCTTCATGCGCCTGGCGGCCCTGTGCGCCCTGGGCGCGCTGAGCGCCGCCGCGGTCTGCACCACCGCTCCGGCATCCTCCATCGAGGAGATAGACAAGGCCATCGAGAACGCCATCGTGCGCTGCCGCTCCACTGGGCAGATTGCGCCCGAGCCGGCGGCGGGAGAGGTGGTGGGCGGCGGGCTCAACTGTCCGACCCGGGAGTTCTCCGATCTGCCGCTCGTGGAGTGCGGCACGAGCCTGACCGTGAAGGTGAACTACGACATCGAGGGAAACAAAGGGACGACGGATGCGTCTGGGTCGATTACCGTCAAGTCGACCGAGAACAGGAGCGTCCAGCACAGCCACCAGCGGTGCGGCGCGCAGCCCGGCGAGTGCGAGCCTCGGTTCGTGTTCTGGGTGACCACTCTCAATGCCAACCTCCAGGTGACGATCGCTCAGACGGTGAACTTCCGCGCCATCAACGCCGACGTCAGCGCCGCCTTCCAGGGCTACAAGAACCAGTACCGGTTCAAGCAGATGCGGGACCACACTCCTTCCGATCCGGAAGGGCGCCGGTGTAACTGCCCTGATGGAGGCAGTGACGGCGGAGGAGGTGACGGAGGCGGAGGAGGTGACGGAGGCGGAGGAGGTGACGGAGGCTAGCCAGGGTGTCCAGCCCAGCCAGGGTGTCAGACGACTCGTAGGGGGCCAGCCAGGGTGTCAGACGATTTGTAGGGGCGAGGTGTCGGAACGAGTCCTTTGACACCTTCCCGGAACATCCCGCCCCCGAGCTGAGCGCTCCAGCCAGGGGGTCGGACGACGAGAGGGGGCGAGGTGTCGAAAGGCACGACCTCGACACGCGCGGGGTCCCTCACTCCGGAAGAGGGCCCTACATGCAAATCAGACGCACCCAGAGCTTCCAGCTCGGCGCGTACGTGCTGTGGTTCTTCGCGTTGGTGAGCCAGGTGCTCCCATCGTATCCGGACTCGAAGTGCAGCGCCGCGCCGTCGAGGATGCCACTGGAGCTGTCGAGCACGCCCCACCCCGCTCCGAGCGCCTTCTTTCCGGTGGAGCAGGCCGCCTGCACCTGCTTCCACGACGTGCCGTCCACGGGACTCTCCGTGGTGACGACCTCGTAGCCCGAGAGGCTGCTCTCTGGCGCGCACAAGAGCTGCCCCTTGAGCTTCCAGCTCGATGCGAAGCTGGACGTGTTGCGAGCATTCACGAGCCAGCCCGAGCCGTCGTAGCTCGGTCCGAAGTAGAGCGCCTCCCCCTCGAGGATGATGTTGGTGCTGTCGAGCACGCTCCACCCCGCCCCGAGCGCCTTCTTTCCCGCCGGGCAGCTCATCTGCAATTGCTTCCCCGCCACCGAGTCGACCGCGGTCTCGAAGGGCACCACTTCGTAGCCGGTGAGCGCGCTGGCGCACAGCACCCGGACTTGCAGCTTCCAGGTCGAAGCATAGGTGCTCAGGTTCCTGGCATTCACCATCCACTCGGTGCCATCCCAGCTCGGCGCGGAATACGTGGCGCTCCCCTCGAGCATGCCACCGGTGCTGTCGAGCACGCTCCACCCTCCGCTGAGCGCCTTCCTTCCCGTCGGGCATGCCACGCTGAGCTGTTTGCTCGAGTTGCTGTCGACCTGGGTCTCGCTCGTGACGACCTCGTAGCCCGAGAGCAGGCTCGACTGGACCCCCCGAGCTCGCTCGTGTCGGACTCGGCGGCGCCAGGGCCGCAGCCGCTCGACGAGAGCCCCACTGCCACGGTCAGGGCCATCCAAAAGCGGTCCCTGACCCACGACGTACCCGAAAGCCGCTGGTCATGTTCTTCATTGCTTTATTCTTGCGTGTATAATATTATAAATAATAAAATAATAATAGAAGTATGGATAAGAATGAAATGATGATAGTTGAGTTAGAAAGGAAAAGAATTTTTTGTGAGGGGCGGAGGCGGACTTCGGCGTCGTCACCTCCTTCCTCTTCAAGCTGCAGCCGGTGAACAACATCATCGGCGGCATGACCCTGTGGCCTCTGGACCAGGCCGCGGAGGTGATGCGCTGGTATCGCGAATTCCTGCCCCAGGCGCCGGAGGACCTCAACGGCTTCCTCGCCTTCCTGACGGTGCCGCCGACGGCGCCCTTCCCCGAGTCCCTCCAACTGGAGAAGGTCTGCGGCATCGTGTGGTGCTACACGGGGCCGCCGGAGCGGGCGGACGAGACGTTCAAGCCCATCCGGGAGTTCGGCCGGCCGGCGCTCGTCGGCATCCATGCGATGCCCTACCCCGCCCTGCAGAGCCTGTTCGATGCGTTCTACCCGAAGGGCCTGCAGTGGTACTGGCGGGCCGACTTCGTCCGCGAGCTGGGGGACGAGGCCATCGCGCGACACATCGAGTACGCCGAGCGGATGCCCACGCCGCTCTCCAGCATGCACCTCTACCCCGTCGATGGAGCGGTGCACCGGGTGGGGGTGAAGGACACGGCCTTCGCCTACCGTGACGTCCTGTGGTCCGAGGTCATCGTCGGGGTGGATGCCTCGCCAGAGAACGCGGAGCGAATCACCACCTGGACGAAGGAGTACTGGGACGCGGTGCACCCCTACTCAGCGGGGGGCGCCTACGTGAACTTCATGATGCAGGAGGGGACCGAGCGGGTGCGGGCCACGTACCGGGAGAACTACGACCGGCTGGAGGAGGTGAAGGGCCGGTATGATCCGACGAACCTCTTCCACGTGAACCAGAACATCCCGCCCCCGAGCTGAGCGCTCCAGCCAGGGGGTCGGACGACGAGAGGGGGCGAGGTGTCGAAAGGCACCACCTCGCTACATGCAAATCAGACGCACCCAGAGCTTCCAGCTCGGCGCGTACGTGCTGTGGTTCTTCGCGTTGGTGAGCCAGGTGCTCCCATCGTATCCGGACTCGAAGTGCAGCGCCGCGCCGTCGAGGATGCCACTGGTGCTGTCGAGACGCCCCACCCCGCTCCGAGCGCCTTCTTTCCGGTGGAGCAGGCCGCCTGCACCTGCTTCCACGACGTGCCGTCCACGGGACTCTCCGTGGTGACGACCTCGTAGCCCGAGAGGCTGCTCTCTAGCGCGCACAAGAGCTGCCCCTTGAGCTTCCAGCTCGATGCGAAGCTGGACGTGTTGCGAGCATTCACGAGCCAGCCCGAGCCGTCGTAGCTCGGTCCGAAGTAGAGCGCCTCCCCCTCGAGGATGATGTTGGTGCTGTCGAGCACGCTCCACCCCGCCCCGAGCGCCTTCTTTCCCGCCGGGCAGCTCATCTGCAATTGCTTCCCCGCCACCGAGTCGACCGCGGTCTCGAAGGGCACCACTTCGTAGCCGGTGAGCGCGCTGGCGCACAGCACCCGGACTTGCAGCTTCCAGGTCGAAGCATAGGTGCTCAGGTTCCTGGCATTCACCATCCACTCGGTGCCATCCCAGCTCGGCGCGGAATACGTGGCGCTCCCCTCGAGGATGCCACCGGTGCTGTCGAGCACGCTCCACCCTCCGCTGAGCGCCTTCCTTCCCGTCGGGCATGCCACGCGGAGCTGTTTGCTCGAGTTGCTGTCGACCTGGGTCTCGCTCGTGACGACCTCGTAGCCCGAGAGCAGGCTCGACTGGGCCCCCCCGAGCTCGCTCGTGTCGGACTCGGCGGCGCCAGGGCCGCAGCCGCTCGACGAGAGCCCCACTGCCACGGTCAGGGCCATCCAAAAGCGGTCCCTGCCCCACGACGTACCCGAAAGCCGCTGGTCCATGTTCTTCATTGCTTCCTCCCTTGCGTGTGATGGCCACAGGAGCGGCAAGCCCCCGGAGCGCGCGCAGGGAAGGCAGTGAAGCAGATCTATTCCTCAGGGCCCAGGTCCGGGCCGGATCTTCTTCCTGAGCCGATGGAGCACAACACGGCAGAGTGACAGCACTGCGTTTGTGACCGTCAGCGGAATGAGCGTCGCCAGCCCGTTGCCCGCACACAGCTCACCCGTAAGAGTCCAACGAGTCCGTCGAAAACGCTAGGGACGCCGGCTCCGGAGCGGCAGCGGACCCAAGGGCAGTCCGTTTCCAGCAAACCGGGCCTGGAGGGAGGGGCCCCCTGACACCGGAAAAACAAACGTTGTGGTTGGAATGTTGATTGTTGGCGGAGCGAGTCCTTTGACACCTTCCCAGCCATCCCGAAGGGCAATTGCCCGATCGTCTTGCAAACAGTCCACGGAGAAGAAGGTTGCCTCGCGGGCGAACACGGTCGGGAGCGAGAGTGCGAATGAACCTCTCCTGGGAGACTGCGACGTCCCCCGGTCTTCCCAAGGAGAAGGACGATGAAAGCCTCTTGCTTCCGTGTCGTGCTCGCGCTCGCGGCCTCTGCTCTCGTGGGGTGCGACGATGAGCCAGACAAGCCATCGGACTCGGAGCTGGCCACCCAGGCCCTGCAGCAGATTGCCCAGTACGCTCCCACCAGCCTGCCAGCCAGTGCACCGGATGAGCTGCTACGGGTGACGCTCGGAGGCGTACCGTACAACCTCCGCGAGCTCCTCAGCCGCCCTTCCGACTCGCGGCCCTCCGCACGCATCGTCGCGGCCTACCGCACCCTCCCCACTCCTTCGGACCCACCTCCCCTTGGCACCAGCACCACGACCGTCCCTCCGGACTACACGCGCTCGGCGCCGGCGGCCCAGGTCTACGAGTGCCGCCAGAACGGTAGCAGCTTCGCCTGGGTCCTCCTCCAACCCGAGGCAGGCCTCGAGCCCATCACCACCCAGCCCGTCTCGGGGCTGGAGCTGCTCGTGATCGATCATTTCCGCTACCCGGGAGGCATCGACTACGGCCCGCCTACCGGCACGCCACCGACGGGCCCCTCGTGGCGTGTCTCCGCGCCCGCGCTCAACCAAGGCTCGCCCACCCTCGGCCAGACCCTCTTCATCGGTGTCATCGAGGCCTCGGTCCCCAATGGGTCGAGCAACATCCCCCTCCTGCGCGTGGCCCAGGCCGCACGCGTTGATCAGGGCATCCCGTCCGAAGTGTTCTCGAGGACCTTGTCCGACGGCACCCAGACGGGCTACCTGCTCCGGCTCGACACCGTGGGGGGAATCGCGCCGACGACGGGCTGCGACGGTGCCGGGGACGTAGGCAGTCGGTATCGGTCGCCGTACTCCACCGAGTACTACTTCATCAACGTCTTCACGTCTCCGTAGCGCCTCAACGTCTTCACGTCTCCGTAGCGCCTCGGAAGTGGAACGTGAGGCCGGCCAGGGTGTCCGGCCAGGGTGTCAGACGACTCGTAGGGCGCAAGGTGTCGGAGCGAGTCCTTTGACACCTCCCCGGGACCTTCCCGGACAGGCAGGGGAGGGAGGGCTGCCTTGCCTGAGGCGAAGCGGTGTCTCCGACGCGACCTACCTTCGAGCAGCAGAAGGGAGCGCGCACGATGACCGAAGAAATCAGCACCAATGGGGGGGCGGCGCCAGGCGTGGCTCCTGCCGCCAGCGAGGCCCTACGGGCTCGCCTACGAGGACCACTCATTCAGCCTCGCGACGAGGAGTACGACACCGTCCGTCGCGTCTACAACGGAATGATTGACAAGCACCCGGCGCTCATCGCCCGCTGCTTCGACGTGGCGGACGTCCTGGCGGCGGTGGACTTCGCTCGCGAGCACCGGGTGACGGTGGCCATCCGCGGCGGCGGCCATAACGGCGGGGGGCTGGGAGTCTGTGACAACGGCCTGGTCATCGACCTGTCGCTGATGCGGGGCGTGCACGTGGACCCCTCGGCCCGCACGGTCCGTGTCGAGGGCGGGGCTGTCTGGGGCGACGTGGACCACGCGACGCATGCCTTTGGCCTGGCGACGCCCTCGGGCATCTTCTCGACGACGGGCGTGGCCGGCCTGACTCTGGGCGGGGGCACCGGGCACCTCACCCGCAAGTATGGCCTGAGCATCGACAACCTGCTCGCGGTGGACATGGTGCTGGCGGACGGGCGCTTCGTGACGGCCAGCGAGCGGGAGCACCCGGACCTCTTCTGGGCGGTGAGGGGCGGAGGCGGCAACTTCGGCGTCGTCACCTCCTTCCTCTTCAAGCTGCAGCCGGTGGGCATCATCGTCGGCGGCCTGACCCTGTGGCCGCTGGACCAGGCCGCGGAGGTGATGCGCTGGTATCGCGAATTCCTGCCCCAGGCGCCGGAGGAGCTCAACGGCTTCCTCGCCTTCATGACGGTGCCGCCGGTGGCGCCCTTCCCCGAGTCCCTCCAACTGGAGAAGGTCTGCGCTATCGTGTGGTGCTACACGGGGCCGCCGGAGCGGGCGGACGAGATATTCAAGCCCATCCGGGAGTTCGGCCGGCCGGCGCTCGTCGGCATCCAGGCGATGCCCTACCCCGCCCTGCAGAGCATGTTCGATGTGTTCTACCCGAAGGGCCTGCAGTGGTACTGGCGGGCCGACTTCGTCCGCGAGCTGGGGGACGAGGCCATCGCACGGCACCTCGAGTTCGCCGAGCGGCTGCCCACGCCGCTCTCCAGCATGCACCTCTACCCCGTCGATGGAGCGGTACACCGGGTGGGGGTGAAGGACACGGCCTTCGCCTACCGTGACGTCCTGTGGTCCGAAGTCATCGTCGGGGTGGATGCGTCGCCAGAGAACGCGGCGCTCATCACCGCCTGGACGAAGGAGTACTGGGACGCGGTGCACCCCTACTCAGCGGGGGGCGCCTACGTGAACTTCATGATGCAGGAGGGGAGCGAGCGGGTGCGGGCCACGTACCGGGAGAACTACGACCGGCTGGTGGAGGTGAAGGGCCGGTATGATCCGACGAACCTCTTCCACGTGAACCAGAACATCCCGCCCCCGAGCTGAGCGCTCAGGACGACGAGGGCCCGCGCACAGGGTGTCAGACGACTCGTAGGGGGCGAGATGTCGGAACGAGTCCTTTGACACCTTTCCGGAGCTGGACCCGGCTCTGTCGTGGTTACCCGCAGACGTTGTAGCTGAACGCGCGATACCAGGGGGTCACTTCCCCGTAGTAGATGGCGTTGCCGTCGCAGGTGCAATCCCGGCGGCCTACCTCCACGGTCCTCGTGGAGTTGCTGTAGTACGTGACGTACTGGTTCGGCTCCACGCCGCAATCCAGCGGCGCGATGCCCTGCTCCACCGTGTCGAGTTGCACGTCATCGCCGGGCGACGTCTCCACGCCTCCGCACGCACCGAGGAGCATCGCACCTGTCAGCATCACACCCGTGAGAAAACGGTTCATCCGACCTCCGTAAAGGGAGGTGACAGCTTAGCTCAGTCACCTCCCCTTTTGCCGGCCAAGGTGGGCCTGCCCCTTCGGACCTCGGAAAAATGGGTAGGGTCGAAAACGAGTCCTTTGACACCGTCCCGGACACCTTCCCGGCTGCTACGGAATGGGCTTGCAGGCGGTCTTCAGCCCCAGTCCGGCGATGAGGTGGGCTCGCGCCGGGCTCTGCCAGAACAGCCGCAGGGTGCGCTCCGCGTGCGGCATGGTGTTCTGGTCACACACATCGCTCTTGATGATGCTCGAGAGGCTGGTGAAGTCGCTGTACTGCGTCCAGTTATACGGAGCGCTGTCCGCCGCGACGTGGCAGGTGCGGCAGTAGGGCTTGACCACGTTGTTGTAGAGCTTCTTGGACGCACTGCTGTCCTGCCAGCCGGCGGGGATATAGGTGTCCACGGCCACCGCGGCCGGGTCGTTCACGTTGCCCCCGTACATGCCGTTGATCATGTCGGTAATGGCCGTGTTGGCACCAGCCGCCAGCGCATGGGCATTGAGCTTGCGCAGCTTCTCCTCCTGGTCCGCGTAGGTGTAGCCCGCGGTGGTGGAGTACTTGAAGCTGAAGACATCAAAGGGCAGGAAGTGGGCGCCGGTGACCTCGTTGGTCGCCGTGTTGTAGGCGCCGGCAATGGCATGGCAGGACATGCAGTTCTGCGGCACCGAGGTGTTGTAGCCCGTGCTGTCCAGCGGAGCCTCGTTGGTCAGGTTGCCGCTCCCGTCATACACGATGAACTGGATACTGTTGGGCGCGGTGATGGGGGGCGTGTAGACCATGGCCACCGTGGCAATGGGGTTGGTGTTGTTGATGGCCTGGGTGAGGGCTGCGTTGGCGTCCAGACCGAAGACCACCTTGCCCGTCGAGTCCCGGCCGTAGTTGGCCACGTAGCAGGCCTGCCCCGTGCCGGAGGAGCTGCTGAAGGACTTGCAGCGCATGGAGCGCGCCAGCCCCAGGTCTCCGTTGTTGTAGAAGATGGCGCTCACCTGGTCCGTGACCAGCAGGTTGAAGCCATACTTGAGCCGGAAGGCGGCCAGCGTGGCTGGGGCATTGATGGTGGTGTAGTACTGAGCCGTCTCCGTCGGCGTCCCCACCCCCAGGCGGCTCAGGTAGGGCGGGTTGGTCCGTCCTGAATCGGTAGGGGTCGGTGAGGTGGACACCTGCACCGTGGCCCCTTCAATGGCGTAGGGCGTGGCGCACCGCGAGCCAATCGTCTTCCACGACTCGTCGAGGTTCTCGCCGAGACAGCTGTTGTAGTCGTCGTCAAAGACATAGACGTTCATGTCTCCGTCCGGATCGTGGGCAACGGCCCGGATGCGCGCCACTCCGCCCGCAGGCCAGCGCAGCGAGTACCCCACTGGCACCGGCACCGCACTCAGGCTCCAGGCGTAGAGCGGGTCCGGATCGTTCCAGCTCGTGGGCGAGGAGGACGACACCGCCGTCCCCACCGTCTTCCAATTGCTGGACACCGTGGGGTCCGCATCCGGCTTGTAGAGGATCTGCACCTCGATGGGGATGTTGGGCTCGTTGTAATAGCCGCTGAAGGTCTGCGTGTCGCCCTCCGCCGAGCCGCTGATGGTGGTGCCGTTGTTCGGGTTCGTCATGCACCCCATCGCCCCGAGCACCACCAGCGCCAACGGCCTCCCAAGCCTCTGCCAAGCCAACGTCACCTTGTCCATGCTCTGCTCCCCCTGTGTCTTGGGCGCTCTCCGACGGGCGGAGCGCACTGTTTCCGGAAAATTACGCCCCCTTGGTGGAGAAATCCAGGAAAATCCGGTAATGTCGATAATGCCCACTGTGACGGACATCCAGCCCTTTCTGCTTGAGCTGTGGGCCTGACAACCAGGGCTGGCCGTCAGCTGCGGCGCAGGGCCCGCGGGCACATTGGCCTTTACCCTGTCACCCCCGGAGTCTCACCATGGACATGCCTCGCTCCTGGCGTCTGCTCATGCCAGGCTTTGCCGTGCTCGCTTCAGCCTGTCTCTCCACCGAAGAGGCGGAGCCAGGGGCACCGCTGCTGGAGCAGCGCGCCGCCCTGGGCAACCCCAGCATCACCGTGGATGCGAATGACTTTGGCACGGCCCCCAAGCTGACGCCGATGCACCGTGGGCTCAACTTCCATATCATTGGCAGCGGCCTCACCTGCTGGGATGGGTGCACCTGTCCCGAGGAGGGCTTCTATGACGTCGACACCGATGCGACCTTCCGTGCACTCATGGGGTCGCTCGGCCTGGGCTCGGTGCGCATCGCCGGCGGCATGGATGCCAACTCTTACGACCACGGGCCGAAGAAGAGCTGGATTTCCTGGGCGCGCAATCCTGGCTTCCGGCTCAACGCGGACGTGCTGTGGTCGGACTGGTGGAACTTCCATGATGCGCTCGGCCGGCCGGCGCTGATGACCACCGGCAATGTCTACATGCGAGGCAACCCCACCTACGCCTCCTGGGTGCCCGCGGGCATGAATGGGAACTGGGTGGCGGACTATCTCGCCCGAGGCCTGTCTGGCACGCATTGGGAGGCCGGCAACGAGGTCTATATCCCGGAGACGGTGCCCGGCTTGGACTATATCTCAGGCAGCGGGGTGCCCTATGCCCAGCGCGCGTGCAGCTACGCCGCCGAGGTGCATGCCGCCGATGACACCGCCCGGGTGGGCCTGGTTCTCTACGAGCACGGCTCGAACGAAGACATTTCCTTCTTCCGCACCGACGATTTCTTCTCCCAGGTGGCGTCCTACTGCTCCCTGAGCAGCTTCGATTTCTTCATCATCCATGACTATGCGCCGCTGGTGCCGCGGCTCAACAGCACGGGCTCGCCCGAGTTCTATGCGGGCGGCGTGGAGCGCTCGCTGGCCTACCAGGATTCTGGTGAGCACCGTGGCGGAGACCCGTTCCAAGCTGGCCGCCTACCCGGGCGCGGCCGGCAAGCCTGTCTATGTCACCGAGTACGGCCTGCTCTTCGATTCCAACGACACCGGGGGCCTGTGGGAGTCTGGCTGGCATGACAAAGGCGTGGCGCTGCTGCTGCTCCACCACTACTTCGACCTGATCACCGAGGGGGCGGACGGGCTATGGTTCTGGGATGCGCTGGGCAAGTGGAACCGCCTGGTGGACCCGGGGGACGTGTGCGCGGGCGTCATTTCACCGACCCCCACCTCGGCCTACCACCTGTTGAAGCAAGCCTTTGCGCAGCAGGGCAAGGTGCTGTCCGTGCCGGTGGTGGGCAGCCCCCGGTTCTCGGTGAGCGGCCCGGTGGGCAGCGGCTGCATCGAGCCTGTCTCTGGCACCGCGGACACCTGCTGGTGGGAGGCTCTGCCCTCGGGCTCCACCACCAGCGGGCCCTCCCTGCGCGCCTTCGCCTCCTACCGCGTCATGCCCAGCCGCAGCCTGGCGGTGACATTGCTCAACTTCTCCGAGTCCTCGCAGATGCTGGACCTGAACCTGGCGGACTTTGGCATTGGCTCGAGCACCCTCACCTGGGAGCGCTGGAGCACCAGCGCCAGTGGCTGGAACGCGCCCCTGGCCTCCCCCACCAGCTCGTTCGTGCCCAAGACCCCCACCTTCCCAACTGGCCCCAGCACGGCGCGCTTCTCGGTCCAGGTCCCCGCGCGTGGCGTGGTCATCCTCGACATTCCCTTGCCGTAGCTGCTCAGGGTGTCGCTCAGGGTGTCAGACGACTCGTAGGGGCCGCTCCGCTCAGGGTGTCAGACGACTCGTAGGGGGGCTCCGCTGCTCAGGGTGTCAGACGACTCGTAGGGGGCGAGGTGTTGGAACGAGTCCTTTGACACCTTCCCGGACACCTTCCCGGGACACCTTCCCGGACACCTTCCCGGAGCCGGAACGAGTCCTTTGACACCTTCCCGGAGGAACGAGTCCTTTGACACCTTCCCGGACACCTTCCCGGAGAACGAGTCCTTTGACACCTTCCCGGGACACCTTCCGGAGTCCTTTGACACCTTCCGGAGGACACCTTCCCGGAGGGGAACGAGTCCTTTGACACCTTCCCGCCGGAGCCTTCCGGGGGGAACGACTCCTTTGACACCTTCTCGGGACACCTTCCCGGGGGGCCACTCTATTCCAGCACCGCCGGCGGGGGTGCCACGGGCTCCGGCTCCGTCCCGCCTGAGCCCCTCGTCACCAGGCCCACCAGCCCTCCGAGCACCACCGCCGCCACCAGTCCCAGCACGTAGCGCCGATCCTCCCAGACGGGCGGCTTCAGCGCGGCCTCCACCGCCGACTGTGTCGCGGGCAGCCACAGCGTGGCCTTCGTCTTCATCTGCTGTGCCTTCTCCACCTTCGCCGCAAGCTGCCGCGAGCGCTTCACCAGCTCCTGCGACCACGTCCGCAGCCGCGCCACCTCCGCTTCCATCCTCGACCTCAAGGACGCCTTGCGCTGCTGGAAGTGGGCGCTCAAGGCCCGTCGCTCCGCCTCTCCCACCGCCAGGCCTGGATCGAACCGGAAGCCCTTCTCCACCTCCTTCGCCCACGCCACCAGCTTCGCCGAGCGCACCGCTCCGAAGCCCGGCACCTGCGTCACGTCCTCCTTCAGCACGTCGTACACGGACTCGATTCCGTAGCGCACCAGGTTGCCCTTCAGCCCCTGTTTGACCCCCTTGATCTCTTGATCCTCGATGAGCGTGTTGCGCAGGAACTGCTCGCGCTGGAGCGTCTCGCGATGCTGGAGCTGCCGCTGCTGCTCGGCCTCGTACTCCGGCTGGAGCCTGCCGTACTCCTCCCTCAGCCCGAGCATCGGCTGGAGCGCCCGCTCCGACAGCCGGTTCAGCTCCTCCAGGAAGCGCTCGTACTCGGCCCGTGCCGCGGTCAGGCCCGGTTCCGCCTGCTGGAGCAACCGCTGCTGCTCGGCCATCAGCGACGGGAGCCGCAAGTCCCTCCGGGCCCTCCACCACAGCACCGAGGCGCTCGCCAGCAGCGTACACGCCGACACCAGCACCACCTGCCCCACCTTCGAGGACACCAACAGCAGCACCCACCAGCCCACCGTGGCCAGCACGCCCCCCACCAGCATGGCCAGGCTCGCCCGCCGTGCCTCATCCACCTCGTCCTGGACATCCTTCGGCAGCTGCTCCGCCAGCGCGGGTATCGGCCCCTCCGGCGCCGGCGTCACCAGGTTCGGCCACAGCAGCCGTTGCGACTCGAGCCACAGCGGCTCGATGTCCGGGAAACCGCACGTGAAGACCAGCGGCCCTGGCGTGTGGTTCCCCGGCGCGGTGAAGAAGGCCACTCCACGCGTGACCCTCATCTCGCACCACGGGCAGGCCTCCAGGTGCTGCGAATACTTGTGCGTGGGCACCTGGGGGCACGTGCGCAGCGCGCTCGCCAGCCCTTGCAGGGCCTGGAGCCACGCCGAGGCCCCAGGCCGCCCCGTCCGCGGCGCCTCCGGGGCGAAGGCCTGCTCGAAGAGCCCCACCAGCTCCGGGGGAAGCGTGGTCAGCGGCAGGTGGATGGCGGGCGGCGCCATCTGCAGCGCCCTCGCGTCGCGCCCGTAGGCGAAGCGGAACTCGCGGATGGCCCGCTCCGGCGTCATCTCCCCCTGCCCGGTGAAGACGCCGGTGAAGGGATGGCGTCCCAGGAAGAGCAGGTGGAAGAGCAGCACCGCCAGGCTGAAGCCCTCGTGCGAGTCGGTCCGCTCCAGCCCCGCGAAGGCCTGTCCCTGGAGCTCGGGCGGCGTGAAGAGCGGCACGCCCACGTCGCAGCGGTACACCCGGCTGTCCGCCCGGAGCTGGAACGAGTCGCAGTCAATCAGTCGCACCGTGGCGTCCAGCGGGGACACCAGCAGGTTGCTCTCGTTGACGTCCCCCACCAGGTGGCCGACGGCGTGCAACTCCGCGAAGACGCTCGCGCAGTTGAGCGCCGTCTGCACCAGGAAGGACCAGTCCGCGGTGGGGAACTCCTTGCGGCGGCTCGCCGTGGAGTACAGCAGGTGGATGGGTTTGAAGCCGCTCACCCGGGCCATGGTGAAGCCGCGCACCGGACCTCCGGCACTGCCCTCGTGCAGCACCTCGAGCGGCCAGGCCGCCAGCTTCTCCACTCCCGGCGGCACATGGGCGGCCATCCACAGCAGCTTCTGGCCTCGCTCCTCCGGGGGGGTCGACAGGTACACCTTCGCCACGCGCTGGGGCTCTCCCGGCAGGGAGTACACCGCTCCCTCTCCCCCTCGGCCCAGCTCGGCACCCAGGGCGAGCCGCTCACCTCGCGAGTTGAAGAGCGGCGATGGCGACACGGCCTACCCGCTGCCTTCCCGGACGGCCAGCACGAGCGTCTTGTCATCATCCGTGCGCTCGTTGACCGCGGGCGAGTCCAGGAACGCGCGCAGGGGCTCCCTCAGCTCCTCCGGGTGCGCGGCCCCGCGCAGCGTGGCGAACAGGGGCTCGAAGAAGGGACGGTGCACCGAGCGCGAGGCGAAGTGGAGCGCCATCATCTGGAGCCCGTCGGTGAGCAGGGCCACCTCGTCCACCGGCTCCCCGCACGTCACCTCCAGCACCTGCTCCATGTCCCGCGAGGTGAGGAACCAGGTGCTGTTGGCGTACTGGCCCACCTGGGGCCAGAAGACGGGCACGTAGTCCTCTCCCCGGCGCACGACGATGACCCCATCCCCCACCTGGGCGAACACGGACCCGTGCGCCCCCACCACCGCCGTCAGCAGCGTGCAGGACAGCTCGTGCGGCGACACCTCGCGCCTCGCGGCCTCCTCCTCCAGCGCCTGGCGCACCTGCCGGTACCAGCCGCGAATCACCTCCGGGTTCCTCAGTCCCTCCGCGCCCTCGCGCGCGAGCGCCTCGCGGGCCAGCTCGACGAAGCGCCGGCACGCCAGCGCCGAGCCCTCCTGGCTCAGCCCCGCACTGCCCGCACCGTCGGCGCACGCCACCACCAGAAAGCACTCCTGCCCCGGACTCGTGACCGTGCCCGCGCAGCTGTCCTGGCACGGGGTGGCCGAGCGCCGGTGCGAAGTCCCCTCCAGGGACTGCTGGAGCAGCCTCCACATGTGGGCGTTCTCCAACTCCTAGACGGTGGCCCAGCCGCCAGGGGCCGCCGGGTTCTCCAGCCGCACCTCGTCCGTCGTTTGCGAGCGGGAGACGGCCTTCTGAGAGTTGGACAACCACTGGAACAGGTCTCGGAAGCGCAGGCCGTCCAGCTTGAGCGGCTCCCGCACGGAGATTTGCTTGAGCACGTCGAAGTTGGCTCCCTCCACCCCCACGGCGAAGAAGGAGAAGGCCTTGGCGGCCTCGCCCTGGCGCACGCGCTGGGCGGCGGTCAGCCACACGTCCGTGGGGCCCCCATCCGTGATGAGGAAGATCCACGGCCGGTAGAAGAGGATTCCGTTCTGCCGGTAGAGGCTCTTGCGCTCCGTCAGCATGTCCGTGGCCCGGAGGATGGCCTCGCCCATGGGGGTGTTCCCCTCGGCCACCAGCGAGGGGGGAAGAAGGACTCGGTGGTGGAGAAGTCGTGCAGGGTCCGCACCTGGCCCCCGAAGGTGACCACGGCCACCTCCACTCGCTTGGAGGCGAGGCTGTCGGCGGTCAGCTCGTCGCGGTACTGGCGCAGCCCTGTGTTGAGTGCCTCGAGGGGAGCCCCGTTCATGGAGCTGGAGGTGTCCAACAGCAGCACGCACGGGCAGCGCGGCTCAGGGTTCTCTGCGAACGACAAGGCTCCAAACGGTACTTGCTCGGCCACGTGCCTCCCTCTGCGCTTGGGCGGGGGTCGTGGATCTACCAGGGAGGCCCCGGGTTGAACAGCCAGCCAGGGTGTCAGACGACTGGCCAGGGTGTCAGACGACTCGTAGAGACGACTCCAGCCAGGGTGTCAGACGACTCGTAGAGCAGCCAGGGTGTCAGACGACTCGTAGAGACGACTCGTGGAGCGCAGCCAGCAGCCAGGGTGTCAGACGACTCGTAGAGCCGAGGTGGCGGAACGAGTCCTTTGACACCTTCCCTGACACCTTCCCTGAGGGGAACGAGTCCTTTGACACCTTCCCTGGACACCTTCCCAGGGAACGAGTCCTTTGACACCTTCCCTGGGCATTGAAGCCAGTGACCTCCGGCTCAATCTTCCACGCAGGAGGCTCCCATGCGTCCCACCCTGCTCCTCGTCCTCGCGCTGGCCCTGCCACTCGGACAGGGCTCGCTGGCCCAGCCCCTGGCCACCCGCGGAGAGCACTCCCAGTCCTCCCCGGGCATGAGGTCCCTGGACTCGCTCGCCGAGGGGGCGCTCAGCTTCGACGACCTCGGCACCTACCACTACCCGGTGACGACGACGTCGAGGGAGGCCCAGGCGTACTTCGACCAGGGCCTGCGGCTCACCTACGCCTTCAACCATGACGAGGCCGCGCGCTCGTTCGCCCGGGCCGCCCAGCTCGACCCCTCGTGCGCGATGTGCTTCTGGGGCGTGGCCCTGGTGCTCGGGCCCAACTACAACGTGCCCATGCTCCCCGACCGCGCCGCGACCGCCTGGGAGGGATTGCAACGCGCGGTGGCGCTCGCCCCGCGACCACTCCGGTGGAGCAGGCCCTCATCGGTGCGCTCGCCCGGCGCTACGGCGGGCCGGAGCCCCGAGACCCGGTGGCGATGAAGCCCTTCAACGAGGCCTACGCCGCCGCCATGCGCGACGTGGCCCGGCGCTTCCCCGAGGACCTCGACGTCCAGGTGCTCTTCGCCGAGTCGCTGATGGACCTCAACCCCTGGAAGCTGTGGACGCTGGAGGGCCAGCCGGCGCCGGGCACGGAGGAGATCGTCTCCCGGCTGGAGGCGGTGCTCGCGCGGGCTCCCGACCACCCCGGCGCCAACCACTACTACATCCACGCGGTGGAGGCCTCCAACCACCCCGAGCGCGCGCTGCCCTCGGCGCGGCGGCTCCCGGGGCTGATGCCGGGGGCCGGGCACATCGTGCACATGCCGGCGCACATCTACCAGCGCGTGGGGATGTACGCGGACGCCTCGGAGGCCAACCGGCGCGCCGTCGAGGCGGACGAAGCCTACGTGCGCCAGGCCAGGCCCCGTGGCTACTACCCGATGTACCTCGCCCACAACTGGGGCTTCCTCGCCTTCTCCGCCTCGATGGAGGGGCGCGCCGAGGAGTCGCTGAAGGCGGCGCGCGAGTCGGCGAAGGCGTTTCCTCCGGAGATGCTGGAGATGATGCCCGGCATGGACTTCTTCGTCTCCGAGCCGCTGCTCGTGATGGTGCGCTTCGGGCGCTACGACGAGCTGCTCGCCGAGCCGCGGCCGGACCCGAAGTACCCGGTGCTCACGGGCCTGTGGCTGCACGCGCACGGGCTGGCGCTCGCGGCGAAGGGGCGGCTCGACGAGGCCCGCGCGGACCACGCCGAGCTCGTGAAGCTGGCCGCCGAGGTCCCCGAGGACATGACCGCCGGCAACAACACCGCGCGCGACGTGCTCGAGGTGGCGGCCAAGGTGCTCGAGGCCTCCATCGCCGAGCGCCAGGGCCGCCCCGAGGCGCTGGCCTCGTGGGCCGCCGCGGTGCGGGCCGCCGACAGGCTGGCCTACTCCGAGCCCAACGACTGGTTCTACCCCGTGCGCCACTACCAGGGCGCGGCGCTGCTGAAGGCGAGGCGGTGGAAGCAGGCCGAGGCGGTCTACCGCGAGGACCTGCGCCGCAACCCGAACAACGGCTGGGCGCTCTTCGGCCTCGTCCCAGGCGCTCGAGGGACAGGGCCGGGGCGCCGAGGCGGCCCAGGTGAAGCGGCGCTTCCAGAAGGAGTGGGCCCGCGCCGACATCCACCTCTCCTCCACGGCCTTCTGAGGCTCTCGATGGCGGGATGGTGTCAAAGGACTCGAAACGCGGGACTCAATCCAGAACGAGACTCGGCGTGGACGGGTGAGCCTACCGGCCTCCAAGTCTTTCTGAGGACTTGCGGCTGGCCCGAGGGGTGCATTGACCTCGCGGACCGAACGGAGGGGGAGGGGATGGGCTGGCCGCTGAGGATGTTCCAAGAGGAGGGCTATTACTTCGTCACGTCCAGGTGCTTCCAGGGACGGCTGCTGCTGCGTCCCAGCTCGGAGGTGAACGAGGTGGTGGGTGGAGTGCTGGCGCGAGCCGTACAGCAGAGCGCCGGCACCATACGGCTGCACGCCTTCACCTTCGCCTCCAACCACTTCCACCTGCTGGTGTGGGCGAGGGGGGCGGCACTCGCGAGCTTCATGCAGTACCTGCGCGCCAACCTGTCCAAGAAGGTGGGGCGGCTGGTGGGCTGGAGTGGAGGCTTCTGGGAGAGGCGCTACTCGGCGGAGCCAGTGCTGGACGACGCGGCGCTGGTAGGCCGGCTGCGCTACGTGCTCGCCCATGGGGTGAAGGAGGGCCTGGTGGAGAGGAGCGCCGAATGGCCGGGCCTCACGTGCCTGCCGCAACTGCTGGGGCCGGCACGGCGACTGTTCCAGTGGTTCAACTGGACGAAGCGCTGGAGCAAGAGGGGGGCGAGGACATGGGTGGTGCGCAGGGGCGCTTCGCGCAGGAGTGGGCCGTGCCGGTGGAGTTGGAGGTGGAGCCACTGCCGTGCTGGAAAGGACTGCGAGAGGAGGAGCGGCAGCGCGCGGTGCGGAGCCTGCTGGAGGATGTGGAAGCCGAGGCCAAGACCCGGGGCACGCCTGTCTTGGGGGCACGGGCCGTGCGGGCACAGCACCCGCATACCCGGCCCGAGCGACTCAAGCGCAGCCCACGTCCACTGGGGCATGCCTCCACGCGCCAGGCGTTGAAGGAGTTGCGCGAGCAGTACCGTGCCTACGTCGCGGCGTTCCGCGCTGCGGCGGCTCGGTGGCTGCAAGGGGATTTTTCAGCGTGCTTTCCTCTCTACTCCTTCCCCCCGCGTGTCGTGCCGGGTCGCGTCGCCCGAATTCTTTGACATCCTGACGGGGCGAGTCCTTTGACACCTTCCCGGAGCCCGAATTCTTTGACATCCTGACGGGGCGAGTCCTTTGACACCTTCCCGGTGGCTAACCCCGAGGGAACGAGTCCTTTGACACCTTCCCGGCCCCGGTGTCAGACGACTCGTACTGGCCGCACCACCGCGCTGGAGTGAAGCACCCGGGGCCGTGCGTCAGAAGCCCTCCCGAGCCTGGGCCAGGGTGTACTCCGTTTGGGCAGGGACGAACGGACCTGTCTTCTCCACCAGCCATGCGGGGGCGCCCTGGGGCAGGTAGAAGTCCTCTTCGAAGGGCGACAGCCCCAGGTGACGCAGGTACTCCTTGAGCATGTCGAAGGTGAACCGGTCCCTCACCTTGCGCGCCTGGTACTGCTCCAGTTTCTCGAAGGGGAAGGGCTCACCGAACTGGTCGAAGACCCAGCGGCCCCCGTCATTGGACGCGCTCACGGCTGCGCACGGTAGTTGATCCAGTGCCGTCCGGTGTGGGCCGTACACCTCGAGCATCACGGCCCCATAGCGACCTTTGTCCTTGCGGTAGGGTGTTGGGCACCGCGACGACACGCAGGCCCCGGCAGCCCAGCGTCCGGGCCATGTAGGCCATGGCGCTCGCGGCATCGGTCCCCCCCCACCCGTTTTCGACATACGCCGTCCAGGGGCTGCGCGTGGGAATGAAGAGGTGCCGCCGCGTCTCGGGACTGGTCAGCGGCAGCAGGGCGGAGAGGGACTGCTCCAGGGTGCCCGAAACCGGGCGCACCTCCACGGCGATGCCACGGGGCGCCAGCAGCCCCGCCTGCCACGCCGCGAAGGCGCGAGCGGCATGCTCCGCATCGGCCTCCAGAAAGCCCATCTCCGAGGTGATAGGCGCCCAGCGGTCATCCAGGAGCAGTCCCTTCATGTTCTCCGTCATCAGGTGGGCCTCGCCCGTCAGGGCACGATGAGGAGGATGGTCTCCGCATCCGGGTCGTTGGACGTGATGCGCGACTGGTGGCCGGGGCCACGGCCCGACGTGGGCGTGTCGTACTCCACGTGGTAGCGGCGGCCTTTATAGTCGAACTGCAGGTCCGGTCGGTTGGTTCCCACTCGCTGGCCGTTGCGCACCGTGAGCTGCTGCTGGTTCACCCGGATGTTCCTGGCGCCTATGTCCTGCAGATATTGGACGTCCGCTTGGACCTGCGCGTTCTGGCTCGGGCTGGGGCCGATGGGACGGGTTGTTGGACGAATATTGGGCACCTTCGGGTTGACCGCGACATCCTGAGGAAGGCGCGGGCCAGCGGCCATCGGCGGCGTCGGGTTGTTGCCAGTGAGCGCCTGCACCAAACCCGGCGATGGGGCGGGAGAGCCCGGCGCGGGAGCGGGCGCCGGTGGCGCGGGAGCGGGTTCTGGAGTGGGTGCGGTGGATCGCTGTTCCGGCTGTCTCGGCGCCGATTGTCGCGGCGCCGGTGCCTCACCCCCGAGCCGCTCCTCCCGAGAAAGCGGACGGAGAGCGGGTTCCGAGCCCACCCGCAGCGCCCGTGAGAAGACGCCCTGAAGAACCTTGGTGCCCGTGAGGGTCAACAACAGGACCTTCAGCTCGCGCTGGGTCGTCTGTGCCAGGTGCGTGCGCACCTCGAGCATCGTCCGGGCGATGCGCGGGGTGGTGGCCGGGGAGAAGAGGGTGGGCACGATGAGCGCGCCGCCCGCTCCACGGTACCAGGCATACCTCGGGTGTCCTGCCTCCGAGGCGCTGGCCGCCAGCTCCGCCAGGGCGGTGTCGCGAGTCCGGGTAGATGGAGGAATGGAGCGGCTCGGCGCTCGTCACTCCCAGGTCGACATGGGACTCCGGGACGAGGACGGGCAGCGGCAACCCCTCGCAGTAGAGGAGATAGCCGCCCGTGGTGAGGCCAAAGCCCACGGCCGTGACGCGGAACTCGACGAAGTCTCGATGGGCGCGTGGGTCGGCGGTCCGTGCGGAGACCCGGGGCAGTTGGACGCCGCCGCGGCGCAGCGCCTCCGCCTGTTGAGGCGTTGGGGACTCGAAGTCGATTTCGACGGTTCGCGGCAGAGACAGGACTGCTCTGCCCGTACCACCGAGGGACCCTCGAGGGGGGCTGCGCAGCGCATCCCGTGAGCAACAACAGGAGCGCGAGCCTGCTCAACCGGTGGAGCCAGCCGACGATGAGTCGCACCCAGCCACGATGCCGGATAGGCGCGGAAGCCTGAAGGACGAGAGAGGTAGATGGCAGCGGGCCGGCAGAGGTCCTCGGGCGAGTCGACTGTCCGAGCGCTCAGGCCCCCTCGGCCGGCGTGGACGGCACGTGCCGGGGCAGCTCCAGGCGCAGGCGCGCGCCGCCCTCGGGCCGGTTCTCCGCGCGCAGCGTGCCGCCGAAGCGCTCCACCAATTCGCGCGAGATGGACAGGCCCAGCCCCGTGCCCTTGTCCACCGCCTTCGTGGTGAAGAAGGCCTCGAAGAGCCGAGGCAGTGCCTCGGGCGGAAAGCCCGGGCCGTTGTCCTCCACCAGCAGCACCACCCTCCCCTCCTCCGCCACCCCCCTCACCCTCACCTCGCCCCCCTGCACCCTCGCCTCCTCCAGCGCGTCGCCCGCGTTCACCAGCAGGTTCAGCAGCACCTGCGCCAGCCTCCGCCGCGTGGCGAAGACCTCGGGCAGGTCCGCCGGCACCTCCACCTCCAGCCTCGCCACGTGCTTGAGCCTCACCGCCGCCAGCCTCGCCGCGTCCGACACCACGTCCGCCAGCATGCACTCGCTCGGCTCCTCCACGTCCATCCGCGAGAAGCCCTTCAGGTCCGACACAATCTGCCGGATGCGCTCCACCCCCGTGCGCGTCTCCTCGAAGACCTCCGTCAGCTCCGTCCGCGCCCCCTCCGGCAAGTCCTGCTCCAGCACCTCGGTGCGCAGGAAGTCCAGGTTGGAGCGCACGAAGGCCAGCGGGTTGTTGATTTCATGGATGACACTCGCGGCCAGCCGCCCCACCGTCGCCAGCTTCTCCGTCTGGGCTCGGTGGCGCTCGGCCACGGCCGCCTTCTCCAGCGACTCGCGGCGGGTGCGCTCGATGGCGGGTCTCGTCCTCGGCCGCCTGGGCCTTGCGCACCTGCGTCGAGCCGTACACTCCGAAGAAGGTGGCCGCCCCCACCATGAGGGCCCACGCCAGCGCGTGCGCCAGGCTCTCGTGCGTCAGCAGCAGCACGCCCATGATGCCCAGCGCGCTGGAGATGCCGCTGCCGATGGCGCCCCACGGCTCCCGTGGCTGGATGAGGGCCACCATCAGCGGAAGGGTGGGCACCACGTGGATGTAGGGGCTCTCGTCTCCTCCGGTGTGGAAGGTGATGGTCAGGAAGAAGCCGCTGAGGAGCACGCCATTGAGGGCGTCCAGCATCGGCGTCTGGCGCGCGTCCACCCGCGGACGCAGCCACCCATAGAGGAGCAGCTCCGCGGCCCACGCCACCCGCGTCAGCAGCGTCGCGAGGCTCGGGGCCGGCACGAGCAGCAGGTCCATCGGGTACAGCACGAGGATGGTCGTCGCGAACACCAGCACCGGCGCCTTCAGCCGCCGAGCGGGCGCTGCTCCAGCGGCGAGCGGCTCCGGGGCGGGAAGACGGTGGGTCGTGGGCTGCATGGTCGGGCTCCCCTCAGCGCCGGGTGGCGATCACCACGCGGAACCCGTAGCGCGAGTACGGCTCGGGCAGCGCGTCGTGTCGGGCCTCCACGCTGAAGCCCTGGGCCTCCAGCAGCGCCCGGGCGCGCGGAAGCAGGAAGGTCAGGTAGTACATGACGAAGGGGGGCTGCCAGAGGGCGTTGCGCACCCGCATGGCCGCGTTGAAGGCCCGTGCCACCCAGTAGCCGGGGCGCAGCGGCGAGGGCGTGTCCCCGGTGACGAAGACGAAGCGCCCTCCCGGTTTCAGCGCCCGGTGGATGCCTTGCACCAGCCGCGGCTCGTCCTCCTCGGGGATGTGGCCGAAGGCGCCGAAGCTCGTCACCAGGTCGAACTCCTCGCGCCACGGCAGCTCCAGGGCGTCGCCGCGCACGAACTCCAGGGCGGCCTCGCCCGGGGCGTCCGCCAGCCGCCGGCTCGCCTCCTCCAGCATGCCCTGGCTCAGGTCCAGCCCCACCACTCGCTCGCGGCACAGCGGCCTCAGGTAGCGCATCGCCGCTCCCGTGCCGCAGCACACGTCCAGCGCGCTGCCCACCGAGCCCGGCGGCCCGAGCAGCTCCAGGCTCGCCTTCAGCAGCCCGTTGGGCGTGCGGAACGGCGTGTATTCGAACTTCGGCGCGAGCAGGTCATACCCGCGCTCCACCGAGCTCAGGCCCTGCTGGAGGAGCTCCACGAAGCTCGGTCCCTTGGGATGGAACATGGTCGCCCCTCTACCCCAGGACGGGCTCGGGATTGGGTGTGAATGGTGTAAAATTTGCGTAGAACTGGATTATAGGGCGCCATGGCGTGCGGTGGTCAACGTTCACCTCGCTGGCGAAGACGCGCGCGGACCGCGAGAGCCGGACGGTGTCGTTCTCGTGGCGCGCCCCGTGTAACGAACCGCGTGGCTTGGAGACTGGCCCGCAGAACCTGCCAAGGAGCGGTCCCACATGAAGGAAAACCCGGCGGAACCAGGCCCGCAGAACCTTCAGGCGTTCGTGAGCGAGTACTACGGCAAGCTGCTTGCCTCGAGCGCCGATCTGAAAACGAATGCCTGCTGCGCGAGTGGGGCGCCGCCCACGTGGCTCGCCTCCCGGCTGGCGAACATCCACCCGGACGTGGCGAACCGCTTCTACGGGTTGCGGGTTCCCCATCCCGCACGGACTTCGTGGCGCCACGGTGGTGGACCTCGGGTGCGGTACCGGCCGCGACGTCTACGTCCTCGCGCAGCTCGTCGGTCCGGATGGGCACGTCCATGGAATCGACATGACCGAGGAGCAGCTGGCCCTGGCGCGCGACACCGCGAGCTGGCACGCCGACAAGTTCCGCTTCCCTCGCCCCAACACGAGCTTCCATCGGGGGTACATCGAAGACCTGCGAAGCCTCGGCCTCGGTGACGCGAGCGTTGATGTCGTCGTCTCGAACTGCGTCGTCAACCTCAGCCCTCGCAAGGAGCTCGTGCTCGCCGAGGTGTTCCGGGTGCTGAAGCCCGGCGGGGAGCTGTACATCAGCGACGTCTTCGCGGACCGGCGACTTCCTCCGGAGGTCTCGAGCGACCCCGTGCTCTACGCGGAGTGTCTCGGAGGCGCGCTCTACCAGGCCGACTTCGTCAGCCTCGCCAGGCGCGTGGGCTTCACCGACCCGAGGGTCGTCAGCAGCTCGCCGATCACGATTCACAACGAGGAGATCTCCCACAAGGCCGGCGCGGCGCGTTTCACGTCGGTGACCTATCGGCTCTTCAAGCTGGAAGGGCTCGATGACCAGTGCGAGGACTACGGCCAGTCCGCCGTGTATCGTGGCGGTATCGAAGGCGCTGAGTCGCTGTTCTGGCTCGACGACCACCACGCCTTCGAGCGGGCTCGACCCGAGCGCGTGTGCGCGAACACCGCGGCCATGCTGTCGAGCACTCGCTTCGCTCCTTGGTTCGAGGTCCTGGGCTCACGCACCACGCACTTCGGCGTGTACCCGTGTGCTCCGACCCTGGCCGCCGCGCAGTACCAGAGCACGGTTCGGGAGGGCGGCGGGGCCTGCTGCTGAAGCGGAATGAGGGCGCTGTGCTGGCCGAGCAACGCGCGCAGCTCCACGGGTGTGTGAGTCGCCTGGCGGAGCTCCAGCGGCACGTCGTGAGGATGCGCATGCTCGAGGAAATGTCCGGAGCCGACGCTGCCTCAACGCTCGAGCTGCAGCCGGGGCACGTTGCCGTGCTCCTCCACCGCGCGAAGAGGGACCTCCTTCGGTGCATGGCGGAGTGAGACCGAAGGGGATGGCGGCGAGTATTGGCATACGTGACGGCCAAGGCCGGCGTGTGTCCCACGGAGGGTGTCGGAACGAGTTCTTTGACACCTTTCCGGTTCGCGTAACCGTCCGGCGGAGCCTGCGTATCTACTCCGCGCAACGCGCTGGGCACTCAACGGGAGATGAACGATGACGCGTGCATCCGTAGCTACCACTCGCAGCTTGCCGAGCTTCTCCGCGGCTCCCTCATTTGAGCAAGCCCTGGCTGACCATGGCGCCGCGCCGCTTGTCCGTGGGCGCGTCCGAACACTTCAGGTCAATGTCGGCAAGCTCTGCAACATGGCGTGCCATCACTGCCATGTCGAGGCCGGGCCCAAGCGAACCGAGAGCATGGGGCGCGACGTCGCCGAACGTCTCATCGAGCTGCTCTCCAGAAATCCCGACGTCGAGGTCGTCGACTTCACGGGTGGCGCCCCCGAGCTCAACCCGCACTTCCGGTGGCTCGTCGAGGAGGCTCGACGGCTTGGACGGAGAGTCATCGATTGATGCAACTTGACGGTGCTCTTCGAGCCAGGCCAGGCGGAGCTTCCTGACTTCTTGGCCAGGCACGACGTCGAGATTGTCGCCAGCCTTCCCTGCTACAGTCCCGAGAACGTCGAAAAGCAACGGGGGCGCGGCGCGTTCGACAAGAGCATCCAGGCCCTGCTCCTGCTGAACAAGCTCGGCTACGGGCGGGTGGGCTCGCGCCTCAAATTGAGTCTCGTTTACAACCCCGTCGGGCCGTCGCTGCCCCCCGCCCAGGGAAAACTCGAGGCGAAGTACAAGGAAGAGCTGTCGCGGCTCTTCGGCATCGAGTTTCACGACCTGCTCACCATCACGAACATGCCGATCAAGAGATTCGCGCACGCCCTCGAACGCGCGAACGCGCTCGAGTCCTACATGGGCTTGCTCGCGAATCACTTCAACGTGAGCACGGTACCGGAGCTGATGTGCCGGTCCCTCGTGAGCGTGAGCTGGGATGGTCAGCTCTACGACTGCGACTTCAACCAGATGATGGACCTGCCTCCTGGCGCGGGAGCGCGTTCGATCTGGGACATCGACTCGTTCGCGGAGCTCGAGCGCGCCCGAATCGCGACCGACGGCCACTGCTTCGGCTGCACCGCGGGGGCGGGCTCGAGCTGCTCGGGGGCGTTGCGTTGACCCACATGACCACGGCCACTGTCATCCTCGCGGCGAGCACTCAGCGCAGCTGCGCGGTGGAGCGTCCCACTGGGCGAGCCGCACGCGAACCCGGGCCTCGCGCGGGGTGTACTTCATGGCGTTGTCGAGGAGGTTGGCCAGCACCTGCTCAATCCGGTCGCGGTCCGCGCCCACCCAGGCGACGCCCTCGGTGAGCTCCACGTCCAGGTGGCGCTGGGGGTGCTGGTGGCGGAAGTCGTCGGCCACGTCGGCCACCAGGGCGCGCAGGTCCACGGGCCGCGGGCGGATTTGAAGCCGGAACGAGTTCTTTGACACCTTTCCTGCTTGGGGGAGCACTGGTGTCATGCGGTCAGTTTCGGCCCAACGCCCTGTCCCAGTCAGCCAACTGCAGGGTCACCGTATACTTGTAGGCGCTGGAGATTTTCTCGAAGTCTTTCGGGGGAAGCGCGGAGAGGCGCTCGCGCAGGAAGCCCGGGTCGCTGAGCTCCTCGCGGTGTTTGAAGCCGGTGTCCACCTCGACCAGGACAGGTATCACCCGGAGCACGGCCTCCATGCACTCCTCTCGAGTAGCGCGAGACATGCGCTCCACCGTCAGAGACAGGTGCTCGCGCACCGAAGGGGGGCCCCCGGGGCACCATGCCTCCAGCGTCATACCGTAGATGTCCTCTACCAACTCCTCCAGCGTGTACTCCCTCGAACCAGAACGCGTAGCGCGGGCCCTGGAGCACCTCCCAGAAGCGCAGCAGCGCGGCGAGCCGCCTGGCCATGCGCTCCGCGCTCCGCGGCGGGGGGGGAGACACGGCATGGTAGAGCGCGCCCCAAGGGGCGCTCAGGCAGAAGGTCTCGAAGACCTCCTCCATTCGCTGGCGCTTTTCTTTTGGGACGCCGTCATTCAAGCCGATGAAGACGTCGGCGAACAGGTACACCCGCCAGCGGGGGTGGGGGATGATGTTGGAGTCGGCCCCCGAGTCCACGATCAGCGCCTCGCCGGGCGGCACCTGGAGCATCCGCCGAGGCTGGGTAAAGGCACCCGTCTCGAGGTACTCCCGGGCCCACTCCTGCCCCTTGGCTCTCACCTTGTCGGAGGATGGCGCCGGTGAGGCCGTGGAACATCGCTGGAAATTCGAGCCCCGGGGACTGTGGCACGGTCATGGCCCTGGCCCTACCACAGTGGTTACGTGCGTCTCAATGGCAGTCCACGGGCAGGTAGACCTGGCCTTGGAAGCCGCTGGGCCATTTGCCCCCTTCATAGGCAGCCCGGAGCGCCTGCTCGGCCACCTCACCGAGCTTTTCCATTTCCCCCTGAGGCACCTGCTCTTCTTTCTGGGCCGCGCGTTCCTTCCAGGAGGCGTTGGGCTGCTTGCGCCGGTAGCTCCAGCGGTAGAGCGTCACGCCGGGCTCTGGCGTGCGCAAGGACAACTGCCAGAGCGCTCCCCCGTTCTCGAACTCGAGAAAGAGCGAGCCGTCGAAGCCAGTGCCTCCCGAGAGTTGTTTGTGGGGCTCAACGGCCGCATTGAGCGCCGCCAGGTAGTGCCCCGCCTGCTCCCTCCCCTGCCTGCGCGCCTCCTCGGTGTCCGGCTTGATCTCGAAGAGCACGAGCGCGCGGGTGTCGGTGATGTCCGGGCGCAACGCCAGGTAGTGCCCCGCCTGCTCCCTCCCCTGCCTGCGCGCCTCCTCGGTGTCCGCTGAAGCATCCCCTCATTCAGCAAGCTGGCGAGGAGGGGGCGGTAGGCTGTTTAGTTCGAGCGGTAGGGTCATGGACGTTACTGGAGAAGTGGGTATCTTCCAGCTATCAACGAGCAGCAGGTCCATGAATTCCTCTCCAGCCTCTTCGCGGAGGATGTCCACTCCAAGCGGGTGCTGTCGCTCTCGCTGGCGACGCTGGGGGCCGCAGGTGAGAGTCTTGGCATGGAGCGCCACCTCAAGGCCAACACCTCCAAGAAACGCACCTACTCCCTCTTCCGTCAGGGATGTATGTACTACCAGGCCCTGCCGATGATGCGCGAAGCCGCGTTGCGGCCGCTCATCGAGCGCTTCGCCCAACTCGTCCGTGAGCAGCTCTGTCTTCCGCGAAGCTTTCGGTCTCATCTAAAATGAGGGGATGGCTCAGCGGTGTCCGGCTTGATCTCGAAGAGCACGAGCGCGCGGGGTGCTCGGTGTTCCGGGCGCAGGAGTCTGACGAACTTGGGGAGACGCTCGGGGTCTCCCAACTCCCCGTCCTTCACGATGGTGAAGAGATTGACGGTGTCGAGGAAGACGCGGTTGGAGGGATTCTGCGCGCGGTACTGCCTGCCAATGGCTTCATGTTGCGGCCCGGCCAAGAAAGGCGCCCCAGGGCTCCGTGGAGTCTGACTTGCGGCCCTGGAGCCTGGAGGAGGGGGGCTCCGCCTGGGCACTGAGGGTCGCCACGAGCACCAGGAGAAAACCCGCCAGCCCCAGGGTGCTCCTCCCCAAGGCGCGCCTCGTCCTGGCCGCACGTTCTTTCATGGACAACATGCTCCTCCCGGTGCAGTTCAAGGTCGGGAGGCAACCATCTGACGGCTGCGCACCTAGGCCCGCGCAGGACCGTGAACCCCCACCTGGACGGCAGCCAGCGTCGAGGTTCAACAAAAAGTACTCCCCGGCAGAACTCGCCAGTTCGAGGCCGCGCAGTCTCGGCATGCTCGCCCCCCCCGCGATCCACGTCCATGCGGCCCCAGCGCCCTGTGTGGACGATCTCCACGAAGCCCAGCGCCCCTCACGGTCGTATCAACGTACCCCGCCCCGCTCACCTGGACGCTCGCCCTGTAGCCTCAGCGCTCACCATAATGCCCGCTTCCTTCAGTGAAGCAGCGGGACGCTGTAGGCTTCGCTTATGACCACTCTACGCTTCCCTCGTTTTGAACGAACTCTCGGAGTTTCGCTGAATGAACTCAAATTTGAGCATCTCGTTCAGCTGGCTGCTCGATTTACCTCCGACCCTGTGTTGGAGGACTTTGATCTGGAGTTCAAAGAGCGAGTCTACGACGAGAATGAAAAGAATCGTCGGGAGCTTCCCGCAGACATAGCTGCGATGGCTAATAGCCAAGGCGGCATCATACTCCTCGGCATCAAGGCGGAGAATGGCGCCGCAAAAGAAGCCGTTGAGTTGCCGCTCACCGAAGCAGAGGAACTCAGAATGACAAATATGATCCTGTCGGCCATCTTTCCACGGCCGAGGTTTGAGTTCCTCCGCGTTGTCAAAGCAACAGACCCTACAAAGGGCTGCTTTGCCATACTAGTCCCCAAGAGTCCTGACGCACCACATGCCGTGAGGCTTGATGAAAATTATCGCTACTATCGACGAGACAGCGCAGCAAAACGCATCATGTGGGAGTCCGAGATCGCTGACGCATATCGCAGCCGCTTTCATGAGTCCGACAATCAAGTCCAGCGACTCCAGAAAGTAGCAAGCGATGGGGCCAGCCAACTTAGCCGGACCGGAATGGGATGGCTTTCTATGTCACTTGTCCCCAACAACCCCGGCGGGATGAATTTGACCAATCAGAGCCTACAGCGGCTGGAGAGTTGGATCAGAACCTACACTCAAGACAGCGTGACCCGCATTCCCGCCTTTTACGGTCGAACGGCACGCCAGCGTATCGGAGCCCGCCGGGTAAGTTCAGCGCGGGGCGCAACAATACTGATCATCTTAATGAGTACTCCTACGCTGAACTTCACACGGACGGCAGTGGCTTTTATTCGTACTGGCTTCCTCTAAATCCCGACGGCAAAAACATCGAACCTCAAGCCCTCAGAGTCCAAGACTCAAGTGTCACAGAACGAGCCCTCTGCGGATTGCGCCTTCTTGCGGATCATGCGATCAGCAATGCTGGCTGCCATGGGGACGCACTTGTATCTGCCAGCATTGTTCTGCCCAAAGACATGAGTAATATCATTCCTATTGAATTCAGCTCGAATGACTTTTCGCCCTCGCAACCGCTTGACCCCATTCCTTGCCCTGATGAGTCAAGTGCAACCGTCAACCTGGATGAAATAGTCGGCGCTTGGCGTGGAACGCTGCTGGCCACTAGACTAGTGCTTGCTGACTTCATGCAGGCGTGCGGAATTCCCCGATGCCGCCAGATTTCTTGAGTGTGGGGAACTCAATCCTCAAACTTGGCCAAACGAAGGACTACAGGAATGGACTCAGCGCGCGAGGCTAACTTTCATCAACCGCCGAGACTAAGAACAAAGGCGTGCATCGCACTTCTGCTCTTTCTCTCAGCCTGCGCTACGACACCGCCCACCCCAAGAGAGCCAGCGGCCCGGGACCCGAGGCTCGCCAACCTCCAGCGAGCGGCGAAGCTGCCCTGGACGGACGGGGGGCAGTGTGCCGTCCGCGAAGCTTCTGAGCCCTGGCCCGTGCTGGCGGAGCGGTGCTTTTATGCCCTCGACCATGACCGGGTTCGGTTTCGGGACATCACGGGCAGATGCGCCGTCGCCTCCGCAGGTGCGGCAGTGGGCGTCGGACTCTGTGTCTTGGCGGCACCGGAGATCATCGTGGGAGCAGTGATCGTCGCGGGCGTGGTGGTGGTGGGATTCGCCATCAAAGAGGCCCTGGATGCGTATGCGCTGGATATGGGCCACCCCGAGGTAAGGCCCGTGCCAGAAACGCGGCCCGTGCCTGAAACAGCGCCCGCCCCGCAGAAACCCTCGCCGAAAAAAAGGCCCAAGCCGGAGCCCAAAGGGCCGGATTTCCCTCCCGTGGAGCCACCCGAACTCTCGGAGCGAGATCGTCACAGGTGCGAGCCCGTCCCAGTGCCGATCACCGGGCGAGAATAAGCTGCATAACAAGTGCGCCGATCAGTTTCCGCCCAACCGTTATCCCCGGAATGGATGTGCTCGTGGGCGGTGTGAGCTTCGATGCACTGCAAGTCGGCGCGCGTGTGCTGTGGGAGATCAAGACCCATCGATTTGATACGTACCCTGACTTTATTCGACGAGAAATGGAGATTGATAGATCAAATGGAAAAATTGCAGCAGGAGCGTGCGGCGGCATGTGGATATGCTTAGGTCGTTGGGGTGAGCACCCAAGCGCACAAAGCCGCGCTGCTCGACGAGATCAACCCTCAATATCGTTGTCAGGGGTGCAAACGATGACCAAGCGTAGAGACCCTCATCTTCATCGTCTACGCGCCTGCTCTCGTGGGCAACGACCGCCGCGCGCTTAGCGTCGTCATGGAATGGAAAGGGCGCTCCCCGGCTTGCGCCTGGAGTGGAGGATTTCCGAGAGGGGAGCTGATCCCGCGTTGCCGCAGCGCGACGCGTGGCTCGTAGAAAGCATTGAGGACGGGGGATTCCCGCTCCTGTGCAATGGCGACGAGAGCTACCCCGTGACGGTTTCGGGAATGGGAAGATCGGGACTCTTCAGCCCAGGCGGTCAGGACCAGTTTGAAGTGCATGCAAAACTGCCACTGGACGAGCCCGTGATCGCGGCAGCGGCGGATGTGCTTGAAGGCATGGCGGAGGGGGCTCGCGCGTTTTGGGGGCGTGCGACGCCGGACGGCGTGGCGGCGGAGATGGCGTAGCAGGTGCGCCATTCGCTGGACGGAGCCGCATGCTCCGCCCCGGGGGCTGCCCGCGCTCAAGCTCTCCGACGCACATCCGCTCGCCAGAGATTCCGCATCACCTCGGGTGGCTGAACTACTGGTCCGCCGCTGCCGCAGAAGCCATCGGCTTTCCGGACCCGGCCCGCGACGCGGAGCTGCTGTCACGCTCACGGCGTACCGCGACGGGCGGGTGGGTCGTGCAGCTCACCGATGCGCCGCTCGACCTGGACAACCCGGCCCACCTGGACGCGCTCAAACGGGCCTACGAGCGCTTCCCGGAGATTGGCGGGCGCTCCGCCCCTTGAGGCTCGGCACGGCTCGCGCTGGCCGTGCTCAGGGCCCCTTCGCTTTGCCCTCGGGGAAGGTGACGTTCCCAAGGGTGACGGTGCGCGGCCCGGTTGCCTCCCACAGCTTGAGGGTACAGGGGCAGCCGAGCTGCGCGCGCTCCCCCTCGATGCCCACCACGACGGCACCGGCACCATTCGCGGGGATGGGTGCCTGTTGCCACCGGGCAAGCTCCACCTCTTCCCCCGCCTTGTCCACCAGCGCCGCCCCCGCGAGCGTCCAGGGCTCGGCACCGGGGTTCTTGAGGCTCAGTCGCGCAGCCACGCTCACCGGGCGGGTCTTGTCGCTGAGCGTGTAGCTGGAGCTCGTGGTCGCTTCCAACCCGAGCGCGTTTCCCGGCTGCTCCCTCACCGACCCGAAAAGCGGCTTGCGACGCGAGGGTCCCGGCCCGCTCCAGCCACGCGGCCCCCATGAGCCCGCCCGGCTCCTGACGCTCGGCCAGAAGCCGCGCTTTGTCCTCCTGGCACCGGAAATGGTGTCAAAGGACTCGTTCTGATACCTCGTCTCCTACGAATCGTCTGACACCCTTCCTGGGACACCTTCCCCGAGCACCACTCATTGCCCGAGCGACGAGGGCGGCGGCTTCGCGCTGAAGGAGGGCGCGTAGCACTCCCCCGGTGTTCGAAGAGGTCCTCCGGGCACGGGGCCTTGAGCTTGTGAGGCATCCAGCAGGCGCCCACCAAGCCCAACTTCGGTGTAGCGCGTGCAGGGGGGACGCTTCTGTCCTTTGAAGGGCTCTTTCGGGAGAGGTCGGGCGAACACGGTTTGCCCCTGGGGAGTGGTGTCCGCGAGCCACGCGCGGAAGTCCGACGTCTCAGCTGCCGTGGGCACCCCGTGGCTCATGGGCGCTGGCGGGGGCGCTCGGGGGTTGGGACACCGAGGGAAGACGCACCAGCGCGAAAGAGCAGGGTTCCCACCGTGGCGGCGCTCACCACGCCCAACCCCAGGCGCCACCGGAGGCGGGGCTTGTCGGTGTCGGACAAGGCGCGGGCCATGTGCCGCACTTCCTCGAGCACATTCTCCAATGTGAGCAGCAGCGACTCCGCCGACTGATGGTCCTGGCCCTGGCCCAGTTCGGTGTGCTCCATATCCATGGCGGAGTAGCCCCGTGAGGCCCAGAAGCCGAGGCGCACCCGCCAGTTCTTCCCCGGTGCCGCGGCCTCCTCGGCGGTGTGCTTCCGCACCAGGGCCGTGGCCCCGCTCGTCTCGTTCGTGGCCAGGTAGAGCTCCACCTGGCTGTCATGGGACTGCTGCACCTGTTCCTGAATCAGGTACGGCCCCACCCGCTCCGGGCCCCCTCCCCGCTCACCTCGGACTTCTTCTTCGTCCATGCGTGCTCCTCACGGGCCTCTCTCCGCCTGCTGGAGGCCACGTGCTGCGGGTGTTCGCATGGACCGCGCCCGACCTCCAGGAGGTGCTCGGTGTGTCAGGTGAGGGCCTACCCACACGAGTCGTCTGACAC
>CAVYSY010000050.1:0-209166 GCA_963771175.1 uncultured delta proteobacterium
GCCACGTATTGCTTTGACGTTGCCTGGAGTCTGCTCCACGATGTGATGCCATTCCTTCCCCGGACCCGCTGAACCCATGGCGGACTTGAAGCCACCAAACGACCCCCACGCCCTGTGTCCGTTGGGCAGGAGCTTACCCCGACTCGGGGCAGGACTCCCAGCAGTAACGCCCCGGGCAGCCATGGCTACGGCATGGGGCGCCAACACCACGCGGATCGTGCCCTCGGGCACGGAGACAATAAGGCGCTCGGCTCCGGTTGCCGCTCCAGCAGGCCCGAGCCCGGTGTTAGCCGCGACCGTCGCCGACGCTTGCGCGAAGCCGGGGAGCTTCGGGGCCCTTGGACATGAGCGCCGCCGTTTCACCAATGGCCGCCGTCGCCACCATGACGAGAATTCGCACGCTGTTGGGGCCGATGACTCTCCGAACCGCTCACCCATCTCGCGCAGTTCCGCAAAGGTGGAGGCTCGCGGTGCATCCTCGTAAAGCTGCGCATAGGCCCGCAGCAGGTCGAAGAATTCCTATCCGAGATAGCCCCACATGGCGGCGCTAAACACCGAGGGCTACGCCCTTTGTTACCGGCTCGGGCACGGGCGCCAGCAACAGCGCCATGTAAACCGTAATGGTGAAGCTGAGCAGTAGCGAGCACTCGCGTAGGGTCGAGCATGGCCCGCACTTCCGCGTCTACGCCTTCCAGGGCAGGACCCACCGCCAGGGCAAGCGCAAGGCTGCGCTTATCGTCAGTCTTGAAGGCGGGGCCCGTCTTCAAACAGCGTCAGGCAGTCGCCTGGAGTGCCGCACCGCTCGCAAAATCGCCCATAGGACTGGGCCAGGTCTGATTGCCACGCTTCGCCACTCAAAGGCGCGGACGCCAGCGCCAGCCTACGGCCGACATACAGCGGGGGGCAGGACGCGGACACCCGCAGCGGGATGTTGAGCCAAAGCGTTGTCATGGCGGCCGAAAGCTCGGCGTCACTCACCCGCACTGGCGCGAAGTCCGTGGGCAGCTTGGAAAAGATGGCTTCGCCCTCGCCTGTGTCTCCTTCGTCGGCTTCCACCTCCAGCGCCCACGCCTCGGGGGAGTCCTCGGAGTGGGCAGGCTGTAACGGTACGCCGTCAACCCTCCGCCCGAGGGTGCCCCCGTTGCGCAAGCTGTAAGCAGCATCAGCGCAGCCAAAGCCAGCGCGCCCACGCGCAAGGGGCGCCGCTCGTCCACCGGGCGCGAATTGAATGAATGACTAGACATTGCCGCACCTCTCCGGGCGAGTCGCCCGAGCTGGAAGCCAAGACCCGCCGATTACAGAGAACGGCTGACAGCCACGTCAAGCCGTCGGGTCTGGTAAGGTGCTGAAAACCCATCGGGCAGGTTGTGTTTCTCTCGGGCCGCACGGGGCGGGGCACTACTCGCGCGCCGGGCCTTGCGTTGCAGCCGGGCACGTGACGTTCCCGAGGGTGACGGTGCGCGGTCCTTGCGCTTCCCACAGCTTGAGGGTGCATGGGCCAGCCGAGTTGCCCCGGCTCCCTCTCGGTGCCTACCACGACAAAGCCAAGGGCGCCGGGGGGAAAAGGGTGTCCTGCTCATCCTTCCCTTTCCCGCGCCCCTCATGGGGCGTGGAGGGCCCGCCAGCACTCCCGCCTCGGTTTTTCTCCCCACTCATCCTTCTTCTCCCCGGACCTGCCAGGCCCGTCTCCGGCTCTGTGCAGGCGCCCCCCGCGCGATCAGCCCGCGGCTGCTCGCCGCCGGTAGGCGCCTGTGGGCGGGACTATACTTCAGCCGTAGGGCCGGGTGGGATGACCTCTCCCGTGGGACTTTGAATCAAGCCTGCCCCTCGATAGGAGAGGGCACGGCTCAGAGCGCCAGCTCTTCCGTCCCCACCCGGAGCGTCGTGCCCGCCGAGCCGTTCTGGATCCGCACCCCGAAGAACTCCTCGGTGAAGTCGCGCAGCTTGGGGCCGGCCATCTTCAGGATGTCCGCGCCTCCCAGCGTGGGCGCGACGGCCGGATGCCCGAGCGACTTCTCCACGCGCGCCTGGAGCTGCTCGAAGATGGCCAGGTTGGCGCGCTCCAGGTGGAGGTAGTCCACCAGTGCCTCGGCGAAGGGCCGCAGGCCGACCTCGACGGGCCGGCCCTTGCGCAGCAGCTCCATCACGCGCGGTACGGCGTTCCCGGAGCGCGGCGCCCGCTCGTGGCGCTGGATGAGCTCCGACAGCCCCTGGCCGGAGATGGC
Organism: uncultured delta proteobacterium; assembly: GCA_963771175.1. Classification (GTDB taxonomy): domain Bacteria; phylum Myxococcota; class Myxococcia; order Myxococcales; family Myxococcaceae; genus Archangium. The sequence continues at coordinate 2,226 of CAVYSY010000050.1, forward strand.
CTTCTGCTCCGCGTCGAGCTCATCGCGGAAGCGCTCGAGGTTCTGGATGATCCGCTCGCGCACGTCCTCGTCCGCGGCGGCGACCTCCTGGGCGAGCGAGCTGACCTTGTCCGCCGTCTCCAGCTCGAACTTCTCCAGCGCGGCGGCGAGCTCGCCGGGACGGGGCTCGCCGTCCTTCGGGTGGGAGAGCCGGCGCGCCAGCTCGTGGAGCAGCGAGGTGGCCCGGGCGCCGAAGATGTACTTCTGCGCGTCGAGCCCCATCAGCAGGTTGGCGTACTCGTGGAAGGAGCGATCGGCGAGGGCCTGCATGGGCCCGCGGTCCGCGTTGCGCGGGGGCTGGCCGTCGATCATGACCCGGAACGTCTCCTCCACCATTCCCTTCGGGCCGGCGCACACCGACGTGAGCCCGATGAAGAGGTCGTTCGCGTCGGTGAACTCGTAGAGCACCGCGGGATCCAGCACCTCCATCTGATCGAAGAGCCCGGCGGAGATGATGATGAGCACCTGGAGGTGCGAGACGCGGTTCACCCCGAGCATCATGCGGAACATGATGGCGGTCATCGCCGGAATCTGCCCGTCGGCGAGGGGCGCCTGGGCCTTCCGCAGCAGGTAGGCGGGGAGGGTGACCCCGAGCCGGCTGAACTTCCACATGTCGACCATGTTCACGGGGCCCGTGAGCGGTCGCCCGGTGTAGCGCAGGTAGTCGTCCCGGAGCACGGCCACGCCGCCGATCACCTGGAGCCAGTACTCGTTGAACTGCTTCAGGGACGAGATGTTCATCGGCAGGGCGTGCTTGCGCCGGCTGCCCGAGTAGGGGCACTCGCGCATCTCCATGGGCACGCCGGCGCGTGACTCGGCCGGGGACATCTCCTCGCCCAGGGGACGGCCCTCGTGGTCCCGGTACGGCAGGAGGGCGCTCATCAGCGACACCCAGTACAGCTCGGGAGTCTCCAGGGCCCTGGCTCCGAAGTATCCGGACGCGAAGAGGGCATCCACCTTGCTCAGGTCGTACGACTGGCTCATGGCTTTGGGTGCTCCTGCGGGGGGGAGGTCGGGGCCTAGCGCAGCTCGACCTTGAGGCGCTGGCGTCCGGCGACGGTGAGCAGGCTGGCGCCGAGCTGCACCTCGTCTCCGGCCTTCACGTGGAAGGCGCGCGGGAGATCCCTCACCGCCCAGCCCCAGTGGGTGCGAGGCGCGTACGGCGAGGTGGAGAGCTGGAGCCGATCATCCAGGTGGGCCCGGAAGAACATCAGCACGGAGCCCAGCCGGCCATCGGCGCGGATCTTCATCGTGGAGAGCGTCTCGCCCGCGGACTGGGCGGCCAGGTCTCCGTTCAGGTCGATGGTCCGCACGGTGCACTCCTCGGAGAGGATGCCCTGCTGGAAGAAGGCCTCGCGGAAGTCGGTGCCCTGGCGAGGGAACTGGGTGTAGTCGTTGATCTCATCCGCGTGCTCGAGGATCTGCAGGTACGGATCGAAGTTCAGGCCGTACATGCTGCTGAACTCCCGGGCCTCCAGGCGCGCGCGCGCGGCGATGGAGGGGAGGAACTCCGGCTCCACGCCCACGCAGCAGACCTCGATCTTGTGGGGGATGAGGGTGCCGCGCCCGTTGGGGAAGAAGCGCTTCCGCGCGTCATCGATGTAGGGGATGACGTTCTCGAAGAAGGGATCGATCCCGAGGATCTCATGGACGATGACGTCCGCGGGCTCGGGGAGCTGCACGTCCTTGCTGTTGCCGGTGAGCAGGACGATCCGATCCTCCATGCCGTTGGCGTGGAACATCATCCGGGCCACGGCGGCCACCTCGCTCTCCTCGAGGGCGTACACCTTGCGGGCGCCCCCCTGGGCCGCGAAGAGCGAGAGGATGCCAGTGCCGCAGCCCAGGTCCACGACGACCTTGTCCTTCACGTGGGGCTGGATGGCCGAGCGGTACGCCATCACCCGGACCGAGTCGCGCAGCATCCAGTGGTGCAGTGCGAAGGAGGCGAAGCCGGCCGAGGCGGGCACGAAGCCGCTGTCCTCCGCGCGGTAGTCCTCGCGCACCGGGGTGAGGATGTTGTGGCCGCCGAGCCGCTGGAGCGCCTCCTCGAAGGCCTCGCGGCTCAGCGCCCGCTCCTTGCGGACGGTGGCGTAGGCGGCGTCCGCCGTGCTCGGGTTGGCGAAGGCGCGGAGGATGGACACCTCCTCGTCCTGGAGCACGCAGGGATCTCGCGACACCGAGTTGGCGGCGACGAAGCGGCCCGTACCGTCGAGCTGGAGATAGACCGAGCGGGAGATGACGTAGGCGGTAGGCAGGGCCACTGCGTTCCTTTCGGGGGAGGAGGCGGGAGGCATCAAGGCCAGTAATGACCGTAACACAGGATTCATGAACCAGGCCATCAACACCCGCCATCCATGACTTGCCCGTTCGAGGGGCGCACATGAATGATGCGCGCCACACATGAGTCATTCGCGCGCGTCGGTGGAGCAGGGGATCAGTTGGAGGGAGGCTCACATCGCCTGGTCCGTGGCGGATCAGGCACAACGGCTCCTCGAGGCGGCGAAGGCCACGTCGCCCTGGCTCGTGGAGTTCCTCGCCCAGGCGCGGGATCAGGTGCCCGTGGCGGACACCTGCGAGCCCTTCACGGCCGGTCCCTGGTTCCGGCTCCCGGCGCACGTGCGGGCGTTCTACTTCCAGGGCGGGCCGGAGGGGGTTGTCGCCGTGAAGGGCTCGGAGGTGCTCTCCGCGGATGTCGTCGAGTCGGCGAGGCGCATCCGCCCCATGCGCAGCCCGTTGTTGACGATGTCGCTGCTGGACCACTTCCCCGTCAACGAGCACAAGGTCCCGGCGGCCCTGCTCCTGGAAGAGGCGATGTCCGAGGCGGTGGCGGCCTGTGAGTTCCAGCTCGAGTACCTGCGGCGCTACGGCACGCTCGCCCAGGCGCCGATTCCCTTGCTGGTGGCCCGGTGGCCGGAGTCGGTCGCCGAGTCGTTCCGCGAGAAGATGGAGCCTTTTCTCACCGGGAGGGGTGTCTCCATCACGAACCGGCTCGTGAAGGATGGGTTGGGCACCTATGTCTATTACTACCCGGGCCCGACGCTGCGGGTGACCCACCTCGCGAAGATGCTCGAGGGCATGGTGGGGCCGCGGCACGGCTTCGAGGCCCGCCTCCAGGCGATGTGCCAGTTCACGGAGCCGCGCAAGGCCATCGAGGGGTGGATCCAGCTGATCGTTCGCGCCCTCGCGCTGGGGTACTTCCCCTGCATCCTGACCCACCACAGCGTCGGTCAGGCGATCCGTCCCCACAACGCGGTCATCGATGGGGGGCTGGTGGACCTCGACTCCTTCCAGAAGATGAGCGAGGTGAAGGACGAGCGCGAGTTCATCGATACCTTCTGGACGGGGATCCTCCTGTTCTCCGAGACGCTCATCGAGTTCCTGCTCGGGAACTTCCCGGTGAAGTCGGAGCAGTGGGGCTACTCCTCGCCGATCCCCGCGTTCGTCGAGAGCGCCCTCGTGGACGAGCTCCGGCGCGGGCTGAAGGAGGAGGTGAAGCGCGGAGCGAAGCTCGACCCGCGGCTGGAGAAGGTGCTCTTCTCCGAGGCCTCCCTGACGGAGCGGCTGAGCGGTGCGTTCTCCACGATGTTCCCGCCGCTCACCACGCGCCACCTGGGCGGGTGAGCGGGCCTCACGGCCCGTCGGGGGCGATCTCCACCGGTCGAGGCGCGTCCTCGGCCGGGAGGAACCCGGGGATGCGCGAGCTGAGCAGCAGGACGAGCGAGGGCACGAGGAAGGCCACCGAGGCCAGTTGCATGGTGGCCGGCAGGGAGATGCGATCCGCGAGCAGGCCGAGGCCGATGGCGGCCAGGGGCATGACGCCCACGACCATCATCTCGCTCAGGCCGAGCACGCGCCCGCGCAGCCGGTCGGGGATGGCCACCTGGAGCAGGGTGAGGACGAGGGCGAAGGAGACCTCGACGCCGAAGCCCAGGAGGGCGACGAGGAGGGTGGCGGACCCGCGCTCCTGGGTGAGGGACAGGCCCCAGAGCGCGAGCGAGGCCACGGCGCAGGAAGCCACGAGCATGCCGCCGCGCACCCGGGGCGTGAGCCGGGTGAGCAGCAGGCAGCCGACGAGTGCTCCGAGCCCCGCGCCCGTCAGCACGAGGCCCAGATCTCGCTCGGAGCCGCCGAGCTGCCTCATGACGAAGAAGGGCAGGAACACCTGGGAGAAGGGGAAGAGGAGGACGGCCAGCAGGCTGACGGTGCCGAGCAGGGCCCTGACCTCCCGGTGCGCCCAGGCATAGCGCAGGCCCTCGGTCAGGGTGAGGCTCTCGGGGTGTTGGAGGCGCATCGCCACCGGCCGGGGGCGGAGGCGCAGCAGGACGAGGATGAGCGGCAGGTAGCTCACGCTGTTGGCGACGAAGAGCCAGTGCAGCGGGGCCACGGTGAGCACGAGCGCGGCCAGGGCGCTGCCCACGAGCTGCGAGGCCGAGAACGTGGCCCCCTGGAGGCTCACGGCCATGGGCAGCAGGCCCACGGGCAGCAGCTCCCCGGGCAGGGCCTGCTTCGCCGGCGCGCTGAAGGCCAGCAGCGAGCCCAGCAGCACGAACCACACGCACACCAGGGGGAGGGTCACTCGATCCGCCGCCACCACCGCCGCGCCGAGCAGCGCGAGCAGGCTGAGCAGCGGCTGGATCGTCAGGAGGATCTTCCGGCGCTCGTACCGATCCGCCAGCACGCCCGCCAGCAGCACGATGCCCACGATGGGCACCGTGATGAGCGCTCGCACCGCGCCCATGACGGCGGTGGAGTCGGTGAGTCGGGCGATGAGCCAGCCTCCCGCCGTGGCCAGCATCGCGTCACCGATGTACGCGACCGTCTGGCCGCTCCAGACGCGTCTGTAGTCGCGGTGGGCGAGGACGGTGAGTGCGCCCGGCGGTTCCTGTGGGCTCGGGGATCGCGATACCATGGGCGGGAGCGTTCTCCTGCGCGGCGTGACTCGGGGAGCGCCCGCCTCGTGAACATGACTATACCTGCCAGAATCATCCTCCGGCGAGCCCTGGTCGCCTGGGCCGTGGGGCTCTCCGTGGTGGCAGTCCTCGTCGGACTCGTGGCGTGGACGGACCGTCCGCCAGCGCCGAAGCCGGAGACGAGCCCGATGAGCGAGTTCTCCGAGGCCCGCGCCATGGGCATCGTGAAGCACCTCACCGAGGACATCGGCCTGCGCGTGCAGGGCACGCCGGGGCAGCGGGCGGCGGCGGAGTACCTGGCCGCGCGACTGCGCGAGCTTCCGGGCGTGGAGGTGGACGTGCAGACGGTGGAGGCACGGCTCGCGGACACGCCTCGTGGAGACATGGTGCTGGCGCCGCGCGTCACCAACGTGGTGGCGCGCATCCGGGGCAGGTCGGAGTCGGCGGTGCTGCTCTCGGCGCACTATGACTCGCCGCCCGAGAGCGTGGGGGCCGCGGACGACGCCGTGGCCGTGGGAGCGCTGGTGGAGGTGGCGCGCGTGCTCGCGTCCGGGCCGGCGCCGCTGCACAGCGTGCTCATCGTCCTCAACGGCGCCGAGGAGGGCTGGCTGTTGGGCTCCACCGCCTTCGTCGGCCACCCCTGGGCGAAGGAGCTGCGTGCCTTCATCAACCTGGAGGCGGCCGGCGCTGGAGGCAAGGCGATCCTCTTCCAGAGCGGGCCGGGCAACGCGTGGCTGCTGGATGCCTACGCCCGCGCCGCGCCCCACCCATACGGCACCGTCATCGGGCAGGATCTCTTCCAGAGCGGCGCCATCCACTCCGAGACGGACTTCCGCATCTACCGGGACCGGGGAGGGCTGCGTGGGCTCGACATGGCCCTGTACCAGGACGGGTACGCGTACCACACCGGGTTGGATCGGCTGTCCCGGCTGGAGCCCGGGAGCCTGCAACACCTGGGAGACAACACGCTGGCGATTGCCCGGGAGCTGGCCGGGCGCGAGCTGCCCCAGGTGCACGATCCCGAGCCGGGCGTCTATTACGATCTGCTGGGCGTGACGATGGTCACCTACACCCGCACGGTGGCCCGGGTGCTGGCGGGGCTCGCGCTCCTGCTCGGGTGTGTCGCGCTGTTCGTGACGCTGCGCCGCACGTCGATGACGGTGGGCGGGTGGGCGAGGGGAGTGGGCCTGACGTGGCTGGGAGCCGGTGCCGGGCTGCTGCTCGCGCTCGGGGCCGCGCTGTCACTGGGCTTCGTCTTCCACCGGCCGCATGGCTGGTTCTCGGCGCCGTGGCTCGCGGTGCTCACCTTCGGGGCGTGCGCGCTGGCGGGCTCGCTCGGGGTGCATGCGCTCTGGGCTCGCTGGGGCGGTGACGCGGAGGAGCGGGCGTCGAGGGCGTGGGCGGGAGGCCTGGTGCTGTGGATGGCCGTGCTGGGGCTCCTGACGTGGGCGGGGCTGGGGATGGCCTACGTGGCGCTCTGGTGGGTCGTCCCCGGGTCCATCGGGCTGCTGCTCGCGACGCTGTGGCCCTCGTGGCGCGGCGCGGCCCTGCTGGTCGGCTTCGTTCCCGGCGCGCTGGTGAGCGTGCAGGTGGCCAACGTGCTGCTCGCCCTGGTCATCCCGCTCTCCGGGCGATTGATGCTGCCCATCCCGTTCGATCCCATCATCGCCGCCCTGGTGGCGCTGCCGGTGGTGGGTGCCTTCGCGCTCGGCGCCCCGGCGTTCCATCGCACGGGCGGGCTCGGATGGGCCGCGGCGGTCTTCGGTGGGGTGGGCGTGCTCGCGCTCGGCGCCACGGCGCTGCACTTCCCCTATACGCCCGAGCGACCCAAGCGCATCTGGGTGGTTCACGAGGAGACGCGGGGCCAGCCCGCGCGGGTGCTGCTCCAGGGCTTCGACTTCCCGGCGCTGGAGGAGGTGGCGCGGCAACTGCCTCCCGCGGACTGGGCCCCCGGAGCGCCGGCGTGGTACCAGGAGCTGGTGCGGCCGGCCGAGCCGACCCGGCTGGCGCCGCCGGTGCTCCAGGTGGTGTCCTCGCAACCGGGCCCGGACGGAGAGCGGTCGGTGCGGTTGCGCGTGGAGGCCCCGGACGCGCTGGAGTTCACGCTGACGCTTCCGAGGAATCGGGTGCTCGGATGGGACTTCCCCGAGCCGCTGCCGACGATGCCGGGCGAGGAGTTCGTTACGCTCAACATCCATGCACCCGGGGAGCGGAGCTGGGAGTTCACCGTCCGCCTGCGAGGCAGCGAGCCGGTGCCGGTCGAGTGCACCACGTACCTGCTCGCGCCGACCTCCACCCTGGAGCAGCTCCGCGCACAGCTTCCCGGGTGGACGACCGCGTTCTTCTCCGTCAGCATGAAGGACCGGATCCAGCTCTAGTCCTTCTCGAAGGCGTCCCCATGCCCCGCCAGCCTCTGCCCATCGAGCGCATCGCGTGTCCCTCGCCGGAGCTCTTCCGGAAGAACTACGTGGACAGGAGTCGGCCCGTGGTGCTGACGGGGGTGGCCAGCCGGTGGCCGGCGGTGGAGCGCTGGAGCCCGGAGTTCTTCCGGGACACCTACGGCAGCCACCGGATCCACGTCGAGCAGAGCAGGTCCGAGGTGCCCTCGAATGAGCCGCTGGAGTACCTGCGCAACCGGTACTACCGCGAGGAGGAGCTGGGGAAGGTCATCGACCTGATGCTCTCGGGGCAGCACCCTCCCGGGGCGTACTACGTGACGTACTCGAGCATCTTCGAGACGGTCCCCACGCTCCACGAGCAGATCGAGCCGCTGCACCGGACGCTCGGCATCCCGGCGCACTACCCCGAGTCCCTGAAGCGGAGACTCTCGCTGAAGCCCGGGTTCTGGCTGGGGCCTGGGGGCACGGTGTCCGCGGTCCACTTCGATCGACAGGAGAACTTCAACGCCCAGGTGACCGGGCGGAAGAAGTGGACGCTCTTCGCGCCCTCGGACTCGCGCAACCTCTACTACCCGTCGCTGGAGCTGCCGACGGTGCTCTTCAGCCCGATCGACGTCGAGCAGCCGGATTCGCGGCGCTTCCCGCGCTTCGACGAGGCCCAGCCCTACGAGACCATCCTGGAGCCGGGCGAGGTGCTCTTCATCCCCGTGGGCTGGTGGCACCACGTCCGGTCGCTGGAGATGTCCATCTCGCTGAACTTCTGGTGGTGGACGCTGGCCTCCGCGTGGACGACGGCCCGCATCAATTATCAGTACGCGCGCAAGCACGCCCTGCGGCTGACGGGGCGGCAAGGCGCCTCGGGCGCCTCGATGCCGGTGCGCTGAGGCGCGGCGTCACATGCGCCGCAGGATGGCGTCCATCGCGCAGCTCGTGTTGTAGCCGAAGAAGTCCGCGTAGAAGGTGTCGACCTTGTAGTCGGCACGGTGGTTCCACAGGAACCGGCCCAGCCCGTCCTCGACATGGGGCTCGGTCTCGGTGACCGGGCCGCTCTCGGGATCCTCGACGATGACGTAGTCGCCCGGCTGCAGGTACGGGTGCAGGTACGAGAGCAGGCCATTCACGTTGACGTGCGCGTCCTCGAGGATGATCCACGGGTGGGGGGCGCTCTTCAGCATCTCCGGCGTGAAGACCTGCTCGATCTCGTGGCTGTCGCCCTGGAGGAAGCTCACCCGGGGGTGGGAGAGGGGCGGCTTCACCAGATCATAGGTGTAGAGGTGGCAGTCGAGGCCGAGTCCCGTGAGCTGATCGGCGAGCCACAGGGCGCCGCCGCCGCTGGCCGTGCCGCTCTCGAAGATCGTCCTCGGCTTGAGGTCCCAGAGGAGGCGAGGGTAGAGGCTGATGTCGAAGACGGTCTTGAAGAGGGGGACACCCCGCCAGCGCATGCAGTCCGCCACGCCCTGGCTCATGGCGAAGACCTGATCGGGGACCTCGCGCCCCAGCAGCGGGGAGCGCTCGAAGTAGTCGACGAACCGGCCCTGGCTGCGCCGGGTCATGTGCGCGCGGAAGGTCTCCAGGGCCCGCGTGGCCTGCTCGTCGAGCGGCACGGGAATGCCCCGGGGGGCCATCTCCAACAGGGGGCCGAGCGTGGAGCGCACGGCGTTGGCCAGGTAGGTGCTGACGCCCGGGTAGACGTGGTTGCGCTCGATGTCCTCGCGGAACCCGCGCACCTGCTCGGCGAGTCGCTCGCCCTCGACGGGGGGAATCTGCCGGTAGAAGCCGACCGTGTGCTCCGCCCGGTGGCGCTCGGGCGCGGAGCCCGTTCGGAAGTCCTTCGCGCAGGTCTCGCAGAGATCGGCGCGGCAGTCGAAGCAGTGGAACCTGCTCCCGAGTGGTTGCTGGCAGCGATCACAGATGAAGCTTGCCAGTTGGGCGAAGCCTTCGGTCCTCGGGTGGGCTGCTCTCAAGTCTTCTCCTCCGGGAGGGTTCGTCGCGTGGGGGACGCTTGACGGGAGTCGGAGCGGGTCCGTCTAATCTGGACTCATGGGCAAGCAGGTGGATCAGATCGAGCGAGTCGAGGGGATCGACCCCGAGCGATTCCATGAGGACTACGTCAGGCGTGGAGTCCCGGTCATCATCACCGGGGTGGCTTCGACGTGGCAAGCCTGCGGCAAGTGGACGCCCGAGTATTTCGCGAGGGAGTTCGGCGACACGCCGGTGCAGGTGGAGGTCCAGCGCAGCAGGGATCCGCGCAAGCACTGGAACGAGAAGGAGGTGCTCGACACCACGCTGGCGAAGTACGTCGAGCTGCTGCCCTCGGAGAGCCCGAAGTACTACCTGAACTTCGCGTCGGTGATGGAGCGCCTTCCCGCGCTGCACGCGGACGTGGGCTCGCTCGACGCGTACCAGAGGCACCACCGCCCGTACCCCGCGGCGGTGCGTAGGAAGCTGAAGCTCTCTCCCATCTTCTGGTTCGGACCGGCGGGCGCCTTCACGACGCTCCATCGGGATCCATCCGACAACCTGCTGGTGCAGCTCTTCGGGCGCAAGCGGCTGTCGATCTTCGCTCCGGAGGACACGCCCTACCTGTACGCGCCGTGGCACGACAACTGTACGGCGAACCGCTGCATCGGCGGGTACAGCCCGATTGACGTCGACAATCCCGATCTCGGCAGGTTCCCGCTCTTCAGCAGGGCCCGGCGTCTGGACGTCACGCTGAGCCCCGGGGAGATGCTCTTCCTCCCCGTGCACTGGTGGCACTTCGTCACGTCGATCGATGTGTCGATCTCGGTGTCGTATTGGTGGTTCCACCGGCTGTCGAACTGGCACTGGAGCACGGCGGCCTGGATGCCGCTCGCCTCCGCGGTGGGCTGCCGGCTCCGGCACCTCCGGGGAGAGCGCGCCGCTCGTGCCGCTTGATTGACGTCCTCAACTAAAAGGCCTGCTCGCCATGTCAAATCCTCTCCGCCGTCTCGTGTTGATGGTTGTCGGCTCCTGCGCGGTATGTGCCCTCGGAGCGTGTTCGAGCGTCACAGCCGCAACCCAACCCACCGCGTCGCTCTCGGTGCGCGAGCTGAACATCGTCGACGAGCAGGGTCAGGCGCGCCTTCGCATTGGCGCGCCGCTGCCCGATCCCAAGGGCCTCAAACGCAAGGTGAAGGCCGTTGGCATCCAGTTCATGGACCCGAACGGGCAGGAGATCGGAGGGCTCGCCATGCTCGATTCCATCGACTTCCGCGGGCTGTGTTTCGACAGCGAGGAGGGCTACGAGGCGATTTGCATGAGCCTCATCAAGGGACAGCCCAGCGTCGTCTTCCGCTACGACTGGCAGGAGCGCATCTCCATTGGCGTAGAGAATGGCGTGGCGAGCGTCGTCCTCAACGACGCCCAGGGCAATCCGCACCTGCGGCTCGAGGTCGACAAGGACGGCAAGACGCGGGTCGTAGCGGCGACTCCGATCCCGGCGAGCAACTAGGGAGAGAGCCTTCTGTTACACCCGGGTTCCTCGGCTACTTCGTGGAACCCGGTGATGTGTTCTGGGGTCGCTGATAGAGCTTCTCTCTCCATTCGAGGAACTCACGTGTGGGAGGGGTATCGCTCTCGAACGTCACGTAGCTCCTGGGCTCCGCCTTGGGGTGCTCCGGGCGCGGGCCCTCGGGAAGTGGTGAGGTCTCCGGGCACGGCTGAAACGCGTTCACCTGGATTCTGGACCGAGGTCCCGGGCAGAAATACCAGCACGTCCAGCCCGTGGGGGTGTGGTCGTTGCCGCGGAGATAGCAGGTGTCGGGAATCCGGAAGAGGCGCATGGCGTCCTCCAGTGTCCTGCGCAGCTCCGCCCGAGCTGGATCGCCCTGACTCCACGTTGCTTCCTGTGACTGGGCCTTCTTCAGCCAGGAGAGGGCGGCGGCATCTCCCAGGCGCTCCAGCTGCCAGATGAGCGATTGACGTCGATACGGCTCCCGTTCGGACAGCAGTCGCTTGCCAACGATACGGACCGCATCCCCTCTGGATGCGTACGAGACCAGCAGCTCGATGACCCGGTTCGCTCCCCAGGCATCGCCCGTCGTGCCCAGGGCCAGCGCCTCCAGCTTCGGAAGCGAGCGTGGCAGGTCGAAGACCACCAGCCCTCGCATCGCGACGTCCAGGTACTGCCTCTCCCGGGCGTTCCGGGGGGACCGGTAGCGGATGAAGAGGCGCTGGTACAAGGGCACGGCCTCGGGCCCCTGCTCGGCGAGGAAGTCCCCAACGGAGTCTGGCTCTGGATGGACCACGCAGAAGCCCCGGGAGGCCCGGTAGTCACGCTCCTCCTTCATTGCGCGTTCGAGCGCCACGCGCCGGGCATGGGCGCCGCAGCCCGTGAGCAGTGGGAGCAAGACCCAGACGATGATGGGCAGGCGGATGCTCATGACACCCCGGAAGAGCACGTGTACCGAGGCATCTTCACCCGGCCCCTCTCCCGCTGGCGAGAGGGGATTGTGACTCGGCGGTGGTCCGCCGGACCTCGGGCTCAGGCCCGCAGGGCCACCACCGTCACGCCGTCGCCGCCCTCGTGGTTCTCGCCCGGGCGGAACATCCGGATGTACGGCGAGGCCGCGAGGTAGTCGCGGATGGCCTGCTTGAGCGCGCCGGTCCCGTGCCCGTGGATGATGAGCGCGGACTCCTCGCCGCTGCGCAGCCCCGGTCGAGGAAGGACTCCACCTCGCGCAGCGCGTCCTCGGCTCGCATGCCTCGCACGTCGCAGCGGTAGTTCGTCGCCTCCACCGCCTCCGGGGCCGCCTGCCTTCGCCTGCTGGAGCGCTGCACCTGCTTGTTGCGCTCGGGGAACTTCGGTTCCTTCGCCTTCGCCGTCCGCGAGCCCGACAGCTCCGACACCGGCACGCGCATCTTCAGGATGCCCGCCGCCACCAGCGCCTGGTCTCCCGTCAGCTCGAGGATCTCCACGTCCTTGTCCAGGCCCGAGTGCCGCACCCACGCGCCCACCTTCAGCTCGGCCGGCGGTGGGGCCTCCACCTGGAACAGCTCCGCCCGCGCCGCCTTCGCCCGCTGGTTGGCCTCCTCCGCCCGCTGCAGCAGCTCCGCCCGCGCCTCCGCCGCCGCCTTCTCGTTCGACTGCGACCGCAGCACCTTCAGCAGCTCCTGCACCTCCGTCGCCGCCTGGTCGCTCGCCGCCGCCACTCTTCGTGGAGGCGCATCGCCTCGCCTTGCGCTCCCGCTCGAACTGCTGCTCTGCTCCTCCAACTGCGCGCGCAGCCGCTCGGCCTCCTCCGCCGCCACCTTCGCCCGCTCCAGCTCGTCGTGCAGCTTCGCGCCGCTCCTCCTCCGCGGCCGCCAGCGCCTTGGCCAGCGGGCCGCCCGCGTTGCATGGCCAGGTCTCGCGCGCGCTCGCAGATGTGCGCCGGCAGCCCCATGCGCGCCGCCACGTCGATGGCCGACGACGCACCCGCCGCGCCCAGTCTGCAGCTTGTAGGTGGGCGCCATCCGCTTCGCGTCGAAGCCCACCCGCGCGTTCAGGAAGCGCGGATCCAGGTGCGCCAGCGCCTTGAGCTCCTCGAGGTGCGTGGTGACCAGCACCACCGCGCCCCCGGTGAGCAGCTCCTCCAGCACGGCGATGGCGATGGCCGCGCCCTCGCGCGGATCGGTGTCCGCGGCGATCTCGTCGATGAGCACCAGCGAGTTCCGGCCCGCCGACGCGGCGATGTCGCGCAGCATCGCCACGTGCGCGCTGAAGGTGGACAGGCCCTGCGCCAGGTCCTGCGCGTCGCCGACCGTGGAGTGCACCGAGCGGAAGAGCGGCATCCGCGAGCCGCTCGGCCGCCGGAATCGGCAGGCCGGCGCGCAGCATCAGCGCGCACAGGCCCACCGCCGTCAGCGTCACCGTCTTGCCGCCCGCGTTGGGGCCGGAGACCACCAGCGCGCGCGCCTCGCCCTTGAGCCGCACGTCGTTGGCCACCACCTCGCCGCCCTTGAGCACCAGCAGCGGGTGGCGCAGCGCGCAGCAGCGCCAGCGCACCGTCGCCGGTGCAGCTCCGGCGCGGTCGGCGCCGCAGGTCGCGCGGCCAGCTCCGCCGCCGCCTCGGCCTCGTCCAGCTCGCCGACGGCGTCGATCCCCTCGAGGATGCGCGTCCGACTCGCGGCCCAGCAGGTCCGACAGCTCCTGCAGGACCCGGCGCTCCTCCTCCAGCACCACCGACTGCGCGATGGCCAGGTCGTTGCCCAGGCCCACCAGCGCCTGCGGCTCGACGAAGAGCGTCTGCCCGGACTGGCTCGCGTTGTGGACGATGCCCGGCACCTCGGCGCGGTGTTGGGCCAGCACCGGCACCACGTAGCGCTCGTTGCGCAGGGTGTAGTAGCTCTCGCGCAGGTTGGGCAGGAACTTCTCGTCGTGCAGCAGCTTGTCGAGCCGCGCACTTGATGCTCCGGTGCAGGCCGCGGATCCGGTCTCGCGCCTCCTTGCAGCTCGGGGCTGGCGCGGTCGGAGATCTCCCCGTCCGGCCTCGAAGCACCGGTCGATGCGTCACCGCCAGCGACTCCAGCATCCGGCAGCCGCCGGCCGATGGCCGCCAGCCGGGGCACCGCGTGCTGCGCGCTCCTCCAGCGCCTCGCGGGTCCGGACGAAGGCGAACAGCAGCTGCGCGCGAGGCGATGAGCTCGCCGCGGCTCCAGCAGGCCGCCCTTCTCGGCGCGCCCCATGGCGCTGCGCAGGTCGCTCACCCCGCCCAGCGGCAGGGAGAACTGCTCCTGGCCGAGGCGGCGCGCCTCGGCGACGAGGGTGAGCGCATCGGCCACCTGCGCCTCGCGCGAGTCGAGGAAGGGACGCGCGAGCGCCCGCTCCCTTCCGGGTGCGGTGCGGCAGCGGTGGGCCAGGGCGCGGAGCACGTCCGCGAAGCCGAGGTCTTCGAGGGTTCTCTGGGCGATCTGCACGGTCAGGGTTTCAAGCGCGGCCGGTGCGCCGTCAAGGAGGAAGTGTAGGTTGTGGACAGGCGAGCCGACGGCTCTGGTATGCTGCCGGCCATGCGCTCTGGCTTCTGGCTTGCGTGGTAGCGCTCGCGGCGGCGCATGGACGCCCCACCGCTCCGGCGCGAGGCCTGACCCCGGCCCTCGCGCCGGGAGGCCGCAGGGCGACGACGCCGGGGCGCTCGCCGCCGTGGAGGCCCTCATCCGCGCCCGGCCCACCTGGGCGCTGCCGCGCCTCGAGGCGGCGCGCCTGCTGCTCAAGTTGGGCAGCCGACCTGCGACGCGTCGAGGCCCACCTGGACGTGGCCGGCGCGCTCGGCCCCGGACCAACCCCCGGCGTCCACTACCTGCGGGGGCTGCTCTGGGAGGAGCGGGGGCAGCCCCGCGCGCTGCCCGTGCGTACGAGCGGGCGTGCTGCTACCGCGCAGCCTACGAGGACGCCCGCTTCCGGCTCGCCGGCCTCTGGCCTGCCCAGGGCGACTGGCTGCAAGGCCGAGCTGCACTACCGCCTCCTCAGCCGCGCCCGCCCCGAGTGGGTGCAGGTGCGCCTGCAGCTCGCCCAGGTCCTCGAGCAGCAGGGCCGGGTGGCGGACGCCGAGCGGGAGCTGCAGGCGCTCCTGAAGGCCCAGCCGGGCAACCCCCTGGTGCTGCGCCGGCTGGCGGAGCTCTACGAGCGCACCGGACGCCCCGAGCTCGCCAGCGAAGCTGCGAAGGTCCAGCCTGGAGCCCCCCGCCGCCCAAGAAGAAGATGCGCCCCCTGCGTCCGTCGCAGGTCGGCAGGCGAACCTTTCGAGCCGGCTGCCCGATTGCGCCCCGTGCGCCACTGCATACACTGCGCCCGCCTTGAAGACCGCCAACCTCGCCATCGTCTTCACCGACATCAAGGGCTTCACCGAGCGCACCAGCCGGCAGACCCTGGAGGAGAACCAGCGGCTGCTGCGGACGCACACCACGCTGCTCGCGCCGCTCTTCAAGGCCTTCGGCGGGCGCATCGTCAAGTCCATCGGCGACGCGTTCCTCGTCACCTTCGAGTCGCCCACCCAGGCCGTGCTCAGTCGGCATGGCCATCCAGGACCGGCTCTGGCAGCACAACCGCGGCGCCCCCGAGGCCGAGCGGCTCGACGTGCGCGTGGCCATCAACGTGGGCGAGGTGCGGCTCGAGTCCAACGACGTCTTCGGCGAGCCGGTCAACATCGCCGCCCGCGTGGAGGCGCATCGCCGAGGCCGGCGAGGTGTACTTCACCGAGGCCGTCTACCTCGCGATGAACAAGGCCGAGGTGCCCTCGCAGGAGGTGGGCGCCTTCGAGCTCAAGGGCATCCCCGGGAAGATCCGCGTCTTCCGCGTGCCGCACGCCCCCTACCGCGTGGAGGCGCCCGGCGTGGAGCACCTGGCGCGCCGGCTCCGAGGCGCTGCCGCCCTGCGGGAACCTGCGGCTCCGCGCCTCGCCGGGGCCGCGCCCTCTCGCGCCCGTCGCCGAGCTCGGCGCTCCAGCGTCGGGTCCGGAGCTCGCCGCCACCGCGGCACGCCGTGCGGCGAGCGCTCGGTGGGCAGCTGAGCAGCGCACGGGCCATGCGCTCGTCGGCTGCAAGCGCCGGGCGCGCCTGCCCGTCGCGCCCCGCGACGCTGGGGTGGGCGTCGGAGTGCTGGCGCTGCTGCTCGGGCGCTCGGCTTCGTGCTGCGGGACGGCAGCCGCGTGCAGCGCGCCATCGAGGGCGTGGCGGACGCCTCCTCCGAGGAGCGCCGGCGCGCTGGCGGAGAAGGCCCAGCAAGCTCATCGCCGAGGAGAAGGACGCCGGGCGAGCGGGCCTATCTCCTCGGGCAGCTCGACGAGGCCATGGGCTCGCTCGGCCGGGCGGTGGGCCACTACCGCACCGCGGTGCGCGCCGAGCAACGGCGACGCGGAGGACCGGCTCATCGAGCTGCTCGGAGCACTCGGAGTGCCGGGTGCGCGCGAGCGCCGCCGAGGCGCTGGGAGACCTGCAAGGTGGGGTCCGCGCGCGGCGAGCTGGAGGATCTGGCCGAGGACGGCGGCCCTGACGAGGACCCGGACATCCGCTCTTCGGGTGCAACTCGCGCAAGCGCGGCGCAGCGAGCCCTGGAGCGGCTCGGACACTGAAGCGCGTGGGCCAGCTGCGAAGACTTGAGGACCTCGTGAAGGGGGACGACGTGAGACGGGTGAAGACGGGACTGGATGTCTGGGTGGAGCAGGGCTTCGCGCGCGCTGAAGGGCAAGCGGGTGGGGGCCATCGTCAACCCCACCAGCGTGGACTCGCGCTTCCGCCACCTGGCGGACCTGCTGGCCGCAGGCGCCCGGCGTGACGCTGGCGGCGCTCTTCGGCCCCGAGCACGGCGTGCGCGGCGAGGCCCAGTACATGGTCGCCGTGGGACGACGCGCGCGACCGGCGCACCGGCGTCCCCGTGCACAGCCTCTACGGCTCCACCTTCGAGTCGCTCTCGCCCGCGCCCCGAGTGGCTGGAGGGCCTGGACGCGCTCGTCTTCGACATCCAGGACGTGGGCAGCCGCTACTACACCTACGTCTACACGATGGCCCTGGCCATGAAGGCCGCCGCCAAGGCGAAGCGTGCCCTTCTACGTGCTGGACCGGCCCAACCCCTCGACGGCGTCACCGTCGAGGGCAACCTCGTGGGCGAGGGCTACCGCTCCTTCGTGGGCCTCTACCCGCTGCCCAACCGGCACGGCATGACGGCCGGCGAGCTGGCGCGCCTCTTCAACGACGAGCAGGGCTTCGGCTGCGAGCTCACGGTGGTGCCCTGCGAGGGGTGGCGCCGCGAGGAGTTCTGGGACGACACCGGGCTGCCCTTCATCCCGCCCTCGCCCAACATGCCCACCCCGGACACCGCGCTCGTCTACCCGGGCATGTGCCTGGGCGAGGGCACCAACGTCTCCGAGGGCCGCGGCACCTGCCGTCCCTTCGAGCAGTTCGGCGCGCCCTGGGTGGACACGGACGCGCTGCTGGCGCGCCTGGAGACGCGAGAAACTTCCCGGCGTCGCCTTCCGCGCCGTGGGCTTCACCCCCACCTTCGACAAGTACAAGGGCGAGTCCTGCAACGGGGCCTTCATCCACGTCACCGACCGCAGCGCCTTCCTCCCCCTGCGCACGGGCATCGCCCTCTTCCAGGCCCTCTACGAGTTGGGGCAGGGCGGAACGTTCGCCTGGCGCGAGGACGCCTACGAGTTCGTCGAGGACGTGCCCGCCTTCGACCTGCTCTGTGGCACCGACCAGGTGCGCCAGGGGATCGAGGCCGGCTGGCCGCTGGATCGCCTGCTGGAGGGCTTCGAGGCCCAGGCTCGGGAGTTCATCAAGCGGAGGGAGCTCACCTGCTGTACGCTCAAAAGTCGTGAGCCAAGACGTCATTGGGATTCTGGCCGACAGCCACGGGGATCTGGCCGCCTTCGACGCGGCCTATGAGCTGTTGCGCGGGCAAGGGTGCCCAGCGCTTCATCTTCCTCGGGGGCCGCTACACCGACCTGGACGAGTGGATCCTCGACCGGCGCGAGCGCAGCCGGGGAGGCCGCGAGTACTCCGGCGCGGACTTCATCGCGGACGTGGCGCGCTGGCTGGCCGTTACCGAGCAGAAGCCCCGCCCGCGCTCGCTGTCCGTGGGCGACGCCGAGCTGCAGCAGTGCAGGAGGATCCGCTGCTCGTCCGGGAGCACTTCCTGCGCACCCCGGAGCGGGACTCGCTCCAGTACCGCGATCCGAGCATCCCCCGGAAGGTGCTGGACATGGTGGGCGACACGCTGTGCTGCCTCGTCCACGACAAGAACGACCTGAACCGGGAGGACCTGCTCAACGCGCTCATCTTCATCCACGGCAAGGAGTCCGAGCCGAAGATGGTGCAGATCGGCCCGCGCTACTTCCTCACGCCCGGGCCGGCTGGCGGGGGCGGCGGAGCAGACGTGCGCCCTGCTGGAGCGCGAGGACAACGACCTGCGCTTCTCGGCCTACCGGCTGGATGGGCACGTTGGTGATGGAGCCGCAGGTCGCTGGTGGTGGACCGTAAGTCGAAGCTGTCCGTCAAGTGAGGCCCCCCGTGCAGGTCGCGCTCCTCGGAGGCTCGTTCAACCCGCCACACGTGGGCCACCTGCTGGCGGCCCACTACGTGCGCGCCACCCAGGGCGTGGACGAGGTGTGGTTGATGCCCACGTTCCGCCATCCCTTCGGCAAGGCGACGGCGCCCTTCGAGCACCGGGTGCGCGATGTGCGAGCTGCTGTGCCAGGACGCCGCGGGGTGGCTGAAGACCTCGCGGGTGGAGAGCGAGGTGGGCAAGGACGGGCGCACGGTGGACACGCTGGAGTTCCTCCTCGCCCGCTACCCGGAGCACCGCTTCACGCTCATCATCGGCTCGGACATCCTCAAGGATCTGCCGAGCTGGAAGGACTTCGAGCGCATCCAGCGGATGGCGCGCGTGGTGGTGCTGTACCGCGCGGGCTACCCGGCCGACGAGGCCGTGGGACCGCCGCTGGCGCTCGTCTCCTCCACGGAGATCCGCGACCGGCTGATGCGCGGCGAGCTGCCCTCGGACCTGGTGCCGAGCGCGGTGCTCGCCTACGCCCGCGAGCACCACCTCTACGGGCTGTGAGCCGGGCGGTTGTCCGGGCCCCCGCCCGAGGAGCATCCGTCGCGCCAGCCGGTGTTCAGCTTCGATTTTCTCGAAGGTCCGGCACCAGATTACCTTTTGACGAATGAATGGGGCGCTCCCCAGATTGCCTGTAAGGAGTGCTTCATGAACCCGCCCACGACGGACCCTTCGCTGGTCTCTCCCCAGAGCCCTTCCTGGTTCGCGCTGCCGCCCGAGGCAGTGGTCGAGGTCCTGGGCACCCCCTCCGACGGCCTCTCCGAGAGCGAGGCCCGCGCCCGGCTCGAACGTCACGGCCCCAACGTGCTGCAACGGGTCTCCGGCGAGTCCGTCTGGAAGCTCCTCTGGCGCCAGGTGAACAACCCCCTCATCTGGGTGCTGCTCGCGTCGGCCGGACTGGCCATCGCCCTGGGGAAGGTGACGGACGGTCTCATCGTCCTGGCGGTGGTGGTGCTCAACACGCTCATCGGCTTCTTGCAGGAGTTCCGCGCGGGCAAGGCCATCGAGGCGCTCACGCTGATGGTGCCGGAGAACGCCACTGTGCTGCGCGAGGGACAGAAGCTGACGGTGCCCGCCTCCGCGCTCGTGCCCGGGGACATGGTGCTGCTCGCCTCGGGGGACAAGGTGCCCGCGGACGTGCGGCTTCTCGCGGCGCGCAACCTCCAGGTGGAGGAGGCGGCGCTGACGGGCGAGTCCGTCCCCTCGGTGAAGCGGGTGGAGCCCGTCGCCGAGAGCGCGGGCATCGGCGACCGCACGAGCATGGCCTTCGGCGGCACGCACGTCACCTACGGCACGGCGACGGCGGTGGTGGTGGCCACGGGCAGTGCCACCGAGCTCGGGCGCATCTCCCAGTTGTTGCACGAGGCGGTGGACCTGCAGACGCCGCTGACGAAGGCGCTCGCCGTCATCGGCCGCTACATCACGATCGCCATCCTCGTCATCTCCGCCGTCCTGCTGGGCGTGGGCCTGCTGCGCGGCTACGAGGTGGCCGAGTCGCTCCTGGCCGCCCTCACCCTGGCCGTGGCCGCCATCCCCGAGGGGCTGCCCGCCATCGTCACCATCGCCCTGGCCATCGGCGTGCAGCACATGGCCGCCCGCCGCGCCATCATCCGCAAGCTGCCCGCGGTGGAGACGCTGGGCAGCACCACCGTCATCTGCTCCGACAAGACGGGCACGCTCACCCGCAACGAGATGACGGTGCAGGCGCTGTGGACGCCCTCCGGCGACTACTCCGTCTCGGGCGTGGGGTACGCGCCCCAGGGCGAGCTGCGCCGCGAGGGCCAGACGTTGAGTGCCCCTCCCGAGGATGCTCGCGGGCTGCTCGTGGCCGGTGCGCTCTGCAATGACGCCTCGGTCCGCTCCAAGGACGGCACCTGGGAGCTGACGGGCGATCCCACCGAGGGTGCCCTCGTCGTCGCCGCCGAGAAGGCCGGCCTGTCCGTGGCGGAGCTGCGCCAACGCCACGCCCGCGTGGACGCCATCCCCTTCGAGTCCGAGAACCAGTTCATGGCCACCCTCCACGAGGACGGGCAGGGGGGCCGGAGCATCTTCCTCAAGGGCGCGCCGGAGGTGGTGCTGCGCCGCTGCGAGCTGAAGGACGGCATCGACGCCAACACGGTCCACGCCGAGGTGGAGCGCCTGGCCTCTCGCGGCATGCGCGTGCTGGCCGTGGCGAGCCGGTCCGTGCCGGCCTCGCACGATGGCCTGCGGACCGAGGACGTGACCGGCGGCTTCCGGCTCCTGGGGCTCGAGGGGATGATCGACCCGCCGCGCGAGGAGGCCATCGACGCGGTGAAGACCTGCCACACGGCGGGCATCCTCGTGAAGATGATCACCGGCGACCACGCGAAGACGGCGGAGGCCATCGGTGCGCAGCTCGGCATCCTCGGCGAAGGTCGGGCGGTGACGGGCGCGGAGCTGGCCGGCATGGACGAGGCGCGGCTGCGCGAGGTGGCCACGTCCTCCAATGTGTTCGCCCGCGTGGCACCCGAGCACAAGCTGAGCCTCGTGCGCGCGCTCCAGAAGGAGGGACACGTGGTGGCGATGACGGGCGACGGCGTCAACGACGCGCCCGCGCTCAAGCAGGCCAACATCGGCGTGGCCATGGGCATCACCGGCACCGCCGTGTCCAAGGAGGCCGCGGACATCGTCCTCACGGACGACAACTTCGCCTCCATCGCCGCGGCGGTGGAGGAGGGGCGGCGCGTCTACGACAACCTCATCAAGTCGCTCGCCTTCGTGCTGCCCACCAACCTGGGGCTGGCCCTCATCCTCATCGTCGGCGTGGCCTTCTTCCCCATCCTCCACATCGACGGCGAGCGCGAGGCGTTGCTCGCCATGCTCCCCAGTCAGCTCCTGTGGATCAACCTGGTGGCCACGGTGGCGCTCGCGCTGCCCCTGGCCTTCGAGGCCCGCGAGCCGGACGTGATGCAGCGGCGCCCGCGCCGGCCGGACGCGCCCGTGCTCAGTCGCTTCGTGGTGATGCGCACGCTGCTGGTGGCGGCGCTCATGTGCGCCGGCGCCATCGGGCTCTTCCTCTGGGAGTACACCACCGAGATGGCGCGCGGCACCGCCCATGACGTGGCGCTGCGCGAGGCGCAGACCATGGCCGTCACCACGGTCATCATGTTCCAGATCTTCTACCTGCTGAACTGCCGCTCCCTGCGCGACTCGGTCCTGCGCATCGGCCTCTTCAGCAACCCCTCCGTCTACCTCGGCATCGGGCTGCTGGTGTTGCTGCAGCTCGGCTTCATCTACCTGCCCTTCATGCAGCGCGTGTTCGGCACCGCATCGCTGTCGCTCGATGCGCTGGGCCTGTGCGCGCTGGTGGGGGCGAGCATCCTGCCCGCCATCAGCGTGGAGAAGTGGTGGCGCTCGCGGCACGCGCGGCGGCGGAGGAGCGCCGACAGTCAGCTCCCCCTGGACCCGCCGCGGCGCGCGCCGATGAGGTAGGGGAGCCGCCTCAGCCCCGGTGCTGTCCGAGCCAGTCCACGAGCAGCCGGTTCACCTTGGCCGGCTTCTCGTGGTGCAGGAAGTGCCCGGCATCCTGGATGCGCTCGAGGCGCAGGCCCTTGGGGAAGTCCTCCGGTCGCGTGAAGTCGAACAGACGCGTGTCGAGGCAGCCATCCCGCGCGCCGGTGAGCGCGAGCGTGGGCACCTGGATGGCGGACTGGAGCAGCTTGTGGGCGCGCCACGTGGTGGGGGACCACAGCGCGTAGATGGCGCGGTAGTAGCCGAGCGCCGCCTCCACGACGCCCGGTTGCCGCAAGGTGCGCTTGAGCGCGGCCATCTCCTCCTCGGGCCAGCTCCAGCCCGGGGACCAGTCGCGCCAGAGCTTCTCGATGAGTTGGAAGTCCTCCCAGCGCACCATCGCATCCGACAGCCAGCGGAGCTGGAAGAAGAACGAGTACCAGGAGTTGCGCACCTGGCCGGGCACCCCCCGGTAGGCCGCGAGCGGGTTGTGCAGGTGTGGCACCGCCAGCGCGGAGAGCGAGTGGAGGCGCTCCGGCGCCATCCCCGCGAGGATAAAGCCGATTATCGTGCCCCAGTCGTGACCGATGAGGTGCGCCTTGCGCACGCCAAGGTCCTCCATCCACCCCAGCACGTCCTCCGCGAGGTGGACGAGGTGGTAGTCGCCATTCTTCGGCTGGGACGAGGGCTCGTAGCCACGCATCGTCGGGGCGATGACGCGGTAGCCGGCCTCGGCCAGCGCGGGCATCTGCTCGCGGAAGGAGCTGGCTTGGTCGGGGAAGCCGTGCAGGCAGAAGACGACCTCCGGTCCCTCTCCCATCTCCATCGCGGAGAACTTCAGCCCGTTGGCGTGAAGGGTCCTGCCCTTCAGCTCATGTCTCACCGCGGTCACTTCCTCGTGGCTCCCTGCCTTGTGAGACGTCTCCATGTGTTTCCCCGGGGTTGATTCGTTGCTCACCACGTTATGTTCCACCTGTTCCACTGTGAACCGGTATTGCGCGAATTCGCGGGAGTCCCGGTTGCGGGGGTTCAGGGCTTCCTCGCACGCATGGTGCGGGAGGCGGTTCCTCGGCCGCACCGGCGTCGTGGTGGCGCTGGTGTTCGACGACCCGCGCCTCCAGTTGTTCTTCCCAGAGGAGCTCGAGCGCGTGCCGGCGTGGGCGCGGCGTCAGCTCGCCTGACGCAGCCGCTCCACTGCCCGGCGCGCGCTCAGGATCTCGAAGGGCAGGCCGTGCCGGTCGGCCATGGAGAGCACGCGCTTGTCCTTGCTCACCAGCCAGGAGGCACCGGCGCGGGCCGCCAGGACGAGGAACTTCTGATCGTCCCGGTCGCGGCAGCGAGGCAGGTGGGGCGTCGGTGTGTCCTGCTCCCTGGGCGCCACACGCACGAGGCTCCGGTAGCGGGTGGAGATGCTCCGCCGGGCCGCCTCGTCCAGTTTGAAGCTGGGGTAGGCGAGCACGTACTCCAACTCCCTCAGGGTGTCCTCGTCCGCCCACGCGGTGAGCTCGCCCGAAGCGAGGGCGTCGGCCAGGGGGCTGACGACCGGATCATTGAAGATCCACAGGTCCAGGACCACGTTGGTGTCGAGGACCACGGGCAGGGAGGGGGGTTGCATGCGCGCCCACTCTAGCGCCAGACGACGTTCGCCGTCGGCTCGCTCCCCGTCACGCCCTTCATCCAGGCGCGCAGCGCATCCGGCTCGGAGGGCAGCTCGTCCGGCCAGAGCCGGATGCTGCCGTCGGAGCCCGTGGAGACGAAGGAGCGACCATCCGGGAGGAAGACCACCGAGCCCACGTGTCCGGTGTGGCCTCGCAGCACGCGGCCCTTGCCGCTCGCCAGGTCCCACAGTCGCACCGTCTTGTCGGTGCTCGTCGAGGCCAGCCGCGTCCCGTCTGGCGAGAAGCCGAGGTCCAACACATACCCCTGGTGACCGGGGAGTGGCTTGCCCCGGGGTTGGCCCGTCCGCCCGTCCCAGAGCATCACGCGGCTGTCCTTGTCGTTCCGGCTGGCCACGAGCCCTCCATCCGGGCTGAAGAGGACCTCCAGGACTCCACCGCCGCTCGCGTCCTGGCGCTGGCTCTGGCCCGTCGCCAGATCCCAGAACCGAAGGGTGTGGTCCATGGAGCCGGTGACGAGGCGCTTGCCGTCAGGTGAGAAGGCCAGGGTGCGGACTTCGCCCTCGTGGCCCCGAAGGATCTGGAAGTCCTCCGTACCCACGTTCCACACCCGAGCCGTCCCATCCGAGCCCGCGGAGGCGAGGTGTCCACCCTCCGGGGAGAAGGCGAGCTGGAACACGTACTTGCCGTGGGTGCCGAGCACCCGGGGCGTTCCGGAGGCCAGCTCCCACAGGCGCACTTCGCCGCGCCCGTCGGCCGTGGCGAGCCACCGTCCATCACCAGAGAAGGCGAGCGCGGAGACGGGGCCGGAGGAGCCCTCGAGAACCCGGGCCGCGCGCCCGGTGGTGGCGTCCCGCAGGTGGATTCGCCCATCGCTCCCGCTGGCGACCAGCCACCGGCCGTCCGGAGTGAATCCCACCTGTCCCTTGACGAACCCGGCCTCTTCCAGGAGAGGGGGGGCGTCCGCGCTCACGTCGAGGAGGCTGAGCGTCCCATCCGAGGACAGGGCGGCCAGCCGCCGGCCATCGGGAGAGCGCACCAGGGCGCGCTGGGTCTTCGGGGTCGACGTCGGGAGGACCCGGTGGTTCTCCGTCCGCACGGAGAACAGGCGCACCTCGCCGTCGCCGCTGCCCACGGCCAGCCGCTGGCCATCCGGGGAGAAGGCGATGGCGCGGATCTGCCCCCCGCCGCGCAGGATGCGGACCTTGCCCGTGGAGAGCTCCCACAGCCGCGCGGTGTTGTCGGCGCTGCCGGAGGCGACGTACTGGCCATCCGGGGAGACCTGCAGCACGGTGAGCTGGCCTTCGTGGTTTCCCAACACCCGGGGCGTCCCGGTGGCCAGGTCCCAGAGCCGCACGGTGCCATCCATGTAGCCGATCACCACCCGTCCACCCTCCGGCGTGACGCCGAGCGCCGTGATGGGCTGCGAGCCCTTGTCCTGGTCGAGGAGCCGCCTCTTCCCACTCCTTGGATCCCAGCCGGACAGCGCTCCCATGCTGCTCCCCGTGAAGAGCTCGCCGCTCGGAGAGAACGCGTTCGCCCAGATGCGCTCGTCCACTCCCACGGGCTGGACGGTGTCGCGCTCCAGGTCCCAGAGCATCGATTGGGCGCCCTGGCTGCCGCGCAGGAAGATGTATCTCCCGTCCGGCGAGAGGCTCCCGTTCTCGAAGCCCTTGCCGCCTTCCGCGCGCAACGTCCGCGACGTGTTCGTGCTCAGGTCCCACACCAGGAGCTGGTCGTCCGCCCGGCTCGCGCTGAAGAGGCGTCCGCCGTCGTGGGAGATGACGAGCGTGGACACGGGGCCCGACAGCTTCGTCAGGAGCTGGCCTTCCCCTGTCTCCAGGTTCCAGAGGCGGAGCGTCCCATCCTTGCCGCTGGAGAGGAGGCGGCCATCGGGAAGGAGCCGGACTCCCCAGGCCTCGTCGGTGTGCCCGGAGAGGACCCGACTCGTCCCGTGCTCCAGCTCCCAGAGGAGGAGCGTGTGGTCGTCGCTGCTGGTGACGAGGAACCCGCCATCCCGAGTGAACGCGAGGTCGTTGATCGGCTTCTCGTGGCCTCGCAGCACGGAGGCGAAGCCGTGGGCCTGGGCATCCGCCGCGATCGTCCGCACCTCCGACCAGCGGGTGAAGCCGGGCGAGATGAGCCGGAGCCAGGCGATGGCCTCGTTCGGATTCCGCTGCACCGCCTCGCGGGCCTGGAGCAGGAGGAGCTCGTCGGTCTGGGACTGCGCCTGCTGGTGCGCCGCCTCGGCCTCCACCTGCTTCTGCTCGGCCCGGTTGCGCTCCTCCAGGACGCGGCGGAGGCTCACCCCGCCCAGCCCGGCCAGCAGCAGCGCGGCCACCACCGTCACCGTCACCGTGGCCCGGTAGCGTCGGACGAAGCGGCGCAGCAGCTCCATCCGCGAGTACTGGTACGCGCCGACGATCTGCCCCGTCTGGAAGCGCCGCAGATCCTCGGCCAGCTCGCGCGCGGTGGCGTAGCGCATCGGCGGGCTCGCGCGCCATCGCCTTGCGCCACGATGGCCAGCAGGTCCGCTGGAATGCACTTCTGGCGCTCGGTAAGTGGCGGCGGAGGGCCCTGCACCACTCGCTGCAGCACCTGCTCCGAGGAGTTCCCCTCGTAGGGCCGGGTCCCCGCCAGCAGGTGGTAGAGGATGGCGCCCAGCGCGTAGACGTCCGCGCGCTCGTCCACGGGCCGGCCCGCGGCCTGCTCGGGCGGCATGTACGCCGGCGTGCCCATCACCGTGCCCAGCCGGGTGATGCGCTCCGTCCGTCGGCTCCGGAGCGGCGTGTCGGCCGCTCCGGTGGGCTCGGTGCCTTCCTCGCGCGCGAGGTCCTTGGCCAGGCCCCAGTCGATGACGACCGTCTCGCCGAAGTCGCCCACCAGCACGTTGGCCGGCTTGAGGTCGCGGTGGATGATGCGCTCGGTGTGCGCGTAGGCGATGGCCTCGGCCACCGCGAGCACGTGCGGCAGCAGCGCCAGCCGCTCCTCCAGCGTCTTGCGCTCGGCGATGACATCCGCGAGCGAGCGGCCGGAGACGAGCTTCATCGCGTAGAAGGGCTCGCCGCCCGGCCAGCGCCCCGCCTCGTAGACGGGCACGATGGAGGGGTGCTGCAGGCGCGCGGTGACGAGCGCCTCGGCGACGAAGCGGGGCTCGGCCTCGCGGGCTGGCGCGAGCATGCTCCTTGATGGCCACGGGCCGGTCGAGCTGGACATCCCTCGCTCGGAGGATGCGGCCGATGCCGCCCTGCGCCAGCTCTCCGGAGATGGTGTAGCGGGCCGGGTCCACCACCGGCAGCGACCTGCCCGCGAGGTGGGCCGCTCTTCCCGGGCGCTGAGAGAGCAGCGTGTCGTCCGAACCGTTGCCGGGAACGAGCGTGATGGTGCTGCCGCCACCGGGCTCATCCAACTTGTCGGTGGAACCCACGGCGTCACTCGGTCTGGCGTGGCTCATGGATGCCCTCCTTGGGCGAGGCCCCTGGTCGCGCGCATGGTTCCCGAGTCTATGTCATGCGGCCCTCATCCATTCCGACGGTTCGGAAGCCGCTCGTCCCCACGCCTACTCGCTCCCATCTGGCTCGCGGCTCGCGGCCTTCGTCAAAGAGTTGTCGCTACCTGGGCCCGCTTCGAAGCCAAATTATCCGGATTACCCCAGATTGCCCTCCAGCCGTTGGATCCGCTCGCGGGCGTGCGTGATGCTTCGGGCAACACTCGGACGGGGGGAAGACAATGGTCCGGAATTCGCGCACATGGCTCGTGGAGCGATTGGATGGATTTCTCTCCGAGTCCCTACGTAAGGCCTCGCCCCTCGAGGTCGGGCGTGCGCGGCTGCTTGTCGGGGTGTGCCTGACCCTGCTCGCGTGTGTCTTGCTGATCCTGTTCCAATTGCTGTTGCACCCGAGTCCCCGGAGCGTCATCGCGCTGGCCGGGGTGTGCCTGCTGGGGTTCGGGGGCGCACTGGCGCTGCTGCGCTGGTCGTCCTCGACCCGGCCCCTGGCGCTGCTGCTGTGCTCCCTGCTGACGGTGGGGATGATCACCACCACCCTCCACTTGAAGAGCCTCGTGGTGGCCACGCACGCCTCGGTGATGCTCGTCCCGGTGGTGTCGGTCTACCTGCTGGGGTGGCGTCTGGGTCTGCTCTTCTCCACGCTCGCCAGCGTGAACGTGGGCCTCGTCTTCCCGCTCTACGCCAGGAGCGCGCTGGCGGACCCCGTTGACCGGGTGCTGTGTGCCTTCGCGTCCCTCTACGTCCTGTGCGCCTGGGCGGTGGGCTGGCTGTTCATCTCCGCGCGAGATGAGGCCCAGGCGAGGGTCGAGCGGACGATGGAGACGCTGCGCGAGAGCGAGGTCAAGCTGATCGGCCTCATCGAGAGCACCGATGATCTGGTGATCTCCCTGGACAAGAATGGGCTCGTGGTCACCGCCAACCAGGCCGCGAGGCAGCTCTTCCTGCAGGTGGTGGGCAGGGAACTCGACCCGGGCAGGCCCGCTTTCGAGGAGACCGCGCCGCGAGGGCAGTCCTACTGGTTCGAGCTCCTGGCCCGCACGTGTCACGGGGAGCGCGTGAAGGAGGAGGTGCTCATCCCACTGGCGGGGCGATCGCCCCTGACGGTGGAGATCACCGTCAGTCCCCTGTGGGGCGTGGGGGGACGCGTGGTGGGGGTGACCCTCTTCGGGCGCGACATCACCGCGCGCAAGGAAGCCGAGGCCCGGCTGAGTGAGATGCACCGCAACCTGCTGGACGTGTCGCGCCAGGCGGGCATGGCGGAGATCGCCACCGGCGTCCTGCACAACGTGGGCAATGCGCTCAACAGTGTGAACGTCTCGGCTGGCGTCGTGACCGAGCGGCTGCGCGGCCTGCACGTGCCTGGGATCTTCCGGGCGGTCGAGCTGCTGGACGAGCACAAGTCGGACCTGGGGACCTTCCTCACCAGTGATCCGAAGGGGCGGCAGGTGCCGGACTACCTGAAGGCGCTGTCCCGGACGCTCGCCGAGGAGCGCGAGGCGGTGCTGGAGGAGATGCACACGCTGTGCGAGAGCGTGGAGCACATCAAGGCCGTGGTGAGCATGCAGCAGCAGCACGCACGCACGACCGGGATGGAGGAGCGGTTGCCGGTGTCGGCACTGCTCGACGACGCGCTGCGCCTGCATGCGCTGTCCTTCGAGCGGATGGGCATCCAGGTGCGGCGCGAGTACACCCCAGGGCCCGAGGTGTGGGCCGACCGGCACAAGCTGTTGCAGATCCTGCTCAACCTCCTGAACAACGCCCGTCACGCGTTGATGGACAGCGGCCAGCCGGACAAGCAGCTCACCCTCCGGGTAGGCCCGGGGGAGGGCGGAAGGTTGCGCATCGAGGTGGCCGACAATGGGGTGGGCATCGCCCCGGAGACCCTGCCGAGGCTGTTCACCCAGGGCTTCACCACGAAGAAGGACGGGCACGGCTTCGGGCTGCACATCAGCGCGCTGGCGGCCGAGGAGATGCGGGGCTCCCTCGCCTGCGCCAGCGCCGGACGCGGCCAGGGCGCCACCTTCACCCTCGAGCTGCCCGCCGGAGGCGCGCCACCGGAGGCGGAGCCCGTGAGGCCCCGGGAGGTCTTCGAACGCGGCGGAGCACCAGGAGTGGCGTGACCGGGCAGGCGGGGAGGGGAGCCCGTGTTGTCGGAACGGACTTGCACGGACACTCGAACCCCGGCATGGATTGCTCGATGACTGCTCGCCCCCTCCCCACCACCGCGCCGAGCCACCGTCTCTCCGTCGCGCCGATGATGGACTGGACGGATCGCCACGATCGCTACTTCCTGCGCCTCATCTCCGAAGCGCACGCGGCTCTACACCGAGATGGTGACCACCGGCGCCATCCTCCACGGGGACAAGGGGCGGCACCTCGACTACTCCCCGGAGGAGCATCCGCTCGCCCTGCAGCTCGGCGGCAGCGACCCGGCGCAGCTCGCCGAGTGCGCCCGCATCGCGGAGCAGTGGGGCTATGACGAGGTGAACCTGAACGTCGGCTGCCCGTCGGACCGCGTACAGAACGGCATGTTCGGTGCGTGTCTGATGGCGAAGCCGGACCTCGTCGCCCGCTGTGTCGAGGCAATGCGCGGCGCCACCCGCCTGCCCGTCACGGTCAAGCACCGGATCGGCATCGATGACCTCGATTCGTACGAGCTGCTGACGCACTTCATCCGGACGGTCAACGGGGCGGGCTGTGACACCTTCATCGTGCATGCCCGCAAGGCGTTCCTCCAGGGGCTCAGCCCCAAGGAGAACCGGGATGTTCCCCCGCTGCGCTACGAGGTCGTGCGGCAGCTCAAGACGGACTTCCCGCACCTCACCTTCTCGCTCAACGGCGGCGTGAAGTCCCTGGACGAGGCACGCGCGCACCTGGAGTGGGCCGACGGCGTGATGATCGGCCGCGAGGCGTACCAGAACCCCTACATGCTCGCGCTCGCGGACTCGCGCATCTTCGGCGAGGAGGGCCCCGCGCCCACCCGGCGCCAGGTGGTGGAGGCCCTGCTGCCGTACGCCGAGGCGATGCTGTCGCGCGGCGAGCACCTGTCGCGGCTCACGCGCCACATCCTGGGGCTCTTCGCCGGTCAGCCGGGAGCGCGGGGCTGGAGGAGGGTGCTGAGCGAGCGCGCCTGCCGGCCCGGGGCCGGGATGGAGGTCCTCCGGGATGCGCTCGCCCAGGTGCCGGAGCGGGTCCTGGACGAGCGCTCCCTGCCCGAGCCCGTCGCGGCCTGAGTCGCTCCACCGTGCTGGCTGCTCAGGGCGTCAGCAGCCGCCCAAGGAAGAGGACGGACTTCGTCTCCACGTCCTCGATGAGGAAGAGGAAAGGGCGGTCCACGGCGAACGTGGGGGGCAGGGAGGTAACCCCGACGCCAATGCCCGTGGCGGCGGCGGCCTCGGTGCCCTTCTCGTCCACGGCCACGAAGGCCTTGTGCTGCGCGCCGGTGATGAACAGGTGCTCCTGGGTGCTGATGCCCGACAGGTCCGCGCGGTCAGTGAAGGCGTCGGTCATGCCCAGCGCGCCCATGGCCTCGGGCAGGGCGATGTCCGTCTCCACCTGGAACTTGGGGAACCGAAGGACGAACTCGGTGTTCTTCAGCTCCTGGCGGACAGTGTCGAGGAAGGAGGCCGAGAGCCGCGCGTCGATCTCCTCGAACCGGCCTGCGTCCGGGACGATGATCAGCATGCGGAAGGCGTTGCCCACATAAGGCAGCGCGAGGGCCTGGAAGCCCTCTCCCTCCATGCGGGGCAACGCGAGTTGGCGCTCCATCATCTGGACCTCCTTGCCACCGCCATTCAGCAAGTTGAAGGTCGCGCTCCGGGTTAGCGAGGGCTCGAAGGGGTCTGCCCAGGAGCCCTTGAAATAGAGCGCGTTGACCAGCATCAGGCGCGTGTCCGCCGTCACCGAGTTCTTCGGGAGCAGGTCCTTGATGCGCTCCTGCGTCTGGCCCTCGACCCAAGCATTGATCTGGGAGCGGAGGGGCTCGGCTTCCCGCTGGAAGTCCGCCGCGCGCACGCCCGCGCCGTAGTGCTCGGCGAGCACGTCGAGGTAGGTGGGCTCGAAGGAAAAGCCCCGCTGACCCCAGGTGGCGTTCACCACGCGGAACTCCGGAGAGGTTCCCTGTTGGCCCGGCTTGGGCCCGGTGCGGCTCTGGAGCGCCAGGTCCAGCGCGTTCATGGTGGGGTGGAGCCGTTCCTGGGGCAGGGTGAAGCGCAGCGTCTGCTGCATCTGTTGCTCGGTGTTTCCCCGGGCGCCCGCGTACACCATGGAGAACGCCTGGGTGATGCTGAAGGGCGAGAAGAAGACGTTCTCTCCCGGCTTGGCGACGTGCCGGTACAGGGCCACCCCGAAGTCGGTGTTCGCGGCGGCGAGAGCCGTCAGGTCATCGGCTGAGGCATTCGGTTGGGTCACCCGCTGCTTGTCCGAGGCGATGAGCTCGCCGGGCGCTTCGGGGAACTCTTGAGAACAGCCCGCCAGCACCAGCACGGCCGCGAGCAGGGAAGAACGCTTGAAAGGGGACGAGGTCATACCGCTCTTCCCAGCAAGTTGCGTGCACAGCCCTGGCTTGAAGAACTTCATGCACTTGGGGCGCTACCTGCCTGGAATTTGCCTCGGATTTCTGAGGTGGGTGGTGGGGAGGCGCCGACCCCTCCCCACGGAGTCACGTCCGCGGACCTCCAGCTCGGCGAAAGCTGGGAGAACAACTTTGTCAGACCAGGAGGTTAAGCTCCACTCGAACTTTTCATCAGGAGTGAGAGATGGAAGCGAGATTCCTCTGGAGTGCCCTGGGGGCCCTGGCCCTCGCGGGCTGCGGTAGCACCGCCCTCCCCGAGCCAGGCGAGGGCCCCGGCCAGGCCCGACAGGCTGTCGGCAGTTGCCCCGAGGGTGCCTTCGGCCCGGGGGGCACGATGACCTCGACCTCGACGGGCTCGTCGGCCTTGCCCTTCTTCTCCGCCGCCGCGGACTTCAACGGGGATGGGCGGCAGGACCTGGCGGTGACGAACGCCTTCACCAACAACCTGGCCATTCTCCTGGGCAACGGGGACGGCTCCTTCGCGCCGCCGGCCGTCTATAGCGTGGGCACCAACCCACGGGGGGTGGTGGCCCGGGACTTCAACGGGGATGGGCGGCCGGACGTGGCGCTGGCCAGCTACAGCACCCACACGGTGCGCGTCCTGCTCAACCAGGGCAACGGCACCTTCGGCCCGCCCCTGAGCTACACCGTGGGCACCAACCCCTACGGCCTGGCCAGCGCGGACCTCAACGGGGATGGCCGGCTGGACCTGGCCGTGGCCAATTACGGCAGCGGCACCGTGGGCGTGCTGCTCGGCAACGGCAACGGCACCTTCGCCGCCCAGGTCACCTACGCGGTGGCCACCTCCCCGCGGGCCGTGGCGACCGGAGACTTCGACGGGGACGGCAAGCCGGACCTGGCCGTGGCCCACTACCAGTCCGGCAGCAGCGCCGTGCACACCCTGCGCAACCAGGGCAACGGCACCTTCGCCGCCCAGGGGAGCTACACCGCGGGCAGCAAGGCCACCTCCGTGGTCAGCGTGGACCTGGATGGGGACGGCGCGCTCGACCTGGCGGTGTCCAACTCCGGCTCGAGCTCCGTGAGCGTGTTCAAGGGCCAGGGCAGCGGGGCCTTCACCGTGCAGCCCTCCTTGCCCGTGGGCTACCGCCCCTACTCCGTCGCCAGCGCCGACATGAATGGCGACGGCCGGCCCGAGCTCCTCGTGCCCAACTACGGCGATGGGACGCTGGGCGTGCTGCGCAACCTGGGCAGCGGGAGCTTCGCGGCCCAGGTGACGTACCTGGTGGGCAACTCGCCCGCCTTCGTCACCGTGGTGGACCTGGACGGGGACACCGCGCCGGACGTGGCCCTGGCGAGCCTCGGCTCCGACGGCGTGCGCACGCTGCTCAATCGCGGCGATGGGACCTTCACCGCGGCGGCGCACTTCGCCACCGGCGCCAACCCGTGGGGCCTCGCCGCGGGCGACCTGGATGGGGACGGCAAGCCGGAACTGGCCGTGGCCAACACCACCGCCAACACGGTGAGCGTGCTCACCAACCAGGGACTCGGGAGCTTCGGCTCGCAGCAGGTGTACAGCGTGGGCCTCACGCCCATTGCGCTGACGTGGGGCGACTTCGACGCGGATGGCCGGGCGGACCTGGCCGTGGCCAACCATGACGGCCACACCGTGAGCGTGCTGCGCAACCAGGGCGGCTCGCTCGCCCCGCAGGTGACGCACGCCACCGGCACCAATCCCTCCTCGGTGACGGCCGTGGACCTCAACGCCGACGGCAAGCTGGACCTGGCGGTGACGAACTACGGCGGCGCCTCGCTGAGCCTGCTGCTCAATGACGGGCTTGGCTCCTTCCTCCCCCAGGTCACCCAGGTGCTGGCGGGTACCTACCCGGCCTCGCTCGCCTCAGGGGACTTCGACGGCGACGGCAAGCTGGACCTGGCGGTGACGAACCACGGGGCCAGCGCGGGCAGCGGCGGGGTGCTGCTGCTGCGCGGTGACGGGCTGGGCGGCTTCACCCTGAAGGCCTCTTTCTCCACCGGCGCCCGCTCCCGCTCCATTGCCTCCGGGGACTTCAACGGCGATGGCTGGCTCGACGTGGCCGTGAGCAACGAGGAGCCCTCCTCGCTCGGCGTCCTCCTCAACGACGGGCTGGGCGGCTTCCTCCCCCAGGTGAGCTACCCCGCCGGCGCCTACGTGT
Organism: uncultured delta proteobacterium; assembly: GCA_963771175.1. GTDB lineage: Bacteria > Myxococcota > Myxococcia > Myxococcales > Myxococcaceae > Archangium. The sequence continues at coordinate 35,948 of CAVYSY010000050.1, forward strand.
ACGCCGTCGCCACGGGGGACTTCGACGGGGATGGGACGCTGGACCTGGTGGCGCCTGCCATCGAGGGAGACTCGCTCGGCCTCTTCAGTGGCCTCGGCAATGGCACCTTCCGCTCGCCGCGGGTGTACCCGGCTGGCAACAGCCCCGCGGGCGTGCTGGCCAGGGACCTGGACGGCGACGGCCGGCTGGACGTGGCGACGACCGGCTACGACGGCGCCACGGTGGATGTGCTGATCAACACCTGCATGCCCTGAGGTGAGCGGGAGGCCCAGGGGCTCGAGCCTGGTAGGGGAAAGCCAGGCCCGGGCACCGAGTCAACGAAACGTGCCGGAGCGGGTCCTGGACGAGCGCGAGGCGACGCGTTGCGGCGCATGGAAGCGCTTGCCCGTCACGGGCTCACGACATGACGAAACCGCCCGTGGCGCCAATCGACTGGCCGGTGACCCACTGGCTGCTCTCCGAGGCAAGGAAGGCGACGACGTCCGCGATGTCCTCGGTCCGGCCCACGCGCCGCAGGGGCGTGACCTGGACCATGCCCTGGCGCTGCTCCTCCGTGCAGAACGCCGTCATGTCCGTCTCCACCATGCCGGCCATGATGGAGTTGACGGTGATGCCCCTCGGTCCAAGCTCCGCCGCGAGGGTGCGCGTGAACGCCTCGACGCCCGCCTTGCTCGCCGCATACACGCCGAGCGCCGGGATGGGCGAGCGGGTGGCGGTCGAGGTGATGTTGATGATCCGGCCGCCCTGGCCCAGGCGCCGCGCGGCCTGCTGACTGGCGCTCACCACGCCCCACAGGTTGACGTCGAGGATGCGCTGGAAGTGCGCCCGATCGACGGTGTCGATGGGACGCATCTCGAGGATGCCCGCGTTGTTGACCAGGATGTCCAGGCGCCCGAAGCGCGCGTCCATCCGCTCGAAGAGCTGCTGCACCTGCGCCTCGTCGGCCACGTCCGCGCGCTCGACGAGGACCTCGCCTCCGGCGCGCTGGATGTCGGCGGCCACCTGGTGGGCGGCCTCCTCGTTGCGCGTGTAGTTGAGGACGACCTTGGCCCCCTGGGCCGCCAGCTTCCGTGCGATGCCCGCTCCGATACCGCGCGAGGCTCCCGTGACGATGGCGACCTTTCCTTCGAGTCCGTTCATGTGCGCTCCCCGTGAGTGGAGGCGACAGCATGCCCGGCTGGGCCGGAGTGTCTACTCCACCCAGGTGATGCGGAACGAGGCCTCGTCACCCCTCCTGGAGCCGAGCTCCACCTGGAGCCCCTTTGCCCCCGCCATCTCCAGGCCCGCGCTGAGGATGCCCCGGAAGTAGCCGGGGCGCGCCGCGTAGTTGAACCACAGCTCGTACGCGCCTGGCCCTACCGGCTGCAGCCGTGTCTCGGTGTAGTTGTTCGCGCTGCGGAAGTTGATGTTCATGCGCTGGAGGATGCGGCGCGGGCCGACGGTCCGCGCCATCGCCCTGAGCGCTTTGCCCCTCAGCGTCTGCGTGGTGTAGGCCTCCATGAAGGCCCGCCCCAACTCGTAGCACCCATCGTCCGGGTACATCCGCGGCCAGCGCTGGCTGACGATGTAGTCGATGATCGCGGTGTAGACGTCCATCGGGTACGCCGGCAGCAGCGGCCTGCTCGGATCGACCCCTCGCGCCACCAGTGCTGAGAGCTGCTCGGGTGGCAGCGGCTGCCCCATCACCCGGAGCAGGCTCTCCATCGCGTTGCTGAAGACAAGCTTCTCCGTCACGGGCGCGACTCTACACCGAAGGGGCGCATGGAGGGACTCCACAGAGCTCCGCCGCCGGACTCGCAGCGCCACCAGCCCCTTCCGCCGTGGCGGGCGGGCGGGTAGGTGACGGTGGCGCCTCGAGTCGCGAGAATCCCACCCATGACCGATCCAGCCTCACCTCCCAAGCCCATGCCGCCTCCCCTGAACCTGCTCGATCCCGAGTTCCGCGCGAATCCGTATCCGACCTATGCGCGGCTGCGGCGCGAGATGCCGGTGTGCCGGGTGGAGCCGGGCGGGATGTGGGCCGCCTTCCGCTACGACGACGTGGTGAACGGCTACAAGAACTCCGAGAAGTTCTCGTCCGGGGCCGTGCGTGCGGCCGGGGAGCCACCCTGGTTGGGCCGCGACAACCCGATGAGCAGCTCGCTCCTGGGGCTGGATCCTCCGCAGCACGGGCGGCTGCGGGCGCTGGTCAACCGGGCCTTTGGTCCTCACACCCTCGCCCGGATGGAGCCCCGCATCCGCAAGTGGGCCGACGACCTCGTCGGCAAGATGGTGGAGCGTCGCCAGGTGGAGTTCGTGAGCGAGTTCGCCCTGCCTCTGCCTTCCGCCGTCATCGGCGAGCTGCTGGGGTTGGATCCCTCGCTCCAGTCGAGCTTCAAGATCTGGTCGGATCACCTCGTCTTCATCCCCGCCGTCCCTCCGGATCACGTGGAGCTGCAGAACGTGGTGCGCGGCTCCATCAATGAGATGGAGGGCTACCTGCGGAAGGTGCTCGACAGCCGTCGCCGCGAGCCGGGGGACGATCTGATCAGCGATCTGCTGCGTGCCCGGGTGGACGGCGATTCCCTCACCGAGCGGGAGCTGATGGGCTTCTGCTTCCTGCTGCTGCTCGGCGGACTGGAGACGACCGTCTACCTGATGGGCAACATCGCGGTGCTGCTGGCGGATCGGCCGGACGTGTGGGCCCGGCTGAAAGCGGACCGCTCGCTCATCCCGCGCTTCGTCGAGGAGCTGCTCCGCACCGAGCCGCCGCTGCACGGCACGGTCCGCCTGACCACGACCGAGGTGGAGCTGAGCGGTGTCCGGCTGCCACCCGGGACGATCCTGCTGATCATGCAGGGCTCGGCGCTGCGGGACGAGGCGTACTTCCCGGAGGGTGAGCGCTTCGATCTGGACCGCACCGCCAACGCCAACCTGGCCTTCGGGCAGGGCATCCACTTCTGCCTGGGCTCGGGTCTGGCGAGGCTGGAGGCGCGGATCGCCGTGGAGACGCTGCTCGACCGGTGCGAGAAGCTCGTCCGCCCGGCCGGGCCTGTCCAGTACTGCCAGTCCCTCACCCTGCGGGGGCCGAACTCGCTTCCCCTGGAGCTGATCCCCGCCTGACGCTGGAAATACGAGGGGCCCGATGGAAAGACCATCGGGCCCCGGGGAACGACGTGTGGCCTGGACTAGCGGACGACCTTGTCCAGCGGCTTGGCCTCGGAGGTGTTCTGCTCCTTCGTCCAGTCGATCACGGGCGTCTGCCACGACATGCCCGTCTCGCCCGGCTCCGGATCCAGCTTCTCGAACTCGAAGCCGTCGCCGCCGAAGTACAGGTACTCGACCGTCGCGATCTTGTACTCCTTCTTCGGATCCAGCGGCTTGCCCTTGGCGTCCTTGAACTTGCCCTTACCGGCCGGCGTGAAGCCCGAGTACACCGCCTCCGGGTTCTCGAGCTGACGCGCCAGGTCCGCGCCCTTCACCTCCACCACCAGCAGCGAGTTCTCGTACGGTATCACCGAGTACACGCTGCCCTTCGTCACCGGACCCGCCGGCAGGCCCCCGCGGAAGCCCTTGCGGTTGAGCACCACCCCCACCACCCCGTCCGTCTCGAGCTGCTTCTGGATGGCGTTCGTCACCCACGCGCCGAGCTGCTTGGAGTCCTGCTCGAAGCCCTTCTTCGTGAAGCCGATCTGCTCGCCCAGGGCCTGGTCCAGCCGGGCCTTGTAGTCGGCGATCGTCTTGGCGACGTCGGCGTTCGCGGCCGGAGCGCCCTCGCCACCCGTCACCTCCACCTGCTTCGTCTCCACCGCCGTCACCCGCTCACCCGCCGGCTTGGACGGATCATAGGTGTAGCGCCGCGCGCACGTAGTTGCCGAAGCCCCGGCCCAGCGACACGTAGGCGGTGTTGCCCTCCTTGGTGTCCACCGGCTGCGGGCAGCGGCCACCGGCCACCAGCGACACCTTCCACTCGGGGTGCTTGGACACCACCGGCTGCAGGTCGCTCGGGCACTCGTCGGCGAGCACCACCACGGTCTCCGCTCCGGCCTTCTGGGCCTCGGCCACCGCGCTCGTCAGCGCCTGCTCGTCGCTGCTCGTCTCCAGCCCCGCGGCGCGCCCGGACATGGACGTGGTCACCGTCTTGGGCGAGGTCAGGCCCACCACGCCCACCTTCAGGCCCTGGCGCTCGAACACCTTGAAGGCCGGCTGCTCCCAGCCCTTGGCCAGCGCCGGGTCCGTCACCTTCAGGTTGGCGGCCAGGAAGGGGAAGCCGCCGAGCTGCTGGTTCTTCTGGAACTGCTCCTGGCCGTAGTCCAGCTCGTGGTTGCCGAGGGCGGAGGCGGCGAAGCCCATGTGGCCCATCACCGCCGCGGTGGGCTCACCGTAGAAGAAGGAGGAGATGGCCGGTCCGGCCCAGGCGTCGCCGATGGTCAGCGCCAGCGTGGAGGCGTTCGGACACGGGGCTTGACCGTCCTTCACCTGACCCGGACAGTGCTTCTCCTTGGCCTCCCACCACCCGAGCAGCTCCGCCGCGCCCACGGTGGGCTTCTCGCCCTCGTTGGAGGTGGGCAGGAGCTGACCACTGGCGCTGCCGATGACGAGGAGCGTCACCGTGGTGGGCTTCGGGGCCGCGGGAGCCTGCGCCGGCTGGGCGGTCTCGGCGGGAGGGTTCTCCTGCCTGGCGGAATTCTTCTCGCAGCCGGTGAGGGCGCCCAGGAGGGCGAAGGCCACCACACCGGAAGTACGACGCAGCGGGGCCACCACACCCGATGCCGGCTTGGATACGGACTCGCGACGCATGAGGTCTCCGGAGTTGTTGACGATACGACCGCGCGAATAGCACACCTCCCCCCCCTGGTCGTCAAAAAGGGCATGTCCGCCTTCCCCCTCCTGGCCGTGCTAGCGTCCCGGCCGTGCACAGCCAGAAGGACGGCGCGCCTCCTCCGGAGACGGAGCTGGCCGGGAGCCGTGAGCAGGGGGGAAGTGCGGTCGGGAATCGGAGGCTCTCGCGGGTGTGGGAGGACGTGCGCCGTGGCGCGGCCCACTTCCCCCAGGGAGGCGTCCCGTCGCCGGGTAACCGCCTGGCTCAGTTCGCCCATGGCCTCTGCCTGCCGTTCCACATGGCGCGGGCCCTCTTCGAGGACCGGGGGGCCCTGTGGCGCTACCTGAAGTTCGGCACCTTCCAGGCGATCACCATCCTCGTGCTGGCGGTGCTCTTCACGGGCTCGGGCAGGGAGGTCGTGGAGACCGTTGGGCCCGAGCATCTCGAGGCGCGGTACGAGGAGGCGGAGGCGGCCCGGATCGAGGCGGAGGAACCCCCGCGGAAGGCCAAGGAGCTGCGGCGTGCCGCCGATAAGGCCGAGCGCGAGCGGCGGCGCACCGTGCGCCGGGTGGTGTACTGGGCGGCGCTCTTCTCCGCCCTGCAGATCGCCCAGTGGATCGTCATCGCCCTGTCGCGCGACTACCACACCGCGCTCTCCCGGGAGCTGAGCCTGCGGGTCGGTCTCACGCCCGAGGACGAGCCGCTCACCCCGCGCGTCCGGCTCAACCTGGGGTGGCTGCGCACCAAGATGAAGCGCCGCTGGCGGGGCCTGTTGGCATTCGCTCTCGGGATGCCCCTGTTCTATGCCGCCAGGGCGCTGCTGCCCGGGGGGCGGTTCCTCTTCCCGGTGCTGGTGTCCCTGTGGGGTGCCTGGTGGTTCGTGGTCTTCACCGCCGCGAAGAGCGCCCGGGCCTGGGTGGATCCGGCTCCGCGCGAGCCCTGGTTCCTGCGCGGCTGGAGCTGGCTCTCCGCGCGCTTCGCCTTCTTCCGCTGGTCGCCGTTCGGTGCCTACAACTCGCTGTGGACGACCTTCACCCGGCCCCTGTTCTCCCCGGCGGCCAGCGTGGAGCGGCAGCCGTGGACCCTGGGGGGGCTCGCGGTGGTGCGGGCGCTCTCGGTGCTGCCGCTGCTCAAGTGCTACCTGCGCCCCCTCGTCCCCGTGGCCGCCGCCTGGCTGCTGGCCCAGGACGGCACGGGGGAGGGAAGTGCTAGCCGGCCAGGGGCCGCTTCTGGCCCGGAGTCGGGTTCTCCTCCTCCTGCCGGTGCTCCCCCAGCTCCACCACCTGTCCCGGGTGGCGCGGCTCCGACGACTGGATGACGGCACGGAGCTGCTGGCTCACCGCGCGGAAGAAGCCGGTGAGCAGCTCCGGGCGGTCCGCCAGCAGATCGAGGAAGTCGCGCCGATCGATGACCAGCACCCGCGTGTCCTCCACCGCGACGATGTCCGTGGGGCGGGGCGCTCCATCCAGCAGGCTCAAGTCGCCGAAGGTATCCTTGGACCGCATCCGCAGCACGTGCTCGCCGTTGCTGATGGCGTCCACCGAGCCCTCGATGATGACGTAGAGCGCGTCGCCCGGGTCTCCCTCCCGATAGACCTGCTCGCCCGCCCGGAAGCGCGCCTCGCGGGCGATCGTCGCCACCGCGGCCACGTCGTCCACGTCGTTCTGCGAGAAGACGTGGACCTCCTCCAGGAGGAACAGCTTCTGCACCGTCGCCTGGCTCATGTCTCCCTCTTGAGGCGGCGGCAGATCCATGCCGATCCGGCCCGCCACGTAGCGCGCACATGCGCGCAGCACCACATCCTCGCTGCGGCACAGCCACGCGAGGTGCGCCTCCAGCTGCCCCAGCGAGCCCGGCGGCAGGTCGCGGTGGTGCGACTCCACCTGTTCCAGCACCAGCGCCCGGTCCTGCTCGACCGTCAGCGTCTCCAGCAGCTCCATCGCGTAGGCGCGCCGCCGCGGATCATGCCCCGACAGGTGCTGGTGCACGCGCCGCATCACGTGGGGCGGGTGCAGCAGGCCCAAGAGGAAGAAGCACAGCTCCAGCGCCTGATCCAGCCGATCCCCCACCGCACGCGTCAGCAGCGAGTGGTCCCCCAGCGCCGTGCGCAGGTCTCGGAAGGGCTCCACCAGGGCGCGGTACGTGTCGCGCCGCCGGCCCAGGGCCTCGCGCACGCGGTCCTCGTCCACCGGGTGCTCGGGGTGCTCGTCGCGCAGGCGCGACAGCTCCGCGCCGATGCGGAAGTGCAGCCGCGCATCGTCGCGCACGTTGGAGAAGAGCAGGGCGTTCAGCGCCGCCGACGTGCCGATGTGACGCAGCACGCGCGGCACCTGCAGCCGCATGGGCAGTGGCGCGGACAGGTCGTTGAGCGTCGACTCCAGCAGCGGCGTCACCGCGTCACCCAGCTCGGCCAGGGCCGCGCGGGCCTCGCGCCGCTCCTCGCGCCAGGTGAGGAACGTCAGCAGCCGGGGCGCCAGCTTCACGTAGCCGCCCTCGCCCACGGAGCGCACCGCCACCCGCCGCACCGAGCTGTCCGGATCGTTCAGGAAGGGCGTCAGCATGGGCATGAAGGTCGGATCCTTCAGCCGGCCGAACAGCCGGGCCACCTCGCGGCGATCCGACACCGGGGCCTGCGAGCCACGGGCCGCCAGCGCTCCCAGCGACACGAGCGCCGCGGCGCGCCACCGGGTGCCCATGAGCGCGCCAACGGCCGCGCAGCGCAGCCCCGCATCCGGGCTCTGCAGCAAGGGTGGCAGCAGCACCTCGGCTCGCACCGGCGCCAGCTTCGCCAGCGCCCACACCGCGCTGTCCCTCGGGCGGCGAGCGCCCTGGGTCATCAGCTCCTCCAGCAGCGGGGCCGTCTCGGTGGCCCCCAGCTCCAGCGCGAGCGACACGCCCCGCTCCTGCACCCGCTCGTGCGTGTGGCGCATCAGCAGGGACAGGTGCGGCCGTAGGGGCAGCCCGCCCTGCTCCATGAGCTCCACCGCGCTCAGCACGCGCTCCGGCGCGCTCGAGCCGAGCGCCTCCACCAGCAGCCTCCGGTCCTCGCGGCCCAGCCTGTCGTCGTCCTCGTGGGCGCCCACCTGCTCACCGAGCGCCTCCACGTAGGCCGGCCGCAGGCGCAGCAGCAGCACGCCGAGCACCACGCACAGGCCCACCACCGCCAGCGCCATGGTGGCGCCGTCGGCCGCGCGGCCCGCGCCGATGAGCAGCACGCCCGCCACCACCGTGCCGGCCTTGCGCAGCAGCCCGTCCACCGCGCCGCGCAGCGCCTCGCGCTCGGTGTCCGGCACGGCCGCGTAGAGGAGTTGTACGCCCACCGGCAGCAGCGAGTAGTTGACCGCGTTCTCCAGCAGCCGCAGCAGGTGGATGGGCCACAGCTCCGTCGTCAACAGCGAGGCCACCGCCAGCGGGGCCATCGCTCCCGGCAGCAGCGCCAGGTAGCGCATCAGCCCCAGCCGCCTGAGGAGCCACTCGGCCACGAGGAGCTGGAAGATGACGCACAGCAGGCCGATCCACAGTTGCAGCGAGCCGAAGAGGGCCGCCAGCCCGTCCTCACTGAGCGTGCGCTCCACGCGCAGCCGGAAGAGGTAGTCCACGAAGGAGGACAGCACCGCGAAGGACACGGCCAGACCGGCCAGTACCCGGGCGTAGCTGCTGGCGGCGAGGTACTCCCAGGGCGCCACGGCCGTGGCGATGTGGCGGGCGCGAGTGGGTTGCGGCTCCGAGCCCTGGTGGAAGTGGAAGGCCACCCCCGCGCCGAACAGGGCCAGCGCCCCTCCAATGACGACCGAGGCCGTGCCGAGCGGCTCGGCGAGGGACTGCACCAGCAACCCGCCCAGCATGCCTCCCGCCATGCCCACGCCGTTGAGCGCGGTGAAGGCCCGCCGGGCCTCGCGCGCGTTGAAGGCCGACGCCATCCGCCCCCAGAAGCGCAGGGCGATGAACGTGGTGAAGGCGTCCACGAAGAGGTACAGCACCAGCGCGGGAATCCGCTGGCCCATCGACACGCCCGCGGCCAGCCCCAGTACCACCAGCGCGCCCGCTCCGGTGAGGACGCTGAGGGACTCGGTGGGCGCGTGGGACTCCCTGCGCGGCAGCAACGTCAGCGCCGCCACCAGCAGCGCGCTCACCAGGTACAGGTAGGGCAGGGCGTGCGACTCGAAGCGCGACAACACGAGCGCGTTCGCAGCCGTCTTGAGCTGCGTCACGCCAGCGATGAGGGCGAACTGGAACGTCGCCGCGGGCCACAGGCGGTGGCCCCAGGACTGTACCTCTTGGGCTGCCACGGGCAGTTCACTCTAGCTGGCAAAAACCGGAATTTCCAGAACGAATCTCCGGTCCCTCCCCAGGACAGCAGGCGCTCGAGAAACAGCGAGGGGGCGCGGCATCAGATGGGGGCTGAGGGATTCTCGTCCGTCAGCTCCAGCCGCTCGTTTCCCGGAGGGCGGGTTGCACGCCCGGCACCATGCGGAGGCCCCTACCCGGCGCCACTTCTGGACGTCCAGAAGTGATGTGTGTGGATGTGGTATGCTTCTGGACGTCCAGAAGTGACCCGCGCACCGGGGCGCGACCACGAACCGCTCGCCGTGACGCTCGTCTGTCCTTGTCCGCGCCAAGGGCCGAAGTGCGGTGCGGGCCGTCGCCACCATGGAACCCGGAAGCGTCGCGCTTCAGGTCGCCGCTGGTGGAATCCAACTCTCACATTCGGGGAGAACCCAAATGCCTCCTCAACAGCGCTTGGCCTTCCTTCAACGACACGCCTTCAGGCTGGCTGCCAGATAGATATCGTATTCCAGCGCCATGCGTCACAGAAACGGTGAGGGCAGGGACCTGCGCACGAATGGCACGGGAATTATGCGCTCCAACCAGCGCTCGTCGGCATGGAGGAGATAGTCCGCGTTGAACACGAGTTGCCCCCCAATCCGCTGGAGGACAATGATCTCCCCGTTGAAGAGCAGCACCCCGTCTTGCCCATGGTTCAACATCAGCAGTGTGCCCTGCAGCATTGTCTGCACGAAGTTGGTGTAGTCGTGGTTCGAGGGAAAGCGAAACAGCACAATCAGGTTGGGCCTGAATCCGAAGCCCTCCTCCATGATGCACCGTGATTGCTCATCCAACTCACCCGCGGCGACAATGATGTCCGTACCACAGAGAAATGCATCTTCCTCACTCGATTGGAGTCCCTGGATATTCTCAGCAAGCAAGCCAAGAGCCTGTGCTCAATCCATGTCTGTCGAGAGTTGAAGACTATAGTCAAGTCCCACGCACAGTTCCTCTCCGTAAAACACGCTCCAGGGCTCTCAAGGAAAGAGCAAAACGAGCTTACCGTCCTTGATGGCGATGACCTCCTTGAGCCCTGGGATGGGCCAGTCCAACAACTGCTTCTTCATCGCTTCGATTGTTACGCTACTGTCCTCGAGGTTCAGGATGATTTTGTCAGCTTGCCCTAGGTCTACCTTCTCCCTCTGGATGCGCGAAGCAATGTTGCGCGCATTCGGCGTGGATGGGGCCAAACAGTCATAATACTCCCCGTCTATTTTATAATCGGGTTTCTTGAGGCCGAGCGGAACAGGATTCTGCTGCACATCGTAGCCGTTGTCGGCGAGGAGACGGGCCGACTCGTTCTCGCGCTCAATCGCCCTCAGGTTGTCCGTGTCCTTCTCGTCGGCACCGGGCTTGGTGGGCTTGCCGGTGAGGCTGCCCTTCTTCGGAGGCGGAGCCCCGCCGCCCGGCCCCAAGGCACTGGCCGCCACCGCCGTGGGCGCCAACCCCACCACCAGATCCTTGGCTCCCACCACCACCGTGCTCACCTGTCCCGCCGCCTCCAGCCTCACCCCCAGGCGCACCGACGACAGCAACGCCGCTTGTCCGAAGCCGGGCAGCCTCGGCCCCCGGCCCACCAGTCCCGACTGCCCCGACAGCGCCGCCGTCGCCAGCAGCAGCAGCACCCGCATGCCGTTGTCCCCCAGCACCCGGCCAAAGCGCTGGCCCGCCTCCCTCAGCTCCTCGCTCGTCTTCGCCCGCTCGGCCTCCTCCAGCAGCATCCCCCCCGCGTTCACCATCGCCCGCATCGGCCCCAACCCCAGGTACACCACCAGGAACAACGTCAGCACCGCGGCGATGCCTTTCGTCACCGGCTCGGGCACTGGCACCAGCAGCAGCACCAGGTAGGTACACAGCGCCGTGTACACCATGACCTTGAAGGCCAGCGGGTCCAGGTACTCGCTGATGGGCACGGCGGCCCCTTCCCACACGGTGTCCATGGCGAAGGAGAGCGCCAACCGCAGGCGCGCCAGCACCTCCGGAGGCGGGGCGTTGTCCGGCAGCACCAGACAGCCCTCCGGCCCCTCCGAGGCCGAGCACTGGCGCTCCAGCAACTCCTGAGCCGTGTCCCGAGCGCTCAAGCCCCATGAGGCCCGCACCACCCGGCCCTCCCGTCTCGGCGGTTGGAGGGACAGGGGCGTCTGGAGCACCAGGTCCGTCAGGGCCGAGACGAATTCCTCCTGGCTCACTTCCACCGGCGGGGGCTCGTCGGCCGGGGGCGAGTAGACGAGGGGCGCGCCCTGGCCCGTGTCCAGGCGCACCTGGGGCCCGCTCACACAGTCGGCCAGCCAGGGCACCACCAGCAGCAACCCGAGTCCACTCCAGGCGTGGCGCATGTGCTCCTCCTTCCGCCGCCTTGGGTAGGGAGCGTGTCTCAGGAGTCTAGAGGGCGGGTCCGACAGGGCCACCAGACGCGACAGTCATTCAATGGGTTGCAATCCACGCATGCCGCCATCGGGCCATGGGAACGTCACACCATGCGTGACCTTCGTGACGGTGTATTCGCGGGACGGCCAGAATAGGAAGGGCGAGGACGTCGGCGTGGTCTCGAGCAGCGGAGAGACGTATCTCCGGACCGACAACAACTCGACTCGGGCGGACAATCTGGGCGCGCTGCCCGAGTACGCTTGAACGGTGGGGACCTCGATCTTCAGCAACCTGAAGATCGAGGTCAGCCGTGACGCTGACCGCGATGGCGCAGCGCGGGCGAGCAAGTCCTGGCGCTGCGTGAGTCAGGGAGTCATTGGCTGGATGTGACTCCCTGGGTCAGCTTCAGACTGGCATTTGAACTGAGTCTGTTCCGGCTTCTGGTGGAAAGGGTCTTCAGCGTTCCACTCGGCTTTGCGCGTGCGGAGTCCCTGATTCGATCGAGGGGCTTCATGCAGGTGACTTCTGGACGTCCAGAAGCATCGCACATGCACTTACGACGTGGGCGCACATGTGCATACATCACTTCTGGACGTCCAGAAGTGATGCCACGAATGGGGGCAGTACCCGTCCAGGTGCTCCGTGTCCGTTCAGTCCTTTGCCGCGCCGCCGAGAATCCACGAGCGGATGCGCACGAGCTCGCCCGGGTGGGTGTCGAAGTGCGTGGGCTGCTTGCGCGGCATGCGGCTGCCGCAGCGCGTCCCGGAGAGCTTCATCACGAGCTCGGAGGCGTCCGGTTCCCCAGGTTGCACCCGTCGCGAACTCCTCGCAGGCCCGCGTCTCCGCCTTCACCCCGACGAGCGCCTCGTGGCTCCGGGCCGGCGACAGGTCCAGCCCGCCGCTCCTGCCATGACACCCGGTACACAGCGAGTCCCAGAGCACCTGGATGTCCTGGGCGTAGCGGGGCACCCGCACCGGCACCGGCACCGTCCGGCGCACCGGGGGGCCATGGCCATCCGACACGAGGACCTCGAAGGTGAAGGCCGTCTCGACGCCCACCGCGGGCGAGAACCAGGAGACGCTCGCCCCCTCCGGCCCCGAGACGAAGGTGCCGGACGGCGCGGGCCCGACCTGATGCCAGACGTACGTGAGGGCATCTCCGTCCGGGTCACTCGCCCTCACCGAGAGCGTGAGGGTGTCTCCGGCCCTCGCCAGCGCGGGCGAGGCCACCGGCTCCCCGTCGAACACCGGCGCTCCATTCCTCCGATTCGACGGAGGCTGGACCTTCACCTGGACCTCGGACTGCGTGGTGCCTCCGTTCGCGTCCGTCACGGTGACCTGCAGCGTGAAGGTCCGCGCCGACTTCACCACCGGGGCCAGCCAGGTGGGTGAGGGCGAGGAAGGATCGCTGAACGTCCCCGCGGGCGAGTCGGGAAGCTGCTTCCATGCGTAGGTGAGCGCCCCTCCGGCGGGGTCCACGGCTTGGATGGACAGCTTTACCGGTAGTGGACCCTCGACGAGACCGGGTCGAGCGGAGGGGCCCCGGAGGACGACCGGAGCGCCACATGCACAACAGATGAGGACACAGACGAGCGCGAGTCGTGCGACGACACGCTTCCCCGAAGACAGCATGGGCCACCCCCTCCCGGGTACCGCGTCACGACAAACGGAAAGCTAGTCAGTGATGGCCACCGTGCATGACGCGAACTCCCGGTTGCTTGCCGCCCCGGGTCCGGTTTGAGTACGAGGCTCATTGGTCCTACTCTGGGGGAGTCATGCTCACCGCCGTTCTCCTTGCCCTTCTGTGTTCGACTCCCGACGCCGCTCGCGCGACACTGCCACCGGAGGCGCTCGGTGCGCCCCCTCGGGCGGACGAGTCTCCAACTGCCTGGGCCTGCACGGTCGAGACCCTGCGGGCGGGCCGTGAATGTGTCTTCGAGGCGGAGGTGACTGCCTCCACCTCCACCGATGTCCAGGCGCAGGCGGCCAGCAACATCCGCACGCTCAAGGAGATCGGTCACGCGCTGTGCGCGCAGGCCGCGAAGCCGCCCTCGGGAATCGCGGGGGACAAGAACCTGGTGGCGCAGTGCGAGCGCAAGTACGCGGACACCTCGGAGGACGCGTGTGGCCTGGAGGGCAAGGTGCCCATCATCGACGCGAAGGGCCGCTTCGCGCCGGCCGCGCGCGCCTGCTACCGCCAGCTCTCCTCGGTGTTGCAGGACACCGCGATGATGGCGACGGTGGCCTCGGCGTGCTGCCAGTGCGCCGAGAAGCGTGGCTGCCCGAGCGCGGGTGAGCGTTGCCACGAGAACGTGTCGCGCCAGGATGTGGCCGGGACCGCGCTCGCGTGTCTGTCCAGCCAGTGCGGCGAGGCGTGTGCCCTGATGATGCCGGCGTCCCGTTCCATGGGGAGTGTCCGGCCCACGAAACAGGCTCGCGGGTCGGCGCGGGCCGATGGGTCGCTGTAATGGCGACCGGCGGGATGGAGCGAGGAACCATGTCTACTCTCCAGAAGAGGTCGAGGTTCGCCGTGCACTCGAGCGCGGCCTTGCTGTGTGCGCTGGCCGTGATGGGTTGCGGCGCGTCGAGGCACACGCACCTGGTGGACGAGGGCGAGGCGATGCCGCCCGTGGCGGGGGAGCAACCCGCCCCCATGGTGAAGGAGGAGCCGCCGCCGCCCCCGGTGGAGCCCCGGATGTTCGGCTCGCGCTACGCGACGCCGGCGCAGTGCGAGGCCGCGGCGCGCAAGCTGCTGGCCGTGTCGCGTGACGGTGCATGGACGGCGCTGAAGTCCTGCGTGGACAGCACCCAGTTCAACTTCACGCTGCTGGGCGCGGTGCTGGGCAACGTCTGGGCCGAGGAGCTGCGGGTCCGCCCGGATGCCGCGCAGCTCATCGCCCAGGTGGTGGCCGAGCGCGGTGGCAGCGTGCAAGGCGAGCTCCCGCTGCTGCACGCGCGCAAGGTGCCCATCTTCGGGTTGCCGGCCGCCATCGCGCAGCCGGAGGTCTACAAGGGGCGCTACCTGCTGCTGCGCGCCCAGGTGGCGGACGTGCGCAGCGAGGGGGACAAGCCCACGGTATGGCTCGTCGAGCAGTCGCTGAGCTCGGTGGAGAGTGAGCAGCCGGTGGGCTACTCGACGCGGAAGGACTCGGTGACGGTCCACTCCGGCGCGGTGGGTGGCGACATGGGGATGCTGGGTCGCGCCAACCTGGGCGGGCAGCTCTCCTCCAGCCAGCGCGAGCAGAGCTCGACCACGCTGCGGCGCTTCGACAACGTCTCGGGTGAGACGGGCATCGAGGCCCTGGGTCGTCTGACCAGGCCGGATCCCTTCCTGGAGCCGGGCAAGGACTTCGTCGTGCTCGCGCGCTTCGATGGGATGCGGACCCTGTCCGGCGGCGACGAGGAGGACGAGGACGCGCCCAAGCTGCCGGTCGTCACCATCGTCAGCTACTACGCCCCGCATCCGCTCGTCGTGTACTGAGCCGCACCGGGCGGGGGAGGGCGTAGCGGCGGAAGCTCCAGCGATTGAGGAGCTCGGCCGAGAGCAGATAGCCCACGACCAACGCCGCCAGCGCTCCCAGCAGCGTGGGCGGCGGGGGCTCGAAGCCGAACCAGGTGCCCAGCGGCGTGTAGGGCAGCACGTTCGCCACCAGCACCACCCCCAGCGAGCTGGCCACCAGCCATCGCGAGGGACGGCTGCGCAGGGGGTTGCGGCGGGTGCGGATGACGAAGATGACCAGCGCCTGCGTGGTGAGCGACTCCATGAACCAGCCGGTCTGGAAGAGCGCTTCGCCCGCGTGGAAGAAGAGCAGCAGCACGCCGAAGGTGGCCGCGTCGAACACCGAGCTGAGCGTGCCGAGCACCGCCATGTAGCGCCGGACGAAGCGCAGGTCCCACCGGGTGGGCCGCTCCAGTTGCTCCGGATCCACCTCGTCCAGGGGGATGGCCAGCTCCGACACGTCGTAGAGGAGGTTGTTGAGCAGGATTTGAATGGGGCGCATGGGGAGGAACGGCAGCAGCACCGACGCCCCGGCCATGCTCAGCATGTTGCCGAAGTTGGAGCTGGTCCCCATGCGGATGTACTTCATCACGTTGCCGAAACTGCGCCGGCCCTCGAGGACGCCGTCGTACAGCACGGCCAGGTCGTGGCGCAGCAGCAGCAGGTCCGCCGCCTCGCGCGCCACGTCCACCGCGCTGTCCACCGAGATGCCCACGTCCGCCGCGTGCAGTGAGGGCGCGTCGTTGATGCCATCGCCCAGGTAGCCCACCACGTGCCCGTGCCGGCGCAGCGCGCGGATGACGCGGCTCTTCTGCCCTGGAGAGACGCGGGCGAAGAGCGTGGTGCGCTCGGCGCGTATCTGGAGCGCGGGGTCGTCCAGCGTCCCTACCTCCGTGCCGGTGAGCACCCCCTCCACCTCCAGCCCGAGCTGGCGGCAGACGTGGAGCGCCACCCGCTCGTTGTCGCCCGTCACCACCTTCACCTTCACCCCCGCGCGGACGAGGGCCTCCAGCGCGGGCCGCGCGCTCGTCTTCGGCGGATCCAGGAAGGAGGCGAAGCCCGCGAAGACCAGCTCCGATTCATCTCCCAGGTGGGCCACCTGCATGTCGGGTGACTCCTCGCGCCACGCCACCGCCAGCACCCGGAAGCCCTCCGCTCCCAGTGCCTCGAAGCGCGCCCGCACCCGCGCCAGTGCCTCCGCGTCCAGTTCGCGCGGCGTCCCGTCCAGCTCGTACCAGGTGCAGTGGGCCAGCACGTCCTCGGGCGCCCCCTTCAGCACCAGCACCCGGCGGCCCTCGTGCTCCAGCAGCACGGACACCCGCCGACGCTCGAAGTCGAAGGGCACCTCGTCCACCTTGCGCCAGCCCCGGGCCTCCACCTCCGAGTGGGCGAGGATGGCCTCGTCCATGGGGCTGCGCAGCCCGGACTCGAAGTGGCTGTTGAGCCAGGCCCACCGCAGCACCTGCTCGCTCTCGCGCCCCGAGGCGTCTTCGTGCCGCTCCAGGCGGATGCGGGCCTCGGTGAGGGTGCCTGTCTTGTCCGTGCACAGCACGTCCATGCTGCCCAGGTCGTGCACCGCGCTCAGCCGCTTGACGATGACCTGCCGCGCCGCCATCCGCATCGCCCCGCGCGCGAGCGTCACCGACATGACCATGGGCAGCAGCTCGGGCGTCAGCCCCACCGCCAGCGCCACCGCGAAGAGGAAGGACTCCAGGAGCGGCCGGTGTGCGTACACGGCCACCAGCAGCACGAAGAGCACCAGCAGCACCGTCAGCCGCATCAGCATCAGGCCGAAGTGGCGTGTGTCCCGCTCGAAGGCGGTGGAGGGCGCGGGTTCGGCGAGGGCGCGGGCGATGTCCCCCACCGTGGTGCGCGAGCCCGTGGCGAAGACGAGCACCCGCGCCGTGCCGCTGATGATGGAGGTGCCCATGAAGACGGCGTTGCGCGCCTCGGACGGCTCCGTCCCTGGAGGTGCATCTCCTGGTCGCTTCTCCACCGGGTAGGGCTCGCCGGTGAGCAGGGACTGGTTGACGAACAGGTCGCGCGCCTCCAGCAGCCGTGCGTCCGCCGGCACCAGGTTGCCCGCGGACAGCAGCACCACGTCGCCAGGGACGAGCTCCCGGGCTGGCACCTCCTGTTCGGTGCCGTCCCGAATCACGGTGGCCTTCAGGGCCACGGAGCTCCGCAACCGCTCCGCCGCGTTGTCCGCGCGCCGCTCCTGGACGAAGTCCAGCGTCACGCTCATCAGGACGATGCCGGCGATGATGGCGGAGCTCGTCAGCTCATGCGTGAGGAACGACACCACGCTGGCCACCAGCAGCACCAGCACGAGTGGATTGGCGAAGCGCGTGAGGAACTCCACCCACGCCGGGCGTCGGGTGTACTGCTCCGGGGTGTTGGGCCCGTGGCTCGCGAGCCGCTCCCTGGCCTCGGCCCCCGACAGGCCCTCGGGCGAGCACGCCAGCCGCGACAGCAGGGCCTCTCGCGTCCCGCACCAGGCCGGCGGTTCCTCCAGCGATGATCCAACTTCGATAGAGCGCGGTGTCACGGGCGTGCATGGGACCCAGGTGAGAGCGATGTGGCGCTCAGGGTCGGATGGCGACCTTGATGACGCCCTCGCGCCGCTCGCCGAAGAGCGCATAGGCGTCCCGGATGTCGTCGAGCTTGAAGCGATGCGTGAGCATTGGGGTGAGGTCCACCCGCTTGCTCCGCACCATCTCCATCAGCCGCCGCATGCGCTCCTTGCCGCCAGGGCACAGCGTGGTGACGATGTGGTGGTCACCCAGGCCGGCCGCGAAGGCGTCGTAGGGCACCTCCAGCTTCCCCGAGTACACGCCCAGGCTGGAGAGGATACCCCCGGGCCGCAGGCAGCGCAGCGCGGTCTCGAAGGTGCCCGGTGTCCCGAGCGCCTCGATGCTCACGTCCGCGCCGCCGCCGGTGAGCCGCTTCACCTCCCGCGCCACATCCACGTGGCGGTAGTCGAGCACCACGTCCACGCCCATGCGGCGCGCCATCTTCAGGCGGTTCTCGTCGCCGTCCACGCCGATGACCAGGGCCGCGCCCATGAGCCGCGCCCCGATGGAGGCGCACAACCCGATGGGCCCCTGAGCGAACACCACCACCGCGTCGCCGATGCGCACCTCGCCGGACTCCGCGCCGCTGAAGCCGGTGGAGGCGATGTCCGCCAGGAGGATCACCTGCTCGTCCGTCAGCTCGTCCGGGATGGGGGCCAGGTTGGCCTGGGCCGAGGGCACCCGCACGTACTCGGCCTGGACGCCGTTCAGCGTATTGCCCAGCCGCCAGCCGCCGATCGCCTCGTGGCCGCCGCCGTGTCCGCACTGCGAGAGCTGCCCGGAGAGGCAGGCGCGGCACTGACCGCACGGAGTGATGGCGCCCACCAGGACCCGCTGCCCGGCTTGATAGCCCTCCACGCCGGGGCCCAGCTCCTCGATGACTCCCACGAACTCGTGGCCGATGACGAGCCCCGGCTTCACCGGGTACTCGCCGCGTACGATGTGCAGGTCCGTGCCACAGATGGTGGTGAGCGTCATCCGCACCACGGCCTCACCGGGGCCTGCCTTGGGACGCTCGACCTCTTCGATTCCAAACTGATTCACGCCGCGATAGACGTTGGCCCGCATGGCTCTCCGCCTCCTTGATGAGCGGGGCACAGGATGACACTGTACCCCAGGGTCCCCATCCGTCCCGGGGGAGGAATCGCGGTCTTTCGCACAGAACCGGGCGCTGGCGGCGCATCGAGGGGCCCGCGAGCGCCCACCAACCCACAGCACGAGCGTGCCCGAGGGCATCGGGTCCAGGAAGTGGCACCGATGCCGTGAGGGAACCTCACCTCCTACCGCTGACGGCGGAGGTCTCGTGGGCGTCGGCCGGAGCGCAGCAGCCACAGCAGCAGCCCGGCCACCGCCATCGTGGTACCTGGAGCCGCGGCGCAGCCCGTGTCGCCGTCATCCACCAGGCTCGCCTCGTCCGCGGGCTCCGCCACGACCGGATCCTCCGCCGGGAGGTCCGGCGCGGGCAAGGCGACCGCCTCGGCCCTCACGGTGTGTCCTCGCACCCGGAACTCGGTCTCGTTGACGCCGCTCTTGAGCGCCACCTTGCCGAGGTCATCGGTGGGCGGCGCGTCCGAGCGGAAGGCGAAGCGATCGGCCAGCAGCACCTCCGCGCCGCCCGGAGGTGTCACCCACACGCTGTACGTCTTCGCGTTCAGGTCCGTGCGCATGCGCACGTGGTACGTGGCATTGGCCTCGTAGGGCTGGCTGACGAGCGCGGCGTATGCGCCTCCCCGGCGCACGTCGAAGAAGCCGCTCGGGTTCAGGCGGATGCCCATGGCCAGGCTGGCGTAGCCAGTGACGGTGGTAGAGGTGTCCGCGTAGCCGATGACGCCGTCGATGGGCCTGGCGAGCGGTATGACGTCGAACTCGACCACCCGCACGCCAGTGTTGCCGGTGCCCAGGTCATGCAGGCTCCCGGGCCAGCTCAGTGTCGAAGTCCATTCGACCACGCCGCCCTCGGGCCTCACGGTGTGGTTCTGCACCCGGATCTCATTGTCGAAGTGACCGCTCTTGAGCGACACCTTGCCGAGGTCATCCGTGGCGGGTGCATCGGAGCGGAAGGCGAAGCGATCGGCCAGCAGCACCTCCGCGCCGCCCGGAGGTGTCACCCACACGCTGTACGTCTTCGCGTTCAGGTCCGCCCGCATGCGTACGTGGTACGTGGCATTGGCCTCGTAGGGCTGGCTGACGAGCGCGGCGTATGCGCCTCCCCGGCGCACGTCGAAGAAGCCGCTCGGGTTCAGGCGGAGGCTCAGGGCCAGGCTGGCATAGGACGTGACGTTGGTGGAGGTGTCCGCGTAGCCGACGACGGTGTCGATGAACTTGCTCAGCGGTGTGACGTCGAACTCGACCACCTGCACGCCGGTGTTGCCGGTGCCCAGGGAACGCAGGCTCCTGGGGAAGTCGAGCGTCGAGTACCAGCCGCCCGCGGCCGCCAGCTTGAAGCGGATGACCGCCTCGACGAAGTAGTAGTCGCTGTAGATGAGGCTCTTGTCGACGTCCGAACCCGACGGCTTCTGCTGGTTCGGGTGGAACCCCACGCCGTGCAGGAGGATGCCGGGACTGGGGCTGCCCTCGGCCAGGTAGGCCGGGGAGCTGAGGGTGTCGAGCGTCGCGAGGGCCGCGCTCTGGTAGCGCTGGGCCACGGCCGGATCGGCGACGTAGGTGCTCAGCTCCTGGAGCGCCGAGGCGACGATGGCGGCGGCCGAGGAGTCCTTCTGTCGCGGCGCGGCGGGATCGAAGTCCCAGTTGGGGATGAAGTCCGCGGGCAGCCGATCCAGGTAGTAGTTGGTGACCCTCTGCGCGGCCTGCAACATGCGGGGGTCGCGCGTGTACCGGTACGCCATGGTGAAGCCGTAGATGGCCCAGGCCTGTCCTCGGGCCCAGGTGGAGTCCCTGGAGAACCCCTGGTACGTCCTCTTCCCGAGGAGGCGGCCCGAGGTGTCGTAGTCCACCACGTGGAAGGTGCCGCCGTCCGGGCGGACCATGTCCGTGATCGTCTTCAGGGCATGGTTGAGCGCCAGGTTGCTCCAGTTGGCATCGCCCCCGTTCCGGGCCGCCCAGAAGAGCAGCTCCAGGTCCATCATCGTGTCCGTGACCATCGACACCTGCCAGGGCGGTGTCTCTCTCCAATCACAGCAGTCGATGATTCCCGCCGCGGTGTTGTAGCGCCGGGCCAGCGAGCCGGCGGCCGTCACCATCGTCTGCCGCAAGGTGTCGGTCCCCGTCAGCCGGTACGCGTTGCCGTAGCTGGTCATGAACTTGAAACCCAGGTCATGGGTCAGGTTGGTGACGAGGGGGTCGCTCTTCTGGTTGTCCAGGGCGAGCGTCCAGGCCTCCGCCTTGGTGCTCCAGAAGGGATCTCTCCCTGTCTGCTCGTACATGAACCAGAGCAGGCCGGGGTAGAACCCCTGGGTCCAGCCAATCTTGTTGGTGCTGCTCTCGAAGGTCCACGTGCCGTCGGTGCTGGCCCTGGGAGACTGGGCCGTCGACATCTGAGGGTTCGAGGCCGTCCTGTTCAACTGTTGTCGAGAGAACGAGAGGACCCGATCCGCTGTCGCGTTGTCGAAGGCCCGGGCCGGAGCCGCTACCAGCACGCCAAGGCACGTCACCAGAATCCAGGTGAAAGATTTTTCTCGAGTCTTACCCACCATGCACCTCCCCCTCCGCGTTGTGGCTTGGGGAAGATGGGGCGTGTGTGCCAGAGGACCAGTGGCTCGGAGGGGGGGCTCCTACCCCCGGGCTGTCTGACTTCCAACTCCAGGGGAGTGGGCACGTTCAGGGTGCAACGTCACCTTGATCCCGGGTCGGATCCACGCCGCCCTCCTGTGCTGCAATTGGCCGCATCCGCTGGACAGGGGAGTGGTCGTGCCTGTGCGTTTCGCCTCGCGATTGATGCTCGTGCTCGCCCTGGTGGGGGTGGTGCCCGTCCTGTTGCTCGGCGGGGTGTCCTTCCGCGCCAACCGGGATGAACTTCATCACCTGGTGGGTGGGCTCCAGACCCAGTCCGCCACGGAGCTCGCGCGCGCCTGCAATCAGCTCGTCCTCATGGGCGTGGACAACCTCCGCGCGGCCTCCGAGTACCTCCCGCTCGAGCGCCTCGAGCCCCAGGAGGCCTCCTCCGTGCTGAGCATCCCCATGAGCCAGCTCGCGGCCCTCAACCTGCTCGTGCTGGTGGACGCGCAGGGCCGCGCCGTCGCCCCGGCCGTCTTCTCCCCCAAGGCCAGCGGCAACCGGCAGCGCGTCACCGAGGACTCGCTGGCCCTCTTCTCGCGCCAGGCACCCGTGCGGGCCGCCCTGTCCACCGGCGCGGCCATCGGCCCCCCGTACCGCACGTCCGAGGCAGCCGGTGGCCGGGTGGCGCTCGCGGTGCGCGTGGGGGAGAAAGCCTCCCGCCTCCTATTGGCGGAGCTGTCGCTCGCCGAGCTGGGTCGCCGCGTGGAGGAGCTGTCCAGGGAGGGCGGGCTGGCCTTCGTGGTGGACCACCAGGGCGAGCCCGTGGCCCACACCGGGGCGGGTGCCAGGCTGAGCGACGAGGAGCGCGGGCTGGTGGCCGAGGGACTCTCACTCGGCACGCCGGTGGTGCGCACCGTGCGCGGCGTGGACGGCGTCGAGTACCTCGCCGCCTTCGCTCCCGTGCCGGATCTCGGCTGGGGCGCGGTGGTGGGGCGCAGGGCGAGCCAGGCCTTCGCTCCGGCCGAGCACGTCCGGCGCTACACCTTCTTCTGGGCGGTGGTGGCGCTGGTGGCCACCGGGGTGCTCGGGCTCGTGCTCTCCCGGGGCGTGGGTCGGCCCGTCGCCCAGCTCTCCGCGGGCGTGGCCGCGCTCGCCGAGGGGCGCTACGACCAGCGCGTCCCCGAGGGGAGTCGGGACGAGCTCGGTCTTCTCGCCCGGTCCTTCAACCGCATGGCCGACGAGCTGCAGCGGCGCGAGGCCGAGCTGCGGGGCTGGAGCGAGGAGCTGCGGCAGCGCGTGGACGAGCGGACCCGTCAGCTCCGCGAGGCGCAGGATCAGATCGCCCGCACCCGGCGGCTGGCGGCACTCGGCTCGCTCAGCGCGGGCATCGCGCACGAGCTCAACAACCCGCTCACCGGCATCCTCGGGCTGCTGTCGCTGTCCTCCGAGGAGGTGCCCGCCGACTCGCCCCTGGGCCAGAGCATGAGGATGGCGCTCGAGCAGGCCCGCCGCATGGCGCGCATCATCCGGGAGCTGCGGCAGATGGCGGAGCAGGAGCGCGGGGGAGCGGGCCGTCCGCTGGAGCTGGCCCTGCCGGTGCGTGCGGCGATCCAGGAGGTACGCGAGGAGCTCCAGACGCGCGGGGTCTCGCTGACCTGTGAGCTGTCCGAGCAGGTTCCGAAGGTGCTGGGACATGCGGACCAGCTCCAGAAGGTGGTGGCGAACCTGTTGCAGAACGCCGTCACCGCCATGCCGGGGGGAGGCTCGCTCACCGTGGGGCTCACGGCGGTGGAGAGCGACGCGGTGTGCCTGTCGGTGAAGGACACCGGTAAGGGCATCCCCGAGTCGCTGCGCGAGCGCATCTTCGACCCTTTCTTCACCACCAAGGACGAGCCCGGACGTGTGGGGCTGGGGCTGTCGGTGGCGCATCGCATCGTCGAGGCCCACCACGGGCGCATCCGGCTGGAGAGCGCCGAGGGGCAGGGCACCACCATCACCATCATCCTTCCCGCGGTCGGCGGGGAGGCGCACCTCTCGTGAGTCAAGGGGGGAGGAAGGAGCTCTTCATGTGGACGGAGCAGGACACAGGAGCGGAGTGGGCAAGCGAGGAGGGCCGGTCGTGAGCTCCTCGCGTGACACGCTCGGACGGTCGCTGGCGCTCGGGCTGGGCCTGGTTGTGCTTCTCTCACTGGGTGGTTGGTTCGTCTTCGAGCGTTTCGTGGTGACCTCCCGGCCCGCCGTGGTCGCCGTCGAGGCTTCGCCGCCGGAGGTCCGGCCCGCGCCGGTCGTGGTGTCGGACGTGCGCGCCACGGTCGTCGAGGTGGTGGGCCTGGTGGAGCGGACCCGCGGCGAGAAGTGGGTGGAGCTGCACGTGGGCGACGCGCTGGAACTGGACGACTCCGTGCGTACCGGCCCGGGCTCCCGGGCGGACCTGCAGGTGGGGGATGAGGCGTCGAGGCTGTCCATCCCCGAGCGCTCCGAGGTGCGGGTGGGCGAGGTGACGCGCGCTGTACACGCCTTCCAGCTGTCGCGAGGCCGCATCGACGTGGACTACGGCGCGCGGGAGGACCGGGTGCTGCGCGTGCGGAGTGAGAACGGCACGGTGGTCGAGACGCGGGAGGCGCGCTTCACCATGCTCCACAATGGGGCCATGGTGGCGGTGGCCACCCATGTGGGCTCGGTGCTCCTGTCGTCCGGGGGAGGCTCCGTCCAGGTGGGCGCCGGACATCAGTCGGTGGTGTTCGATGGCGCGAAGCCGATGGCCGCCGAGCCCATCCCGCTGAAGGTGCTGCTGAAGGTCGCCGCGAAGGCCTCTTCCAATAGCGCCCTGTGCCTCTCCCTCTCCGGGAAGGTGCGCCCGGGGTCTCAGGTGTTCGTGGAGGACGCGCCCACGGAGGTGTCCCGCGATGGCTCCTTCCATGCGGATGTGCCTCAACGGAAGGGCCTTTCGAAGGTGCGCGTGTTGGCGCGGGAGCCCGGTGGCGGGACACGGGAGATGCTGGTGGCGTGTCGTCCGCGCGCGCGCGCCAGGCCTTCCCAGGCGGAATCGGTGAAGTTCCGGTGGGAGGAGGGCCCCTGATGTCCTCGCGTCCGTTCCAGCTCGCGTTGCTCCTGCTGGCGCTGCTGGTGGGCTCCTGGCCTGCCCGGGCGGCGGGAACGGAGGCTCCCCAGGCGAGCGCCGGGGGCGACATCCGCATCCAGTGCGTGCCCGGGCACGTGCTGCTCGGTACGGATCGCGAGGCGGAGGTGCGCATCGAGCTGGAGCCGTCGGCCACCGGCCTGGAGCTGTTCGTCAGTCGCGGCGAGGTGGGGCCGCTGACGCAGGTGGCTCCGGGTGTCTTCCGCGCCACCTACGTGCCGCCCCGGCAGAAGCTTCCCCTGGTGGTCATCCTCGCCGCGCAGGCCCGGGGGCCCCAGGGAGTGCTCGAGGGGTGGACGGCGCTCCCGCTCTGGGCGCAGGGCGAGGCCGAGGTGCGCACCCGGGCCGGAGCGCCCGTCACGCTCCGGGTGGGCACCCAGATGTTCGGGCCCGTTTCCGCGGACGCGTCCGGCCTCGCGCGCATCCCCGTGGCGGTGCCGCCCGATGTCCATGATGCCTTCTTCGGGAGCAGTCGGATTGATCTCGGGGTGCCGCCGCAGCCGTTCGTCCATGCGCTGGTGGAGCGCCGGGAGCTCCGGGCCGATCGCGAGGAGTCGGTGACCGTCCGGCTCTACTCCGTGACTCCGGAGGGAGGGACGCGGCGCTTGGACACCTTCTCCTTCTCCGCCTCGCGAGGGACCGTGGGCGCGCCGGTGGAGGTAGGACCGGGCGTGTTCGTCGTGAGGTGGACCGTGCCTCCCGGAGCGCCCGGAACCCTGGAGCTGAAGGGCTCGGTGCCAGGAGAGCGGCGGGCGTCCTTTGGCGTACAGGTGGAGGCGGTGGCCGGTCCGGCGCAACGCTTCGAGATGCAGGTGGACCGGGAGGAGCTCGTGGCCTCCGAGGAGGCTCGGGTGACGGTGGCGGTCTCCGCTCGGGACGGCATGGGCAACCCGGCGAAGGTCGGACTGCGGCTCGAATCCGACCTGGGCGAGGGGGTGACGCTCACCGAGCGCCGACCGGGAGAGTACTCCGGTGTGCTCGGCATCACGCCCGACTTCGGCGGCCGGGAGCGCTTCGAGCTGCGGCTGCTCGCGGAGGGCGGCTCCGCTCCGGTGCTCACCCGGACGGTGGCGCTCCGGGCCGCCGCTCCTGCTCGGGTGACGGTGGAGCCCTTGCGCTCCTTCGTCATGGCGGATGGTCACTCGGAAGCCTCCTGGCGCATCGCCGTGGCGGATCGCTTCGGCAACCCGGTGCCAGAGCCCTCGCCCGAGGCGGTCGCCGCGGATGGGCCGGCGATCACGCTCGTGTCCCGGGAGAGGGGCACGTATGAATTGCGGTACGTGCCACCCCCGGCGAGCGCGGATCATCTCTCCGAGCTGAACGTGCGGGTGGGGGAGGCGCTCGGCCGAGGTTCCATTCCGCTGCTGCGCCGCCGCTCCGTGCTGCTGGTGGGGCCACGCGCGGGGATGGTGACGAACTTCGCGGACGTGCTGGCCCCGTCCGTGGGCGCGCGCCTGGAGTGGTGGCCGGCGCGACTGCTGCCGGACCTGGGGCTGATGCTCGACACCAGCTACCTGCGGCTCTCTCGCACGGGCGGGGCCGCGGTGCCCGGCTTCACGGGACGCGACGAGTGGCTCGATGGCACCCTGGCCGTGGCGCTGCGTACCCCGCCGAGGTACGGCCTCCAGGGCTGGGTGGCGGCGGGTCCCTCGTTGGTCCGGGTGCGCGGCAGCTCGCGGCTGGGCGAGGGGCCTCCCTTGGAGGAGGCCGCGTGGGTGTTCGGGGCGCAGGCGGTGGTGGGCGTGGGCCTCCCGCTCGGGCCGGGACAGCCCTTCCTCGAAGCGAGCTTCCGCTGGTTCGACGATCCGGCCCTCCGCGTGCTGCGGGGCGCACTGCGCGGTGGGGGCCTTCACCTGGGGTATCGCCTTGAGCTCTTCTGATCGCGGATTGCGTCGGCTCCTCGTGCTGAGCTCCCTCTGCCTCCTCGGGGCCTCGTGCGCCCGGGGTCAGGGCTCCGAGCACGAGCCCCGACCCCAGCGCGTGGTGCCGGCCTGGGGAATGAACGCCGAGCCGGTGTCGGTGACCATCGAAGGGGAGAACTTCCTGGCGCTCGCCACCCAGCACATCGGCGGCCGGGAGCCGATCTCGGTGGACGCACGCTTCGAGGCCTTCCTCGACGAGGTGGCGCTCGAGGACGTCATCCTGGAGGACGCGCGTACGCTGCGCGCCCGGGTGCCCGTGGGGCTCGGGCCCGGTTGGCACACGCTGTCGCTGGTGGGGCCGCTGGGCCAGCGCGCGGAGCTGCCGCGGGCGTACTTCGCCGCGGAGCGGCCGCTGGCGACGCTCCAGGCCCGTGCCGCGTTGGAGCAGGAGCAGGTGTCGGTGGGCGAGCGGACGCGGCTGGTGCTGACGGTGGAGAATGTGGGGGGGACGAACGCGCTTGGTGTCACCCCGGTGCTGAGCCAGGTGGGTGAGGGGAGGGTGGAGCTCGTCTCGGAGCCCGGACCCGTCGATGTCCTCGCGGATGGGAGCGCGTCCTTCACCTGGGAGCTCGGGGCCACCGCGCCCGGAGACGTTCGCTTCTCCGTGGAGGTCTCGGGCCACGAGTCGGAGGTCGGGGAGGAGCTGCGGGTGTCGGGCACGGAGGCGGGACCGCTGCGGATACAACCGTCCCCCGGGCTCCTGACGGCGCGCTTCCTCCCGCTGCCCGCGAGCGTCAACCTGTGGCAGCAGTTCGACGTCGAGCTGGAAGTGACGAACACGGGGGGCTCCACGGTACTCGGGGTGAAACCCGAGGCGCCGACGTCCGAGGGCACGGGGCAGGTGACGTTCGTGTCCGGGCCGGAGCCGGCGAGCGCGGACATCCCGGCGGGGGGACGCGTGGTGTTCCGTGGGAGTGCCGTCGGCACGGTCGAGGGTCCCTGCACCGTCAGCGCCGGGGCGGGTGGGGTGGATGAGAGGTATGGGGTCCGTGTGGTGGCGCCGCCCGTCACTTCCTCCATCGTGGACGTGCAGCGGTCCGCGACCCTCTCCGAGGTGGAGCTGATGCGCACGGATCCCTTCAAGGACGGCTCGGCCTTCGCCCAGGTCTTTCCCTACGGGGGCAGGCTCGTCCTTGGGCCCAACCGAAGCGGCACCAAGGCGGTGCACGTCGATCCGCTGGGGACGGCGGACAGCGAGTTCTCCTTCTCCTTCCCGAAGGACATGATCAGCAACTCCAGCCAGAACGCGTCCCCGCCGAGCTATTCCTCCATCGGGGCGACGGGCTGCACGCCCAACACGGCTTCATGCGGCCCGGACAACGAGGACGGCCGCGGCTTCTTCTTCGCCGGTCGCGTGGGCACGCAGGCGTGGTTGGGCATCGGTGGTGCCCGGAGCAATGGAGACCTGGACTACCTCTACTTCACGCAGGACACCGACAGCGTGCTGGACATGCGCTTCGTGGATCTCACGTCCTTCCTCGGGAGCCAGACGAGGGTGTTCTCCTCGGCCCTCTTCTTCCGGGACCGGCTCTACGTCGGCTTCTCGGACAACGGGGGCAACCGGCCCTACCTTCTCGTCATCAAGCGACTCCCCATGCTGGCCCCCGGGTACGAGGCCTCCCAGGGGTGGGATGCGGAGGACCTGAAGGCCGAGAACATGCCCGGCATCGGCCAGGGAGGTACGCCCCCCAACAGGGCCTCCGTGGTGATGATCGACACGCTGATCGCCTTCAATGATCGGCTCTATCTGGCGAACAACGGCGGGTGCGTCCGCTCGACGACCCCGACGCCCCAGTCCTACGGCTCGGCTCCGGGTGACTGGGCCTCCTGCACCCCGCAGCTCGCGGCCTGGAGCTCGCGCGACGGCAAGACGACCTTCAAGACGGCGGACCTCGAGCCGGCGGACAGGGCCGTGCCGCAGATGGCCGTGTTCCAGGGGCGGCTCTACCTCGCGCGCAACACCTCGGTCGGACCCCAGCTCTTCGTCTGTGACCCGGCACGAGGGGGTTCCCCGACGGACTGCGATCCAGGGGACTGGTCCCTCGTGGCCCCCAACTCCATGGGCGACGTGCTGCTCACCCAGTTCAACAACACGGCCAACACCGCCCTGTCTCTCCTGGTGGCCACCTCGCACTCCCTCTATGTGGGCTTCGACAATGGCGCGCAGGGCACGGTGTTGCTGCGCGCCACTGGCTCGGCTCCGAGCGCCCGCTCGGACTTCACGGGAACGGCCGGGTGCCCCGCTGCGCAGCACCCCGCCACGTGCGCGGGCCTGGGCGGCAATGGGCTGGGCGTGGGCGCCACGCGCATCTTCGACGGCGTGGTTTCCAGCCTCGGCGGCACCGACGTCGCCTACTTCACGGCGGGGAATGGCTCCTCGGCGGTGCGGCTCTTCCGGATGCCGGACTGAGCCGCCTCACGAGACCGCGGCGCTCGACTGCTCCAGTGGCTTCGCGGCGTGGGCGTCCCGGACGTGCGGAGGCAGGGAGATGCGGAAGGTGGTGCCCGCGCCCGGACGGCTCTCCACGGTGATGGTGCCGTCCATCCCGTCGATGATGGACTTGCAGATGAAGAGCCCCAGCCCCGTGCCCTCGCCGGAGCGCTTGGTGGTGAAGAAGGGCTCGAAGAGGTGGGGCATGTGCTCGGGGGCGATGCCCGTGCCGGTGTCCGTCACCTCGGCGCAGGCCTCACCGTTGGGGCCCGTCCACAGGCGCACGCAGATGGCGTGATCGCCGCCGTCCTCGGGGATGGCCTGGGCCGCGTTGACGACGAGGTTGAGGAAGACCTGCGCCAGGCGGGCCTCGTTGGTCATCACCATCGGCACTTCCTGGTAGTCGCGCACCACGCGAGCCCGGTAGCGGATGTGCACCAGCGCCATCTTCAGCGCCGCGTCGAGCACCTCGCGCGGATCCACCAGCATGTTCTCGTCTTCCGAGTCCCGCGCGAAGGTCTTCACATCTCGCGCGATGTGGCGCACGCGCTCGGCGCCCTGGCGGATGTCGCCCAGGGTGGACTGCACCACCTGGAGGCGCGCGGCCAGCGTGTCCGGCTCCGGGCTCGCAGGCTCGCGGCGCGGCTGGCGCTCGAGCGCCTTGACCAGGGACGGCAGCTCCTCGTCGAGCCAGTCCAGGTTGGAGAGGATGTAGGTCAGGGGCGTGTTCACCTCGTGCACCACGCCGGCGGCCAGCAGGCCCAGCGAGGCGAGCCGATCCGCCTGCACCAGCATGGCCTGCATGCGCTCGTGCTCCTGGCGCATGCGCCACTGCTCCAGGGCCAGCTTGATGCGGTGCTCCAGCGCGTCCACCTCGAAGGGCTTGAGCACGTAGTCGAAGGCGCCCAGGCGCAGGGCCTCGACGACGCTGTCCACGTTGCCGTACGCGGTGACCATGAGGGCGTTGCAGTCCGGCTGGGTCTTGCGCAGCCACTCGAGGAACTCCAGGCCGCTCTCGCCCGGCATGTTCTTGTCGAGCAGCGCACAGGCGAAGGAGTGCTTCTCGGCGAGCTTGCGCGCGGAGGCCGCGTCATGCGCCAGGATGGGCTCGGCGCCCACGCGCTGAACGATGAAGCCGAGCAGGGTGCGCAGGGATGGCTCGTCGTCCACCACCAGCACGTACTCAGGGGTGGGGTTGGCCGTCGTTCTCATCCGCGTGACCTCCGGCGGGGGCGGCCCGTGTCTGTCTCCACCACCCCTGTGAGGGGCTGTCCGCCCCACCCCCGAGTGTTTTCTCAGCGGGTGGGGGAAACTGAGGTCGGCCCGTCTGGGACGCAAGGGAGCAGGCTCGTTCTCGGATTCAGGGAGGCTCCCAGAGGGCTGGAGGTCGTTGACTGGTGGAAGGACGGTTGCCCCGCGGGGCAATCAGAGGGCGATGCCCACCAGGTGCAGGTCCCCCAGCCCGTCATCGAAGCGCCGGGCGTACTGGTAGAAGAGCGACATCGAGGCCGTCTGCCCGAAGGTGGTGCGAAGGAAGAGCGCGCCGCCCACGGCCCGGTGGTTGTCTCGCAGGTCCGTGCGCGCCCAGCTCCCGAAGGCCTCCAGCTCCACCTGGCTGACGAAGAGGGAGGGGAACAGCCAGAAGAAGGAGCTCCAGCCGTAGTCGATGATGAAGCGGTAGCGGTAGCGCGCGGTGCCGAGGAACACGTTGCGCGCGCTGATGGCGAAGTCCTCGTAGCCGCGCAGGTACTCGGAGAAGGTGACGCCCGGCTCGAGGCGCCGTGGCAGGTTGCGCGAGTCCTCGGGGCCCTGGCGTCCCTCATAGAAGGGGGTGCCGAACTGGATGCCACCCACCTGGAGGAGCCCCTCGGGAGCACCCGGAAGGGCGCGGGCGACGGCGGAGAGCTGGAGGTTGTCGCGTTGGAGCAGGGGCAGGCCGGGCACGTACGCGTCCACGGTGGCGCGCACGTCCCCGAAGGGGCTCGCGTCGTCGAAGGCGAGGGGGTACACCCCGGCGCCCAGCGAGAAGCCCAGGCCCCGCTGCGTGCCGCCGTACGAGGTGCTCTCCCCGGCGAAGTACGAGAAGGCGGCCTCCGGGCCCACGAGCGAGGTTCTCACCCCGGGACGAGTCGAGGTGGAGAACCAGTCCCGGCGCAGCGCCAGCAGGCTGAAGGACACGGGCGTGGTCCAGAAGGTGCGGGACATGGACAGCGTGGCACCCAGGTCGCGCCGGTCGTTGAACACGGAGCGCTCCGCGGTGAGCTGGATGTACCAGGGCGCGGCCAGGGCGTTGCCGTAGGAGAAGGAGATGCTGGGATCTCGCCTGTAGCTGTCGAGCTGCACCAGGAGCGCGTACTGGTGGAAGCCCAGCCGATCCTGTCCCGCCAGGGCCAGTCCGGCGTAGGCGACGAGCTGCAGCTCCTCGGTCCCGTTCCCGTTGTCGAGCGACTCCGGCAGCACGTAGACATACGGGACGCGCAGCTCGGGGCGGAAGAAGTGCTCCAGCGGCGAGTACGGCTCGTCGGAGAGGATGTTCAGCTCGTGCCCCAGGAAGGGCTCCGAGGCCGCCGGGAGTGGCGTGACCGGTGCCGGGGTGGGGGAGGGCGCGGCCTCCGACACCGAAGTGGCCAGCGGGGCGATGGGCGCGGTATCGAGCGAGAAGTCGAAGCCGTCGCGGTTGAGGAAGACGATGTCCGAGTCCCCGAGCGGGGCCACGTCCATCACCAGGTGGCGGGGCGTCGGTGATGCGCGTGGGCGCGCCGCCGGTCAGGTCGAGGACGTGCGCCTGCCAGCGGCCCTCGTGCTCGCGCACGAAGACGAGGCGGTTCTCGTCCAGCCAGCGGGGGGCGTAGTTGAAGTGCGTGTCGTCCGTGAGCGCGCGGACGGTGCCATCGGTCTCGAGCAGCGCGAGGTTCCAGCCCTGCTCCGTCAACCGGGGAAAGACGATGCGCCCGTCGGACGACACCGAGGCCGGCCCGAGCGACTGGCGTCCCTCGAAGCGCGTGAGCGGCGTGCGCTCATTGGTGGCGAGGTTCAACCGGTAGAGGTTGGCGGTGTCTCCCGTGACGTGGATGTAGACGTAGGCCTGGCCGTCCGGCGTGACGCCGCCGCCCATGCCCTCGATGGCCTCCCAGGTCTTCACTACCTCGCCGGTGCGCGCATCCACCTGCCACACCCGGGCGAGGTAGCTGCCCAGGCTGTCGATGTCCGAGGCCAGGAGGAAGAGGAAGCGCCCGTCGGCGGTGAAGGACGGGCCGCTCATCACGGAGGGGCTGGTGGCGATCCACCGACGGCCGGGGAGGAACTGCGTGAGGCGGCGGCTGAAGCGCTCGGAGCCGTCGCGCTCGCGCACGGTGAGACGCGGGACCTCCTCGCGTCCGGCGCTCAGGGTGGCGATGGCCCCATCCGTCGGCGAGGCCGCCAGCCGGGTGAAGTTGCCCACCACCGGGGCGAGCACCCGCTGGGTCGCGGGCCGCTCGCGCGGCGTCAGCTCCCGGGCGAGCTCCTGGGAGAACTGGTCGAAGAGCGTGCCGATGGTGCGGCCGTATACCCGCTTGAAGCGCAGCGTCACCGCGAGGGGGGAGAGGATGGACTCCCCCTGCTCCTCCACCAGCAGCCACAGCTTGTCCTCGCCATACCGCTCCGCCAGCCAATCGATGAAGTAGCTGCCGGTGAGGTAGTTGCCGCCAAAAGGCGCCATCAGCCGCTGCTCGGGGGAGAGGAAGCCGGCGTGGAAGTCCCCGTCGCGGGCCTGGGTGGCGGCCTCGAAGTAGCCGCGCCACACCGGGCTGTGCGGGCGCCCCCAGGTCCTGCCCAGGTGCCCCTCATAGTAGGTGGCGAGCCCCTCGAGGAACCAGGACTCGGTGAAGATGTTGGGCTGGAAGAGGCCGCCGGTGACGGTGTTGAGCGCATGCCACAGCCCGTCCGTCTGCTGCATCTGCACGTAGTGGACGGACTCGTGGCAGCCCACCTCGCCCAGCTCGGCCGGGCCGAAGCCCAGCAGATCGAAGAGCTCCAGCGTCATCCGGGTCGGCATCACCATCTGCTGGGGGATGCTGGAGACGTCCGGCATCACGTACGCGTTGTTGAAGTCCGCGCTCGTCATGTAGACGAGCGCCCGAGGGCGCTTCCGTGGACTCTTCGCGAGGCGGCGCAGGCGCTCGACACAGTCCTCGACTCGGGCGGCGATCCGCAGGGCGGCCGGCCGGAACTGGGCCGGGTAGTACAGCTCCAGGGTCTGCGTGGAGAGCTTCCGCATGTCCTCTCGGACGAAGCTTGTCTGGACGTTCTGCGGAAACCGGGGTGTGACGAAGGCACACCCGGAGAGGAGGAGGCTGAGCAGTAGGACGGTGGGGAAGCGGCGCGCCATGCGCCCTCCATCCTAGGTGGTGGCGACAAATCGTGGCGATGAACTTGGTTTTCGGGGTAAGGGGGTTGGCCGTTCATCACGGTTGAGATACCCGGAACAGGAATCCGCAATGGCCCATCCCTCCCCTCCGCACGTCCAATCCGCCCAGGCCCAGGTCGCCGCGGCCCTCCAGCAGGTCGAGGGCAAGCCGGTGGACCTTCTCAAGGCTCCGTGGGCGGAGCTGGAAGCGTCCATCGTCAAGCTGCTCGGCGGTGCCTTCCAGGTGAACAATCCGAACCACCAGGGTCTGGCCCTGGGCCTGGCCGGTGCATTCGCCGAGCGCATGGCCGAGGAGCACGGCGCTTTCTGGTTCCCCAACCGGGACTCTCCGGAGGGGGCCACGCTGGGCTTCCCTGAAGCCATCATCATGCTGTCCCCGTTCGGGGCGGTGATGGACGCGCTGGCGCAGAGCAAGCTGTCGAAGCTCGAGGATCTCGCCGCGGACATCCGCCGCTCGCTGGGACAGGTGCGCTTCGCCCCCGGGGCGACGCAGACGCTGGGTGCCACCGGGCCGAAGATGGGGCCGACGGACTACCAGCGGCTGTTCGATCCGGGCTTCCTGCAGTTCGCGGTGCTGGACTCGGCCAAGGCGAAGGCGACCTTCGAGTCGAAGCCGGACGCGCTGGCGCGGGACATCCGTGACGCGCTGGGTCGCACCCAGCCGCCGCTGCCGCAGGAGGCTCGCCAGCAGTTCGAGGGGCAGATCGTCCAGTCCCTGCAGCGGCTGGATGCGAGCCATCCGCTGTCGGATCAGATGGACCGGGCCCCGCGCATCGCGGAGCTGGTGGGCCACCTGTTCGCCACGATCGGTGGCACGGGCGCGGCGCCCGAGGAGTTCTGGGGCGAGATCGTCCTGCCGCTGCTCTTCATCGGCACGCCGGCGAGCTTCC
This sequence comes from uncultured delta proteobacterium, assembly GCA_963771175.1. Lineage (GTDB taxonomy): Bacteria > Myxococcota > Myxococcia > Myxococcales > Myxococcaceae > Archangium. The sequence continues at coordinate 69,979 of CAVYSY010000050.1, forward strand.
CGCCGGTGGACGAGGAGGAGACCGAGGCCTTCACCCAGGGGGCGCCGCCGCTGGCGCTCTTCGTGGATGTGGTGCCGCACGCGGTGCAGGCGCCGGAGGAAGGGCTGCTGGGCACGTTCGAGCAGACGGACCTGACGCTGGAGCACCCGGGCTTCGGCAAGGTGGGCGCGCTGCGGCTCATCAAGGTGAACGCGGAGCGCATCAAGCCGCTGCTGGCGACGTTCGATCCGGACAAGACGATCGACGCGGTGCGTCGCTTCACGAAGTACATGGAGGAGAAGGCCGGCAAGGGCGCTCCGCCGAACCCGCAGGCCGAGGAGATGCTGAAGGCGGCCACGGTGCTGCTGACGGATCTCAAGCGGGCGGTGACGGAGAACGGCGACCTGTGCCTGCGCCGTCTCACCGAGGCCGAGGCCGCCTCCGAGCAGGCCGTGTCGCTGGTGCGCAAGGCCCTGCAGGGTCCGCGCATCATCCTCAGCTAGCGCTCAGTCCGAGCCTTTGAAGCTCACGGAAGGGCCAGTGGGGAAACCCGCTGGCCCTTTCCGCGTTCAGGACCTTCGGGACGCTCGCCCAAGAGGAGAAGAAGCGAAGAGACCTAACGCCTATCCAGAATGCGACCCTGGCCATCAATGGCATAGGTGGCCCCAGCATCCATGACAATCACATCCAGATTCGTCTCATTCAGGCCGCACCTGGGGAGCTCGGCGGAAAGCGTCACGAAGAACACGCCATCGGCGCGCAACACCGATACATCATAGGTGTCCCGTCTCGACAAACAACGCGACAGCCTGTCGTCGTGGGTTTGAATCTTGGATCCTGGCGGCAGAAATTCATTCAAGGCTATCTCAACAGCCTTGAGTGTAGGGCCATCCAAGAACAAACTGCCTGCCGTCGACCTCGGATACTTGACATTTTCTGCGATCTCCGGCGGTGCCCACTCCGCCTTTTTCTGGATGTAGAATCGGTAATTACACCCCGTCAGCGCACCAGCGAGGCAGAACAATATCAATGGAAGAAGCGGCTTCATCATGTCGTCTTGCCTGAAAGAGGACTCAAGTGGGATGTGATTTCGTCGGCTACGGCCTTCTCTTACTGTTCCGACAACCAATCCATACCATCGTGAAGTTGAATATGTCCCTGGTCATTGAGAACCGTTCCAATTTCAAGCCACTTCCCGTTGCGCAAAGCCGAAACAGTTAGGCTTTGATTGTCGAACAGGACGGCATTGCACTTGCCGGTTCTCTTGTCCCGAAAAAACATCATTGTGCCTCGGTTCGAGACCTGGCCAGCGCCGACGGCAACGCGCGAGGGACGCCAGCGTTTCATGGCCCTCACATCTTGCTCAGACAACGCAGGGTTCTGTGGATGGTTGTGCGCATCCCCAAGCGTGATGGCATCCTTGTGGCTTGGGTCGTTCAATCGCCGGGGCACGCTGCACTGTTTCGAACCGTCCGAATGATTCCAGCTCAGATCAGAGAGATAGCTGACGTAGCGGGTTGAGGTATTTCCTCATTTTCCCCAAAGAGATGTTCCCATAGGTTGTCGCACCTGGGGCTCCGGGTTGTCCCGCTGGGCGTCAGGCTACGTCTATTGGCTATCAAGAGAAAAGCAGCTTTTCCAGGGCGGCGCGGGCCTCGGGCGTGAGGCGGTGTCCCACGAGCTGCAACCCGCGCCGTGACAGGGGCCGGTAGACTTCGGCCGCTTCGGGCGGAAGCGCCGCGAGATGTGCCGCCACCACTCCCGAATCTCCCCGGGCGATCGGCCCGGTGTACCCGGCCGCCAGCCCGCGAGCCTCCACGCCCCGCAGCGCCGAGCGCGTCAGTGGCAGCAGCGCGGCGAGCGCGTCCTCCTCGGAGATGCCGGCGACTCGGAAGGCCTCCACCGCCGCCGAGAGGGCCGCCACCACTCCACCCGCGCTCAGCACGGCTCCGGCGTGGTAGGCGGCGCGGTGCTTCTCCGGCACCCGCAGGGCGTGCAGCCCCACGTCCCTGGCCATCTCGCTCCAGCGTCTCGCGCAGCCACCGGGAGCGCGGTACTGACGGCCACTGAGTTCCCCGCCAGCGAGTCGCGCGGATCCGACACCGCGACCAGCGGATGGAAGGAGCCCAACACCCGCCCGCGTGGAGCACCCAGCGCCTCCAGCGAGAGCGCGCCCGCGCAGTGCACCAGCGCGGCACCGCGTGCCAGCCGGGGCTTCAGCTCCTCGGCCACCGTGGGCACGGTCTTGTCCGGCACGCACAGGAGACACACCCGCGCCTGGGCCACGTCCTTCTCGGAGGCGGGCTTCAGCCCCAGCTCCAGGGCCCGGCGCCGGCTCTCCTCGGAGCGCGCCAGCACTCGCACGGGCCAGCGCTTCGCGGCGAGCGCGAGGGCCAGCGCTCCTCCCAGCCGGCCCACGCCCACCACCACCACCCGCGGGCGACTGGGACGCGTGGGGCTCACGGGCTAGCGGCTCTCACGCTCGAAGAGCAGCTCGCCGGCCTGCACCGCCACCCGCACCCGGTCTCCCGACATGAACTCGCCGGCCAGGATCCGCTCGGCCAGGGGCGCCTCCACGAGCCGCTGCACCATCTGACGCATCGGCCGGGCGCCCAGCTTCGGATCGAACCCGCCCGACTTCATCAGCAGGTCCACCACGGCCGCCTCGGCCACGTACTCGATGCCCTTCTCCGACACGAGCCGCCGGCTGCTCTCCTCCAGCAGCAGCGTGGCGATCCGCGCCACCTCCACCTCGGCCAGCGGCCGGAAGGGGAGCCGCTCGTCGATGCGGTTCCACAGCTCGGGCGGGAGGGCCTGGCGCGCGGCGGCGCTGGCCGAGTCCATGTCGCTCTGGCCCTTGGTCTCCGCCGCGGCCGCGTTCCCGAAGCCCAGCGTGCGGCTGGTCTTGTGGAAGGCCTCCGCGCCCAGGTTGGTGGTCAGGACGATCACCGTGTTCGAGAAGTCGATGTGGCGGCCCTTGCCGTCGGTGAGGCGGCCCTCCTCGAGCACCTGGAGCAGGAGCATCTGCACCTCGCGGTGGGCCTTCTCGATCTCGTCCAGCACCACCACGCACGAGGGCCGGCGGCGCACCGGCTCGGTGAGCTGGCCACCGTCGCCGTAGCCCACGTAGCCCGCGGGCGCGCCGATGAGCCGGGAGACGCCGTGCCCCTCGGACATCTCGCTCATGTCCAGGCGCACCAGCGCGTCCTGGTTGCCGAACAGCACCTCGGCCAGGGCGCGCGCCATCTCCGTCTTGCCCACGCCCGTGGGGCCCAGGAAGAGGAAGGAGCCCATGGGCCGGCGCGAGGCGAAGCCCGCGTAGTTGCGGCGGATGACTCGGGCGATGCGCGAGATGGCCTCCTCGTGGCCGATGACGCGCTCGCCCAGGTCCGCCTCCAGCCGCAGCAGCCGCGCCGAGTCCGTCATCAGCAGGCGCTCCTCGGGGATGCCGGCGATCTTCGCCACCACGCGCGCCACGTCCGCGGCCTCCACCAGCTCCTTGCCCTCGCGCCGGCAGCGCGAGCCGGCCAGGTCCACCACCGAGATGGCCTTGTCCGGCATGAAGCGGTCCGTCACGTAGCGCGAGGCCAGCGAGGCGGCGGCCTCCAGCGACTCGGGGGCGTAGCGCAGGCCGTGGTGCTCCTCGTAGCGGCCGATGATGCCCTGGAGGATCTCCACCGTCTCGGGCACCGAGGGCTCGTGCACCACCACCGAGGTGAAGCGCCGCTCCAGCGCCGGATCGCTGCGAGATGAACTTGCGGTACTCGTCGTGCGTGGTGGCGCCGATGCAGGGGAACTCGCCGCGCGCCATCGCCGTCTTCAGCTCGTTGGCCGCGTCCTGCGGGCCCTCGCCGGTGGAGCCCGCGCCCACCAGCGTGTGGATCTCGTCGATGAAGACCACCACGCGCCCGTCCGCGCGCTTCACCTCGTCCTTGAGGGCGTTGAGCTTCTCGGAGAACGAGCCGCGGAGCTGCGTGCCGGCCACCAGCGTGGCCATGTCCAGCTCGAGGACGATCTTCTCGGCCAGGGCGCCGCGCAGCTCCAGCAGGCGCTGGGCCACGCCCTCCACCACGGCCGTCTTGCCCACGCCCGGCTCGCCCAGCAGGCAGGGGTTGTTGGTGCGCCGCTTGCCGAGGATGTCGATGATCTCCTCGATCTCCTTGGCGCGGCCCACCACCGGGTCCAGCTTCCCCTCCTGGGCGAGCCGGCTCAGGTTGCGGCCCAGCGAGGTGAGCATCGGGAAGCGCTTCTCGTCGAGCACCAGCGGGGCGGCGGTGCGGTGCGGGGCGGCCGGGCGCGGCGCGGGAGCAGGAGCGGGCTGGGACGGGGCCGGAGCCAGGACGGCCGGGGTCGGCGGCGGGGTGCGAGTCGGCGCCGGGGGCGCGGGAGGCGCGGCCGGAGTCAGGGCGGCGGGGACCGGCGGCGGGGTGCGCGTCGGCGCCGGGGCACCGGCGTGGGCTCGGGGCATCGAGCGCGTCCTCGTGGACCTCGTCGATGAGGTCACGCGGGGAGATGGCGGGCCTGGACGGTGGCCGGGGTGGCGCGAGGGCGGGGCGCGGCATGCTCACCGCGAGGGCGGAGGCAGGCGGAGCCGAGGGCGGGGCACCCAGGGGCCGGGTCGGACGGGGCATGGCCACCGTGGTGGCGGTGCGGCCCGGCTGGAACCGGCGGGGCGTGTTCCCGCTGAGGCAGTAGGAGAGGGCGGTGTTGCCCAGGGTAGTAAGGTGCAGGCCCGTCTTCGACAGCAGCTCGCTGGCGGCGCACCGCATCCGGGTGAAGGCCACGAGCAGGTGCAGGCAGTCCGTCTCCCGGGCGCCGCTGCTCTGGGCGATCTCCCTCGCCCTCATGCACAGCTCGCGGACGAGCCCGTCCTGCTCCGAGGGCTGGGACGTCATCGTCTCGAGGAGGCTGTCTTCGTCGATGCCCTTGTCCTTGAGGAGGAGCTGTGCCCGGTTCTCCACCGTGAAGAGAGCCAGCAGCAGGTGTGCCGAGGTGAGCTTTTGTGCCACGCTCTGGGCGATGTCGTTGGCTTCGTGGAGTACCTGGGCGAGATCCGTGCTGTCGACCATTCGAACTCCGGCAGGCGAGCAGCCGAGCACATACACCCTTCGGATCCGTGCGGCAAAATTTCCGCTACAGCTCGCTACATCTTCCACCCCCCACGTGGTCGAATCCGGGAATCAAGTGCCTGCTTGCCAGTTGCGGGGGCCCGTTGTCATCCGGCTTGCAATAGCGCGCCTGCCTGGGCGTACATCCCGTCGCCCCGAACACCTCTTATGAGCTCACTCGTCCAACCCGCCCGCGTGCTCCTCGACCCGCTCGATGCGACAGGCGCCGCCATCGAGGCCCGCCGCTGGCTGTGGCCTCTCCTCTTCCTCGTCGCGTGCGTGTCCGCTTCTGGGACAGCCTTTTCCCTCCGCTGGGACGCCGGGCCCTCGGTGGTGCAGGAACTACAGATGACCGGCAAGCTCGAGCGGATGACCGAGACGGAGATCGCCGAGGAGATCCAGACCGCTTCGCGCAAGGCGCTGGTGGGCGGGATCGCCAAGGGCGTCTTCGTGATGCCGCTGCTGGCGCTGCTGCTGGCGGCGGCGCTGTGGGTGGCCGGGTGGCTGTTCGAGACGCCCGCGCCCTTCGCCCAGCTGATGACGGCGGCGGCGCTGGCCCTGCTGCCCATCGCGCTCTACCACCTCATCTTCGCCGTCTGCGCGCTGGTACAGCACTCGCTCTCGCTGGCCCGCGTGCCGGAGCTGGTGCCCTCGAGCCTGGCGGCGCTCCAGGGGCTATCCCCCAAGCTGAAGAGGGTGCTGGCGGCGGTGGACTTCTTCAACCTGTGGAGCGTGGGGCTGCTGGGACTCGGCTTCTCCTCGGCCACGGGCATGCGTCGCGGTCGGGCGCTGCTGCTGTGCTTCGTGCTCTACGTCATGTACGTCGGGGTGTTCTCCATTGGTCTGCCCGAGCTGATGGCCGGAGGTGCTGGCGGTCCGGGTGGTCGGCGTGGTCCGGGAGGTGGACGATGAACTCGCTCTTGCTCGTGGCGGTGCTCGCCGCCACCCCCATCCGCCTGGAGGATGCGCGCGCCCGGAGCCGGGAGAACACCCAGGCGATGACCGCCATCCTGAACTCCTATGCCGCCGAGCAGGACGTGCGGGTGGCCCGCTCGTCGCTGCTGCCGCAGCTCGGCTTCCGTGGCGGTGCGACCTGGAACCGCTACGGCCCGGCGGTCACCCTCGTGCAGACCGAGAGCGGCGGTTTCGCACAGGCGCCGGTGGACGCGCCGGCTTTCACCAGCAGCAACTACAACCTCGCCTTGTCCCTCTCGCAGCTCCTCTATGACCGGTCCGTCTGGGCGCGGCTGGGCCAGAGCAAGGCCCAGCTCGAGGCGCAGCGGGGGGAGGCGTGCGAGCAGCAGGATGCCGCGGAGCTGGAGGGCATCCAGCGCTTCTTCGCCCTCTTCCGCACCCAGGCCACCATCCAGGTGCTGCTGAAGAACGTGGAGCGCAGTGAGCAGCAGCTCGAGCGCGCCCGGGCCCTCTTCGAGGCGGGCCGGGTGGGCAAGAGCGAGGAGCTGTCCGCGCTGGTGAACCTGGGCAATGATCGCATCGCCGTGGTGGAGCGGCGGGGGCAGCTCGCGGTGGACCAGGCGCTGCTCTCCACGTGGCTGGCCCTGCCGGGGGCGGTGCCGCTGGAGGCGGTTGAGCCGGGCGTGCTGTCCCAGCCGGCGCCGCCGGTGCCGGACCTGCAGCAGGCCCTGAACGAGGCGAAGGCCCGCCGGCCACTGCTGGAAGCCCTGCGGCAGCGGATTCGTGCCGCTGAGTTGCAGCGGAGCATCGCCCAGGGCGGCTACCTGCCGCGGCTGTCCGTCTCGGGAACCTACCAGCGCGGTGGCCCGAGCGCGGACGCCGTCTTCACCCAGCCGCGACTGCAGAACGTGGTGAGTGGTGGCGTCAACCTGCAGTGGGACATCTTCAATGGCTTCTCCACGCATGCGCAGTCGCGCCGGGCGAGTTCCTGACGCGGGTGGCCGAGCTGAACCTCTCGCAGTCGGAGCGCGAGCTGGAGGGGGCGGTGCGGCAGGCTCACGAGGCGCTGCTGTCGCAGATCGCCGCCGCGGAGCTCTCCGAGGCCAACCGCAAGGCGGCCGCCGACTCGCTGATGCTGGCCACGGAGCGCTTCAAGGCCGGCGTCAGCTCGACGCTGGAGGTGCGTGACGCGCAGCTCAAGCTGACGCAGGCCGAGCTGAGCCTGCTGGAGAACCGGATCGACGTGGAAGTCGCCCGCTCCGCGCTGAAGCGGGCCATGGGCACTGCTGGCTTCGGGGGACGCGAAATGAAGTGGTGGAAGGCAGTCATCGCAGGCGGTACTGTTTCTCGGCGCGGTGGCCATCACCGTGGGGGGGCTGAAGGACCGTCCCCCGCCCACGGTCGAGGTCGCAGGTGGCCAAGGCTCGCAAGGGCACCATCACCCGCACCATCACCGGCGCGGGCAAGGTGCAGGCGGCCACCACGGTGAAGATCTCCTCCAACCTCTCCGGCGACCTGATCGAGCTGCTGGTGAAGGAGGGGGACAAGGTCACGAAGGGCCAGGTGCTGGGCCGCATCGACCGCGCCGCTTCGAGGCCGGCGACGAAGCAGGCGCTGGCCGCGCAGAACGCGGCGCGCTCGGACGTCCAGGTGGCCCAGGTGGAGGTGGACCGCACCGCGGCCGAGCTGGACCGGGTGGAGGGCCTGGTGCAAGAAGGGCATGGCCTCGGCGGCCGAGGTGGAGCAGGCGCAGGCCGACCAGCGGACGTCGCGCCGCGGCCCGGCTGGCGTCGCGCCCAGCAGCGGCTCGGCCCAGGCCGCCGCCGTCTGCGAGGAGGCGCAGAACAACCTCGTCCAAGACCACGCTGCTCTCGCCCATCGACGGCACGGTCATCGAGCTGTCGCGCGAGGTCGGCGAGCGGGTGCGCGGCTCGGACTTCTCCGAGGACGTGGTGATGACCATCGCCGCGCTGAACACCATGGAGGTGAAGATCGAGGTGGGCGAGCACGAGGTGGTGCACCTCAAGCCCGGCCAGACGGCCGAGATCTCGCGTGGACGCGCTCGAGGGCGCAGACCTTCGAGGGCACGGTGGTGGAGATCGCCCAGAAGGCGCTCATCAAGAACCCGGGCACCGAGGCCGAGGTGACCACCTTCCCGGTGACGGTGGCGCTCACCTCGCGGCCGCCGGGCGTGCTGCCGGGCATGAGCGCCGAGGTGCGCATCACCGCCGAGACGCACGACGAGACGGTGCTCGTCCCCATCCAGGCGGTGACGGTGCGCCCGGAGAAGACGCTGCCGGACTCCAAGCCGCCGGTGGAGGGCACGGGCCTCACGGCGAACCGCCAGCGCCGAGACGCTGGCCAAGGTGGTCTTCGTGGTGGACGAGGACAACAAGGCGCAGGCGCGCCGGGTGCGCACCGGCATCGCCTCCGACACCGACCTGGAGATCCTCGAGGGCCTGGAGGAGGGGGACCAGGTGGTCGAGGGCCCGTACCGCACGCTGTCCAAGGAGCTGAAGGACGGCGACACGGTGAGCGAGCCGAAGCCGGGTGGGCCGGGCGGGAAGAAGTCGCGAGCGACGCCAACGGCGCCGGGACGCCACCATGCTCATCGACGTCGAGGACATCACCCGCGTCTACCACGTGGGCGGCGAGGAGGTGCACGCGCTGCGCGGCGTCACCTTCGGCATCGAGCCGCGGCGAGTGGGTGGCCATCATCGGCCAGTCCGGCTCGGGCAAGAGCACGCTGATGAACGTGCTGGGCTGCCTGGACACGCCCACCAGCGGGCGCTACCTGCTCAACGGCAAGGACGTGTCGCGCATGTCGCGACGACGAGCTGGCCGACATCCGCAACCGGGAGATCGGCTTCATCTTCCAGACCTTCCAGCTGCTGCCGCGCGAGACGGCGCTGGCCAACGTGGAGCTGCCGCTCGTCTACCGGGGCATCAAGGCCAAGGAGCGGCGCGAGCGGGCCCAGGCGGCGCTGGAGAAGGTGGGCCTGGAGCACCGCATGCACCACCGGCCCAACGAGCTCTCCGGCGGACAGCGCCAGCGCGTGGCCATCGCCCGGGCGCTGGTGGCCGAGCCCTCCCTGCTGCTCGCGGACGAGCCCACCGGCAACCTGGACTCGGCCACCGGCGAGGAGATCGTCCGGCTGTTCGAGGAGCTGCACCGCGCGGGCCACACCCTGGTGCTGGTGACGCACGAGCCGAAGCTGGCGGCGCGCTGCCCGCGGGCCATCCGGCTCAGCGACGGGCAGATCGTCGCGGACGGCCCCGGACGCGAGGTGGCCCTGGGCGAGGGGTACGCTCTCCAGGCGGCCGTGGGGGGCGCATGAGCGTCCGCGTCGACGTGCTCGAGGGGGCGCGCATCGCGCTCTACTCGCTGGGGGCCAACCGGCTGCGCACGGTGCTCACCACCGTGGGCATCGGCATCGGCGTGGCCACGCTGCTGGCCATCGTCGGCATCATCCAGGGGCTCAACAGCTCCTTCGCGAAGCAGCTCGCCACCATCGGCTCCAACACCCTCTACGTCTCCAAGTGGCCCTGGGTGCATGACGGGCGACTGGTGGAAGTACCGCAACCGGAAGAACTTCACCCTGCCGCACGTGGAGCAGATCCGCGCGCAGTCGACCTACATCTCCGGCATCGTCGCCCACGGTGGGCCGCAACGCGGACGTGGCCTTCGGTGGACGAGCAGCTCTCGGAGGTGGAGATCACCGGGGCGACGCCGAGTTACCTGCAGCCATCGGGCCTTCGAGGTGACGAACGGGCGCTTCCTCACCGAGGCGGACGACGCCGTCACGCCGGCCGGTGGCGGTCATCGGGGCCGACGTGGCGGAGGGGCTCTTCCCGGGGTCGATCCCGTGGGCGCGCACCATCCGCATCGACAACCAGCCCTTCCAGGTGGTCGGCGTCGCTGGCGCGCAAGGGGAAGATCCTGGAGGACGAGCCAGGACCTGACGGTGATCATCCCCTTCAAGACCTTCCGCTCCACCTTCGGCAAGAGCCGGGGCTTCAGCATCGCCATCTCCATCGAGCGCTCGGAGGAGCATGAGCAAGGCGGAGGACCAGCTCGTGGGCATCATGCGCCGCGTGCGGGCCACGCCCCCGGGGGACCCGGACGACTTCAGCATCAACCGCCCGGAGCAGCTGGCGCAACACCTACAACGCAGCTCACCGGCGCGCTCTACGGCGTGGCGGTGGGCATCGGGCTCATCACCCTGCTGGTGGGCGGCATCGGCATCATGAACATCATGCTGGTGTCGGTGCGCGAGCGGACGCGGGAGATCGGCATCCGGCGGGCGCTGGGGGCGCGCAAGCGCACCATCGTCCTGCAGTTCCTGCTCGAGGCGACCGCGGTCTCGGCGGTGGGCGGGCTCGCTGGGCACGGTGGTGGGGCTGGGGACGGCGCAAGGTGGTCTCCGCGATCACCCCGCTCGCGGCCGACGTGCAGCCGCGTCACCATCGTCGGCGGCATCGTCTTCGCCGCGCCTGGTGGGCCTGATCTTCGGCATCTGGCCGGCGGCGCGCGCCGCGAACCTCGACCCGGTCGAAGCGCTCCGCTACGAGTGAGCACGCATGTCCGACGCTTCGAGGCGCCTTCTGGCGTCGACAACCTGCGGCTGGCCCTGGGCACCTTCCTCGCGCAACCCGCTGCGCTCGCTGCTGACGCTGCTGGGCATCGTCATCGGCGTGGCCACCGTGGTCACGATGATGGCGCTCATCGAGGGGCTGCGGATCAAGGTGAACAACGACCTGTCTCAGCTCGGCGCCAACATCTTCCAGGTGACCAAGTGGCCCGTCGGGCTTCGGCCGGCGTGAACTGGCAGAAGTACGCCAAGCGGCCGGACCTGACGCTCGAGGACCTGCGGGCCATCCGGGAGCGTGCCCCTCGGTGACGCGGGTCGTCCTCGGCGGACACCGAGGGCGGGCAGAAGGTCTCCACCGCCAGCCGTGGAGACCCGCCCCACGGTGCTCGTCACGGGCGCCACGCCCGAGTACATCGACACCAGCGGCATCACCGTCGCCTCGGGGCGCTTCTTCGGCGAGACCGACGAGGTGGACGGGCGGCAGGTGGCGGTGCTCGGCCTGGACGTGGCGGACCCGCTCTTCCCGGGCATGGAGCCGCTCGGCCAGGAGCTGCGCCTCAAGGGCCGGCCCTTCACCGTGATCGGCGTGCTCGAGCGGCGCGGCAGCTTCCTGGGCATGGTGAGCATGGACAACGTGGTCATCGTGCCGCTGCGCACCTTCGAGACGCTCTACGGCGACGAGCGCTCGCTGGGCCTCAACGTCCAGGCGCATCGCCGGAGCTGCTCGAGAAGGCGCAGGACGAGGTGACGGCCCTGCTGCGCCGGCGGCGCGACGTGCCGCCGCTGGAGCCCAACGACTTCGAGGTGAACACCAACGAGTCGATGACCAAGACCTTCAACAACCTGTCCCAGGTCATCACCGTGGCGAGCTTCGGGGTGTGCCTGCTGTCGCTGGTGGTGGGCGGCATCGGCATCCTCAACATCATGCTGGTGACGGTGACCGAGCGGACGCGGGAGATCGGCATCCGCAAGGCGCTGGGGGCGCGCAAGCGGCGCGCATCCTCGGGCAGTTCGCCACCGAGGCGGTGATGCTCTCGCTGTTCGGCGGCGCCATCGGCGTGGGGCTGGGCTTCGGGCTGGCCTTCCTCGCGCGCTGGATGCTGGGCTTCCCCACCGTGGTGCCCGCCTGGGCGGTGGCGCTGTCGCTGGGGATGAGCTCCGGCGTGGGGCTGGTGTTCGGCATCTACCCCGCGGCGCGCGCGGCGCGGCTGGACCCGGTCGAGGCGATGCGCTCGGAGTAGGGCAGGGGGCCGCTACTTCGCGGCGGCCACGCCCACCGGGCAGCTCACCCCGGTGCCATCCATGCCGCTGGACTCGAAGCCCCCTTTTTCACTCGCGATTCCTCGAAAGGCGTGTGCCGTACCCGAAGTGCGGCAGCTTAACGAACCTGTCCACGAAATCGGGGCAAACCCATGCAGAAGAGCGCCCCCAGGAGTCCCGCGAATGCCTGTGATGAAGATGAAGAACGCTTCCACGCTGTCCGACCCGAAGGCGCCGACCGGTCCGGTGCTCGAGGGGATGTCCGGAAGACAGAAGACGGTCAAGCCGTTGACGGAGCGCGCGTATGCGCAGATTGCGCAGGAGCTCAAGAATCAGCTCGTCCGGCAAGGCAAGCGGCAGGCGTTCTTTCAAACGCAGCCGGGCACACTTCCAGCCGTCGATCCGAAGCTCGGCTTCTTGCTCAAGCGAGCGAAGATTCCTCGTGTGCTCGCGCAGAAGATGGCGGACCTGACCGAGGGCTATCACAAGCAGATGAGGGCGCTGCTCGACGCCATCGACACCGTCAACGACGAGGATTCCGAGCTTGCAGCCCCGGAGCTGCAGGGCATCTTCGAGAAGAGCCGCATGACGGCGGAGCGGTTTCAAGAAGCGATGGAGGGCATCGAGGAGGTCTACGCGCAGCTCCGCACCGAGAGCAGCAAGGCGGTGTTCGAGGCGTTCATGGCCATCGAGGCCCTCTCGACAGACGCATCGACTAAACAGCAACTCGTGACCAGGCTCTTTCAGAAATACGGGATAGAATACAGCCTCGGTACCAACTCCAACGGCTCGACCTCATTCACCAAGCTTGCGCCCGAGCAGACGCTGCTGCCGCTCATGAAGGGCGCCAACGTCTACGAAAACAAGCAGAAGGCTTTCGAGTATCTGCTCAGTTCGCAAACCAAGGTCAACAAGTCATCGGAGCGACAGAATCAGGCAACGACGGACGATGGCACGGTCATCGAGATGCTGCACCAGGTGCAGCCGAGATATGAAGCGAGTGTCTTCAGCGATCACGCAGGTTTCGTCGCGAAGTTCTCGCGCATCAAGGGCGACAGCCCGCCGCTGTATGTCTATTACCACTCGCTCGAGCACGGCCATCAGCACACAACCACGCGAACAGCATGGAACTATGGTTCGCAGAACAGCTTGAACGTGTTCATGCAGGGCTCGGGCGCATTCAATCTAGGGAATGCCAAGACCCTGGCTGTGCACGACCCGCGCTCGGCGTACCTGGACAACCTGAGGACTGGCCTATTCGACACGCTGTTCAGGCTCACCAACCGTGACCAGGCGAACCTGCTCCTCATCGTCGGGGAGTGCACGCTGTCCATCCATGAGCAGCTCCTCGACCTGGTCTTGCAGTTCGATCTGAACCTCGGGAACAGTCAGCGGGAACGGTTCCCGCTGAACAAACACAACGTGCATGGCACGCCGACGCAGGCCCCTGGCTACGACCTGAAGGTCATCAACGCCAGCAAGACCGAAGACTCGAAGGGGACGGACTCCGACGGCCTCGGTGTGCACGCCTTCATGGCCTACATGTTCCTGAACACCAAGATCGCCAAATCAGGCTTCGATCTGGAGCCGTGCCTGCTGACGCTCAAGGATGGCACCCGCCAGAACATGCTGAGCCTCACCTATGGCCCCAAGAACGAGCGCCATGCCTTCGCACACCTGCTGAACAAGAAAGAAAACGCACTGGCCAACGAGCTGTCCAAGTGTGGCTACGTGAGCGTGGGCGGCGACCTGAACAACATCACCGTCGGCACCGATCTGGTCGAGACCATCAACGACACCAGCACGCACATAAGCATGGGGAGCAACTCCACTGCGAGCACGATGTACGACAAGATCACGCTGCTGCCTTGATGGGATGGCCCCTTCGATGGGCACCAGTTCCTGGCCGTCTGGGAGGACGGCCGGGGCGGGAGCCCTGGGCTCGCGCAGGAAGCGCGCCTGACGGACGGTGGGCCTCACTCCGTGCGCAAGCGCTTCGGGACCTCGACATGGTCCAGGAAGAGGCCCGGAACCGCTGGTGACGGGCTCACGGCCTGATGCGCCATCGTTGGGGCTGCCAGGGCAGGGGGAGCAGCGGTAGCATTCCTCCCCATCATGGATACCTCTGTCGTCTACCCCCGACCAACTCCGTGCGGGGGCCTTGTCCTACTCGCGCTTGCAATGCTGGCGCTCAGCGGGTGCGCCTACGGCCATAAGGTCCACGACTGGAAGCAGGTCTCCGAGAGACAGGGCAAGCAGATCCGGACGCGGCTCCCGCACTACGAGGTCATGGCTCGGAAGGTGGACTCGTTCTCCGCCGCCGTCCAGGTGGTGCAAGAGCACGAGCTCAAGACGCCGGTCACCGAGGGCTGGAGCCAGACCCGCGAGTGGAATGAATTCCGAGGAGGGGTACTTGCCGCCAAGATTCTATGGGTCCCCTTGGGCGTGGCTCTCTGCGTCGTCTCCTTTTTCTCGGTGTGCACTATGGGGGAACCGCAGATCGTCGAAGCACGGTCCGAGACCCAGCTGGAAACGCGCCAACGGACCGACACCACCATCGTCAAGGTGCCGACGGGTGGATCAATGCTGACCGCCACCCTCTTCCAGTTCGAGGATTCGAAGCCGGTTTTCACGACGAGCATCAAGCTCCCCGCCTCGGGTCAGAGAACCCTGAGCTTCCGATCCTGGCTCCCGCTGATGACAGGATGGGATAGGGCGCGGGTCGTCTTCACCCCGGGGCCCAAACCAGCGCAGGATGATGGCATCACCCGACGCGAAGCGGAGGTGGTCTTCGATGTCGCCGCCGAGGAGCGCCAGCTCCGGGCGCGCTCCGATGCGTTGGTCGAGCAGGTGGGCCGTCTGCCGCCCGAGGTCGAGGAAACAGATCTCTCCGAGGTCGCCGAGAAGGTGAGCGCGTTCCGGGGCGTGGCCTATGCACCCTTCCTGGAGGCGGTGAACACGGCATGGGCCGAGAAGAGCGCTCAGGTGGCGGCCTACCGGCAGGAGCAGGCCCGGCTGAAGCGCGAGGCGGAGGAGCGAGAGGTCCGGGAGCGGGAGGCGGCTGGAGAGAGGGTCCGGTCTCTCTCGGTCGACGTCGGCCAGGCCGCGGCACGGGACGACCTTGATGCCCTGGAGCGGGCGCTCGACGAGCAGATCGACCAATACCGCAAGTCGAAGGGGGTCAATCCGTGAGCCGGCTTCCCCTTCTCCTCGTTGCCCTCTTGCTCTGCGTCTCGCCCCAGGCCGGCGCGGCCCCTCCTGACGAGCTGCGCGGCACGCTGGATGCCCTGAACATCCACCAGAGCGGCCCGCCCCTCGACGTCAGCAACGCCAGGGCCACGGGAAGGCTCTCCATCAAGGCTTTCAACCTCCGCTACCGCATGTTCATTCTCATGGGTGAGCCCTGCTGGCAGTGGGAGGCACGCTACGTGCTCGGTGACAGGCTCTTCCTCCAGGAGAACTCGGGCCGCCGGACGTTCGACATCGTTCGCTCCTCTGGCTCCGAGATCACGCAGGAGGGAGGGGTCTACAAGGTTCCCGCCAAGCTCTTCGACACCCTCCACGTCACCGGATTCTCCTTCGTTGTCCGGGTCGACCGCTCCATCCTCGGTCCCGCTCCGTCCATCGTCCTGCGCTACCCGGGACTCCCCGAGCGCACCGGGAAATGGGGCTGGGACACTCCTGGCAGCCCGAACTGGGACAAGCTCTTCACCTTGGTCGATGAGCGGCCCAACGTGAGTCGCGACTTCTACCTCCCTGGCCAGACGCTCGATTATCTGTCGACGGCGGACGCGAAGGCTGTCTGGAAGCGGTTGTTCGAAGGCGGCCCGGCCGAGGCCTCGAACTGGCGGCTCTGGGTCTTCGACGTGTCGATTGACGCCAGCACCGTCCTCAACGCCATCCACAACTGGGAGATCCGCAAGAAGAAGAGAGAGGCCGGCAACGCCTCGCTCGACGCGCAGGTTCAGAAGCTCCTCGCCGACCTCGATGCCCGACAACGCGCCGCTGCTGCCCGTCATGGCGGCATCATCCCGGCCGATGATCCGCAGCTACAGAGGCACACCGCCATAGTCCAGAAGGCGGTCGACGCCTTCTCCGCCGAGCTCTCCGAGGACACCCGGCGGACGTGGAGCGTGCTCCAGCACCGCCGCGACGATCAGGTGGCCATGGTCCGGTTCAGGGAGTTGAGCGAGTTGGTGGCCGGCGCGAGGGGGCGACAGATGGATGCAGCTGGCCGAATGGCCCTCGTCCGGGAGATCGACCAACTCGAGCGGAATGCCGTCTCCGAGGAGGCCAAGACGATGGCCCAGCGGCTGCGCGCCGCCGTCCTGCGCGAGAACATCGTGGCCGTCTATGCGGTCGTGAAAGGCATCCGTGAGTACCGCAAGCCGATATCCCTCACGGCAAGAAGTCTCGACGAAGAGGAGGACAGTCCAGACGAGAAGAGGGAGTACGAGCGGAGCCTCGCCGCGGAAAGCGAGGAGCTCGCGCGTCTGAATGCCGACCCCGCCTGCAGGGCCATCAGCGGCCCCATCCCGATCTCGATCCTCTTCCGGGGAGACGTGGGCGCCTTCACGACCGATGCCGAGGGGCGCATCCAGAACTTCAGGCAGATTGTTGGAAGGGACAACGATAGAGCCCTGTCGGATTGGGCAAGCACGAAGTCGGGTATCGACAGCCGGTTTCCCGGCAAGGTCGCGAACTTCATGGCGACATCCCGGATCACCCTCACTTTCTACTCCACCTTCGAGCAGGCTGAAGCGGCCATCCAAAAGAACGGGGCAGGCCAGGTCCCCACCACCGAGCCGCCCGAGCTGACCCCCGTGCCGCCCAACGAGCACGTTTCCCCTGACCGTTAAAATAGACATGACACCCCAGAGACCGCCGCCGCGAACCTGGTGGGCCAGTAGACGGCCGAGCGGTACTGGGTGCCCACATCGTTGCCCTGGCGCAACACCGCCCCCATGTCTCCTATGTGCGCCGCGCGAGCGGAACCGTGAAGTGGAAGGTGCTCCCGGTGCCGACCTGGCTCTCCACCCAGATCCGCCCGCCATGCGCCTCGACGATTCCCTTGGAAATGTAGAGCCCGAGTCCCGAGCCCGCCCCCGCCCCCTTCGTCCGCCAGTAGCGCTCGAAGACGTGCGGCAGCTCCTCCGCCGTCATCCCCGCTCCGCTGTCCTGGACAGAGACCTGGACCGCATCCCCCACGCGCCGCGTGCGCACGGTGATTCGTCCGTGCTCCGGGGTGAACTTGATGGCATTTCCGATGAGGTTCGAGAACACCTGCAGGAGACGCTCGGGATCGGCGAGGACCTCCAGGTTGTCCTCCTGCTCCAACGACAGGGTGATTCCCTTCGCCGTGGCCAGGGGGGTGAGCACCTCGTCGGCCTTCGCGACGAGCTCGGAGAGCAGACACGGACGGCGCTCGACCCGGAACCGCCGGGCTCCAATCTGGGCCGTGCTGAGGAGGCTCTCGATGAGGTGCACCATCCGCTCGGTGGCGGTCTGGATGCCCTCCACGCGCTTGCGCAGCGGGTCGGCCCGCGGCTCGCGCGGGAGCTGGCGCAGGAGCATCTCGGCGTTCAGGTGGATCGACGAGAGCGGGCTGCGAAGGTCGTGCGAGACGAGTGCCAGGATCTCGTCCCTCTCGCGTGACAGCGCCTGCTCGCGCGCCATGCTCTGGGCCAGGACGCGGGCGCGCCGGCCCAGAACGATCGAGACGAAGGTCCCTCCCACGACCGCTACCGAGAGCATGGAGAGAATCAAGAGCCGCGTCCTCCGCAAGGTATGGAATGCATCCTCCACGTCGATCTCGATCGCCAGGCCAATGCCCAGCTCCCGCACCCACGTCCATGCCCCCACCACCGGGACGCCGCGGTAGTCTCGGTACCCGTCGACGTCCACCCCGGACTCTCCGGCGGTGGCACGGCTGGCCATCCGGGTGAGGGGCCTCTCCTTGAGGGGTCGCTCTGGACGATACCCCCGAGTCATGTCGCCCCCCGGATCGCGCAGCTCGACGCGGAGGATCATATTCCCACCCTCGGGGATGAGCCCGATCGCTTGCATCTGCGCGTCGAAGCGGCTCTCCGTCACCATGTAGCCGGCGGCATCGAAGGCGTAGGTCTCCCCGGACTCGCCAATCCGGCCGAGCTGCGTGACCCGGGTGAAGTCTCGCAAGGGGTCCAGGCGGAGCACGAACGCCCCGAGCACCCGGCCGGTCTCGTCCCGCACCGGAGCTGCGGCGATGAGCAGCGGCCTCAGCGCGGTCACCCCCTCAATCGGTACCGTGGTCCAGTTTGGAGGTCCCAGGGCCGTACCACCCGTCAGGGCGGCGCGGATCGGCGCTGGAGCTTGCTCGATCAGCTCGTGCCCCCCGAGCATCTCGCGGGAGGAGGCGGCAACCTGGGTGCCGTCTGGAGCAACGAGCACGAAATCGTAGTAGCCGTGGCGCTCGATCAGCGCCTGGACGGAGTGAAGCAGAGCGCCTGGCCGGCTGGACGCGGCGATGTCATCTGGCCCCTTGGCGCGGCCGGCTCCGGTCTCGAGGCACTGCCGCACTTCGGAGAGCGAGGCGAGGTACTCGGTATCCGCCTTGATCCTGGCCGCCCAGATTCGCAGACCCTCCTGGTTCGTGGCCACGACCGTGCTCAGCGTATCCGCGAGATCTCTCCGGGTAAGGGTCTCGATCCGCTCCATTCCCCACCATGCCACACCCACCACGATCAGCAGGACCAGGGGGATGATGAGGTTCGTCGAGCGCAGCGCCATTCCATCTCCTGAGCTTCGCAGCGCCAGGCACACGAGCGGCAGGGCGAGAGGCTGCGCACCCCGGTAGGAATGCGCTCTGAGGCGATGCGGCTCGATGATACTGCGACCACGCGGATTGATATGTGTCGCCGGACCCCGGGATGCATGGACTGTCGACCGGCTATCAGCCCGCCCCCGCGGCACTCACCCCGAGACCGCTCGCCTCGTGGCGGGGCGTTTCGTGTGGCGGATGACATACTCGACCAGCTTCGGGTACCCCTCGAGCAGCTTCACCGTGTTCGCCAGGTGGAGGATCGACGCCAGTGCCACGTCGGCGGCGGTGAACGCGCCGCCCGCGACGAACTCACGGCCCTCGAGCCGGACATCGAGCACCGTGAGCACATCCTTCAGGCGTGCGTGCTGCCGCGCGAGGTCCGCCTTCTTCTCCTCGGGCAGCTGCGCGTTCCGGTAGTGCTCGAGGACCAACGGCTCGAGCGTCACCTCGGCGAAGACCATCCACTGCAGATAGGGGCCACGCTCGGCCGAGTCCAAGGGCGGCGCCAGCTGTTTTTCGGCAAAGCGATCGGCCAGATAGAGGCAGATCGCCAACGACTCGAAGAGCACGGTGGCTCCGTCCACCAGCACCGGGACTTCGCCGAGGGGGTGCAACGCCAGATGGGCCGGTGTCGTGGTCTCTTGTCTGGACACGTCGAGCTTCACCAGCTCGTACGGCACTTCCAGCTCCTCGAGCAGCCAGCGGGCGCGGGTCGCTCGGGTGCGAGGGGCGAAGTAGAGCTTCATCGGAGGACTCCCGCGGGTGGGTGGACCCCGGCAACATGCAGCCCCCTCCCCGTGGCGACAATGGCCTCGTCCGCGGACTCTTCGTCAGGTTATTCTTGACGATGATGATCTCGCCAGCCGACATGGTCCTCTTCGCGGCGGTCGTCCGTGAGGGCAGCTTCACGCGCGCGGCGCGCCAGCTTGGAATCACCAAGCAGACGGCCAGCGAGCGGATCGCCAATTTGGAGGAGCAGCTCGGGGTGCGGCTGCTCGAGCGGACGACGCGGCGTCTGCGGATGACCGAGTCGGGAACCACCTATTACGACCGGTGCGCCGCGATCGCCGCGCAGATCGATGAGGCGAACAGCGAGGTGCAGCAGCGGCAGGCGGAGCCCGTCGGTCTGCTGCGGGTGTCCTCGCCGATGCTCTACGGCCGCCGTTACCTGGCTCCGGTGGTCGCGGACTTCCTCTCCCGCCATCCCAAGGCGAGCGTCGAGCTGGTGCTCGCCGACCGTCGCGTCAACCTCATCGAAGAGGGGTTGGATCTCGCGATTCGTATCGGGGCCCTCGATGACTCATCGCTGGTGGCACGAAAGCTCGGCGAGGGCGCCGTCTACTTCGTGGCGAGCCCCGGTTTCCTCTCGAAGTACGGGACGCCGAGCGCGCGGGAGCTTCGCGCCGCACGCTGCATTGGCTTCAGCGCGTTCGAGACCTGGGAGGCCGAGAACGTGAAGTCGCGGATCGACCCGGTGCTGACCGTGAACGACCTCGAGGTGGCCTGCGAGGCGGCGATCGCCGGGGTCGGCATCGCGAGGGTTCCGGAGCTCCTCTGCCGGGAGGCGGTCCGGGACGGACGGTTGAAGATCCTCTTCGGACCCAAGCCGGCGATGCTGCGGACCATCCATGCCGTCTACCCGAGCCGGCTGAATCTTCCGGCGAAGGTCCGCCTTTTCGTGGATGCGCTGGCGGCGCTGACCGAGCCGATGCCGCCGCCGCCTCAGCGCGGCGGAGCCAGGCGCAAGCGCTCGACGTGAGTGTTCCCGACCGCGAGCGGCACATAGCCGCCGCTCATGGGGCGACTGCTCACTGCGCCGCCGCTTCGACCCCGGGAGCTTCTACCGGGGCCGCGGCCGGCGGCGTATCCCAGGAGCCGTTCTCGCACTGGAGCAGGCGGTCGAGGACGGAGAGCGCCTGGGGAGTGCCCGAGGCGCGGAGCTTCTCCTGCATGCCGATGTTGATCAGCTCCATGTAGAGGCGCTCGACATAGGCCACGGCCTCATCCGTCCGCGGCATCGTGGTCTTGAGGTTGTCGCGCACGGACAGCTCGGGAAGGAAGCCCAGCTTGCTCACGAGCGACTCCACGACATACCGCTGATCCGGGCGTCCGCCGCGCAGCACCTCCAGGATGGGCGCGGAGAGGAAGCGGCGCCTGTCGCGCCGCGTGGCGCGCCGCTGCAACCAGGCCTCCGAGGTGGAGATGGGCAGGTCCGTGGTCTCTCCATCCACCTTGGCGAACGCATGGGCCTCCACGTAGCTCACCCGCCCATCCCCGTCATAGTCGGCCGAGTCCACCGCCTTCCCCGTCCGGCTCAGCCCACTGAGGCCCGCGAAGAAGCTGGAGCTGTAATCCTTGTAGTCCGCCTCATCCGCCTCCGGCGTGCAGCCGACGGAGGGCAGGAAGTCCACGGTGGCGAAGAAGCCACAGCGGGGCTGCGCCACCACCGGCCGTTTGGGATTGGCGTCCTGGTAGATGAAGTTGGCGAACGAGCCGGCGTAGCACTGGGACATCACCGTGACCACGGGCGTGGTGCTCGGGAGCCGGTTCAGGAAGAGGCCAAAGGCCCGCACCGTCAGCGTGTCCCCCTCCCAGAGCGCCAGGTGGTTGTTGTGGCGGTGCCGGCTGTTCAAGCCTCCGTGCCCCGTGAAGTAGATGAAGGCCGGCTGATGGGGCGTGTCCCGGGCGCTCCGATCCACCCATTCCAGGAAGCGCTCCAGGGTCGCCGGTCCCTTCAGGTGGGGAATCTCGGGGGCCTTGAACTGCTCGCGCGCCTTTTCCCCGAGGTAGCGCACCGAGGCCTGCCCATCATTCCCATTGGCGAAATAGACGGTGGCGGAAGCGGGCGCGAGCCCACGCGCCTCGAGCGTCCGCTGGAAGTAGCGGACATTCTTCTCCAGGGCGATCTCATTGCTGGAGGGCTCGCCCCCACCGCCCAGCACCAGGAGGTTGGAGGCGCGAGGAGGAGCGCGGAGCGGCTCCAGGGGCGTCACGGGCTCGGAGGACACGATCTCCTTCTCGTCCTCGGGGGCGCGCTCGGGCCAGTCGGCGAAAGCGTCCACGTCCGCGTCCTGGGAGACGGGAACCCGGGCGCACCCCTGCGCCCCCAGCCACAACAGCATCATCACGCCACTCTGGACCCAGAATCCCCGCGTCATGCCGGAGAGTCTATTACGGCCTCGACCTGCTGACCGTGTCCGGAGAGCGCTTTCAATTCTCGTGGGGCGCCGAGTTCTACATGTATGGCGTCTCCCTGGAGGCGCTGCCGCTCGACCACACCCGGTACTCGTCCGTGGACAGCTCCAGCCGGGTGGGCAGGGGGTCCTTGCCAGGCGCCGGAGAAGGGCACGGGCGCTTCTCGGACTCCGCGTTGACGCTCCAGAGGACGCCCGGTGCCTGGCCCCGCTGGCGGACGAAGCGAGCAGGAGCGCGGTAGTAGTTCAGCCACCCCAGGTGCCGCCGAATCTCGGCCGAGCGGATGTTCCATGGGAGCTTCACACTCGGCGGAGCGGTGCAGCGTGGCGACGGAGATGTGGTAACGAGCGCGCCGCCCCGTTCGACCGGGAGGGGCGGCGCGCCGTGGTCGCCGGCTCTACCGGCGCCGGCCGCCGCCGCCCCGGACGCCACCACCTCCCCGGTAGGAGCTTCCGCTGCTGCGGCTTCCGCCGCTCTGGTAGCTCCCGTAGTCGCGCGTGCGCTGCGCGCCCTCTGAACGGGCGCCGTAGTCGTGGTTGAGCTGGTCGCGGGTGGTGCCGCTGAACGTGGACTCTCCGCGCCCCGAGGGCCGGTCCACGTCTCCCCAGGACCCGTTGTCGTTCTTCTCCCAGCTCCCGCCCTCGTTGCGGTACACGTTGCCGTCGCGACCGGCGTAGATGTCGCCGCCGCCCGAGCGCGCCACTCCCCCCGTGCCGCCCGGTCCGGTGCGCGTGATGGCCTCGCCTCCGCCGCTGGTGCGCGTCGTCCGCGTG
Organism: uncultured delta proteobacterium; assembly: GCA_963771175.1. Lineage (GTDB taxonomy): Bacteria > Myxococcota > Myxococcia > Myxococcales > Myxococcaceae > Archangium. The sequence continues at coordinate 92,603 of CAVYSY010000050.1, forward strand.
GTGGTCCCGGTCGCGCGGTTGGTCACTCGGTTGGTGCTCGCCCACTGGTCGCCGCGCTGCACCTGGGTGCTGCCCCAGCTCCCGTAGACGTTCGAGCCCTGGCGCGTCTGGCCGAAGGCGCCGGTCCGCGGGTTGTACGCCTGGCCGGCGGCGCGCGCGCCGTAGGGCCCGTAGGCCGCGGCACCGCGCGAGTAGGTGCCGGTCCTGGGGTTGTAGCGCGCCCCGACGCCGGCGCCGCCGTAGGGGCCATAGGCCACCGCGCCGCGGCTGTAGGCGCCCGTCCACGGGTTGTACGCAGCGCGGTAGCCGTACGTCGGGTAGTAGCCGAAATAGCGCGGGTAGCCCCTGTAGAAGCCGCCAAAGTAGGGCGGGTAGTACCAGCCGGTGCCCCAGACGGCACAACCCCACGCGACCATCACGCCCGTGTACATCGCCGCCGCGGCGAAGGTCACCCATTCGTCGTCGGAGTCCTCGACGGTCACGTAGGTGACGTTGTGGGCGGGCGAGCTGATCGGAATCTCGTAGATCTCGCCCGGCACCTCGCTGGCCACCGTCCAGGGGCCGTTCGGGCTGCTGCCCATGAACCACACGCCCTCGTAGCACATGTAGTACATGTCGCCGACCTTGAGGATGCTCTTGTCGGTGTTGACGGCGCGCTCGACCTTGGCCCCCTCGATCTTCTCGAACTGGGGCTCGCCCTGGTACTCGACCTCGGGCGCCTTCACCTCCTTCTTGTTCACGCGCGCGGTCTGGGGGACCTGGGCCAGCAGCACCGCCTCCGCCGCCTGTTGCGTGCCGGGAACCGAGGCCAGCACCCGCGAGCGGGGGTGCTCGAGCGAGATCTTCTGGAAGTCGGCGGGCAGCTCCAGCGAGGCGAACTTCCAGGGACCCGTGAAGTCGGGCGCCGAGAACCAGCGCCCCGACACCAGGAAGTAGAGGGTGCCCGTCTTGCCCATCCGGAACACGTCGCTTTCGGTGTTGCTGACCCAGAGCAGGGAGGTGCCGGCGACGGGCTCGTACTTCGGCTCACCGCTGAGCAGGATCATCTCCGCGGGCGTCGTGCTCACGAACACCTGCGGCAGCTTGTCCGCGGAGAGCTTCTTGCCCGGCAGGGCGGCCTTCACGTCCTTCCAGTTCTCGTCGCCGGGAAGCTTCCCGAAGCTCTCCGGCAGCTTGCCGGCGGCGGTCCACGGGCCCTTGACGTCCTGGGCCTGGAGCCAGCTCTGCTCGTAGCGCAGGTAGTAGACCTTCGTCGGCTCGTGGAGGAAGAGGTCCCAGTTCGTGTTGACGGCGAACTTCAGGTCGTTGTCCTTGATCGGGCTCCAGATCGGGTCGCCGTCGAGGTTCACCAGCACCGCCGGCTTCGTGCTGAAGAAGATCGCCGGCGGGTCCGCCTTCACGCCCGGCGTCTCCTTGGGAATGATCTGGCTGCGGTCGATGCTGGCCAGCACGCGGTCGAGGCCGATCACCCGGTCGTCCACCGGGAACGACTTTTCGATCTCGTTCACGATCTCCTGCAGCTGCTCCTTGGGCAGCGTCGGGAAGTGGGACTCGGTGATCTTGAAGTCGCGGAAGCTCACCAGCCGCTCCGGCACCGCCACCTCCGTGTCGGCCTCGACCTTCACGCTGCCCAGGGCCGGCTTCTTCGCGTCCTTGGGCTCGTACGACACCGCCGCGTAGGCGGCCATGTGCTTCTGGCCCTCCCAGCTCGCCACCTGCGGCTGGTAGACGATGATGCGCCCGCCCTTGGGTGTCGTGTAGGCCCGCGGCCAGCCGCCGTCCGGCGGAGCCGAGGGGTCCGGGGAATTCGCGACCGTGGGGGCATCGGGAGGCGGGCTGGCCGAGGGCGTCGCTGGTGCGTCGGTCTTGCCCGTGGCCTGGAGCGCCGCCGACGCGGCCAGGAGCGGCGTGGCGGGTGACAGGAGCAGCGACGCCGCGGTGACGAGCGCCACCGCACCCCATCGCGCGAAAGGATTGGTCTTCAAGGTATCCCCCTTGCCGTCATCAGCGGCCGAGCACGAACCGAACTCCGTGGAACTGCGCGCCCGCCAGCGCCGCCCTCACGCCTTGGGCGCTTCAGTCAGGGGGCTATTGCTGAGCCCGAAGCTCCACGACCCGCTGGCGCACCTCGTTCATGTCCAGCGCGCGCACCTGGCGGATGAATTCCTCGAGCTCCGCCGCCGACAGCGTTCCCGCCCGCTCGAAAAGCATGAAGCCGTCGCGGAAGGCCATCACCCCGTGGGGATGGAGCGGACCGCGAACGCGCCGGCCAGCTCCGGCTCCTTCTCGGTGTCGATCTTCCCGAAGCGGATGTCCGGGTGCTGCTCGCTGGCCTGCTCGAAGACGGGAGCGAAGGAGCGACAAGGGCCACACCAGGCGGCCCACCAGTCGAGGAGGACAATTCCCTCCTTCGACACAATGTCCTTGAAGTTGTCCTTGCCCATTTCGATGGTCGCCATGGCTCTCACGCTGTGTCTGCTCCCTGCAGAGTGCCAGTGCGACCTCGAAGGCAGGTTGGGCAGCCCCGCGGGAAGGCTGCCAGACGATTGGCGCACCGTCTGGAGTGCTCTCAGCCCAGCGCCTGCTGGCACTTCTCGCAGACCGGGGCTCCGGCGCCTATACCGAGGCGCGGCAGTGCCTCGCCACATGCGACTTCATGGCCGCCAATCCGGGTTGACCCACCGGCAGATCAGCCACGCCCTGGGCGATGCGCGCCTCTTGCTTCACCTGCCGCCGGTCCGCCCGCGCCGCGAGCGCCGGAGTGGAGAGCGAGAATCCGAGAGCCAGAGCCACCGCCAGGGAGATGCTACGCACCGAGGTCCTCCGGGAGTTGTTGGGGCGGCTCGGCGGCCTGGGGCAGGTGGGCGATGAAGGTGGTGCCCACGCCCTCCCGGCTCTCGGCGCGCAAGCTGCCTCCCAGGCTCGCCACGAGGGCATGACTCACGCTCAACCCGAGCCCGACATTCGACTTGCGCGCGGTGGCGAAGGGCTCGAAGACGCGCGCCAGCACCTCCGGCGGCATCCCCGCCCCCGTGTCCTGCACCTCCACCACCACCTCCCCATTCGCCCCGGTGGAGGTGGCCACCCGCAGCACGTTGCGATCCGCCCCGGCATCACTCATCGCCTGCACCGCGTTGAGGAGCAGGTTGAGGAAGATCTGCAGCAGCCGCGCCTCGTCCGCGTCCACTGGAGGCACCGGCCGGAAGTCCTTCTCCAGCCGCGCCCGGTGGCGCAGCTCCCCTCGCACCAGTTTCAGCGCGTCCTCCAGCACCGCATGGACGTCCACCCGCGTCCGGTACTCCAGCGGCTTGCGAGAGAGCGCCCGCAGATCCTGGACGATGAGCCGCAGCCGGTCCGCTCCTTCCGTCGTCTCGCCCAGCGCTTCCAGCACGTCTTCCAGCTTCCGCGCCAGCTCGCCCTCCCGCTCACGCAGCGTCTCGCCTACCAGGCCCAGCTCCTCGCGAGCGAAGGAGAGATTGGCCATCATGAAGGCCAGCGGGTTGTTCATCTCGTGCCCCACCGCGGCCGCCAGTGAGCCCAATGCCGCCAGCCGGTCCGACTGGACCAGGTTCGCCTCCATCTGCTTGCGCAGCGTCACGTCCCGGGCGAAGACCCGCAGGCCCGCCGGCTCCCACTGCCGCGCCACCGTCAGCTCCCAGTGTCGGCCCTCCAGGCTCAACGAGGGCAGCTCGCCCTCCACGGCGCCGCGCCGGACCCAATCCAGCGCCGCCTCCACCAGCGGGTGCCCCGTCCCGCGCGCCTGCAGGTTCGGAAAGCGCTGGTGGGTGATCGGGTTGGCGTGGCGCAGCTTGCCCTCCAGGCTCAACTCCAGCATCGGCTCCGGGTGCAGGAGCGGGAAGGTCGCCAGCCGGAACAGGGGCTCCTCCAGCATGCGCAGCTCGGTGATGTCGCGCACCAGCAGCGACATGATTCCCGGGTCCGGCTCCCCGGGCTCGGGGACGTACGCCGTGGCCTCGGCGGTGTACCAGCGCGTTTCTCCCTCCACTTCCAGCCGGTACTCTCCGCGCCCCGCGAGACCGCTGTGCCGCGCCGCGCGCACCAGCGCCAGCAGCGTGCCGCTCGCCTCCGGGCCCAGTACCTCCGTCAGCGTCTTGCCCTCTCCGCCGCGCACGTTCCGGCCGAAGATCCTGCCCGTGGGCGCCCACAAGCGGTGGCACCGCTCCGCTTCATCCAGCTCCACCGCGACGTACTCCGCGTGCCGTGCCCGCCGGGGTGGGGGCGTCCCTGCCCGGCACGGAGGTCGCCCGTGTGAAGCCATCCACCTTGAAGGGCCCCAGCATCATTCCCAGCCCGCCCCCGTCACTGCTCATCCGCGTGAGGAGGGACTCCAGGGGGGCGCTCTCCTCCTCGGACAGGTGGTGGGTGATGATGATGCCGTCGGCCAGGGCGGGCTCGCTGAAGGCGAAGGGGGTGAGCCGGCACTCGTCGGCGCCGATGTACTGGGCCATTGCGGCGCGTGCGGAGTGCACGTCCGGGTGGCTCAAGTAGACGGAGGCCACGTCCGCCTCCCCGGCGAGCACCGCCAGCAACGTCTTGCGGTAGGTGCCCACGAAGCGCTGCTCGGAGAACACCTCCGCCGGGTCCAGTCCCTGGGCCTCCAGGTAGCGCATGGGGAGCCGGTAGCCGCCGAAGGAGCGTGGATCCACCCAGGCGGCGCGCTTGCCCTTCAGCGTCCCCGGGGTGAGGGGCTCCTCGGCGCGGCAGATCAGGGCGCTGTGGTAGTAGCAGTGCCCGCCCCGCACCGCGCGGAGCACCGCCCGGGCCCTCGACTCGAAGGTGTCGCACAGGTCCGCGGTGGCCCAGACCAGATCCACCTCTCCCTTGGCCACCTCCTGATCCACCACCTCGTAGGTGGGCGCTATCTCCGCCACCACGGGCCGCCCCAGCCGCCGGGTGAGGGACTGGACGAACAGATCGATCCGCACATGCTCCTGCACCGAGCCCATGATCGGATAGAACAAGAAACGGATGGGGGGGGCCGACGAAGTCACGTGTCCAATCCTCTCGAGTCCCCCCTCGTCTCAACGACTGCCCGGTACCGAGTTCCCCGAATCCTACGCGGATTTGGAGGTTTTCGTGTCTTTCCAGTTCAGGGAGAAGCGGGAGACGCGCATATAGGAGGGATGGGGGCCCTGTTGAGGGTAAGGACTGGAGCCGAGGGGCCGAGGAGGGCCGCTGACGGGTGCCGCCCGGGCTGTGAGCCAAGCGGGTGGAGAGGGACGGGAGGGCCGGGATGAGCAGCTCCATGGAAGAGGCGTTCAACGCGCTGGACTGGCATGACACCGAGCTCCAGGAGCTCCTCATCGACCGGAGGGCTCCCGGCGAGCGGGACGAGCTCGTTCTCACCCTCCGCTGGCCCGGGCCCGAGGGGCGCACGCAGCGGCTGCGCTTCACCGACTGCTACGCCCTGGAGGCGAACATGAACTTCGGAGTCATCGCCCCGGAGACGCTGTACACGGCGCACTGCGTGTCGGACTCGCCCAGGCTGGAGGCGGTCCGCAAGACGTGGGCCCACCTCGGAACCGACCTCTCCGGCCTGCGCCTCTTCGAGCTGGAGACGAACTCGACGTCGAGCACCCTGCGCATCGTGGCGAGGGGATTCGAGCTCTCGGACGTGTGATTACGGGTAGCGGCGCCGGTGCTCCTCGCGCAGCGAGGCCATGTAGCCCGCGGCCTCGTTCATGAGTGGACTGTCGCATACGTCCTCGCGGAAGGTCCCGGCACCTGGGGCCGTCGTCATCGGCGCGGCCTGGGAGCGGGCCTCTCAGGGCGTCCGCGACGTGTTCCCCCAAGCAGGAGAGGAGGGGGCGAGCGTGGCGCCTGGGGCAGCGGCCAGGAAGGAGCCGAAGAAGGAGCCGGAGATGGTGTCAAAGGATTCGAAACGCGGGACGCAAGCCACAGAAGTACGCCAGCACCTTTCGCCTGCCTCCACAGCGGGCGCAGGCGAACACGTCCAGCGCGAACGTCCTGCGTGGCCGAGGGCGTTGGATCGAAGCAGTACACCTCGCCCGGCCACAATGCCCGTCCACCTTGTCCCTGGACCCTCGGCTCACCCTGGAGCTACCTCGGCGTGGGGGCAGGGGCGAGCAACGTGGTCATCGAGCTGATCGCTCGGGGCTATCCGCCAGCCATTTCCTGCCGAAGGGCTTGTAGTACCGGTAGGGCCTCAACGTGCCGTCGGGACTCACCTCGAGTAATCGCCGATGCTTCACGCTGTTGACATATCTGTCCCCGCAGTGGCAGCGGACGAGCAGGCCGATGCCGTCCTGAACCACCCGCTGTGCGAGCTGTCGGTCGGCTTCTGCGAGGTCCGCGTCCAGCCACAGATGCTTGTAATCGTCGGAGCCGCAGCGGCCCTGGTGACAGGAGGGGTAGCTGGGCCGCCACCATTCCGAGAAGTGGATGAGGGCGATGATGCCGCCCCAGAGCAGGAAGTGCGCCACGAGCCCCGCGAAGCCGCCAGCGATGCCACCGAGCCCACCGCCGATGAGAAGTCCCGCCACGTCGTTCCCGCCATACGAGGCGCCGACGAAGACACCCGTGATGAATCCGACGACGGGGAAGAAGAGCAGGGTGAATGGAATGAGTGACATCGCGGCCGGAGCATCCAAGGGCCATGCCAAGGCCTCATCCCGTGGGGCAACATCCCAGGGCTCCACCAGGACCCACCCTCGTTCGTGACAACCTGTCAGGGCCCCGTCGCGTCTCCCTGACACCTTCGGGCTTCGTTCCGCCTCGTGCTCGCGTCAGGGGCGCGCGTTCTCCCTGGGTGCATGGCGTGCGGCGGGCGGCCGTCTCGTGCATCCTGGAGCCCTGACGAATCCGCGTTGCTCGCGAGTCCGCATCGGGCGCAATCTGCGCGGTCATGATTCAGGACTTCGAGCGCACGACAACCGAGCGGCTCCTGCTTCGCCGCATCCAGGAGAGTGACCTGGACGCGGTGTTCACCCTCCATGGGGACCCGGAGACGAACCGGTTCAATCCCTCCGGGCCCCTGCGCTCCATGGACGCCGCGCGCGAGCTGCTGGAGCTGTGGTTGGGAGACTGGGCGCGTCATGGCATGGGGTACTGGGCTGTGGAGCGGCGCGACGCGCCCGGGACTGTCGTGGGCTTGAGTGGCGTGCGCCGCAAGGAGCTCGAAGGACAGGCGGTGCTCAACCTCGCCTACCGGTTCAGTCCCCAGTCGTGGGGCTCGGGGTATGCGACGGAAGTGGCTCGCGTGGCCCTGGCGCTGGCCCGGAAGCACATCCCTGACGTTCCGGTGGTGGCCATCATCAACCTGGAGAACGTGCCCTCCCTCCGCGTGGCGGAGCGGCTCGGGATGCGGCGCGACCGAATCATCGACTACGAGGGCATCGCGAGTGCCGTGTATCTGTCGACGTAGACGGTAGGCCGACGAAGTCGTGGAGTGTGCTCCTTCGCCTGAACGCGTCTGGGAGCATAAGACGGATAGGGGAGCTGTTGAGGGTGGTGGGCTGGAGCAGAGGGGCCGAGGAGGGTCGCTGACGGGAGCCGCCGAGCAGTGAGCCCGGCCGGTGGAGAGGTAGTCGGTCTCGGCCCAGTCGTCCGCGCGGTCGATGGCCCCTGCCTCGAGCTCAAGCATCGTCTCGCAGATCATGCTCGGGGTTGCCGCGCCACGCTGCTGCGCGAGTGGCGCTCGCGCGAGTCCATCCCCGAGCCTCAACCCGGATGAGCGGCTCCTGACAGAAATTGGCAGTACCCCATGAGAGGGTGGCCTCCGTCGGCACGCCGCCGGCACCGAAGGAGCCACCATGCGCCGCTACGTCCACGAGACCGTCGTCTCCACGCCCCTCGAGGGGCTCTTCCGCGCCATCACCGACATCGCCCACGGGTCCCGCTGGGAGCTGCGTTCATGACGCGGGCCTGGGTGGGAGTCGTCTCGCGGGCACACGTGCTGCGGGGGGTGGAGGGCGGGTTCGCGCAGCTCTGCCACGGCAAGCGCCTGCCGCTGGAGCGGATGAGTGTGGGGGACTGGCTCGTGTACTACTCCCCGAAGACGGAGCTTCACGGGGGCGAGCCGCTCCGGGCCTTCACGGCGCTGGGCCGCGTCCATGGAGAGCGCACGGTCCTCTTCGACATGGGGGGCGGCTTCGTCCCCTACCGCCGGGAGGTGCGGTTCGAGCGCGCCGCGCGGGAGGTGCCCCTGGCTCGCCTGGGCGAGAGCCTCGACTTCATCAGGAACAACCCCCACTGGGGGATGCTGGCCCGGCGCGGGCACTTCGAGATCAGCCTGGAGGATCTGAACACCATCGCCGCGGCCATGGGCATCCCTATCTCTTTGTCGCACCGTTGCCGCCCGGAGAACATGTCCTCCATTGGCGCGGATCCTCGGCGTGTCCCTTAGGACCCGTCAGCAAGGATGTGACATATGTGCTGTCCATTCGGCCGCGGGGAATGAGCACCTCGCGAATGGCATACAGGACGCTGTCGGGGTCCAGGTTCTCGCCGTCGATGCAAGCGGTCAGGTCGCGCTGTTCTCACCGGAAGGTATACCTTGCCCACTCGTCGCGCTGAACTTCGGGTATAGCCAGTAGGCAAGCAACTCAAGAGCCAAGAGGGACTGCTCGGCCACAGGGCGAAACGCCAGGTGGAGGAAGCACGCCGTGAACAGTTGCCAAAAATGCAGGTGAGGCCGGAGCCGTGAGAGATTCTCCTCCTGCGGCTCCGTTTGTTTCAGGGTCCTGCCGAGATGCCGCGGCCTACGGAGCCTCGTCCGGCTGGGACGCGACGACGGCCGGGGGCTCGACGAGGAACTCGATACGGCTCGCGTCCGCGCAGGATGCATCGGGCCGCACCGCGGGCTTGCGCAGGAATGCTCGAGCGATGTCCGCCGCGCAGGTGTTGGTGTCGAGCACCGCGTGCGCTCCGCCCGCGATGACCACGTGGTGGCCGTGCTTGAGGGTCCGCTCGGCGGCGATCCCCAGCGCCGGCGGGACAACGGGGTCGAAGTCTCCCGAGAGCAGCAGCGTGGGCACCTTGGACACCACCGGCTCGTACCAGGACGCGTCCGCGGCGCCCGAGGGCCACTGAGCGCAGGTGTTGAACATGTCGAGCTGCGTGGGCAGGAAGAAGTTCTGGAGCTCCGGCAGCACCCCGGCCGCTCCCGCCCGCACCGCATCAGGAGTGGTCGCGGACACATCCTCGCGGCACAGGGTGGAGAGGTGCATTCCGTAGCTGAGGCGCATGAACGACGTCAGCATCGGCGAGGCGCCGATGGCGTTGCCGAGCAGAGGGGTCTGGTCCTCCTTCAGCTCGTGGAGCATGGCGGGAATCGTCTCGAGGAGCGCCGGGTCCTGGAGGAAGCTGAACAGGAACTGGACGAAGATCGCCCCGTTCACCGGCAGCCGGCCGATCCTGCCATCCCGGGTCTCGAAGCGCACCTGGAGGGGACGCATGTTCAATGCCCGCACCACCGCCGGGAAGACCTGCTCCAGCGCGGGATAGCGGGCGTTGCAGGCAGCGTCCGCGGCGCAGGCCGCGAAGACCTTGCGCAGGGAGCGGTCGAAGCCCGGTACCGCCTGGAGGTAGAGGTTGTCCCGCGGCGGCAGCACCGAGTCGATGATGGCGCTGCGCACGCGCTCGGGCGCCCGGCGGAGCACCTCCAGCGCGAGTCGCGAGCCGTGGGCGGAGCCACGAAGGTTGATGTGCTCGAGCCCCAGCGCGACCCGGAGCGCCTCCACGTCCTCGGCGCTCTCCTGGGTGTTATAGGCCGTCACGTCGATGCCCTGGCCCCGCAGTCGCGCGCTGCACCGGCGCAGCGGGTCCGGATACGGCATTCCGACCTCCCAGCACTCCAGCGCGGGCTGAGAGCCCCCGACGCCGCGCTGGTCGAACACGATGAGCTGCCGGTCCGGGGCGAGCGCCGCCACCCGCTCCCGTGTCAGGGGGGTTGTGAGGTGCGCGACGCGAATTCCCGGGCCCCCCACCAGGAGTACCACCGGGTCCTTCGCCTTCGCCTCCTTCGGGTCCCCGAAGATGGCCACCGCGACGCGGATCCACTGACCGTCCGGCTGGGCGTGGCGCTCCGGGACGGCGACGTAGCCACACCGGACCGTCTCGCCTTCCACCTGGTCTGGTGCCAACGGGAACCAGCATGGAGCTGGCTCGAAGCCCACGGACGCATGCTTCTCCGTCAGGGCCATCCCGGTGCTGCCCGTTGGGGTGGACGGCTCGACATCCCCCGCCTGACCGCAACCCGCGAGCAGCAGCCCACTTCCCACCCGCACCAGCCAGCGTGTCATCCATCTCTTCGAGAAACGCATGCTTCCTCCTTGGCGTGTCTGGGGACGGCGAGTCGCGACCGTCCACGGCCTTCCCCTGGAGGTGCGACCCCGTGTGCCAATCCTCATCCCTGTTCGATTACAGGAATAGTGGAAATATTGGAAGCATCAGCACTCTCAGTATTACCTGACACGAAGCACCTGACACGTTCCCTCAGCCCTCCCGGCGCTCCAGAGGTAGGAAGGTGAGGGTGTCGATGCCGGCCGCTTCCACGGCCTCGCGGAACTTCTGGTTCACCGCGATGTGGCCGTGCGGCTCCGCCACGCGCACCATCGTCGCCACGTCGCTCGGCAACCGCTCGAGCTCGGAGGCGGCGACGACGCCGATGAGGTTGAAGGCCACGTGGTCGCCCACCGTTCACCCGGAAGGGCGATCACTTCGTCGAGGGCCTTCGCCTGCATGGGGTGCTCCTGGGTCGCTGTGACACGTTTGGGAACGTTCGTCTGCCTACTCCTTCTTGCTCGTCAGACTTCCGAGGGAGGCCGATCGTCTCCGGACGTTCAGGTCATCGAGGCTCGCGCTCCGCTGCAGACCGCGCGGCCCCGACACGGGACGCACCTGCATGTCATCGTGCAGCCGCAGCGGCGCCCTCACCCATTGCCGCTGGTTCACCGGCGCCACGGGCCGTGGAAAGGCCCGCGCCGCGGCCAGATGTCCATTCATGTACTCCCTCAGCTCCAGCGCCGCCTCGTGCGGATTGGCCTCTGGAGCGGGCAGGCGGTGCGGGTTCATGGCGATCTGCTGCGCCAGGTAGACGACCCAGGCGCCGCAGCTGTTCTGGCCATACGGGGACCTGTCATCCTGGTATTTGAGGAGCGAGTGCTCCGCCTGGAGCCCTGGGAACGGATGTCTCAGGAGCCCGAGACGGTCGACCGGCACGGCGTTGGGGTTGAGGGGGTCGATGTAGAGCAACTTCGCCGGGCGGATCCCATCACCGCCGGCCCGGTCCAGCGAGATGTAGAGCAGCGTCCAGTGATTTCCTCCCACGTGGAAGGCTTGGATGATCGTGTCGGTGGCGGTGGTGATCGCGGGATGGATCTCGGTCGTGTAGGCGAGGCGATTCATCTCCTCCCACTGGAAGAAGATGACCCCCTCGATGACCGCGACGTTCGGAAGACCGCGGAGGAAGTAGCGCTGGAGGTTGTAGATGTCGTTCTCGGTGAAGTAGTACCCGGGCGTGGTGAGGTCCGGGAGCTCGTCGTCGGGCAGGAAGGCCCCCAGCCCGGCGGCTTGCGCCCGCTTCTCCTTCTCGACCTGCGACACCTCTTCCGATTCGACCGGGCTGACCTTCTTCGACGGCATGGGGAGGTCCGGCTCCGTCTTGAGGTAGTCCTGCTCCGCGAGCGCGCCGAACTCGATCCGCTGCACCCTGCCCGCGTTGCGTCGGTCCAAGAGCGGGACGTCCGGGACCCGAGGGATCGCCGGAAGAGGGGCGACGCGAGGCCTGCTGGCCTTGCTCGGACGCTCCTCACTCCCCTTCGCCGTGCACCCCTTCTGGCAAGCTGGATTCACGCAATGCTGCCCCGAGTACCGCCACAGGGGATTCCAATACGACTTGAGCAGCTCGCCCACCGCCTCCCCACCCTCCACCAGGTAATTGAACTCGGAGAGAAACCCTGGATAGAGATTGTCCGACCCCACGATATATGACTCATCATCGACAATCATGATCTTGGCATGATTGCCTGGCGCGGAGGGGACCTTCTTGTACTTGGAATACATCCCGCTCCCCATCTTGACGGCCTCGACCGCATCCCCAATGACCCCATTCTTCGGCGGTTGCTCCACCAGCGAGGGTTGTCTCACGGTCTGCGTCCACCCCTTGGGGTCGAGATCAGGCCAGTGATACGACTCACCCTCGATCGAGTCCTCGAGCGGCACGTCCGTGAAGAAGAAGGGCGCGATATGCAACCTGTCCAGCGACTCCAAGCGCGCGGCCCTATCATCCAACGGCTTGTCGTCAAGGCTGTACAGGCTGTAGTACCGAATCAAGTCGAAGGTGCGGCAAGCCCCCGAACCAAACGAGTACTGGTCTCCCTCCGCGCCGGCACCCGCGTTCAACGGCGAGACCACCACCTGGACAACCAGCTCCTTGTTTTGAAGCAGCGCATCCATGATCCAGTGGCAGACGACATGCGACTGCCACTTCTTCTTCCACGCGCTGATCAGGTCCATCTGCGACAACCTCAAGGTGCGTCGCGCGCCCATGATCAGCGACTGCTTCATCAACTCGGACGCCGCCTTGTAACCCGTCTCCAGGCTCGAGCCCGTCCAATATTTGCCTACCGACAAGATGCGGGGCGCCCTCTTGTACTCCGAGAGCTTGTCGTATGAGTCGCTGTACGCGCTCTCTTCGAAGACGGGATCTTCCAGGTCCCGAAGTGTCCGCAGGTCTTCGGCCCGAATGGCCTCCGCCAGGCCAGCGAGCTCGGTCTTGAGGAGCCCCTTCACGAGGGGCCCCTTCACGACAGGCTCCTTCACGACAGGCCCACCATGGACCGCCACGATTCTCCGGTAGCGAGCCTCCCGATGGGCAGCGGCGCCTTCCTCGCTCAACGGATCCATCGGTCTCCGGTCTTTGGCGGCCGCCCTGTCATCCGCATGCTCTCTGAACGTGGGCGCGCTGAGGTTCGAGAGATCCAGATACTCCTTGGTCAGCAGGTCCGTTTTGCACTCCCACATCTGGTTCAAATACAATTGCGAACCATATGCCGCCGCTCCATGCACGACGACCGATACGTCATGGACAGGGGGATAGCTGGTGAACAGGTCCATGTTCAGGTTATGCCCCCCCACCAAGGCCTCGGTGCCGTCCGAGGCAATGATCTTCGAGTGGTTCCACGTCATCTTGGTGATGACATCATCATCCGACTCGACGCCAATGATGGATTTGCCGTAATCGGCGAGGCCAGAGAGCACACCTTCCTGGAGCCTGTAGAATCTCCCCAGCCAGATTTCCGGCATCCGCTCCCAGTGCTCCGCCCGCGTTCTCACCCACCGGATGAGGCTGCCCTTGAAGTCGATGAAGTTCGGAGGCGTGCCTGACTGGAGCATCGTGGGCGTCTGCCCGAACAGGAACCTGAATTGCGTTGGCCTGTCCCTCTTCATCTTCGTGGTCAACGCCATGTCCATCGCTTCCAGGATCACCTTGGTCCAGGACGGATCCGGGCTGTTGAGGGACGCCAGGTCGCATCGGTACTTTGTCTTCTGGACGATCTCGACGATGGCCCCTTTGAACTCCTCCGTCCGGGCCTGGGCGGTCGCCATGATGCCTCTGCCAAAGGGCCTGCCCCAGATCCGTGGCGTATCCATGATGCGCACATAGGAGGGGCCACTCTGATCATTGAAGAGCTTTTGCGCGTCGATGATGCGCTTGACCGTATCGATGTGACTCATCTTCTCTTCACTCCTGGCTCGCGCCGCACAGTCCCAGACGCCTCAAGACGTTCTACAGGAACTTCCAGTTCACCCACCCCGAACCGCTCCGCTCGACCGTGCAGGGATAGCCCAACCTGTAGGGGGGATCGCCCACCACGTCCTCCAGGTAGTATTTATCGGTGCCGAGCCTCCCGGGGATGGACGAGACCCGTCGCACATTGAGTCGCCCGGATACGCGGGAGGTTCGCGCCTCGCCGCCTGCCATGGCATCGAACTCTCCGTGGACCGAATGGATTCGTCTCCTCAGGGTCTTCGCGTCTTCCGTGACGCGGCACCGGGTCTGGAAGACCGTGCCCCACTGGGTCAGGTAGGCTCTGGCGACCTTGTAGACCAGCCTGGGGACCGGCGCGACGTTCTTGCTGACCTTGGAGGGCTCGTAGGTGCCATCACTGGTGGTATTTCCCGCGACGGTGCCATGCCTCCCCCGGCACGCGTAGAGGTGGTAGTTCTGGGGTTGCTTCAGCTTCTTCTTGTTGGGGGCTAGCGGATCGTCGAGCTGGCTGTCATCCGCGAGGGTCTGCCACGTGGAGCCCAGGGGGCGCATTTCGAGCTGAAGGTGCTCGAGGTGCTCGGTCATCTGGAAGTTGGGGCGTGGGACCAACGCATCGAAGCCTCTGTCCAGGTGGTCCCATGCGTAGACTCCGACATAGCTGCGGACGTTGGGAGGCAGCTGGGTCAGGATTCCATACCAGTCTCCGGGACCCGGAACGGGATCGATCGCGAAGATGTTGATGGGGATCTGCCGGAACTGGCCTCCATAGGCATAGAGGAACCAGGCGGCCATGATCGATGAGACGGCGCCGCGGCTGTGTCCGAGAAAATTGAACACAGTCGCCCCACCCTTGCCCGCGTCGGCCGCGAGCTTCGCACCATGCAACGCAAGGGCTGCAGCCCCCCAGCCATGAGCCTGGGAGGTCAGGGTCCGCTGGTTGCTGCCGTTCGAGTAGGGCTCGACATACTTGCGCAGCTCGGGCGGAGCGAAGCTCTTGGTGCCGCTGAGGACGTCGCTGGTGTCCTTCTGGGCGGCCCAATCATTTTCACCGACACCTCGAACGGTGACGCTCGATTTGGTGCCCTTGAGGTCCTTGGAGATATCCAGGTGAACCCGCACCGGGATGTAGCCCGCATCCTGGTCGTAGATCCTCTTGTCACTGACGCCGTGATCCTTGTCGAGGAGCTTGTAGTCCCAGCGTCGGTCGTCTTCTCCCTCGTCTCGCGAGCAGGCGGTTCCGCAGAAGCACACGGTGTAGGCGGGCATCCTGTTTCCATCCCCGGTCAAGTAGGTTTCCCGGCATCACCGGGTAATCAGGGGGGCATTTTATCACTGTCCTGTAGGAGACGGATGTAGGGACTTCCGGTGCGCCTGGAAGCCCCAACATGCCGCCGAGCCCCTACCGGGGCGCACCTGAGTGGGTATGGAAACGTGGGTGGGAGGAGACGACGGGCTCATAGCCCGGGCGCTCATCGAAGAGCTGCACCCACCGGCCGTCGAAGCCGCCCTGCGCCGCCGTGTACCACTGGCCCGGCAGCCAGAAGCCTGACTCGGTGCCGTCATGCGAATCCACGACGCCGGAGGAGCATAAGACGGAGAGGGGCGCTGTTGAGGGTGGTGGGCTGGTGCAGAGGGGCGGAGGAGGGTCGCTGACGGGTGCCGCCGAGCAGTGAGTCCGGCCGGTGGAGAGGTCGTGCAGCCTGCTTTGGGTACACGCCTGCTCAGGCCGTGTTGGCGTTCACGAGGGAGCGCGAGAATTTGGACCGGGGCGGCGGACGAGCTCTGGCGGGTCCGGCGCCCCGGTGTGAGGCTCAGCGCTTCGTCTTCGACTTGCGCTCGGCGGCGCTCTGCTCGGCGACCCTGCGGCGGTAGCTCTGGCCCTCGATGGTGATGATGTCCGCGTGCCGGCCGGCGACGGTGGGACAGGCACGGCACCTGCCGGGGCTGACGCCAACGGCGGTGTCGCTGCTCCTGGTGGCGCTCGAGCGGGAAGCGCTCAGGGGCGAGCCATCAGTGGAGAGCTGAAGAGCTGACAGACAGCTCTCACCTGGCCGGAGAAGGTGCTGGAGAGGCGCTCCCTGGACTGGCTGGCGGTGCTTTCGCGGGCGCACGAGTCGGGGATGCACCTTGACGTAGGGGTGGATCCGGGAGTGCCGGAGTTGCCGTTGCAGCGGATACTGCCAGGGCCGAGGGGGATGCGGGTGGGGTCGGCGGGGAAGCAGTTGAGCCGCCTGAAGGCGGAGGTGGCGAGGCTGGGGCTGAAGGAAGTGGAGGGAAGGTCTGAGGCGAAGGAGCGGCTGCGGGCGGAGGGGGTGGTGGCGCGGGCGTCGCCGGAGCTGCCGGACTGGTTGTAGCTGGCCCCGGCGTACCTTGGGCCGAGGGGGCAGGGGGTGGCGATGCTGGGCAAGGGGCAGCCGGAGGCGGAGCTGCGGGCGCGGGTGGAGCAGCAGGGGATGGGGCTGGTGTCGGCGCGGACGTATCGGCTCCTGGAGGGTTGGGCGGAGCGGCAGGTGGCGGTGTTGGCGCTGGAGGGGCGGGGCTCGGAGCGGGAGGGACTGGAGCTTCGTCCTCCGGCAAGACTTCGGCCACCACCTCACCCCGGGCGGTGACTGCGTACACGTACCACCCATCGAGCACCCGAACGGGAGAGCCGCGCGGACTGCCGCACCGTTCGAAGTGCTGAATCAGCTTGACGTAATACATGCCTGGCGTCGGGCCCTTGAAGACGACGACGTTCAGTCCCTGCTCGGGGCTGGAGCAGCCCCAGAACAGGTCTGGATACGGGTTGGTTCGTACCATCTCGCGGATGGCGGCCGTGGCGGCGAGAGCGGCCCCCGCCTCCACGGACGGGACGATGAGTTGGGTCGCGTCCTCGTCCGGCCATGTGACCTGCGGCTTCTGGGCAGTGGCGGGCACTGCGCATCCCGAGAGCACCGCTGCGAGCACTGCAAGCGTATACACCTTGTTCATTTCTTGCTCCCGAAGCCACATCCGGCAACAGCACGCTCGGTGCCAGAGGGCTCACCCCGGAGGCACCAGCGTGGGTCCGCTCCTCTTCTTCTGGGTCGTCTGCACATGACTGGCGCCTACTCTCTCAACAACCGGAGAGGTTTATCGCATTGGGGCGAGAGGCCGCGGCTGTTGGGGCTGCTTGGAGCGCAACGACCGAGGGAGACCCAGCCGACCCTGGTATCGCTCCACTGCTGGACCTCGCCCGTGGGAAAGTAGCGCAGGAAGAGGCGCGTGCCGTCCTGGCGCTCCGCCACCAGGGCCGAGGCCATCTCAATCCCCGTGTTCTTGTAGACTGCGGGAGCCGGGTTGCCCGGTTGCCCGTTGCCCGGAATCAGGCGGACTTCCGCCATGGCCACATAGGGGCTGAACCCGTCCGTGGGCCATGTAGCGAGATCGAACGAGGAGGGAGGCGCGCCGCAGGGGTGGTTATGGACGTACCCCACGACCCACACCTGCGAGGCAGGATGGTCGTCGTCCTCCACCGCGAAGAACGGTTTGCATGAGTTATGGTTTCCCGGGATGGGCTCGGTCACCCGCCAGGAGAGGGAGTCGCGGTCTCCGGCGACATAGACCGTCGAGCAGTACTCCGTGGACAGGCCCGCGATGGGCCGCTGCGCCACCGGGTCACACACCTTGGCGCCAGGACGCTTGATGAGTGCGTCCGCCACGTCCCGGAGCAAGCTGATGGGAACGGAGGTGTCCCCCGTGGGCATCTCGACAGCGGGCACCTCCGACCACGGACCTTTGGCGATGCGCTGCGCGGTGGGGTGGGGGGCGGGCGGGGTGGCGCAGCCCACCACCAGCAGGAGTAACGGAAACGCATGCCGCATGGATGCATTCTCCCCGTGGACTTGCCGCCTGATGGCAGGAGGTGGCATTGCCGCTCTTCATCCTACCACGGGGCCTGCCCGCCTCAACGCCGTGCCGAGGAGGCGGCACCGAGGAGCCGAGGTGTCCAGAGCGCGCGGCTCGAGGAGCGGAGACGGTGTCAAAGGACTCGAAGCGCGGGACGAAACTCGGCATGGACGGGTGAACCTACCGAGCCCCATGTCTTTTCGAGGACTTGCGGCTGGCCTGCGGGGTGCATGCGGCCTGACGACTCGCACGGAGGGGATGGGGATGGGTTGGCCGCTGAGAATGTTCCAGGAGGAGGGCTACTACTTCGTTACGTCCAGGTGCTTCCAGGGGACGGCTGTTGCTGCGTCCCAGCGCGGAGGTGAACGAGGTGGTGGGAGGCGTGCTGGCGCGAGCCATACAGCAGAGCGCTGGCACCGTGAGGCTGCACGCCTTCACCTTCGCCTCCAATCACTTCCACCTGTTGGTGTGGGCGCGGGGGGCAGCGCTCGCCTCCTTCATGCAGTACCTGCGAGCCAACCTCTCCAGGAAGGTGGGGACGGTTGGTGGACTGGAGTGGAGGCTTCTGGGAGCGGCGCTACTCGGCGGAGCCGGTGCTGGACGACACGGCGCTGGTGGGCCGGCTGCGCTACGTGCTCGCCCATGGGGTGAAGGAGGGGCTGGTGGAGAGGAGCGCCGAGTGGCCGGGCCTCACCTGTCTGCCGCAGTTGCTGGGGCCGGCGCGGCGGCTGTTTCGGTGGTTCAACTGGACGAAGCGCTGGAGCAAACGGGGAAGCGAGGAGATGGCGGCGGGGGAGGGGCGCTTCGCCGAGGAATGGGCCGAACCAGTGGAGTTGGAGGTGGCGCCTCTGCCGTGCTGGGAAGGACTGGGAGAGGAGCAGAGGCAGCGCGCGGTGCGGGGCCTGCTGGAGGAGGTGGAAGCCGAGGCCCGAACGCGGGGCACGCCTGTTTTGGGAGCACGGGCCGTGCGGGCACAGCACCCGCATACCCGGCCCGAGCATCTCAAGCGGAGCCCGCGGCCGTTGGGGCATGCCTCCACGCGCCAGGCATTGAAGGAGCTGCGTGAGCGGTACCGGGCCTTTGTCGCGGTATTCCGAGAGGCGGCTGCTCGGTGGAGGCGGGGGGATTTCTCGGCCTGCTTTCCTCTCTTCGCCTTCCCGCCGCGTGTCGTCCCGGGCCGCATCGCTCAACTTCTTTGACACCCTTTCGGGAGCCTAGAGGGCTGCCGACCGGGCCGGAGTGAAATTCGTGCAGCGGCTCTGGGCTCGCGGGCCCAGACGACATCCGGCGGGAAGGGTAGGGGAAGCCGGCAGTCAGACGGACTCGACACCAGGCGATCGGGCGAGGCACCTGCCAGGCGAATGGGCGGAGCATGATCCCCCGGGCCCGAGAGCGGGAGCCTTGCTGTGAGCAGCGGCTCCCGCTCAGCGGGATGGCGTCAGGCGATGGCCAAGCCTGGCGGCCTCCATCAGCAGCCGAACCCTACTACGGGATCTCCTCTGGATCGGGCGGAGGCGGGCACGCGAAGGGGCACGTCGAGCCCTGCAACAGACACAATCCGCTGCAGCAGGTAGGGTATGAGACACACCCCTTGGTATTGTTACATGTGGTCGGACTCAATCCATCGCAACCAGAGCCAACCCTGACGCATACATTGTTCTCGCAAGCGTATCCGGTAGTCGAACAGCTACCGCAATTGTTTACGGTGCGCGCCGTGCCGCAGTTGTCGGTTCCCGTCACCGTGCCGCAGTTGGCACCCATGCGCGAGCAAAACTGAGCGTCTGTCTCGGGTGTGCAGGTTCCACACACGTTGGCGGTGCCACCACCGCCGCACGTCTGGGGGACAGTGCAGGTTCCGCAGGAGAGCGTGCCACCGCAATCGTCGGAAACGGTGCCGCAGTTCTTGTTCAGCATGGCGCACGTCTTCGGGGTGCAGCAAGCGCCCTGAGTCGTGCAGACCTGTCCCTTGCTACACGTGCCACAATCGAGCGCATCAAGATCCGAGAAGTCGCAACCGTTGGAGGCGGTACCACAGGTGCGTCCCAGATCAGCGCACGTCTTCGGAGTACAGCAGGCGCCCTGGACCGTACACATCTGCGCCTCGGCGCAGTTCCCGCAATCGAGCATGTTATCGAGCATGTTGCCGCAGCCATCGGAAACGGTACCGCAGGTGCGTCCCAGCTCGGCACACGTCTTTGGAGTACAGCAACCGCCCGCTCTCGTGCAGATCTGCCCCTGGGAACAGGTGCCGCACTCGAGTGTGTTGCCGCAGCCGTCGGAAACGGTACCGCAGGTACGTCCCAGCTTGGCACACGTGGTCGGGGTGCAGCAGGCGCCCGCGGTCGTACAGACTTGATCCTGAGGACAGGTGCCGCACTCAAGCTTGTTGCCACAACCATCGGAGGCAGCCCCGCAGCTACGGCCCTGGGCCGTGCACGTGCTGGGCGTGCAGCACTGGTTCGCGCTGGTGCACAGCTTTCCCGCCTCGCAGGCGCCACAGTCGATCATGCCGAACTGGGTGCGGGGCACCACGCCGCACTCCTTGCCCACCAGCGCACAGACCTCCCGGGGCATCTTCATGTTCAGCACCGCGAGGCGCAGGGCCGGGAGCGAGGAATAGACCGTCCGCGGGACGCTGGCCGGAGGCGTCTGGATGTTGAGCCCATCGCTGGCGGTGGCGGCCAGGGCCGCCTGCTGCGCCGCCACCAGCGTGGTCCCCTGCAGCCGGTGGGGCAACATGTCCGAGCTCGTCACCCAGAGGGGGACCTCCGTGTCGGCGGGGGGCGAATGCATCAGGAGGAGCGCCTTGCCGTCCTCCAGGGGCTGCGCCAGGGTCACGCCAATGGTGTCCCCCAGGACGAACATGGGGGGCGTGCCGGCCTGGGCGATGAAGTCACTTCCGTTCAGGCCATCCAGGCGGATCAGCAGACCGTCCTGGACGGTGATCCGCGTCCCCTGACGCCAGACCTCGAACCCCTCCTCGACGCGCACGGGCTCGACGGAGACGAGCGTCCCGAGCCCCGAGTTGAGGGAGCGGAGCGGCTGGGCCGGTGCCGGGATCGTGGACGCACTGTTGGAACAGGCCCCCGCGAACAGGAGGAGGAAGAGCAGCAGCGAGCGCATCATCAGAATTCAATCTCCAAGTCGTCCACGGCCACACGGCCCTGGCGGGTTTCGTCATCCCCCATCTGCAAGCGCACCTTCGCGATCTGTGACAGATCGAGGTTGGCGGCCGTCGCGCCGAAGCCCGAGAGCGGCAGCCGGTAGGTCTGGAAGGCCGCCGCCGTGGCCGTGAAGGGCCTCACGTCGGGGTTCTCCTGGCCGTTGTCCTTGTAGCGCCCGCCCTTCCCCACCCAGATCGTCGAGGGATAGATGGGGGCGATGGGCGAGAAGGCCTGGAGGGACACGCTCTCCGTGCGACCCGTGGCATCCACCAGCTGCACCCGGAAGCTCACCCCCCCCGTGCCGGTGAGGGCATGCAGCGGCTGTTGCGCCACCCGGAAGTTGAGGCTGCGGGCGCTCCGCAGGTCCTTCTGGGCGGGCGCCAGGTGCTGCTCGTAGAAGGCGTTCTCCGTCCAGGAGAAGAGCACGCCCCGGGTGGCCTGGAAGAAGCGGTTCTCCACCTCGTCCTCGCCGTCTCCAAAGGGATTGCGGGGGTCGATCTCGTCATTGAGCAGCGTCTCGTCCACGTCCTCGAGCTGGACGGCCACCAGCTGACCCGAGCTGGATTGATTCTCCGCGGTGGCGGTCTCGAAGTCATCGAGGGTGAACCCGGTGACGCCGCGCCGCAGCTGGGCCTGCGCGTACATGCGCACCCGGGCCGGCACCCCCAGCGGCGCGAGCCGCGTGGGCGGTTGCAGGAAGTACTCGCGCGCGCCGCGATCGCCGCGCTCCACCATCTCCAGGAAGGCCGTCACGTAGGCCTTGGCCACGCTCCGCTGCTCGTCTCCCGTCAGCAGGGTGCTGGCGGCGCCCATGGGAACATCCAGCGCCTTGTTCTCATAGAGCAGCGACGTGGAGCCCACTCCCTTGAAGAGCGGCTGCTGGCTCGCATCGCTGTAGCCCCAGCTCGTGTTGAAGAAGTTGTGGTTGGCCCCCTCGATCCGGATGGCGAACCGGTCGCTCAGGGCCCGGTCATAGTGGATGAACGGCTTGAGCCCGGGGAACACGCCCTTCACGTCGGCGTCCGCCGAGCCATAGAGCAGCAGGAAGGGCGTCTGGGTGGGCAGGATGGCGTGGTTGTCCACCGCCAGGGACACCGGGGCCAGGCTGATTACGCCCTTGATGCCCTCCACGGAGACACCCGACAGCGTCTCGCCCGGCGGAAGCGCCTCGGGATCCCTCGACGGCAGCGACAGCTGCTTGAGCTGGTGCCACGCCACCACCACGGCCTCGCCACCTCGCGAGTGGCCCACCAGATAGATGCGGGAGGTATCGATCCGGCCCGCGAGTTCCGAGGCCTGGGCGTTCTGCACCAGCAGCTCGATGTTCTTCAGGGTGAGCCACGCACGGGCCTGGATGCCGAACTCGTTCTCCTTCAGGCCGGGGTAGCCCTGCTGGGGCTTGGCATACATGGGATCCAGATCGACGCTGGCCGTGATGTAGCCCCGTGAGGCAAGGTGCTGCTGGAGGTAGGTGTACCCCCGGTAGTTCTCATCCGAGGTCATGTCATTGCCCACCTGGAAGAGCTTGGGCGGCGCGGAGCTGTCCCGGCCCGTGAGGATGACCTGCTTGGGCATGTGATTGCCGTGCGCGAAGACGACCAATGGACGCGGCACGGAGAGGTCCGTGGGATAGACGAGACGGCCGTGCAGGGTGAAATCATAGCCGCCCTTCTGCACGCCATCCCAGTCCCCGGGCAGATGGGCCGAGAAGCGGGGCGTCCCCAGGCCGGTCCCATACTCTGCGGTCTTGATGGGAAGCGCGCCCGGGAGCACATAGGACTCCACGACCTCGACGGCGGCGAACCCGTCGGGGCTGTCGAGGATGTCTCCCGGATTGAGCTGGCCGTCCCCCACGAACTCGTCGGGAGAGTCCGCGAAGTTGCCGAAGTCGTAGACGACGTCGTAGTCGCCCCAGGACGCGCTCGCCCAAAGGGTCAGCACATCGAGCGCCGCGTCCGCGGCCCCCACGGTGAGCACCTTGGGCCCTCCCGCCACGTCCGTGAGGGTGGGATTCTCCGCCCATTTCGCCGCGTCCCGATGCTCGACGAGGTAGACCTGGGCACGGCGGCCCGCGCGCTCGCGGTGGCGCGTGCGATCGAGCGCGGCCTGGATGGGACTGCCCTCATTGACGGTGCGGACGGTCCGGAAGCCGGAGGTGTACCGCGGTTCGGCCACGCCCACCGCCGCGGGAGACATGCCCAGGCGGTAGCGGACCCGGTCCACGCCCACCTTCGTCGAGCCCTGCATGTACGTCAGCGTGAAGACCGCGTCCCCCACGGCGCCCCGGCCATAGGCCAGCAGGTGCGCCTCCACCGAGACCTGGTCTGCCGCCGTCCACGCCTGGGCAGGGTGACAGGCGCGTAGGTGCGGCCGTTCTCGTAGAACTCCACGAGTCCCTCGGGACCGCTCTCCTGGGCCAGGATCACGCTGATTCCCTTCGGCCAGCGGGGTGACGCGCAGGTCCAGCGGGCTCATCTTCAGGCGCCGCTCGCCGAAGTTCGAGGCGTTGACGTCCGACGGAGAAAGGGTGCGCTCCAGATGCACCGACTCCGGGGAGCGCATCCGGATCCGCGGGGGCCACCACGATGGGGGTCCGCACGCAGGCCGAAGACGGTGAAGGCATGCGCTGGGCTCCAGCCGAGCGAGACCCCATGGCGGACGGCCTGCGCCTCGAAGGTGTACTTCCCGGCGGGTACGACCTTGCCCTCCGAGCGTCCATCCCAGGCCACGGATTGGCTCGTCCCCCCGCTCCCGGGAAGCGTCCCCGAGGCCCGGAGGGTGCCTGCCTCGTCCAGCACCCGCCACGAGATGGAGTCCACCGGCGTGGAGGGCAGCAGGCCCGAGAGTTGGATCTGGAAGTTCGCGCTGGCCCCCGGCTGGTCGAGGCGCTCGTACCGGACGAACCGGTCGTTCGAGGCGAGGACCTGCGCTTGACGTCCTCCAGGACGAGCGCGCCGGAGCCCACGGCCACGCGGGGCTGGACCCCGCTGGTGGTCTGGAGGGAGAGCACGACGTCGAACGTCCCCGCCGCGCGGCTCCCATTGGAGGTGGTTCCATTCCACGAAGTGTAGAGCACCAGGCCGCGGCTCGTCTGGTCGAGCGTCGGGGTGGTCGTGCTGAAGACCGGCGTCGTCGTGCCGGTCGGGATGAAGTCCACCCGCACGGACACGCCGCAGCCCGAAAGAGCAGCGTATCGTAGAACGCCGAGTCCACGTGCAACGCGACGATCACGTCCGACGGCTGATCCTCGCGGACGCTCTTCGGGCTCGACGCGGTGGGGGCATCCAGGCAGACCAGGGCGTCGCAGTTGCCAATGGCGAAGCTGGTCCGTCGCGATGCTCTGCTGGGCGGCCGGATCGTCGTCCGTAACGATTCAGCCGGACGGTCCACGTGCCCTGGCAGACCGGCGGGACGATGGAGCCCGCGGGGAAGAGGAGCACGGCGGACACGCCCGGGCCGCTCGGCAGGGTCGGCGAAGGGCAGCCCCGGCGGGCCGATGGCCTGCCATTGGTACTGGCTGATGCCCAGACCCGGAGAGGGCGGCGGGCCCTCGAAGGTGTTGTCCTGGTCGA
Source organism: uncultured delta proteobacterium (assembly GCA_963771175.1). GTDB lineage: Bacteria > Myxococcota > Myxococcia > Myxococcales > Myxococcaceae > Archangium. The sequence goes on from CAVYSY010000050.1 coordinate 116,959, forward strand.
AGCTCTGGGAGCCATCCACCCCGATGGTGACGGGCGTCACGCCCGTGATGGAGACGGTGGGCCGCACCAGGGGGCCGGCCACCCTCTGGGCGTGGGGGCCGTGTCCGGGTAGACCACGGTGACGGTGAATTGGGAGGAGGCCGGGTTGCCTTCCCCATCCAGGCGGAGGCGCAGTCGAAGAGCCAGGTCCCGCGCCCCAGGTCATTGGCCCCCAGGGTCACCACCGGACCGCTGTCGTTGATGTGGGGCCACAGCGTGTGAATGGGCAGGAGCGGCTGCCCCCCCGACGCTCGCGTACCACTCGTAGCTCACGAGGCCCGGCGACACGGTCGCGAACCGGCCATCCGTCAGATGGCAGTGGTTCACATCCTGGGGACACGGGGAATCGGGGTCCTCGGACAGGCTCGCATCCAGCACCAGGGGACCGGAGCCGAAGACATGCTGGCTCGGCTGGCTGAGGAACGCCACCTGGGGCAGCCCGTCCACCAGGACGGTGAACTCACCCGACACGGACTCCTGCTCGTCATCCGTGGCCGTGAGGCGGAAGATCCACGTCCCGGCCGGGGCGGAGTAGTCGAGCGTGGACTGGGTGGAGAGCACCGTCCCCACCGGCAGGCGCCCGCCGCCGCCGGCGCCTGGACGACCTCCCACTTGAAGGTCAGCCATCCGCCGTCGTCATCCTCAAGGACCGACGTCTCGACATGGAGCGGATTGCCCGCGCCGACGCTCGGCGTCCGCCGAGAGCGCGATGCCGAGGCTTGCGATTGATCACCTCGACGGTGATCTCCCTTCGAGACCGACGCGGGCTCATCCTCGTCATCCGTGGCCGTCACCTTGAAGCGCCAGGTGCCCACCTCGGCGCCGGTGGTCGGAATGGAGAGGCTGGACTCGGTGGAGTAGCCTGACTGGGGCGTCCGGTTGGGTGCCTCCAGGATGTCCCAGACGAACTTCAACTCACCTTCGTCCGCGTCCTTGGTCGTCGAAACGTCGAGCTTTATCGGATTGCCAACCACTACCTGGGATGGGCTCGTGACCTCGTAGTTTGGCGGGAGATTCGGGACGGAAAAGTTGTACGAGAAGGTCTTCATTTCGCCTTCATCGTCGTCGACCTCTGAGCTCGAAGGGACCAATCCCCAATGTCATTGCCGCCCAATTGGAGTGTCGGGTTGGCAGTGTCTTTGTTGGTGAGCTCGACAATCGTGGACTTCCTGGGATGGGACTTGATCCTCCACCGGTGTTTCATGGGGCCGGAATAGGCATCGTCGTCGGGATCGCTGGAATTCGCATTGAATTTGACATTCGAATTCCAGGCTGGCGGACTGGGAGTCGCGGAAGGATTGGCCGTCGGCGGAAGATTATAGACGGTGTATTGATATTCGTATGATATTGGATAGACCTGGCGTGCACGCAAGGCCGCAAGGCGTGTTGGCGGGTACGCACGTGTTCTGGCTGTCGTTGGGGTAGACAAAGCCGATCGTGCATCGGTAGGTGTGTGTGCCGAGAGATCCTTCAATGATTGAGGATAGAACCAAAAGGCGAAATCCTTGCGTCCGTCAGCATTGTAGTCTTTGATGGGGCAAGCGTCGTGATAGAATGGCTGAGCGGTCGCCGGGGGATCATTGCTGTAAGGTGAGATCTGGACGCCAGTCGGCTTGGTGGTGCTGTCAATGCCCAGGTACTGGCAATCGGCGCTGATTGGAATCCCATAAATGGCGGGGTCCCATGAGTAGCGATGTCCCCAGTTCTGCTTCACCACGGTCTGATAGGTTCTTACGGCGATACTCGCGGTGGCGGGCTGGAGTTCCTCCTCTTCGGAGATGTAACTGGCTGTCCCTGCTTCTGTGGCAGTGTATTGCTTCGTGCTGGCTGCAGCTGGGAGTAACTTCTCCTCAGGAGCGCCCACGACAAGGTACATGGCGAGCAGCGCGGCAATGTTCTTCAAGGGTGGAGTCCGGAGAATCTAGCCGTCAGCGACGGGAAGAGGGTGTCATGCCAGGAGTCCCAGCTGGCAAGGGCTGGGCCTGGAAGAAACTGGAATCATCCAAATGCTATGGGTTGTCCGAGGCCGCGCACCTGGCCAGACGCTCAGCCAGCGTGTTCTTGATGAGTGCGCGCTCGCGTGACTGCTTCTGGAAGTTGGCGCGCGAGACGTCGAGCAACAGTTGCTCCATTCTCGGCAGCCACCCGGCCTTTCATTATGTCGAAAGACAGGCGGACCAGGGGGCCTCTTCCCACGAGTTTGAACACATGGAAGCCCTGCTTCGTTTGGACCACAGGAGAGACCTGCCGGAGTTCGAGTTCCGAAACCGCGCTCCACACGGCATCCGGAGCGCTGCCAGGAGTCAACCTGGTTGCTCCAGAGCCCCCGGAACTGGGCGTCTCGGAATGGCGTTTCATCAACGCGGCGAAGTCCACATCGGGAGTCAATGCTTGCTCACGCAGCTTCAGGGCCTGGAGATGCTTTGCACGCATTTCATCGTCTGACATCGTAGGAGTGACCCGCAGCAGGATCTCCTGGACGACGAGGTGGCTTGGCGCGCGGAAGTGCGTCTCGTAGCGCTCGTACATGAGCCGGAGTTGCTCCTCGGAGAGAGCCTTGGGGGCCCTGCGCTGGAGCAATCGCTCGCGGAGCAACTCCAGGCGCAACTGATGACGTAGCTCTGCAAGTCCCAGTGGCAGCGAGGCCACGTGCTTCTCGAATGCATCAGGGCTGGAGAAGCGCTTCCGTCGTGCATCCAGGGCCGCATCCGCCTCTCGCTCCTCAACGACGATGTGTTCCTGTTCGGCGGCGTGCTCGATCAGCAACTCATCGATGAGTTTGTCGGCGATACGTATCTTCTGGGCGCACACCTTGGGCTCTGGGATATGCCCACCCAACAAGCCAAGGTTTTTCCTGTTCACCTCCCACAGCGTGTTGAAACGCGAGAGGGAGACCTCCTCCCCATCAACGATGGCGATGGTCCCGGTCTCGGGGCCGTCCACGCTCCCCGGCACGAGGGCGGGCTGACTCCCCCCCGCGCCAGCGCCCGTGACCAGCAGGGCCAGAGGGAAGAGCGCGCTCCGCAGCCACCGCGCCGGGACTCGAATCAAGGATCTCGGGTCGGTCAGCACGCGGCCCAGCTAACAGTTCGTCCCCAAGCTGTCCAGACCGTGATTTCCCTGATTATGCGGACAGTAGGGTGATGCTGCCAACTCCTGTGGTAGGGCGGCAAGCTCGAAGTCCACAGGGCCGAGGTATCCCATCGAAACTTGAGGGAGCAGAAATGGCCGCAGTTGCGCGCCCGGAGCGAAGACGCCGTGGAGTCTCTCTTTCCGCGTGCCCCTTTACGGCAACCCGCTACCGTGCGGCGGCCACACCCACCGGGCAGCTCACGCCCGTGCCGCCCAGGCCGCAGTACCCGTTGGGGTTCTTCGCCAGGTACTGCTGGTGGTAGTCCTCGGCGTAGTAGAACTCGGGCGCCTGGCGCAGCTCGGTGGTGATGGAGCCGTAACCCGAGGCGGTCAGCACCTTCTGGTAGGCGTCGCGCGAGGCCTCGGCGGCCTTCCGCTGGGCGTCGGTGTACCAGTAGATGGCCGAGCGGTACTGGGTGCCCACGTCGTTGCCCTGGCGCATGCCCTGGGTCGGGTCGTGGCTCTCCCAGAAGACCTTGAGGAGCGTCTCGAAGGAGACCTGCTTCGGGTCGAACACCACGAGCACCACCTCGGTGTGGCCGGTGCGGCCGGAGCACACCTCTTCGTAGGTGGGGTTGGGCGTGTGGCCCCCGGCGTAGCCGACGGCGGTGGAGTACACGCCGGGCGTCTGCCAGAACTTGCGCTCGGCACCCCAGAAGCAGCCCAGGCCGAAGATGGCCTGCTCCAGGCCCTCGGGGAAGGGCGGCTCGAGCGGCGCGCCGTTGACGAAGTGCTTCTGGGGGACTGGCATCCGGGAGGAGCGGCCCGGCAAGGCCTCCTCCGGGGAAGGCATCTTCAGCTTGTTGGGGTTGAGTAGCTTCCACATGCCGCGAGATTAACGCCGGGTGCGACCGTCCGCCGGGAATGCGACGTGCCCCCGTCGAGCAGGTGACGCGAGGAGGGCATGCCGGGCAGCGCTCCCACCCCCGCTGTGGTTCCTGGCGGGGCTGTTAGAGTGGCTCCAGATGACGGCTCCTCCCCCCCCACCCCCCGAGGCTCTCGAGCCGGCTCTTCCCGAGCGTCCCCGCCTCTCCATCAATGGTGTGCCCGTGCGGCCCGAGGAGCTCGGACGCAACCTGTCCCCGGCGGTCCTGCTGATGCTGAGCGTCTCGAAGGAGCGGTACGAGCCGCCCGAGGCCTCTCCCGAGGAGCCACTGCGGACGTGGTTGGATGGCATTTCGTCGCGGACGTTGGCGGTGGTGCTCGTGCTCCTCGGGCTGGGCGTGGTCGCGCTGCTGCTCCTGGCGCGGTGAGCCCCCCGCCCTCGGGCGGCTTTCTCCCAAGGGTCCGATATGTGGCGTCGCGACCCTCGTTCCCGGTCCGGTGCTCCCGATGTCCGTGGGAGCATGACTGAACGACAATCGGGCTCGGCCGTGGGGCCCGGACATCGAGGGGGGGTTCACCCATGAAGATGCGTCGAGTGTTCGTCTCCAGTGCCCTGTTGGTGATGCTGGGCGGCTGCCACGAGGTCAATCCCGATCCGGGGCCCCCCGAGGACCCCGGGCCCTTCCTGTCCGACACGCCGCTCTGGACGCTGGATGCGCCCGAGTCGCTCCGGGACTCGTGCTTCGGCAACTCCCTCGCGCTCGGGGACGTGAACGGGGATGGGCACCAGGATCTGGTAGTGGCGGCGCCCCCCTGCGCGTTTCTCCCGGGCAAGGGCCACGTGGTCCTCTATGCCGGCAACGGCTCGTCCTTCTCCACCGAGCCCGTCATCGCCGAGATGGACTGGCAGAAGACCCCGTCGAGCGGGCGGTCCCTCGCGGTGTCCATCGGGAACGTGAACGGGGATCGCTTCGCCGACATCCTCGTCCGCGCCTCGTCCGGGGGGCTGATGGTCTTCACGGGCCGGGAGGAGCTGGGGTCGGTGTTCCAGGCGCCCCTGTTCCGCCTGCCAGCCACCTCTGTCTACCGCAATGGCTTCTTCACGGATCTGAATGGGGATGGGGTCGATGAGGTCGTCGCCCAGCAGGGGTTGACGGCCGCCATCTATCGCGTCACCCCTGGCGGGGAGGCTCCTTACGTCCTGTTGAGGTCGTTCCCGCAGTACGTGACGCGGGTCATCCCGGCGGGTGACTCCAATGGCGACGGGCTCGTGGATCTGATGGTCCAGAACCAGGACGGCGCGCAGCTCTTCCTCGGGTGCGGGCAGGACGAGCCGGGGCTCTGTGAAGGGGGCATCTCGGCCGCACCCGTCTGGAGGGCCAGCGACGACGTGCTGGGGTTCTTCCCGGATCAGAACGGGGACGGACGCTCGGAGGTGCTTCTCGGCTTCCAGGGGCGCGTGCAGGTGAACCTCTTCCAGCCGGAGGGCGGCATCTCCCCGACGCCCATCTGGAGCATGCTCGGGGACGCGGCCTTTCCGGGCTTTGGAGCCCCGGCCCGGTTCGTGGGGGACCTGGACAAGGACAACAAGGAGACGGAGTTCCTGCTGTCGGCGGCGGGGCGCCTGTACGCGTTCTTCCCTCAAAAGGAGGTCTCCGCGGAGCTACGCCCCGCCTGGGCCTGGCCGAAGAGCGACTCGGTGGGACCCTCGTTCCATGGCTTCCTGCGCTACGCGGTCGTCCGGGCCGGGGAGCTCAACGGGGATGGCTACGCCGACATCATCGCCGGCCTGTCCCGCCCCTATGACGCCCTGGCTCCGACGCACGTCACGAAGCCGGGGCAGGTGGTGGCCTTCGGTGGTGGCAAGGTGCCGCCCCAGACACCCGAGCCCTACCTGAAGGCGCCCACCACGTGCGGACTGGCGGCGAGCAGCGGAGGCAAGCCGGACGTGACGGTGGACGCGGATGTGATCTCGCGCACGCTGTACGTGGAGCGGCGGAACTTCGCCGAGACGGCCTGCGAGGTGTCGGAGCGCTGCGTGGGCGCGCCCGGAGACCGGCGCCTGCTGCGCTTCAGCGTCTCCATTCCCAACCTGGGCACGGGCGCGGTCCTCATCGAGTCTCCCGATGTTCGACCGGAGCTCTACGAGTTCGACGTCTGCCACGGCCACCACCACCTGACCGGGTTCGCCAGCTACGAGCTGCTCGGCGCGGAGAACGCGGTGCTGGCGGTGGGACGCAAGCAGGGCTTCGCGCTGGTGGACCTGACTCCCTACTGCGCCGACGCGCCACGCCCGAGCATCGAGGCGGATGGCTCCCAGCGCATCTCGCCGGGCTGGGCGGACGTGTACGCGGGCGACTACTCGTGCCAGTGGCTGGATGTCACGGAAGTGCCGGACGGCACGTACACGCTGCGCATCGGCGTGGACACGAACAACCTCATCGACGAGCAGGACGTGCTGCCGAACTCCGTCGACGTGAAGGTGAAGCTCTCGGGAAACGCGGTGGAAGTCGTCCCGTAGTGCTGCCCGTGCTCCGGGGACTTGCCCCCCCGGAGCACGTGAGTCAGGAGCGAGTTCTACTTCTCGGGCTCGCAGCCGCAGCCGCAGTCGTCGAAGAAGGGCACCTTGCCGGGATCGCAGAAGAACCGGATGGCCGCGCACCGCTCGGGATCGTTCGAGACGTAGGTCCGGTCGGGATCGTCACAGGCGGGCTGCTTCGGCTCCTGCTGGCAGATGCCTCCGCAGTCGGCGCCACCCTGGGTCGGATCGCAGTCGTCGTTCGGGTCATCGACGCAGGTGTACCCCTCGGGACACTGGATGGCGGCGAACCCCCCGCAGAAAGCACCGTCCGCCTTCTTCTCCTCCTCGATGGCGGACGACTGCTGGGCCTCGGCCGTGGGCGAGCAGGCCGTACCGAAGAGCGCCGCACCCAGGACCAGCGCACCACAGGAAATCAGTCGGATGGACATGAACCCCTCCTCTGAGTGAAAGAAATCGGGCGCGGAGTGGCGATCCGGTAGGGGGGGAGCGGGCGAGCGAGCCCTCCAGGGGCCGTCAAGGTGGCCTGGCCGGGAGGCGAATTTTCCTCCGCCGGTGCTTCGATATACATGGGACGCCCACATGGGCAGCCGCGCGATCAGGTTGAATCAGAGCTCCTCGGGCAAGGTGAAGACGGGCAACACGGGCAAGGTGAAGACGGGCACCACGGGCAAGGCCAGGCAGGTGGGCAAGGCGCGTGGGGGCGGCGGGCTCGTGCGCAAGCTGCTCCTGCTGAGCTTCCTGGGGCTGGTGGTGTTCGTCTCCTACGAGTACGCGAGCCTGCCGGACGCGGCGACGCTGCTGAAGGAGAACCCGAAGATGACGGCGCTCATGGAGCAGCGCGCCGAGGAGGCTCGGGAGGCGGGTCACAAGCCTCGCCGGAGGCAGACCTGGGTGGGGCTGTCGAACGTGTCCAAGCACGCGATCGACGCGGTGCTGCTCTCGGAGGACGCGAGCTTCTACCTCCATGAAGGCGTGGACGCGAAGGAGCTGGAGAACGCGTTGGAAGACGCGATGCGCAAGGGCAAGCTGGGGCGAGGGGCCTCGACGATCACCCAGCAGCTCGCGAAGAACCTGTGGCTGTCGACGGACCGCAGCCTGCTGCGCAAGGCCAAGGAGCTGATCCTGGCGCACCGGCTGGAGGAGTCGCTGCCGAAGAACCGGATCCTCACGCTGTACCTGAACGTGGTGGAGTGGGGGAACGGCGTCTACGGGATTGAAGCGGGTGCGCGGGAGCACTTCGGCGTCTCGGCCGCGAGTCTGACGGCGGCGCAGGGGGCGATCCTGGCGTCGATGCTGCCGGCGCCTCGCAAGCGCTCCCCGACTTCGGGCTCGAAGGCTTTGAAGAAGCGGGCGCACTGGATCGTCGAGCAGATGGAGGCGGTGCGGCGCCTCAACGCCGAGCAGGCTCGGGCCGCGCACGCGGAGATCGATCAGATCCTCAGTGGGAAGAAGGCGGACGAGTCCGAGGGCGAAGAGGAAGGCCTCTCTGACTCCATTCAATGAAGGAGAGTCGATCATGAACGTGAAGAAGATGGGAATGACGTTGCTGGCCGTGTGCATGGGCTCCTCCGCGTGGGCGGCGGCACCGAAGTCCACGCCGGTGCTGCTCGAGAAGGGCAAGACCTCGTTCGCCCGCAACTGCCTCGCCTGCCACGGTGAGACGGGCGAGGGCGATGGCCCCACGGGCAAGTTCCTGATGCCGAAGCCCCGCAATTTCAAGACCGAGCCGTTCAAGCAGGGGGAGAAGCCGGATCAGATCTTCGATACGATCTCCAAGGGCGTGCCCGGTTCCACGATGGTGGCCTTCGCCACCCTCCCCGAGGAGGAGCGCTGGGCGCTCGCCTACTACGTCCTCGACCTCAAGGGGCCGAAGGGGAAGGGGACCCCGAAGGACACCCCCAAGAAGGGGAAGAAGTAGCCCCAGGACTCAGGGCGCGGAGATGGCCGCCGAGCTCCCGAGCGTGATTCGGGCCCGGTCGCGCAGGCGCACCATCTCCGGCCAGCCCTCGTGGATCGGGAGGAGCGGCTCCCCGATGGAGAGGGTGAAGCGACCCGGGTGCTGCAGGTGCCAGCCCGGGCCGAGGAGGCGCCGCGTGCCCTCGAGGTGGATGGGCACCACGGGCCGTCCGGTCTCGACCGCGGCCTTGAAGGCACCCAGCCGGAAGGGCAGCAGGGCGGGCCCGCAGGAGCGAGTCCCCTCCGGGAAGATGAGCACCGAGGTGCCCCGCCGGAGCGCTTCGGTGACGTGCGCGGCCCCGGCGATGCCTCGGCTCGTGTCGAAGCGGTCCACCGTGAGGTGCCCGGCCCTGCGGACCGCCGCGCCCACCAGCGGCCACGAGAGCACCTCCTGCTTCGCCACGGCGCGGAAATCCACCGGGAGGGCCGCGAGGATCGCCACCGAGTCCACGTAGCTGACGTGGTTGGCCACCAGCACCCAGGGCCCAGGCCCGCGTAGGTGTTCGAGCCCTTCCACGCGCACCGGACATCCGATAGCCCACAGCGACCAGCGACAGAGCCGGCGCACCATCCGGTCCGTGGGTGCTCCAGGGCGCACGAGCACCAGTCCGACTCCGAGCGCCAGCAGCGTGAGGAGGATCACCCCGAGACAGGTACACGGTGTAGATCGCCGCTCCCAGTGTGCCGGCCAGATGGCCTCCGCGCGCCCGGAGGTGTGACCCGGTCAGCCGCGCGTACTGGACGAGCACCGCGCGTCTGCCCTTCGAGATGTCGCCGCGCACGTAGGCCTCTCGGGTGGCACCGCGTCGGATCTTCCCGCTGGAGGTCTTCCGCACCGCGCCTGGAGGCGCCAGCTCCACCACGTCCGGCGGCTCGCCGAGCACCGCTGTCACCCGGTCGACGATGGCCGACCGGAGCCGCTCGCGGGCCTCCCGGTCTTGCTCCCGCGTCTCCGCGACCACCACGAGCCGCTCGGTCCCGAGCTCCTCGCTGGGCAACCCGAAGGCGACCACGCAGCCCTTGCGGATGCCGGGCAGGTCTCCCACCACCTCCTCGATCTCGTGGGGTACAGGTTGCGGCCGGCCTTGATGATGAGGTCCTTGCTGCCGCCCGGTGACGTAGAGCTCGCCGTCGGCCAGGTAGCCGAGGTCCCCGAGTCCAGCCACCCGTCATGGAGCACGGCGCGGGTGGCCTCGGGATGCGCGGAAGTAGCCCGACGTCATCGAGGGTCCGCGGAACTCGATCCGCCCCTCCACGCGCTCCTCGCGGCGGGCGGCCCGCTTCGTCCACGATGCGCACCTCGTGCCCGGCGAGCGGCCGGCCACAGGACACGAAGCGCAGCGGGCGCCCGCCGTCGCGAACGGGTCGCGCCTCTCGGTGATGCGTGAAGGGCTCGCGGTCGATGGCGTCGACGCGGGGCGCGCCGTCCCACGGGCGGGAAGGTGAGGGCGACCGCCGACCTCGGCCAGGCCGTAGACCGGGAACATCGCCTCGGGACGGAAGCCGTAGGGCGCGAAGCGCCGGGTGAAGCGCTCGACGGTGTCCGGGCTCACCGGCTCGGAGCCGTTGAGGGCCACGCGCCAGGAGCCCAGGTCGAGTCCCTCCAGCTCCGCGTCCTGCACCTTCCGGACGCACAGCTCGTAGGCGAAGTTGGGCGCGGCGGAGAGGGTGCCCCGGTGCTGGTGCATGGCGCGCAGCCAGCGCGCGGGGCGCGAGAGGAAGGCCAGCGGCGAGAGGATCGCGAGGGGAATGCCGTAGTAGAGCGGCATCAGCCAGGAGCCGATGAGGCCCATGTCGTGGTACAGCGGCAGCCAGCTCACCGCCGACGTCCTCGGGTCGGACGTGCGAGCGCCTGGCCGATGGCGCGGATGTTGGCGAGCAGGTTGGCGTGGGTGAGCAGCACGCCCTTGGGCGCGCCGGTGCTCCCCGAGGTGTACTGGATGAGCCCGGCGTCCGAGGCCTCCAGGCGCACGGGCGGTGCCACGGCGTCCTTCCACGCCAGCTCGGCCGGGGTGACGGTGCGCTGGAGGGAGGGCACTCGGGCCTTCAGGAGCGCGCCCACCCGCTTCGCCTCGTCGAAGGTGACGAGCACGCGCGCCTCCGGCGTTGCGGAGGATGCCGACCTGCCGCTCGACGTACTCCTCGAGGCGATCCATCCGGAAGGGCGGGTAGAGGGGCACGGGGACGCCGCCGGCGAGCAGCACGCCGAAGAAGCAGGAGAAGAAGGCGGGCTCGGTGCGCAGCAGGAGGCCCACGGTGTCGCCGTGCTGGAGGCCCCCGTGGAAGAGGGCCGCCGCCACCGCCGAGGCCGAGGCCCACAGCTCGCCGTAGTGCAGGGGGCGCTCCGAGCCGTCCTCCTGGCGCAGGAAGAGGTGGGGGCGCTCCGGGTGGTGCTCGGCGTGCCAGCGCAGCACGTCCGTCAGCAGCCAGGCCGAGTCCGGGGCGGCCGTGCCGGGAGCCAGCGGGGGTCGAGGCTCGGACGGCCCCTCTTCCGAGAGTGCGGGCCTCACCGCGGCGACGGCCCGGACCAGATCGCGCGGGGTGGAGGCGCTGGCCACGGTCGAGTCCGGCAGCACCACGCCGAAGCGCTGCCCCAGCCGGAGCAATAATTCCACCCGCTCCAGACTGCCCAGCCCCAGCTCATGGTCCAGCGAGTCGTCGAGGCCGACTGCTTCCCCGGCGCGCGGCAGGCCCAGCTCGGCCACGAGCGCCCCGACGATGTCGAGCACGGCGCGCTCGATTGTTTCCGGACGGGCTGCGGGGCCTTGCTGGGGCATGGGGCCAGCCTCCACCCCTTCAAGTAGAGGCTACCCGGGGTGGGCACACCTCCCCGTGCGCCTCCGCTCGCATGCAGGGCTGTGAGGTTGGCGCGAGGACAGGCGGAGGCTCAGCCCGGAGGCGAAGGAGGGCGGGGCTCGTCGGCCTCGTCGGCTCCCCGTGCTCCGTCGGCCGCGTCTCCCTGCACCTGGGCCTGGGTCTGCGGCCGGTTGTCCTGCTCGAAGAGCGCGCGCAGCTCCTCGCGGGCCTGCTGCGCCGTCCGCAGGAGCTTCTCCTCGTCCTGGTACACCGCGTGCTGCTTGTGGAGCATCTCCTCGTCGTAGGCGCGGAACCGCTCCACGATGCTCCCGGCCTGGGTCTCGTCGAAGCCGAGCCCCCGTAGGACGTGCACGGCCATGTCCAGGCTCGACAGCAGCGTCTCGCGGTTGAGCACCTTCACGCCCGCGTCCATCAGTTGGTAGGCGTGCGCGCGGTTTCTCGCCCGGGCGTAGATGGGCAGCTCCGGGAAGTGGCGGCGCACCAGCTCCGCCGTGCGCACCGAGGCCTCTGGATTGTCGATGGCCAGCACGAACAGCTTCGCCCGGGCCGCTCCCGCGGCGCGCAGCAGCTCCAGGCGTGAGGCATCGCCGTAGTAGATCTTGTTGCCGTACCGGCGCAGGAAGTCGACCTGCTCGGGGTTCACCTCCAGCGCGGTGAAGCCGATGTCCAGCATGTTGAGCACGCGCCCGATGATCTGCCCGTACCGGCCGAACCCGGCGATGAGCACCGGCTGATGATCCGTGTCCTCCAGCCGGTCGTACTCCACGGGCACGGCCCGCCGCAGCAGGCGGTCGACCACGGTGTCATGCAGCGCCAGCAGGAGTGGCGTAAGGGCCATGGACAGGGACACCACCACCACGAGCAACTCGGTGAGCCCGCGATCCATCAACCCCGCGGTGGCGGCGACGCCGAAGAGCACGAAGGCGAACTCGCCGCCCTGGGCGAGCGCCAGCGCCATGACGCGCCGCCCCTGGAGCATCAGCCCGATGGGCCGTCCAAGCCCGAAGAGGACGCCGCCCTTGATCACCATCAGGCCCACCACGCACGCGGCGACGAGCAGCGGCTGCCGCAGGACGAGTCCCAGATTCATGGACATGCCTACCGCGATGAAGAAGAGCCCCAGCAGCAGACCCTTGAACGGCTCGATGTCCGCCTCCAGCTCGTGACGGTACTCGGAGTCCGCGAGCAGCACGCCCGCGAGGAACGTGCCGAGCGCCATGGACAGGCCGGCGAAGCGCATCAGCAGGGCCACGCCCACGACCACCAGGAGGGTGGTGGCGGTGAAGATCTCCTGCATCCGCGTGGCGGCGATGAGCCGGAAGAGGGGGCGCACCAGGAAGCGACCGGCGAGCACCACCGCGGCGAGCACGGCCACCACCTTGAGCACTGATAGGAGGAAGTGGGGGCCGTCACTCGCCGGGCCGTCCTGGCGGCCGGAGAGCAGCGGGATGAGCGCCAGCAGGGGGATGACGGCGAGATCCTGGAACAGGAGGATGGCGAAGCTCTCGTGGCCATGGCGGGCGGCGAGCTGGTTGCGCTCACCGAGCAGTTGCAGGGCAATGGCGGTCGAGGACAGTGACAGGCCGAGCCCGGCGATGAGGGCGGCCTTCAGGGGCAGGCCGAACGCGATTCCCGCGCCCGCGAGCAGGAGTCCACTCAGCAGCACCTGCAAGAGGCCGAGCCCGAAGACGGAGCGCCGCAGGGCCCACAGGCGGGCGGGTTGCAGCTCCAGGCCGACGATGAACAGGAACAGCACCACGCCGAACTCGGCGAAGTGGAGGATGTCCTCGGGGTCCCGGATAAGGCCCAGGCCCGAGGGGCCGATGGCGACGCCTGCGGCCAGGTAGCCGAGGATGGAGCCGAGCCCCAGCCGCTTGAAGAGCGGCACGGCGATCACCGCCGCGATGAGGAAGACGGCGATTTCGTTGAGGTAGCTCATCCGGGGCCTCCCATGCCGCCATCTCCGGTCTAAGAGGCTGTTCCGGTTGCCGCAAGCCCTCGAGGGGGGCCTGCGCTCACCGGGAGAAAGTCAGTGGCTCCTCCCTCGAATGGTGGTTGCGGGGCGACGGTTCCTGGGCCGAGAGCTGGCGCTGGATGAACTCGATTAATGGACGGAAGACCTCGGAGGAGAGGAGCTTCTCGAAATCGGAGTCCGACAGCTTCTTCACCAACTGCTTCGCGCCATGCCCCGACCTCGGCTTCGGCAAGAGCTTCTGGATCGCGGCCCGGGGGCCCAGCGCGGCCCGGGCGATATCGAGCTCCGACACCTTCTTGCCGGTGATGCGCTCCAACATTTCACGGTCGGAGAAGAAGACCGCCTCGGGTTCGGGCTGAGCGAGCACGATGAGCCACATGTGCTTGGGTGCACTTGTACTGAAGAGACCCTCAAGGTCGCTCCGTTGCTCCTCCGTGAGGTCGTGATCGATGGTGTCCGCATCCACGACGAGCGCTGTCGGTATCCTCTTGTTGGAGAGCAGCGAGTCCACGCCGGACCACGCATTCTGCTTGTTGGTGGCCGCACGGACACAGACCTCGCGAGCACCTTTGCCGAAGCGTCTGGCCAGAAGCGATGCGATCAGCTCCTTGTCGAACTCATTCTCCGTCACGACATAGGCTCTCATGTATTCGTCTCCAAGAAGTTATGCGGGGCGAGGCCCTGCTCGACGGTGCGCCTGTACTTCCTGCTCAGTCCTTCTCGGAATGCCCGGTGATCCAGGGAGTGGGCAACCTCCTCGCCCTTCCACAGTAGGATCGTCTGGGGACCCACGAACTTGATGAGCGTGGTGGCCGCCGAAGAAAAGCCGCCGCGACTGAAGATCAGTCCGACAGTGCTTGCTGGCCTGCGGAGCAGTTGGTTCCTCATCTTGGCGATGGGCTCAATGTTCATGGACTTCGAGGTGTCCTTGGCCTCCACGATGCACGCGAGCCCGTCCACGAAGACGGCTCCATCGATCTGCTCTGTTTCCCCAGCTCCATCTGACGAGGAGAGGCGGATGGCATAGGGCCACGTCACCTCGGCACCCTCGAGTTCGAATGCTCGGAGTATCAAGTACTCGAACGCCTTGCCCGGCTCCCAGCCCTCCACCCGCCCCTGGACGAGCCGGTTGTGAAAGGTCCTCAGCCGGGTCCAGCCCATGGTCCTGATGCGAGCCTTGTATTCGTTTTCGCTTCCCACCCTCGCCCTCCTGCCCACCGGTCGCTTCGCGACGTCAATGGCCACCACCCTACCTGAGCAGTCTGACACGCTCAACCCATGAAGTCATGTGTCGAGGAGTAACTCGAAAGGTGAGCCGCCCGGGGCTCAAGCGGCTTGAAATGCAGTCGGCATCCGGCGAGGCTGTCCCCAGTCCCTTCCCTCGACAGGACCAGCCCTCGATGCTGCCCGTACTCCTGGCCGTGCTGCTCTCCCAGGCCCCGACCGCCAACCCCCGCCAGCAGGGCGTCCCCATCGGGAAGGGCAAGACGCTGCCCACCGTGCGCCTCTCCGCGCCCTCCGGCGGCTGGACCGTGGATCGCATGCTGCTCGTGGAGGGCACCCTCAGCGACACCACCATCGATCCGGTGGTCATCTCCATCAACGGCGACCGCTACCTGATGCGCACCTTCAGCGGGCGCTTCAAGCGCAAGTTCCCCGCCGCCAGCGGCAAGAACGTCGTCACCGTCATGGCCACCAACCAGGCCGGCACCGCTCGCGCCCAGGCCACCAGCTACGCGCAGATTCCCCCCGTGCCCCTCAAGGCCATCCTCACCAGCGACACCGACGGCGTCTACACCGACCTCCACATCTACGAGCCCACCAGGAGAGCCTCTCCCCGGCCAAGGAGGGCTCGGGTCAGGTGCTCGACTTGAAGAAGATGGCCCACGTCTACTGGGCCAACACCGAGAGCCCCAGCGGCGGCACCTTCTTCCTCAACGAGCAGGGCGGCGACTTCGACGAGCCCGCCTACGGGCCCTACCTCTACGTCCACCGCGCTCCGCCCAAGGGCGTCTACCTCATCGCCACCAACTACTGGCCCAGCGGCGACAAGGCCCACACCGTGGCCACGCTCAACGTCGTCCTCTTCGAGGGCACGCCCCAGGAGATGCGCCGCATGGTGCGCATCCCGCTCGCCACTCCCGGCACCACGCGCGTGCTCGCCTGGGTGAACGTGCTCGGCGATGGCAAGGCCGAGCTCTACGTGCCCTCGCAGGACCCCGCCCCCAAGAGCGCCTCGTGGCCCCGCAACCTGGACGAGGCCGTCAAGACGCTCTCCACAGGCGGCATGGACTCGGAGTACTGAGGCATCCGGCTCGCCATGCGCGCCCTGCTCCTGCTCCTCTCGCTCCAGGCGGCCACTCCCGCTCCCGAGCCCCTCCAGGCGCTGCTGCGCCGCGAGGTGGCCCAGGTGGCGCTCGCCCAGGTGCGCCGCATGGACCCGAACTGGCACCCGGAACAGCGCGACTGCGCGGGCCTCGTGCGCTTCGTCTACCGCGGTGCCTACCGGCGCTTCCGCCCCGAGCGGCTCGCCACCCCCCTATGGCGCGATGCCCGCGGCGAGCCCGGTGACTTCGCCGATGCGGAGACGCTGCTGACGCACAGCTTCGTGCCGCTCGGCCGCGACGAGGCCTCGCGCGAGTCCCTCCGCACGGGCGACCTCGTGGCCTTCCGCCAGGAGCGCGACGCCGGCCCCATCTTCCACCTGATGCTCGTGGTGCGCCCGGAGGACAAGGCGCACGCTCCCACGCGCGTCGTCTACCACCCGGGCGAGAAGGGTGCCGCCGTGCGCACCGGCGTCCTCCAATCGCTCGCCACCGAGGCGCCCCTGGAGTGGCGCCCGGTGCCCCAGAACACCGCCTTCCTCGGTTTCTTCCGCTTCAAGGAGTGGATGTGATGAACCCTCCCTCTTCTCCGCCTCCCAAGGGTGGACCTCCCCGCGCCGTCCTCGTGGGCATCGGCGTCGCCGTGCTCGTCGCGGTGGCCGTGGGCTCCTTCATGCTCGGCCGCCGCGGCTCCTCCGACTCCTCGGGCCCGGCCTCCGGTACCTCCACTTCGGCCGGTGGCTCGACTGGCTCCAGCGGCGGCTCCGTCCTGCAGGCCCTGCCGCCCGCTCCCGAGAAGCCGCAGCAGATGGAGGTGCCCACCGGGCGCGTGCGCCCGGCCGTCTGGGTGGATGTCTACGCGCCCGGCAAGGTGCGCGAGGCGCTCGCCGGCAATGCGTGGCTGAAGGACGAGCTCCAGAAGCCGCTCGGCAAGGGCTTCGTGGGCGGGTGGGCCGCCTTCCTCGGTACACGCGGCGAGGACCTGGGTGCCTCCTTCAAGGGCGCCGTGTTCGACGTCATGGCCGGGCAGTTCCTGGCCGCCCCGTTCCGCATGGTGTGGTTCTCCGGGGAGAGTCGCTCGGGCACGCCCGCCATCATCATCCCCGAGCCGGGCGACACCGCCATGGCCGCCTTCACGTCCCTCGGTGGCACTGTCCGCCGCAACGAGATGACGGCCAACGCCTGCCCGGGTGGCGAGGGTGACGTGCCCGCGGAGGGCTTCACGCTGGAGCGCTGGCTCGTGGCCGAGCAGTCGTTGTGGGCCGGGCGCACGGAGGACCGGATGGTGTTCGGCCGGCACCCGGCGGCGGTGCTCCAGGGCCTGTGCGAGCCGCACCTGCATTTAGATCCGCCCGAGGACGTGGACGTGGAGCTCGGCTTCGCCCCCGAGCCGCTCGGGCGAGAGGCTCAGCTCCTCACGCACGTCATGGGTGTGGCCAATGGCATCCGGCTGCGGTTCGCCGTCCAGGGCACCCGCCTGGTGGGTCTTGGCATCTCCGGGCCCGTCGCGGACGAGCCCCGCATGGACAGCGCGCCTCTCTCGGACGACCTGCTGAAGCTCGTTCCCGAGGAGACGCCGGTGCTGCTCGCGCTCCAGCTCAAGCTGCCCGAGAAGTTGGATCGCGACACCCTCAAGGCCTTCTGGTCCGGCAAGGGCTCGGTGGGGCCCGTGCGCACGCGCCAGGTGGCGATGCTGTGGACGCCCCGGGGCTACGAGAGCCTGCCCACCGAGGTGGCCCTGCTCTGGGGCCACCCCGAGGACGCGGCGGCGCTCGGGCAGATCTTCTCCGGGCCCAACCGGATGGAGACCGCCACCCTGTGCGGACACCACGTCCTGGCCTCCACCCCGGAGGTGCTCGCGCGGCTGCGCAAGGCGTGTGAGGGCAAGGGGCCCAACCTGCTCAACGCGGCGGCTCCGGTGGTGCAGGGGCTGCGTGCGCCGGGCTCGGTGTCCTTCGGCGTCAACACCGGGCGGCTGCTCGGCACGCTGCTGGCGGATGGGTACTGGTCGCAGGTGGTGCAGTCGGATCCGGAGAAGCCGCGCGCGGCGCCGCCGGAGATCGAGGCCGCGCGGCGTGAGTTGGAGTCGCTGCCGTACATCGGCCTGCGCGGCACCGTGGAAGGCAACAGGTTGGTTCCGGGAGGGTTTGGCTCATGAGGTACTCCGCTCGCATCGCGGCATTGGCCGCGCTGATGTGCGCTGGCGTGGCGGCGGCCAAGCCGCTCTACATCACCGTCCCCCGTGCCTACGGCAGTGGGGAGCCCGTGGGCGTGGACGTGGCTTTCGAGGGCAAGGGGCCCGTCGAGCTGCGGGTGCTGAAGCCCGCGGACGTGGACGCCTTCATCCGCGCGCAGGGAGACCTGCGGCGCGCGTACCAGACGCCTCCCACCACGGCGAACCCCGGCAACGCGCTCAGCCGCGGTCTCAACGGGGCGCACGGGCCGGGCACCTTCCTGCTGTTCGCCCTGAACGAGGACTTCCGCAAGGCGGTGGCGCCGGGGCTTCCCGCGCGTCCGCCTCCGCCTCCGGGCCGTCCGCTGGCTCGCGTCTCCACCGGCCCCGAGAAGCTCGTGGGCATTCCTCCCGGCTTCTCCGTGGTGCGCAGCCAGTGGCTGAACCTGGACCTCGGCGGCTCCGAGCGCGAGTTCACCGTCCCGGGCTTCGACACCTCGTATTACGAGAGCGGCTACGAGGAGCGCCGGGTGACGCTCCCGCCGCTGCCCGTCGGCACGTACATCCTCCAGCTCGTCCAGGGCCGCGTGGAGGGGCAGGTGGTGCTCGTCGTCACCGACCTCACCGTGCAGCTCAAGCAGACGGACGGGCAGGTGCTGGTGCGCGTCGCGGGGAAGGATCAGAAGCCGCGCGCGGGCGCCAAGGTGCAGGTGTACCTGGCCTCGGGCAAGGGTCCGAGCGGCACCACGGACGACAAGGGCGAGGTGACGCTGGCCGTCCAGGAGCCGCGCCTCATCGCCACGGCCACGTCGGGCGAGGACACCGCCATCGTGGACACGGACTTCTACTCGTCGCTGGCGGTGGCGCCGGACGTGTTCATCTACAGCGATCGGCCCGTCTACAAGCCGGGTGACGAGGTGAAGTACCGCGGCGTGGTGCGCCAGCCGGACACGTTCCTCGCGCGCCTCTTCACGCCGCGTCGGCGCGAGGTGGGGGTGAAGCTCGTCTCGGCCGAGGGCCGCGAGGTGGTGACGCGCGCGAAGGTGGACGAGTTCGGCAGCTTCTCCGGCAGCATGATGGTGCCGGCGGACCTGGGCACGGGCGTGCTGCGGGTGATGGCCGAGCTGGACTCGCAGCCGCACCAGGGCGAGGCGCGCGTGCAGGACTACGTGAAGCCCACCTTCTACGTGGAGCTGCAGTCGGAGAAGGAGACGGTGGTGCCGGGCGAGACGATCCGGGCCACGGTGCGGGCGCGGCGGTACGCGGGCGGAGTGCCCGCGGGCGCGAAGTACGAGGTGTTCCTCTACCGCACGCTGCTGGACTCGCCGGCCTGGGTGGATGACTCGGGCATGGGCGGGCAGGGGAGCGCGGTGACGTACGGCAGCGCCTCCACCACGGAAGGCAAGTTGAGCGTCCCCGAGCGCCTGTTCTCCACGGTGGCCCAGCGCGGAGCCGAGGAGGACCCGTGGGCGAGCGCCGCGACGTTCGACGAGAACGGGGATGCGCAGATTGAAATCCCCGTGCCCGCGCTCAAGCCGGGCGAGGAGCGCTTCCCGTACCGCTACACGCTCACCGTGCGCGCGCGGGATGACCAGGAGACGTTCGCCAACGCGAGCGCCGCCTTCTTCCTGTCCAAGGTGGAGGTGCTGGGGGCCACGCGCTACTCGGCGGCGGTGGTGAAGAAGGGCACCGAGGCGATGCTGGGCATCCGCGCCACCACGCTCTCCGGCAAGCCCTACGGCGCCACGCCGGGCGAGGTGGAGTTCGTGCTGCGCAAGGCCGACGGCAGCGAGAAGAGCCTCGGCAAGAAGGCCTTCACCACGGGGGCGGATGGTGCGTACCGCGAGAAGGTGCCCACCTCGGACGTGGGCACGGTGGTGGCGCGCGTCACGGTGAAGGACAAGGGCGGCGAGGCCTGGACGGGCGAGGACCAGCTGCTCGTCATCGGCGAGGCCGACGAGCCGGTGGCGCAGGTGCCCAACCTGACGCTGGCATCGCTCTCGGGCACGCTGGAGTCCGGGGACACGGCGCAGCTCGTGGCGCTGCTGCCGGACGGCTGGGGCCCGGGTGGCCAGGACGCGGGCCCGGTGTGGGTGACGCTCTCGGGCGCGGGGCTGTATGGCACCCAGCTCGTCGAGCTGAAGGGCCGCACGCTGGTGCACTCCTTCGAGGTGGAGAACCGCTTCGGCAGCGCGGTGTACGCGTCGGTGGCGTACCCGACGGCCACGGGCCGCTGGGAGGAGCGCACGGTGGGCTTCCGCATCATCCCCGCCGAGCGCACCCTGAATGTCTCGCTGCAGCCCCGGCGCATCGAGGCCACGCCCCTCACGGAGCAGGTCATCGACATCCGGGTGACGAACCACGAGGGCCAGGGCGTGGTGGCGCAGCTCTCGGTGGGCGTGGTGGACAAGGCCGTCTACGCCATCCAGAGCGAGTTCCGCCCCAAGGTGCTGGACTTCTTCTACCCGGTGGGCCGCAACAACGTGGCCACCTTCTTCTCGGCCGAGTTCCAGGGCTACGGCTATGGCGAGGCGCTCGCGCGGAAGATGGCGGGGCTGCCGGACCATGCCTTCGCCTCCATCAAGCCGCCCACGCGGCAGGCGAAGGACCTGGACAGGGACACGGCCTACTGGAGCCCGACGGTGGTGACGGATCGGGACGGACGGGCCACGGTGCGCTTCAAGCTGCCGTCCAACCAGACGCTGTGGGTGGTGACGGGCGTGGCGGCGGACACCTCGGGCCGCTTCGGCGAGTCCACGGCCGAGTTCGCCACGCGCGGGGGACTCAACCTGTACGCCGCGCTGCCGCAGTTCCTCCGCCAGGGGGACGAGGCGCTCGCGTCGGTGCGCCTGTCGGCGGGCGAGGCCTCCACGGGCAGCCAGCTCCTGGACGTGCGGCTCGCGGCGGCGGGAGTGCTCGAGGCCGCCGAGTCGAAGCAGAAGGTGGAGCTGGGCAAGGGCGGCGAGCAGGTGCTGCCCCTCGTGCTGAAGGCGAAGGGCTCCGGCACGGCCGAGCTGGCGGTGGAGGTGACGGGTGGCAAGGAGCCGCTGCGTGACCGGCGCGCGGTGGCTGGTGCGGCCCGCGGTGCTGGCGGAGCCGGTGAAGGTGTCCAAGTGGGGCGGCGGCGAGCTGGCCCTGCCCTCGGCTGCCAGTGCCTCGATTTCGGAGGTGGAGCTGGTGCTGCAGCCGTCGCTGGTGGACGCGGCGCTCTCCAACGTGCGCGAGCTGCTGACGTATCCCTACGGGTGCCTGGAGCAGCTCGTGTCCACCACGGTGCCCAACGTGGCGCTGTACCAGACGCTGAAGAAGGCGGGCTCGCTGGAGTCGCTCGACACGGACAGCCAGGGGCTGCTGGCCGAGGCGCGCAGCCGCTCGGTGCAGGGCACGGCCCGCATCCTGGAGATGTCCGTCCGGGGTGGGGGCTTCACCTGGTTCAGCGGCTACAGCGAGGCGGACCTGCCCATGACGCTCATTGCCCTGGACGGGCTGGCGTACGCGGTGGAGGCGGGGCTGGTGGACCGGAATGATCCGCGCATCACCGAGAGCATGCGCTGGCTGGAGGCCCAGGGGGAGATGCCCTTCGAGTGGGACGCCACGCGGGCCTGGGTGCTGGCGCGACTGGACGGGGAGCGGCAGGCGGCTCGGGTGCGCGCGCTGGTGGAGCGGGCCACGCCGGGAGACCTGTACCCGCTGGCGATGGCGGTGCTGGCCGCGGAGAAGGCGGGAGTGATGAAGGAGCCCGCGCTCAAGGGCCGCATCGACGAGCTGGTGGCCCAGAGCAACGAGGGTTTCGTCTCGCTGGCCAGCATGCCCGCGCCGAGCGAGGCGATGTGGCGCTACCCGCTGCGCCGGGTGGGCCTCACCGCCATCCTGGGTCACGCGGCGTCCTTCGGGAAGCTGGACGTGGCCAAGGCGCGCCGGCGGTTGCTGGAGTCGCTGACCGAGCCGGGGCTGTCCACCTTCGACCGGAGCACGGCGCTGCTGCACTCCATGTGGCTCATCGAGCGGGACGCGAAGGAGTTCCGCAAGCTGGCGGCGCCCGCGGTGAAGGGCGTGAAGGGCAACGTGCGCTTCGTGCCGCGCGGCATGGGGCTGGTGGCCACGCTGGAGCCGGGGACGCGCACGGTGGACGTGGCGGACTTCGAGGGCGTGGCGAGCCTCCGGGCCACGGCGTCCACGCCGCTGGCGGACGTGAAGCCGGTGGACGAGGGCATGAGCCTCCAGCGCACGTATTACGTGCTGCGCGAGGGCGGCAAGGTGCCGCTCGCGGCGGGCGACAGCGTGAGCCAGGGCGAGGAGGTGTACGTGGAGCTGACGCTGGACGCGCACGGGGAGAACCGGGTGCGCTCGGCGTACTACGTGCTGGAGGACGCGGTGCCGGCGGGCTTCGTGCCGCTGGTGGAGGACAAGGTGTTCCGCGGTCCGCCGCACTCGCTGCCGCTCGCGCCCGAGGCCCTCAAGCGGCGCTCGTTGAGCCCCGAGCGCGCCACGTTCTTCTTCGAGGAGCCGACGTGGTGGAGCGACAGCCCTCGCACGGTGGGGTACGTGATGCGGGCCCAGTTCGCGGGCACCTTCTCCGCGCCGCCGGCCTTCATCGAGGACATGTACGTCACGAGCATCCGCGGCCGCACGGGCGCGGACGTGCTGAAGGTGGCGCCGTCCAAGCGCAGCACGGGCGACGTCGGCCAGAGCGAGTGGTGAAGTCATGATGGGGTGGTCCGCCGTGACGGTCGCCCTGCTGGCGGCCACTCCCGTCTTCCTCACCCGGGGAGACGTGACGCCCGAGGCGGAG
Source organism: uncultured delta proteobacterium (assembly GCA_963771175.1). Taxonomy (GTDB): domain Bacteria; phylum Myxococcota; class Myxococcia; order Myxococcales; family Myxococcaceae; genus Archangium. The sequence goes on from CAVYSY010000050.1 coordinate 139,534, forward strand.
CTGCGCTCCGAGGCCGAGGCCGCGTGGAAGGCGCTGGAGGCGCGCTACGTGGCCGAGGCCGGTGGAGCGCCCTCCCGGGCGCCGGGGACCCTCTCCCTGCAGCGGGGCGTGGAGATGTTGCCCTCGCGCAACGGGCAGGGGCGGCCGGGCGTGGTGGAGTTGCGGCAGGCCACGCCTGGGGTGCTGGATGCGCGGTTGCGCGTGGCGCTCCGGCACGAGCTGGCGCACCAGCTCCTGTGGTGGGCGTGTCCGGCCTCGGCGGAGGACCGGCTGTTCCACGAGGCCTTCGCGCTCGCGGTGAGCGGAGAGCTGGCCGAGTGGCGGGAGGCGCCCTACCAATCGCTGTCGAGTGCCTCGGCGGAGCTGGCGCACAACCCGGACGTGGACACGCCACGGGCCCGTCGGGCGCTGGCGCGCGTGCTGAACGAGGACACGGGGTTTCCGAGAGCCCTCACGCGTCGGTTGCGGCAGTGCCAGGACGGGGCCCGCTGGATGGTGCCGCTGTCCGTGGACGAGCTGGCCGGGGTGGCGGTGGAGGCGGCGGCCTCCGCCTCGGTGGTGCTCAGCCGCCACTCGGGCGAGGTGCTGTTGGCGGAGGGGGACATCAAGCGGGCGATGCCCTTCGGCTCGACGCTGAAGCCCTTCGTGGTGGCCGGGAGCGCCACGCCACCGCCGGTGCTCCCGCCGCGCGCGGACGTGCCCGAGTGGGCTTGTGGTGACAGTCTGCCCGGGAAGGTGGACGTGAAGACGGCGCTGCTGCGCTCGTGCAACGGCTACTTCCTGGACTGGGAGGGGAAGGGGAGCGCGCCGAAGGCCTTCGGCCCCTGGGGCCCGGTGCTGGCCGCGGTGGGCCTGTCCAGCGAGCCGTTGGACATGGCGGATGCCATCGGGCTGCGCTCGGCGCTGCGCCTCTCCCCGTGGGGGCTCGCCCAGGCGTACCGGCTGCTGGCCGAGGCGAGGCCGGACCTGCTGGCGGTGCTGGCCGACAACGCCGCTCGCGGGACGCTGTCGGAGCTGCCCGCGTCGAGGGCCTACGCGGGCGTGGCGACCAAGACGGGCACGGTGCGGGACGCGGACAGCCGGCCGAGGCTCGGGTGGATCGTCGCGGTGGACGAGGACCTGGTGGCGGTGGTGGCCCGGCCGGGGAAGATGCCGAGGGCCTTCGCGGACGAGGTGCCCGAATTGCTGGCGAAGGTGCGGCGCAAGCGCGCCGGGCTGGAGGCCGCGCGGGTGCAGGTGCTGGGGCTGGTGCCGCCGGGAGGGCTCGAGGCCGCCTGTCGGGGCTCGGGCTTCACCCTGGAGGGAGGCGCGCCCCGAGCCGTGCCCGAGGGCTTCTCGAAGCTGGAGCCGCTCGTGTCGAAGGGCGCGGCGGTGTGCCTCGGCAGCCCCTGGCGGGTACGTTTCCCGGACGCGCCAGCCGGTCGCGACTACGCCGGCATCTTCACGGAGTCAGCTCCGCCGCCCTACAAGCCACCGCCGGGGGTGCCCACCAGCCCGAACGCGCTCAAGGCCCGCAGGGGCTCGGACTTCCTCTTCCGCACCACGCTCCTGCAATACACGGCGGGGGTGGTGACGGCGGAGGACTCGGAATTGAAGGGGGAGGCGAGGGTGGCGCTCGCGCTCGTGGTGGCCCACAACGAGCGGCATGCCGACAGCCGCCACCCGGGCCGCCCCGTCTGCGATACGACGCACTGCCAGGCCTTCCTTGGCACGGTGCGCGTGCAGGCCGAGGAGGAACGGGCGCTCCGACTCGCGCCGCTGCGCTGGCGGGAGTGGCTGCCGTTCTCGCAAGGTGGGCAGGAGCCGTGGCGTGAGACGCGCCCGCGCACCCAGGTGGAGTCCCTCCTGGGCCGAGGCGTGACGGCGGTGCGCTTCTCGGAGGGCCGCGTGCACTACCTGCACATGAAGCGGGAGGGAGGCGCCGTGTTCGACGTCGCCGAGTCCCAGCCCTGTGAGGTCCTCCGCTCGGCGCTGAAGCTGCCCGCCTGTCCGCGGACCGTCACCTTCGAGAACGCGCAGGCCACGTTCGAGGGCCGGGGCCAGGGCCACGGCGAGGGTCTGGACGTGGAAGCGGCGAAGGCCGAGCGGCCTCGATGCGACGCGGATTCTCGCCGACTCCTACGGACCCTAGGAGTACGGGGTCGGCTTGAACGTCCCGGGCCGGCTCTCCCTGGCCTTCAGGACGGCCTTATCGAACTCCTCCCGGCTGTTGTACAGGGTGATGCCGCCCAGCTTGAGGTTGGCCAGGGACACCCCCATCAGCACCACCTTCGAGCCGAACAGCACGTTGAGGGAGTTGATCTTCGGCGCGAGCGGGATGGCGCGATCCGTCATCAGGTTCCGGGCCTCGGTCGCGTAGAGCTCCATCCCCTCCCAGTCATGGAAGATGTCCGTCTTCGGCTGGGAGGCGCAGATCCCCTCGATCGTCACCATCGCGAGATGGGCGAGATGGCCGTCGTACATCGGCCCCTGGAACCGCGTCACGACGACGTGCGGGGCCGGTTGCCACAGCCGCAGCTCCCCGTTCGGGGTGGTCCAGGTCCTGCTTCCATTCACGTCCGAGTGAGCGAGCATGGCGAGGCGGTGGAGTATGGCACGCGATAACCGGAAGCAAGGATGGCCTTCTCGGCGCTCGATGTGCGCTGGGGTAGGAGCGCGGCCGGGAGCACACGGTCCTCTCTCCACCCCGAACACTGTAATTCTGGGAGGATCTCGGGTCAGAGGGGGGCGGTAAAAATTACCAGTCCTCCCGGCTTAAGCATGGGGGGCGCTCGATGCAAGTGCCTGTATTCGCTTGGGGACGGTTCGGTGGATGCCCTGGCATCTGGCTTGCTCAAGGGTCAGGGCACGTCGTCGTGGCAAAGACCCCATCGCCTTCCTACCCCCGAGAGAGACCATGCAGACTTCCTCCTCCTTCGCGTCCGCTGACTTCCTCTCGACCTACCTCTCCGAGATCAGCCAGTACCCGCTGCTGACCCAGCCGGAGGAGCAGGCGCTGGCGCGGCGCTTCCGCCAGGGCGACCTGGTCGCCGGCCACCGGCTGGTGACGGCCAACCTGCGCTTCGTGGTGAAGGTGGCCTACGAGTACCGCTCCTACGGCCTGAAGATGTCCGACCTCATCCAGGAGGCGAACATCGGCCTGATGAAGGCGGTGCAGAAGTTCGATCCGGACAAGGGCATCCGCCTCATCTCCTACGCGGTGTGGTGGATCCGCGCCTACATCCAGAACTACGTGCTGAAGAACTGGAGCCTGGTGAAGCTCGGGACGACCCAGGCGCAGCGCCGGCTGTTCTTCGCCCTGGCGCGCACCCGCCGCGAGCTGGAGAAGCTCGGCAGCGGGGACGGCCACATCGTCAATGCCGAGGAGATCGCCCGGAAGCTGAACGTGAAGGCCTCCGAGGTGCGCGAGATGGAGCAGCGCATGGGCGGGAGGGACTTGTCGCTGGACGCGCCGATGGGTGAGGACGGTGACGCCACCCACCTGGACTTCGTGGAGTCCGAGAGCGCCTCGCACGCCGACGAGATCGCCGACCGTCAGGAGGCCCAGATGACGCGCGAGCGCATCCAGCGGGCCCTGGCGCGCCTGGATCCGCGCGAGCGCTTCATCATCGAGCAGCGGGTGATGAGCGACGCGGGGATGACCCTGAGCGAGCTGGGCGAGCACTTCGGCTTCTCGCGTGAGCGCGCCCGCCAGCTGGAGATCCGCGCCAAGGACAAGCTCAAGGCGGAGCTCGCCACGCTGATGCCCGAGGAGAACGCGGAGGCGGTGGCGGTCGCCGGGTAGCACGCCGGGTAGTAGGGTGGGGGCTCCATGAGCCTTCCTGACGCGACTGCCTGGACGCTCCCCTGGCGGGGGCTGGGCCTCAGCAGCAACCTCGACGCGGCGGACCAGCCGCACCCCTACCGGTTGCTCGCGCAGTCGCCCGGCCTCTTCGACTTCGTGGAGTACAGCGCGCCCCTGTCGCTCGACGAGACGCGCGCGCACGCCTCGCTCTTCCCCGAGATGTGGGAGCGCCGGAGCGACGTGCCGGTGCTCTTCCACCCCGTGCACCTCAACCTCTTCGGCCCCGAGCTGGAGCCCGAGAAGGCGCTCCGGGAGCTGGACGCGCACGCGCGCGCCGTGGGCAGCGCCTGGGTGGGCAACGACATCGGCTGGTGGCACGCGGGCGGGCAGCCGTTCCCGGGCTACCTCTACTTCACGCCGCCCTTCACCGAGGCCGGTGTCCGCGACAGCGTCGCGCACGCGCTCCATGTCCAGGCGCACCTGTCCGTCCCGCTCGCCCTGGAGAACCCCGCCGCCTTCGCGAAGCGTGGCGAGCTGCACGTGCTGGACTTCCTCGCCCGCGTCCAGGCGCGCACCGGCCTGCCGCTGCTGCTCGACCTGGGGCACCTGCTCAGCTACCAGCTCGCCGCCGGATTGCCCCTGGAGGCGGGGCTCGACGGCTTCCCGTTGGACAAGGTGATTGAGCTCCACATCGCCGGCGGCGTCGTCACCCGGCGGAGCGGGCGGGGCTACTACGTGGACGACCACACCCAGCCCGTGCGCGAGGAGCTCTTCGCCCTGCTGGAGTCGCTGCTGCCGCGCTGCCCCTCGCTGCGCGCCGTCACCTTCGAGGGAGACGGACACCCGTCCGAGGTGGCCGCCCTCACGCTGCGTCGCCTGCGCGCGCTGGTGCCCGCGACGCCGAGGCCCCCGCTCGCGCTCCCCCCGGTGAAGGAGCCCGCCCCGGCGCTCACCCGAGAGAGCCAGCCCTGGGCCCTCTTCGAGACCGGCTACGGCGCGAAGGAGGAGACCGGGGGCGACGTGGAGGGGGCTCGCGCGGAGACGGACTTCCGCCTCGCGGTGGTGGCCGAGATGCTCGATCGGGACTGGCCGGTGTCGCGGCTGCTGCTCGCGGGCACGCGGGAGGACCTGCGCGCCTTCACCGCGTCCCGGGAGTTCCGCGAGCTCTTCGAGGGACTGGGGCGCTCGCTGGGGCACGCCTTCGCGGCCTGGGCCCGGCACCGCCTGCGCGAGCGTCCGGACGAGGGCGTCGCGGCGGCGCTCTCCTTCGAGACGTTCCTGCCCTCGGCCTTCGCGCGTCCCGTCCCCGCGCCCGGAGCGGGACAGGTGGGGCTCGCCGAGGACGTGCGGGTGGGCACCTTCCCCGTGGACCTCACCGAGCTCGTCTTCGCCGCGAAGTCCCTGCGCCGCCACCTGACGGGACGTGCGTGGGCCTGCGAGGTGCTGGACGTGAGCGGCCTGGAGTCGCTCGCGCAGGTGGCCCGGCGTCCCGGCCCCGGGCCCGTGGAGCTTCGTCGTGCGGCGCAAGGGCAGGGGGGTGGAGCCGCGCACGGTGTCGCCCTCGCTGCTCGAGGTGCTGCGCTCGCTCGCGCAGGTGCCCCGGGCGGTGGAGCAGGTGCCCTCCGGTCCGCTGTCCGAGGGGCTCGCGCTCGGCCTGCTGCGGCGCGGGTGAGGCTCAGGGGCGAGCGGGCGAGGAGGATGCGCTCCGAGTACAGGGTACCGCTGTTACTGAGGGAAGAAGAGAACTTATGCGATGAGAGCATGTCCTGGGTCCGACAGCGTGTCCGTGGACTCCAGGAAGGTAGGGCCGGCCGTTGTCGGGTGACGGACGGCCAGCCGGGGGCGGGCGCGGCTGGGCAGGGGCCGCAGTCCTTGCCGCAGTTGTCCGGGGTGTCATCCGTGCCGCACGACTCGGTGTACTGGCAGATGCCGTCACCGCACTTGAAGACATCCCTCTTGCTCATCCGCGTGGTGATGGGCCGGTAGGTGACGCCGTTGTAGGTGCACGACGCGTAGAACTCCTTCGACTCGTCCTTCTCGCAATGCTTGTCGCACCTGGCCTTGACGCGGACGATCGGCAGGCACGGCTGGCGGTCATCGTTCTTCTCGTCCGAGCGGGCGCAGGCGCGAGCGGAGCTGCCGTTGTGGTGGAGCATGCGCCCGTCATTGCCGACGAAGAGGCCCTCGCCGTTGAAGAGGTTGCCGAAGAAGCAGGCCTCTTTCTCCGGGAAGGCGTCGAACTCCTCCTTGGTGTAGGGGATGAGCTCGCCCAGCGCATTCCGCCCCAGCACGGAGATGGGGACGCGGACCCCGAACTTGTTCGCGTGGGCCGCCAGGCAGGCGGAGATGAGCTGTTGCTCGGCCAGGGTCGCCGGTGCGCCCTGGGCCCAGTCCGGCGCCAGCCCCAGGTTTCCCGTCCAGGTGTAGAGGGTGCCCGTGGAGGGCTCGGTGTAGCCGCGCGTCTGCCCGGCGGGCACGGCGCACTGGACGAGGTACTTCATCACCGCGTCGCCGAGCACCGGATCCGTCTGGAACCACGAGGTGAACTCGGGGGTGGCCAGGCCATTGAAGGCCAGGCCATTGAAGGCGAGCCCGTTGAAGGCCAGGCCATTGAAGGCGAGCCCGTTGAAGGCCAGGCCATTCGGGGACAGGCCGTTGAGGTCGTACAGCGCCTGCTGTCGGACGGCGAGCTCCTGGGGCTCCTCGGGCGGGGCTACCGGGCCACAGGCGCTCGTGGAGGAGAGCAGGACGGCCGCCCACAGCAGGGCCAGATGGGAGCGTCCTGCCGGAGGGCGCTCCACACGGTGGGATACGTCGAACCGTTGGAGTTGCACGACGAGCTCCTTTGTCGGAAGTGGGGGCGGAGGATGGCTCCACGGTCAGGTTGCTCCTGGGTGAGCAGTCGGGAAAGCCGGAGCAGCCAGGAATTGTCAGCTCCTCCATCTGGAGACGGGGGGATTGTGGCCTCGCGTACGCCCCGGGGTGGGCCCGAGTCGGCGGGCGGACGCTTCGGGGTGTAGGGGAGGGCGCACCGGGTGTCGGGTTTTCGACGGAGCCTTGCGCCCGTCCTCCCGCTGCGGTAGTTCGCGACCCCATGCCGTCACCTCTCGTCGTTGGCATCGCCGGTGGTACTGCTTCCGGCAAAACGACGGTCGCTCGGAAGGTCCGCGACGCGCTCGCCGACTGCCGCGTGGCCTTCATCGATCAGGACTCGTACTACCGGGACCTGTCGGACCTGACGCTCGCCGAGCGCCGCGAGGTCAACTTCGACCATCCGGATGCCTTCGACACGGAGCTGCTCGTCGAGCACCTGCGAGAGCTCAAGGCGGGCCGGCCCATCCAGAAGCCGGTCTACGACTTCGTCACGTCCACCCGGCAGAAGCACACGGTGCGCGTGGACCCCGGGGACATGATCCTCATCGAGGGCATCCTCGTGCTCCACATGAAGCCGGTGCGCGACGAGATGGGCGTGCGCATCTACGTGGACACCGACGACGACCTGCGCATCCTGCGCCGCCTGGAGCGCGACATCCACGAGCGCGGGCGCGACTTCGACCACGTGGTCAGCCAGTACCTGCGCCAGGTGCGCCCCATGCACATGGGCTTCGTCGAGCCCTCCAAGCACCACGCCGACATCATCGTCCCCCATGGCGGCAACAACGACATCGCCATCATGATGCTGGTGGGCGCGCTGCGCGCGAAGCTGCTCAACCCCGCCGCGCACCGCTGACGGGCGCTGGCAGGGCCCCGCGGCTCAGCCGTGTTCACGAGCTCCGGCGTCGCAGGAAGTCCCGCATCGGGCGGTGCAGCCGCCCCGCATGCGCCAGCAGGCCCGCGTGATCGCACGGCGTCGGCACCTCCTGGTAGTGCGCCCGCACGCCCGCCGCGCTGAGCAGGTGGTACGTGTCCCGCACCCGTGACGGAGGCGCCAGTGCGTCGTCCGCTCCCGCCGCGAGCAGCACCGGCGCCCGGATCTTCTCCAGGCTGTCGGTGACGTCGCCTCCCGCGTACGCCGTGCACAGCAGCGACCACGCGTTCGCGTCGAAGGTCTCCGCGAAGGCGTCGGCATCCGCCTCCAGCGCCCGCTCGGCGGTGGCCACGGTCGGGTCCATGCAGCGGAACGTGTCGGCCCCGTGGAGCAGCCGCAGGTACTCCAGGCGCAGCTTGCGCAAGGTGCGCTTCGGTCCCTGGCCCGGCGCGTAGTGGCCCTCGCGGAAGTCCGGATCCTGCCGCAGCATCTGGTGGGTGAGACCGAGCCGCTCGCGCAGGGGCTCGGGCAGGGCCTTCGCGGCGCCCAGCACCACCACCGCCGTCGTCAGCTCCGGGAAGAGCGCCGCGAGCTGCAACGCCACCAGCCCGCCGAGCCCCACGCCCACCAGCGCCCGCGCGCGCTCCACCTTCATCCCGCGCAGCATCGCCGCCACCGCGCGCGCCATGTCCGTCACCGTCACCGTCGGCAGCGCCGGGCCGTAGGCCCTGCCCACCTTCGTGTCGACCGTCACCGGCGAGGTGGAGCCGAAGGGGCTGCCGAGAAGGTTCGGCACCAGCACGTGCAGCGCCGACGTGTCCAGTGGAAGCCCCTCGCCGACGAGCTCCGTGCCCCAGCCCGAGGGCTGGAAGGCCCCCGGCTCCACCGGCCCCAGTGCATGGTGCGAGTGGGCGAGGTCGTGCAGCAGCACCGCAACATTGTCGTCGGAGCGCTCACCGTAGGCAGACCAGGAGACCGAGGCCCCGCCTAGCAGGCCGCCCTCCTCTAGAGGAAGTGCAACCGGTAACGTGTAGCTGCCGGTGGTCTGGTACACGCGAGTCGGGTCTCATATCACTACGGCCGTTATTTCCGAGAGAGGAGCATCTCCGCGTGAAGCGTTATTTCGGACTCATCGTCCTCATCGTGGGCATCATCATTGCCGGGGTGGTGACGTCTCGCAGCGCGAACACCAGGGCGGACGAGGCCCAGCGCCAGGCGGACTTCACCCGTATCCAGAAGGACTACCTGGAGCGCGTGGGCTGGCTGCGCACCAACCCCGACGAGGGCACCTACCGTCAGGAGCTGACCCCGTTCTTCAAGACGTACTTCGAGCAGGTCGCCTCGCACCAGAGCCGCTTCAAGCTGAGCAAGGAGTTCGACGCGTACCTGGACGAGCTCGACAAGCGCGGGGAGAAGGACGAGCGGGCCCAGGACAAGAAGGCCTTCTACGACTACACGCGCAAGGTGTTCGACCAGATGCGCGAGGGCCGTTACAAGCCGGTGTGGACGGCCACCGACAAGGGCATGCGCCTGGACGTGCTCTCCTCCGACGTGGTGATGGTGCTCAACAAGCCGCAGGTGCGCCTGCAGCTCGTGCTCTGGGGCGCCCAGCGCGAGGAGCGCCAGGACGGCAAGGTGAAGAAGATGCTCACCAGCGCCTCCTTCAAGACCCAGTGGAAGCTCACCGACGAGAAGGGGAAGCTGTTCGGCGAGATGACCGCGGACGATCCCTCGATGAAGGTCGACTTCCCCGAGCGGTTCATCGCCGAGTTCCCCCCGCAGATGGTGCTCGGCCACTACGACATGGACCTCATCCCCAATGAGGTGAAGAAGATGGAGATCACCTTCAACGTCAGCTCGCGCGCCTCGTCGGGCGGCGATGCCACGGCCACCTACCTGTGGAAGCTGGACGTGCCCTCCGAGTGGCGGCTCGGTGCGGGCGAGAAGTGGGATGGCGCCGAGGTCACCGAGCGCTCCGAGGAGGAGATCGATCCCTCCAAGGCCGCGCAGAAGTAGGAGTCCGAGGGGCCTTGTCCCCAGGGCCCACCGCCCACGTCAGCTCCACCTGAGCCGGTGGAAGGGCAGGAGGGCGAGCAGGTTCTCGCTCGCCTGCCCGCCATCAGGGCGCCTGGGGCCGAGGTGGCTGTGGGGGCCACCTCGAGCGGTCCTTCTCCATGAGCTGTTGGGTCTTGCGCTCCGCCCAGTCCTGGCTGAAGGGCCCTCCGAAGAAGGTGAAGGTGGCGTGTAGCAGCAGGGCAATGCCCCAGCCGATGAGGGGCCAGTAGAACCAGAGGTGCTCGCGGTTCGTCACCATGTTGATGGCGAACAGGCCGAGATTCACCAAGAGGTACACCACGAGGTGGCTGTAGAACCCTTGCAGTTCCTCGGCGCGCTTGTGCGCACGCTCGTAGGCCGGGTCGTTCTTCCTGTCGTCGGGCATGAGGCACTCCTCCCCCGCAAGTTGGGAAGTGGGCCTGGCCCGTGTCCATGGGTCCACCGCTGCGGCTTGCTCGGTGCCCTGCTTCGTCCAGAAGGGCCGTCTTCCTGGGGGGGTCGACCCGAGAGAGCGAGCGCATGCTCGGCCACCCGGGGCGGCTCAGTTCTCCACCACCGCGAAGTGCGAGGTGAGCTTGTAGGCGGAGAGCGTGCCGAGCTCGTCCAGGAAGTAGAGGTTGAGCTGCGCATCGGCCTGCAGCGCCGTGAGGCCCGCTCCGGCCCGCACCTCGGCGAGCACGTTGCCGCTGTCCGGATCCACCGCGCGCACGCGCTCGCCCGGCACCAGCACCACGCCGCGCGAGATGACGGGTAGCAGCGCCTTCGAGAGCTGCTCGCCCGCCGCTCCCACCCGCCAGTCCACCTCGCCGTCATCGCTCATCCGCGCGGCGGCTCCGAGCGCCGACGTCACCAGCACTCCGCCCGGCAGCTTCGCCAGTGCGTAGGGCCCCGGCCCCAGGTGCAGCGCGCGCTGCCATCGCGTCTGCCCGTTCGCGTCGAGGCACAGGAGCACGCCCTCGCCCTCGAGCTCCCCGGCGATGAACAGGCGCTTCCCGCTGGGGAGCGGCGTCGAGGGCAGGGCCAGTGACATCTCGTACGTCCAGACGGCCTCGCCGGTGTGGGCATCCGACAGCAGCAGCGCGCAGTGCGAGCCCTGGCCCAGCAGCGCCACGAAGCGCCGGCCCCAGGGCACCGGCGGGCCCAGGAAGGGGAGGGACGCGCTCATGCGGAAGCGCACCTGTCCATCCGCCAGGTCCAGCCCGTAGAGGTAGCCCGAGTCCGTCGCCAGCAGGGCGCGGTGGGCCTGAATCCCCAGGTGGCTGCGCCGCGTGCGCGGGGGCGCCAGTCGCCACATCTCCCGGCCCGTCACCTCGTTGAAGGCGAGGGCGATCCGATCATCCGAGAGCGTGAGCAGCAGCCCGTCCTGCCGCAGCAGCAGCGGGCCGATGTTCAGGCCATCGTGGTCGTGCAGCCAGCGCGCACTCGCGCCCTTGCCCTGGAAGCCGCAGATGCGCACGGTGCTCGCCCCGAGGCTGTAGCCATCCGCCGAGGCCGCCACGCCATGGGTCGCCGCCCGTCGCCAGAGCTGCTTGCCCGTCTTGCGCTCGAAGGCGCAGGCCATCCGCGGGGACGAGAACACCACCCCCTGGCGCCCCAGCATCAGCCGCCCCTGGTCCGCGTCCGCCAGCTTGCGCTGCTCCCACAGGCTCTGGAAGCGCAGGCGGCGCAGGCGCCCGGGCACCTTCAGCGGGCGGGAGGCCCCAGGCGAGGGGGCCGTGCCGGGCGATCGCTGGCGTGCTCTCCTCGGGAGGTTGTACGGCCCCGCGCATGTGCGAGAGGCCCTCCCGGCAGCGCTCGGTCAGCTCCACGAGGTAGGGGTTGCTCGCCAGCGAGCGCTCCCGCTCGGCCATGGCCACCGCCAGGGCCTGTCCCAGGTGGAACATGGCCTCCACCAGCGCCTCGCCCTGGAGGGGAAGGGCGGTGCCTCCCAGCCGGCCCTCTCCCGCCTTCAGGTCCAGCATCAGCTCCGGACGCACCCCCGCGGGCTCGAAGCCGAAGCGCGGCTCGCCCAACTCCATCGCCCGTGCCAGGTCCGCCGCCTGCCGGGTCAGCTCCAGCACGGTGAGGAAGGGCGGCCCCGGCGCGCGCCACGCCACCGGACGGTCCGGCAGGGACAGCCACACCTCTCCCGGGCACAGCAGCGAGGCCAGCGCCGGACCCTTCTCCCTCGCCGAACGACGCAGCACGTCATCCGGATCCTCCAGCGCGAAGCCGAAGCCGGGCACCGACGGCGGCGCCACCCGCCGGGTGAAGGGCTGGGGCCGGAGCTCCTCTGGATGGTGGGCGGGCTCGTCGAGCCGCTTCAGCGCCCGCTCGAGCCCCTGCCCGTGCTCCCTGCTCAGCGCCCGGGGGGCCACCTGGGAGATGTCCTTCAGGAAGTCCCGGCCACATGCCCGGGCCGCCTCCGCCAGCTCCTCCGCGTCCAGCCGCAGCGGCGGGCGCAGCAGCCGGGCCGGCCGCGACAGGCTCGCCACCTGTAGCTCGATGTCCGCTCCTGAACGCCTCAGCACCAGCTCCAGGTGCGCCTCCGCCAGCGAGGCCTGGGCCAGTCTCTGGCTCCCCGCATGCAACGCGGCCACGGCCCCCACGAGCGCCGGCACCGCCTCCACGAGCGATTCCTCCACCGCGCCCGGCAGCAGATTCACCCCGTCCAGCTCCATCGCGACGGAATCGCGCGGAGGGTTGGCGGGTTCGCGTTTCCATCGATGTCCGATGCGAAAGCGGAGCATCCCTTCCCCATTCGTTGACAAGCCAGAATAGCGATGGCTAGCATCCGCCGCCCATACGGACCTACATTTTTGTAACCGTTCGAATTTCTTGGGGAATCGCCGATGACTTTTTACGAGGCCGCTCTCCGTGTCCTGGAGAGCGAAGGTCGACCCCTCACCTTCCTGGAGATCACCGAGAAATCGATCGCCGAGAACCTGCTGTCCCACGTCGGCAAGACGCCCGAGCTGACGATGCTGTCGCGGCTCGCGGCGATGGCCCGCCGGACGCGCGATCGCAAGGTGGTGGTCACCGCCAAGGACACCTTCGCGCTCGTCGACTGGGCGTTGCCGGAGGACGCCGAGGCGTTGGCGTTGACGGGAGTGATGGAGCCACATCCAGAGGACAGCCTGCCGCCCCTGCGGCCGGACGAGCGCCATCCGGAGCCGCGCACGGAGAACGTGCGCGCCGCGGGGCGTGGCACCGAGCGGGGCAAGCGCCGCCGCGAGGAGGAGGAGGAGGGTCGGGGTGGCAGTCGCCGCCGCTTCCCGCCCATGCCGGAGGTGGTGTTCGAGATCCTCAGCGAGTCCGAGCAGTCGCTGCGCCCGGAGCAGCTCCTGGAGCGGGCGAAGAGCAAGGAGCTGGCGGGCGAGGACCTGACCGTGGAGGCGCTGCTCACCGCGCTGCTGGAGGACAACCAGCGCCGCATCGACGCGGGCCGCCGTCCCCAGTTCTCCCTGTCCACGGAGACCGGGGCGGTGACGCTGGAGCGCGCCGGCGCGCCGAGCGAGGCGCCGCCGCTGGAGCTGCAGGCCGCGTTCGCCGCCGCGCTGGGGATTCCGCTCGAGGACGGGCGCCCGGTGCTGCCGAAGGCCGGTGCCGCCGCCGCCGCGACTCCCGAGGCCCAGGCCGATGCCGTCCTGCTGACGACGGCGCGCACGGCGGTGAAGGACGCGCGCAAGGCCGTGGCTCGGGCGGTGCGCAAGCGCCTCGGCGAGCTGGACGTGGGCACCTTCGAGAAGTCCGTCGTGAAGATGATGCACGCGCTGGGCTTCCGCGAGCTGAAGGTGGCCAAGCGCTCCAAGGAGGGCCCGCTGCTCACCGCGCGCAAGCGCGAGGGCAGCGTGGACCTGCGCTACGCCATCCGCATGCTCAAGGGCACGCCGGCCCTGGAGCGCAAGGCGGTGCAGGAGCTGCGCAAGGACCTCGGCCACTACTCGGCCCAGGTGGGCCTGCTGGCGTGCGCCGGGGACGTGCGCGGCGATGCGCGCACCGAGGCCCAGGCGAGCGGCTCGCTGGTGATGCTGTGGTGCGGTGACGCGCTCGGCGAGAAGTTCCTCGAGGCCAAGGCCGCGGTGACCGTCACCACGGTGGAGTTGTACGACGTCGACGAGCGCTTCTTCGAGGTGGCGAAGCTCGAGGCCGAGGAGGCGCAGAAGCGTCGCGAGGAGCGCCAGCGCGAGAAGCAGGCCCGCACCGAGGAGGGGGAGGAGGGCGCCGAGGAGACCGAGGCCCGCGAGACCGAGGCCGCCGAGGAGGCCCCCGCGCCGTCCCGCCGCGAGGAGCGCCAGCGCGCCCGCGAGGAGCGTCGTCGCGAGCGGCAGGCCCGTGCCGAGCAGGCCCGCGCCGAGAAGCCCGAGGCCGCGCAGGCGCCGGTCGCCGTCGCGCCCACCGAGGCCGTCGCGCCCGCTGCCCTCTCCGAGGAGGAGCAGGGCGAGGAGGGTGAGGAGGAGGGCGAGGACGAGGAGCTGGAGGCAGCGAGCGCCTTCGTCGGTGGCGGTCAGCCGGAGGGGGGTCCTCCGGGCGAGACCGCGGGTGAGCGCAAGCGCCGCCGCCGTCGTCGTCGGGGTCGTCGCGGCCGGGGTGGTCGTGGTCCCGAGGGGGCTCCGGGCGTCGAGGGTGCAGCCGGGGCGCCAGGGACTCCTCCGGGTGAGGGCGTCGCCGCCGCCGAGGGTGTCGCCGCCGCCGAGGGTGCCGCCACCACCGAGGGTGCCGCCACCACCGAGGGTGCCGCCACCACCGAGGGTGCCGCCACCACCGAGGGTGCCGCCACCGCCGGGGTGACTTCCGGTGAGGGCGTCGCCACCGCCGGGCCCGTTGCCGAGGCCGCTGCTCCGGCTCCTGTCCAGGAGGCCGCCGCATCCGCGCCCTCCGAGGGCATGGCGGCTCCGGGTGAGGCCGTGAGGACGGCCGCCGAGTGGCAGTCGCCCTTCCCGAGCGTGGAGAGTTCCGCTCCGGCCGAGGCCCAGCGTACGGCCGCGGAGGAGTACGCTCGGGTGGCCGCCGAGAAGGCGGAATCCGTCGCCGAGGGGGCCCGTCCTCCCTCGGAGCCGGCCCCCTCCAACGAGCCACCTCCCTCGGGGGGCGGCTCGCCGGAAGGCGGGACGACCTGACGTCTTCGCGCTCTCCGCGGGTGAGGGGAGCGCGAGACTGGGCTAGGGTAGGCCGGTATGAAGCCCGGCCTGCTCATCGTAGTGGTGGCCTTGATGCTCGGCGCCTGCCGTTCGCGGGAGCCGCTCCTGCCGGTGGAGCGCGTCACGCTCAAGGGCGCGACGGTGGTGGACAACGGCCTGCTCGGTTGGGGGCCGTCGGACGTTCACGAGCTCTTCTCGGACACGCTGCGCCAGAGCCGCCGCTTCGAGCTGCTCGAGAATGACGAGAAGGACGAGAAGGCGCGGCGGATGAAGGGCGCCTGGTCGCTCACGCTGGAGCTGCCCTTCACTCGCGAGTCGCTCAAGGACGGCAGTGCGTTCACCTTCGCCGAGGTGGGCGCCACCCTGGAGCTGGAGCGGCGCGAGGCGGAGTCCACCGCTCGCTACCAGGTGGTGGGAATTGGCGAGGTGCGGGTGGAAGGGAAGGACCCCGAGGCTCGGCGCAAGGCGCTGCGCGAGGCGCTCCAGCGGGCCTTCAGCCAGGTCTCCGAGGCCGCCGCGCTCCAGATGGCGGCGGCGGACCGGGAGGACGCGGCGCTCCTGCAGGACCTGCAGTCGCCGGACGAGCGGGTGCGCGAGTTCGCCCTGCACGTGCTAGCCGAGCGACGCAACCCCGCGTCGGCGCCGCTGCTCATCCGCCAGTTGGAGGACGAGGACGCGCAGGAGGTGCGCCAGGCCATCGGCGCGCTGGTGGAGATGAAGGCGCGCACCGCCGTTCCCGCGCTCATCGAGTTGGTGAAGGATCGGGAGGTCGGCTTCGTGCAGGAGGTCGTCTTCGCCATCGGGGAGATTGGGGGCGCCGAGGCCGAGGCGTACCTCTTCACGGTGGCGCACGGGCATGATCAGCCGGATGTCCAGGCCGCCGCCCAGCAGGCGCTGGACACGCTCTACGCATCACGCAAGCTGGCCACTCCGGAGGCGCGCGGTACGGATCGCGCGAAACACTGACACATGAAGCTCTCGTCTGTCGTCGTACGGTGGGGCCTCGGGGCCGCACTGACCATGGGAGTCGGCGCGTGCGCGAGCCGGCAGCAGGTGGTTGAGAAGGAGACCCGTCCCTCCGAGTCGCTGGCCGCGTACTACCCGCTGGCCGTGGGCAACCGCTGGACGTACCGGGTCAACGGCCGCGTGGACAAGACCGTGGACGTGGAGGTGCTCAAGGAGGAGGACGGGTACTTCCTCGACAACCAGGGCGGGCAGCTCTCCGTGGATGGGTTCGGCATCCGGGATCGCAAGCGCTACCTGCTGCGCGGGCCGCTCGCCGAGGGCAACGCGTGGACGAACGTGGTGTCCGTGTCCTCCACCGAGCGCTACCGCATCCTCCAGGCGGGAGTGCCCTGTGAGGCGCCGGCCGGCTCCTTCGCCCACTGCGTGCGGGTGGAGGCGCGCAACCGCGTGGACGCGGAAACCACGCTGGTGAACGCGCTCACCTTCGCCGAGGGCGTGGGGCTGGTGCGCGTGGAGGTGTCCGCCGAGAAGAGTAACGGCGAGCGCCTGCCGCAGACGTGGTTGGAGCTGGCCTCGTATCGGCTCGAGAACGCGGGTCGCTGAGAACAGGGGAGCGGAACATGAAGGAGATTGGCATTGCCCTGCTGGGGCTGGGCAACGTGGGGCTGGGGACGTACCGGATCCTCAATCAGCACGCGAAGGACATCGAGCGGCGTCTGGGCGCGCGAGTGCGTGTGCGCCACGTGCTGGTGCGCAACCAGGGCAAGGCCCGTCCCGAGGACGTACCCGCCTCGCTCCTCACCCACGACATCCAGACCATCCTGAAGGATCCGGAGGTGTCGGTGGTGGTGGAGGTGATGGGCGGGCTGAGCCCCTCGAGCGAGTACCTCGAGCAGGCGATCGCCTCGGGGCGCCACGTGGTGACGGCGAACAAGGCGCTGCTGTCCTCGCAGGGTGAGGCGCTCTTCTCGAAGGCGGTGGCGCGCGGGGTGGACGTCCACTTCGAGGGCGCCGTCTGTGGCGGCATCCCCATCATCCGCACGCTGCGCGAGGCGCTCGCGTCGGACCGGGTGGAGTCGCTCATCGGCATCGTCAACGGCACCACCAACTTCATCCTCTCGGCCATGGCGGACGAGGGGGCCACGTACGCGGACGCGCTCCGGCGTGCGCAGGAGCTCGGCTACGCGGAGGCGGATCCGACGTTCGACGTGGGAGGCATGGACGCGGCGCAGAAGCTGTGCCTGCTGGCCTCGCTGGCCTTCTCCGCGCGCGTGTCCCCCGAGTCCATCCTCGTCGAGGGGATTACCAGCCTCACCCCCGCGGACATCTCCTACGGGCGCGAGGCGGGCTATGTCCTCAAGCTGCTCGCCCAGGCGCGCCGCGCTCCCGAGGGCCTGGATGTGCGCGTGCACCCGGCCTTCATCCCCGCCGCCAGCCCCCTGGCGGACGTGCGCAGCGCCTTCAACGCGGTGCTGCTCCAGTCCGCCGCGCTGGGGGCCTCGCTCTACTCGGGCCGGGGCGCCGGGGCGATGCCCACCGGCAGCGCGGTGGTGTCGGACATCATCGACACCTGCCGCAACCTCCTGGCCGGCGTCTCCGGGCGCCTGCCCCTGCCGTGCGCGCCGCACGTGCAGGACGTGCCCCTGCTGCCCTCGGGCGAGCGTCGCGGGCCGGCCTACCTGCGCTTCTCCGTCAGCGACGAGCCCGGCGTGTTGGGGCGCATCGCCAGCGTGATGGGGGAGAAGGGGGTGAGCATCAACTCGGTGCTCCAGCGCCCCCCTCGCCCCGAGGACTCCCACGCCACCATCGTCGTCTTCACCCACGACACGCGCGAGTCGGATGTCATGGCCGCGGTGAAGTGGATCGACTCGCTGCGCAGCACACGTGCTCCCACCCAGGTCATCCGTATCGAAGAGGGGCCCGGGGTGCTCCTCGCAGGGTAGGGGGCAGCCGAGCAACCGACTGATTCGGTTACCTGCCTGGCGGGGTGGTTGAAAGCCGCGCCGCTCGTCCCTACCCTGGGGGCCCTTTTCGCCGGAGGGCCTCTGGATGGGTGCGATGGAGAACGCCGAGCAGACTCAAGAGGAGCTCATCCTCGGTTTCCTCGCGGATGGGCGTGACGAATACACCTCGGGAGAGGCGCTCTCCGCCAAGCTGGGCCTGTCGCGCACCGCCGTGTGGAAGCACGTGCAGGCGTTGCGCGGCAAGGGCTACCGCATCGACGCCGTGCCCGCCCGGGGCTATCGGCTGGTGGACGTGCCGGATCGGCTCTCGCCGCTGGAGCTGTCGCCGCTGTTGGCCACCCACCACCTCGGGCAGAGCATCCACTTCCACGAGACCCTGCCGTCCACCAACGAGGCCGCCTTCCGGCTGGCCGCGGACGGCGCCGAGCACGGCGAGGTGGTCGTCACCGAGCAGCAGACGGCCGGCAAGGGCCGCCGGGGCCGCGTCTGGGTGTCGCCTCCGAGGCTGAACCTGTACTTCTCCGCCATCCTCCGGCCGGAGCTGGCGCCGCAGCAGGCCCCCGAGCTCACGCTGGTGGCCGCGGTGGCGCTGGCCGAGACGCTGCGTGAAGAAGGCGTCGACGCCCTCATCAAGTGGCCCAACGACGTGCAGATCGGTGGCCGCAAGGTGGCGGGCATCCTCACCGAGCTGTCGGCGGAGCCGGAGCGCGTCCACTTCGTGGTGCTGGGCATCGGCGTCAACCTCAACGCCGGCCGCGAGGACTTCCCCCCGGAGGTGGCCGCCACCGCCACCTCGCTCTCCGAGGCGCTGGGCCGGCGCGTCAACCGCGCCCTCTTCACCACCGCCCTCTGGGGCCGCCTCGAGGAGTGGCTGGACCTGCACCACGAGGAGGGCTTCGATCCGGTGCGCCAGCGCTGGAAGGCAGCTGTCCTCCACGCTCGGCCAGGACGTGCTGGTGCGTACCGACCGATCGGAATTGCGCGGTGTGGCCGAAGACATCGATCCCGCCGGGGCGCTCCTGGTGCGGACGGCGCGGGGCTCGCTGGAGCGGGTGCTCGCCGGGGATGTGGAGCAGCTCCGTCCCCGGGTGACTCCGCCGCGCCCCGAATAGGGGCGTGGGCGGGCGGCTTCGCGCTAGAGTCGGCGAGGCCATGCTTCTCGCCATCGACGTCGGCAACACCAACACCGTGCTGGGCGTCTACGACGGCCAGCGCCTCCTGGACCACTGGCGCCTGGAGACGCACCACCCGCCGCACCTCCGACGAGTACGGGATCCTGCTGCGCCAGCTGTTCCAGGTGAGGGCATCGACCCGGACAAGGTGCACGCGGTGGCCGTCTCCAGCGTGGTGCCGCCCTGCAGCTCAGCCTGGAGCAGATGAGCGAGCGCTACTTCAAGACGACGCCGCTCTTCGTCGGGCCCGGGCGTGAAGACCGGGCATGCCCATCCTCTACGACAACCCGCGCGAGGTCGGCGCCGACCGCATCGTCAACGCGGTGGCCGCCTACGAGCGCTAGCACGGCGGCCGTCATCGTCGTGGACTTCGGCACCGCCACCACCTTCGACGCGGTGACGCGCCAAGGGCGAGTACCTGGGCGGCGCCATCTGCCCCGGCATCAACATCTCCATGGAGGCGCTCTTCCCCGACGCCGCGCAAGCTGCCGCGGGTGGAGTTCGCCCGGCCGCCCCAGCGTCATCGGCCGCAACACCGTGCACTCCATGCAGTCCGGCCTCGTCTTCGGCTACGTCGGGCTGGTGGACGGCCTCTGCGAGCGCATGCGCGCCGAGCTGGGCTTCGAGGTGCGGGTGGTGGCCACCGGCGGCCTGGCGCCCTCGTCGCCACCGAGTCCAAGGTCATCGACGAGGTCGACGAGTTCCTCACGCTGGAGGGGCTGCCGCATCATCTACGCGAAGGAACGAGGCCGCTGAGCACCACCGCCGCGCCCCAGGACGATTCCGGCCTCGCCCAGGGCTGCCCCATCACCGCGGAGTTCCTGCCGCCCACATGCGCAAGCACGTGGATCCGGCCGCGCCGCCGCGCCGCTGCGGATGATGGCCGCCAAGGCCCTGGTGCCGCTGGCGCCCGCGGACATGCTCGGCGCGCTCTTCATGCTCACGTTCGATCGCGGACGCGGGCGTGCGCGAGACGGCCACGAAGAGCGGCCGCCGGCCTGCCGGATCGCATCCTCTCCGCCGCCCTGCGTGACGAGGACGTCGCCGCCCCCGTGCTGGGCTGGTTCCTCGCGCGGCTGCGCGGCCAAGGACGTCTACGCCGAGATGCTCGTCCTCAACCCCACCACGCCCGACGAGGCGGTGGCCGAGGTGGCCGCGAGCTGCAGCGCGAAGATCGCGGAGATCATCGCCGAGAACCAGCTCCGCGATCCTGCGCCACGAGGACATCATCCGCAGCTCTGCACAACCCGCAGCGCCAGCCGGCGCCCTGATCGACACGCGTCTGTGACTTCGCGGTGCGCAGCGGCGTGATCCTCGCGGACGTGCCGCAGATGCAGGCCGCGCGCGTGCGCCTCTTCGGGCCCCAGGCCGCTCCCGCCCGAGCCCGGTCCCACCGCCGAGGAGATCATCGAGGAGTTCAAGGACGTCGTGGCCAAGGAGCCGGCGGAGGGGGAGGCGGAGAACGCCCCGCCCATCGAGGAGGCCAAGAAGCTCAGCCTCACCCAGCGCATCATGAAGATGAGCATCGCCGAGAAGATCAAGCTGGCGACGCTGGGCAACAAGGAGGCGCGCAGCATCCTCATCCGCGACACCAACAAGCTGGTCTGCGGTCGCCGTCATCCGCAGCCCGCGCATCACCGACGGCGAGGTCCTCTCCGCGCGGCCAACAAGGCCGTCAACGAGGAGGTGCTGCGCATCATCTACACCAGCCGCGAGTGGACGAAGAACTACCAGATCAAGCTGGCGCTGGTGAAGAACCCCAAGGTGCCGCTCTCGGTGGGCATGAAGCTTCCTCACCACCCTGCGCGAGAACGACGTGAAGGAGCTCGCGCGGGACAAGAACGTCCCGTCCGCCGTCCAGGGCATGGCCAAGAAGATGATGGACAAGAAGAACGAGCCCAAGAAGGAAGAGAAGTAGGGCTCGCGGTGGGGGCGAGGGGAGCTCATCACGGGTTCAGCCCGTGGGGCTCGGGACCCTCGCCCCGGGTGCCTCTCCCGGTGGGGGAGAGGCGAGGGTGTCTCAGGCGACGGCTTCCTCGTCGTCCTGACCCGCGGGCTGCTCCTCGAGGAGCTGCGTCGCGATGGCCAGCGCCTTCTTCGTCTTCTCGCGCAGCTTCTCGTCGGTCTTGATGCGCGTGTAGAGCCGCGCCACGCGCTCCTCGTTGCGCGCCACCGACTCCTCCAGCTCGGAGATGCGCTTGCGCAGCTCGTCGGACTCCTGGCTCGCCTGGGCCCTCGCCTCGTCCAGCTCCGCCCGCGCCGCGTCCAGCTCCGCCCGCGCCGAGTCCAGCTCCGCTCTCAGGCTGTCCGCCTCGTTCCGCGACGCCGCCAGCTCCGCGTCGAGCTGATCCGCGCGCGCCCGGAGCTCCTCCACCTCGGCGGCCTGCGCCTGGTAGTGCTCCACCTCGGCCTGCATCGCCGCCGCGCGGGCCGTGGCGCCACGCGCCTCCTCCTTCGCCGCCGCGAGCTGCTGCTCCACCCGCTTGCGCTCCGCGAGGAGCTGGTCCGCCTTCGTCTGCAGCGTCTTGAGCTGCGCGTCCCGGCGGGTGATCTCCTCCGTGGCCCCGTTGGCCTGCGTCTCCAGCGCGAGCTGCTTGTCCTGCAGCTCGACGATCTCCTGCTCCTTCTGGTTCAGCTCGGTCTTGAGGCGGAGGATCTCCCGGTCCTTGCGGTTGGAGGCCTCACGCAGCGCCAGGGTGGCCTGGTCGTTCTTGCCGACGGAGGCCCTCGTCGTCTCCAGCTCCGTGGACTTGCTCTCCAGCTCGGTCTCGAGCTCCTGCACCCGGCTCTCCGCGGTGCTGGTCTGGGCGCGCGAGTCCTCCAGGGTGCCCTCCAGCTCGGCCACGCGGGCGCGCAGGTTGCGCAGCTCGGCGGCGTCCGCCGCGGACATGGCCGGGGCCGCGGGCGTGCTCGTCACGGCGGGGCGCGTCGGAGTCGTCACCGCGGGAGTGGTGCGGGCCGGCGGCGTGAAAGTGGATACCGCGGCCGGCCTGGCCACGGGCTGAGGGGCGGCGCGGGCCGGAGTCGGCGCGGGCGTCGGCACCGGCGTCGGCATGAAGCCCACCACCGTCTTGTCGTCGTTGCCGTCGTCCATGCCGAACGCGTCCAGCGCGTTGTCGGTCTCACCACCACCCAGGCTGTCGAGCCCGGAGAAGTCGTCCTCGGGCGCGCTCAGCTCCGGCGGGGCCTCCACCGGCTCCTCGAGGCTGCCCGTCACGGGCTGATCCAGGGAGTCCGCGAAGGGGTTGTCGGTGTCGAACATCGACAGCTCGTCGCCGTGGCTCTCCAGCGGCTCGCCCTCGATGGCGAGCTCCTCGCCCTGCACCGGCTCGTCGCCCAGCCCGTCCAGGCCGCCGAGGGTGAGACCGTCGTCGACGACCTCGCCGGCGGGCAGCTCCGGGAAGCCGATCAGCGTGCCCACGCGCTCCACCAGCTCGTCGGGGTTGACGGGCTTGGCCACGTAGTCGTCCGCGTGCGCCTTCAGCTTGCGGTGCTGCGCGAAGCCATCCGGGTTGCCGATGATGACGATGGGGATGGCCTTGAGGTCATCGTCCTTCTTCAGCTTGCCGCAGATGAGGTAGCCGTTCTGGCCCGCCGAGAGGTCCACCGCGAGCACCACCAGCTCCGGCCGGTCGCGGCGGATCTGCTCCACGCTGCCCTTGCCGTCGGTGGTCTCCTGCGCCGCGAAGCCGCGGGCCTCCAAGGCCTCACGCAGGGATGCGGAGAGGGCGGTGTCACTTTCGACGATGATGATGTTCTTGGACATGAAAGGCTGCCAGACCAGGGAAGGCGTGCGAGTGCTCGCGGCGATGCGCGAGGACGGCGGCTCTGGAAAAGTCGCTCGGGGAGGCTATCGGTGCCTACCGGGACCGTCAATCTTCGGTCCTGTCGGATTTCCAGCCCGTCCGGCACGCCCGGTGAGCGAGC
Organism: uncultured delta proteobacterium; assembly: GCA_963771175.1. Taxonomy (GTDB): domain Bacteria; phylum Myxococcota; class Myxococcia; order Myxococcales; family Myxococcaceae; genus Archangium. The sequence goes on from CAVYSY010000050.1 coordinate 162,270, forward strand.
AGCCTTCGTGCGCGAGCGTGCTTCAGGGCTGTAGCGAGACGGGCACGGCGACGAGGTCGGGCGACACCGGGCGCGACGGCTTGCCACTCGCGTCGTCCTGCTCGGTGAGCATGCGGCGGATGTCCTTCTCGTCGAGATCCGTCACCAGCTCGTAGACGATCTCCCCCTCGCGCCACACGGCCACGTTGTAGCCGAGGCTGGAGCCCACCTGCACGGAGGGCAGGGGAGGGGCCTTCACCTCGCGCTGGGCATCATCGAAGACGAAGAGGCCGATGCGCTTCGTCGGCGCGCCCTGCTGCTCGGTGTGGCTCTCGTAGCTGATGTACGCGGCGGGGCGATCCGTCACGTTGGAGATGCGCGCGCCGGAGAGTCTGCTTCCCGGCAGCTGGGGCACCACCACGCGGTGATCGAACTTGCCGTCGAGCCAGGCCTCGACGACCTCGTGCGAGGTGCCGGCGATCTCCACCGGCAGCTTCCTGGCGTGCCGCCGCGCGGCGTCCTCCATGAAGCGGCGGTGTTGCTCCGGCTGGAAGGCCATCCACGCACCGCCGGCCGCCATCACCACCAGGGCCGCGGCGCTCGCGCGCAACCACCAGGCCTGCTGGACGCGCCGCTGCTCCTGGCGCATCCCGTTCTGGAGTCTGGCTCGCAGGGCGGCGGGCGCCCGCGTGGTCTCCACCGCCTGTCGCGCGGCCCGACGCAGCGACTGCTGCATCCGCGCTTCCTCGTGGACTCGCCGCGTGCACTGGGTGCACTGGTTGAGGTGCGCTTCCACCTCCAGCCGTTCCTCGGTCTGGAACTCGCCGTCGAGGTACGGGTAGAGGATCTGGTCCAGTTCCTGGCAGGTCATGAGCGCTCAGGGGGTGGGCGAAAGGTTTGGGCCCGTGGAAATAATATTTCCGGGCCCATGAACCTCGATCTACCCCACCTTCTTCCTGCGACGATATTCTTCCAGGTTCGTCGCAGCGCCGGTGGCGGTATTTCCGGTATTGGCGGCCCCGCCACCCTCGCCCTCTTGACGCAGCACGCCAGTGCCCTGGGCGTACTCGCGCAGCGTCTTCTGCAGCAGCTTGCGTCCGCGGAACAGCCGGCTCATCACCGTGCCCACGGGGCACTCGAGGATCTCGGCGATCTCCTTGTAGGAGAACTCCTGCAGGTCCGCGAGGATGACCACCAGCCGGAAGTCGATGGGCAGCGCGTCGATGGCGCGCAGCACGTCGTCCGAGAGCAGGCGGTCGAAGAAGTACTGCTCGGGGTTGGCCGCGAAGTCCGTTGCGTCCCGGCTGACGAAGCGCTCGTGCACCGCCTCGCGCTCCACGCCCTCCACCACGCTGCGCTCCTTCACCTTGCGCCGGTAGCGGTTGATGAAGGTGTTGGTGAGGATCTTGAAGAGCCAGGCCTTGATGTTGGTGCCGCGCTCGAACTTGTCGAAGAAGCGGTAGGCCCGCATGCAGGTGTCCTGCACGAGGTCCTCGGCGTCTCGCTCGTTCTTGGTCAGCCGCAGGGCCGCGGAGTACAGCGGGTCGAGGTGGGCGAGGGCCAGCTCCTCGAATTCCTGTTTGGTCCGGTTGTTTTGCCGGAAGTCCAACATGCTCCCGCCTTCCAGAGGCCCGAAATTACAGGCGATTGAGTCGTTCCCTACCCGGCAATGTATGCACGGGAACATAACGGGCAACAACACAAAGCCCGCCGGCGCCGTCTGCACGGCTGCCCCGGCGGGCGGGAGACATGTAACAGGGAGGAATATTCCCTGCTTCGAGCAGGAGATTCTCCTCCCTGATGTCGGCAGGGTTGACTACCGGCCCTTCGAGCCGATCGCGTCGGTGATGGGCAGGTAGGTGTAGCCCAGGTCCTTGGCCACGGCCTCGTAGGTGACGTGGCCGTTGTAGGTGTTGAGGCCGCGGGCCAGGGCCTTGTCGCTCTTGATGGCCTCGACGAGGCCCAGGTCGGCGATCTTCCGGGCGTAGGGCCGGGTGGTGTTGGTGAGGGCGAAGGTGGAGGTCTGGGGCACCGCGCCGGGCATGTTGGCCACGCAGTAGTGGACCACGCCGTGCTTCACGAAGGTGGGGTTGTCGTGGGTGGTGGGCACGCAGGTCTCGATGCAGCCGCCCTGGTCCACCGCCACGTCCACCACCACGGAGCCGGGGCTCATCTCGGCGATGAGGGCCTCGGTGACGAGCTTGGGCGCCGCCGCGCCGGGGATGAGCACGGCGCCGACGACGAGGTCCGCCTCGCGCACGCGACCTGGCGATGCTCTCGCTGTCGGAGGCCAGGGTGGCCACGCGGCCGAGGAACACGTCGTCCAGGTAGGTGAGGCGCTCGAGGTTGATGTCGAGGATGGTGACCTCGGCGCCCATGCCCACGGCGACCTTGGCCGCGCTGGTGCCCACCACGCCGCCGCCGATGATGGTCACGCGGCCGCGGCGCACGCCGGGCACGCCGCCCAGGAGGATGCCCTTGCCGCCGTGCGCCTTCTCCAGGCACGCGGCGCCGACCTGGATGGCCATCTTGCCGGCCACCTCGCTCATCGGCTTGAGCAGCGGCAGCGAGCCGTCGTCGAGCTGGATGGTCTCGTAGGCCACCGCGGTGACCTTCTTCTTCACCAGGACGCTGGGTGAGCTCGGGGTCCACGCCGGCGAGGTGGAAGTAGGTGTAGATGATCTGCCCGTTCTGGATGCGCTCGTACTCGGGCGCGATGGGCTCCTTCACCTTCACGATCATCTCGGCGCGCTTCCACACCTCGTCCGCGCTCTGGACGAGCTGCGCGCCCACGCGCTCGTACTCCGAGTCGGGGATGCCCGAGCCGACGCCGGCGCTCGTCTCGACGAGGACCGTGTGGCCCGCGCTGGTGAGCGCGCGAACGCCCGCCGGAACCATGCCGACACGGTACTCGCGGGTCTTGATCTCCTTGGGAACTCCGACGATCACTTGAGCTGCCTCCGAAAAGTCCGCGAATAGGCGGAAAAAAAGTGGGCGGACCCTAGGCAGGGGCCTGAGGGGAGTCAAGACGCGCTCCGGCAAGGAGTCATACGGCTCGTGAACGCGCGGTGCGTCGAAAGTCCGGCCCGGCAGTGGTAGTTAACGAGGTCATGACTTTGGTACCGAAACTCCTGTTCGCCGACTCCAAGGGCCGGGTGATGGAGCACCCTTATCTGCTCGCCACCCTGCGCAGCGGAGAAGAGCTCGTTCCCCCCCAGGACAAGCCCATCCCGCTGCCGTCCGCTGGCCGGCTCGTCCACCTGCCGGGCCGCCTGCCCGTGGGGCTCGATCCCGAGACGGGCGAGCTGGAGCTCGTGCGCGAGATGAAGGTGAACGGGAAGACCTTCGTGCCCAGCGCGGTGGGCGCGCTGCTGCCCCCGGGCTACACGCGCACCTTCCTGCCCGGCGAGGTGAAGGCGGAGGGTCCCGTGCTGCCGCAGTGGGCCTACACCGCCGCGGCCTGGGGCGAGGACGGCCCGGTGGCCTGGGCCATGCACACCGACAGGCGCTCGCACTGGGACCCCGAGAAGTACTCCACGCCCGAGCTGAAGAAGATGGTGGACGCGCACCTGGCGCGCTTCCCCGGCAACCGCGTGCTCAAGCAGCTCACGACGTGCGCGCTGCTCTACCGGTGCTTCACCTCGCAGAACATCTTCTACGTGCGCGACGAGGGCGCCATCCCCGCCTCGGTGATGTGCAACGCGCGCTGCGTGGGGTGCATCTCGGATCAGCCGAAGGACGGGCCTCCCGCCTCGCACGAGCGCATGGATGACGGACCCTCCGGCGAGGAGATGGGCGTCATCGGCCTGTACCACCTGGAGAACGCCACCGGCCGCACCATGGTCAGCTTCGGCCAGGGCTGCGAGGGCGAGCCGCTCACCCGGTGGAAGTTCATCGCCGAGGCCATCCGCTACATGCGCGCGCACACCTCGCGCGGCTCCATCAACATCAACACCAACGCGAGCCTCACCCACGGGCTGGAGGCGCTCTTCGACGCCGGGCTCGACGCGGTGCGCGTGTCGCTCAACTCGGCGGACGAAGGACCTCTACGAGGCCTACTACAAGCCGGTGAAGTACGGCTGGGAGGACGTGGAGGCCTCCATCGCGCTGGCGCGCAAGCGCGGCGCGTACCTCGCGCTCAACCTGCTCCTCTTCCCGGGCGTCACCGATCGCGAGGGCGAGGTGGAGGCCCTGGAGCGGCTGGTGCGGCAGTACCAGGTGGATCAGGTGCAGACGCGCTCGCTGTGCATCGATCCGCTCCAGTACCTGGAGGTGGCGCGAGACCGGGGCGCGGGCGGAGAGCCCGTGGGCATCCGCGAGCTGCTGCGCCGACTCAAGGCGGCCCGGCCCGGGCTCATCATCGGCAACTTCGCGCGGGGCCTCGAGGAGCGGGAGAACGCCGCCGGGCGTCGCAAGTAGAAGAGCCTTCGTTTCATCCCGCGCACCAGATGCCCATGCTGGTGCGCGCGAGGTGTCCGTTGTCGAGCCACGGTGGGCTCGGCCTTCACCCATCGTCACAGTGGAGAGTTGCTGGCGGTGGACTGGCCGAGGCCCTCACGGACGTGACGGAGCCCTTCCGGCGCCCGACGGGTGTGTCGGAGGCGCCCAGCTCATCGGAGAAGGCAGGGCCCGGTCCGGTATTTTGAGCCTCGGTGTTTACACTGCCTGCCGTGTAAGCGCACAGTTCTGCCATCCCTGTTTTATCGCTGAGTTCGCGAGTCCGGAGTTCAACATTGCGTGGAGGTAACACCATGACAGCCAGGCGCCTGGCCATTCGCTGTGCCCGTTGGAGTTCCCTCCTCACCGCGCTGCTGCTCGCAGGTCTGACGGCGGCCTCCGAGGCGTCCGCCGAGGGCTTCACCCTCTTCGAGAGCGGGCAGGTCCGACCGCTCAGCCTCTCGCCGAGTGGCAAGTTCCTCTTCGCCGTCAATACGCCGGACAACCGCCTCGAGGTCTTCGAGATCACCCCGGGCGGTCTCGGCCACCGCTTCTCGGTGCCCGTGGGGCTCGAGCCCGTCGCGGTCGCGGCGCGCAGCGACGAGGAGGTCTGGGTCGTCAATCACCTGTCCGACAGCGTGAGCGTCGTGCGGATCAACCAGCTCGGGACCGCGGGCTCGGTGATGCGGACCCTGCTCGTCGGCGACGAGCCGCGCGACATCGTCTTCGCCGGGCCGGGGAAGAGCCGCGCCTTCATCACCGCGGCCCACCGCGGCCAGAACGTCCCCTTCGATCCTCAGTTCACCACGCCGGGCATCGGCCGGGCCGACGTCTGGGTCTTCGACGCCACCAACCCGGGCACCTCGCTCGGCGGCACTCCGCTCAATATCCTCACCCTCTTCAGCGACACCCCGCGCGCGCTCGCGGTGACGCCCGACGGCTCGCGCGTCTACGCCGCCGCCTTCCACTCGGGCAACCGCACCACGATCATCGCCGAGAGCCTCGTGCCCAACGGGGGCGAGGCGGCCGGCGGCGTCCCGGGTCCGAACGTCAACTTCGAGGGAAAGCCGGCGCCCGAGACCGGCGTGATCGTCAAGTACGACGGCCAGCACTGGGTCGACTCGCTGGGCCGCCCGTGGACGGATCAGGTGAAGTTCTCCCTGCCGGACAAGGACGTGTTCGTCATCGACGCCACCGCCAACCCGCCGGCGCAGCTCGCGGGCCCGGCCGGCTTCTACTCCGGCGTCGGCACCATTCTCTTCAACATGGCCGTCAACCCGGTGAACGGGAAGGTGTACGTCAGCAACACCGAGGCCCGGAATGATCTGCGCTTCGAGGGGCCGGGCACCCTCGCCGGCAGCAGCCTGCGCGGTCACCTGCACGAGAGCCGCATCACGGTGCTGGGCGCCTCGGGCGTTGCTCCGCGGCACCTCAACAAGCACATCAACTACGACGTCTGCTGCGCCCCCATTCCCAACCCGGAGAACGAGAAGAGCCTCGCGCAGCCGCTCGGCATGGCGGTGAGCTCCAACGGCTCCACGCTGTACGTGGCCGCGTTCGGCTCCTCGAAGATCGGCGTCTACTCCACCGCCGCGCTCGAGGCGAACACCTTCGTTCCGAGCACGACGAACCAGATCCTCCTGAGCGGCGGCGGCCCCACCGGGCTCGTGCTGGACGAGGCCCGCGGGCGCATGTACGTGCTGACGCGCTTCGACAACGCCATCTCCATCGTCAACACCGCCACGCGCCAGGAGACGGCGCACGTGCGGATGTACAACCCCGAGCCGGTGAACGTGGTGGCGGGGCGCCGCTTCCTCTACGACGCGCGGAGGAGCTCGAGCCACGGTGACTCGTCCTGCGCGAGCTGCCACATCTTCGGCGACTTCGACAGCCTGGACTGGAACCTCGGCAACCCGGATGGCACCTACAAGCTCAACGCGAACCCCATCGCCACGACGCCGCCCGAGTTCGGTGACTGATCCCACCTTCGGGCAGGATCCCAACTTCCACCCGGTGAAGGGCCCGCTGGCCACCCAGAGCCTGCGCGGGATGGCCAACCACGGTCCGATGCACTGGCGCGGAGACCGCACCGGCGGCAACGACGAGCCGAGCGCCCAGCCGAACGACGGCGCGTTCGACGAGGTCGCGGCGTTCAAGCAGTTCAACCCCGCGTTCATGGATCTGCTCGGGCGCAACGCGCAGCTCTCGCCCGCGGAGATGCAGCAGTTCGCCGACTTCATGCTCCAGGTCGTCTATCCGCCCAACCCGGTCCGCAACCTCGACAACTCGCTCACGCCAGCGCAGCAGCGGGGCAAGGACTTCTTCATGAACACCGTGAGCTTCTTCCACGGCTCGTGTAATTCCTGCCACCGGCTCGATCCCAACGACAACCCCAGCGAGGGCTCCTTCAAGGGCCTCTTCGGAACGGACGGGAAATCGGCCTTCGTCGGGACGGCGATCTTCCCCAAGACCCCGCACCTGCGCAACATGTACCAGAAGGTCGGCATGTTCGGCGTGGGCTTCCCCTTCGGCTTCCAGCCCCCGGATCCCTTCCTCGGGGATCAGATCCGCGGCTTCGGCTTCAACAGCGATGGTTCGATCGACACGCTGTTCCGCTTCAACGCCGGCTTCGACTTCCACCCCATCTTCAACTCGGTGGGCATCCCGGACTCGCCCGAGGGCGTCCAGGCCAAGCTGGACATGGAGCAGTTCCTGCTCGCCTTCGACACCAACCTGGCGCCGATCGTCGGCCAGCAGGTGACCCTCACGGCCCACAACGTCGAGCGTGGTGGGTCCCCGCATCAACCTGCTGGTGGCGCGTGCGAACGCCGGCGAGTGCGATCTGGTGGCCAAGGGTCGGATGGCGCATGATGAGGTGGGCTTCCTCTACGTGGGCGGCGGACAGTTCAAGGCCGACCAGCAGTCCAAGCCCCTCGTCTCCGACGCGGCCCTCCGCCAGCAGGTCACCTCGGGCAGCGGTGCGCTGACCTATACCTGCACGCCTCTGGGCTCGGGCCAGCGCATCGGCATCGATCGCGACCTGGACGGGTTCCTCGATGGCGACGAGCGGGTGGCGTGTAGCAATCCGGCGGATCCCCTCAGCACCCCGTGAGTAGTGCCGGAGGAGCGCTCCCGGTCCTCACGAGGGCCGGGCGGCGCTCCCCGGTGGAGTTCCCTTCCAGATAGTTGTTCGAGCGACGCCTTCATGGCCAGACAGCACGCTTCCTCCTCATTTGCCCGCTCCTCCCTGGCCCGCTCGACGCTCATCAAGATGGGCGTGCGCATCGCGGTGATCATCGCGCTGGCCACCCTCTTCAGCTACCTCCACATCTTCAACTCCTTGCGCACCGAGGCCCTGGTGCGGATGGAGGGGTATGTCTCGGAGCGTAGCCAGCGGGAGCAGGCCCTCTTCGTGCTGGCCCAGGACAACCACGCCGTCATCAAGAAGGTCCTGGAGGCGCGGCTTCGGGCCTTGAGCAAGGAGGACCCGAACCCCCGCTTCGACAGCATGTTCGCGCTGCTCCCGGATGGGACGATCCGCAACTATGACCCGAACTACGACGGCACGAAGGTGCCGGGGGTCTTCGTTCCCAGGGGCGTGAAGACAGATGCCGACTTCCGTCGCCGGCTCCTGGTCGCCTACGACGTGGTCGCCGAGTATGGGCCCGCCTACCATGTCCGCTTCATGGACACCGGCGTCATTCTGCCGGAGGGCGCGATCGTGGGGTACTGGCCGGAGGGGGCCACCTATTTCCGGGATCTCGAGCCTGGCTTCTCGCTGATGGGCTTCGAGTACTTCACCCTCGCCCTGCCCGAGAACAACCCACAGCGGAGCTCGGCCTGGAGCGGCATCTTCGAGGATCCGCCCAGCCAGATGTGGATGTCCACGGTCACCACCCCGGTGGACATGGACGGCCGCTATGTCGCGACGATCACCCATGACGTGTTCCTGAACGAGCTGATGAGCCGGACCATCGGCCAGCACCTGCCCGGGGCCTACAACATCCTCTTCCGCGACGATGGCCAGCTCATCGCCCACCCCGAGCTGAGGATGAAGAGTGGGGTGGAGCCCTACAACATCCTGAACGACACCCGGCGGTCGGAGGACATCTTCGCGAAGGCGGGCACCGCCGAGCAGCGAGCCCACCTGCGCGCCATCTTCGAGCGCGTGAAGGCGCGAGCCCCCGACCGAGTCCGTGGTGGAGCTCTCGGATTATGACGAGTACATCGCCGTGGCGCGGCTGGAGGGCCCGGGTTGGACCTTCGTCACGGTGCTGCCCGAGAGCGTGGTGTCCGCGGACGCCTTCCGGGCGGCGCGCTATGTCCTGGCGTTCGGCGTGCTGTCGCTGCTCCTGGAGCTGGTCATCATGTTCTGGGTGCTGAGGCAGCAGATCTCCCGTCCGCTGCTGGACTTCACCCAGGCCACGACCAGCCTGGCGGCCGGTGACTTCAAGGTCACGCTGGACACCTCGCGCGGCGACGAGCTGGGGACGCTGGCGCACGCCTTCCAGCGGATGGCCGGAGAGCTCCAGCGGCGCGAGGAGGACCTGCGGCAGGCCAACGAAGGGCTGGAGCAGCGGGTGGAGGAGCGCACCCGGGAGCTCCAGCAGGTCCATCGGCAGCTCGTGGAGACCGCGCGGCAGGTGGGTCGGGCGGAGATCGCCACCAACGTGCTGCACAACGTCGGCAACGTGCTGAACAGTGTCCACACCTCGGCGCAGCTCGCCCGGGAGCGGCTGATCGGGCTGAAGCTCGAGAGCGTGGAGCGGGTGGTGGCCCTGCTCTCGGAGCACGAGGCCGAGCTCGGCGACCTTCCTGACCCAGGACGAGCGCGGACGGAACGTGCTGCCCTTCCTGAACCAGCTCGGGAAGTACATGCAGGTGGAGCGTCAGGAGATCCAGACCCTGCTCAATGACGTCTGCCGGCACACCGAGCACATCGGCTCCATCGTCAAGCTGCAGCAGCGCTACGCCCGGACGCCCCAGCAGCTCTTCGAGCCGGTCGACCTGGGAGAGCTGGTGGAGGACGCCCTGCGCATCAACCAGGCCGCGCTCGGCCGCCACTCCGTCAAGGTGGAGCGGTACCTGGCGGACGTGCCCGCCGTGCTGACCGAGAAGCACAAGGTGCTGATGATCCTGGTCAATCTGATCAGCAACGCCAAGTACGCCATGGATGACGTGCCCGAGGAGGCGCGGCGCATGAGCGTGAAGCTGGAGCGTTCCGCCGCCGGCCGTATCCTCATCGAGGTGCGGGACAATGGCGTGGGCATCGCGCCGGAGATGATCACGCGCATCTTCCAACATGGCTTCACCACCCGAGAGGAGGGGCACGGCTTCGGCCTGCACTCCAGTGCCCTGGCGGCCCAGGAGCTGGGAGGCTCACTGAGCGCTCACAGCGAGGGTCCGGGGCAGGGGGCCACGTTCACGCTGGAACTACCCGCCGTCCCGGAGGAGCTGAATGAGCGAGCAAGCGCGTAAGAGGCGGATCCTGGTCGTCGACGACTCCGAGGCCATCCACAAGGACTTCCGGCGGATTCTCTGCCCGGAGCCGGTGGGAGGTCTGGATGCGCTGGCTCAGTTGGAGGATGCGATCTTCGGTCCGGCGCCCTCCCGAGCGACTTCCTCCACCCCGGTGTTCGAGCTGGATTCGGCCTACCAGGGCCAGGAGGGGCTCGCACGGGTGCGGGAGGCCCTGGCCGCTGGCCGCCCGTATGCGCTGGTCTTCCTGGACTACCGCATGCCGCCCGGCTGGAACGGCTTCGAGACGCTGCGACACCTGCGCGAGGTGGCGCCCTCGTTGCCGGTGGTGCTCTGCTCGGCCTACTCCGACTACTCGTGGAATGAGATCGCCCGCGAGTTCGGTGGGACGCACCTGCTGGTGGAGCTGAGGAAGCCCTTCAACACGCAGGAGCTGAGCCGGCTGGCGCTCACCCTCTCCGAGGAGCCGGCCCAGGGGGAGGGGAGCTACTCCTGACCCGTGGGGGAGGGGTTGAACTCCTTGGCCACCAGGTTGCCGAGCACGGCGTCCTTCGGCACGTAGCCGTCGGCGCCGGCCTCGCGGCAGATGCGCTGCAGCTCCTCGACGTTCTCGCCGGAGCACAGCAGCACCTTGATGCCCTTGAAGAGGCTGTTGCTCTTGATGAACCGGCAGAACTGTTCGCCGTTCACGTTGGGCATGCGCACGTCCAACAGGACCAGGTCCGGGCGCGTCTGCTTCTTCAGGATGATCTTCGTCGCCTTGTCCGCCGAGTCGGCGATGTGCACCTCGAAGCCCTTGGTCACCAGGTCCGCTTCGATGATGCGCGCCGTCATCTCGCTGTCGTCGACGATGAGGATGCGAGGCTTGCGCCCGGCCGCCGCCGCCATCTTCGCCGCGGACGGGAAGCCCCCCGTGGCCGCGGGGGCGGGCGCCGCCGGAGCGGGAGCCGCCGGAGCGGGCGCCGTCACAGGGGCCGGAGCTGGCGCGGTGGTCTGAGGTGCCACGGGCGTCGGAGCCGGTGCCGCGGCGGGAGCCGCCTGTGCCGGAGCCGGGGGGGCCGCCGGAGTCGGGGGCGCCTGCACCGCCGGACGAGGCTGCGCGGGCTGACCCGCCACGGGCGCGCGAGGAGCCGCCGCGGTGGGGTGGGCTGCCGCCGCCGTCGGAGCCTGCACCGCCGGACGAGGCTGCGCGGGCTGACCCGCCATGGGCGCGCGAGGAGCCGCCGTGGCGGGGTGGGCTGCCGCCGCGGTGGGATGGGCCCCCGCCGCCGGAGTGTGCACTACCGGACGAGGCTGCGTGGGCTGACCCGCCACGGGCGCGCGAGGAGCCGCTGTCGCCGGCTGAGCCCCCGTCGGCACCGGGTGGGGACCCGCCGCCGTCGGAGCCTGCACCGCCGGACGAGGCTGCGCGGGCTGACCCGCCACGGGCGCGCGAGGGCCGGGGATCGCCTGCGCCTGGGTGGCGGGAGCGACGCGAGGTGGAGGGGCGACGTTCGTCTGGGGCACGGTGCCTGGCGCGACGGGCCGAGGAGCGGCGATGGGGCCGGGAGCCCGGGTCGCCGGAGCCACGGCGGGCGGGCGGGGGGCGGCGGAAGTGGTGGGCGGGCGAGCGACCGGGGAGGCAGGCGTCGTGACGGGGCGTGCGGGGGTGGTCGCACTGGCGGTGGGGGCCCCCAGGATGCGCATGATGCCGGAGATCACCGCCTCGATGCCCCCTCCCTTGAGGATGTAGGCATCCGCGCCCGAGTTCCGGGTCTTCGCGGCCAGTTCCTCCTCGGAGATATCCGAGTAGAGTACCAGCTTGGACGTGACCTTCTTCTGGGTGCGGAGGTACTCGACGACGTCATCGCCGAACATCTCCGGCATGTTCACGTCCATCAGGATGAGCGCGAACGGTCCCTCGGAGAGCTTCTGGTCGAGGCTCGCCAGGTCCGTAGCCCCGGTGGCCTGGTAGCCAACCGAGCCAAGCGCCCGGACCGTGAGCTCCACCAGCATTGGGCTATCATCGATGACCAGTACGCGAGACATCTGCCTCCTCAGGAATACGACTGTAACCCTACACCGTTGAGCCGGCCCGGACCATGTGATTCGGTCCGCCCTTGACCCTGTTCGCTCGCCTCCGGATACTTTGGCGCCTTGACCACCACTCCCCTTCAGCGTGCGCTCCGGAAGGCGCCCGACCGTGCCATCGCAGGCCAGGCTCGGCCGGAGCAGGAATTCTTCTGCTTCCGCGTGGGCGACCTTCGCATGGGCGTTCCCAGTGAGAACGTCCTCGAGGTCATCCGGACCGGTCTCCTCACGCCCCTGCCTCGGACCCCGTCCTTCCTCCTCGGTGTTACCGGCCATCGCGGCGAGGTACTCCCGGTGCTGGATCTCCTGCGCTTCCTTGGCAAGGGGGAGGCCCGCGTCGGGCCGAGGACCCGACTCTTCATCGGCACCAGCGGCAACTACCGCGTCGGTGTGGTGGCGGACTCGGTGCTCGGCCTGCGCCGGGTGCTCGTGGCCGACATCCTTCCTCCTCCCCTGGGTGGGGATTCGGCCGCCGAGCACCTGCTCGGTGTGTCCGAGGGCGGTTCGCTCGGGGCAGCGGTGGCCTTCATCAATTTCACCAAGCTGCTGCAGAACGCTCGGCAGCGGGCGGTGGTGCGATGATCGGCTACGACGATCCGTCGGCCGAGTCCGAGTCCAATGAGGTCGACGTCCTCTTCTTCGCGGTCGGCGACATCATCTATGGCACCGACGCCTCGCAGGTGCTGCGCATCGACCGCGCGCACCCGGATGATCTCTCGGTCGCGGAGCTCGGTGAGCTCAAGCGCGGCAACCGCGCGCTCGTCTTCGACACCCCCGAGGGGGAGGGCCACCTCAAGGTGGATGCCATCCGGGGCGTGCGCCCCGTCCCCATCATCGACCTGCGGCGGTTGCCCCCAGCGGTCTCCGCTGCGTCTTACGCGGTCGGAGTGTTCCTCGATGAGGAGCGCCCCGTGATGCTGATCGATCTCGTTGAAACCTTGAATGCTCAAGGAAGGCACTGAAGGCAATGTCCCCTGTTGACCCGAAGAACGAAGTTGTCGCGACGGAGGGCGTCGCCGCCCCTCGTTCGAAGAAGGCCGCCCCGCTCAAGCCCCTCACCGACACCGTGATCGCGGTGCTGGCGGGCAACCTCGAGGCGCGCGTTCCGAAGAACGCCGTGGAGGACGATGCCGCTGATCTGGCCAACCTCTTCAACCAGCTCCTGGATCGTCACGCCGCCGCCGAGCGCCGCAAGCAGGTGGCCGCTCAGGAGATCGATCAGGCCATCGACGCGCTGATCACCCTGGTGCGCGAGGGCGATCTGGCCCAGTGGAACACCTCCACCGAAGACCCCCAGCTTGGGCCCCTGCTCGAGGGCTTCGGCAAGGTGATCGAGACGCTGCGCACCTTCGTGCGGGAGATCAACGAGGCGGCCCTGCGCCTGTCCTCGTCCGCCAACCAGGTGCTCGCCGCCTCCACGCAGCACGAGACGAGCTCCACCGAGCAGGCCGCGGCCATCCACGAGACCACGGCGACGATGGAAGAGCTCAAGCACGCCTCGGCGCAGATCGCCGAGAACGCCGGCAGCGTGGCGCGCGTGGCCGAGGAGACCCTGGGTGCCGCTCGCGCGGGCCGGGGCGCCATTGGCGAGTTCATCCAGGCCATGCAGCAGATCCGCAGCGACGGTGTCGCGGTGGCCGACTCCATCACCAAGCTGTCCAAGCGCGTGGAGCGCATCGGCACGGTGGTCGAGGTGATCGACGAGATCGCCGACCGCTCGGACCTGCTCGCGCTCAACGCCGCCCTCGAGGGCAGCCGCGCCGGTGAGGCGGGCAAGGGCTTCTCCATCGTGGCCGCCGAGATGCGGCGCCTGGCGGAGAACGTCATGGAGTCCACCAAGGAGATCAAGAACCTGATCACCGAGATCCGCGAGGCCACGGCCGCGGCGGGTACGGCGGCGGAGGCCTCCAAGGAGGCCACGGAGTCCGGTGAGAAGCTGGGCGCGGTGGCGGCGCAGGCGGTCGAGGGCATCCTCGCCGGCGTGCAGGAGACGAGTGACGCGGCTCGCGTCATCAACCTCGCCACCCAGCAGCAGCGCACGGCCACCGAGCAGGTGGTGGCCTCCATGGCGGAGATCGAGGACGTTACGCGTCAGACCACTCAGGCCTCGAAGCAGGCCACGGGTGCAGCCGCCGAGCTCACGCAGCTCGCCGGTCGTCTGGCGGAGCTCATCAAGCGCTTCAAGGCCGACTAACCAGGAGGGGGAGGGGCAAGGCGGGGCGGTCCTCCGTCCTCAAGCCCTCTGGTCATGGACACCGAGTCCCTCAAGAGATCCCTCCTGGCGAAGTTCCAGGAGGTCAGCGCAGACCGTCTCCAGAAGATCCAGTTGGGCGTTCTCGATTTGGAGAAGCCCACCGCGGATCAGGCGGCGGACGAGGTCGCGCGCGAGCTGCACACGATGAAGGGAGAGGCCCGCATGCTGGGCCTGGCCGCTATCGGTCAGGTCGCGCACGCGGCCGAGGACGTGCTGCGCGCCGAGCGCGACGGGAGGGCCGCCACCGAGGTGGCCACGGACCTCCTGTTGCGCTCGTGCGACATCATCTCCGACCTCCTCGAGGACATCGAGGGTGCCCAGGGTGGCACCCCGGCCTCGCAGGAGATGGTCGAGGCGCTCTCAGCGGCCTCCGGCCATCCGATCCCGCCCATCGGCGGCGTGAAGGCGTCCTCGCAGCCGGCCGTCCCCGCGGTGCCGCCCCCGGCACCCGTGGTGATGGAGGTGGTCGCCGAGGCCGCGGAGCCCGTCTACACGCCTCCACCGGCGGCGCCACCCTCCCGGCCCGCGCCCAAGGCCGAGCACCACGAGGAGCCGCACACCACCAAGGCGCTCGCCGACCGCAGCATCCGCGTGAACGTCGAGGTGCTCGATTCGCTCGGCCTGCTCGCGGGAGATCTGCTGGTGGAGAGCGCGCGCGGACGCCTGCGCGCCTCCGAGGTCGAGGCCCTGCTCAACCGCTTCTCGCGCCTGGGCGACCGCTTCCTCAAGCTGGCCGACCTGCTGCAGGTCCCCAACTCGCTGCGCAACGAGGTGGAGCGCATCGAGAGCGACCTGCACATGCTCCGCGATGACGCCTTCCGCTTCGCGCGCCGCAACGGGGACGGCATCGAGACGCTGCACGGCAACCTGGCGATGATGGCGGACCACGTGGCCGAGGCGCGCCTCGTGCCGCTGTCCACCGTCTTCGACGCCTTCCCGCGCGCCGTGCGCGACATCGCTCGCGCCCAGGCCAAGGAGGTGGACCTCGTCATCGAGAACGCCGACCTCGGCGTGGATCGCTCGATGCTGGCCGACGTGCGCGATGCCCTGGTGCACCTGCTGCGCAACGCGGTGGACCACGGCCTGGAGTCGCCCGACGAGCGCAGCATGCTCGGCAAGCCCTCCGCGGGCCGTCTGCTCATCCGCGTTCGCGCCGACGGCGACATGCTCAGCATCGAGGTCGTCGACGACGGCCGCGGCATGGACCCGCAGCGGCTGCGCGAGGTGGCCGTGCGCAAGCGCCTGCTGACGGATCAGCAGGCCGCCGCACTCTCGGAGCGCGAGGCCATCGAGCTCGTCTTCCGGGCGGGCTTCTCCACCCGCGAGGAGATCACCGACATCTCCGGCCGCGGCGTGGGCATGGACGTGGTGAAGAAGAAGGTGGAGTCGCTGGGCGGCTCGGTGGGCATCGTCAGCCGCCAGGGGCGTGGCACCTCCATCACCCTGCGCCTGCCGCAGTCGCTGGCGCTCATGAAGGTGCTGCTGGTGCGCCTGGGCGACGACGTCTACGGCATGCCCGCCGCCGACGTGGTGGCGGTGATGCGCGTGAAGCCGGAGGACCGGATGGAGGTCTTCGGCACCCTGGCGGTGAAGCACCGGGGCAAGCCCACCGCGCTGGTGGGGCTGGGGCCGCTGCTGGGCGTCAACGGCGGCAACCGCTTCGACAAGCCACCCGCGGTGGTGGTGCGCCACGGCGATGATCGTGGCGGCGCTGGTGGTGGACGGCTTCGTGGACGAGCGCGAGGTGGCGGTGAAGCCCTGCGGCGGCGAGTTCCTCAAGGGCGCCGCCTTCATCGCCGGTACCGCCGCGCTGGAGGACGGCCGCATCGCCGTGCTCCTGCACGTGCCGGACATCATGACCGAGGTGCGCCGCATGGCGCGGCCCGTCACCCAGTCCCAGGCCACCAAGCGCCTGCGGGTGCTGCTGGTGGACGACTCGCCCATCGCGCGCGCCACCGAGTCCGCGCTCGTCAAGGCGCTGGGGCACACCGTGGACGAGGCCCAGGACGGCGAGGAGGGCTTCGAGAAGGCCCAGTCCCAGGCGTACGATCTCATCCTCACGGACGTGCAGATGCCCCGGCTGGACGGCTTCTCGTTCACGCGGCGACTCAAGTCCACCGCGGGGCTGGCGCGCATTCCGGTCATCGTCCTCTCCTCGCTCGCGTCGCCGGAGGACAGACGGCGCGGGGCCGAGGCGGGCGCGGATGCGTACCTCGTCAAGGGCGAACTGGGCGTCGAGAGCCTGGCTCAGACCATCGATCGTCTGACCTGAGGTACTGGAAGGGGGTCGCTTGGACGTAGGTGCGTCCGCATATCGCGTGTTGCTCGTGGGCGAGGCCCTCAAGGGGGCCTTGCGCGGGTTGTTCGACGGGATCGTGCTCGCTCCCGCCGGCGACGTCTGCGAGTTCTCCAACGCCTTGGAGCACGTGCGGCGCCTCCACCCGGACGTGGTGGTGGTGGACCTGTCCGGACCCGAGGCGCTCAAGGCCATCGAGCGCGTGATGGCGGAGCGGCCCGTGCCCGTGGTGGCGCTCCACCCGGGAGTGCTCTCGGGCGCGGACGCCTTCCAGGCACTGGCGGTGGGCGCCGTGGAGGTGGTGGAGCGCCCCGCCGAGCCCGGCAGCGACTACTGGCAGACGGTGAGCCGCAAGTTGATGCTGCTCGCCGAGGTGCGCGTGACGCGCCCCGTGCAGGCCCAGAAGCCCCGCAACGTGCGCCCCCCGGCCACCGACGCGCCGTATCCGCTGTTGGCCATCGCCTCGTCGCTGGGTGGGCCCAAGGCACTCTCCGTGGTGCTGCGGATGTTGCCCAGGAACTTCCCCGCGCCCGTGTGCATCTGCCAGCACATCAGCAATGGCTTCACCGAGGGGTTGGCCCAGTGGCTTGGCTCCGAGACGCCGCTGCGCGTGGTGGAAGCCAACGACGGTGAGGAGATGGCCCCCGGGAGCGTCTACATCGCGCGCTCGGGCTCGCACCTGGTGGTGCGCCCGAAGGGCCAGTTGGTGTTGGATCCGAGCCCGCCGGTGCGTGGTTTCCGACCCTCGTGCGACGTGCTGCTGACATCGGCGGCGGAGGTCTTCGGGACTCGTACCCTGGGCGTCATCCTCACCGGCATGGGCCGGGACGGAGCCCGAGGGCTGAAGGAAATTCGTGAGCGCGGTGGTCGCACCATCGCGCAGGATCGGGCGACTTGCGCCGTGTACGGCATGCCGAAGGAAGCCGTGCGCATCGGCGCCGCCGAAGAGGTGCTGCCTCTCGAGCAGATCGCACCGACCCTCGTCCAATGGGTGGAGACATGCTGACAGTGACCTCAAGGGCCCTGCAGCAACTGGCCGCCCTCCTGCTGGAGCGGGCGGGGCTGAAGATCACCCCGGATGGCTACCACAGCCTCCGGCTCGCGCTGTCCACGCGCATGCCCGTGGTGGGCCTCAAGGACTCCGAGGAGTACGTGCGGCGCCTCCGTGCGCCGTCCTCGGAGGACGAGCTGCGCGCGCTGCTGCCGCTCGTCACCGTGGGGCACACGGAGTTCTTCCGAGATCCCAAGCAGTTCCGGGCGCTGGAGAGCCGCATCCTCCCGGAGGCGCTGTGGCGGGCGCGGCGGGAGAACCGCCGGGTGTCCATCTGGTCCGCGGGGTGCGCCACCGGCGAGGAGCCCTACAGCCTCGCCATGGTGCTGGCGGAGCAGGGCGCGCTCCCCATCGAGGTGGACCTGTGGGCCACCGATCTGAACCTCGCCGCGGTGGAGGCCGCGAAGCAGGGGCGCTTCTCGTCGCGGCGCGTCGCCGGCATGCCCGCCGAGCGCCGGGTGCGCTTCTTCCGGCCGGTGGACGAGGGCTACGAGATCGTCTCCTCGTTGAAGGACTATGTCCGCTTCGACGGGCAGAACCTCGCCGTGCCCGTCTTCGAGAAGGTCAAGCCGGAGTCGTTGGATCTCATCCTCTGCCGCAACGTCATCATCTACTTCGACCTGCCCACCATCCGCGCGCTGATGGATCGCTTCCTCACGGCGCTGCGACCCGGGGCCCTACTGCTGCTGGGCTACTCGGAGAGCCTCTTCAAGGTCTACGACCGCTTCGAGATGGTGGAGGTGGAGGGCTCGTTCGTCTACCGGCGGCCCGAGAAGCCGCTGCCGGTGCGTGCTCCCGGTTCCGGCCCGAGGCCGATGACGATCGGCGCGCTGCCGCCCACGGGAAGTCGGCCGTCCGTGTCCTCGGGCGGGGCGCAGCCTCGGGAGACGGTCTCGACCCTGGCGCTGCCTCCAAACTCGAGCCTCACGACACTGCCAGCTACCCGGGCCCTGCAGAAGACGCTCGATGCGTCGTCGCGCAGGACGGTGGAACTGCCCGCGGTGGGAGCGCCCAAGGCGTCCGAGGGTCCCTCGGGAGTGAATGGCGCCACCGCCGAGCCGCCCCGGAAGTCGCTCGAGCTGTCCCCCGTGGGGGGCGAGCCTCCGCGCACGCGCACGGGCGAGCTGCCCGCGTGGTCGCTGATGCTGGCGCCGGGGGAGCGGTTGAACGCGGCCGTGCGGATGATTGAACGCGGGGACTTCGTGTCCGCGGTGGTCACGGTGGAGCAGCTCCTGGTGGACGAGCCGAACCACCTGGACGCGCTGCTCACCCTGGGCAACCTCTACTCGCTGACGGGCCGCGTGGTGGACGCGCGCGAGTCCTTCTCGCAGGCCATCAACCGCGAGCCGCTGTGCGTGGAGGCGCGGGTCTTCGGAGGGCTGGCGGCGCTGCAGGCCGGAGAGCTCGCCGAGGCGCGCGGGGAGCTGGGCAAGGCGCTCTTCCTGGAGCCCACGCTGGCCATCGGGCACTACCTGCTGGCGCAGGTCCACGAGCGGCTGAAGGATCACGAGGCGGCGCGGCGCAGCTACCGCAATGCCATCTCGCAGCTTCGCTTCCCCCAGCGCCAGCTCGCCGGCCACTACCCGGAGCTGCCGGACTCGGCCGAGGCCATCACCCGCGCGGCGCGCTATGCGCTCGCCGCACTGGAAGAGGCCTGAGTCCGAAGTGAGCGAACGGGTCCGAGGGTCGGACCCGTTGCCCGGCGCTCACCGTCAGGCGAGGCCCTTGTTGACGTCATCGACGCTCTTGCTGGGGTCGAGCACGGTGCTGAACTTCTTCTGCAGGTAGGACTTGGCCTGGCCGCGCAGCAGCATGCCGGGGTCGGTGCCCTCGCCCTGGATGGCGCCCTCGGTGATGGTGAAGCTGGCATCGAGGTTGATGCCCATCACCTTGCCGATCACCTTGGCTCCGTCGCCGACCCAGTCCGCCTTCACGCCGTACTTCTCGGTCCAGTACTTGAGAAGCTGCTCGACGCGCTTCCTGGCCTCGTCCTTCGAGAGGGTGTGGGGGACCTCGAACTTCATCGTGCCCATGTGGAGCTCCTGGGGTTCGTGATGCTCCCGCCCGGGTCTAGTGACGCCCGGACGGAAAGGGAACACAGGTCTCTCCGCCGAGCGCATGGAAGTCAACAGTGATGTCACGGTGCTGGCGCTTCGTGGACCGGTGAGATTCCCAATGCGCCGGGCGCGGGTTGATGTTTGATGCTGCCCGTGTTCGGACAAGGAGTCGTTCGAGTGTCCTCGCTGACCCGTTGGCTGTCCCTTGCCGTAGTCCTTCTCCTCGCCGTGCCGGGTGTCGCCCGGGCGCAGATCTACGGCTCCGATGCGCCGGTACAGGCGTCGAATCCGTCCTCGCTCGAGCCGCGGGCGTCGCCCACCCAGCAGGGCCAGCTTCCGCCCGCCGCCACCCAGAGCGCCCCTCTCGAGGCCAACGGGGTGATGCTCGATGGGCAGGTGCGCTACGGCGCGTTCCTCTCCGGGCCCGGCAGCCTCACCTTCGTGCTGCACCACTCCATCATGGGCGCCATGGGGGGCTTCTTCACCCAGGGCTTCGCCAATGGCTTCAGCTTCGAGCGCAGCTCCCGCGAGGCCATGCTGGCGGGCACGCTCCTCGGCGCGGGGCTCGGCTTTGGCTCGTCGGCGTGGTGGCAGTTCTACAACTGGGTCGACAAGCCGATGGGCTACTTCGGCATCGCCAACTCCGTCGTCGGCGGCATGTTCCTCGGCGGTTTCATGGACCTGCTCTCGCGCGACCCGAGCCTGCTGACGTGGTCCGCCTTCATCGGCGCCGAGCTGGGCGCGTGGCTCACCGCGACGATTGGCGGCGGGCAGCTTCCTCTCGATGACGGTCTGCTGGTGGCATCGGGCAGTGGGTGGGGGCTCGCCTACGGTGCGCTGCTGCTGGCCATCATCCACTTCTCCGGGACGAAGATCTCCGGGCAGACCTGGACGGACGCGCTGCTCATGGCGCCCGGCATCGGTGCGACGGCGCTCGCGCTGGCCACGATGAAGTACGACCCGACTCCCTCCCAGATACTCCGGGCGGATGCGTTCGGTGCGGGCGTGGGGGCCCTGGTGCTGGTGCTCTCCGCGCTGGTGCTTGGGGGCTTCGATCAGCCCACGCCATACGTGCTGTCCTTCCTCGCCTCGGCCGGCGCCATCACCACCGTGAGCCTTCTCTGGGAGGAGGCCGCCGAGCGTCCGCCAGCGGCCATGAATGGCGCGGTTCGCTCCAAGGCCTATCGCAACGACTGGTGGTAGCTCGCCCGTTGCCCTGTCGAGGGTGCATGGTGGCGGGAGAGAGCGCGCATCCACACTGTTGGTTATATGGCGCGTGTCCTACCCTTTTCCGCACTGCTACCGTCGCTCGAATCGCACCTGTCGGCCGATGATGGGGGCTGTCCTTTCAACGCGCCCCCCCGGTCCTCGTTCATCCGACCGCTGCTCGATCGGGTGGATCCGACCGCGGAGCTCGGACGGCTGAGAGACGCGGGCTCCGTGCTCCGTGACACCCGCCCGGCCCTGTACCTGGCGGAGGTGTATAGCTCCGCAGGGCGGCTTGGCGGCCCCCCGGTCCGCTTCCTCCTGTGCGCGCTCTCCCCGGACGCCGCCGAGCCGCTGGAGATCGAGCCGTACCGGCCGCGCTCGGCGCAGGTGGAGCCGACCGTCGTCCTGGCGGCGGACGACCATGGGGTGCTCCGAGGACTCCTGGCGGAGGCGGCCGAGCGCAGCATCGCCGTGTGGCAGGGCACCTTCGAGGACGCGCCGGTGTCGCTGTGGCGCATCGAGCCCTCGCCGGTGGCCCGGCGCATCCAGGCGGTGCTCGACGAGGCGCCCCTGCGTCCCCTGGCCGAGCTGGATGAGCGGCGGCCCAGTCTGGCGGCGATCGTGCCCCTGTCGGATCCGGGGCTGCACTTCGAGCCGGTGCACCGCGCCATCCGAGGGCTGGACACCTTCGACGAGGGCACCTTCCTCTCGCTCGTGACGGCGTACGCGCGAGTCTATGAATTGGAGGAGCCGCTCACGTCGCCTCGGGGCGTGGCCATGGCGAACGAGCGGCTGGCCACGCTGGTGCGGGGGCACCACGCGGTGCTGCTGGTGCTGCCCGGGGGGCGGGGGAAGATCCTCCGCTTCCGGCAGGGGTTGGACCTGGCGCACCTGAAGGGAGCACCGCGCAGCCCGACGCTGCGCAGCCTGGATCTCGCGCTGCTGAACTCGCTGGTGTTGCGCACGGTGCTGGGCATCAAGGATCCCGAGGAGGCGGGACATCCGCAGGTGTTCGCGGTGCAGGGGACGGAGTCGCTGGTGCGAGGCGTCCAGGCGGGGATGTTCCAGGTGGGCTTCGCGCTCAACCCGCCGCCGCTCTGGGAGGTGCGCGCGGTGATGGAGGCGGCGCAGACGTTGCCGCCCAAGACGCTGCGCGTGGAGCCCGCGCCACCGGCGGGCCTGCTGTTCCTGGATCCGGAGCTATAAGGAAGCCGGGTGGGGGAGGGGAGCGCGTCACGGAGCGGGGCTGGCCTCCTGCTGCTTCGGCTCCTGGGGGTCCTGCTGCTCGCGGCAGAACGAGAAATGCTCCTTGATGACGTCGAGCGGCACCGCCAGCTCCAGCTTGAACTCGTTGCCGTCCGGCCGCACCTTCGCGAAGTCCAGGAACTGCGCCAGCTCCGTCTTTCCGTCGGCCAGCGCCTTCATCCGAGCCAGCGACAGCGCGCCCCCGAGCGACTTGCCCAGGTCCGTCATCTTCGCCTCGTCCGCGCCCCGCACCTGCGCCGTCATCGCGAAGTCCGAGCGAGTGTCCACGTGCAGCTCCACGTTCTCCGCCACCTCGGCCAGCCGCGTCGCCAGCTCCTGCTGATCCGGCGGGAACATCTTCTTGAGCTGCTCCACCGACACCACCCCATACATCTCGCCGTACGTGCTGCCCTCGGAGATGACCGGAGGCTCGTTGGGCCCGCGACCCTCCACCCGATCGATGACCTCCTTCACCCCGTCCGGCGACCTGCCGAAGATCAGCATCTGGTCGTTCCACAGGCCCACCGGCGACGCGGTCCGCTGCGCTACGCCACCGTCCGGCAGGTGGCGCTCGAACGTGGGCTCGAAGAGGCGCGCCCCATCTCCGTAGTCGTAGTGCGTCGAGTCCGTCCCGGACAGCAGCTCCTTCAGTCGCTTGTCCCCGAAGTTCCCCGAGACGATGACTCCGTCGTCGGTCACCACCAGCCGGTCCAGGTCCTTCAACGGGTCCACCCCCGTCTCCTCCTTGAACCGCTCCAGCTTGTCACCACCCTGGCGCATCAGGCACTCGAGCAGCATCTCCCCGATGGGCGAGTTGCGGATGGCATTGGCCTCGATGACCATCGCCGTCTTCCCCTTGCCCCGAGGCAGCGCAGCCAGCAACGGATCGCTCGGATGCACCGGCTTCTGCTCCGCCACCGTGCCCGCGTCCTCCACCGGCGTCACGTACGTCCGCCGGCGCTCCAGGCGCTCGCGCTCCGCCGGTCGCAACTGGTTCGGGAACGCCACCTTCTGCGGGCGAGGGAGCCTCTCCTCGCCTTGCCCGGACAGCATCAGCCACGCGGCCAGGCCGAACAGCACCACCGCGAACACCAGCCACAACCCTCGGCGCCGCTGCATCAGTAATCCCTCCCCTCGAACCACCAGAAGCCCACGGCCAGCACTCCCAGGCCGAACACCAGCACTCCCATCAGCAACATCGTCAGCGACTGCACGCTCAGCGGCTCCGAGGCCGCCAGCTCCATGCTCGCCTGCGCCAGCGAGGACAGCCGCGGCAGCACCAGCGTCACCGCCTTGAAGAGCTCCCGCGCCAGCCCCTCCTCGATGAACGGGGCGATCTTCGTCCGGAAGCCCGCGATGATGCCCGCCACCATCGTGATGCCGCCCAGGGCCGCGCACAGCGCCGCGCTGCGCACCAGTGTCGCCGTCGTCAACATCACCGCGTACACCGCCGCGAAGCTCACGCAGGCCAGCAGCGCGGAGATGATCGGCCCCACCGTCCAGAATCCCGTCTTCACCCCGAAGATGATCACCAGCCCCACCGAGCCGTACAGCGCCCCGCTCACCGCCAGCGTCATCACCCCCAGGAACGTGCCGGCCAGGATGTGCCAGCGCCGCAAGGGCAGGGCGAGCAGGTGCTCGATGCGGCCCGGTGACAGCAGGCTCGGCGCGAAGTCCGAGCACGCGACGATGCCGAACAGGATGCCCCCGTAGAAGACGAGGGTCGCCGCCACCATGAACACCGGCTTGAGCGCCACGTCCACCGCGCGGATGTCCAGGTTCATCACCTCGCCGAACAGCCGCGAGGCCGCCAGCGCTCCGTCCACCACTTCGATGCGCAGGCTCAGCGACAGCGTCAACAGCACGCCCGTGACGCCCAGCAGGAAGGCCAGGATGAACTTGCGCGAGGCCGCCTCTCGCAACACGTAGCCCGCGATCCCCAGCACGCCTCTCATGCCGCCACCCCCATGGCCGAGGCCAGCACGGCCTCCAGGTCCTGCCCGTCCCGCTTGAGCTCCACCAGCAGCGCCCCCGCCGCGCGCGCCTTGTCCAGCGCCGCGTTCAGCCCCGCCGGGTCCGCCGCCTCCAGGTGGTACAGCCCCTCGGAACCCGACGCCGTGAAGCCCGCCGCCGCCAGCGCGCCCGCGTCCGTCCCCGGGGCGAAGCGCACCGCCCACCGCGCCCCGCCGCGAGACAACTCCTCCAGCCAACCCTCGCGCAGCACCTTGCCCTCCGCGAGGATCGCCACCCGGTTGCACACGCGCTCGGTCTCCGCCAGCAGGTGCGAGTTGAGGAAGAGCGTGGTGCCTCGCTGCACCTCCTCCTGGAGGATGCGCCGCACCTCCACCCGGCCCATCGGATCGATGCCATCCGTGGGCTCGTCGAGGATGAGCAGGGCGGGGTTGCCCAGCAGCGCCGCCGCGAGCCCCAGCCGCTGGCGCATGCCCTTGGAGTAGCCGCCGATGCTCTTGCCCACCGCGTCCGCGAGCCCCACGCGCTCCAGCAGGCGCAGGTTCGCGGCCGGGTCCGGCTTCTGTCCCTTGAGTCGCGCCACCGTGGCCAGGAAGGCCGGCGACAGCCACGAGCCCGGCAGGTGCAGGCGCTCGGGCAGGTAGCCGATGCGCGCACGGATGCTCGGATCCTCTGGACGAACCGCCGAGCACCCGCACCGTCCCCTCCGTGGGCTGCACGATGCCGAGGATGCTCTTGATGAACGTCGTCTTCCCCGCGCCGTTGGGGCCGATCAGCCCGAACGCACTGCCTTCCGGCACGGAGAGATCCACACCCCGTAGCGCCTCGTGGCCCTGGCGCCGGAACGGGCGCCGGTAGGTCTTACGGAGTCCGATGACTTCGATGGCTGCTGGCACGATGGTGACTTTACGACGGAGCGGGCCCCGCGATTGCTTCGCACTCCAACCAGGCCGCCAGCCGAGCCCGCGTGGCCCGCCTGCTCGCCACGAGTGCTGCGCACCCGGGAAGCGATGTTCGCACCTTTTTTCAGGGTTTCAGGGTCTGCGGTTCTGGTGTGGCTGTGGTTTCGCACCCTTGGCGGGATCTTCTCGTGGCCTGGGCTGTGCAGAGGGCCCCAGGTAGAGGAGGCACTGATACATGTCCACTGTTGAGCTGATGGAGCAGGAGCTGCGTGCGGCGCGTCGGGAGCTGGCGGAGGCGGAGAAGGGGCTGAAGGCGGGCACCGAGGCGGCGAGGACGCGCTATGCCCGCGCGCTCCATGAGGCGGATCTGGCCGAGCACCGGGCCACTCGCCTGTCCCGACAGCGAAGCTGGCTCAGCGAGAGCTGGCGCCTGTCTGCTGTCTAGGCAGCCCCGGGCGCAGAAATCTCTTCAGGGGCGCGCTGGCGGTTTATACCGTCGGCACATGGCACATCCGATTCATCGCCCCCGCCGCCTGCGCCGCACGGCGGCCCTTCGAGAGATGGTGCGCGAGACCACGCTCGCGCCCTCGGACTTCATCTATCCGCTCTTCGTCGTGGAGGGCCGGGACGTGCGTCGTCCCATCGCCTCCATGCCGGGCATCCAGAATCTCTCCGTGGAGCACGCGGTCGCCGAGGCGAAGCAGGCCAAGGCGCTCGGCGTGCCCGCGGTGCTGCTCTTCGGCATCCCGGATCACAAGGACGCCCACGGCATCGCAGGCGTACGCGCGCGAGGGCATCGTCCAGCGCGCCATCCGGGAGATCAAGAACGCCATCCCCGACATGCTGGTCATCGCGGACGTGTGCCTGTGCGAGTACACGGACCACGGTCACTGCGGCATCATCGAGGGCGGTCACGTCGTCAACGACGCCACGCTGCCGCTGCTCGCGCAGATGGCGGTGACGTGCGCCCAGGCCGGCGCGGACATCATCGCTCCCTCGGACATGATGGACGGGCGGGTGGCCGCCATCCGCGCGGCGCTCGACGAGGTGAGGCTCACCGACGTGCCCATCCTCTCCTACGCCGCCAAGTACGCCTCGGGCTTCTACGGACCCTTCCGCGAGGCCGCGCAGAGCACGCCGCAGTTCGGCGATCGCCGCGGCTACCAGATGGATCCGGGCAACGCGCGCGAGGCCCTCAAGGAGGTGGCGCTGGACCTCGAGGAGGGCGCGGACATGGTCATGGTGAAGCCCGCGCTGTCCTACCTGGACATCATCCACCGGGTGCGCGAGCGCGTGCAGGTGCCGGTGGTGGCCTACAACGTGTCCGGCGAGTACTCCATGGTGAAGGCCGCCGCGCAGAACGGGTGGATCGACGGAGATCGGCTGATGATGGAGATTCTCACCTCCATCAAGCGCGCCGGCGCGGACCTCATCATCACCTACCACGCGCTGGAAGCCGCGAAGCTGCTCGGTTGACGGTTGAGGCGCGGCTCCGCACGAGGGGCTTGCGTTCACCCCCCCGACTGAGGGCAAAGATCCCGATCGGCCATGGCCACCAAGAAGAAGAAGCGGCCCCCCTCTAGAACGGCGGCATCCCAGCCCGCGACCCGGCGTCCCCTGCGTGCCGGCAAGCGACCGGGTGCCGCCCGTACCGCCGTCCCCGCCGCCGCCCCGCGACCGGTGGGCCCGCTCCAGTACAAGGTCGTCGAGCTGTCCACCGTGGACGAGGGGACACTCGAGCGCACCGTGAATGAATGGAGCTCAAAGGGTTGGACGCTGGACGGCGTGCAGTTCGCCATGCGCGAGTCCTCCAAGCGTCCGGCCATGGCCTTCGTCTTCTTCACCCGCGAGGGCGAGGCCGCTGCTCCCGACGTGGAGTCCGCGCGAGGCCGGCTGCGGCAGATGTCCGAGACGGGCTCGCCCACGGCCGTGCTGGTGTCCTCGCCGGACTTTACCGGCAACGCCGCCGCCTCTTCGTACCAACGGCCCCCGGGCATGGTGAGCGCGCACGAGCGGCTCGCGCAGCTCGCGGGCCTGGACGAGCCCGAGCGCCCCGAGCGGGGCCTCATCCTGGAGCCCGAAGAGTGAGCTCCGCTCCCGAGCGCGCCTTCCTCTCCGTCCCCCGCCGCCACGGCCTGCGGGTGGTGCATGACGGGGACGAGATCGGCTCGCCCTATCCCAAGGCCTCGCTCTGGATGCGGCTGGGCGCGCGCATCGTGGACGTTGCCGTGGCCTGGGGTCTCAGCGTGGTGTGCGGTGCCGCCGGGGGCGTGGTGGCGCTGCTCTTCCTGCTGCTGGCCGACGGCATGCTCCAGGGCCAGAGCGTGGGCAAGCGCATCTTCGGCGTGAAGGTGATGCACCTGCCCACGCGCTCGGCCGCCCGCCACCGCGACAGCACCCTGCGCAACGCACCGCTGGCCCTCATCGTCCTGTTGGGGATGATGCCGCCGCCCCTGGGCGCGGTGGCCTGCGTGGCCGGGCTGGTGGTGATCGGCGGGGTGGAGGCCCTGCGCGTGGTGAGGGATCCGCTCGGCTGGAGGCTCGGCGATACCTGGGCCCAGACGCAGGTGGTGGACGGGAAGGTCGTCGCCGGAGCAACGGTTGCAGCACGCACGCCTGTGGCGCCTGCTCGTGTCCCAGGCCGATTTTTGTCCGCGGCCCGGGTCCGCCGGTTCCGCACATTCAAGAAGTCCAGAAGGGGAAAGCCTTGCGCATCGCGCTGACCTACAACCTCAGGCTGTCCGATTCGGAAGACGAGGCGGAGTTCGACACCCAGGAGACGGTGAACACGCTGGCCTCGGCCATCGAGCGGCTCGGCCACCGGCTGGAGCGCTTCGAGGTCAGCGGCCCCGCCTCCCGGACGGTCGCGCGGCTCGAGGCCTACAGCCCGGACCTCATCTTCAACATCGCCGAGGGCCGCCGCGGCCGCTTCCGCGAGGCCTTCTATCCCGGCGCTCTTCGAGGAGCTCGGCTTCGCGTACACGGGCTCGGACGCCTACGCGCTGGCGGTGACGTTGGACAAGCAGCTCACCAAGCTGGTGCTCTCCAAGCACGGCATCCGCACTCCCGGCTGGCAGTTCGTCGAGAAGCTCAACGAGCTGCAAGGTCGAGGACCTGCGCTTCCCCGTCATCGTCAAGCCCAACTTCGAGGGCTCCTCCAAGGGCATCACCCAGGACTCGGTGGCCGAGACGGTCGAGCAGGCCCGCGAGAAGGTGGCGAAGGCGCTGGCGCGCTACCCGGCCGGCGTCCTGGTGGAGGAGTTCATCAGCGGGATGGACATCGCGGTCCCGTACCTCGCGGCGGTGCAGAACGACCATGACGGCGTGCTCAGCCCGATGGAGTACGACATCGACCCGGCCGCCATCGCCGGCCGCAAGTACGCCATCTACGACTACGAGCTGAAGACGAAGAAGGAGAGCGCCGTCAAGATGCGTGCCCCGGCCAACATCCCTCCCAGGGTGGCCGAGGAGATGCGCACCATGTCGATGAAGATCTTCCAGGCGCTCGACTGCCGGGACCTGGGGCGCATCGACTTCCGGCTGAGCGACGCGGGCGTGCCGTACTTCCTGGAGATCAACGCGCTGCCCAGCCTGGAGCCGGGCGCGGGCATCTACGCCGCCGCGGCCCTGGAGGGCGTGCACCTCGACGGCGTCGTCAACGCCATCATCCAGAGCGCGGCGCGGCGCTACAAGATCAAGGACGGCAAGCGCCAGGGCAGGCCGACGCGCAAGTCGGGCCCGCTGCGCGTGGGCTTCACCTACAACGTCAAGCGCGTGAAGCCCGTCGCGGCGGACGGCTCGGCCGTGGAGGACAGCGAGGCCGAGTACGACTCGCCCACCACGCTGCAGGCCATCCGCGAGGCCATCGCTTCCTGGGGCCACGAGGTGGTGGACCTGGAGGCCACGGCGGAGCTGCCCAGCGTGCTGGCCAGCACCCCGCTGGACATCGTCTTCAACATCGCCGAGGGCCTCAAGGGCCGCAACCGCGAGAGCCAGGTGCCGGCGATGCTGGAGCTGCTGGACATCCCGTACACGGGAAGCGATCCGGCCACGCTCTCGATCGCGCTGGACAAGGCGCTGGCGAAGAAGATCGTCCGCCAGGCCGGCATCCACACGCCGAACTTCCAGCTCATGCACACGGGCAAGGAGCGGCTCGACAAGCAGTTCACCACCTTCCCGCTGATCGTGAAGCCGGTGGCCGAGGGCTCCTCGAAGGGCGTGGTGAGCAAGAGCGTCTGTCGCAGTGAGGCCGAGCTGCGCGAGGTGGTGAAGGAGATGGTCACCAAGTACCAGCAGCCGGCGCTCATCGAGGAGTACATCGGCGGACGCGAGTTCACGGTGGGCCTGCTCGGCGAGCGGCGCCCGCGCGTGCTGCCGCCGATGGAGATCGTCTTCCTCGACAAGGAGGACAAGACGCCCATCTACAGCTTCCAGCACAAGCTGGATTGGAACGATCGCATCCGCTACGACGCGCCGGCGAAGCTCGAGCCCGCGCTGCTGGAGAAGCTGAGGGCGGCGGCGCGAGGCTCGTTCATGGCGCTGGGCTGCCGGGACGTGGCGCGCATCGACTTCCGCATGGACGACAAGGGCCGCATCTACTTCATCGAGTGCAACCCGCTGCCGGGCCTCACGCCGGGGTGGAGCGACCTGGTGCTGATCGCCCAGGGCGCCGGCATGGACTACCGGGGCCTCATTGGCGAGATCATGGCCCCGGCCATCCGCCGCTACAAGGAGCGCGAGGCCCGTCGCGCCGCCGATGAGAGCGCGGTGACGAAGCCGACCCTGGAGAAGTCCGCCATCGAGAAGGCCACCCTCGCCGAGGAGAAGGCCGGGGCGGGCTCGGGTGGTTCGTCGTCCGGCGAGGCGCCTCCGCGCATGGAGCTGAAGGCCTGAAGCCAGACTGACGCCCCGAGGGGCGTTACCTCGACACGGCCCGGCACGTCGGTGGGCAGCTTGCCCCGCGTGCCGGGCTTCATCGTTTCAGAGGCTGAGTCGGACAACTTGTATGCCAACCACGACAAATAGAGCACGGAAGGTGCGAAGACTCGAACGGCGGGCGCTGTCGATTCTTCTCTCCGCCCTATCTCTCGCCTGGCTGCCGCCCTTCGCCACGGCCCATGCACAAGCGTCCGTAGCGAGTGGAGCCCCCTGTTCCAAGGCCGACTACACGAAGACCCGGCGGCGCTTCCAGGCGCTCTACGACGCGGGTGAGTACACGAAGGCCGTCGAGACCTTGCGACACGCGAAGGAGGCCTGCTGGGAGGCTCTCGATGCCACGGCTCGCGGTTGGTTGGTGTCCGATCTCGGGCTGGCCGCGCTGCGCGCCGGTCAACCGGACCTCTGTCTTCAGGCACTCGCAGAGGCTCCCAGGGAGCTCGAGCCCCAATCACGGGTCTCCAAGGCCATCGCGTTCAACCGGGGCCTGTGCACCGGGGCTCCCGCCCAGGGCACGCCCGCCGCCACACAGGGGACGCCCCTCCCCGTGCAGGTGATGCCAGGGCTCCAGGCCTCGTCACCGACGGAGGCGGCCGCGGCCCTCTCCCGCGAGTGGCGCGCGCCCTGTGCGCTTCGCGAGGGGAGACTCCCGGAGAGGCAGGAGCGCGAGCTTCGTCGCTGTACCGACCTGGACGGAGTCGACGTGAACGACGTCGACGTCACGGTGACCCAGGATGTCTACGCCTTCCAGATGAAGACCATCCAGTGCCAAGCCTTGAGGCGGGTGGCCCGAGCCCAACCTTCGCGAGTCAGTCACGTGCGGGAGGTCCTCACGATGAAGGCGCCCGGCGAGGTGCTTCCGGCGGACCTGGCGGCGGCGTTTTCCGACGAAGACGCCGAGCGGCTCGCCCAGGCGGCGCGCGCGGGGCGCTCGTGGCGTGACTTCGACAAGGAGCTGCGGTTCGGGGAAGCCCAGGGGCGTGAGCTCGAGGTTCGCGGTGAAGGTGACGAGGGTTACCTCCAGTGGTGGGCGACCGGGGACTTCAATGCCGACGGGTACGAGGACGTGCTCGTTTTCCGCAGCCTGGGCGCCATCGGTGGAAGCATCGCGGACCCGGCGGCTTTCGTGCTGACCCGTACCCAACCCAAGGGCGTTCTCCGGGTCCTGGAACGCCTGCGGTAACCGCATCGTAAATTTCGGGGGGCGCCTCCCGTCGTGGAGGGCAGGTTCTCCGCTGTCGTCTCGCTGCTCTAGACTCCCGCCGCGGGCTGAAAGCCATGTGGCCTTCGTGGGGAAGTCCCCACCGACCCTTGAATTCAGAAAGGCGGTTCTCGATGTTGCCTGGTAATGAAGGTGCTTCCCGCGGTTGCGCGGCGGGGTGGAGGACCCTCTCGGCCGTGTGTGCCCTGGTGGTGCTCGCCGCACCACAACGGGCCCGCGCGGAGCAGCTCTGCGATCAGGACCGGAATGGTCGGACCCTCGTCATCCAGATTGGCGAGCGGAAGAACGATGGCTCGCCACTGGAGCCATACGACCCTCGGCAGCCGATGAACCCCTACGAATTTCCCGGGGACCGCCATCTCTTCCGCCGAAAAGGGAAAGGTCTACCGAGCCGTGGGCAGGTTCCAGGACCGCCAGGAGGGCGAGTCGGCGTTGAAGCAGGTCTACAACGAGATGCCCCACCTCTATACGGGCGCATATCTCCCGCGCCTCACCACCCCCGGGGCGTACCTGGTGACCGAGTCACGCACCTGCAAGATCAACCGGAAGAACCCCGTCATCGATCCGGCCTGGTGGATCCTGGAGAAGGATGGCGTGCTCCTGGTGGGGTCTCAGACGGAGTGCAAGCAGGGCCAACTCACCAAGACCGTCACCGTGGTGTCGTGCGACGGGATGAAGAACCTGATGACCGACTCGGTGTCGGCGCCCTGCGACGCGGGCCGGGTCACCTCCTGCATCCACCCCGTCGTGCCGGGCGTGTTCGCGTTCGAGCACTCCTATTCGGCACTGGCCCAGGGAACGCAGGTCCGTCTGCGCGTCTACGACGTTCCCAAGAAGAAGCGGCTCCACTCCATCGACGCTGGCCATGACGGAGGTCCGGAGACCGAATTGATGAGCGTCGAGGACATCGACAAGGACGGCGTGCCCGAGATCGTTCACACCATCGCCGGCACGGGGGAGCGCACGTCGGTGCTCAAGTGGACCAAGGGCAGGTTCGTCAAGGTGAAGGCCCCATGAGCTACGGCTATCAGGAGCCGACTCGCCTGTGCACCACCAAGGGCGAGGTCACGCGCTCGTCCAACTACGGTGAACCGAAGACCAAGAACGAATTCGCGGGCTCCAACTCGTTCGAGAAGATCTCCAAGGTTTTCGGCAACCCCCTCCTTGAGAGCTTCTGCGCCAATCACATCGTCCCCGTGGAGTTGGTGGGCTTCGGGCCGCAGAAGGACCAGGTCCGGAAGATCGACGTCAACCGCAAGCTGGCGCCTCTCTTCGCGGCGGCGTTCGAGAAGATCAAGGCCGCCAACCTGCCCTATGTGCTGCATGCGGTCGGCGGCCATGTCTTCCGCTACCAGCTGAACCCCTCGGTCCAGGCGGCGCTCGTGGACCGCCCTGAATACGCGGAGCTGCGTAAGCAGCCCGGCTTCATGGGCAGATGGAACATCGATTGTGCCAGGCACGATCTCAAGCATCAGTCCTTTGACGAGATCGTCCCGCACGACGGACGCCAGAAGGTCAAGAAGGCGCTGCTCTCCAATCATTCCTGGGGCAACGCCATCGACCTCAATGACCAGACGAATCCGTTCGACAAGAACAAGCGCTTCGACATGCCCCGAAGAATCGTGGAGATCATGGCGAGCTTCGGGTTCCACTGGGGCGGCTACTACCACGACTACATGCACTTCGAGTACCTGCGCGCCAGCGTGGCCGGGCTCTCCGACGAGGAGCCTCCGCAGGTGTTCTTCCCTTTCAACGCGGAGCAGAAACGCGAGTCGCCGCTCAAGTACTTCTTCCTCAACGAGAGCGGGAAGGGGGGCTACTTCCCGCTGGGGCAGCAGCAGAACCTGCACGGGGGCGTGCATCTGGAGCCGGACTCGCCCAAGACCCTGGTGCCGGTCCAGGCGGCCATGCCCGGGTACATCGTGGCCGCGCGGCTCATGGCGCCGGGGACGGGCGGAGACAATCCGTTCCTCCAGAATGCCACCGAGGGCCGCCATCTGGGCTTCGTGCTGATCCGGCACGAGCTGGCGGCGATCGAGGAGGGGAAGGAGTCCGAGCAGGCCCATCCGCTCTACAGCTTGTACATGCACCTGGCGTCCCCGAAGTGGGACGGGGCGAGCGAGGAGTTCGAGGAGGCGCCCTGGCTCGCGTCCTTCCTGAAGATGCAGTTCGGCGCGGTAGTGGATCTGGATCCGAGCAGCGCGGACGTGGGCAAGACCTTCTGGGCCCAGGGGAAGCTGGAGCCAGAGGCGGCCTCCTTCAAGGTCCAGGGCCGCGAGCGGCCCCTGACCGCCAGGCGCGGCGAGCGCATCGTGGCCCTGGGCAAGCCCAGCCCCAAGGACGTCGAGGAGGCCATCCAGGGCTTCAAAGAGGGCTCCATCGTCACCTTTGACCGGCCGCTCTTCCCCGTGGCCGCTGGCGAGACGATCGGCTTCGTCACCCAGGGCCATCCCGTCACCGACCAGCCGCCCAGGTACCTGCACTGGGAGTTGTTCTCTCTCTCGGGAGGCGAGGGCGGGCTCAAGCTCCTCTTGGAGAAGTCGGGGAGCTTGAAGGCTCTGTTCAAGGAGTTCGAGGAGATCCGGCCGAACAACTTCCTGGACATGCCTTTACGCAACAAGCCGGATATCCCCAACGAGGTCCAGAAAATCCTCGGGGACACCGGGGTTCAGATTGTCGAGGAACTGCTCAACGACCGGTACGGCACGCGGCTGCGGAGGCACTTCAACGAGGGTAAGACGTTCTTTCCGGCGGGGGAATCGTCCGGAGGAGCAGCTGCCGCACCGTTCAGCTACCCCCTCGAACTCGAGATCTCGAACCCGCACGAGTACAAGGGCGAGCCGGGGAGTGGGTCCTGCGTTCTCGAGGTCTCCTACAAGAAGACGGGAGCGTCGCTTCCGGAAGCACGGCGAGGGCAGCGCATTACTCTCACCCCGAACCAGGGCAAGGTCACTCTGACCGTGCCCGCGGAGGCGGATGAGATCGTGCTCTGGTCGGAGCACTTCTTCCTGGATCAGCCCCTGGTGGTGAAGGCGGAGGAGGTACGCCCCAAGCGGCTCCAGAGCCGCGAGGCCCTCTTCGAAAAGGCCGTGGCTCAGCGCTGGCGCAACCTCGTGCTGGGCCATATGAGTGAGTGGACGCCGAAGGGCCTCGGCGAACAGCTCGATGCGCGCAAGGAAGCCGGGAACCTCGACCTGCCGAGCAATGACGAGGCCTTCAAGGCGCTGAAGAAACAGCTCCTGCCGCTGTGTTGGTGGTCCCGTCCGAAGAGCGATGAGGACAAGTTCGGTGAGGTTCCGGTGCTGGGGCCGGACGCCGGCAAGAGCCTCTTCGGCGCGGACGGCCATCTGCTGCCCGAGGACGCCAAGATCGTCACCATGCACCCGGTCACGGCGCTGTGGCTCGTCGATCTCCAGATCGAGAAGGGGTCTATTGCGTTCAAGAAGGAGTGGCCGCCTGTCACGCTCAAGCGCGACGAGAGCACTCAGCAACCGCCCTACCTGGACGTGCTCTACAAGGGCGAGAAGCCGTTGGTCGGCATGGAGATGTTGCCCGTGCTGGTGCAGCACGGCTATGGCACGACCGACGGCGCGGACGCTACCGATGTGTCCTTCTGGGTGACCGCACGGGAAAGCGGCCCGGCACAAGCGCCGATGCGGGTGTGCCGCACGACCTACAACGAGGGCGTTGCCCTGGGGCGCCTCCGCTTTGCTTTCTGGGGGAAGTGGGAGCTATACGCCACCAACGGGGCCGATCAGCGCTTCGAGCCCGTGAAGACCGGGACGACGGTGCTCGAGATGCCCAAGCCCGAGCTCTCTGGGCAGACCTTCACGCTCGGCACGGGCAAGCCCGATCCCAGCGGGAAGCTCCGTACCCTCGTCACGGGCGGCTTCACCAGCAGCGCGAACTGGCCCCTCATGCTCGCCGGCTACCTCGTGTTCGAGTACTGGCGGGTGCCCAAGACGGGTGAGCCCGAGGCGCGGGCCTTCAGCAAGCTGGCGATCCCCGTCACCGCGCAGAGACCTCCCGAAGAACAGGTGGAGGGGGGGCTTCGCTACAAGGGTGAGTTCATCGTGGGCGTGGAGAAGGCGAAGAGCAACCCGAAGGTCACCGCCAACTTTTCCTTCCAGGAGTTCGTGAGCCACAAGCGACTGGGGCTGGTCTTCATGGGTGACGTGAAGGAGTTCACACTGGCGGTTCCCCTGGCGCGTCGCCTCCAGGAGCTGCGGGACGTCTGCCGGCCCAGGAGCCGCACGGACAAGGACATCTTCCTGACGGTGATGCGGCTTGAGGACACCGGTGCTCAATTGCTCGTCATTCCGTCCTCGAACAAAGCCGAGGACCTCCAGGCCATCGTGGACAGGCTGCCACTGCTCTCCGAGAAACCCGACCTCAAGGTCGTGCGGGCGGAGGACGAGCCCGCGATCCGGATCAGCCTACGAGCCGAAGCCGGACACCGGCCCGCTCGGCTTCGAGTTCGATCCGGGGCCCGCGCTGGGGCGGCTCGCCGCGCAAGCGCTCTCCCAGGAAGGCGACAGCCTCCATGTCCGTCCCCACTTCATCGCGCCCAATGGCGGGCACACGCTGCTGGCCGGGAAGCCCGCCGTGGAGGGCGAGGCGAACCTGATCGAGGCCTCGGCGGAGGACATCAAGGCCGCCTGTGGCAATGACTTCCTCGAACTCGCCGCGGACAAGGAGCTGCCTCCCGTGAGCCGGTTCGAGTTCGGCGACTGCGCGATCAAGATGGGCCGCGGCAAGCTCATCACGGAGGTGCGCCTCCACGGCGATGCCCGTCAATGGACCGCGGCCGGCCCCACTCTCAAGCTCACCGGAGGGGGAGAGTCAAAGAGCTCCATCGTGGGCTCGGTGGTCAGGGCGGATTGGGACCTGGTCAACAAGAAGGGTGAGGTACTCCCGGGCCGCTGGGGCTCGACGCTCGAGTTCACCACCCGCATCACCAACCCCAACAAGGTGGCGACGCCTCCTCCCCCGGTGAGCTGGAAGGTCGAGGTCAAGCCGAGCCTCGATGAGCTCACGCTGGAGACCAGGAAGTCGGAGCTCCGGTTCGTGGGCAAGGCCCGCTATGTCCCCACGGACATCGATTTGCAGATCGTCTGTGAGCGGATGAGCCGGGCGGGCGTGGGGCAGGAGCTCTCCGCCCCCACCGGAGACCTGCTCGCGGACGGCGCCAGCGATCAGCCGGTGGAGGCGCTGTGGCAGGAGGACGCGAGCATCACCGGGTCCATCCGCTACACGGTCTCGGCCCGCGCCCATTTTGGGCGCTGCACGGAGACGGGGGTCTTCGAGGCCACCCTCCCCAAGGCCGCGCTCAAGAAGGACTCGGGGCCCTTCCGCTTCACCTGGCGCCCCCGGGTAGCCAGGGAAGGCGACCCGCTCATGATCCATGGCATCGCCGTCCAGGCAGCGTCCACCCCTGAGGTCACCTCCACTGACTTGGGACTCGTCAAATGAGCACGCAGAGCACCGCAGGACAGACCGCCGCTCCGGCCCAGAATGCCTTGAGGGAGACCGAGTCGGCCCGCCTGAGCGCGGGATATCGGGACTCCATCTCCTTCGTGCTCGTTCCGCGGACCTCCATCACGTTCGACCCGATGGACGCCGCGGCCATGCGGAACCTCGCGAGCCCGAGCGAGCTGCTCATCGACGTCCCCATCCGTGGCAAGGGCAAGAACTTCAAGCCCGGGGACGTGCCGTGTGGGCTCACCTGGTTGGTGACGAGTGCGGGGAAGACGGCGTCGTACCCCGTGGATGGCGCGGTGATGAAGGTCGCGCCGGATGGGAAGTTCCACGTCGAGGTCGAGGGCAAGACTCCCGTCATCGATGTGGTGGCCCAGCGTCTGGTCGGGGAGGGGCTGGTGGGGTTCTCCCTCTCGCCGGACTTTCCCCACGCCGACACGGCCACCTTCCCGCCGTCCCTCCGGTTTAAAAACACCTGCGCCGTCAACACGAAGCTGCCCAAGCCGGAGGAGATGCTCCTGGGAGCGCTCGTGACCTTCTCTCCCGACTTCGGGTGGATCTTCAAGAAGGCGGAGCTCGAACTGCGCGTCATCGAGGTGGATGACGGCTCGACCGAGATCGCGGCCGGGACTCCTCGGAGCGCCTTTTCGCACCGGTGGGAGGCGGGAAGCTGGTGGTCGGGCGACCGGGAGTGGGCAATTGGCTTCACGGACGACTCCTGTGAGCAGCTCGCGGACGTGGGCGAGGAGGAAGTCGGAAGCTACGAGTTTGGCTGGCAGCTCTGGGGGGCAAGCCGGGCGGGCGGCCCACAGACGCTGCTGCTCGAACAGAGGGACTTCATCCGGCTCCCGAAGCCGAAGCTCGAGGACTTCAGACTCGATTACGACAGGACCTGGCAAGGCACCTGGGAGGTGAGCGGAAAGATCTCGGGCGTGGCCCCGCGCGCCAATCTCATGTTCGAGGTGGCGCTGGTGGAACCGGCGGCGGCCGCCGGGTCGGAGCCCCCGGACTACCGTGCCACCAGAATCCAGATTGCTTTGCAGGATGACGGGGTCTTCGAGGGATATCTGGGAGAACGACACCTGCCCTGGGCCGCCGATCCCCTGGCGCCCGCGGTGCCTGCGGTGCCCCTGAAGCCCACGGCGCCTCTGGCACCGCTCTGCCTCATTCCCGAGGCAGAGCCGCGGGCCTTCGCGATCCTCGCGTTCCCGGCCGCGGCGCGCGACGGCAAGCCAGGCCCCATGGCGGCCTACCTGGACTTCGACGAGGCCAGGTACTCCGCCTTCAAGGGGCAGGGACTGTCCTGGGATCCGGATGCCGACTGGATCTGCTCGGAGGAGGGGGTCACGCTGATGCAGCGGCCCCCGAAGCCGAAGCGGCGCAAGTCGGGACTCACCACGAACCCAGCGCCGCCGGTCGAGACGGGAGACCAGAAAGGGGCCATCACCTTCGACGAGATGTGGCTCGACATCACCGCCTGGGAGGGGGTCGTTGCGTACATGTACCGGGACACTGAGGGCCATGTGACAGTGGGGGCCGGCAATCTGCTCAGCCGCCTGGAGAAGAACGGTCCCAACGACAAGATGGCGGCCAAGGGGCTGCCCTTCCAGAACATGGACACAGGCAAGCCGGCGACGGAGGCGGAAATCGAAAGGGCCTTCCGTGGCGTCCAGGCGCTGCCCAAGGCCATGTGGGCCACGGAGTACGCGCTGCGGCCGAGCATCGCTCTCACCGACCAGACCATCCGTGCTCTCGCCAAGGAGCGGCTCGTCGGGGAGTTCCTCCCTCACCTCGAGCGCTACTTCCCCGACTTCCACAGCTATCCCCGCGCCGCCCGTCGCGGGCTGCTCGATATCGTCTACAACGTGGGGGTGGGCAAGTTCCCGGGAAAGGGAAACAAGCCGGGCAAGGACTTCCTGTTCGACAATTTCACCAAGGCCGCGAGGGCCCGGAACTGGACCGTTGCCGCTGAGAATTGCCACACCTCGGGCACGCCCGAGAACCGGAACGCTTGGCGCAAGGCACTCTTCCTGTACGCCGCCACTGTCGAGGCGAAGAAGACGTAGGCGTGATCGTCGCGGGGGGCCCACCGCACGGTTGGAGTGGCTGCTCTTTGGAGCGCCCAGCTTGCGAACTCCCGGATTTATCGAATGCTCTCGAGGCCTGACTGGTCCCGAGGGGATCACCTCGATACGGCCCGGCACGTCGGTGGCAGCTTGCCCCGCGTGCCGGGCTTCACCGTTTCAGCGCTTCCCCTGGAAGCGCACCCCTCCCGAGAGGGGGGGCGGTGCGTTGCAGCCTCGGAGATCGCTCGATTAATCTGTCCCCATGGAAGAGGATGCTGGTGACAGCGGGTCGGAAACATCGGGGAACGGGCAGGCGGATGCTTTCGAGAGTGAACTCGAGAGCGTCGGCTCTCAGGCGGCCTACGATGCGTTCCTCGGTGCCGCGAAGCTCCTCGACCCAAGCGTCATCGAAGAGTGCTGTGCCGACGTCGTGCTCGCCTACCACAACGTGTCGCGCGGCGTTGAGAACGTGCTGGGCAGCGGGGCGGTGGTCGTCGGCAAGCTGCCCGACGTGAACGTGGTGGAGCTCTCGCTGCTCCCGCGACTCGCCCAGGGGTTGGTCTTCGCCGCGCTGCAGGTGCATCGCGAACTCCGGAGTGCACCGTTCGGGGTGCTCTTCGAGCGGGCGCAAGTCCTGCGTCGCAAGCTGCGCAAGGCCGCCGATGCCCTTGCCGAGGCGGGCCTCCTTGCCGATGCCGACATCGATGAAGTCCGGCTCCAGGTTCGGCAAGATGTCCTGGAGGACTGTCTGGCGCTCGCCGCGTTGTTTCGGAGGAACGAGGGGAGGATCACCGGCCGCTCGCCGGTAGCCGCCGCCGATCTCCGCGAGGCGGAGCAGGTCGCCGACAAGCTGCGAACGATGCTCGGGCAGCAAGGGGACGCGGTCGAAGGGGGGGCACCGTCCCTCGTCAAGGTCATCGAGATGCGCGACCGGTTCTGGACGCTGTTGTTCCAGCGCTACGACGTCCTCTGGCGATGTGGTGCGTGGCTCTACGGCCGTGCGGTCGATGAGCGCGTGCCTCCGCTCCCGATCCGGCAGTCGGTCTTCCGGAAGTTCCGGAGTGCGCCGGTCGCGCGTGACGCAACGCGGACGGTGTCGGAGCAGCGGCGCATCGTCAGTCCTCCTCCCCTCATGCCCACACGCGTGAGCACGCCTTCCAGTGGGCCCGCGCGCGACTCGGCCCGGCACCTGAATGATTTGCAGCGTGAGTTGGAGCGGAAGACCCGATTCCTCGTCCGGATCGGCGCCATTCCGCCCCAGCGCTGATCTGGGAAGGGTGAGCCTGCCCCGGGGTTTTGTGGACACCCCCATAAGTCGGCTACACGGGAGGTAGTGTCCATGGAGCGAAGGAAGAGGCGGAGCAGGTCGCCGACAAGCTGAGAGCGATGCTCGGGCTGCAAGGGGACGCGCGCGATGGGGGGGGCACCGTCCCTCGTCAAGGTCATCGAGATGCGCGACCGGTTCTGGATGTTGTTGTTCCTGCGCTACGACGTGCTCTGGCGGCGCGGTGCGTGGCTCTACGGCCGTGCGATCGATGATCGCGTGCCACCGCTGCCGGTCCGGCAGGCGTTGATCGGTAAGGCCCGGAGCGCGCCGGTCGAACGGAATGCCGCGCAGCCCGTGCCGGAACGGCGGCGGAGCATGAGTCCTCCGTCTCCCATGCCCTCACCGGTGAGCCCGTCCTCCAGTGTGCTCGTGGTGCGTGACTCAGCCCGACACTTGCACGATCTGCAGCGGGAACTGGAGCGAAAGGCCCGGTTCCTCGTCCGGATTGGCGTCGTTCCGCCCCGGAGCTGAGCAGGCCCCTCTTCTCGAAATCCCCGCCGCCCGGCTATTAGGCCGCCGCAGTTGTCATCGTTGTAGGCCACCTCGGTGCCGCTGACGCCGTACAGGCGCAGGTGGGTATCCCCCGAAACCGAGGATCCCGGCAGGTTGCAGGTGCCCACCTCCAGCTTGTCCCCCGCGTTCAGGGTGAAGGTCTTGTTGACGGTGTTCTGCTGGGCGCTGTTGGTGTTGGTCGCGCTGTAGCTGTAGTCGAGGCTGATATCGAGCGCGGGGAGCACACTCACTGGGGAGTAGCGATCTGTGGTGGTGGACTCCAGGGCGGGCAGCTGCCCTCGGTGTGGGACGTCTCCCGCCAGGTATGCGGCTTCGAAGTCCATATTGTCGGTGAGGATGTGCACCAAGCTCGTGCCGCTCCTGGAAAAACAAACCCCCGCAGCCTGGAGTGGCGGCAGGGGTCGAGGACGGGCTCGGGCTATTTCAGCCCGGTGCCGTCAGTTGGTGCACACGTTCCCGCCGTCGTTGTTGCTGAAGGTGTTGAAGCTGAAGTCATACGTGACGGCGCTGGTGCCGGAGCGGGTTCCGTCGCTCCTGGTGACACCGCATCCAGACGAGTCAGTGAAATGGCTGTTCCCTACATAGAAAAAGGTGACGGTGCTCATGTAGACGTTCAGGTTGCCCGTGCCGACGCTGGAGCCGGGGCCGCCCGCCCCGGCATGAGTGATGCGGGTGAATTCAAGAGCGGTGTCAGCGACATCCCAGAAGTGCAGCCCGCGCCAGAATCCCTTGGTGGGAGTGAGCGTGTCCGGGACAAAGTGGATTCGCTCCTCATAGGTTCCGAGCGCCATCAGCTTACCGGGCCTTCCATCGGCGCCGACACTGATTCCACCTGCCGGGCCAAACCGCACTTCCGTGCCCGGCTGAAGGGTCAGCGTCTGGCGAGTGCTGCCACCTACGTCCATGAAATGGTTGATCACGTAGGGAATGCTGAGTTTCGGCCACGTCAGGGTGGAGTACACGTGGCCCACGCGGATCAGCACCGCGTCGCGTCCATTGCCGCTGAAGGTGCCGCCGGTGGGGATGGAGGCAGC
Organism: uncultured delta proteobacterium; assembly: GCA_963771175.1. Lineage (GTDB taxonomy): Bacteria > Myxococcota > Myxococcia > Myxococcales > Myxococcaceae > Archangium. The sequence continues at coordinate 203,794 of CAVYSY010000050.1, forward strand.
GTCGTTGGGCTCCACGGCAATGGCGTAGCTGCCGTTGTCGTGCGCGCGAAGTGCAGTCGAGCCCGGGCCGAAGGCTGCGCCTGAGTCCAGGACGAAGCCGTACAGGCTGCTCTTCCGAACCGTGACGTTATCAATGACGGGGCGGGCTGGTGCCCCACTGATCGTCAGGTTTCCGAGACTGTCGCTATTCTTGCCTCCCCCGTACTCGATGACAGCGTGGGAGATGCGGGTGTTGCCGGACTGATCACCCACGATCAGGCCCAGCCAGTGGCCGGGCTGGGGGTTGTCCGAATCCGCGGAGAAGAGGACGGGAGCGTCCGGGGCTCCATTCACGAGCAGCGTTCCCGGATCGCGACCGCCGGGGCGCAGAGTGCAGTCAGGCCCGAAGCGCAACACCGTGCCGGCGGGAATGGTGAGGGTGGGCTTGGTGGTAACGTCTCTTACTTCGACATAATCGTTCACGACGTAGGGGATGCCAAGATTCGGCCAGGTCTGCGTGGCGGGAGACACTGCCCCGGAGCTCGATGGCCTGGCGGGTGTTGCTGGTGAAGCTGCTCTCGGGGGGAAGCGTACCGGCCTGATTGGAGCCGATGCGCACCGCGTACCCCTCGCTCCCGGAGACGCTGAGGGTGGTGGACTCCGCGCCGAAGGCACTGCCATCATCGGCCACCAGCACGCCTGCGGAGCCGCTGTCGCGCACCGATACGTGGCGGAGCACCGGCGCGGCTTGGTTCTCCAGGGCGAGGCAGGCGCCCCTGCCCTGGGCATTGCCACAGTGACTCAACGTGACATGGTTGAGCTCCGAGGTACTCCCCGCGGCGGCGAGCACCACGCCGCGCCAGTAACCCTTGGTGGGCGCGCTCTGTCTAGCCACTATGCGGATGGGCGCCTCCTGGGTTCCCATCGCCCGGAGTTCCCCGGTGGTGACGCGCAGCTCGGAGTCCTGATCGAAGCGGAGCTCCACCCCCGCCTCGATGGTGAGCGTGGCGCCACCGAGGACCTCAAGGGCGCCGCGCACCACGTGCGGGTTGTTGGCCGCGAGCCACGTCTCGCTGGCGGTGATGGAGGTGTCATGGAGGGTGGGCTGGACGAGCGTGAGGGTGGCCTGCCCCTCCTTGGTGACCCCGCCCCAGGTGGCACTGGCGCGAATGGCCGGCGTTCCCCTGGCGAGGGCGGTGACCTTGCCCGTCGAGTCCACCTGCGCCACAGAGGTGTCGCTGGACGTCCAGGTATAGCCAGTAGGGGTGAGGGGCTGACCGCTCACATCGGTGGCGTTGGCCGTGCATTGCGAGGACTGCCCGGTCTCCAGGGAGGTGGGGTTACAGCTCACAGTGACGCCGCCCAGTTGTGGCGTGACCGAGAGGGTGGCCTGGCCCGCCTGGGTGACCTCGTTCTCGGTGGCACTGGCGCGGATGGTCGGCGTTCCGGCGGAGAGGGTGGTGACCTTGCCCGTCGGGTCCACCTGCGCCACGGAGGTGTCGCTGGACGTCCAGGTGTAGCCGGAGACGGTGAAGGGCTGGCCATCCTGGTCCGTGGCGCTGGCCGTGCACTGCGAGGACTGCCCGGCGACCACGGAGGCGGGGGCACATGTCACCGTCACAGCGCTCAGCTTCTGTTCGGGTCCGGGGCATCCGGCGAGCACCACGAGGGTGCCGAGCCAGAGGGACGCCTTGTTGCGCTTCATGAGCGTTGAACTCCTTTTCTCCTCTTGGGAGGTGCTGGATGATAGGCCGGATGGGGGGCGGGAAGGAATCGTTGGTAGCGGCGGGTCCTCGTGCCCCGGAACGGAGCATCTGGCCGGTTGCCCGGCGGTTCCGCGATCGGGCAGGGCGACGCGCTTCCTCGGGAATCGCACGGCGTCCCGCCAGCGGCGCGCTGGGGGGCCATTGCTCCCCGGGTAAAGGGAGGTAAGCTTACGCGCGGGTAGCAACTTATCGCTGTGTTCTGGGGAGGGACAAGTGCTCCGATTCAATTTCCTGACCGCGGCCCTGGTGCTGGCGGTACTCGCTGCCTGTACACCCTCCGGACCGGAAAGGGTGACCCCGGTGGACTCGCTGGGGCGGACGCCCAGTGCGCTCGTTGCTGACGCCTCCACCGACGTGCTGTGGTCCGGGGCAATCGAAGGATGCCTCAATTGTCGCACCAGTCCGGGCTACCAATGCGTGACGAACACGTCCGGAAATGACAACACATACGCGGCTCTCACTCAGACTTTTCAGGACCCGTTCCCCGGCGCGGTGGTGGTGGCGGTCAAGGCGAAGGTGTATGGCCGACTCAGCAACACCGAAGATGGTGATGGTACTGAGACCATCCGCGTCACGCTGAATGGTCGGAATGGTCAGCCCGGTCAGGTCTTGAGCCCCACGCATTCTTCGTCGGAGAGCAACTGGTGCAACGTGGGCAAGACTTGCGAGACCGCTTGGGAGACACGCTACCCCGACCCCATTCCCGCCACCCCCCCCGCCACCCCCATTCCCGGGTACGTCAGCGGCGGTGTGAATACCCTGGTGGTGGAGGTCTCCGGTTCAAACAATGGCAACAAGACGTCTGAGTATTGTCTCTCCCATGTCGAGCTCACCTTCACCTACCTGCCACGGACCCTCGCGATCCTCATCCCCGACGGCGGCAGTTTGGATTTTGGCAATCAGCAGGAGGGCACCACCAGTGCTCCGCAGCCCGTAAAGGTGCAAAACACCGGTGAGGCGACTGTCAAGTCGATCACCCCCTCCATCCAGGATGCCGTCGGTGGGACCTTTACCGTTGTCCTGACTCCCTCTCGGAACTGTGCCATTCGACCTGACTCCGGGCCAAACAAAGGACTTGGTGGTGACGTTCACGCCCGCTGTCGATGGCGGCACGGATGGTGGCGTGGCCTCGGGCATTCTCTCCTTCACCAGCGATGAAACGGATGCCGGGCTTTCCGGCCAACAATCCGAGGGTGGACCTCCCCCTCTCCGGCAGGGGAGTGCCGTTCGCCGCCGAGGTGAGCCCCGAGTCGCTCACCTTTGGGGCGCAGCGCGTGAACAGCACGAGCACGGCGCAGACGGTGACCGTGCGCAACGTGGGTGACGTGCCCTCCGCCTACTTGTTCAATATTACGAAGGTCTACATCGGCCCCGGTGAGCCTTTCGTCGTGACCACGGACGCGGGATTTCCGCAGAAGGTGACGGTGGGCTCCAGCGTGTCATTCCCCGTGACGTTCAATCCCACGGACGCGGGAGTGGGCCAGGGCACCCTCACCATCGAGACCACTGACCCGGTCAGACCGACTTTCGACGTCCCCCTATCGGGCACGGGGGTGAAGTCCACCATCGGGCGAGCCCGAACCCACTCACCTTTGAGTCGCAGCTGGTGAAGACCTCCAGCGGCTATCAGACGGTAACGGTGAGCAACACGGGTTCCGCGAGCCTGAACGTCAGCGCCGTGGCCATCACCAGCGGCCCCTACGAGGTGTCGACGGACGGGGGGTTCCAGGTTGCGGCGGATGGTGGCTCCTACGACCTCTCGGTGAGGTTCAGTCCCTCGGCCGAGGGCAACCAGCCGGGTGTCCTCACCGTAACGAGCGATGACCCGGACAGGCCCACGGCCAACCTCCCCCTGTCGGGCACGGGCATCAAGCCCACCATCGTGCTGAGTCCAGACGCGGGCCTCATCTTTGCCGCTCAGAGCGTGAACACCTCCAGCGATTGGCAGACGGTCACGGTGAGCAACCCCGGCTCCTCCCAGCTGAACGTCAGCTCCGCGACCATCACCAGCGGACCCTTCGAGGTGTTGTCGTCCGCTGGGTTCCCGGTGGCGGCGGATGGCGGCACCCACACCCTCTCGGTGCGGTTCAGTCCTATCGTCGCGGGCACGGACCAGTCGGGCACCCTCGCCGTAGCGAGCGATGACCCGGACAGGCCCACGGTCAACCTCCCCCTGAAGGGCACGGGCATCAAGCCCACCATCGCGCTGAGTCCAACCCCCATCAACTTCGGTCAGCAGAGAGTGGGCACCACCAGCGGGCCCCAGACGGTGATGGTGCGCAACTCCGGTACCGAGACGCTGAAGGTCAGCGGCGTGACCACCGACGGACCCTTCGCGGTGTCGTCGACCGCTGGGTTCGAGTTGGCGCCTGACGGTTCAAAGTCCCTCTCCGTGACGTTCAGCCCCACGAGCGAGGGCTCGCTCTCGGGCATGCTCACCTTCTCCAGCAATGACCCAAGCACGCCCGCGGCCACCGTCAACCTGTCGGGCTCGGGGGTGAAGCCCATGCTCGCGGTGATCCCAGCACCTCCGCCAACGCCCCGCTCGACTTCGGTGAGCAGCGAGTGAACACCCCGAGCGTGGCCAGGGAGGTGACGCTGAGCAATACGGGAAGCGGCCCCATCACCATCAACACCGTCTCCGTCGCCCCGCCCTTCTCGGTGGTCACGAGCGGATTGTTCTCGCTGGCGAGTGGGGCGAACAAAGTGCTCTTGGTGACGTTCACTCCCACGAGCGAGGGCGTGCTTCCGGGCTCGCTCACCCTCACCACGGATTACGAGACCACGCCTTCCGCCACCGTGTACCTCTCCGGCAGGGGGGTGAAGCCCACCGTCCAGGCGAGTCCCACGGCACTCGACTTTGGCTCCCAGACCGTCGGGACTGCCAGCGCGCCCAAGGAACTGACCGTGAGCAATACCGGCAGTGGTACCCTGAAGATTACCGACATCCAGGTGACTGGGCCCTTCGGGCTCGACTCGATGCTGCCGTTCAGCCTGCTGGACGCGGGCAGCTCGAAGACACTTCAGGTGACGTTCCATCCCATCGAACAGAACTTGGCCACAGGGAGCATCACCTTCAATACCAATGACCCGACCCAGAGCACGGTCACCATCAATCTCGCTGGTGATGGAGAGGTCTTGCTGCACGTGTCCACTACCGCCATCGACTTCGGTGACGTGCCCGTCGGGTCGTTCGCGGAGAGGGATGTCACCTTCACCAATAACGGTACCTTCGATATCACTCTCACAACGGTGTCCAGTTCCTCCTCGCGGTTCGAATTGGTGGGTTTCACCCCTGTGATCCTCACGCCTGCCGATCCCAGTAAAACCTTCAAGGCGAAGTTCACGCCTGGCACGACTGGGGAGTTCATTGGAACCATCACCGTGGGGAGTACGGCCGATAACAGCCCTCACAGGCTGAGTCTTTCGGGCAGGGGCAACGAAGCGAGGGCGCAGCTTACCCTTGATGGCGGTACTCCGCTCACCACGCTCAATTTCGGATCCGTGGAGGTCGACAGCGCGAAGCAGGCGACGGTGCGGCTCACGAACATTGGAGGCGCGCCGCTCGACATGACAGGCGCCGCGGTCGTCACCCGGCTGTCAGATGGTGGGACTGCGCCGTCCGCCG